>NZ_JAQSDY010000026.1 GCF_029946145.1 Brevundimonas sp.
TGGACGACCTCGTCAAGGCGATGGACCGGCTGTGGACACACTGCAACGTGGCGCGCCTTCCTGCCGTCGCCTGAGCCAGGCCTCGGCGAGATTATCGTCGAACTGACCCGCAACGGGCCATACCTGAAATGCTCGGCCGTGCACGTTGCGACCGGTGTGGAGGCGTCCGCCGTCGGGCCGGTCACCGAGCGCGCGGGCCTGGAGCGGATCGCCATCGGCAAGCTGAAACGGGCGCTGGCCGCCCGCTGACCACAAGATGTTGTGGTGAACCGGCGTCGGGCCTAAATGGTTCGCCGCCAGAGCTTCGGGGATTCCAGTGACCGCCTTCACCCACGCCGACTATTTTTCGAAGACCCTCGCCGAGGCCGATCCCGACATCTTCGGCGGCATCCAGGGCGAACTGGGCCGCCAGAAGGAGCAGATCGAGCTGATCGCCTCCGAGAACATCGTCTCCAGGGCGGTGCTGGAGGCGCAAGGCTCGGTCCTGACCAATAAATACGCCGAAGGCTATCCGGGCCGGCGCTACTATGGCGGCTGCGAATACGTCGACGTCACCGAAAACCTCGCCCGCGAGCGCGCCAAGGCGCTGTTCGGCTGCGCCTTCGCCAACGTCCAGCCGCACTCGGGCGCCCAGGCCAACCAGGCGGTGTTCCAGGCCCTGCTGACCCCCGGCGACACCTTCCTCGGCATGGATCTGGCGGCCGGCGGCCACCTGACCCACGGTTCGCCCGCCAACCAGTCGGGCAAATGGTTCCGGCCGGTGACCTACAAGGTGCGCGAGAGCGACTGCCTGATCGACTATGACCACGTCGCCGAGATGGCCGAGAAGGAGAAGCCGAAGCTGATCCTGGCCGGCGCCTCGGCCTACAGCCGCCACATCGACTTCAAGCGGTTCCGCGAGATCGCCGACAGCGTGGGCGCCTATCTGATGGTCGACATGGCCCACTATGCCGGCCTGATCGCCGGCGGCGTCTATCCCGACCCGCTGCCCCACGCCCACGTCGTCACCACCACGACGCACAAGACCCTGCGCGGGCCGCGCGGCGGCATGGTGCTGTCGAACGACATCGAACTGGGCAAGAAGATCAATTCGGCGGTCTTCCCGGGCCTGCAGGGCGGGCCGCTGGAGCATGTCATCGCCGCCAAGGCCGTGGCCTTCGGCGAGGCGCTCAAGCCAGAATTCAAACTCTATGCCCAACAGGTCGTGACCAACGCCCGGGCCCTGGCCGCCGTGCTGGTCGAGCGCGGCGCGGCCATCGTCTCGGGCGGCACCGACAGCCATCTGATGCTGGTCGACCTGCGGCCCAAGGGCGTCACCGGCAAGGCTACCGAGGCGGCCCTCGAACATGCCCTGATGACCTGCAACAAGAACGGCGTCCCCTTCGACACCGCCCCCTTCACCGTCACCTCGGGCGTCCGTCTGGGCACCCCCGCCGGCACCACGCGCGGCTTCGGCGTCGGCGAGTTCCAGCAGGTCGGCCACTGGATCGCCGACATCATCGATTCCATGAAGGGCACGGACGAGGCCGACGCCGGCGTGTCCCAACGCGTCGCGGGCGAGGTGCGTGAGCTCACGCGCCGCTTCCCGATCTACGGATAACCCGCTGATGAAATGCCCCTTCTGCGGAAATCAGGACACCCAGGTGAAGGACAGCCGCCCGTCCGACGACGGCGCCGCCATCCGCCGCCGCCGGTCCTGCCCGCAGTGCAGCGGGCGTTTCACCACTTTCGAACGGGTGCAGCTGCGCGAGCTGATGATCCTCAAGCGTAACGGCCGCCGCACCCCCTTCGACCGCGACAAGCTGGAGCGGTCGCTGAACGTCGCCCTGCGCAAGCGTCCGGTGCAGGCCGAACAGGTCGAACAGCTGGTCAGCCGCATAACCCGCCAGCTGGAAAGCCTCGGCGAGACAGAGATCCCGTCCTCGACCGTCGGCGACTTCATCATGAAGGCGCTGAAGTCGGTCGATGAGGTCGCCTACGTCCGCTACGCCTCGGTCTACAAGGACTTCCGCCACACCGGCGACTTCGCGCGTTTCCTGGGCGACGAGGGTCTGGACGAAAACTGATGCGCCCCCCGGATCAAAGGATCCGCGTCACCCTGAAGCTGGCCACATCGCTGGACGGCCGGATCGCCACGGCCACGGGCGAGAGTCAGTGGATCACGGGCGAGGCGGCGCGGCTGGAAGGCCATCGCCTCAGGGCCGCTCATGACGCCATTCTGGTGGGCGTCGAGACTGTACTCGCGGACGACCCCGAACTGACGGCGCGGCTTCCGGGCCGGCCTGTAGACCAGCCGTTGCGGGTGGTGCTGGACAGTCGCCTGCGCACGCCCCCCACGTCGAAGGTCGCAAACGGCGACAGCCTGATCCTCACCGTTTCCGAGCCCGCGCCCGTCGGGACCGCCGTCGTTGAACGCGTCGAGGCCGACCAGGAGCGCCCGTCGGTCGTCGCCAGCCTCGGCGCCCTGAAACGCCGGGGCGTTTCATCGGTGCTGATCGAGGGCGGCGGGCAGGTGGCGGCCAGTTTCCTGCGAGCCGGCCTCGTGGATCGGCTGGAGTGGTTCCGCGCCCCGATCCTGCTTGGGGCCGAGGGGCGACCCTGCGTGGCGGCGCTCGGCCTTGCGAAGCTGGCCGATGCCCCCACCTTCCGGCGAGTGTCCGCCGAACCGGTCGGCGACGATCTGTGGGAACGCTATGACGCGATCCGCTAGCCTTCGCCGGCCTGCGACCGGTTTTGACGTACGGCGGCCCTCGCCGGGAGGGCGTTGAGTGTTCACCGGAATCGTCACCGACATTGGCCGGGTCCGTTCGGTCCGCCAGACCGCGCGCGACCGTCGCTATGAGATCGAGACCGCCTTCGACACCGCCGGCGTCGACCTCGGCGCCTCGATCAGCCACGCCGGCTGCTGCCTGACCGTGACCGAGAAGGGCCCCGGCTGGTTCGCCGTCGAGGTCTCGGGGGAAACCCTGTCGAAGACCACCCTCGGAGACTGGGCCGAGGGCCACCGCGTCAACCTCGAGCGCGCCGCGAAACTGGGCGACGAAATGGGCGGCCATGTCGTCTCGGGCCATGTCGATGGTCTGGGCCGGGTTGTCTCGGTCACGCCCGAAGGCGGCTCGCACCGCATCGACATCGAGGCCCCGGCGCCGCTGCACCGCTATATCGCCGCCAAGGGCTCGATCACGGTCGACGGCGTCTCCCTGACCGTCAACGCCGTCGAGGATCGGACCTTCGGTCTGAATATCATCCCCCACACCTGGGAAGCGACCACGCTCGGGGCCCTCAAACCGGGCGACGCGGTCAACCTCGAGATCGACATGCTGGCGCGATACCTCGCGCGGTGGCAGGAGACGGCGTGATGCAACTGGCCGCGAACATGAACGACAGCCCGATCAGCCCCATCGAGGACATCCTCGAGGACGCCCGCAACGGCAAGCCCTACATCCTCGTCGACGCCGAGGATCGCGAGAACGAGGGCGACATCATCATTCCGGCCCAGTTCGCCACGCCGGACCAGATCAATTTCATGGCTCGGCACGCCCGCGGCCTGATCTGCCTCGCCATCACCGCCGACCGCGCCCGCCAGCTGCGCCTGCCGCCGATGGCGGCCGAGAACCGCGAGAGCATGGGCACGGCCTTCACCGTCTCGATCGAGGCGCGCGAGGGCGTGACCACCGGCATTTCGGCCGCCGACCGCGCCCGCACGGTGCAGGTGGCGGCGGACCCGACCCGTGGCGCCGACGACATCGTCTCGCCCGGCCATGTGTTCCCGCTGGTCGCCCGCGACGGCGGCGTGCTGGTCCGCACCGGCCACACCGAGGCCGCGGTCGATATCAGCCGCATGGCCGGCCTTACGCCCGCCGGCGTGATCTGCGAGATCATGAACGACGACGGATCGATGGCGCGGATGCCGGACCTCGTCGCCTTCGCCCAGCTGCACGGAATGAAGATCGGCACCATCGCCGACCTGATCGCCTATCGCCGCCGCACCGAACGCTATGTCGAGCGGATCATGGATACGCCGTTCGAGAGCGTCCACGGCGGGCCGTTCCGCCTGATGCTGTACCGGAACACCATCGAGGGCGCCGAGCATGTGGCGCTGGTTCACGGCAAGATCGAGCCGGGCAAGCCGACGCTGGTGCGCATGCACCAGGTCGATTTCGCCGCCGACCTGCTGGGCCATGTCGAGGCGCGGCAAAGCTATATTCCCAAGGCCCTGAAAGTGATCAGCGACCATCCGGGGGCGGGCGTGACTGTCTTCCTCCGCGATCCTGACCTGCACGGCCTTGCGGAGCGGCTGGCGGGCGTTGAGAAACCCGTCGCGGTCGACCGCTCGATCCGCAACTACGGCGTCGGCGCGCAGATCCTGCTGGATCTCGGCGTGCGCGACATGATCGTGATGAGCTCGACCCGCCCCAATCCCGCTGCGCTGGAAGGCTACGGCCTGCGCATCGTCGGCTGGCGCGACATGGACGGAGAAGACCAATCCTGAGCGATCCCCCCCGCGTCCTCATCGTCGAGGCGCGCTTCTATGACGATCTGGCCGACGCCCTGCTGGAAGGGGCGAAGGACGCCCTGCGGGCTCGGAACGCGGAGTTCGACGTGGTCTCCGTGCCTGGCGCGCTCGAAGTGCCGACGGCCATCGCCCTGGCTGTCGAGGCTGGCCGCTACCCAACCGCGCCGCGCTACGACGGTTTCGTCGCCCTGGGCTGCGTGATCCGCGGCGAGACCTACCATTTCGAGATCGTCTCGGATCAGTCGGCGGCGGGGCTCCGCAATCTGGGGCTTAACGGCGTCGTCATCGGAAACGGCATCCTGACGACCGAGGACGAGGACCAGGCCTGGGCCCGGGCCCGCATCAGCGAGGGCGACAAGGGCGGCGGCGCGGCGCGCGCCTGTCTCGACCTCATTGCCTTGCGCAAGCGGCTGCGCGTAGGACTGGGCGCGTGACCGAACCCGCCAGCCTCCAGTCCGTCCTCGCCCAGCTCGCAGAGGCCGAGAAACAGCGCGCAGAACCGCAACTGACCAGCCGCCAGCGCCGCGCGCGCACCGTCGCGCGCCTCGCGGCCGTCCAGGCCCTCTATCAGATGGAGCTGGCCGGCGAGGGCGTCGAGACCGTCATCTCCGAGTTTTCCAACCATCGCTTCGACGCCGACATCGAGGGCGAACCCCTCGCCGAGGCCGACGAGGACTGGTTCGCCGGGATCGTGCGGGGCGTGGTCAGCGGCCAGCGCGACATCGACGACGCGGTCAAGGCGCGGCTGGCGTCCAACTGGCGGATGGAACGTCTCGACTCCACCCTTCGGGCCCTGCTCAGGGCCGGGGCGTGGGAACTGCGCGAACGCCAGGACGTGCCGCGCGAGATCGTCATCGACGAATATGTGGAACTGGCCAAGGCCTTCTTCGACGACGCCGAAGCCAAATTCGTCAACGCGGCGCTGGACGGCGTCGCCCGAGACGCCCGGCCCAGGGGCTGACACGGACATGCCCGCGGTCGATGTCGCAGGCGAGTTCGAGACCATCCGCCGCCTGTTCGCGCCCCTGGCCCATCCCGAGTGGGGACGGGGGTTGCTGGATGATGTCGCCGTGGTGCCCTCACGCGCCGGGCACGATCTGGTTCTGACCAAGGACGCCATCGTCGAGGGCGTTCACTTCCTGCCGGACGACCCGCTGGACACCGTGGCCCGCAAGCTGATGCGGGTGAACCTGTCGGACCTGGCCGCCAAGGGGGCCGAGCCGTTCGGCTATCTGCTGGCCTGCCACTGGTCCGAGCGTTGCGGCTGGCCCGAGCGGATGGCGTTCTGCGACGGCCTGCGTGTCGACCAGAAGGCGTTCGGCGTCGCCTTGCTGGGCGGCGACACGGTCGTGACGCCGGGCCCGGCCAGCTTTTCCATGACCATGCTTGGCTGGATCCCCAAGGGGCGAACCGTCGGCCGCGCTGGCGCCCGGGCGGGTGACCTGGTGTTCGTGACCGGCGCCATCGGCGACGGCTGGCTGGGACTGGAGGCGGTGCGGGGCAGGCTGTCGCTGGATCCTGAACGGATCGCCGCCTTGTCGGACCACTACCGGATCCCGACGCCGCGTACGGAATTCGCGGACCCGGTGCGGGATATGGCCACCTCGGCCATCGACATCTCCGACGGGCTGATCGCCGATCTCGGCCATCTGGCGGAAGCCGGGCGGGTGCGCATCGAGATCGATCTGGAAAACGTGCCGCTGTCGGCCGCCGGCCAGGCGTGGTTCGACGGCCGCGTCGACGAGCAGGCAGCGCTGGAAAAGCTGGTCACCGGCGGTGACGACTATGAGGTCGCCTTTACGGTCGGACCTCGCGATGAAGCCGCCATCCGGCGCGAGGCCGAGCGCCGGCATCTGCGCCTGACGCGAATCGGCCGCGTGACGGCGGGGCAGGGGGTCATCGCCCGTTTCGCCGGGCAGCCGGTACCCTTCGACAAGCCGGGTTTTACCCACGGCTGACAACGAAATCTCAAGGCGTGGCCGTCAAGGTGCCGCCATGCGCCGTCGTGACCTCATCGCCGCCTCCGCCGCCCTGCCGGTTCTCGTCGCCGGGAACGGGGCCATGGCCAGCGACAGACCCGCGCCCAGCGGCGCGAGCATCAGCATGCCCGGCGTGGGGCTGCCGGTCATCGCCGGCGGGCGTCTGCGGAACTATGTCTTCGTCTCCCTGCGCATGCATCTGGGCGGGTCGGCCACGCCCGAATCGATGCGCCTCAAGGAAGCCTATCTGCGCGACGCCCTGGTCCGCGCCGGACACCGGACGCCGTTTCTTGTGCCGGATGACTGGACGCGGATCGATGAGGCCGCCCTGTCCGCCAGCCTGATGCGATCGGCCGCTGTGATAGCTGGACGCGGCTCGGTGGTGCGCGTCGAGATCGTCAGCCAGGCGCCCCGCCGCCGCACCGGCGTCACCGCTGGCTGAACTTCGTTCACCAACGCTGTTGCGTCGGCCCCCGGCATTTGGCACGTTTCCGCCGCAATTCCCCAAGGACGCAACATGCGTCCGGTGCGCACGGGGGGACCGGAAGGCGGACAGAGGCGAATAACGCCCGCCGCGCCAAGGAACCGGGCGCCTGAACACACAGGGTTTGGAAACGCCATGAGTAACTATCTGTGGCTGGTCATCGCCGCGGGCGCGCTGGGAGTGCTTTACGGCCTCGTCCAGACCGCCGCGTTGATGAAGGCCAGCACCGGCAACGACAAGATGCGCGAGATCGCCGCGGCGATCCAGGAAGGGGCCTCGGCCTATCTGCGCCGCCAGTACACCACCATCGCCATGGTCGGGGTCGTCATCCTGATCGCGGCGTATCTGCTGATCGGCCCCTGGGCGGCCATAGGCTTCGTCATCGGCGCGGTGCTTTCGGGCCTCGCCGGGTTCGCGGGCATGCTGATCTCGGTCCGGGCCAACGTCCGCACCGCGCAGGCGGCGTCCGAGAGCCTCGCCAAGGGTCTGGACCTGGCCTTCCGGTCGGGCGCCATCACCGGCATGTTCGTGGCGGGCGGCGCGCTTCTGGGCGTGGCCGGCTACTACGCCTTCCTGACCGCCGGCGCGGGCTTTGAGTCCACCAGCCGCGAGGTCATCGACGGTCTGGTGGCCCTGGGCTTCGGCGCCTCGCTGATCTCCATCTTCGCCCGTCTGGGCGGCGGCATCTTCACCAAGGGCGCCGACGTGGGCGGCGACATGGTGGGCAAGGTCGAGGCCGGCATCCCCGAGGATGACCCCCGCAACGCCGCGACCATCGCCGACAATGTCGGCGACAACGTCGGCGACTGCGCCGGCATGGCCGCCGACCTGTTCGAGACCTATGCGGTGACGACGGTGGCGACGATGGTGCTGGCGGCGATCTTCTTCCGCGACCAGCCCTATGTCGAAACCATGATGCTGCTGCCGCTGGCCATCTGCGCCATCTGCGTGGTGACCTCGATCATCGGCAGCTTCTTTGTCCGTCTGGGCAAGAGCCAGAACATCATGGGCGCCCTGTACCAGGGCCTGATCGTCACCGGCGTCCTGTCGGTCGGTGCGGTCTGGTGGGTCATCACCAACCTGGTGACCGGCCCGGTCACGACGACCAGCGGTCTGGTCATCGAGCCTATGAGCCTGTTCTGGTCCGGCCTGGTCGGTCTGGGCGTCACCGCGGCCATCGTGGTGATCACCGAATACTACACCGGCTCCAACTTCCGGCCGGTGCGCTCGGTCGCCAACGCCTCGGTTTCGGGCCATGGCACCAATGTGATCCAGGGCCTGGCCGTTTCGCTGGAGTCCACGGCGCTTCCGGCGCTGACGATCATCGTCGGCATCGTCGCCAGCTATCAGCTGGCGGGCCTGTTCGGCATCGCCATCGCCACCACGACCATGCTGGGCGTGGCGGGGATGATCGTGGCGCTGGACGCCTTCGGTCCGGTCACCGACAACGCCGGCGGCATCGCCGAGATGGCGAGCCTGCCCTCGGACGTGCGTCACGTGACGGACGCCCTGGACGCCGTCGGCAACACCACCAAGGCGGTGACCAAGGGCTATGCGATCGGTTCCGCGGGCTTGGGCGCCCTGGTGCTGTTCGCGGCCTATACGTCGGACCTGAACTATTTCGCCGCCAACCCCGACCTGTTCCCGTTCTTCGCGGGCATGGGCGAGATCGATTTCGGCCTGACCAATCCCTATGTCGTCGTCGGCCTGTTGTTCGGGGGACTGCTGCCCTTCCTGTTCGGCGGAATGTCCATGATGGCGGTCGGCCGGGCTGCTGAATCGGTCGTGGAAGAGGTCCGTCGCCAGTTCCGCGAGAACCCGGGCATCATGACCTATGAGGTCAAGCCCGAGTACGGCCGGGCCGTCGACATCCTGACCAAGGCGGCGATCCGCGAGATGATCGTGCCGTCGCTGTTGCCCGTCCTGTCGCCGATCGTGCTGTTTGTGGCCGTCCTCATGATCTCGGACAAGGCCACCGCGTTCGCGGCCCTGGGCGCCATGCTGATGGGCGTGATCGTCACCGGCCTGTTCGTCGCCATCTCGATGACGTCGGGCGGCGGCGCGTGGGACAACGCCAAGAAGGTGATCGAAGAGGGCTTCACCGACAAGAACGGCGTCGTCCACGGCAAGGGCTCCGAGGCGCACAAGGCCGCGGTGACCGGCGACACGGTCGGGGATCCCTACAAGGACACCTCCGGCCCGGCGGTGAATCCGATGATCAAGATCACCAACATCGTCGCCCTGCTTCTTCTGGCGGTGCTGGCGAGCGGCAAGATCGCCTGAGTTTGAACGGCCTCTCCGGTTCGCCGGAGAGGCCGGCCATCCTGAAAAAGAAAGAGGCCCCGGAGAGCGATCTCCGGGGCCTTCTTCGTTCTGCCTGGTCGGGAGACCTAGTCGTCCCGGCGTTGCTGGCCGGGCGTGTCTTCGTCGGTGCGGGGCAGCTGGCCGCGGCCGACGTTGCCGAGCAGTTGCTCGAGGATCGTCAGCTGGCGGCCGCGGGTCGGCGTCTCGCGGCCGTTCATGGCGACGACCTGGCCGTCCTCGAGACCGAGATTGTTGACAGCCGAAACCTGACCGGCCTCGTTGAAGGTGATTTCGGTCACCGACCGCTGGGTCACGTGGGCGCGGTTGTAGGTGTATTTCTCGGTGACCTGGCTGATGTAGTACCAGATGCTGTCACGCTCGAAGGTCGAGGTCGTCGACGGCGTACCCAGCTTGGTCAGCACGGTCTGTTTGGTGTCCGTGCCGGCGACGATGTCGGCCGGCTTGGCGTCGATGGCTTGGAAACCGTTCTGACCCACCACCGGGGCGCACGCGGCCGTAAGGGCCGTGGCGGACAAAACGGCGATAAGGAGCTTGGAACGGAGCATTTGCGGCGCCTGCGACTTCAACAAGGTCTTTGACCTAACCGGACCCGAGCCTTAGTTCAACGGCGCGGCGGAAAAGGGGCCGCATGATCATGCTTCAGAATCTGTTCCGTACCCGCCCCCGAGAGCGTCTGGGCCAGCCGCTGTATGAACTGGCGGTGCGCCAGGCGCGCGACCCGGGCTTCTATACGGCGCTGGGCGTCGCCGACCGCATCGATGCGCGGTTCGAGCTCTACACCCTGCATGTGCTGTTGCTGGTCATGCGCCTGCGCGACGAGGGCGAGCGCGGGGCGCAGGCCGGTCAGGATCTGTTCAACACCTATGTTTCGTCGCTGGACCACGCCCTGCGCGAACTGGGTGTCGGAGACATCTCGGTGGGCAAGAAAATGCGCAAGCTGGGCGAGGCCCTGTACGGCCGGATGACCGCCTATGAGGGTCCCCTGCGCGAGGGTGACGCCGCGGCGTTGTCCGTCGGTCTGGCGCGCAACGTCTATGAGAGCGACGATCCCGCGGCCGGGGCTGCGCTTGCGGACTATGCGCTGGCCAGCCGGGGCCGTCTGGCGGCGCAGGATTTCGATGGGGTCGTGGCGGGGCCTGACTGGGCGGAGGTCGTCAAATGAGCGTTCCAACCCTTCCGTACAGCGAGCCGGTCCGCCTGCATCAGGTCCCCGGCGGCGTGAAGCGGACGCTGGAGCCCGACGCGGCGGCGCGAGCGCGGATCGCCAAGGCTCTGGATCTGGCCTCGCTGGAATCCTTCACCGCCGAGATGGATCTTGTTCCGACGGACGCCGGCTGGCGGTTGTCCGGACGGGTCCGCGCCAGCCTCGCCCAGATCTGCGGCATCACCTTGGAGCCCTTGCCCGTCGAGATCGACGCGCCGTTCTCCCTGACCCTGGCCGAGGCGGTGGACGAGGATTCCGACGAGATCGTCATCACCCTGGATGACGAATCGCCTGACCTGATCGAGGACGGCCAGATCGACCTGGGCCAGTATGCGGTCGAACAGCTTGCCCTGCGGCTGGACCCGTTCCCCCGCAAGCCCGGCGCCGAGTTCGTCCAGCCGCCGGAACCGGCCGAAATCTCGCCCTTCGCCGTGTTGAAGCAACTGCGTCCGTCCGACGAAGGTTGACGTCGGGGCGGCGCGGTTGCATCCCCCCGGGGCGGCGCTATCGTCGCCTTACTGACAAGCGCCGGACTGACGGCGCGACGGAGTCGAAACGGCTTGTCATCCCCCATCCTGATTTCGCTCGACGCCATGGGCGGGGACCACGGTCCGTCGGTCGTGGTTGCAGGCGTCCGCGACTACCGCAAACGCCACGGCGGCGACGGCGTGCGTTTCCTGCTGCATGGAGACGAGACCGCCATCCGGCATGAAATGGCCACCTGCGCGCTGACGGACGAGGTCTGCATCGTGCGCCACACTGACAAGATGGTGGCCATGGACGAGAAGCCGGCCCAGGCGATGCGTCGCGGCAAGGGCTCAAGCCTGTGGAACGCCATCGAGGCGGTCAAGCTGGGCGAGGCGGGCGCCATCGTTTCGGCGGGGAACACCGGCGCGCTGATGGCCATATCCAAACTGCTGCTGCGGATGTCGGCGCACGGGCTGGAGCGACCCGCCATCGTGGCCAGCTGGCCGACGCTCAAGGGCGTGACGGCGGTGCTGGATGTCGGCGCCAACGTCGAGAGCGATGCCGAACAGCTGGTCGAATTCGCCATCATGGGGGAGGCCTTCCACGCAGCGGTGCACAGCAGCGGCCGCCGGCCCACAATCGGCATTCTGAATGTCGGGTCCGAGGACATGAAGGGCCATGAGGAGGTCCGCGAGGCCAACCGCATCCTGCGCGAGGGCGGCGAGGCCTTCGGCTTGGACTACAGGGGCTTCGTCGAGGGCGACGACATCGCCAAGGGTACGGTCGACGTGGTCGTCACCGACGGGTTCACCGGCAATATCGCGTTGAAGACAGCTGAGGGCGTGGCCCGTTTCATTTCGGCCCTGATGAAGGAGGCCCTGACTTCTGGTGTCATGGCCCAGGCCGGAGCCTTGCTGGCCCTGCCGGCGCTGAGACGCATGCGCCAGAAGATCGACCCCAGCGCCATCAACGGCGGTCCGCTGCTTGGCCTGAACGGAATCGTGGTGAAAAGCCACGGGGGCGCAGACGCCAAGGGCTTCGGCAACGCCATCCGCATTGCGGTCGAGTTGGGCCGCAGCGACTATCTGGTCAAGGTCAGCGAGAGCTTCAACCGCCTGACCGCCGTCATGGAACAGCCGACCGCGCCCGCGGAATCGGCCATGGAGACTCCCCAGTGAGCGTCATTCGCAGCGCCGTGACCGGCGTAGGCTCATTCCTGCCGGAACAGGTCGTCACCAACGCGGACCTGGCGAAGATCGTCGACACCTCCGACGAGTGGATTCAGGAACGGACGGGCATCCGCCAGCGGCACAAGGCCCGCGACGACCAGCCGACCAGCGATCTGGCGGTCGAGGCGGCGAAGAGGGCCCTGGTCGACGCCGGCCGGACGGCCGCAGACGTCGACCTGATCATCGTCGCCACGACCACGCCTGACATGACCTTTCCGTCGGTCGCCTCGATCGTCCAGCGCAAGATCGGCGCGCCGACCTGCATCGCCTTTGACATTCAGGCCGTGTGCTCGGGATTTGTCTATGCGCTGAGCGTCGCCGACGGCTTCGTCGCCCGCGGCATGGCGAAATGCGCCCTGGTCATCGGCGCCGAGGAGATGACGCGGCTGATGGACTGGACCGACCGGTCGACCTGCGTCCTGTTCGGCGACGGCGCCGGCGCGGTCGTCGTCGAGCCTCGCGAGGGGCAGGGGACCAAGGAAGACCAGGGCCTGCTGGGCTTCGCCCTGCGCTGCGACGGGACCAAGACCGATCTGCTGTACGTCGACGGCGGTCCGGCCACGACGGGCACGGTCGGCCATCTGCGGATGGCGGGAAATCAGGTGTTCCGGCACGCCGTGGTCAATATCGCCGAGGCCATCACCGCCGCGTGTATCGCTTCCAACATCGAAGTCGCGGACGTCGACTGGTTCGTGCCCCACCAGGCCAACCAGCGCATCATCAAGGGCGTGGGCGACCGGCTTGGACTCGACGAAAACAAGGTGATCACCACCGTCGCCATGCACGCCAACACATCGGCGGCGTCGATTCCGCTGGCGCTTGACGCCGCCATCCGGGATGGACGCATCAAGCGTGGCGATCTGATCCTGCTGGAGGCCATGGGCGGCGGTCTGACCTGGGGCGCCTGCGCGTTTCGTCTGTAGGGCGTATTTCCGGCTTTCCATTTGACGACGCTTGCCCTTTTATGTCGGCGACCGACCTTTGGAGGGGAGCGGACCTTGGCCGAACACCAGACCCTGACACGCGCGGACCTGTGTGAAGCGGTGCATGAAGAGGTCGGACTTTCCCGACAGGAGTGCTCGTCACTGGTCGAGCGCACGCTCGAACTGATCATCGAATCGCTCGAACGCGGCGAGACCGTGAAATTGTCAGGCTTCGGCGTCTTCCAGGTGCGCGAGAAACGCGCCCGCATGGGCCGCAATCCGAAAACGGGTCAACCCGCCGCGATCCATCCGCGCCGGGTCATCAGTTTCCGCGCCTCGCAGATCATGAAGGGCCGGGTTCACGACGCTGTCGTGAGCGCCTGACGCCCGTGGCCAAGAGCCCGAACGCTTTCCGGACGATTTCAGAAGCCTCTGACGAGGTCGGCGCGCCCCAGCATGTGCTGCGCTTCTGGGAGACCAAATTCGTGTTCCTGACACCGCTCAAGCGGGCCGGGGGGCGGCGCTTCTACCGGCCGCAGGACATCGTGGTGCTGAGGGCCGTCAAACGGCTGCTGCACGAGGAAGGCCTGACCATCAAGGGCGTGCAACGGCTGCACAAGGAGCAGGGGCTGAAGCGTCTGGCCCACTATGGCGATCCGGACGGAACGGTGACCTTCGAGCCGGAGGGGGGCGCGCCGGTCGAGGTTTCGGCCACGAACGCCAGCGGTCCACCGTCCATCCGCCTGCGTCAGGCGCTGGCCGAACTGGAGGGCGCGCGGGCCCGGCTGGAAGCCGTCCTGTCGAGAAGCGCCTGAGGGCTGCTTTTTCGGTTTGCGGCGCCGCGAACCCCGTCTATAGGGAGCGCCTCTCGGAGCGTGGCGCAGCCTGGTAGCGCACTTGACTGGGGGTCAAGGGGTCGCAGGTTCGAATCCTGTCGCTCCGACCATTTTCCTTGTGAAAATCGGTTGGTTGAAGGGGTCGTCTCAGGACGGCCCCTTTGCAATTGAACCGTTACTTCTTTCTGTCCGCGCCCTCGGCCCAGCGGAACAGCGGATAGAGGGGCACGCCCCAGCCGATGCCGGCGACGGCGTAGACCAGCAGGTCGATCAGCGGCGAGGCCGGCAACAGGCCCCGGATCGCGATCGCGCCCCAGATCCAGACGGCGAGAAAGACGATCACGCCCAGCATGGCGACGAAGCGGCGTGTCCGCGGACCCATGGTCAGCGCTTGCTCCGGAACAGGAAGAAGCCGCCGAGGGCCAGGGCCGAGGCGGTCAGCGCCCAGACGACCCAGCCCCATTCGTCCATCGTTCCGATGGCGAAGACGCGGATGGCCAGGAACCAGCCGACGACGGCGGCGACGCCCGAGACGAGCGAGGTCGCGAACAGGCCGCGGCGGCCGGTGACCAGGTCGGCCAGCCAGGCCAGGGCGAAGGCCCCGAGAACGGCGATGGCGATGTCGGCGTACTGCAACGGCCTCTCCTGACTTGCGGCGATGCGACGCCGAAAAGCGACTCGATCTCGCCGCACAGGGCGGGCATACCGCTCAGTCCGGCGTCGGACCAGAGACGCGCCGGCACTGTAACGGTCGGGACGGCGGGCGTCGAATGAAGCGTTTCATCGGAGGCGATCAGAGCCGGGCCGTCGCCATCTGGCTGTTCGCCTGCGCCGTGCTGGTGTTCGCCATGGTGGTGGTCGGCGGCGTGACACGGCTGACCGGTTCGGGCCTGTCGATCACGGAGTGGAAGCCGATCATGGGGGCCCTGCCGCCCATGAACGCGGCTGACTGGCATGAGGCCTTCGAGAAATACCGGGCCATTCCGCAATACGCCCAGGTCAATGCCGGGATGAGCATGGGCGAGTTCCAGGGCATCTTCTGGTGGGAGTGGGCGCATCGCCTGCTGGGGCGTCTGATCGGGGCGGTCTTCTTCCTGCCCTTCGTGGTGTTTCTGGCCCTGCGACTGATGCCGCGGCGGCTGATCGCGCGCTGCGCCGTGCTGCTGGCGCTGGGCGGGCTGCAGGGGTTCATCGGCTGGTGGATGGTGTCCAGCGGGCTGTCGGAACGGGTCGACGTCGCCCCCGAGCGGCTGGCGACGCACCTGGGCCTGGCCTTGCTGATCTTCATGGGACTGATCTGGACCGGGCTGGAGGCCTGGAACGGCGAGTCGCATTCGCGGTCGCCCCAGGGGTGGAGCCGGGGGGCGGCGGTCCTGCTGGGCGCGGTTTTCATTCAGTGCCTGCTGGGCGGGCTGGTCGCGGGGGCCAAGGCGGGTTTCGTCTACACCGACTGGCCGATGATGAACGGGGCGGTCCTGGCGCCGGTGGACTGGGGCAAGGGGGCGCTGGCCTTCCTGCACGACCAGGCGCTGGTGCAGTTCAATCACCGGGTCTGGGCCTACGCCCTGCTGACCGGAGGCATGGTCTATGCGGTGCAGGCATGGCGCTGGCGGCTGGCCGAGGGGCTGGGCGTTTCGGCCTTTGTGGTGGCGGCCGTGCTCTGGCTGCAGGCGTTATTGGGCGTCGCCACCCTGATGAACGCCACGCCGCTGTGGCTCGGGGCGTTGCATCAGGCGGGGGCGGTGCTGGTGCTGACGGCGGCGACGGTAAACCTGTGGCTGGTCCGACGGTCGCAGGCGCGTCTGTTTACGTCCGGACCGAGGTCCAGGGGCCTCTGATCGCGAAGGTGATCCCGGGGTACTGGATGTTGACGAACATCACCTGGCCATCGGGCGAGAAGCAGGCCCCGGCGAACTCGGCGTTGCCGGTGAAGACGTTGCGGGCGATCGTGTAGAGCTTCCCGTCCGGCGTGACGCCTTTCACATGGTTGCGGATGTCGGCGGAATAGTTGTCCTCGCAGACGATCAGATGACCCCAGGGCGCAACGCAGAGATTGTCGCCCATGTTGATAGTCTTTTCATCGGTGCTTTCGACGAACAGCTGAAGCCGGCCCGGCCGCAGCCGCTCGCCAAGCGAGCCCTCGAAGCGCGAGGGGACGTAGCGCAGGATCTGGCCGCGCTGGATCGGTCCGCCGGAGGTGGCGGTCAGATACATTTCACCGTCGCCCCAGAAGATGCCTTCGCCGCGGGCCACGAGCGTCGCGCCGGCTGCATGGCCGCGTTGGCGGAGGTCGCCGGCGGGGCTTTCGACGTCCTCCATGTCGATCCAGACAATCTCGCGCCAGTCGCCGACGGACCAGATGCGGGTCTCGTGGTTGGAGGAGTCCGCGCCGCGAGCGTCACGGAAGGCCATGGCCTGGAGGCGGCCGCCCTCGACAAGCCTGCCGGGCGTCGTGGGGATGAAGCGGTAGAACAGGCCGTCGACCTTGTCCTCGGTCAGATAGACGATGCCGGTGCGGGGATCGACGCAGGCGGCCTCGTGGTCGAACCGGCCCATGGCCTTGAGCGGGACGGGATCGACCAGACCGGTGGCGGTGGCGGGCACCTCGAAGACATAGCCGTGCGCCCTGGCGACATCGGCGTCCGCGGGCGTGGCCTCGGTTTCCTCGCAGGTCAGCCAGCTGCCCCAGGGCGTGTGGCCGCCGCAGCAGTTGGTGCTCGTGCCCGAAAGCGAGAGGAACTGGCGCACGGTCCGCCGGGTCTCGAGGTCGTAGACGAGGGTGGTCGTGCCGCCGGGGAGGGGGCGGCCGTCCTTGTAGGTGTCATAGCCCCTGGCCGGATCCAGCAGGCCGAGGCGCTCCTGGTGGAAGCCGCCGGGGCCGAGGTTCCGGTGGAGGCCGCTGGAGCTGCCCAGTTCATGGTTGCGGACCAGGGCGACGCGCGGCCCGTCGAGGGGAAAACAACCCATGCCGTCGAACTGACCCGGGACGAACAGGCCGTCGTCCATGGTGTCGCCGCTCTGGGAGATGACCTGGTAGGAAAAGCCCTCGGGCAGGTCGAGCAGGCGGTTGGGGTCGCGAATCAGCGGGCCGTAGCCGGCGACCTGGTTGACGTAGGTCTCGGCGCCGACGGCGGTTTGCGCATGGGCGTTGCGCGCCAGGCCGACGAAGGCGAGGGCGGCGGCCGAGCCGGCGATAAGATCGCGACGATGGGGGCGCATGGAGACTCCGGAGGTGACGGGATCGCTTATGACGGGGGCGGGCCTTGTGGTCATCATGGTTCTGTGACGGGTGTGCGGGCTGGGTTCTCCTCGCTTCATCATTTCTGTCGTCATCCCGGCGAAGGCCGGGACCCAGCGGCGCCGAAGGCGATCTGTTCACGCACTCTGGGGCGCTCCGATGTGTCCGCGACAGGTTCGCGCTCGCGCGCGCCACTGGGTCCCGGCCTTCGCCGGGATGACGACAAGGAGGGGGCGGGGCTCAATCCTTCAGCGCCCGCCCGGCCACCACCGCCTTCGCTCCGAATTTCGCCCGCAGCGCGTCGATGGCGGTTTCGGTTTTCAGGGCCCGGGTCTCGGTCGTGTCGAACAGGGCCGGGGCGTCGACGGCGTCCACCACGTCGCCCATGCCGATGCCGATCAGGCGGTAGGGTCGGCCCAGTTCGGGGGCCATCAGGGCGCGGCCGGCCGCGAACAGGGCGCGGGCGGTCTGGACCGGCTCGGGCAGGGAGATGCGGCGGGTGATGATCCTGAAGTCCGTGCGGCGCAGTTTCAGCACCAGAACCCGACTGGCCACGCCGTCGCGGCGGGCCTTGGACGCCAGCTTCTCGCACAGGGGCCAGAGTTCGGCTTCCAGATCCTCGGCCGAGGTCAGGTCCTCGTTGAAGGTGGTCTCGGCGCTCATGCCCTTGCGGTCGTGGACTGGATTGACCAGCCGGGCGTCGCGCCCGTGGGCGAGGTCATGCAGCCGCAGACCGGTCTCGCCATAGCGTTTGACCAGATCGCGGACGTCGGCGGCGGCCAGATCGCCGACGGTGGCGAAGCCGTCGCTGTTCAGGGTCTTCGCGAACACCGGGCCGACGCCGGGCAGGATGCGGATGGGTTTGGGGGCCAGAACGTCCTTCGCCTCGGAGCCGAGAACGGAAAAGCCGCGGGGCTTGTCCAGTTCGGACGCCACCTTGGCCAGGAAGCGATTGGGGGCCAGGCCGATCGAGACAGTCAGGCCCGTGTCTTCCTCGATCTGTTTCTGCAGGCGAATCAGCTGCCAGGCGGGTGGGCCGCCGTTCAGGCGCTCGGTGCCCGCCAGGCCGATCCAGGCCTCGTCCAGCGACAGGGTCTGGACCAGGGGCGTCAGTTTGCCCACGGCGCCGAAGATGGCCTCGCTGGCGGCGATATATTTGCGGAAGTCGGGCTTGATGACGACGGCCTCGGGGCAGGCCTTGAGCGCCTTGAACATCGGCATGGCCGAGTGAACGCCGTACTGGCGCGCGACGTAGCAGCAGGTCGAGACCACGCCACGCTTTCCGCCGCCGACGATGACAGGTTTGTCGCGCAGTTCGGGCCGGTCGCGCTTTTCCACCGAGGCGTAGAAGGCGTCGCAGTCGAGGTGGGCGATGGTCAGCTGGTCCAGCTCGTCATGGCAGACCACGCGGCGCGAATCGCAGGCTTCGCACCGGTCGACCTTGTGGTCGCCGGTCCAGAGGCAGTCGCGGCAGATGGCTTTCACCCAGGCACCGTCATCCTCGGGCTTGTCCCGAGGACCCACGGCCGGTGCGGTTGCAAAGGGTGGATCATGGCGGCGCGATCGTGCCTCACCGCTGTCTTTCATGCGACGGAGAAATGGGTCCTCGGGACAAGCCCGAGGATGACGGGAAAAACGGGCTTCACCCCAACTTAAGACCCGTGGGGCCACAGTGCACGAAGAAGGCGACAAGCCTCCGTGCAGCCGCACTCCATGAGGCGACAGGCCAGGTGATGATGTCCAAGAAAGTCCTCATCGTCGAGGATAACGAGCTGAACATGAAGCTCTTTCATGATCTGCTCGATTCCCAGGGCTATGAGACCCTGCAGACCCGCGAGGGTCTCCAGGCGCTCGCCCTGGCGCGCCTGCACAAGCCCGACCTGATCCTGATGGACATCCAGCTGCCGGAGATCAGCGGCCTGGAAGTCACCAAATGGCTCAAGGACGACGAGGAGTTGAGCCACATCCCCGTCGTCGCCGTCACCGCCTTCGCCATGAAGGGCGATGAGGAGCGCATCCGGCAGGGCGGATGCGAGGCGTATATCTCCAAGCCGATCTCGGTGATGCATTTCCTCGACGTGGTTCGGAAACATCTGGGGTAGGGATCGATGACGGCGCGTATTCTGGTTGTTGACGACGTCGAGCCGAACGTTCGCCTGCTCGAGGCCAAGCTGACGCTCGAGTATTACGAGGTGCTGACCGCCTGCGACGGCGCCACGGCGCTGCAGATCGCCTCGGACGAACGGCCCGACATCATCCTGCTGGACGTCATGATGCCCGGCATGGACGGGTTCGAGACCTGCCGCCGGCTGAAGGCCGATCCCGTGACCCGCCACATCCCCGTGGTGCTGGTGACCGCGCTGGACGGGCGCGAGGACAAGATCAAGGGGCTGGAGGCCGGGGCCGACGACTTCGTCACCAAGCCGATCGACGACGTGGTGCTGTTCGCCCGGGTGAAGTCGCTGGTGCGGCTGAAGTCCGTGATGGACGAGCTGCGCGAGCGCGAGGAGACGGGACGCCGCATTGGTGTCGACACCGACGGCGCGGGCCGTCTGCGCGGATCGGGCGGGCGGGTGCTGATCGTCGATGACAATGCGCGTCAGGCCGAGAAGATGGTCGAACATCTGGCCGGGGAACACCGGCCGACGGTGGAGTCCGACCCGGCGGCTGCGCTGATCGCGGCGCGCGGGCCGGTCGATCTGATGATCGTCAATGTTTCGAGCTCGGAGTTCGACGGCCTGAGGTTCGTGGCCCAGGTGCGCTCGACCGAGGCGTCGCGGCGTCTGCCGATCCTGGCGGTGGTCGATCAGGCCGACCGGCCGCGCCTGCTGAAGGCGCTGGAGCTGGGGGTCAACGACATCCTGCCCCGGCCGGTGGATCCGGAGGAGCTGGAGGCGCGGACGCGCACCCAGATCAAGCGCAAACGCTATGCCGACTTCCTCAAGGAGAAGCTGGACTACAGTCTGGAGATGGCGGTCACCGACGCCCTGACGGGGCTGCACAACCGCCGCTACATGGCCGGGCAGCTGCAGGGGCTGATGAACCGGGCGGGACAGGGCGGCGAGCCCGTGGCCCTGCTGATGATGGATCTGGACCATTTCAAGCTGGTCAATGACAGCTTCGGCCACGACGCCGGCGACGAGGTGCTGCGCGAGTTCGCGGTGCGGCTGGCGACCAATGTGCGGGCCATCGACCTGCCGTGCCGTCTGGGCGGCGAGGAGTTCGTGGTGGTCATGCCGGGTGCGAGCATTGAGGACGCCGTGCGCGTCGCCGACCGCATCCGGCGCGACGTGGCGTCCCAGCCGTTCCCGATCATGGGCGGCGCCGAGGGGCTGACGATCACCGTCTCGGTGGGCGTGGCGGCGAGCACGGGGGACGGCGACACGCCCGAGGCCCTGCTGAAGCGGGCCGACGAGGGCGTCTATGAGGCGAAGGCCCACGGGCGGAACCAGGTCATCGCCCGGGCGGCGTGAGGGGCGTTAGCGGCTCATCCAGGGCTTGGACTTGCCGGTGGCGATGCGCGCGGCCTGTTCGCGCTGGAAACGGCCGCCCCGCGGCGGCTTCTCTCGCGCATTGATCGCCGCCTGCTTCAGCCGGAGCGCCCGCTGGACGGGACTCTCGCTGGCGGGTTCGGGCGCGGCGGGGGCCTGCGGATCGTCGGTCGGATCACTCATCACATCAGTCTAGCACGCCAAAGAAAAACGCCCGGCGTTTCCGCCGGGCGTTTTTTTGTCCAGCAGGGCGTTGGCCCTACTTGATCTTGCCTTCCTTAAACTCGACGTGCTTGCGCACGACGGGATCGTACTTCTTGACGACCATTTTCTCGGTCATCGTACGGGCGTTCTTCTTGGTGACGTAGAAAAAGCCGGTGTCGGCCGAGGAGTTCAGGCGGATCTTGATAGAGGCGGGCTTGGCCATCGGGAATTACCTTTGCGACGGCGAAAGCCGCTGGAAATAAGAGGCGCGGAACATACTCAGGCGCGACCGGAAGTCAACGACGACTTGCGGCCTTCCATTCGCCGAGACGCCGGACGGTGGCGCAGGCGGGCGAACCGTCCTTGCCGCGGCCGGGCAGATGGACCTCCAGAACGGCGCCGGGGGTGAGCAGGGCCGGCGGGATGTCGTGGATATCGATCTTGGCGCGGCGGCTCCAGACGCTGGCGTGGTCGCCCGCGGACGTGCCGATGCGGATGTAGACGAAACGGCGCTGCGGGCCCTCACGGCGCACGAACGGGCCGGTGAGGCGGCCGTCGGGATGCAGGGTGACCGGCAGTTGGAACGAGACGGGGCCGTCGCCGGCGGTGAGGGGCTCGAACGGCAGGTCGTCCTTCTGGAGGCTGTAGCGCACCCCGGGGACCGGATCGTCGATGGTGAGGCGAAGCGTCACGGTGTCGGCCATGTGGGCAGATTAGACGAGATGAACGGGCCGTGCCACGCTGGCCTGATGAAACAGCTCGCCGTCCTCGCCGCCGCCTTCGCCCTGTCCGCCTGCGCCACGGTTCCGGCGCCCGCGCCGCAGCAGGACGCCTTCATGGCCAGTCTCAACGCCCTGTGCGGACAGCGATTCGAGGGGCGGGTGGTGAGCACCGACGCCGCCGACGCGAACTTCGCCCGGTCGCGGCTGGTGATGCACGTGCGCGACTGTTCGCCGGACGAGGTCCGCATTCCCTTCCATGTCGGCGACGACACGTCCCGGACCTGGGTGATCAGCCGCAACGAAGAGGGCGGGCTGACGCTGAAGCACGATCACCGCGATCCCGAGGGCAGGCCCGACGGCCTGCACTGGTACGGCGGCGACACGACCTCGGCCGGGACGGCGAACCGCCAGGAGTTCCCGGTCGATGCGTTCTCCATCGAGCTGTTCACCGCTGGCGATGCGGCGGTGTCGACGACCAATGTCTGGGCCGTCGAGGTGCATCCCGGGCGGACATTCGCGTATGAACTGAGGCGCGCGAACCGCCACTTCCGGGTCGAATTCGACCTGACCGACCCGTTGATCCAGGTCGCACGCTAGCCGGCCGCCATCACGCCGCAGACGACGCGGTCGCCCGCGCCGCCGATGGGCTGGCTGGTCTGGTCGTCCATGCTGGCGTGGATGACCAGGGCCGAGCCGTCCGCGTCCCACAGCCACTGGCCGGGGCCGTCGCGGGCGATGCGGGCGCGGGTGGTGAAGACCTCGGCGTTCACCCGGCCCCGGGGGTCAGCGAAGACATTGGGCAGGTCGCCGTCGTCGGGTCCGCCGGCGTTCAGCAGGCCGTGGGTCGCCTTGGGGTCGCCGTGGTTGATGTGGCCGCCGGCCGAGGTGAAGGGCGCCGCGCACTGGCCCGTGGCGTGGATGTGGACGCCATGCCAGCCTGGGGTCATGCCCTCGGCCTCGATACGGATCAACAGGCCGGTCGCGCCCTGGGTCAGGATGGCTCGTCCGGCCCGGGCGCCCGACGAATTCATCAGAGTGGCCTCGCCGAAATCGCCGATCGCGGCGCGATCCGGGCCGTCGGAATAGTCCACGGCCGTCACGCTGACACAGGCCCCCAGGGCGGCCATCAGGGGCAGGGCGGCGAGGGCGGAGAGGCGGGCGGGGCGCATGGGCTGGAATCCTTGTGTGGAGGGAGCGTGTCCGGGGCCGGCTGGCTTTGCCACGGGGGTTCCCGGATGCTAGAAAACCCGTTCGCGGATCACGTTCCGATTCCGGCCATTTAAAGCCTGATTTCCTTGACTGACGACAGCTATAACGACGCGCTTCCCCCGGTCTCGGGCGGCGGCGGCGGCGACATCTCCACCATCACCATCGAGGACGAGCTGAGGCGCTCGTATCTCGACTACGCCATGAGCGTGATCGTGAGCCGCGCCCTGCCGGACGCGCGGGACGGACTGAAGCCCGTGCACCGCCGCATCCTGTATTCGATGCACGATCTGAAGATGACGCCGGACCGGCCGTATTCGAAGTGCGCCCGGGTCGTCGGCGACGTGCTGGGCCGTTTCCACCCGCACGGCGACGCCTCGGTCTATATGGCGCTGGTGCGCATGGCCCAACCGTTCTCGATGGGGCTGATGCTGGTCGACGGCCAGGGCAATTTCGGCTCGGTCGATGGCGATATGCCGGCCTCGATGCGTTATACCGAGGCCCGGATGGCCCCGGCGGCCTCGGCCCTGCTGACCGATATCGACAAGGACACGGTCGATTTCCAGCCGAACTACGACGAGAAGGAGCTGGAGCCCGTCGTCCTGCCGGCGCGGATCCCGAACCTGCTGGTCAATGGCGCGGGCGGCATCGCCGTCGGCATGGCGACCAATATCCCGCCGCATAATCTGGGCGAGATCGTCGACGCCTGCGTCGCCTTGCTGGACGACCCCAACATCAGCGACGACGCCCTGCTGGACATCGTGCCCGGTCCCGACTTCCCGACGGGCGGCGAGATCATGGGCCGAACCGCGCCGCGCAACGCCCTGCGCGACGGGCGCGGCTCGGTCATGGTGCGCGGCCAGGCGACGATCGAGACGATCCGCAAGGACCGTGAGGCCATCGTCGTCACCCAGCTGCCCTATCAGGTCAACAAACAGACCCTGATCGAGCGCATCGTCGAAATGGTCCGCGAGAAGCGGATCGAGGGCATCTCCGACGTCCGCGACGAATCCGACCGCGACGGCATGCGGATGGTCATCGAGCTGAAGCGTGACGCGTCCGGCGACGTGGTGCTGAACCAGCTGTGGCGCTTCACCGCGATGCAGAGCTCGTTCGGCGTCAACATGCTGGCCCTGAACCACGGCCGCCCGATCCAGATGGGGCTGCGCCAGCTGCTGGAAGCCTTCCTCGAGTTCCGGGAAGAGGTGGTCGTCCGCCGCATCAAATTCGAACTGGCCAAGGCTCGCGACCGCGGCCATGTGCTGGTCGGTCTTGCCGTGGCCGTGGCCAATATCGACGAGGTGATCCACATCATCCGCAGCTCGGCCGATCCGGCCGAGGCGCGCGAGCGGCTGCAGGCCAAGAGCTGGCCGGTGGGCGACATGATCGCCCTGATCGAGCTGATCGCCGACCCGCGCTCGATGCTGGTCGACGGCGACAAGCTGAACCTGACCGACGAACAGGCGCGGGCCATCCTGGGTCTGACCCTGTCCCGCCTGACCGGCCTGGGCCGCGACGACATCTTCGCCGAGGCGCGCGGTCTGGCCGACACCATCCAGGGCCACCTGACCCTGCTGAGCGACCGCGCCAACATCCTGGCCGTGATCCGCGAGGATCTGCTGCTGGTCCGCGAAGAGTTCGCCGTTCCGCGCCGCACCGTCATCGGCGAGGGCGATTTCGAACTGGAAGACGAGGACCTGATCCCGCGCGAGGACATGGTCGTGACGGTCACCCACGGCGGCTACGTCAAGCGCGTGGCGCTGAACGCCTATCGGACCCAGCATCGCGGCGGCAAGGGCCGCAGCGGCGTGGCGATGAAGGAAGACGACGCCGTCGTCGGCGTCTTCTCGTGCTCGACCCATACGCCGGTGCTGTTCTTCGCCACCAACGGCAAGGCCTACAAGCTGAAGACCTGGCGTCTGCCGCTGGGCAATCCCCAGTCGCGCGGCAAGGCGTTCGTCAACCTGCTGCCGATCGTGCCGGGCGATTCGATCATGAACGTCCTGCCGCTGCCGGAGGATGAGGCCGAGTGGGCCAATCTCGACATCATGTTCGCGACCCGGTCCGGCGACGTGCGCCGGAACAAGCTGAGCGACTTCGCCACCGTCAACCGGGCCGGCAAGATCGCCATGAAGCTGGAAGAGGGCGACCACATGGTCGGGGTGGCCCTGTGCACCGCCGAGGACGACGTCATGCTGACGACCGCCCTGGGCCGCGCCATCCGCTTCAAGGCCGACGACGTGCGCGTGTTCAAGGGCCGCGATTCGACCGGCGTGCGCGGCGTGCGCCTGCAGAAGGGCGACGAGGTCATCTCCATGGCCGTGCTGGGCCGGGTCGACGCGACGCCGGACGAGCGGGCCGCCTACGTCAAACACGCCTCGGCCATGCGCCGGGCGACGGACGGCGAGGACGAGACGCCGACGGTCGAGGCCGACGACGAGGGCGGCGAAGGCTCCGCCGACGCCGCGGCCCTGAGCGTCGAGCGCATCGCCGAGCTGGGCGCCGCAGAGCAGTTCATCCTGACCGTCACCGACACGGGCTTCGGCAAGCGGTCTTCCGCCTATGAGTACCGGCGCACGGGCCGGGGCGGGCAGGGGCTGACCGCCCACGGCCTGGGCGGCCGCGCCGGCACGCGTCTGGCGGCCTCCTTCCCGGTCGAGGACGGCGACGAACTGCTGCTGGTCACCTCGGGCGGGCAGATGATCCGCACGCCCGTGGGTCAGGTCCGAATCGTCGGACGGTCGAGCCAGGGCGTCACCATCTTCCGCACCGCCGAGGGCGAGCGGGTCGTGTCGGTCGAGCGGTTGCCGGATTCCGGCGGCGGGGATGAAGGCGGGGTCGACGAGGCGCTGGACAGCGAGGGCGGCGAAGAAACCGAAAGCTGAGTTTCCGATCCGGTCATCCCGGCGAAAGCCGGGACCCAGTCCTTCGGGCGATCCGGCCGCGCCAAGCTTTGCTGGCATCGATTCCATGCAGCCTGCCTCGCGAAAGCACTGGGTCCCGGCTTTCGCCGGGATGAGCGGAGTTCTTGATGTCAGCAGCACCTGAACTGTGGGTGGATGGTCAACCGGCCACCGCGGACGACCTGACTCATGTCGCCCTGGTCAACTACGGCGCCTACACCTCGTTCCGGGTGGAGGAGGGCGGGGTGCGGGGGCTGGACCTGCACCTGTCGCGACTCGAGGCGGAGGCTGTCGAACTCTTCGGGGCGCCGGTCGGCGAGGCGCGTCTACGTGAGCTGATGCGGGCGGCGGTGGCGGGACGCGGGGCGTGCTGGCTGCGGGTCAGCCTGTTCTCGCCTGAAATCGGGCCGCGAACGCCGGACTGGCGCGGTCGTCCCAAGGTCATGATCGCTGCGTCGCCGCCGCCTTCGCCGCTGGCCGAGAGCGTGCGGGTGCAGGTCCAGACCTATGCCCGGGAAACGCCGCATCTGAAGCACGTCGCGACCTTCGGCCTGATCCGCGCCCGCCGGCTTGCCCGCGCCGCCGGCTTTGACGACGCCCTGTTCGTGGATGTCGAAGGTCAAGTGTCAGAAGGAAGTCTTTGGAATATCGGTTTTATATCCGGGACTGATGTGACCTGGCCACAAGCGCCGATGCTGGCGGGTGTCGCCCAGGCGCTGGTGCAGCGCGGCCTTGGTCAGTCCGGCTTCACGGGTCGGACCGCGCCGGTCCATGTCGATGACCTTGGCGGTTTCGACGCCGCCTTCATCTGCAACAGCGCGACGCCGGCCTGTGCTGTGACCGCGATCGGCGATCAGGCCTTCGCCACGTCGCCCGCGATCATCGACCGCCTCAAGGCCGCCTGGGCCTCGAACCCCGTTCAACCGATCTAGGCTGTGGCGGCGACGGCTGCTAAACCTCTGGAAAGCGGGGAGGACTGTATGCGCATCGGCCTGTATCCGGGCACGTTCGATCCCGTCACCAACGGGCATATGGACATCATCGGCCGCGCCGTGAAGCTGGTCGACAAACTGGTCATCGGGGTGGCGCGCAACGACGACAAGGGTCCGCTGTTCACGACGGACGAGCGGGTCGAGATGGTGCGCGCCGAGGTGGCCCATCTGGGCGACAAGGTCGAGGTTCAGGCCTTTTCCAGCCTGCTGATGCATTTCGCCGAGCAACTGGACGCCAGCATCATCGTGCGCGGTCTGCGCGCCGTCGCGGACTTCGAATACGAATTCCAGATGACGGCGATGAACCAGCGCCTCAATGCCGACATCGAGACGGTCTTCCTGATGGCCGACCCGCGGCACCAGGCGATCGCCTCGCGGCTGGTCAAGGAGATCGCCCGTCTGGACGGCGCGATCGACAGTTTCGTCAGCCCGGCCATCGCCAAGGCGGTCCGGGACAAGGTCAAGGGATAGAATGAACCTCAGGATCGCAACCATCGGCGTGTTTTCGATGGCCTTGTTCGCCGCCGGTCAGCCCGTCACGGCCCAGGCGCCCGCCGCCGACTGGCGCACCGTCGCTCCGGAAAACCTGCTGGTCATCGACACGGCCAAGGGGCGCATCCTGGTCGAGCTGGATCCCGTGGTCGCGCCGCTGTCGGTCGCGCGGGTCCGCACGCTGGCGGATCAGGGCTTCTATGACGGGCTGAAATTCCACCGAGTGCTGCCGGGCTTCATGGCCCAGACCGGCGATCCCCTCGGCACGGGCGCCGGCGGCAGCGAACTGCCGGACATTCCGGGCGAGTTCCAGTTCAGGCGCGGACGGGATCTGGGTTTCGTCAACCTGGTCGCCGCGCCGACGGGGCTGCTGGGCGTCGCCGGCTCCATGCCGATCTTCACCCAGCCGGACGCCCAGATGATGGTCACGGCCGACTTCAAGACCGCGGCCCAGGCCCTGTTCTGCCCCGGCGTCGTGGGCATGGCCCGCAACCAGGACCCGAACAGCGCCAACAGCCAGTTCTTCCTGATGACGGGGAACAACGACAGTCTGAACGGCCTGTACACCCCCTTCGGACGGGTCGTTGCGGGGCTGGAAGTGGTCAAGGCGCTGAAGGCTGGCGTCGAGGCCAACAACGGTCAGGTCGTCGATCCGGACATCATGACCCGCGCCCGCACGGCGGCGACCATGCCCGAGGGCCAACGCCCGGCCGTGCGGGTGATGACGCCGCGCAGTCCGGCGTTCGCGGCCATGGTGGAGCAGAAGCGGGTCGAGCTGGGCGCACGGTTCACGGTTTGCGAGATACAGCCCCCGGCCGAAGTGACCGGCGGCTGATTCAAGGATGAGGGGGAAGACGATGCGACAGTTTCCGGGCCTCGCGGCGCTGACCGCCCTGGCTGCCCTGGCGGCCGGAGGGGTGAACGCCCAGGATGCGGGAGGCACGCCCGCGCCGCCTCCGCCGCCCATCCCTGCAACGGTTGTGGCGGCGCCCGAGTGGCGCACGACGCCGGCCGAGAACCTGCTGGTCATCGATACGACCAAGGGCCGGATCCTCGTCGAGCTGACGCCCGAGGTCGCGCCGCTGCACGTCGAGCGGATCAAGCTGCTGGCGCGCCGCGGCTTCTATGACGGCGTGCCGTGGCACCGCGTCATCGACTGGTTCATGGCCCAGACCGGCGATCCGCTGGGCAATGGCGAGGGCCAGAGCCCCTATCCCGACCTGAAGGGCGAGTTCACCTTCCGCCGCGAGGCGACGATGCCCTTCGCCGCCGTGGCCGAGCCGGCCGGGGCGCGGGTCGGCTTCTTCCATTCGCTGCCGGTCCAGACCCAGCCCGATTCCGCCTTCGCCCTGACCGCCGACGGCAAGGTCCATGCATGGGGTCTGTACTGCCCCGGCGTCGCGGGCATGGCCCGGGACGAGGGCAATGACACGGCCAACAGCCAGTTCTTCCTGATGCGGCAGGCCTATCCGGCGCTGGACAAGCGCTACACCATCTGGGGCATGACGGTTTCGGGCCTGGACGTGGTGCGTTCGCTTCAGGTCGGCGACGGCGACAACGGGATGATGACCCAGACCCAGCCGGACCGGATGACACGGGTGCGCGTCGCCGCCGATATTCCGGAGGCCGAACGGCCCTCGGTGCAGGTGCTGGCGACGGATTCGCCGCGCTTCCGGGCGCTGGTGGAGGAGACGCGGGCGGCGCGGGGTGCGGACTTCTCGGTCTGCGACGTCACCCTGCCGGTTCAGGTGGTCAACTAGTTTCGGACCGCGGCGGGGAGCCCTGGCCTCGCCCGCGCCGACGGCGGCGTCCGGGCGTCCGGGCGGCGCGCATCTGTTGCAGCAGCAGGCCTTCCCTCAGGCCGCGATCCGCGACGCGGACGCGTTCGGACGGCCAGGCGCGCTGGACGGCCTCCATGATGGCGGCGCCGGCGAGCACCAGGTCGGCGCGATCGGGTCCGATGCAGGATTCCGCCGCCCGGCCCGCGGGGCCCAGGTCCATCAGCTTCGCCGCGGCTCTTTCACAGTCGCCGCTGGTCATCCAGAGGCCGTCCACCAGGTTTCGCTGATAGCGGCGCAGGCCGAGGTGGATTCCGGCCAGGCTGGTGATCGCGCCGGACGTTCCGATCATGTGGCCGCGCCCGCCCGTGAAGATGTCCCGCAACGCCGGGCCCACCGGCGCGGCGGCGAGGGCCTGGCCCATGTCCGCGACCATGGCTTCGTACCAGAGATCCAGTCCCGTCCCGGGCTCCGGGTGGCGTTCGGCCAGGGTGACGACGCCCACAGGTGCGGACATCCAGCCCTCGAGCACGAAGTCCGCGCGGCCCTCGCGCCTCAGCCAGCTGAGTTCGGTCGATCCGCCGCCGACATCCACGACGAGGACGGCCTCGGCCGAATGGTCGAACAGGTTGAGGCAGCCTTCGACCGCCAGCCGCGCTTCCTCGACCGGGTCGATGATCCGGAGTTTGAGTCCGGTGCCCAGCCGGACCCGTTCGATGAAGGCCTCGCCGTTGTCGGCCTGGCGGCAGGCCTGGGTCGCCACCGCCATCAGCCGGGAGGAGTTGACGCCCTTTTTCGCGATGCGCTCGCCGCACAGGACCAGGGCTTCATAGGCGCGGTCCATGGCCCCGTCATCGAGCCGGCCCGTGCGGGACAGGCCTTCGCCCAGGCGGACGATGCGGCTGAAGGAATCGACGACGCGAAAGCCGTCGCGCGCCGGCTTTGCGATCAGCAGCCGGCAGTTGTTGGTCCCCAGATCGAGCGCGCCATACAGGGGCGCCTCGCGACCTGACGTCCCGGATCCGCCGACGGCGCCGCCCGGGGCGCGCTGTCGATCAGGCTTTCGGGACTGGGACCGCTCGTCACGCCGGGGCGCGCCGTCGGTCTCCGGCATGGGCCGAACTTTCAAGGTGGGCGGTCCGATACGGCGCCCGTCCCGCACACCTTGGACCGGAGGACGGCGGTCGCCAAGCGCAGGTGACGCGAAAATGAACGGGGCGACGGTCATGAGGCTCAGGTTCGGACCGGCATTCTGCGGCCATGACCCGTCAAACTGTCGCGAAATTCGGCCTCGGCCAGATCGTCCGCCATCGGGATGCCGCCTTCCGCGGCGTCGTGATCGACATCGACCCCAGCTATGCCGGCGATCCGGCCGAGACGGGCGAGGTGACGCCGGATCAGCCCTTCTATCAGGTGCTGGCCATCGGGCCGGACGGCGGCTTTATCGCCTATGCGGCGGAGACCGCGCTGGAGCATGATCCCGAGCTGTCGGCCCTGACCCGGGAGGCGGAAAAGCGCTGGTTCACCGTCGACTTCGAGGGCCGGCACGCGCCCCTGGCGCACGCCATTCACTGACGACGGCTGGCGTGGACGTCGCGACGGCCCTAGATTGGCGACAAGGGCCAGTCAGAGCCCGCAGGTTGCAGGAGACGTCCATGTCAGACTTCGAGCATGTGTTCGACAAGCCGCCCGAAGGCGCGGCCGCTGACTGGACCATTCCGCAGGACTGGGCGTCCTATACCGCGGGCGAGCACCGGACCTGGGACACCCTGTACGCCCGGCAGATGAAGATCCTGCCCGGCCGCGCCGCCGACGTCTTTCTGAAAGGGCTGACGGCGCTGGATCTGAACACCGGCGGAATTCCTGATTTCGCGGTGATGAACCCCAAGCTGCAGGCCCTGACGGGCTGGACCGTGGTCTGCGTGCCCGGTCTGGTGCCGGACGAGGTCTTCTTCGACCATCTGGCCAACCGCCGTTTCCCCTCGGGGCAATTCATCCGCAAACCTGACCAGCTGGACTATCTGCAGGAGCCGGACATCTTCCATGACGTCTTCGGCCATGTGCCGATGCTCAGCGATCCGGACTTCGCCGCCTATATGGAGGCCTATGGCAAGGGCGGGCAGCGGGCGGCCTCGCTGGGCATGCTGCAGAACCTGGCGCGGCTGTACTGGTACACGGTCGAGTTCGGCCTGATGCAGGATCCGGGCGGACTGCGCATTTACGGCGCCGGGATCGTCTCGTCGGCGACCGAGAGCGTATTCTCGCTGGAGGACCCGTCGCCGAACCGGCTGGGCTTCGATCTGGAGCGGGTGATGCGAACCCTGTACCGGATCGACGACTTCCAGCAGGTCTATTTCGTTATCGACTCCATCGAGCAGCTGAAGGCCGAGACGCTGAAGGATTTCGGCCCCATCTACGACCGGCTGAAGGGCGCCGATGACATAGCCATCGACGCCATTCTGCCGACCGACCGGGTCTTCACCCGCGGCACCCAGGCCTATGCGGGCAAGGGCGGGCGGTTCGCGGCCTGAACGGGCGCCTTCCGCGGCTGCGGCTTGACGCCGAGCAGCAGGCCCAGCCATCCTGACCGCCGGGCGATCTCATAGGCCGCGAAACAGGCGGCGAAGGTCGCCGTGATCACCAGCCCGGCCTCGATTGGCAGCGGCAGGTTCAGCGGCATCAGATACCAGGCGGCCAGGATGATCACCGTCTGGTGCACGATGTAGAACGGGAAGACTCCAACGCTCAGATACCGCAGCACCGGCCCGCCGTGGTTCAGATACCGCGCGCCGTAGCCGAGGATGACGGCGATCCAGGCCCACTGGTCGATCGCGTAGACGACCCGCATCGCGTGGCGCAGCGTCTCGGGCGGCATCGCGTCGTCGGCGCGATAGATCAATGCATAGGTCGCCCACGCCGCCCAGCTGAGCACCGCCAGGATGGCCGCGGGTCGGCGCAGCCGCACGAAGTTCGCCTTCAACACTTCCGACCGCGCGATCAGGAAGCCGAACAGATAGGCGCCGAACGACAGGGCGTGATTGTACCAGTCGCCCCAGAAGGCGTGGGTGACCTCGAAGATCGGCGCGAGGGTGAAACGCAGCACGGCGAACCAGAGGATCGGCCAGATCAGCAGGCCCCAGCCGGCGCAGGCCCGCTGGATCCAGCGGCTCACGACGTCCAGCGGCTTTCCCGGAAGCCCGACGAGGGCCGCGATGAGCAGGCCGTAGGGTAGGAGGTAGGCGATGAACCACAGATGGTTCCAGGTCGGGGTGGTCAGGCAACCGTCGGCGTCGCACCAGCCCCCGGAAGCGGTGGCGTATTTGACCCAGAAGTCCTGCAGCCACGGAGAATGCGCCGGGTCCGCGACGCCCAGTCCCTGCGCGGCCTGGAAGACCTCATAATAGCTCTGGGGCGGAACGATCACGAACATGCCGAACAGAAGGGCGGGCAGAAGCCGCAGGATCCGCGACCCCGCCAACCGTCGGCCGGCCCGGCCGCCAGCAGCTTCAAAGCCGTCCACCATGAACCGGGTCGCCGCTCCTGAAACCACGAACAGCAGGGTCAGCCGCCAGGGGCTGGTAATCATCATGAACGGCTGGACCGCCTCGACGATGCGCGGGCTCTTCACATGGAAGTCCCAGGACACGTAGAGCATGCCCACGTGGTAGAGGATGAGAAGGAAGAAGGCCCCGACCCGGATCCAGTCGAGGTCATATCGGCGGACGGCGCCCGAGGCGGCGTCGGGGAGCGGTGCGGACGACATGGCGGTTTCTCATGAGCGATGAACGGTCCCCCGGGGTCCCATCCGGAGCGGGCGCCGGGCAACCGTACGGGGACGGGCGGACCGACCGGCGGGGCGCGGTCACGCAGGCTGTGACGACCGGCGCGAACCCTGTGACGGGCGGATGGTTTCGGGCGCCCCTGGATGGTCGCGATCTGCGCACGGCCTGGCTGGTCATCGCACCCGTGACGGCGATCGTGATTTCCGTGAACGCCCTGACCAACCTCAGCGACATGCCTCACATCGCACCGTGGGAGCCGTGGGTCTGGGAGATCAGCAGCGCGGTCGCCATCATGTTGGCGATGCCGGTTCCCTGGCTGGCCACGGCCCTGGCGCCGCCCGATGAGGCGGCGGCCGAGGGCTGGCGGCCCAAGGCGCGATTCCTGCTGATTCATCTCGTGGCCCTGCTGGCCTTTTCGGCGCTGCATGTGGCCGGCTTCGTCCTGCTGCGCACGGTCGCCTACGATCTTGTGGACGCGGGCCCTTATAAGTTCGGCGACCGGTTCATCTACGAGCTGCGCAAGGACCTGATCAGCTACGCCACCTATGTCGCGACCTTCTGGCTGATCGGCTATCTGCGTCGGCGGCGTGACGAGCCGGTGCGGCCGGTGAGTTTCGACATTCGCGACGGCGCCCGCATCATCCGCGCGGCGCTGCCGGACATCGTCGCAGTGTCCTCGGCCGGCAACTATGTCGAGTTCTGGCTGGCGGACGGACGTCGCCCGCTGATGCGCGCGACGCTCGCGGCCATAGAGGTGGAGCTGGAACGGTTCGGCTTCGTCCGGGCGCACCGGTCGTGGCTGGTCAATGCGGGCCGCGTCACCGGTCTGCGACCCGATGGGTCGGGGGACTGGACCGTCGAACTCGGTCCGGTCGAGGCGCCGCTGTCGCGCCGCTATCCGCAGGCCCTGGAGCGGCTCAGGTCGCCGGTCTGATCAATCCTCATGGACGATCAGGCTGCGGTGTCTGGTGTCGCGCATGAACAGATAGACCAGCAGGGACACGCCGATCATGCCGGTGACGTACCAGAAGAAGGCGCTCTCGATCCCGTTCGACTTGAACCACAGGGCCACATACTCGGCCGTGCCCCCGAAGACCGCGTTGGCGATGGCGTAGGGCAGGGCGACGCCGAGGGCGCGGATGTGGGCCGGGAACAGCTCGGCCTTCACCACGGCGTTGATGGCGGTGTAGCCGCTGACGATCACCAGCGAGACCATGGCCAGAAGGAAGGCGATGAAGGGGCTGTCGGTCGTGGCCAGGGCCGACATGATCGGCACGGTCAGCAGCACGCCCGAAACCCCGAAGGCGATCATCACCGGCTTGCGGCCGATACGATCGGACAGGGCCCCGACCGCGGGCTGGAGCAGCATGAATACGAACAGGGCGGCGGCGCTGATCTGGGTCGCCGTGTCCTTCGAAAAGCCCGTCGTGTTGACGAGGAATTTCTGCAGGTAGGTGGTGTAGGTGTAGAAGGCGAGCGTGCCGCCGGCAGTCAGACCCAGCACCAGCAGGGCCTCGCGCGGATGCTTCATGATCAGCAGAAGGGCGCTGGACTTCGGCGCCTCGCCGGCGTCGGAAGCGATGAAGGCCGAGGTCTCGTCCAGCCGGCGCCGCAGCCAGAAGACGACCACCGCCAGGGCGGCCCCGACGAAGAAGGGGATGCGCCAGCCCCAGGCCGCCAGATCGGCCTCGCTCAGGGTGTTCTGCAGCAGGATGAGCAGCAGCAGGGCCAGCAGCTGGCCCGAGATCAGGGTGACGTACTGGAAGCTGGACCAGAAGCCGCGATGCTTGGCCGTGGCCATCTCGGACAGATAGGTAGCCGACGATCCGTATTCGCCGCCTACGCTGAGACCCTGAAGCAGGCGGGCGAACAGCAGCAGGGCCGGGGCGGCGACGCCGATCGCTGAATAACCGGGGGTCAGGCCGATGATCAGGCTGCCGGTGCACATCAGGGTCACCGACAGGGTCAGGCCGGCCTTGCGGCCCTTGCGGTCGGAATAGACTCCCATGACCCAAGCCCCGACGGGCCGCATGAAGAAGCCGACGGCGAAGATGGCGGCGGTGCTGAGCAGCTGGGCGGTGGAATCGCCCTTGGGGAAGAAGACCGGGGCGAAGTAGACCGTGAAGGCGGCGTAGGCGAACCAGTCGAACCATTCGACCAGATTGCCGGCCGAACCGCCGATGATGTTGCGCAGGCGGCGGGCGGGGGTCATCGCAGGGTCCCCCAGGTCGTCCAGGTTCCGATGGCGTAGGCGAGGCCGAACACCAGGACGATCGCCGAACTGACCCAGGCGAAGGTCCCGGCCTGACCCGTCTGGAGCATGACCGCAGGTACGAAGACGAGGGCGCGGATCAGGTAGACGGCGCTGATCGCGACCAGACCGAGCCGGAGCAGGGGCAGGCGCGGCAACAGGCCCGCGCCTGAGAAGGCATAGGCCGCCCAGACGGCGAGCACGGCGGCGATTCCTAGGGTGATCAGGGTCGCCGAGGGCGCGCCCTGCTCAGCCAGCCGGACCATGCGCTTGCCGGCGCCGAAGGCGGCGTACCAGCGCGGCCCGCCGACGATGACGGCCAGATGGGCCAGCGAGGCCGCGGCGCTGAGCGCGCCGCCGATCAGCAGCCATGGGTTGGAATTCTGCACGGCAAGCTCCCCTCAACGCGGCGCATCATCCAGCGGTTTGCCCATTCGGACCAGAGGCACAGCCGCGCCCCCGCGGTCGTCGTCGAAGCGTTCGATCTCGCGATAGCCGTTGGCGAGATAGAGAGGCTCGCCCCCCAGGGTGGCGACCAGCTCGATGCGGTCGTAGCCCTCGGCGCGGGCGGCGTCCTCGCAGACCTGCAGGATCAGCCGGCCGATCCCCCGACGAACGAACTCTGGCGCCGTGTACATGGCGCGGATGCGGGCGGCGTCGGTTCCGGGATGCAGCAGGGCGGGCTCGCGGCCGGGCGAATGGTCGCCGCCGTAGGTGGTGATGCGCCGGCTCCAGCCGCCGCATCCGGCCAGGACGCCGTCGACCTCGACGATGAACCAGGTGCGGTCGGTCAGAAGCTGGCTGTCCAGTCCCATCAGCTTGCGGCTGGCGGCGATCTGCTCCGGCGTCAGAAAGGCGGCGAGCGGGCCGGAGATGGAGCGGTCCATCAGGGCGACGAGCGCCGGAATATCGGCCTCGGTCGCGACGCGGTGGGTGAAATCGGCCACGGGTCTCGCTCCTGAACGCCTTGCGTCCCGGCCTATGTCCGGTCGCGGCCCATATAGACGAGTTCGATACCCTCGTCCGAGCATCGCCGATCAAACTCCTCGAACCCGAGAAGCCAGTACAGGGCGATATGGCGCGTGCTCAGGGCGCCGGTGAAGAGCTCGAAACGCCGCACCGAGGGCGGCGCATGGTCCTGTACCGCCTTGATCAACCGGACGCCGAGCCTCGCACCCTCTCGATCCGGCGCAACCACCAGCCGCCCCATATGGCCCACGGATCCTTCGATGCGGACCCGTGCGGAACCCACGATACGGTGTCCGTCGACCGCCGCCAGAACGATCTCCGACCGGATGGCTTCGGCGACCTGCTGAAGGGTTTCCAGAAGGGGCGGCAGGAACGGATCGCGGTACAATTGGGCCGTGGTCACATAGGCGGCCCGCTGCAGCGTCAGAAGCTCCCCGGCATCCGCCTCGATGGCCCTGCGCAGGATTACGGGCATGCGATTCAGCTCCGCTGGAACGGATAGAAGCCGCCGCCGAGGCCGAGCAGGCCGGTCAGTTCGTCGAGGGCGGAGCGGCTCTCGTCCAGCAGGAACGGGTCGGCCAGATCGGCGGGGGCCAGGTGGTCGCGATAGTGGGCCGCGGCCCAGGCCGACAGTCGCGAATGCAGATCGTCGGTCAGCCGCATGGCGGGGTTGGTCGCGGCCAGTTCGGCCTCGGTCAGGACCACGCGCAGACGCAGACAGGCCGGGCCGCCGCCGTTGCGCATCGACTGGCGCACGTCGACGTATTCGATCTTGCCGATGGGTCCGTTGGAGGTGGCGAGCCGTTCGGCGACGGCGTGGCTGCGCGGGTTGTCGCGGGTCTCGGTCGGGCAGATCAGGGTCAGGCGATCCTCGCCCGGGATCCGCACCAGCATGGAGTTGAACAGATAGCTGGAGATGGCGTCGGCCAGCGGCAGGTCGGCGGACGACACCTCGATGAAGACCGGTTCGAACAGGCCCAGGGCGGCGGCGCGGACCGAAGCCTTCGTCGCCTCCGTGTCCTCGAAGGCGAGCTCGTGGAAGAAGAGGGTCTCCAGCGCGCCGACGCAGACGACGTCGTTGTGGAAGGTCCCGCCGGCGATGGCGGCCTTCGACTGGCGCGGGAAGACGGGCCGGGCGGCGACGTGTCGGCGGGCGAGGGCTTCGGAGGCTTCGCGCGTCTGGCGGGCGGGGTAGGCGCCGGACCACGGCTCATACGCCTCGCGGCCCCAGACGAGGATGTTGACGCCGGGCGCGCCGTGGTCGGCGCACAGGCGGACGTGGTTGGCCGCGCCCTCGTCGGCGAGGTGGCCGACCGAGGGCAGGGCGTCGTGGACGGCGAATCGGGCGGGGTCCGGGAAGAGGGCGTCCAGCGCGCGCTTCGTCTGCTGGTGCTCCAGCGAGCGGTGCAGGTTGGTCACCAGATTGGCGGGGGTGAAATGGACCCGGCCATCGGCGGCGTCGGCGGATGGCGTCACCGTGGCGGCGTTGGCGGCCCACATGGGCGAGGCCGAGCACGCGGCGGCGGCGAAGGACGGCGCGGTCTTCCACGCGGCTTCCAGAACGGCGGCGTCGGAGCCGCTGAAGCCGAGCGTGCGCAGGAAGGGGATGTCGGGCCGCTCATGCGGCGGCAGGACGAACTGGGGCAGGCCGAGGTCGGCCAGCCGCTTCATCTTGTCGAGACCCTGCAGGACGGCGGCGCGGGGGTTGGAAGCTTCTCCGGCGTTCAGGCTGGAGGCGAGGTTGCCCGGCGACAGGCCGGCGTAGGAGTGCGTCGGACCGATCAGTCCGTCGGCGTTGGCTTCGACAGCGGATGTCACGGTCTCAAGCCCTTGATCTCACTCTCGATGTTCTTGACCGCGCCGGCCTCGAAACTGGCCACCGGATAGGCGCAGTAGTCGGCGGCGTAGTACGCGCTGGGCCGGTGATTGCCGCTGGCGCCGAGGCCGCCGAAGGGCATGTCGCCGGCGGCGCCGGTGGTCGGGCGGTTGAAATTGACCACGCCGGCGCGGATGCGGCGGATGAAGCGGTCCCAGTTGGCGGGGTCGTCGCTCACCAGACCGGCGGACAGGCCGTAACGGGTGGCGTTGGCCTCGGCGATGGCGGCGTCGAAGCTGGCGACCCGGGTGACGGACAGGAAGGGGGCGAACATCTCCTCATCCGGAACCGCCACGCCGGTGACGTCGATGATGGCCGGCCGGACGAAGGCGCCGGGCAGGTTGTCGACGGGGCCTGAGGCGCGGATGACCTTCGCACCCATGGCGATCCGGTCCTGCAGCGCCTGCAGCGCGGCCTCGGCGGCCTTCTGTGAGATCAGGGGGCCGGCGTAGGGTTCGGGCGTGGAGTTCCAGGGCGCGAAGATCAGGCGATCGACGAAGGCGGCGACGGCCTCGACGATGGCGTCGCCCCGGGGGCCCTCGGGCACGATCAGGCGGCGCGCGCAGGAGCAGCGCTGGCCCGTGGTGACGAAGGCGGACTGGACCACGATGCCGGCGACGGCCTCTGCGTCACGTGCGTCCCACACGACCAGCGGATTGTTGCCGCCCAGCTCCAGCGCCAGGATGACGTGCGGGTCGTCGGCGAATTTGCGCCGGAAATGGGCGCCGGCCGCGCCCGAGCCGGTGAACATCAGGGCGTCGATGCCCGCGTCCAGCAGGGCGGCGCCCGTGTCCCGCCCGCCCTGGACGACATTGACCACGCCGTCGGGCAGGTCGGCCTCGGCGAAGGCCTCGGCCATCAGCTGGCCGGTCAGGGGCGTCTCTTCCGACGGCTTGAACACCACGGTGTCGCCGGCCAGCAGGGCGGGGACGATGTGGCCGTTGGGCAGGTGGCCGGGGAAGTTGAACGGCCCCAGCACAGCCGCGACCCCGTGCGGGCGGTGGCGAAGGGTCGCGTGGCCGAAGGCGGTGTCGGCCGTCCGCTCGCCGGTGCGCTCGTCATAGGCGCGGATCGAGATGTCGACCTTGCCGGCCATCGCGGCCAGCTCCGCCGTGGTCTCCCACAGGGCCTTGCCGGTCTCGCGGCTGATGGCCTCGGCCATCCGCGGCGCGCGATCCTTGAGGACGGCCTGGTAGCGTTTCACCGCATCGATGCGGTCCTGGCGCGGGCGGTCGGCCCAGTCGGGGAAGGCGGCGCGGGCGCGGTCGGCGGCGGCCTGAACTTCGGCGGGCGAGGCGGCGGCGCCCTCCCAGACGGTGTCGCCGGTGGCGGGGTCGATGGATTTGAACGGGATCATGGTCATGGGCTCAGGTCTTGACCCGCACCGTATCCCCCGCCCGCACCCTGAGGGCGTCGGCGGTTTCGGCGGTCAGGGTGGCGGTGTCGCCCTCGATAAGGGCGCGCTGGCGGACGGCGCGGAAGTCGGAGACGCTGTCGGTCGAGATCAGGGCGGGCAGTTCGGCCTCGACCTCGGCGGCGACGGCGACGGTCAGGCGGCGGGCGTCGCGGACGGTGCGGATGTTGTCGCGACCGCAGGCGACCGTGGGGCCGGCGTCGAAGATGTCGATCAGGCCGTTGGGCCGGAAGCCCTCGCTCTCCAGCAGGGCCATCGCGGGCACGCCCTGCGGATGGACCTTGCCAATCACGGCGCGCGCCGGTTCGGGCAGGAGGTCGATGTAGATCGGATGACGCGGGGCGAGGTCGAGGATGAACTGCTTGTCCGTCGAGCCGGTCATGCGGTCGGCCTCGTCGAACTCCATGGGGAAGAATTTGTGCGCCACATGGTCCCAGAACGGGCAGGCCCCATCGGGGGTGAAGACGCCACGCAGCTCGGCCAGGACGTTCTCGTTGAACAGCTCCGGCTGGGCGCCGATCAGCATGTAACGCGACTGGCTGAGCAGGCGGCCCGCGCCGCCCTTGCGCCGGTCGGCCTTGAGGAACAGCGAGCCGACCTCGCTCCAGCCGGTGCATTCATTGACCAGCACCAGCGTCCTCTGTTCGAGCTTGATGCCCAGAGAAGGCGACGACTGGGTGTTGGTCACCACGCGGAACGAGAAGAAGGGCCGGTTCAGGCCGACCGCCGCCTTGACCGAGCCGATGCCGTCGACGTCGCCGGTCTCGGTTTCCTCGAGCATCAATGTGTACCAGCGATCCGCCGGCGCGAGCTTGCCCGTGAAACTGTCACGGCTGACATCCAGCCGTTCCGCCAGCTGGTCCGGATCCTCGGGCAGGCTGGTGAAGCCCGGGCCGCTGAGGATGGCGAGCTCCAGCAGGTGGTCGAGGTCGGCGGGCGCGGCGGGTCGGACGACGAGCATGGGGTTACATCGTCTCCAGACGCAGGGATTTCAGCTTCAGGGCGTCAATCTCGCCCGAGGCGATCTTGCACAGTATCAGGGCGCTGAGCCGGGCGCGTTCGACGAAGCTGGCGGGCCAGGCGAACTCCTGATCCGAATGGATGTCGCCGCCGAGGACGCCGAGCGTGTCGACATTGGGCAGGCCGGCGGCGTGCAGGTTGTTGCCCTCGCAGACCCCGCCCGACGGCTTCCAGGCCACGGTCTGGCCCAGCAGGGCGCCCGTATCGCGCACGGCCTCGAACAGGGCCGTCTGGGACGCGTCCATCGGCTTGGGCGCGCGGGTCATGCCGCCGTGCAGATGCACGGTTAGTCCGGGGAAGGGGAGGTCGGCGATGATCTCGCGAATCGCGGCCTCGATCCAGTCCGAGGCGGCCTTGTCGGGAACGCGGACGTTGAAGCGGACCACGGCGTTGTCGGCGACCACGTTGAGGGCCCCGCCGCCGGATATCTTCGCGACATTGACAGTGACGCCGTCGCGCCGACCGTTCAGGGCGTGCAGGCCGGCGGCGAGGATTGCGGCCCCGGCGACGGCGTTGGCGCCCTCGTGGAAGGCGCGGCCGGCATGGGCCGCCTTGCCCGACACGATCAGATGATAGTTGCCGCTGCCCTTGCGCGCCCCGGCCAGCGTGCCGTCGGCGAGGGCGGGTTCGTAGGTCATGCCGATGTGGCCGCGCGCGCCGAGGTCCGCCAGCAACGGCGCCGAGGCAGGAGAGCCGATCTCCTCGTCCGGGGACAGCAGGACGGTCCAGCCGACGCGCTCCCGGTCGGGGCAGGTCTCGAAGGCTTCCAGAGCCGCCAGCATGACGCTGATCCCGCCCTTCATGTCGGCGATGCCCGGTCCGTTCAGCGCGCCGTCCGGACGGGTCGAGACGGTCTGGAAGCCGCTGTCGACGGGGAAGACGGTGTCGTAGTGGCCGGTCAGGACGACCTGGATCGGCGCCTCGGGCCGGGCGGTGATCTTCAGGGCGTCGGCGTGGGCTTCGGTCCGCACCGCGCCGTCGTCGCCGACCGAGGTCGAAGCCTGGGTGGCGATTCGTTCGACCGTGGCGGGCAGACGGGCGGCTTCCGTCTCGAGCCGATCCAGCATCAGGGCCAGACCCACGGCGTTACGGCTGCCCGAGTTGACGCCGGCCCATTCGACGGCCCTGCCGACGATGGCGGCTTCGCGCGCCGCGACATGGTCGAGCGCGAGCTGGTCGGAGGGCTGAATTCGCATGCCGGCGGACCCTAGCGGGGCCGACGGCAAAGGTGAAGGAGGCCCGGGTATCGACTCGTCTCCGCTCGGGGTAGGCTCGCGACATCCTCGGGAGGAACAAGAGAATGACCGATCTTATCAAGGCGATGAACCCCACCGCGCCACTGACGACGGAGGATGTGGCGCTTGCGGCCGCCCGGGTCAGCGCCGTCGGCATGGTGATAGGCGCGATCAATCAGGCGGTGGCCGGCTGGTACGCGTCGACGCCGGAGGCGGTCGAGGCAGCCGGCCGAATGGTCGAACAGTTTACCGGTCAGGCGCCCGACCCCGCCGCCCTGGCGCAGCAGTCCCAGATCGGTCTGGGCATGACCGGCGCCTTTGTCGTGCTGCAACTGGTCCTCGCGTTCGTCCAGTGGCGGAAACCGAACCAGGTGCTGCCGATCCTGTTCCTGGTTCTGGTGATCTGGGGGCTGGGCGGAGCGCTTATCTCGATCTTCGCGCCCGCGTTCTCTGGCGGCCAGCCGATGTGGCTGACGGTGTTCACCCTTGTCGCCCTGTCCGTCGCCGCGATCATGCATGTCGCGGCGATCCGGGGCGCCAGCGCCCTGGACAAGATCCGGACAAACGCCGCGAAATACCAAGCCTAGCGGTTCGGGCGCCGGTCCTCGCGATCGGCGCCCGGCTGCCGTGACTGGCGGCGCCAGCGGATCGACAGACTGGCCTCGCCCTGTCCGCCGAATTTCGAGCTGATGGTCAGGTTGCGGCGCACCTGCCATTCGACGTTCACGGCCGCGCCGCTCTCCCCGCCGCCGATGATCTCCAGATAGACATTGTCGTTGATATAGCGCCCGCCGGCGACGGTGAGGCCCGACGCCTCGCCGCCGAACGACAGCCGGTCGAGACCGGCCAGTTCGCGCAGGTTGCCGATGACGTCGAAACCGCCACCGCCCGCGAGGGCCGCGACGCCCGCCGCCAACTGGGCGGCCTCGAACGCCGACAGCTGGGACGCCGACCGTCCGAACAGCACCTGGGACAGGATTTCGTCCTGGGGCAGGGCGGGGGTCGAGGTCAGGGCGATCTCCGGCCTGGCCGCCGTTCCCGTGACGCGAATGGTGGCCGTCAGCGCCGGGTCGTCGCGCGTCGCGGTGAGGTCCAGCCGGATGAGTTCAGGATTTGTCGACAGGCTGACCGTTCCGCGCTCGTCGAACACGAACCGCTTGCCGGCGAAATCGTAGTCGCCGCGCACGACCCGCGCCGTGCCGCTGAGGATCGGCCGGCTGATGGTGCCCGTCACCCGGGCATTGACGTTCATCTCCACGTTCAGGCCGCGGCCGACGACGCGCACATCGCCGCCGGGAGACCGCAGGCCGATGTTGAGGCCGAATTGAAGTCCACGCTGCTGGTTCTGCTCCTCTTCCGGGACATCCCCCCCCGGCTTGTTGATCTCGACCACATCCATGCGGACGATGCCGTTCGAGCCCGGCGGATTGGCCTCGATGCGGGCTTCGTCGATGTCCATCTCGCCTGTCAGGGTGATGTTGCCGTCCTGGCCGCGCGTCACGGTAAGAGGTCCGGACGCCCGGGCCTCGGCAATGTCGTTGTCGATGATCCGGAACCGGTTCAGCAGCAGCTGGAAGCTGGAGCCGGACCCCTGTCGCAGGCCTATGCGCCCGTTGCCTGTCACCGAGCCGCCCGCGCCGTCCACCGCGCTGAAGGCTTCCACGAGGCCCGTGGTGTCGTCGAAGCGGCTGGCGAGGGTGACGTTCTCAAGCCGCACGCCGGTGGCGCTGTCGCGGAAGGTTCCCTGTTGCAGGTCGAGCCGTCCGTTGATGCGCGGTTCGGCGAGTGATCCAGCCAGGGTGGCGCGGGCGTTCACCTGACCGGTCAGGGACCGCTCGCCGCCGGCCAGCAGGTCCCAGATCGGCTGAATCTGGCCCTGGATGGAGACGTCGCCCGACATGGCGCCGGTGCGCACGATCGCCAGCCGCAAGGGAACGGCCGACGCCACCACGGGCAGGGTGACGTCCGCCGTGGCGCGGACGGCGTCGCCGTCATTGGCCTGGGCCTGAACCCGCAGGGTGTGGTTGACCAGGATCGCGTTCAGCGTTCCATCGACCGCCAGGCCACGCGGCGCATCGACGCTGCGAACGTCCTGCAGCGCCAGGTTGGCCGAACCCGACAGGTCGTCGCCGGCGCCCCGCAACGACAGGCGGCCGGTCATGGATCCGCGCATGTCGCGCACCACGGTTCCGAGGTCGACGCTGGTCAGATTGGCCTCGATGATGGCGGCGCGGGAATCCTGACGCAGTTCGCCCAGAAGGACGCCGCCGCCGATGCCGAGATCGACCCGCGCCACGCGTCCATCACCCGAAAGGGCGATGACGGCGGGGTTGCGCGTCGTGAAGGCGATCTCGCGGACCCGACCAGAACCCTCCAGCACCACCGACTGGGCAGCCCCTTCGCGGGAGTAGACGCCGGTTCCGTCGAAGGAGACCGGAGTCGCGCCGCCGATGTCGGTCTTGAGCGTGAAGGGCAGGCGCGACAGGGTCCCGCGGCCGTTGAGGTCGAGGGTCCGGATCACCCAGCCGGATCCCGTCAGGCGGACGTTGCGTCCTGTCACGTCCAGGATCGCCGTCTCCGCTCCGTCGCCGTCGGTCAGACGGACACGGCCGTCGGCGGTCCCCGAAGCGAGGAAGGCGCCGGGCCGTGCGGTGAACGTCAGGTCGGCGCTGGACGGGAAACTGTTGGACAGGGCGATCGCGCCCTGGGCCGTGACGCCGCCTGCGTTCAGATCCACATCCGTGAGGCGGATGCGGTCGCCGCCGAGGAAGAAATTCCCGCTGGCGCGTGCGGGTCCATAGTTCGATCCGGCGGTCAGGGCGATGCGGCCGTCGGAGGCGTCGGCGCCGCGCCGGAAGCTCAGCACCATGTCCGCATCCGTCAGGACCAGCGCACCGGCGCTCAGCTTGCCGAATTTCGCCGTCAAATCCGCTCTGGGCCGGGCGAGGGTGCCGGTCAGGGCTCCGTCCCCGGTCATCGCCCCGTCGATGGCGACCGGACCCACTCCGAAAGGACCTCGGGCGTTCCAGTTCAGCGCCAGCCGCAGCCGCCCGTCCCCTTCGATCAGACCGCGCGCGCCGGCGGTCCCCTGGGCTCCGGTCAGCACGGCGCGTTCGACCTCGATCCGCCCGCCGTTGAGCGCGCCGGTCAGCTGGAGCCGCGGTGTCGTGCCGAGGAGCCGGTCCAGTTCCGCCATGCCGGTCGCCAGCCCGCGGCCCCGGGCGTCGAATGTCAGTCGCCACGGCTGTCCCGCCCGCGTCATGGAGGCGGTGATGGGGCCGCCGAACGCGCCGCGCGCGCCCTTGCGGAGGCGGGAGACGTCGGTGATCCGGGCCTCGCCGCGGAATCCCAGACCGCCCGTCAGGCTTCGGCCGCCCGATCCGGACAGGGTCAGCGCCTGGCCGGTCGCCTGCACCCGCTCCAGCAGAATCGCGCCGTCCGCCAGCCGGGCCGCTTCGAACGAGACGCGTGGCTGGCTTCCCAGAAGACCGCCCACGATTCCGGCATTGGAGCCGCCGGCGGCGCGAATGTCGCCGTCCAGATCCAGCCGCCCCAGGCGCATGCGAGCGTTCAACGGCCCGCTCACACGCCGGGCCCGGTAGCTCGAGACCTCGACAGCCAGCAGGTCCGCCGATCCCGTAAGGGCCCATGCAGAGACGTCGCCCTTGAACAGTCCCTTCCAGGCTGCCGGCCCCGCCGCGCGCTGGCCGACCAGGCGGGTCAGGGAAGGCGTCGATATGTCCAGGGTGACGCCGGCCGGACTGCTGCGGTCGCTTAGCCGGATGTCGCCGCTGGCGCTGGCGTTCAGATTGTCGGCGATCAGCCGCCAGCCGACACCGTGCAGGCCATCCCTGTCGCTGTCGGTCGAGGTGGCGAAGCCGAACCGGGCCGTGCGGCCGATCCGCCGGGCAAACGGCGCCAGCAGGTCTGATCCGGAGAAGTCGGCGAAGCCGGAGATCCGCGTCAGGTTCCCGCCGTACCGTCCCTTGATCACCAGGGGAACGAAGTCGCCGGTGCGGACCGTGGCGTCGATGACCGAGCCATTGACCACCGCCGTGGCGAAGAACGGTCTGTCCGGCGAATAGCCCAGCGCCCCCGCGATGGGGCCGCCCTGCGCCTCGTTGGCGCGCAGGTTCAGCCGCAGGTCGGTGATCTTCGCTCCGAGCGTGGCGTTGACGCGCAGATAGTCGCCGGGCCGGCTGTTGCTGGCGGCGTTGATGATCGCCTTCTTCGGGCCTTTCCGCGGCACATCGGCCTCGCCCGACAGCCGCCAGCGGCCATATTCCTGGCTGAAGCCTTCCAGCAACTCGACGTCGGCGGAGAAGCGGTCGATATCGACCGACAGGGGCTGGGGGCCGGGCGGGGTGGTCGTGGGTTCGACCTCAGGGCGCCGGATCAGACGAATGACCTGGGCTTCGACATTGGTGGCGTGGAACTCGCGCGCCATCAGCGGCCACCAGTCCCAGTCGACGCGAACCTTGCGGGCTTCCAGCCAGACGCCCCTGGCGTCGGTGACGGTGACGCGGTCGATGGTGAAGTCATCGAACAGGTCGCCGCGCACGCCCTCGACATTGATGCGGCCGTAGCGGCCCAGCTTCTTGCCGGCGACGAAGCTGGTGACCAGCTCGCGGCCCGGGCCGGACAACAGATACATGCGTCCGCCGACCATGACGACGATCAGCAGGGCCGCGATGACGGCCGCCGCCATGCCGCCGAAGAAGGCGATGGCCTGCAGGCGCGTGCGCTTCCTCTTCGCCGTCTCGGCCGGCGTGTCAGGTGTTTCCACAGGAGGCGGGGCGTCGGTCAAAACGCCTGTCCGATACTGACATAGACCTGAAAGTCCGCGTCGCCCTCACGGCGGTCCAGCGGGAAGGCGATATCGGCCCGGATCGGTCCGAACGGCAGCTTGTAACGGACGCCGAAGCCGGCGCCGTAGCGCAGGTTGCCGAAGTCCGGCGTTTCCTGGAAACCGATCGCACCCGCGTCGACGAAAGCCACGGCCTGGAAATTGCGCCAGACGTCGCGGCGAATCTCGACCGAGGCCTCGATCAGGCTGAGGCCCCCGCGCGGCGTGTTGTCGGGAAGGCGCGGTCCGACGCCCTGGTATTCAAAACCCCGCACCGAGCCGCCGCCCCCCGAGTAAAACAGGCGATCGGACGGAATGGTCAGTTCGGCGCCGCCAACGATGGAGCCGAGGCGGGCGCGTCCCGCCAGCACGGTCTTCGCGCCGTCCTGAAGCGGCAGATAGGCGGTGACCTGGGCCTCGGTGCGCAGGAAGATGGTCGTATCCTCGCCAGACACGGCGGTGGGCTGGGCCCAGGCGGACAGCCGCCAGCCGGTCGTCGGATCGAGGGGATCGTTTGACCGGTCCAGGAAAGCGCTGGCCCGGCCGGTGAGGATGATCAGATCACGGTCGAAATTGATCGGCAGCCGGGTGACCGGATCGAACCGGTTCTCGTCATATTTGCCAGCATCGAAACCGACTCCGTAGCTGATGTATGACGTCTTGCCGAGGCGCTGCTGAAGGTCGGCGGCCAGGGACAGGGCTGTGCGGCGATAGGCGTCCGTATCCTCGTTCAGCACGGCCGCGGACAGCCTCAGGGTCTCGCCCGGCCGCCGCCAGTGCGGCAGGCCCAGACTGACGCCCAGCCGGCTGTCGACATCGGCCGCCCGCGCCTGCCAGACGATGGTGTCGGCGCGTCCGAAATGGTTGTGCCAGGTCCAGATCAGGTCGAGGCCCGATCCTTCGGCCGTCGAGAAGGTCGCGCCTGCCTCCAGGATCCGACGGGGGCGGTCGGTCAGGGTGACGACGATGGGGCGGTTGCCGTTGCTCAGGTTCTGCTCGCGGGGCGCCAGGGCCACGCCGACGCCGTCATAGACGCCGGTTTCCAACAGCCGCCGCTCCAGCTCGGCGACGTCCTCGGGATCGTAGACCTCGCCTTCGGACCACGGCGCCAGGCTCGTCACCCAGGCGGGATTGGTGGGGCCGCGGGTCTCGAGCCGCACACCGTCCAGACGCACCAGGGCGCCGGACGAGATTCGATAGCTGGGCTGGACGGTGAAGGCCGCATGGTCGACGACGACACGCCGGGGCTCGGCCGCCGCGTCGGCATAGCCGCGACGCGTCAGGGCGGCGACGACCCGGCCCTCGGCGGCGATGACGTCGCCGGCCCGGCCGGCCTGGGCGGCTTTGACCGCGACTTCGTGGAGTGCGGCGGTCTCCGATTCGGCGTCCGGCGCGGGAGCGGTCCACTGCACGCGGGGATCGGTCAGCACGAACCGTCGGCCAGGCGTGACGTTGACGATGGCGACGGGATTTTCCTCGCCCTCGACCGCATCTTCCAGCACGGGCTGGTAATAGCCCTCGGACCTCAGCAAGGCCTCGGCGGCCTCCATGGCGCCGCGCGCGCGCCGGCGGGCTTCAAACCGGTTCGAAGGCGGATCGTCGACCTCGCCGACGGCCCGGACAAGCTGCGCGCGAAGCTCGGCGTCCATCTCGCCGCGGATCTGCGCGCGCGGGTCTGCATGGGCGGCGGACGCGAGAAGAGCGAGACCCGCCGTGCTGACGAGAAACAGGGCGTGCCGTGGCGTCAAACTGAAACTTTCGTCAGGGCAGGGAGCCGCCGCGCGATCGGCGGCCGGATCAGTAGAAGAGGGTTTCGCTTTCGGGTTTGACCGACTCTTCGGACGTCCGCTTCTCGGGAGGAAGGGTGGTCGAGTCCACGGGCGGCGTGTCGACCGCGCTGGGGGCGGCGACCGGGACGCCGGCGTCTTCGGCGGCGGGGGCGACCGGTTCGTCCATCGTGATGTCAGCGGTTTCAGGCTCGTTCGAAGCCTGGGGATCGTCGCAGGCCGCGGCGGTCAGGGCGCTGGTCAGGACCAGACAGGCGATGAGTCGTTTCATGGATGGCGTCTCCCCCGGATCGGCCTTCCAACGCGCGACCGGTTCGCCCGTTCCATAGCCTTGAACGGGGCGAGGGTCACCACGCCAGGCGGCGGCAGGACAAGATTTTGCAGCCCTGTGTCGGGGGAGTCCACGTCGCGACTGCTCAGCTCCAGCGGGCCAGGGCCTCGGCGACCGACAGGGCGGCTCCCTGGGGTTCGGGAGGCGCGTTCGATCCCGCGAACCTGGGGGCCGGGGCGGGCTGGGGCGGGCGGGTGGCGCTGAAGGTGTTTCGAGCGGCGTTGTGGGGATGGAGCGGCGCTTCGGCGAGCGACAGCACCGGGGTAACACAGGCGTCGGAGCCTTCGAACAGCGCCGCCCAGTCGTCGCGGTCCCGGGTCGCGAAAGCCGCTTCCAGCCGGGCGTGCAGCGCCGGCCAGTTCGCCATGTCGTATTGCGGGGCTTCGTCCTCGCGGAGGCCCAGGCCTGTCAGCAGGGCGGCGTAGAACTGCGGCTCCAGGGCTCCGACGGCGACGAACCGGCCGTCGCGGCAGGCGAAGCAGCGATAGAAGGGGGCGCCGCCGTCCAGCAGATTGGCCCCGCGCGCATCGCTCCACAGGCCGCGGCCCGCGAGCGCGTGGAACAGGCTCATCAGCAGGGCCGAGCCGTCGGTCATGGCGGCGTCCACGACCCGCCCGGCGCCGGTGCGTCGGGCTTCCAGGAGCCCGGCGAGTACGCCGGTGACCAGCATCATGGCCCCGCCGCCGTAGTCGCCGATCAGGTTCAGCGGCGGCCGGGGCGGCCGGTCGGGCTCTCCCATGGCGTGGAGGGCCCCGCTCAGGGCGATGTAGTTGATGTCATGCCCGACCTCCGCCGCCTTGGGCCCCGTCTGGCCCCATCCGGTCACGCGGCCGTAGACGAGACGCGGGTTCCGCGCCGCGCAGACGTCGGGTCCGAGACCCAGCCGTTCCATGACGCCGGGCCGAAAACCCTCGATCAGGCCGTCCGCAACGGCGATCATGTCGAGGATCCGGGCCTGGTCCCCAGCGTCCTTCAGATTGACGGCGACGGATGATCGTCCGCGATGAAGAACCTCGCCGCCCACGTCGGAGAACACCGGTGCGCCCGCGCTGGCGCTGCGTGTCAGGCGCAGCACGTCAGCGCCGAGGTCGGCCAGGACCATGCCGGCGAAGGTCACTGGCCCGAGGCCGTCGAACTCGATGATGCGCAGGCCGGACAGGGGTTTCATGACCGATGCCTAGCCCGGAGCCCTCAATCCGTCGACCCGGCGCTTGACCCGGACGCCGGATTGCAACAGAAGGCGCGTCGCCGGGTCGCGAACGCGATCCCGCAGGTGTGCGTCCTTAGCTCAGTTGGTTAGAGCATCTGACTTTTAATCAGAGGGTCCTCGGTTCGAGCCCGAGAGGACGTACCACCCCCTCTTCAGCACCGGGCGTCAGCGCGGCTTCGGCCGGCGCGCGCGGCACTTCTTGCAGACCAGGGTCCCGGGCTTGGTGCGGCTGTATTTGAAGTCGTGTTGGCACTGCTGCTGCGCGAACCACGTTTTTATGAACTGAAACATGCAGTGGGAGCCTAACCGGATTTGCGCAGCCGTGAAGCGCTTTCGCCGCGACGCCTGCCGTGGTTGAAGGAGGGATGCGCCCGACCCTGTTCATGCTCGCGATCGCGACAGTCCTCGCCGGCTGCCAGGCCGGAGGTTCGGCCATGGACGGCGCGCGCCAGTTCGGGGCGGGGCTGGGCGCCGCGGCGACAGCGCCGCTGGATGACCTGAACCTGCGGCGGGAGTACATCCCGACCGTCCTGTTGCAGGCCGAGGCCAACCCCTACGACCTGCGCAACCTGACCCGGTGCGCCACCATCGGGGCCGAGATCGCCCGACTGAACGAGGCGCTGGGGCCAGACACCGACGAGCCGCCCGCGCCGGACGGCTCGTACCTCAGCGAACGGGCGGCGGATGCGACGGCGGAGGCGGCGCTGGACGCCGTCCGGGACGCCACGACCGACTTCATCCCGGGCCGCGGCTGGATCCGCCGGCTTTCGGGCGCGGAGCAACACAGCCGCCACGTCCAGTCCGCCGTCCAGGCGGGGCGGATGCGGCGCAGCTTCCTGAAAGGGGTGGGAATGCAGCGCAACTGCGCCCCGCCCGCCGCTCCGGCGTGGTTCCGCCCGCGGGGCGGCAGCCAGCGCTAGCCGTTGGAGGTATGCCGGGCGTGGAAATCCCGTCGGAAGGCCTCGAAACGGCCCTCGGCGATCGCGGCCCGCATCGCCGCCGTCAGGGCCTGGAAGAAGGCGATGTTGTGCCAGCTCAGCAGAACCTTGCCGAGGATTTCGTCGGCGCGGATCAGGTGATGCAGATAAGCTTTTGAATATTGGGATGAAGCGGGGCAGGCGAGGGTAGGGTCCAGCGGGTCCTGGTCCTCGGCGAAGCGGGCGTTCTTGAGGTTCATCGGCCCTTCCCAGGTCCAGGCCTGGCCGTGGCGGCCGGCACGGGTAGGCAGGACGCAGTCGAACATGTCGACGCCGCGCCAGACCGCCTCCACGAGATCAACGGGCTTGCCGACGCCCATCAGATAGCGGGGGCGGTCGGCGGGCAGCATGTCGGGCGCATAGTCCAGGACGTCGCACATGGCCTGATGGCCCTCTCCGACGGCCAGGCCGCCGATGGCGTAACCGTCGAAGCCGACCTCGCGCAGTCGGTCCGAGGACTCGCGGCGCAGATTTCTGAAGGTCGAGCCCTGCTGGATGCCGAACAGGGCCTGGGTCTCGCGCACGCCGAAGGCGGCCTTCGAGCGCGCGCCCCAGCGGGCCGACAGTTCCATGGCGGCGCGGGCGGCGGGCTCCTCGGCCGGCCAGGAGACGCACTGGTCCAGCTGCATGGAGATGTCGGCGCCGATGCGGTCGGCCTGGATCTCGATCGAGCGTTCGGGGCTGAGGACGTGTTTCGAGCCATCGATATGGCTGGCGAAGGTGACGGCCTCTTCCTTCACCTTCGAAATGCCGGCCAGGGACATGACCTGGAAACCGCCGCTGTCAGTCAGGATCGGCTTGTTCCAGCCCATGAATTTGTGCAGCCCGCCCAGCCGCTCCATCCGCTCGGGACCGGGACGCAGCATCAGGTGGTAGGTGTTGCCCAGGATGATGTCGGCGCCGGTCTGGGCGACCTGATCCACCGTCATGGCCTTGACCGTGGCGGCGGTGCCGACGGGCATGAACGCGGGCGTGCGGATGTCGCCGCGCGGGGTCTTCAGCACGCCGGTGCGGGCGCGGCCTTCGGTGGCGGAGATGTCAAAAGGAAAGGGCATGGGGCGGTGGCCTTAGCGCCTAAAGCCCGGCGCGTCACCTCGGAGCCCGGGCGGGCTTGGTTCAGGCCTTGGGCTGCCTCGGCAGGAAGCGACGCCAGCCCAGCACCACCGCGGCGCCGAGAGCCGAGATCGCCGCGTTCATGAACAGGGCGAAGCAGAGCAGGAAAATCAGCACACTGATCGCCCCGACCGGCGTCGTGGCCGGAACGCCGTTCATGTTGAAGAGCCCCGGAGAGAGCACCGCCAGAATCAGGCCCAGAAGGGTCGCGGCGACCTGAAAGCTCGCCGCGACGAGGAAGGTGGTCGTGAAGAGGCCGCCAAACGACGCTGTGCGGATGTAGTGCATGAAGTCCCCCCGGATCAGTCGGTCCGGAATAGCAGGCTGCCGTCCCCGTAGGAATAGAAGCGGTAGCCGTCCCTCACCGCATGGGCATAGGCCGCCTTCATCGTCTCCAGGCCGGCGAAGGCGCTAACGAGCATGAACAGGGTCGATTTCGGCAGGTGGAAATTGGTCATCAGCACGTCGACGGCGCGGAATCGGTAGCCAGGGGTGATGAATATCGCCGTATCGCCGTGGAAGGGCCGGATCTCACCGGCCTCCGTCGCAGCGCTCTCCAGCAGGCGGAGGCTGGTGGTGCCGACGCAGACGATGCGACCGCCGGCGGCGTGGACGGCGTTCAGGGCGGCGGCGGTTTGGGCGGAGACCTCGCCCCACTCGGAATGCATCCTGTGGTCGGCGGTGTCGTCGGCCTTGACCGGCAGGAAGGTGCCGGCCCCCACGTGCAGGGTCACCGCATGGGTCGAGACGCCCTTCGCCTCGATCGCCGCCATCAGGGCCGGGGTGAAATGCAGGCCGGCCGTCGGCGCGGCGACCGAGCCGTCCCATTTGGCGAACAGGGTCTGATAGTCCGACCGGTCGCGGTCGTCCTCGGCCCGTTTCGCGGCGATATAGGGGGGCAGGGGCATGACCCCGACATCGCGAATGGCCTCGTCGAGTGCAGGGCCCGCGAGGTCGAAACACAGGATGACCAGGCCGTCGTCGCCCTTGTCGACCGCGGTCGCGTCGAGGCGGCCGAGCAGGCAGGCGCCGTCACTCGCAGCGCCAAACCGGATGCGGTCCCCCGCCTTGATCCGCTTGCCGGGCTTCATGAAGGCCGACCAGACGTCGGGCGCGTCGCGGTGATGCAGGGTGGCCTCGACGGCGACGGTCAGGGTCTCGCCTTCCTGGCCGACCCGCTCGCGCACCCCCGACAGCCGCGCCGGGATCACCCGCGTGTCATTGAACACCAGGGCGTCGCCGGGGCGCAGGAAGTCGGGCAGGTCGCGGACGATCCGGTCTTCCAGCCCGCCGTCGCGCACCACCAGCAGGCGCGCGGAATCCCGCGGCTCGGCGGGGCGGAGCGCGATGTGGTCGTCCGGCAGGTCGAAATCGAAATCGGCGGTGCGCATGGGTTGGCGTCACGCACACGAGGCGATCAGTCAAGCCTTGGGAACTCCCCACGTTTGCCCCCGTTCAGGAGACCGTCGGTATGATCCGCGATTTGCGGAACCGACCCGGTGGGCGATAGATGATCTTCGCGCCGATGTGAGTTCGTTGAATGCCTGTCCCGATTGATGTCGCCGGCGAAGGTCGCGAAGCTCTCCGTCTTGACGCTGTCAGGCGCTATGACATCCTCGATACGCCTCCGGACGGGTCGTTTGATCGCCTGGCCGCCATCGCGGCTCGCCGGTTCAGGACGCCGATCGCCATCATCAGCATCGTTGACAACGACCGCATCTGGTTCAAGTCGCACCACGGCCTCGACGTTTCCGAGATCGATCGGGCGCCCGGTCTGTGCGCGTCTGCGATCCTGTCGACCGAGACCTATGTCCTGACCGACGCCAAGCTGGATCCCCGGTCACTGGCCAATCCGCTGGTCGCGGGCGAGTTCGGATTGCGGTTCTATGCCGCCGCGCCGCTGACCACCCATGACGGCTTCAACCTCGGGACGTTGTGCGTCATCGATTTCGAACCCCGCGAACCCGATGAGGGGGCCGTGAACGATCTCACCGACCTGGCCTCGGTGGTCATGGACCAGATGGAACTCCGGCGAGCCTCGCGACAGGCGGCCGCGCACGCGGATTTGATGTCGCGGGAGATCGACCATCGCGTCGCCAACAGCCTGCAGTTCGTCTCCTCCCTTCTGGTCATGCAAAGCCGCGCATCGGGGTCGATGGATGCCCCGGAGCAGTTGCGGATCGCCGCCAACCGGGTCGCGACCGTGGCCCGGATTCATCGAAATTTCTACGCCGAGGAGGGGATCGAGATTGAAGTCCTGGCCTTCCTGAGGCGGCTGAGCGCCGATCTGTCGGACGCCCTGGACCGCAAGATCACCGTCGAAGGCGCGGAGTCGCTCCTGCCTTCGGGGATGGTGCAATCGCTCGGACTGGTCGCCAACGAGCTGATCACCAACGCGGCCAAATATGGCGAGGGCGAGATCGGTGTGGAGTATCGCCTGATTAACGGCGTGCACGACCTCTGCGTCTCGAATGACGGACCGCCGCTGCCGGATACGTTTGACCCGGCCGCCAGCACCGGCCTTGGGATGAAGGTGGTCGTCAGCCTGACGGCGCAAATGGGCGGCACGTTGAAGTGCGAGCAGAAGAACGAGGACGGGGGTGCGCGGTTCAGGCTGACCTTCCCGCGACTCTGGCAGGGCTCGCGCGGCAGTGACGCGGGGCGGTGACCGCCGGCCCGTGTCCCTGCAAACCCCGCCCATGCTGCAGAACCTCGAAACCCTCGCGCGCGACGCCAGGTCCTCGCCGTTCGAACAGGCCCGAAATCTGCTGGCCCAAGTGCTTGAGAGGCGGCTGTCGGACAGGCGCGCGGGGACCACCCGCGTGTCGTGAAGACCAGGGCGCCCTTGCCGCCGCCTCACTGCGTCGCGGCGCTCGGCGGCAGGTCGGGGGCGCCGGCGGGCGGCGGTTCGCGTGACAGGTCGGCGATCAGGGCGTCCATCTCGGCGATCTCGCGCACCTGGGCCTCGATGATTTCGTCAGCCAGCTGTCGGACGCGGGGATCCCGGATATGGGCGCGTTCGCTGGTCAGAATGGCGATCGAGTGGTGGGGGATCATGGCCCTCATATAGGCGACATCCCCGACGGTCGCCTGACTGCGCACCAGCCACAGCGAACCGGCGAAGACCACGATGGAGAGGGCGATGATCGTCTGGTTGATCCGCGTCTTCTCATACATGGACCACATGAACCCCATCATGATGGCCGCCATGACCGCCCCCATCATCAGCGCCATGTACAGCCGCGTCTCGCTGAAGCGGACGTGGTCGATCTCGTAGGTGTTGAGAAACATCAGTCCGTACATGACGATGGTCGAGACGAGGATCATTGCGGCGAAACGGCGATAGGTCATGATGGCCTCTCTAAGAATGGGAGCGCCGGGATAACGCCTTCGTTCGTACCTTGATCCTCGCCGTTGACCCGCCGCCCCCGACCCTGCAAAGCCCCTTCCCATGCTGCAGAACCTCGAAACCCTCGCGCGCGAAGCCAGGTCCTGGCCGTTCGAACAGGCCCGCAATCTGCTGGACCATGTGCTGAAGAAGCGGCTCAGCGACGCAGAGCGGAATGCGGCGAAACTGCTGATCGACGCCGGCAAGGCCGACGAGGCGTTGGCGACGTTCGAGGCGCTGCGGGCGCCCGTGGTCTTCGAGACGGGCTACGGCCCGTCCGGCCTGCCGCATATGGGCACCTTCGGCGAGGTGGCGCGCACCACCATGGTGCGCAACGCCTTCCGCGCCCTGACCGGTGACCACTGGTCGACGCGGCTGATCGCCTTCTCGGACGACATGGACGGGCTGCGCAAGGTTCCGGAAGGCGTTCCCAATCCGGAGATGCTGGCCGAGGACCTGCACAAGCCCTTGACCGTGGTGCGCGACCCGTTCGGCACCCACGACAGCTTCGGGGCCCACAACAACGCCCGCCTGCGCGCCTTCCTCGACGGCTTCGGCTTTGAGTACGAGTTTCTGTCCTCGACCGAGCAGTACAAGTCCGGCCGCTTCGACGCGACGCTGCTGACCCTGCTGGAGCGGTTCGACGCGGTTCAGGCGATCATGCTGCCGACCCTCGGCGAAGAGCGCCGCGCCACCTATTCGCCCTTCCTGCCGGTCAGCCCCGTCACCGGCCATGTGCTGCAGGTGCCGACGCTGGAGCGCAACGTGGAGAAAGGGACCATCGTCTTCGACGATCCCGCCGGCGGCCGCACCGAAGTCCCCGTCGCCGGCGGCCATGTGAAGCTGCAGTGGAAACCCGACTGGGCCATGCGCTGGACGGCGCTGGACGTCGACTACGAGATGTCGGGCAAGGACCTGATCGAGAGCGTGCGCGAGAGTTCGAAGGTCTGCCGCGCGCTGGGCGGCGTGCCGCCCGAGGGGTTCAACTACGAGCTCTTCCTCGATGTCGAAGGGAAGAAGATCTCCAAGTCGAAGGGCAACGGCCTGACGATGGAGCAATGGCTGCGCTACGGCACGCCGGAGTCGCTGAGCTGGTACATGTTCCAGTCGCCGAAGTCGGCCAAGAGCCTGCATTTCAACGTCATCCCGCGCGCGATCGACGACTATCTGGCGGCCATCGAGGCCTGGAAGACCCAGGAGCCGGCCAAGCGGATCGACAACGCCGTCTGGTCGATCCACTCAGGCGCGCCGCCGGCCCACACCTCGCCGGTGTCGTTCGCGCTGCTGCTGAACCTGGTCGGCGTGGCCAATGCGTCCAGCAAGGCCCAGCTGTGGGCCTATTTCGCCAAATACCTGCCCGAGGCGACGCCGCAGACCGAGCCCCTGCTGGACCAGCTGATGGAGCGGGCGCTGAACTATTACGAGGACTTCGTGAAACCGACGAAGTCGTACCGCCTGCCCGACGACAGGGAGAAGGCGGCGCTGCTGAATCTGGCGGCTCGGTTGAAGGCCCTGCCGTCGGACACCACGGACGGCGAGCTGATCCAGGGCGAGGTCTACGCCGTCGGTAAGGAACACGCGTTCGAACCGCTGCGCGGCTGGTTCGGGGCGCTGTACGAGGTGCTTCTGGGCGCGTCACAGGGGCCGCGGTTCGGTTCGTTCGCGGCCATCTACGGCCTGCCCCAGACGATCCGGCTGATCGAGGCCGGCGCGAATGGCGAGCTGACCGCCGCGTGACATTCCGGGCGCGGCCCGTGGGTAACGTACATGAACCGAATATAACGGCGACGCACCGGGAGCCTTCATCCGCCACGGGGCATTGTGCCTGTCATCGACCAACCTCGATGAATTGGAGAGACCATGTCGAAGTTCATGAACACCACCCTGGCCACCGCCGCCGCCCTGGCAGCCCTGGTGACCGCGGTCCCGACCGCCTCGATGGCCCAACAGGCCAACGGCATCACCAACTGCGACGCTCCCGGCGGACGTCAGCGCACTGGCGCCCTGATCGGCGCGGTCATCGGCGGCCTGGCCGGCAGCCGGATTTCGTCCAATGAACGCACCCTCGGCGCCGTGGCCGGCGCGGGCGCCGGCGCCGCCGCCGGCTCCTACATCGGCTGCAACCAGCAGCGCGCCCGGGCCGACGCCACGGCCAGCAGCGGCGCCCAGTACCGCGCCACGTCCAATCTGCGCATCCGCTCGGGCCCCGGCACCAACTATCGCCAGGCGGGCTCGCTGCGCGCCGGCCAGCCGTTCGCCGTCATCGGCTCGCAGGGCGAATGGGTCCAGATCGCCGGCGGCGGTTGGGTGAACGCCAACTACGTCACCGCCAACTAGGGCGATCCGACACACAGACATCAAGGCCGTCCCGAGAGGGGCGGCCTTTTTTGCCGGGCGCTACCGCCTTTGGCTGCTTGAGCGCGCGCCTACTGGCTGACCCATAGCACCCGGCCCATCCAGACGATGTCGCGGCGGGGCAGGGTGCGGGGCTCATAGGCCGGATTGATGGAGGCCAGGGTCACCGAACGTGTCGTGATCGCCGCCAACTCCTTGGCGAGGGTTTCTCCGGACGTGGTGCGAACCACGACGCGGTCGCCCTTGCGCACGCGGGTCGCGTCGCGGTCGACCAGCACCCGGTCGCCCTCGCGATACAGCGGAACCATGGAATCGCCGTCGATACGGAGGCTGAACAGGGTCTCCTTCGGCTGCGGAAGTTCGGTCTGCTCCCAGCCGTCCCCGGTCGGCAGGCCCGCATCGTCGAAAAACCCGTCCTCGCCCGCGCGGGCCAAGCCCAGCATGGGCGCGGTGGAGGGCCGGTCGGGCGCATCCAGCGCCAGCGACGCGAAATCGCCCAGCGACAGCCCCGTCGCCTGAAGGATGCGGGTCAGGCTCTCGGTCGAGGGCCAGCGGGGGCGGGGCGGATCGCCGGGACCGAATCGCTTGGACGGGTTGAAGCTGGTCGCGTCCAGGCCCGCCCGCCGCGCCAGACCCGAGGCGCTGAGGCCCTCACGCCGGGCCAGGCCGTCGATCGCCTTCCATAGTTGGGCGTGGGACAGAGGCATGGGTCTCGCCTGGATCGAGTGGCCGATTCGGAGCAATCTACAGACCGGCGTTAGGAATATCCACCTATTCCAGACCGGCGGCGCGCCGGTCCCGCCAGGACCACAGCGTTCCCGCCGCGATGGCCAGCAGGATGCAGTAGCTGGCCAGATTGATCACGGCGTAAAAGGCCGCGAGGGGCGGGCGAGGATCAATGATCGTCAGGACGTGGCTCATGACGATCAGGGCCTGGAGCGCGGCGGCCCATACCGGCCATGAACGCCGGCTCTTCCAGGCGAGGGCCGCATAGACGCCCAGCATGACCGTATCGACAACCATCAGGCCCCACTGGGATCCCGAGAGCCGGCTGTCGTCCTGAAGCAGCAGCGACGCCAGCAGGCCCAGCGCAAAGGCGCCCGCGCCGACGCGCTCGGGCTCGTCGCCTTTCAGGAAGGCGAAGGTGACGACCGCGAGGGAAATCGCCGTGCCGATCGCGGCGTACAGGGTGTCAAACAAGCGCTTGGTCTCTCGCTGGCGGGACAGGTTCGGCGTTTGGCGGCCTACTCCAGCCCGGCGGCGCGACGTTCCTGCCAGGCCCAGAAGGCGCCGACCGCCATGGCGACCAGGACGCCGTAGTTGGCGATGTTGTTCATGGCGGCGAAGGCGTTCGACGGTGGCCGCAAATCAGCCAGCACGAGGATGTGACCCGTGACGATCAGGCTTTGAAACGCCGAGGCCCAGATCAGCCATGTCCGGCGGCTATGCCAGGCCAGTCCGAGAAAGACGACGAGCTGGACGCTGTCGAGCGCCATTCTGCCCCATAGCGGACCGCTCCGGGCCGTATCCTCAGGGAGAAACAGGCCGGCCAGGGTGATGAGCACATAGGCCCCGCCAGCGATCCGCTCCGGCTCGTCCCCCTTGATGAACATGAAGCTCACAATGAGGACCGCGAGGGCGATGCCGATCTGCACGTGAATAGAGTCAAACACAGAATCGCCCCCGCGCCGTTAAAGCACGAGGGCGACAATGCCTGAAATCAGCAGGCGGGAAAATGCCCGCTAGCGTACATTACCTCGAATTAAACCGCGCGGAGACGGCGCCCTTCGGTAACCGGGGGCTTTTCGTCGTCGGTCTTCGGCATCGGGCCGGCATAGACCCCGTAGCCCAGACGGCGATGGTCCTTGGCCAGTTCACCATGGCAGGCGACCAGAGCCTGACGGGCGGCGCTCAGGCTGGCGATCGCTTCGAGAGCCCGGGTTTGGGCGTCAGCACCCGCAACCGGAGAAACGCCGAGGGAGAGGCGGGCGCCGATCATTGACTGCACGAGGGTCGTGGCGCGAGCGATAGCTGCGTCGACGGACTGCTCGGCGGACGTCAGGTCGTCGGCGACGCTGGCGATAACTTGGGTCTTGGTCACAAAAAGCCTCCCACGGGAAAAACTGGTGAACGAGGTGTTAACATAAATCCGTTGTGTACGGTAGAGGTTTGTTCACCACGTCTGGCAGGTGGTTGTTAACCGGATCGGGCCACGCTCCCGGACCGTCCCCGTCCCCGCCGCCGCCGCCGATCGGAGGCGTGTCGCCCGGTTTGTCGACAGGCCCGACGGCCAGCAGGTCGAGGCCCAGCTTTCGCGCCAGGGCCGCGAGGGCGTTGTGGGTCTGAACGATCTGGGATCGGGCGGCGGACAGGGCGCCGATGGCGCCGGCGGCGCCGTCAAACGCGCGCTGGCCCGTGACGGCGGACAGATGGGCGTCCGCCCGGGCCGCCGGGAGCAGGGCGGCCAGCATCGCCGTCTCGACCAGCGCGCGGTCGATCGCGGTTTCAGCAGCATAGAGCCGGGCGGCCAGGGTTTCGCCGATGGATTGTCTGGTCATGATCGTCCTCCGGTGACCAAGCGTCACGGGAGGAGCCGAGCATGAGCGCTACTAGAACGCTACTCCAGGTCGTCTACTGCAAGTAGGAAGTGTGCGGTCAGGGCGGCGATGGGCTGTGCACGGTCGTCCTGCCAGGCCTCGGCCAGGACGTGGGCGACACGGCGCCCGGCCCGGCTGATGCGGGCGCTGGCGTGGACGTCCACCGGCCGACCCGAACGCAGATAGGCGACATTGACGTTGATCGGGCGCGGCAGGCGCAGCCGGGGATACAGCGCGGCCACCTGTGCCACCGCCGTCAGCTCCAGAAGGGCCGCGGTGGCGCCGCCGTGAAGGGCCGGCAGGATCGGGTTGCCGATCAGCCGGTCGGCGAACGGCATGGTCACGATCAGGCCGTCGTCCTCGCCGGCCGTGGTGAGGCCGAGAAACCGGGCGTAGGGCAGGCGGTCCAGCAGATCGGTCACTGCGCCGTCCCTCCGGCCCGCAGGTTGACGCCCATGCCGCGACCTTCGCCGGAACCCAGCATATAGGCGCTCTGGGCGGCGGCGACGGGGTCTTCGGCCGTGTCCTCGAAGGCCCAGGCGCGGACGAAGGCCACGGATCGGGTCAGGCGATAGCACCGGGCCTCGGCGATCAGATCCCGGCCGGTGGCCGCGGCGCGCATGTAGTCGACGCGGAGGTCGAGGGTGGCGATGGTTTCGAACCGGCCGAGTGCGATCCAGGTCGCCAATCCCCCGACGTGGTCCAGCAGGGTGGTGACCAGACCGCCGGACAGGACGCCGGTCTCAGGGTCGCCGACAAGATCCTCGCGCCACGGAACACGGATGCGGACGCGGTCACCGTCCACCCCGTCATAGGCGAAGCCGAGGGCGTGGGTGTGGGCGGCGCCGCTGGCCAGCTGGGGCAGCAGATCGAGGATCGAGGACGTCATGATCCGCTTCTCCGTCGCCGATGAAATGAGCGCAAGGCCGCCGGCTGCGTTGTCAGATGCGACATGACCGCCATATGCCCTCCATGATCCGGTTTGAAGACCTGCTGCGGCCCACGCCCGCGGGCCTGTATTGCCCACCCGGCGACTTCTACGTCGATCCGGTGCAGCCGGTGGATCGCGCCGTGATCACGCACGGCCACGCCGATCACGCTCGGTCAGGACACGGAACGGTGCTGGCGACGCCGCAGACCCTGGCCATCATGGCCGAACGCTATGGCGAGGCCTTCGCCACGCATCGGCAGGCCCTCGGCTACGGCGAGACGGCGTCGCACAATGGGGTCACGGTCGGGATGGCGCCGGCCGGTCATGTGCTGGGCTCCGCCCAGGCGGTGATCTGCTGGAAGGGTATCACCATGGTCGTCTCGGGCGACTACAAGCGCCGGCGCGATCCGACCTGCGCGCTGTTCGAACCCGTGCCGTGCAACGTCTTCATCTCGGAAGCCACCTTCGGTCTGCCGGTCTTCACCCATCCGCCCGACAGCGAGGAAATAGGGCGGCTGGTCCACTCCCTGCGCCAGTTTCCCGATCGGGCGCATCTGGTCGGAGCCTATGCCCTGGGCAAGGCGCAGCGCGTCATTCGGCTGCTGCGGGAGGCGGGCTGGGAGCGTCCCATTCACGTCCATGGCGCGCTGGAGCGGCTGAACCGCCTGTATGAGCGCGAGGGAGTCGACCTGGGACCGATCCTGCCGGCGACGGGGCTGAAACCCGATGCACTGGGGGGCGAGGTGGTGATCGCGCCGCCGTCGGCGACCCAGGACCGCTGGGCTCGCCGGTTCGCCGATCCGGTGCTGGCCTTCGCCTCGGGCTGGATGGGGGTCAGGGCGCGCGCCCGCCAGCGAGGCGTCGAACTGCCGTTGGTGCTGTCGGACCATGCGGACTGGCCCGAATTGACCGCCACCTTCTCGGAACTGAAGCCCGAAGAGGTGTGGATCACCCACGGGCGCGAGGAAGGCCTGCTGCGCTGGTGCGAGCTGAACGGTCAGCCGGCGAGGGCGCTGCGTCTCGTCGGCTATGAGGAAGAGGACGACGAGGCCGGATCGGCCGAGGTCAGCTAAGCGGCGGATCGGGCGACCGGGGCGGATGCGGATCCGGCTTTGGCGGTCGCGGCGGCCTGTTCGAGGGCCAGGTTCATCGCCATGCGCAGGCGTTCGGGCTTGATCGGCTTCTCGACCACGGCGGCCATGCCGATTTCGACGTATTTGCGCGCGTCGTCCGGATCGGCGTTGGCGGTCAGCGCCACGATCGGCAGGGCGCCGGCCGGACCGTCCAGGGCGCGGATGGCCAGGGTCGCCTGGACGCCGTCCATGCGGGGCATCTTGATGTCCATCAGGATCAGATCGAACCGGCGTTCCTGCACGGCTTCCAGAGCCTCCACGCCGTCCTCGGCGGTCTCCGAGGTGCAGCCGAACATCTCGCACAGCGCCTGGGCCACGACGCGGTTGGTGGCGTTGTCGTCCACGATCAGGATGTGGGGATTGGTCAGAAGCGCGCCGTCGCCGATGCTTTCGATGTTGGACGGGGCGGCATCCGCGACCTCGGTGCGGGGGACATCGACGTCAAAGGCGAAGGTCGCGCCATGGCCGGGATTGTTTTCCGCCCAGATGCGCCCGTCCATCCGGTCGACGATCTGACGGCAGATGGCGAGGCCGAGGCCTGCGCCGTCGGGACCGGAGCCATGGACGAACGGGTCGAAAATCTCGTCCACGCGCTCGGGATCCACGCCTGGACCTTCGTCGCGAACCCGCGCCTCGAGCCGGACCAGTTCGCCGACGGCCACGGCCTTGAGACCGGCCTCGACGATCCCGTTGCGGGCGAATTTCAGGGCGTTGCCGATCAGGTTGTTGAACAGCTGCTTGACGCGCACGCCGTCGATGACCGCCGCCAGTTCGGTGTCGCCCTCATAGCTGACCATCAGGGTGACATTGTCCTGGGATGCGCGAGGCGCCCAGAGCGACTGGACGTCGTCCATCAGGGCCCGCAGGGGCGTGGGCTCCGGATGCAGCTCCAGTTCTCCGGCCTCGGCCCGCGACAGGTCCAGGGCGTCCTGCAGGATGCGCAGCAGGGCTTCGGAGGAGTCGACGATGGTGGTGACGTGCGCATGCGCCTGGGGGTTCAGCGGCTGGCGGCGCAGAAGTTCGGCCACGGCCAGCACGCCGTTCATGGGCGTGCGCAACTCATGGCTCATGATGGCGAGGAACTGACTCTTGGCGCGGGCCGAGGCGAGGGCCTGGTTGCGGGTGTCGCTGAGCGTCCGGGTCTGTTCGGCCAGTTCTTCATTCTGGCGCCGCTGGTGGTCGTTGACGGCCTTCAGCAGGGACACCGCGGTGCCCACGCCGTGATACCGGCCCTGCCGGGTGACGATGAAGCCGCGCATCAGGGCGGCGGGGCCGCTCTTCAGCAGGATGTCGCAGAAGGCGTCGATATTGACGCCGGCATCGACCACGGCGGGCTCGGCGTCCATCAGGTGCAGCACCGGCCGACCGGCGTAGAGCGCGTGACCGAAAGGGGCGGCGATCTTAAGCAGGAAGGCATTACGCTCGATCAGGCCGACCGGCCTGCCATCGTCGACGACGGGGATCACCAGGGTGTCGGGTTCGCTCTCGAAGCGCGAGAACACAGCGCTTCCCATCGTCTGGGGCGAAACCGCCTCGGCGCGCTCGGTCAAGACTTCGATGGTCGGCATGTCCGGCCATAACTCCACTGCGACTGGCGAACATTGACTGAGAACCCTTTGCAGAAGGGTTAAGGACGGTCATCGCCGTTTTTGGGCCATCTTTGCCCTGCGCCCGGGGCTGGTGTAGAAGGCCCGCCCGCCATCGAGGCGGCCCATCCCCTTTGTTTATGCGCGCGGCCGACCGGCCGACCGCAGGTTTGTCATGAGCGATTTCCGCCCCGCCAGCGAAAAATCCGCCCTGGTCCTGTTCTCGGGCGGGCAGGACAGCGCCACCTGCCTGGCCTGGGCGCTGGAGCGGTTTTCGCGCGTCGAGACCGTGGGTTTCGACTACGGCCAGCGCCACGCGGTCGAGATGGAGGCGCGTCTGAAGGTGCGCGAAGGCATGCTGGCGGTCCTGCCGCAGTGGGCCGGCCGGCTGGGGCCGGATCATGTCGTGGACCTGACGGGCTATGGGCGAATATCGGAGAGCGCCCTGACGACGGATCGGGCGATCGAGATGGACGCGCGGGGCCTGCCCAGCACCTTCGTGCCGGGGCGGAACCTGGTGTTTCTGGCCTGCGCCGCTGCCCTGGCGGACCGGCGGAACCTCGAGGTTCTGGTCGGCGGCATGTGCGAGACGGATTTCTCCGGCTATCCCGACTGCCGCCGCGACACGATCGACGCCATGGCGGCGGCGCTCAGCCTCGGGCTGGACAAGCCTGTGGTGATCGAGACGCCGCTGATGGCCCTGACCAAGGCGGAAACCTGGGCCCTGGCGAACCGGATCGGTGGCGCGCCGCTGGTGGCGCTGATCGTCGAGGCGTCGCACACCTGCTACCGCGGCGACCGCGCGCACCGCCACGCCTGGGGCTATGGCTGCGGCGACTGCCCGGCCTGTGTGCTGCGGGCGGCGGGCCATGCGGAATGGGCGGCCGCATGACCTATTCCGCCAAGGAAGTGTTCCTGACCGTGCAGGGCGAGGGCGGACAGGCCGGACGACCGGCCGTCTTCCTGCGGTTCGCCGGCTGCAATCTGTGGAACGGGCTCGAGCGAGATCGGGCGACGGCGGTCTGCACGTTCTGCGACACGGATTTCGTGGGAGTGGACGGCGACGGGGGCGGGAAATTCACCAGCGCCGACGCCCTGGCGGACCATGTGCTGTCGATGTGGCGGGGCAGGGCGGGGGACCCCCGGCTGGTCGTCTGCACCGGCGGCGAGCCCTTGCTGCAGCTGGACGCGCCGCTCATCGACGCCTTGCATGCGCGGGGCTTCGAGATCGCCATCGAGTCCAATGGAACGCTGGCGGCGCCGGCCGGGATCGACTGGATCTGCGTCAGCCCCAAGGCCGATGCGCCCGTGGTGCAGATGTCCGGTCAGGAGCTGAAGCTGGTCTTTCCGCAAGCCCTGGCCATGCCGGACCGGTTCGAGCACCTGCCGTTCGAACGCTTCTGGCTGCAGCCGATGGACGGGCCCGACCAGGCGGCCAATACGGCGGCGGCCATCGACTATTGTCTGACCCATCCGAAATGGCGGCTCAGCGTCCAGACCCACAAATACATCGGCGTAAGATGAGCGTTTTCGAGATCACCAAGGCGGCCACCTTCGACGCGGCCCACCATTTTCCCAGCGAGCCGGAGGGCAGCATCTATCGTCGCATCCACGGCCATTCCTTTACGGTCGAGGCCACGATCCGTTCGGAGGTGCTGGACGCCGATCATGGCTGGGTCGCCGATCTCGGCGCGCTGGACCGCGCCCTCAAGGCGGCGGCCGAAGAGTTGGACCACGGCATGCTGAACGAGAAGCCGGGGCTGGAGCTGCCAAGCCTGGAGAACCTCTGTCTCTGGTTCGCCCGTCGCCTCAAGCCGGAATGGCCGGGCTTGTGCCGCATCCAGGTGGCGCGGCCGACCATTCACGAACGGTGCGTTCTGACGCTGTGACCTAGCAGTCGCGGCCCTGGCGCTGGCGCTGTTCGCAGCGGCGCTGTTCGCGTTCGTACTCGCGCTGTTCGCGCTCGCGTCTGGCCTTCGTTTCCTGGTCGGAGGTCGTGACCGCATCGACGCCCGCGCCGACCACGGCGCCGGTGACCTGGGCCGCGCCGCCGACGACCGCGCCGGCCGTACCGACGACGGCCCCGACCAGACAGCCTTGCAGCATCAGGGCCGCGGCGAGGACGCCTGACAGGGTGGCGAGACGGGCGGGGGACATGGACATGGCGAATCTCTCCTGACCGGCAGGGTTAGCCGCCAAGGGTGAACGCATCCTGACCCGGCGCCCGGCGAGGGTTTGCGGGATGGTGGGCGGCGAGGGGTTCGAACCCCCGACCCCCTCGGTGTAAACGAGGTGCTCTGACCAGCTGAGCTAGCCGCCCGATCCTCCGTGCCGGCCTAGAACCGGAAGCTGGCCCGCAGGAACAGCATGTAGCGGACATAGTCCTCGATCATCTCGGCGTCGGCGTTGATGGACAGCATGCCTAGTTCGTTGCCGATGTTCAGCCGGAAGCCGACGATGGGTCCGCCGCCCTCGATCGAGCCGCCGGCCAGGGTGAAGTCCGGACCGCCCGAGCGGAAGCGGGCGATGGTTTCGCCCGGATCGACCGAGATGTTCTGACGCCAGCCGACCCGCAGTTCGGGCCGCATCCAGCTGTTTTCGCCCATAGACATGCCGACGTTGACCGCGGCGGTCGCGGAGAACAGGTGGCCCTCGCGGTCGTCGATCTCCAGATCGAACCCGTCGCCGCCGCCTTGTTCGATATGGCCGTCCTCGCTGAGCGCGAAGTATTCGGCATAGACCTCGGGCCGGACGCTGAAGCGGCCGAAGGAGCGCTCGTACGACGCCCCGCCGGCCGCGGCCAGGGTGAAGCCGTTCCAGTCCGATTCATTGGCCAGGTTCAGACCGCCGCCGACGAAGCGCCGCTCGGAGTTGAAGGTCGCATAGCCTGCGGCCGCGCGCGCCCAGGTCGTCCAGTACTGACCCTGGGCGCGCCAGTAGAGGCCCAGTTCCAGCAGGTTCGCCGACAACACTTCCTCGGCCTCGGCTTCGGGGTCTTCCAGGTCGGACGAGGTGAAGGCCACCGTGATGCCGACATTGCCCAGACCGCTGCCGCGCTCGATACCGCCCGCGACGCCGAAGCCTTCCGAGCGGAAGCCGTAGGTGTCGGTCTTGTCCTTGTCGGCGTAGAAATTGATCTCCTGGACCCAGGCGCTGGTTTCGCCTGGCGCGGCCGAAGCGTTGCGGCCAGTAAGCGCTCGCGTCACGGCGTCGACGCCCGAGGCCAGCGAAAGCAGCGGACCGCCCGAATGTTCGGGCAGGAGCTGTTCGTACAGGTTGATGAACCCCTCGCGGTTGGTCTGGGCGAGGAAGGCGTTGCGCATGTTCAGCGCGTCGGGATCGCCGATCGAGGTGTAGAAGGCGTCATAGGCCGCGGCTTCGACGGCGATCAACTCGGCTTCGGCCGCGGTTCGCTGGCGGACATCGACGAACACCTCGCCGGCGGGGACGTTGGCGCCCGCCTCGACCACGTAGACATAGGGAGAGTTGGATTCGATCGAGTCCAGGTCGATCGCGCCGAAATTCAGCGTCGCTGCGTCGATCAGGGTGAACCGGTTCGGCGCCGCCAGCAGCGAGGTGAACCGAACGCCGAGGCCGGCGCCGTCGGCCAGGGTCGCCGTTCCCGCGACGTTGAAGCCGCCAGCCGTGTTGTTGGCCGGATCCAGAGTGATGATCAGGTCGCCGGCCGCGCCGACGTTCAAGCTGGTGATGTCCATGCGCGTGGCCTGGCGCGCATCGAGCGTACCGCTCGATACGTCGATGGCCAGGTCGCCGCCGGTGTCGGACAGGGCGCCACGCACCGCTGCGCCGCCCGTGATCGTCAGGCGGTCGGCACCGGCGCCGAAACTGATGTCGCCCAGGATCGCGCCGTTCCGGATATCGAGCGTGTCGGCTCCGGAGCCCAGCTTGATCGCGCCCACGATCATCGGTTCGTTGTCATCCGGCACGCCGTCGCCGTCGGTGTCGGGATTGGCTGTGGTCGGCGTGGCGGCGACGCCCGTCTGAAGCAGGGTCACGCCGGTCGTGTTGGCGCTGACGTCAATGGCGGTCGTCGTTCCCGTCAGCGGATCGCCTGCCTCGTTCGGGTTGAGCGTCGCCTGGAAGGATCGCGTGTTGGTGATCGAGGTGACCGTGCCGCTGAGGTCCAGGAGGCCGGTCACCGTCGCTGCGCCGCCGCCGGAAGAGGCGAGGATCGAGCCGTTGTTGGTCAGGCTTGTGACCGACGCGCCGACGTCAATCCGGATCGCCGTCGCCGACGAGGCGGTCAGTTCGCTGGCGACGGCGCCGGTGATGGCGCCGGAGTTGAAGATCTGCGGCGCGGTCGTTCCCGCGCCGATCCGGATCGCTGTGGCCTGTCCGTCCAGGGCAAGGGCGGACAAGGCGCTTTCGTTGCGGATGCCGCCCGCAATCGTCACCGTCTGGCCGGCGTTGCCGCCGAACACGACGCCGTTGGCATTGATGCCGCTGTAGACGCCCTGGGCGCTGATCGTTCCGCGGTTGATGAAGCCAAAGGCACTGTCGCCTGTCCCCACGGCGCCGAGCGAGATCGAGCGGGACGCGGAGCCGACCGCGATGGCCGGTGCGGCGCCAAAGCTGGTGATCGAGCCGGTGGGTTCTGTGGCGTCCGGAATCCCGTCGCCGTCTTCGTCGGTATTGGCCGTGTCCGCGTCGGCGGGCGCGCGGTCGATGATCACGCCGCCAGCGATATCGCCCGCGACGACGACCGCAGGGCCGCCCTGCAGTTTGTCGTCGGCGTCGAGCTTGCCTTCGAAGGCGTCGTTTCCGAGCGAGGTATAGCGATAGCCGGACGCGAGTATTTCGCCCTGAAGCGTCAGCCGGCCGCCCACATCGCCGCCGATCGACACCGCGGACGCATTGGCGCCGCGCGCGCTGACGTTGCCGAGAAGCATCACGCCCCCGGTAACCGTGCCCTGGGTGCGAACGGCGACCGAGTTGTCGCCGAACACCCGGATGGCGCCCTGGCTCTGAAGCTTACCGTTCAGACCCGATTCGATGGAAATGCCGTAGGAGTTGTTTCCATCCACGCTGATCAGGCCGGTCGTGCCGACGATCAGGTCGCCGGTGACGGGGGCGCCTGCCGCATACCGGATGCCGTAGCGGCCGGTCCCGTTCGCCCAGGGACCGTCGAGGTCGCCATCGTTGTCGGTATCCGGGTAGTTGTCGATATTGTCCGCGACGTTGATGGAGCCGTTGATCGTCAGGGTGGACGTCACCCCGGGGTTGACCAGCACTCCGGTCGCGCCGTCAGCGGCTGCGGCCATGTTGACTGCGCCACTGGACTCTATGGCGAGGTTTTCGCTCGCGTCGATCGTAACCGCCGCGCCGGACGTCACATTGATCGCGCCCCCGCTGGTGATGCGGATGTCGTCGGGGCCGGAGCCGCCCGGGTTCGACGCGGCGATCGGTGTCGTGCGGGCGGTCGAGATCACGACCTCGGCCATCGCGCCGGAGGCTGCCATCAGGGGAGCGATCGCAACCGCGGTCGCGAGTAGAATACGCATTCGGTAGAAACCCCTGTGGACGATACGCCAGAGACGCGGGCGATCCTCTAACAGGGACCAGGCCAGCCTGCCTCAAGTTTCTCGAATTTGAGGCGAATGCAAGGCCGAAGCCGGGCTGCGGGGTCACAGATCAAGCGCGACTATTGCGCATTGTGGCATCAAAATGATATCATTTTCATATTGTTCGAGGGAGGGCCCCATGACCGCCACCACACATTCCAGATCCACTGAACGCCCGGCATCGACGGCCAATGGCGTCGTTGTGCTGCTGATAGGGCTGGCCCTTCTGATTCTGGGGCCGATCAGCATCGCCCAGGATCCTGACAACGCCCTGCGGGTCGTGGCCGGCATCGCCGCCGCGGTTCTGGGTTTGCTGTTGATCTGCGGCCTGTATTCGCTGCAACCCAACGAGGGCATGGCGATCCTGCTGTTCGGCGACTATCGCGGCACCGACCGCAAGACAGGCCTGCGCTGGGTCCTGCCGTGGTACAGTCGCAAGAAGATCAGCCTGCGGGTCCGAAACCTGACCAGCGACAAGCTGAAGGTGAACGACAAGCGCGGCAATCCGATCGAGATCGCCGCCAACGTGGTCTGGCGCGTGGAGGATTCGGCCCAGGCCCTGTTCGACGTTGACGACTATCAGGCGTTCGTCGCCATCCAGGTCGATACGGCCCTGCGCGATATCGCCTCGCACTACGCCTATGATCATGGCGAGGAAGGGCAGGACTCCGAGCTGACGCTTCGCGCCGACGCCGAGGACGTAGCCGCCCGACTGCGTGACGAACTTGGCACCCGGCTGCATGCCGCTGGTCTGGCGATCGATGAGGCGCGGCTGGCCCACCTGGCCTATGCGCCCGAGATCGCGGGCGTCATGCTACGGCGTCAGCAGGCCGAGGCCATACTATCAGCGCGGCGCCTGATCGTCCGCGGCGCGGTGGCCATGGTCGAGAACGCGCTTCTGGACCTCGGTGAACGCGGCGTCGTCGACCTGGACGAGGACCGCAAGGCCGCGATGGTGTCCAACCTGCTGGTCGTGCTGTGCGCCGATCGCGAGGCCCAACCCGTGATCAACACCGGCACCCTGTACGGCTAGGGTATGGCGCGTCCCAGGAAGTCCTTTCTGATGCGCGCCTCTCCGGGCGTTATGGCGGCGGTCGAGCGATTGGCCGCCGCCGAGCTGCGCTCGGTCAACGCCCAGGTGGAAATCCTGCTGCGGGAGGCGCTGCATCGCCGCGGGGTGACACCCTCGGAAGACCCTCCGCAAGCGGACGACGCTTGAGCTTGGCTGCGAGCGGCGCTAGGGGCCGCTGATGGTCAAGTCGCATATGTCAAAGGTCCGCAAGGCCCGCCGCATCCAGAAACGGGTCGCGCGCGTTGGCGCATCGAGCGTCAGCGAAGCGGAGCGGGAACTCATGAGCCTGGCCGGCCTGGAAGTGCAGGAAGGCGAACTGCGCCTGATCCCCGGATGGGATGAGGAAGTCTCCCAAACCTTGAAGGCCACCAAGGCCGCCGGCGACGACGGGCGGCCCCGTCTGGTCGACACCACCATGCTGTACGCGCCACGCTCTGGCGGGGTGAAACGCTATCTGCTGTCCAAGAAGGCCTGGCTTGAGGCCAACCGTCCGGGCGTCGCCCATTCGCTGGTGGTGCCGGGCGCGCACCACAAGGCCGGCGATGACGGCATCGTTCAGCTGCATGCGACCAAACTGCCCTTCGGCGACGGTTACCGCTGGCCCACCTCGGTGCGCCGCTGGGGCGCCTGGGTGGCGTCGCTGAACCCGTCCATCATCGAGGCGGGCGATCCCTACACGCCGGGGCAGGGGGCCCTTGAGGCCGGCCAACGCGCCGGCTGCCCGGTCGTCGGCTTCTGTCACTCGGATCCCGCCGGTCTCGCCGCGCTCCACTTCGGCGAATGGGCCAAGAAGCCGGTCGAAAAGCGCTGGGCCCGACTGTTCGGCCAGTTCGACAAGGTCATCTCGCCCAGCCGCTTCATCGCCCGCCGGCTGGAAGAGGCCGGCGTCGGCAATATCGTCATCCGGCCGCTGGGCGTGGAGATTGACACCTTCCGTCCGGACCGCCGTGACCGCGACTGGCTGCTGAAGAAACTGGGCCTGCCCGCGTCAGCGCGACTGCTCTGTTTTGCCGGCCGCCCCGCGCGCGAAAAGAACATCGATGTGCTTATCGAGGCCGTGCAGCGTCTCGGCGATCCCTACTATCTGGTCCTGGTCGGCGCGGGCGCCGGCATGCCGGCGGAAGACCGGGTCATCTCGCTGCCATATGAGGCCAATCCCAAGGCCGTGGCCAAGATCATCGCCTCCTGCGACGCCTTCGTTCACGCCAACGACAAGGAGCCGTTCGGCCTGATCGTGCTGGAGGCCATGGCCTGCGGCCGGCCGGTCGTCGGGGTCAACGCCGGCGGGGTCAAGGAAACAGTCGACGACACGGTGGGCCAGCTGGCGAAAAGCGCGAACCCGGTCCAGTACGCCGCGGCGATCGAGGCCCTGTTCAACCGCGACATCGAGGCCATCGGCGCGGCCGCCCGCGTGCGGACGGTCGAACGGTTCGCCTGGAACCGCGTCTTCGAGGACCTGAGCTCCGTCTATGCCGAGGTCAGCGGGGAGCCGGCCTTCGCCCAGCCGGCCGAGTGGAAGGTGCACTGAGGCCTCGGCCGCCCTCTCGACACCCGACCCGCGCACGGTCAGTCTCGAACGAAATCGGGAATTTGAGATCATGAAACGTCTTCTGCTCGCCGCCGCCCTGTCGTTGCTGACGGCAACCTCCGCCATGGCGCAGACGGTCTATCTGGTGCGTCACGCCGAAAAGGCCGACGCCAGCGCCGATCCCGTGCTGTCGGAGGCGGGACAGGCCCGCGCGGGCGCCCTCTCGACCGCCCTCGCCGAGACCCATCCGGGACACATCTTCGCCAGCCCCCTGCAACGCACCCGCCTGACGGCGGCGCCCACGGCGACGTTTCATTCGGTGACTGTCGAGCCGATCGGCTTTGACGCCGGCGCGGCGGCCCATGTGGCGGCCATCGCCGAGCGGGTTCGCGCCCTTCCGGACGACGCCGTGGTTCTCATCGTCGGCCACAGCAACACCGTGCCGCTGATCGCGCGAGCGCTGGGCTACGCCGAGGCGGCCGATATGCCGGAGTGCGAGTACGACCGGATGACGGTGCTGCATCTGATGGAGGGCGGCGCCCACGGTCAGGTCAGCCGCTACGGGGCGCCGACCAACTGCCCATGAGGGCGGAGGCGGCTGCGCGACTATTATTTACCCGGGTAATATTGACGCCCGTATATTGCCCGGGTAAATCCCTCGGAACGACGCGGTCCCGCGTCATGCCGCGAGACCGACGATGCAACATGATCTGACCCAGGGATCGATCAGCCGGCGCCTCATCGGCATGGCGGCATTCATCGGGCTCGGCCTGCTGTTCCAGACGCTCTATTTCCTGATCGACCTCTATTTCGTCGCCGGGGTGGGGCCGGACGCCATAGCGGGTGTCGGTCTGGCGGGAGTGGTCTTCTTTCTGGTGATGGCGGCGGCCCAGATGGTGGCGGTCGGCTCCCTGTCGCTGATCGCCCGCGGCATCGGGGCGAAGGACTTCACCCAGGTCGACGGCGTGTATCGCCAGTCCATGCTGATATCACTGGGGTTGTCGACCCTGACCCTGATCGGCGGCTATGGCTTCGGCAGCATGGCCATCGGCGCGGTCGCAGCCGATCCCGAGACGGCGCGGCAGGGTACGGCCTATCTGCACGGCTTCCTGCCCGCGCTGGCGCTGATGTTTCCCACCGGAGCCATCGGGTCGGCGCTGCGGGCCGCGGGCGTGGTGCGGCCTACCATGCTGATCCAGTCGGCGACCGTCCTGCTCAACGCCATCCTGGCGCCAGTGTTGATCGCGGGCTGGGGATCGGGCCTGCCGCTGGGGACGTTCGGCGCGGGTCTGGCCAGCTCGCTGGCGGCGCTGGTGGGCTTCGTCGGTTCGGTGTGGGTGTTCGGACGCGTACAGACGCTGATGACCGGGCCGCTGCGCCTCGCCCGGCCCGACCGCGTCGTGCTGTCGCGCATCGTCGGCATCGGCCTGCCGTCGGCGGCGGAGTTCCTGTTGATGTTCCTCACCATGGGCATCGTTTATGCGGTGATCCGCAATTTCGGCGCCGAGGCCCAGGCCGGGTTTGGCGTCGGCTCGCGAGTCATGCAGTCGGTCTTTCTGCCAGCCATGGCCGTGTCCTTCGCAGTGGCCCCGGTCGCCGGCCAGAATTTCGGCGCGGGCCTGCCCGATCGCGTCCGACGCACCGTGCGGGACGCGGCGATTATCAGCTGCGTCCTGATGCTGGTCCTGACCATCGTCTGCCAGTGGGAGGCCCGCTGGCTGGTCGCGCCCTTCACGCCCGATCCGGCGGTGGCCGAGGTCGCCGCGACCTATCTGCGCATCGTGTCGCTGAACTTCATCGCCACGGGCCTGATCTTCATCGCTTCCGGGACTTTCCAGGCGCTTGGCGACACCCGGCCGGCGCTGGTCGGCAGCGTGCTGCGCCTGACGGCCTTCGCGAGCGGCGCCTTCTGGCTGTCGCTCCAGCCGTGGACCCGGCTGGAGCATTTCTGGTGGTTGTCGGCGAGTTGCGGCCTGCTGCAGTGCCTGGTCTCGCTGTTCTTCCTTCAGCGGCAACTGCGGCTGAAGCTGACGGGTCTGGTTTCGCCCGCGCCGCAGCCAGTCACGGCTCCGGCTGCCTGATCACACGTCCAGATCAGCAACCGCGAACTGGGCGTTGTCCTGGATGAACTGGAACCGGGCCTCGGCCTTCTTGCCCATCAGCCGTTCGACCAGATCCTCGATCTCGTCTTCCGAGGCCGGCACCGTGACCCGCGCCAGGGTGCGCTTCTTCGGGTCCATCGTGGTCTCCTTGAGCTGGGAGGCCATCATCTCGCCCAGGCCCTTGAAGCGGCCGATCTCGACCTTCTTGCCCTTGAACACCGTGGCGATCAGTTCGTCGCGGTGGGCGTCGTCGCGAGCGTATTCCGACAGCGGCCCGGCGCTGATCCGGTAGAGCGGGGGCAGGGCCATGAACAGCCGACCCTGACGGATCGTCTCGGGCATGGAGCGGTAGAAGAAGGTGATCAGCAGAGCGGCGATGTGGGCGCCGTCGACGTCGGCGTCGGTCATGATGACGATCCGCTCATAGCGCAGATCCTCGATGTTGAACCGGCTGCCGGGCTGGACCCCCAGCGCCAAGGCCAGATCGGACAATTCGATGTTGGCGCGGAGCTTGTCGGCCGTGGCCGAGGCGACGTTCAGGATCTTGCCGCGCAGCGGCAGGATGGCCTGGGTGGTGCGGTCGCGCGCCTGTTTGGCCGAGCCGCCGGCCGAGTCGCCCTCGACGATGAACAGTTCGGTGCCATTGGCCGACTGGCGCGAGCAGTCCGACAGCTTGCCGGGCAGGCGGAGCTTGCGCGTGGCCTGGGCCCGCTGGACCTCCTTGTCCTTGCGGCGGCGCAGACGATCTTCAGCACGATCGATAACAAACCCAAGCAAGGTGTTGGCCTGTTTGGGACTTTCGGTCAGCCAGTGGTCCAGCGGATCGCGCATCAGCTGCTCGACCAGACGCTGGGCGTCGGGCGAGGAGAGGCGGTCCTTAGTCTGGCCCTGGAACTCGGGGTTGCGGATGAAGACCGAGATCATGGCCCCGGCGTTGGCGATGACGTCTTCGGCCGTGATCAGACCGGCGCGCTTCTCATTGGTGAGTTCGCCATAGGCCTTGAGACCCTTGACCAAGGCGGCGCGGAAGCCGGCTTCGTGCGTGCCGCCGTCGGGCGTCGAGACGGTGTTGCAGTAGGAGGAGACGAAGCCGTCGGCCTCGCCGAAGCCGATCGGCGACCAGGTCACGGCCCATTCGACGGCGCCGGCCTCGCCCTTGCGCTCGACCCGGCCCGAGAAGGCGGGGGTCACTGTCTCCAGGTCGCCGATCCGCTCAGCCAAGGCGTCGGCGAGGCCGTTGGGGAAGTGGAACACGGCCTCGGTCGGCGTGTGGTCGGTGATGCGTTCGGCGGCGCAGGTCCAGCGGATCTCGACGCCGCGGAACAGATAGGCCTTGGACCGGGCCATGCGAAACAGGCGGGCGGGCTTGAACGCCGCGCCGACGCCGAAGATCTCCTCGTCCGGCTTGAACCGGATCAGGGTGCCCTTCTTCTTCGACGGCTGGCCCTGAACGATGGAGCCCAGCGGCAGCCCGCGGCTGAACGACTGTTTCCACTCATGGCCGTCGCGCCAGACGGTGACGTCCAGTTGCTCGCTCAGCGCATTGACGACGCTGACGCCGACACCGTGCAAACCTCCTGAAGTTTCATAGGCCTTGCCGGAAAACTTGCCGCCCGAGTGCAGGACGGTCATGACGACTTCGAGCGCCGACTTGCCGGGATGCTTGGGGTGCGGATCGACGGGGATGCCGCGTCCGTCGTCGCGAACCGCCAGCCAGCCCTCGGCGTCCAGATCGACGGTGATCAGTTTGGCGTGGCGGGCCACGGCCTCGTCCATGGCATTGTCGAGGACTTCGGCGAACAGGTGGTGCAGCGCCCGCTCGTCGGTGCCGCCGATGTACATGCCGGGGCGTTTGCGGACCGGCTCCAGCCCCTCCAGCACCTCGATCGAGGAGGCGGAATAGCTGCCGGGAAGGGGCGGCGCGGACGGCGCGGCGGGCGAGGGGGCTCGCACCGGCTCAGGTTCCGGCTTCGGCGCGGCGGCCTGCGGCGTCAGGGCCGGCTCGGGGGCAGGTTCAGGCGTGGAGACGGGATCGGCGGGACGCGGTTGCGTCGGCTCGTCATCGAACAGCGAAAGGAGGTCGGCGGACTGGCCCATGCGGATACTGTGCGGCGATTCGGGAGCCGGTCTGGTAGGCCCCGCCGCGCTTCTCCACAAGCGGAACGGCGGCCGTGGCGGGCGACGGCAGGACGGCGCGGGTCAGGACAGCGAGGAACAGCACCCAGGGCAGGCTCTGATGCTGCACCAGAATGCTCTCTGACAGGCTCAACACGAAGAAGGCGGCCAGAAAGCCCAGCGCCCACCAGCCCTCGCGGGAGCCCGCGCCCATCGAGCGCAGGACCGCGATCACGGCCGTCGTGGCCATCAGGACCCCGACCAGAATCGCGCCCGGCCAGCCCAGCTGCACCAGCAGGTCGATCCAGCCATTGTGGGCGCTGGGCACGGTCCAGCCGGTCTCCTTGCGCACCCAGTCGGCGGGGACGGATTCTCCAACGCGGCCCCAGAAGGCGCCGTAGCCGTATCCGGTCCAGGGCCGGTCGGCGACCTTGCGCATCAGGCTGTGCCAGATCTCGGTGCGGCCGGTCAGCGACGGGTCCTTGCCCAGCGCCTCCAGCACCGCGCCGGAGTGGGTCTCCCACGTCCAAATGCCTACCGCCGCCAGCACCACGGCCGCCCACACGGCCACGACCGTGAAGGCCGCGCCGCCGCGCTTCATCGACCAGAAGCCGCCGACGACCGCCAGGCCGACGACCAGGCACAGCAGGGAGGTCTTCGACTGGGTGGCCAGCACGAGCAGGGACGCCAGGGCCAGGGCGATGGCGGGCAGCAGGCGGCGCGGATCGGGCGAGGCCAGGCAGGCGGCCGCGGCCGTGGCCCCGATCACCATGACGGCCCCCATCTGGTTCTTCTCGTACCACAGGCCCCGCCACAGGCCGGCGTTGTCGTACTGGTGCACGCCGATGGAGGGGAAGGCGAACACCATCACCAAACTGCCGACGGCCATCAACAGGGCGGCGTGCATCAGCAGGCGCGGCAGATGCGGCCCGCGGAACACCGCGCCCAGATACAGGGCGAAGACGCAGCTGATGGCCAGGGCGATGACCCGCCGGCTGGTCGTCCCGTAGTCGATCGACCAGTATTTCGAGGCGAAGGCCAGGCCGACCACGGCGACCATGGCCAACACCGCCGGCCAGGCCCGCCACAGCCGGTCGATCCGGTACGCCGCCATGCCGAAGATGGCCGCATAGGCCGGCAGCCAGACCAGCCGCAGCACCGGCGTCTCTTCCTGCAGCGGCGCGAACACGGGCCCGATCAGGGCGCCGGTCAGCATTGCGATGACGCCGATGCAGATCACCCGTTCCCACAGGCTGGGGGCGGGCTCGGTCAGGACCGTATCTGGACGGGATTCGCGCACGCGTGCAGAGTCGGGCGTCAGGCTTAACGAAGGGTTGGGGTGATGCTCAGCCCCGGTCCTGGCGGCCGTGAAAGGTGCGTTGGACGATCAGGGTACGGCCTGATCGCCGATACCGGATCACGAAGCCGTCACGGCCGAACTGAACCGTCTTCTCCCGCGCTCCGGAACTGACGACCGTTCCCATGTCAGGGAAATCCGACAACAGGTCAATGACCTCCACGATCCGGAGGGCGGCGGATCGGCCCGCAGTGGGAGAGTGTTCCTTCAACCATCGCACCTGGGCCTCGAAATCGAGCTCGGCCTGCGGCGACAGAATGACCTTCATTCAGCCTTGCCGAATGTCTTGTCGATCAGCGCCACAAACTCAGGCCTGACCTCGCTCCACGGCCGTCCGACTTCGTTCAGGTCGTGGTTGGCGGCGATTTCTTCGCGGGGATCGTCGCCCTCGTCCGTCGCGCTCGTCCAAGCGCGGGCCGGCTCACCGACTCCGGGAGAGGCGGGGAGGTCATCGTCGGCGAGTATCCAGGTCTCAAGCATCGACTCGGCCATACGCTCGGGCGTGACGCCCGCCCTCCGCGCCGCCTCGGTCAGCTTCCGAAGGGTGTCGTCGTCCAGCTTGAGGGTGAAGGTCGCCATGGCGGTCAATGTGACATGGCATCGAGGAGCGGACCAGCGGCTGCTATCTGGGATTGTGCTCCGGCGAGCTTTCTTTTCAGGCCTTCTCCACGAAGCTGTCGATCACCTTCTTCTCCCCGGCCCTTTCGAACTCCACCAGCAGCTTGTTGCCCTCGATGCCGGTGATCAGGCCGTAGCCGAACTTCTGGTGAAACACGCGTTCGCCCTTCGACCAGTCGCCGCCGGCTTTCGGATCGGCCGTGGCCACCAGCCGTCCGTCGCCCTCGATCAGCGTATGCCGCGCCGTCCGCGCCGCCGGGATCTTCGCCGCAGTGAACGACTGGGCCCGCTTCCAGCCAGGCGAGGAATAGCCGCTGCCGAAGGTCGGCATGTCGTCCCAGCGGCTCTTGGCGTCCTTCATGCCCGGGGTGACGCCATAGTAGCCGGTGTCGCTCTCGGCCTCGACGTGGGCCATGGGCAGTTCGTCGACGAAGCGGCTGGGTAGCTGCGAGGTCCAGCGGCCGTAGACCAGCCGGTTGGCCGCGAACGAAATCCGCGCGTCGGACTTGGCCCGGGTCACGCCGACATAGGCGAGGCGGCGTTCCTCCTCGAGGCCCTTTTCGCCCTTTTCGTCGATGCTGCGCTGGCTGGGGAAGACGCCTTCCTCCCAGCCCGGCAGGAAGACCAGCGGGAACTCCAGCCCCTTGGCGCCGTGCAGGGTCATGATCTGCACCGCGTCGTCCGAACCGCCGCGGTCCAGGTCCATGACCAGCGAGACGTGCTCCAGATAGGCGGGCAGGGTCTCGAACGACTGCATGGATTGCGTCAGCTCCTTGAGGTTATCCAGCCGTGTCTGGCCGGTGGCCCGGTCGGCCTTCTGCATGTCGGTGTAGCCGCTCTCCTCCAGAACGGCCTCGGTCAGCTCCCAATGGGTGGTGGTCTGGGCCAGCGTTCGCCAGCGGTCGATGTCGCGGACGAAGTTGGACAGGGCGGTCCGCGTCCGCGCCTGGAGCTCGTCGGAGACGATCAGGTCGCGCACCGCGCTCATCGCGGACACGCCCGACAGCCGCGCGATCTGCAGCACCTTCTGCACCGAGGTGTCGCCGATGCCGCGCTTGGGCACATTGACGATCCGCTCGAAGGCCAGGTCGTCGTCCTCGGACAGGATCAGCCGCAGATAGGCGTGGGCGTCGCGGATCTCGGCCCGTTCGAAGAAGCGCGGCCCGCCGATGACCTTGTAGGGCACGGCCAGCAGCACGAACCGTTCCTCGAAGGCCCGCATCTGGAACGAGGCCCGGACCAGCACGGCCATGTCGCTGTAGGCCACGCCCTCGCGGCGCGCCGTCTCGATCTCGTCGGCGATCAGCCGGGCCTCGGCCTCGCCGTCCCAGACGCCGCGCACCCGGACCTTGTCGCCGCTGAGATCCTCGGTCCACAGGGTCTTGCCGAGCCGGTCGCGGTTGGCGGCGATCAGGCCGGATGCGGCGCCAAGAATGTGCTGCGTTGAGCGATAGTTGCGCTCCAGTCTTACGACCTTGGCTCCGGGAAAGTCGCGCTCGAAGCGCAGGATGTTGTCCACCTCGGCGCCCCGCCAGCCATAGATCGACTGGTCGTCGTCTCCGACGCAGCAGACGTTCCCCGTCGACGACGTCAGCAGCCGCAGCCACAGATACTGGGCGACATTGGTGTCCTGGTATTCGTCGACCAGGATGTAGCGGAACCGCCGCCGATATTCCTCCGCGATATCCGCGTGCTTCGACAATATGGTCAGGTTGTGCAGCAGAAGGTCGCCGAAGTCGCAGGCGTTCAGACTGACCAGCCGCGCCTGATAGGCGGCGTACAGGGCGTGGCCCTTGCCGTTGGCGAAATCCTCGGATGGCGGCAGCTTGTCAGGCGTCCAGCCACGGTTCTTCCAGTGATCGATCAGGCCGCTCAACGACCGCGGTGTCCACCGTTTGGTGTCCAGGTTGGCGGCCTCGAGCAGCTGTTTGCAGACCCTCTCCTGATCGTCGGTGTCGAGGATGGTGAAGGTCGACTTCAGCCCCACCAGTTCGGCATGCCGGCGCAGGATCTGTGCGGCGACGCTGTGGAAGGTGCCCAGCCAGCGCAGGCCCTCGGCCGACGGGCCGATCAGATGGGTGATCCGCTCGCGCATCTCGCGCGCGGCCTTGTTGGTGAAGGTGACGGCCAGCAGTTCCCACGGTCGCGCTCGCCCTGTGGCCAGGATGTGCGCCAGCCGCGTGGTCAGGACCCGCGTCTTTCCCGTGCCCGCGCCGGCCAGAACCAGCACCGGTCCATCGACGGTTTCCACCGCCTCGCGCTGTTCGGGGTTCAGGCCCGCCAGATAGTCGGCCGCCGCCGGCTCGGCGCCGTTGGGGCCGCGCGAACGGGCAAGGTCAGAGATACGCGGGGCAGGGGCGTCAGGCAGACTCATCGGCGGAACATAAGGTGCACGAAGCCATATGTCAGCGGCGGTGTGCGCAGGACCTCGCGGAACCGTGAAGCGTGGCCGTCGTTTCGGCTGCATCAGCAATCCGGGAAGGGACCCATCCATGGTCGAGAACACCAACAATACCAGCGGCGGCGGCAACACCGGCCTCGCCTTCATCGTGGGCGGCATCGTCGTCGTCCTGGCCATCGTGGCCTATTTCGTCTTCGCCCGCGGCGGCGCGCCCGAGACCAAGGACGTGAACGTCGACGTCAATCTGCCCGAGGTCTCGGCCCCGGCCGTTCCCGGCACGAACTGACCGATGACAGATCCGAACATTCCCCCGCCCGTCGATCCGACCCCGCGGACCGAGGTTCATCACACCACCATCAACAACCCGCCCGCACGCAGCGGCGGGGGCGGCGGCAGCTGGATCGGTCTGCTGGTGGGCGGCCTGGTCGTGGTGGTGCTCATCATCGCCTTTGTTGTCTTCTCGCAAGGCGGGATGAGCCCAGGCAAGGACACCAATGTCGACATCGACGTCGATCTTCCACGTCCCACAATGCCTGACGCCCCGAAGATGCCGGACCTGCCGGACGTTCCGTCTGTCGAGCCCCCGAGCGTTCCGGGCCCGGAGCCCGTGGCGGAAAACTGATCGTCAGCGCAGGCGATAGCTGATGGTGGTCACGACCCGGATCTTCTTGTCCGGGGACTGGCTTTCATCGCCGATCTCGTCGCGCGCCAGGATTTCAAATGAGCCCTGCGTGGCCTGACGGATCGGACCGAGCGGCGCGCCCGAATCCTGGGCGAACCGCTCGGCGCCGGTGCGGGCGGCGGCGGTGGCCTCGGCGATCATCGCCGGGCGGACGCTGTTCAGCCTGGTGAAGACGTAGGTAGGGCCGTTGAAGTCCTGCAACACCACGCCCTGACGCACCAGGTCGTTGAGGGCGCGGGTCGTGGCCTGCACCCGGTCGACATCCGTCGTCCGGACGATGACGGTCTGGGCCAGGATGAAGCGGGGGCCGCCGGTCTGGTTGGCGTATTCGCGGGACCGCGTATCGGATACCTCCAGGCGTCCGAGCGACACGGCGTTGGCCGGATAACCCTGGGCGGTCAGGAAGGTCCGCACGATGGACAGGTCGCCGTCCACCCGCGCCTGAACCTCGGACAGGACGTCGCCGGAGGCGGTGAACCGCACCGGCAGAATGGCCAGATCGGCCTTCACATTCCGCTCGGCCAGCCCCCGGACGCTGACCGACCGGTCGCCGACCCGGGCGTTGACGATCCCCTGTCCGATCAGGGCGCCGCCGCCCAGCATGCCCAGCGCGAGCAGGCCGCCGACGATCGCGGCGGGGATCAGTTTTTCATTGGCCATGACGACGCCTCCAAGCCTGAGGATGCGCCAACCTCGGCCGCTGTCAATCGGCGGACTCCGGTTCGGCGAAAGATCGGTCGCCGCCCGCCCAGTCGAGCGCCAGCAGGCGGCAGGCCGAGGCGAGGGGGGTGCGTCCCCGCCGTTCGTCGATCCGCTTCATCAGCCCGGCCTGCGACAGGCCAGCCGCCGCCGCGACCTCGTCCAGCACAGCCCAGAACGCCGGTTCCAGCGCCACCGAGGTCGCGTGGCCGGACAGGGAGACGGAGCGTTTTTTCAGCATCAGCTGCGGCGGTCCTGCAGGGCGCGATCCTCGATGCGGATACGCCACGCGACAAGTAGCGCGTTGGCCACGCTCCAGACCAGCGCGATCCAGACCTGGCCGAAGGCGAGCGGCAGAACGAGGATTTCCAGCGAGGCGACGACGTAGTTGGGGTGGCGGATGATACGGTAGGGGCCGCGCGCTTCCAGCGGCGCGCCGGGCAGGGTGATGATCCGCGTGGTCCAGAACCGCCCCAGCGTGGAAATGACCCACAGTCGGCCAAACTGAAGCGCGAAATAGAACGCCAGCCACCACAGGTTCGGGATCGTCGTCCACGGCGTTACGATGGCGATCGCGGCCAGCCAGCTGGCGTGCAGGATGACGAAGAGGGGGTAGTGGGCGGCTCCGACCTCGACCGCGCCCTCGGCCAGCAGACGCTTCGTGTTGCGGTCCGCCAGCCAAAGCTCCCACAGCCGCTGCGCCGCGACGAGGCCGAGCACCAGCCACAGCCACATCATGTGGACACCAGCATCAAGCCCGCGGTGAAGCCGGGCCCCAGGGTGGTCAGCAGCAGGGGGCCTTTCACGCCGTCGTCCAGCATGGCCTTGAGCACGAACAGAACCGTGGCGGCGCTCATGTTGCCGTGCTCGCGCAGGACGGCGCGGGTGTGGGTCAGCGCGCCGTTGGAAAGGTCGAAACAGGCTTCGAGCGCATCGATGACCTTGGCGCCGCCCGGATGGCAGACGAAGCCGCCGATGTCCGCGGGCGTCAGGCCCTGGCCGGCCAGGAAGTCCATCGCCACGGGCCGGAAATCGTTCTGGACCAGGGTCGGGATGTCGCGGCTGAACACGACCTTGAGCCCGTCGTCGGCCACGTCCCAGCCCATGACGTCCAGACTGTCAGGCCAGGTGTGTTCGCGGCTGGCGCCCAGGGCGGGACCGGCGGCGTCCTCGCGGCAGCTGATCACGGCCGCCGCGCCGCCGTCGCCGAACAGGGCGGTGGCGACCAGATTGCTCTTGGACCGGTCCTGCGCCCGGAACGTCAGGGCGCACAGTTCGACGACCAGCAGCAGGACCCGCTCATCCGGCCGCGCCCGCGCCAGATCGGCCGCGCGCGCCAGTCCGACGACCCCGCCCGCGCAGCCCAGGCCGAAGATCGGCAGCCGCCGCACATCCGGACGGAATGGCATGACCTGCATCAGGCGGGCGTCCAGCGCCGGCGTCGCGATGCCCGTGGTGCAGACCACCACGATGGCGTCGATGTCCCGGGCCTCGAGCCCGGCCTGATCCAGCGCCTTGCCGGCGGCCTCGGCCAGCACCTTGACCGCATTCACGAGGAACAGGTCGTTGCGTTCGGAAAAGCTGTGCGGCTTCAGATACCATTCGATCGGGACGCAGGAGTGCCGCGTCTCGATCAGGGCGTTGCGATAGATGGGGGCCAGCCGTTCGAACCCGCCGTGGGTTGTTGCGAACATTTCGGCTCCGTTGGCGGCGACGTCTTCCTGGCGCAGTTCATGGGGCGGCCAGGCCACGGCGAGGGACTGGAGCCGGGCGACGGGCGCCGTTGAAGCAGGAGCATTCATGAAGGCGCGGCTTTCAAACAATGTTATCATCGTTAACCTAAGGTGCGCGCCGACGTTCCAACCAGACGCGCACTTCGCTACACTGCCCGCCGCACCCGGATCCCGCCATGACCCTGACCGCCGACGCCGACGACTTCCGCAAGATCCGTCCGCAGGGGCTGCGTCCGCTGACGGCCCTTCGCGCCTTCCGGCGCCTGATCCGCGACAAGGAGGACACCGTCCAGGTGTTCCGCATCATGCAGGCGCTCAGCGGCCGGTCGGTCTCGCGCGGCTATCAGAGGATGCTGTCGACCATGGAGGGCGGCCGCCAGGCCTTCCTGCGCGAGGAACTGGCGCACAAGCTCGATGATCCCGTCTGGCTGGCGCGGTTCGAGTCCGGCTCCGTCGGGGCGCACTACCGCGCCTTCCGCGAGGCGCGCGGCTTTACGGCCGACGGCCTGGCCGAGGTCGAGCGCGAGGTCGTGCCCTTCATCGACGCTCCTCATCCGATCGTCTGGTATTCCCGCCGCCTGCGCGACATCCACGACATCTGGCACGTCCTGACCGGCTACGGGACCGACGCCCTGGGCGAGGCCTGCGTGGTTTCCTTCTCCTATGGCCAGACCAGGAACCTCGGCTTCGCCTTCATCGGCTGGGGCGCGGCGCGGGAAATCCAGCGCGAAGCCCGGTCCGTGCCCGCGCGCCGGGCCGTCTGGCAGGCCTGGCGCAACGGCAGGGCCGCGCGCTGGCTGCCCGGGCTCGACTACGAGGCCCTGTTCGAACAGCCGCTGGATCAGGTCAGGACCCGCCTGGGCATCCGACCGGCCACGGTCTATCAGGCCGTCCCCGCGGACGTCCGCGCGGGGCTGAAACTGCGCGGCTGACCGGCGACATCCGGACGCCATAAGCTTCCCTTATGCCGACCGACGACAACCCCGCTTGTATGGTTTCAAGGCGCGGTTCATGTGCGGAGAATGTCCTCCCCGGCTGAAGCCACGCCCGTCGCTCGCGTCCCCATGTCCCGCGCCACGCTTCTCGGCGTCGCCGGCGTGATCATCTGCGCCATGATCTGGGGCACCACCTGGTACGCCATCACCCTGCAGTTGGGGACGGTGCCGCCGCTGGCGTCCATCGTCTGGCGCTTCGGCCTGGCCTCGGCGATCCTGTTTCTCGGTTGCCTGATCGCGCGCCAGAATCTGCGTCTCACCCGCGCCCAGCATCTGGCCGCCCTGGGGCAGGGCGTCTTCGCCTTCTCGATTAGCTATAGCTTCACCTACGCCAGCGAGGGTCATGTGGCCTCGGCCATCGTGGCGGTCACCTTCGCCTCTCTGACCTTCCTCAACCTGGTGCTGTTCCGCCTCGCCGCCGGGCAGAAGGCGGCCGCCGCCTCATGGGGCGGAGCCATCCTCGGTCTGTTCGGCGTGGCGGTGTTGTCGGGCGGAGAGGTGCTCAGCGCGGGCTTCGACCGCCGGGCGGCGCTGGGCGTCGGCCTCGCCCTGATCGCCACCACGGCCTCGGCGTTCGGCAATTTCTTCGCCTGGCGGGGCCAGACCCGCGGCTCGGCGGCCATTCCCTCGACCGCATGGGCCATGGCCTACGGGACGGGCCTGCTGGCCCTCTATGGCCTGATGACAGGGGTCGAGTTCAGCATCGACCCGACCTTCACCTACGTAGGTTCGCTGTTCTATCTGTCCATCTTCGGCTCGGTGATCGCCTTCAGTCTTTATTTCACCATCGCCCGCACCATCGGCTACGCCATGGCCAGCTATATCTCGGCACTGACGCCGCCGATCGCCATGCTGGTGTCCGTGCTGTTCGAGGGCGCCCACTTCGGCTGGACGGCGCTGGCGGGGCTGTTGCTGGTCCTGTCGGGCCAGGCGCTGCTGATCCGCGCGCCAAAGGTCTCGAGCTAGCGGAACCAGCCGCGCTTCGGCTTCTTCGGGGCCGCGGCCTTCTTCGCTGTTTCCGCCGCCCGCCGTTCGCGCTCGGCCTTGACCCGCATGGCGACCAGAACAGGTATCAGGCCATGCCGTATGCGGGGGTCCTGACGAGGGTCTGCCATGGCTCAGTCCTCCAGTTTCGATCCGTCCAGCAGCCGCTGAATTCGGTCGCGTTCCTTGTCGGCCGCCGTGCGGTCCGCCTTCGAACGCCCATGGCTGGCGCGGTTCGCGGTGGAGGCGGCCCTGGCCTCGGCCTTCGCGCGGTCCTTGCGCGCCTTGTTCAGATTGACGACCTCGCCCATGCCGGTCTCCACGGATGCAACCCGACCGTCGATCGGGCGATTATTCCCGACACCGAAACCCGTCAGGAACTCACATGGTAGACCCGTCTCAAATCCGCGAACACCTCGAAGTCGTCGGCTCGGACGGAGAGCATGTCGGCCGGGTCGACCATGTCCTCGGCGACCAGATCGAACTGGCCAGGCTGGATCTCGCCGACGGTTTCAAACATCACATGATTCCGGTCAGCTGGGTCGATCACGTCGGCGAGCACGTGCATCTGAACGTTACCCGGGACGAGGCGAGGGCCCGCTGGACCGGGAAGCACTGACCTCCCGAGCTTACCGCGAATTCACAAACGCCCCGCTGATATGGGCGGCGTCTTCGCTTATCTGGGAGATGGCGTCCGTCGGGGCGCGTGGGAGACGACCGCCTTGATTCGCCTGATCCTGAACATCCTGTGGTTCGTCTTCGGCGGCTGGCTTTCCGGCCTGCTGTGGCTGCTGGGCGGCGCGATCCTGGCGCTGACGGTCGTCGGCCTGCCGTGGACCTTCGCCGCCTGGCGCATCGCCAGCTATTCCTTCTGGCCCTTCGGTCGCGAGGTGGTGTGGCGTGACGAGTTTTCCGGCCGCGAAGACCTCGGCACGGGCTGCCTCGGCGTCGGGCTGAACGTGATCTGGTTCGTCTTCGCCGGCTGGTACATCGCCCTGTCGCACCTGATCATCGCCGTGGCCGAGTTCATTTCCATCATAGGCATCCCGTTCGCGCTGAAGGATCTGGAGCTGGCCAAGCTGGCCCTCGCGCCGATTGGCCGCACGATCCGCGACAAGCCCTGATCTCGCCGCCAGCCTCGACGGCAGAGTCGTGGCCGGTTATGGCTGGCGGACAGCAGCTTTGCTGTGGGGGATTTCAAGATGATCAAACACCTGGTTCTGGCCGCCGCCGCGGCTACGCTGCTGGCCGCCTGCGGTTCCGGCGATGACGCCGCCGCGCCCGCGCCCACTGCGGCTGCACCTGCCGCCGCCGCGCCAGCCGCCGGCGAACCCGCCGCGGAACCAGCCGCCGGCGTGGCCGAGGTCAAGTTCAGCCTCAAGAACGCCACCAGCTTCACCCTGACCCACCTCTATATGTCGCCGGCCGCCAGCAATGACTGGGACAACGACATCCTGGGCGACCAGGTCGTGGGCGCTGGCGAGACCGCCGAGGTCTCGATCGATGATGGGGTCGAAAGCTGCATGTACGACCTCCGCGCCGATTTCGAAGACGGCGACGCCATCGACGTCCGCGGCGTGGATGTCTGCAAGATCGAAGGCACGACGGTCACGATCTCGGAATAATCTCCGGGTCTGAATGACGAAGGGCCGCGCCGGACACCCGGCGCGGCCCTTTTCAATCGGCGCTTCCACTCGACGGTGGCCGTTTCACCCCGGCGAGATCATCTTCTCGGGCCGCACCGCCTCGTCGAACTCGGCGTCGGTCAGGTATCCGCCGCCGACAGCCTCCTCGCGCAGGGTGGTGCCGTTCCTGTGCGCGGTCTTGGCGATCTTCGCGCAGGCGTCGTAACCCAGTTTTCCGTTCAGGGCGGTGACCAGCATCAGCGAATTATCGAGGCCGCGCTTGATGTTGTCCTCGCGTGGCTCGATGCCGACGACGCAGTTGTCGGTGAAGCTGATCGCCGCATCGGCCATCAGGCGGACGGACTGCAGGAAGTTGTAGGCCATCACCGGGTTGAAGACGTTCAGCTCGAAATGACCCTGCGAGCCGGCGAACGTCACGGCCGCGTGGTTGCCGAACACCTGGACGCAAACCTGCGTCAGGGCCTCGCTCTGGGTCGGATTGACCTTGCCCGGCATGATCGACGAACCGGGCTCGTTCTCCGGCAGGGCCAGTTCGCCGAGGCCCGAACGCGGGCCCGAGCCGAGGAAGCGGATGTCGTTCGCGATCTTGAACAGCGACGCGGCGACGGTGTTGATCGCGCCGTGGCTGAAGACCATGGCGTCATGCGCGGCCAGGGCCTCGAACTTGTTGGGCGCCGTGACGAAGGGCAGGCCGGTGATGGCGGCGATCCGCTCGGCCACCTGTTCGGCGAAGCCGACGGGGGCGTTCAATCCGGTGCCGACGGCGGTGCCGCCCTGGGCCAGCTCCATCAGTTTCGGCAGGGTCAGTTCGATACGCTCGATCCCGTTGGCGACCTGTTGCGCATAACCGCCGAACTCCTGGCCCAGCGTCAACGGTGTGGCGTCCTGGGTATGCGTCCGGCCGATCTTGATGATGTGGGCCCAGGCCTTCGCCTTGGCGTCCAGCGCCGCGTGCAGATGCTTCAGCGCCGGCAGCAGGTCGTTGACGACCTGTTCGGCGCAGGCCACGTGCATGGCCGTGGGGAAGGTGTCGTTAGACGACTGGCTCATATTGACGTGGTCATTGGGGTGGACCGGCTTCTTGGAGCCCATCTCCCCACCCAGCATCTCGATGGCGCGGTTCGAGATCACCTCGTTGGCGTTCATGTTCGACTGGGTGCCCGAACCGGTCTGCCAGACCACCAGAGGGAAATGGTCGTTCAGCTTGCCGGCGATGACCTCGTCGGCCGCCTTGACGATGGTGTTCCCGAGGACCGGGTCCAGCTTGCCCAGCGCCATGTTGGTCTCGGCCGCGGCCCGCTTGACGATGCCGAGTGCCCGCACGATCGGCAGGGGCTGCTTCTCCCAGCCGATTTTGAAATTGCCCAACGACCGCTGCGCCTGGGCGCCCCAGTAGCGGTCCGAGGCGACCTCGATGGGGCCGAAGGTGTCTGTTTCGGTGCGGTTCTTCATGGTCGGCGCGGCTCTTCGGACGTGGCGGGAGGGTGCGCGGCGGTGTAGCACGGAGCCGCGCGCGAACAAGGCGCTGGGGCGAGGACCGCTGAATGACCGCAGGCTGGATCGGCATCGGAAAGGTCCGCGCCCGCGAGGTCGGCGACGCCGTCGAAATCACCATCGACGGCCTGACCACCCAGGCCAAATACTACAAGCCGCTGGTCTATGAGTTCATGCGCAAGGAGTGGTCGTCACGCCCCTCATATGGCGACTACACGGTCGAGATCCTGATGGAACACGTTGGCGATCCGCCATGGCTGGACCTGGACAATCTGGCCAAGGCCCTGCTGGACGCCATCAAGGGCTATCTGTTCCACGACGACGCCCAGGTCGCCCGCCTGCTGGTCGAACGCCGCGAGGGCGAGCGCGAGCGGATCACGATCCGGGTCTTCCCGCGGCCGTCGGTCGGTTGAACCGCAGCGTCGGCAGCCGCAACTGCATGTCGGGGCCGACGAACAGCTGGGGTTCGGAGGGCAGGACCACCGCATGCTCCTGTTCCTTGCGCGCTACGCAGGATCGTGCGCCAGCCGCGAGGGCGAGGAAGTCCGTCGCCGTCGGCAGGGCTTCGAGAACGCAGCCGTCGAACCACGGCCAGGTCTCGTCCGCGCCGCACCCGAACGAGGTGCGCTCGCGGCTGGCGGCGGTCAGCACCATCCGGTTCGGCGCCGACAGGGCGTTGACGAAGATGCCCGAATAGCAGGCCGAAACGATCACCACGGTCGGTCGCGCCCCGCAGGCCCGGCGGACGATGTTGACCATCATGTCGGGCGTCATGGGCGCGGCGTCGCCGAACACCATGGCTGTCGGGACGCCGTGCGAAGTGAAATACAGCAGGCAGCCGGCGCTCCCCCGCCCCGCCGCCTCGTACAGGCCGGTCAACACAGTCTCGGCCGTCGCGGGATCGGGAGCGTCGGGCCTCAGACTGTAGTCCACCATGGTGGCGCGCGGAAAGCCGGCGTCGAGGAAGCCCTTCACCAGATCGCGGCGCGCATTGTCGAAGGCCTGGATCGGTCGGCCCCGCCCGTCGCGCCAGTCGGCGGCGATGATGGCGGATGTCCAGCCCTCGAAACGGCTCGGCTGGCTACGAGCGGTCTGGCCCAAGGCAGGCGATGCGAGGGCGATCCACGCCGCCAGTACGATGACAAACGCCCGTCCCATGACCGCTTCCCCGGTTCCGAACAGATCGAGGTTAGCCGACGCGGCGGGAAGGGGAAGGGCCTACTTCTTCCGGAACTGGTCCAGGGACACGACCTTCGGGCCGTCGTCGCCCGTATCGACGGGATCGGTTCGGGCCGGTTCGGTCGCGGCGACCTCCGCGGCGATCTCTTCCACCGTCGCGGGCGCCTCGAACTGCAGCAGGAATTGCACCGACGGGTCGTAGAAACGGGTCACGGCCGTATAGGGCATGGCCAGAACCTTGGGCATGCCGCCGAACTTCAGCATGACCGAGAATTTCGTCGGCTCGACCTTCAGGTCCCAGTACTGATGCTGCAGCACGACCGTCATCTCGTCCGGATATTTGGCCATGACGTCGGGCGGCACGCTGACGCCGGGCGCCCGCGTCTTGAAGGTGACGTAGAAATGGTGCGCGCCGGGAATGCCCGCGGGCAGGGCGGCCCGTTCCAGCGCCGAGCGGATGACGCCGCGCAGGGCGTCCTGCGCCAGCTGCTCGTAGTGCATCTCGTCGACTGGAGGAGTTTCGTCGGCCATGGGTCGCCTCGATGGTTCGCGCGACTGATAGCTGTGCCTGACGGCGGGCGAAAGATGGCGACGTGGTGAAAACGCCGGGATTCTGCTGGCGGCGCACAGCTGGATGTCGAGGGAAGGTGCCAGGGGTTCTGTTGGCGGGCCCCCTGGCGGCCCCGCCCCGGGAACTGATCCCCGAGGACTTAAGTGTTCGAAATCACCCGAACCGCTTACGCGGCGAGAGCGACTTCTCCAGCGAAGTTATCGTTCGCAGTTAGAAAATGGCCCGATACGGTGGGCCAGGACGGGCGAAAGCAGTCTTCTTTACACGTCCGTCGATGCTAGTCGGCCCCATGCTCGCTCCGCCGATAACGCGGGGAAGGAATGGTGGAGCCGCCGGGAATCGCACCCGGGTCCGGTCCGCTTATTACAAGCGCGTTTATCGCCATATCCGGAGCAAGCCCCGGCAGGACCAATATAGGGTCTCCCGTGTCCGCTTCCAAGGTCCGAAGTGGGGTGCGTCGGATGTCAGTCCTCGCGGTCCTCGCGCAGCGCCCGGCGCGACGCTTCCAGCGCCTCGCGATAGCCCTCGCCGTCGCCGAAATCGCCGAACCCGGAATAGCGGCCGTGTGCGCCCATCAGCCGGCGTGTGTGCTTGATCGGGCACCAGTACTGTTCAGTACGCGCCGAGACTTCGCGGACATAGGCGATGACGCCGTTCACATACGAGCAGTAGGCGCAGTTCAACTTCTCGATCGCGTTCAGATATGGCAGGCCCGTCCGGTCCAAGATCATGTAACGGCCTCTCGGGACCTGCGGAATGCCGTAAACGCGGAAGCAGACCGCCTGGTAGATCGACACCCACAGATCGGCCACCGCGAACGGCAGGATCAGCGAATAGATCACCGGGGCGGTCACCACATACAGCACCGGCGCGCCCAGAATGTATTTCATCAGGTGGACGCGGCGATCCTCGAGACGGCGCACAGCCTCTTCCTCGAACCGGGCCCGGCCGTGCTCCAGCCCGAAGCGGAAGCCCGATCGCTGCCGCGAGAATTCGGCCGCAAGGTCATGCTCCAGCGCGCGGATCTGCTCGATGAGGGAATCGACCCGGTTCGTCATGCGCGCTCTCGATGTTCGCGCGCGCAACGGATCGGTCCGGGGCGACGTCACGCTGGCGGATGCGACCGCCGCACCCCCGCTCCTGCATAGCATCCGCCGGGACCGGCGTCTCAGGGCTCGGGCGCGTGGACGTCACCCGGGCCCCGATGCCGTTCCCATCCGGGCGTCTGGTTCCTGAACCAGGTCAGTTGCCTTTTGGCGTAGTTGCGCGTCGCCTGCCGCGTCGCCTCGAGCGCCTGCTCCAGCGAAGAGTCCCCCGCCAGATAACGCGCGAACTCGCGCACCCCGACCGCCTTCATCGCCGGCAGGTCGGGCGCCAGCCCCCGCGCGACCAGGGCCCGGACCTCCTCCAGCGCGCCGCCTTCGACCATCTGCGCCACGCGGGCGTCGCAGCGGGCGTACAGCGCCTCGCGTTCAGGCTCGACCACCAGCCCGGTCCAGGAGCCCGGCGCCAGCAGGGGAGCGGTGTCCGCCGTCCAGTCGCTGAGCGAACGGCCGGTGTGCGCGGCCACGGCCCAGGCCCGGGTCAGCCGCTGCCGGTCGCCGGCCTCGATCCGCCCCGCCGCCGCCACGTCCACCTCCGCCAGACGGCGGCGGAAGCCGGCCTCGCCCTCGGCGTCGAACATCGCGCCGGCCCCATCCCGGACCTTGAGCGGAATCTCCGGAATATTCGCCAACCCTTTGGTCAAAGACGTAAAATATAGTCCGGTGCCTCCCACCAGCAGGACCGGCCGGGCCTGATCCGTCTGCTCGGCCAGGATCGGCAGCACCGTCCGGCTCCATCGTCCGACCGACCAGGCGTCGGCCGCATCGGCCACGCCGTACAGCCTGTGATCGGCCCGCGCCTCATCCTCCGCCGAGGGCCGCGCGCTCAGTACGCTCAGATCCGCATAGAGCTGCTGGCTGTCCGCGTTGACGATCAGCGCTCCCGTGCGCCCGGCCAGCTCCAGAGCCAGCCGTGACTTTCCCGAGGCGGTCGGGCCGGCGATCAGGATGATGAGGGGTCGGGACAAAATGCGCGCTCGCGGGCAGGGGTCTCCGGCGATAGAACGCAGGCCTCGCCCCCGCAACCCGGACCGACCCCCTTGCCCGACCGCGCCGCCGTACTCGCCGCCCTCGACGCCATCCTCGATCCGAAGACCGGGCAGGGGCTGATCGCCGCCGGCCTGGTGCAGGGATTGACGGTCACGGACGACCGGGCCGGCTTTGTCATGGAGGTTCCGACCGCCGACGCCGCCCTTTACGCCCCGGTGCGCGACGCCGCCGAGGCCGCGCTGAAGGCCTTGCCGGGCATGGCGCGCGTCTCCGTGGTGCTGTCGGCCGAGGCGATCACGTCCCCGAAACGCCGGGCCTCCCTGTCGCCCCAGGCCGTTGACCAGACACGTCCCAGGGCTCCCGTCGCCACGGATCGGCCCGCCCACGTCCGCCGCGTCCTCGCCATCGCCAGCGGCAAGGGCGGGGTCGGCAAGTCCACCGTGGCGGTCAATCTCGCCGCCGCCTTCGCCGCGCGCGGCCTGTCCGTGGGCCTGCTGGACGCCGACGTCCATGGCCCGTCCCTGCCGACCATGCTGGGCATGTCCGGCCAGCCGGAATACCGCGACGGCCGCATCCAGCCCCATGTCGTCCACGGCCTGAAGGCCATGTCGGTGGGCCTGCTGACCAAGGCGGACGACGCCATGATCTGGCGCGGCCCCATGGCCTCCCAGGCCCTGACCCAGATGTTGACCCAGACGGCCTGGGGCACGGAGGAGGCGCCGCTGGACATCCTCGTCGTCGATCTGCCGCCCGGCACCGGCGACGTGCAGCTGACCCTGATCCAGAAGACCCCGCTGGACGGCGCTGTCATCGTCTCCACGCCGCAGGAAGTCGCCCTCGCCGACGCCCGCCGCGGCCACCGGCTGTTCGAGAAGGTCGGCGTCCCGACCCTCGGCCTGATCGAAAACATGACCGGCCCGGTGTTCGGCGAAGGTGGGGCGAAGGCCGAGGCCGCGCGTCTGTCCATCCCCTTCCTCGGTGGCCTGCCTCTGGACGCCGCCTTCCGCGAGGGCGGCGACGCCGGTGTTCCGGCGGTTCTTGTCCCCACGAACGGCGACCTGGCCGCCCGCTTCGACGGCATGGCAAAGGCCCTCGCGGAAAAACTGGGCCTCTGAGGGTTTCCAAACGAAACTGTAATCGCCACCTTGTCGGTTCCAGTAACGCCCCCGAGAGAGCCCATGAGCGTCGAAGCCCTGTTCCGCCCCTTCGAGGTCAAGTCCCTGAAGATGCCTAACCGCATCGTCATGGCCCCCATGACCCGCTCCTTCTCTCCGGGCGGCATCCCGACCAGCGACGTCGCCGGCTACTATCGCCGCCGGGCCGAGGGCGGAGTCGGCTTGATCATCACCGAGGGCACGGTCGTCGAACGGCCCGCCGCCCGCAACGACGCCGCCGTCCCCGTCTTCTACGGCGAGGCCCTGCCGGCCTGGAAGAAGGTGGTCGAGGAAGTCCACGCCGCCGGCGGCCTGATCGCGCCCCAGCTCTGGCACGTCGGTTCGGCGCGCGGGCAGGGGGCTAACTGGGCGCCGTTGGGCAAGGTCGATAGCCCCTCGGGCATGACCAGCCCCGGCAAGCGCGGTCTCGAGCCGATGACCGACGAGGACATCGCCGACACCATCGCCGCCTTCGGCCGCTCGGCCCGCGCCACCCGCGAGCTCGGCTTCGACGCCGTCGAGATCCACGGCGCCCACGGCTATCTGATCGACCAGTTCTTCTGGTCCGGCCTCAACGACCGCGCCGACAAATGGGGCGGCGGGACCATCGCCGATCGCGCCCGTTTCGGGGCCGAGGTGGTCAAGGCCGTGCGCGAGGGCGTCGGCCCGGACATGGCCCTGATCCTGCGCCTGTCGCAGTGGAAGTCGCACGACTTCGCCGCGAAGAACGCCCATGACCCGGCCGAACTGGAACAGTGGCTGACGCCCCTGGTCGAGGCCGGCGTCGACGTCTTCCACTGCTCCCAGCGCCGCTTCTGGGAGCCCGAGTTCGAGGGCTCGGACCTCAATTTCGCCGGCTGGACCAAGAAGGTCACCGGCCTGCCGACCATCACCGTCGGTTCGGTCGGCCTGGACGGCGAGTTCATCGCGGCCTTCGGCGGCGCGGGTTCGAAACCGGCCTCGCTGGACGGCCTTATCGCCCGGCTCGAGAAGGACGAGTTCGACCTCGTCGCCGTTGGCCGCGCCCTGCTGGCCGATCCGCACTGGGTCGAAAAGGTCCGCGCCGGCCGTCTGGACGAACTGAAGGACTTCGAACGCTCGGCCATGATGACCCTCAGCTAGGGGACCGGGGCAGGGGCGTGGCGTTTGAACCCTCGCCCCCCGACCCTCGCCCCCCTATCCTGCCGCCATGTCCGGCCTCGCCCTCACCACCCTGTGGCTCAGCGCCATCATCGGCGCCCGTTATCTGCTGATCGCGGGCGCCGTCTGGTGGATGCAGTGGGGCCGCGAGGCCGGCGTCGGCCGGCGGCTGAACCGCGACCGTCCGTCCCGCCGCCTGATGCTGCGAGAGATCCGCTATTCCCTGGTCTCCACCCCGATCTACGCCTTTCCCGCCGCCCTCGCGCTTGAGGCGTGGAAGGCCGGCGGCACGCGGCTGTATCTTGACCCCGCCCTGTACGGCTGGTGGTGGCTGCCGGTCAGCTTCGTCGGGCTGCTGCTGATCCAGGACGCCCACTACTACTGGACGCACCGGCTTCTGCATCACCCGCGGCTGTTTCCCGTCGCCCACGCCGGCCATCACCGCAGCCGCGAGCCAAGCCCCTTCGCCAGCTTCGCCTTCGACCCCGTCGAGGCCGTCGCCACGGCCTGGCTGCTGCCGCTGCTGGTCTTCCTGATCCCGGTCAACATCTGGGTCGTCGTCGCCCTGCTGACGGTCATGACCGCCGCCGCCGTCATGAATCATTGCGGCTGGGAGATGTGGCCGGACCGCTGGGTGCGCTCAGGCCCCGGCGCCCAGCTGATCACCGCGACGCATCACAGCCGTCACCACACCCATATGAGGACCAACTACGGCCTGTATTTCCGCCTCTGGGACCGGCTGTGCGGAACCGACGCCATGCCGGAGTCTCAGGCCTCGGGCTCGATCACCACGGCGGTGCCATAGGCCAGCACCTCGGTGATCCCCGGCATGATCTCATTGGCGTCGTAACGCATGGCCAGGATGGCGTTGGCGCCCATCTCCCGCGCGTGGGCGACCAGTTCGTCATAGGCTTCCTGACGCGCCGTCTCGGCCAGTTTGACATAGACGCCGATCCGGCCGCCGAAGACCGACTGCACCCCGCCGACCATGTCGCTGATGGCGTTGCGCGACCGCACGGTGATGCCGCGCACCACGCCGAGGGTCTTCACGACCCGATGCCCGGGCGCGTCATTGGTGGTCACGATCAGCATGGCTGGCTCCTGGCTGTTTCAGCGCCGCTCCAGCACGCGGAAGACGAAGGCGTGATCGTCCTTCTCGCCGGCCGGATGCGCCTCCGACGATACCTCCACAAAGGCCGCCTCGTCGAACGGCGGGAAGACGGCGTCGCCCTCCGCTTCGGCCTCGACCTCGGTGACATACAGCCGTTTCGCCCGGGGCAGGGCCTTTTCGAACAGGGCGGTGCCGCCGATGACGCAGATTTCCTCGACGCTGTCGTCCTCGGCCTGCTCCCGCGCGATCTCGATCGCCTCGTCCAGCGTCGTGCAGACCAGGGCGCCGCGCGCCGAAAACGACTCGTCCTTCGACAGCACAATGTTCAACCGTCCGGGCAGGGGCTTCAGCGGCAGGCTCTCCCACGTCCGCCGTCCCATGATGCAGGGTTTGCCGAGGGTGATGGCCTTGAACCGCTGCAGATCGCTGCGCAGCCGCCACGGCAGGTCGCCGTCACGTCCGATCACCCCGTTGCGGGCGCGGGCGACGACCAGGACCAGTTTCGCGATCGCCATCAGCGGGGCTCCAGCCAGTGAAGCCATTTGCGCTGCATGGCCTGTTCAAGATCGATCCCCGCCCGGTCGCAATAGATCAGCAGCATCCCCAGCACATCCGCCGCCTCGTCGCCCAGCTTGCCGGCGTCGGCGGCGCCCCGCGCCCGGCCGCTCATGCGCAGATGCTCGGCGGTCAGTTCGCCCAGCTCCTCCTGCACCTTCAGCAGGGCCCAGTCGGCGGAGCGTTCGATGCCGTGCTCGGCGGCGTAGATGTCGGAGATGCGCAGGACGTCGGCGGTTAGGTCGGAGAGATTGAGCGAGGTCACGTCGGCTTCCGCCATCTCAGATATAGTTCGGAGATGCGGGGCGAGGGTGTCCAGAAGTCATCCACATGATTAGGCGGCGCCAGAAGGGTCGCGAGATTTGGCCAGGTGAAATCGACGGCTTCACCAAAAACAGTCCGCGTTTCCTGTTCCGGTAGCTTTCCGTCAAGGACAGCCGCAGCCAAGCTCTCCAGAAAGGCGAATATTCGTCTCATGGCCGGGCGCAGTGCAATCATATCCTCGTCGTATGAATCGAACGGCACGGATTTCAGAGATTCGCGGACCGGCTTCAACGGACCGTCCCACATGTCGATATAGGCCTGCAGTTCCGCGCTGTCGGAAGGAGCCGCCACCACGGGGGCCGCTCGACGAGCGACTTCCTCGGCGATTCCCGGATCAACTGAGATTGCCCGGATCTGACGCCTGATCTGGTTTGCGGCGGGCCCGAGGGCGGCGATCAGGTTGCCGTCCTTCCTTGCAGCCAGGTAGTTCAATGGCGCCATCCCGATCAGATCGGTGGGAAGATGCATCTCTGAACCGAACGGTTGAACAATGAAGCACCGGTCCGGAGACAGCGCGCCTACGAAAAGGCCAAGCTCAAAGACAACATTATCTCGCGGCGCAGCGACGGCCTCGCCCCGCAGTTGAAGGATGTCGTCCGCAGTGAAAACGAAAGCGGCGAGATCGGACGCGCGGCTGCGGACAAACAGATCGCTCAGCGCCGTGCGGCTCGGTTTGAAGACATCCTGCGTCCAGACCGTCGGCTCGCAGTCAAAAGACAGCAGTTCCTGAAGCGCATAGGCGACATCAAGCCCTTCGACAGAGGAGCCGATAAAGAGCGCAGCGTCCTTCAACGAGACACTTTTGCCGGGATGTGCGGCCAGGGATCATAATCGACGATGCGTACGTCCTCGAGCCTGTGAGAAAACAGGTCTGGGCGATCAGTCAGTTCGAGCTTGGGAAACGACCGAGGCGTTCGCATGATCTGCAACCGCGATTGCTCAATGTGGTCCAGGTAGATGTGGGCGTCACCGACGCTCCAGATGAATTCCCCTACCGAAAGGCCAACCTGGCGAGCGATCATATGGGTCAGCAGCGCATAGCTGGCGATATTGAACGGCACCCCAAGAAAGACGTCGGCCGACCGCTGGTACAGCTGGCAGCTCAGTCTGCCGTCGGCGACGAAGAACTGGAACAGGCAGTGGCACGGCGGCAGGGCCATGTCGTCGACGTCCGCCGGGTTCCAGGCGCTGACGATATGCCGGCGGCTGTTGGGATTGGTCTTCAGCCCCTCGACCAGCTTCGTGATCTGGTCGATCACCCGGCCGTCGGGCGCCGCCCACGACCGCCACTGCTTGCCGTAGACCGGCCCCAGCTCGCCCTCGGCGTCGGCCCATTCGTTCCAGATGCTGACGCCGTTGTCCTTGAGCCAGCCGATATTGGTCTCGCCCCGCAGGAACCACAGCAGTTCGACGATGATCGACCGCAGGTGCAGCTTCTTGGTGGTCAGGACCGGGAAGCCCTTGGCCAGGTCGAACCGCATCTGCCGCCCGAACACGCCCAGGGTCCCCGTGCCCGTCCGGTCGTCACGCTGCGACCCGTTGTCGAGAATGTCGCGCAGCAGATTCAGATACTGCCACTCCGGATGATCGGCCGCGACGGCCCCGGTGCGAGCCTGCAGTTCGGCGAGGGTGGCGACGGCGTTCATTGGGGAACGTTGACTCACTAAGTGATTCGCGACCTCCAATTTCTGTCGGACCCGGCGATCAAGTTGTGAGTTGTCTGGCGATGATCGCCGTGCGGCAGTCAGGGCTTGGATGGATCGAGAAGCCGCCCCTCAACGGTCCGGGTGGAAGTCGAGCGCTCGACCACTCCCTCCGCGTCCGTTGTCGTCAGAGTGGTAACCGTCGTCCGCCGGACAACGCGACCACCGGCGTCCGTGGTGAAGGTGGTGGTGATTTCGCCCGTGACGTCATCGGCCGCCCTGGCCTGAAGCGCGTCATCGAGCGTCTTCGGCTCGCCCATGATCTCCGCGACGACCACGTCCGACTCCGCGCGCTCCCGGCGCACGAATTCGGGGTTGATCGGCGTCTCCGCAACGAAAGCGGAGCCTCCGGCATCGGCGGGTCTCATTCGCAGCAACACGGGCCCTAAGCCGCCCCGTTCAGCGTACGACGCGCCGTCGCGGAGGTCGCCAATGCGCAGGTCAAATGGTGCGAGCGTTCCGATCACGGAGTGTGGGTCGCACTCGATCTTGAAGGCGTTCCAAGTGAATATCCAATGTCCGCATGCCTCGCGAGGCATGCCTCCGGCAACCAGCCAGGCGTCGATCCGCGTCTCCAGCTCCGCCGCGTTGAGCAGATGCAGGGAGCCGTCCGGCGACTTCAGCACCCGCGCCGGCCACTGCCAGTCCCCCGCGCGGTCCTCGGCCGTGGCCTCGGGAGGCAGATCGAACTCCAGCTCCACACCATCGTCGCGCACGGCGACGACGCGCTCGACCAGCAATCCTCCTGACTGGCTCGACCCAGAAGAGCCGTCGTCGGTTGACGACTCGGTCGTATTCTTCAGGCGGAGTTCATAGACGTCGCCAACATGGTCCTGGACTGCAGGCTGCGCCCGGGCGTCGCCAGCGCAAATCAGGACGGTGACCGCGAGAGTCAGAAAACGCAGCATGGGAGGCTCCCGATCGGTCGCGAAGCCGCCACCCTAGCCTCCTCGAATCGTGACGGAAAGGCGTGCGTCATCCTCTGAATCCGTCCGCGTCCAGAAACGCCTGCTCCTCCGGCGTCGTCTCGCGCCCCAGCGCCCGGTTCCGGTGCGGGAACCGCCCGAACCTCGCGATGACCTTGTGATGATGCTCGGCCCAGCGGTCGTCGGCGGGCCGCTCCATGGCCTGAAACAGCGCCAGCTGGCGGTCCTGCAGCGCCAGATCCTCGGCGTGCTGGAGCGGCAGGTAGAAGAACCGCCGCAGGTCGTTCTCGACCGCGTGATCCTGCCGCTCGTCCAGGGCCATGATCGCGAAATGGCGCGCCAGCGGGTCGGTGGCGAAGGCGTGCCCCGTGTGGCGGAAGACGTTCCGCGGAAACTGGTCCAGCAGGATCAGCAGGGCCAGCGATCCCTCCGGCGTTTCCGCCCAGTGATCCAGCTCGCGCCGGGCGGCCATGAAATGCGCCTTCTCGAACCGCTGCCGGAACAGGGAGTCGAAGGCGTCCTCCTTGGCGAACCACTTCGAGGGTCCGGCCTCTTTCCAGAAGCCGACGACATCGGAAGGCGTTATCTGTGTGCTCATGACCGATCAGATAGCGACGCCGCTCCCCGTATTCCATGACCGCGACTGCGACCTGTCGATCATCCGCGGCAAGCGCGTCGCCGTCATTGGCTATGGCAGCCAGGGCCGGACCCATGCGCTGAACCTGCGCGACTCGGGCGTGGGCGACATCGTCGTCGGTCTGAAGGCCGGTTCGGCCACCCGTGCGAAAGCCGTTGCCGACGGCTTCCCGGTCCTGACCGCCGGAGAGGCCGCGGCCGGCGCCGACGTGGTGGCCGTCATGGTCTCGGACGAGGCCCACCGTGATCTGTGGCGCGACGAACTGGCGCCGGCGATGAGGCCCGGCGCCGCCCTGATCTTCGCCCACGGCCTGTCGGTGCGGTTCGGCCTGGTCAAGCCGCGCGCTGATGTCGACGTCATCCTCGCCTCGCCCAAGGGCATCGGGCCGCGCATCCGCGACCTCTATGAAGAAGGGCAGGGGGTGTTCTGCCTCTTCGGCGTGCATCAGGACGCCTCGGGCGGGGCGCATGCCCTCGGCCTGTCCTATGCAGCGGCGCTCGGATGCGGCCGCAAGGGCATTCTCGAAACCACTTTCGCGGCCGAATGCGAGAGCGACCTGTTCGGCGAGCAGGTCGTGCTGTGCGGGGGCGTGGGCGAACTGATCGACGCCGCCTTCATGAAGCTGGTCAACGCCGGCTATCCGCCCGAGGTGGCCTGGTTCGAGTGCTTCTACGAGGTCAAGCTGGTCACCGACCTGATGTTCGAGCGCGGTATCGCCGGCGCCTTCGCCAAGATCTCCAACACGGCCGAGTACGGGGCCTATCTGACCGGGCCGCGCATCATCGGCGAGCCGTCGCGCGCGGCGATGGACGATGTCCTGACCGAGGTCCGCGACGGATCGTTCGTCAGGCGGCTGATGGCTGACTATGACGCGGGTTCGCCCGACCTGCTCGCGCACCGCAAGGCGCTTGGGGAACGCACGATCGAGACCGTGGGCGCGCATCTGAATGCGGTGGCGACGAAGGCGGGGGATTGAGGGGGGAAACCTCGGGGCCCCGAAGGGCTGTCTCTTCTTTCCGGAGAAAGATGGTCGGAGTGAGAGGATTCGAACCTCCGACCCCTGCGTCCCGAACGCAGTGCTCTACCAGGCTGAGCCACACTCCGACTTGAGGAGGGGGCTTATAGCCATGGGTTTTCACCCCCGCAAGCATCGTTTCGCGGTCCATGAAAATAGTCTCCAAACCGGTTCTTGCATCGCCCGCGGCCTTCGCGTATCTCGACCGCCTTCCGGAGCTTCAGCCCCGGATGCGCCGGACCTGCTGGGGAATGGTGTAATGGTAACACTCCGGTTTTTGGTACCGTCATTCAAGGTTCGAGTCCTTGTTCCCCAGCCATCCGCTCCTCCTGACATCGTGAAGCCTGCGTCCAAAACTGACGCAGGCGCATGCCAGTATCCCCCGTCGATGGATGGGGAGGTTTTGTGGACGCTTCGCACGCGGTGCACCCTGTGCACGCTCTTTACTCAACGGACGGAGTGGACTCTACGGACTCTACGGACGGTGTTTTTTCAGTCCGGCCTGAGGTTAGTGCGTCGCGGTCGTCTCGAGCGGCAGGCGAATCCGCACGCCCACGCCGGCGCCCGGCGCGGTTTCGATGCTCATCGACCCGCCGAGGTGTTCGACCAGTCCCTGAACCAGCGACAGGCCTTCACCCGGCGTCAGCGCCTCAGCGCCGATCCCCGAATCGCGGACGACCAGGCTGACGCCGCCAACCGCGCGCGAGAAGGCGACCGCGATCGACCCGCGACGGTCATCCAGAAAGGCGTGCCGGCAGGCGTTGGAGATCAATTCGTGGGTGATGATGGCCAGCGGCAGCAGGTGGCTGTCGGGCAGCAGCGCCGCCTGGCCGCGCACCTCGATTCGCACGGGCCGGCCCTCGCAGGCCCGGCTCCAGAAGGTCGCGACATCATCCAGATAGCCGGCGAAGTCCAGCGGACCTCTCGCGGTCATGCGCCGGCTGATCAGCTCCATCGCCGCCGTCACGTCGCTTAGCCAGGCCAGATGACGGACGCTTTCAGGATCGACGACGCTACGCAGGCGAATGCCGACTAGCGTTTGAAGAAGCTGATAGCCGCCCAGAAAACGTCGTTGAAGCTCGACGAGGCTGTCCTCGGCTATCGCGGCCATTTGGCCTCCCCGGCGTTGAAAAACACCGGATTTTCCTAGCCGAACCGAACCAATTAGCCAATGGCGCGTTCGACTGTCCGCTAACGGACACAATAGTGTAGGGTCCGCGCGCGTGGGGGTGTTGAGTGTCGAATCCGCCGGATCTTCGGGTCATGATCGTAGAAGACCAGGCCCTGCTCGCGATGGAGCTGGAGCTGGTGCTTGGCGAATCCGGTTGCGACGTCGTGGGCTGCGCCATGGACAAGGCCGGCGCCTTCGCCATCGCCGAACGCGAGCGGCCCGATCTGGCCCTGATCGACGTCAATCTGCTGGACGGTCTGACGGGGCCGCAGATCGCCCAACGCATGGTCAGCGAGTTCGGCTGCGCCGTGGTCTTCCTCACCGCCAACCCCGAACAGATTCCTGACGGTTTCGCCGGCGCCCTGGGGGCAGTGTCCAAGCCGTTCGACGAGGCCACCATCCGGGCGGTCGTGGTTTTTGCCCGCCAGTTCATCCAGCACCGGACCCTCGGCGAGGCGCCCCGTCGGTTCCGTCTGGCGCCCTGGCTGACGACGCCGCCGGCGGACATCGCGCCGCACTGACCCTGACGGCCGGCGCAGCGCGCGCCGGACGAAGATCAGGCCCCTGTCCGGACAGGGCTCAGGCGAGGCCGCCGGTGAGATCCAGTCCCGGCGCCTGCGGTGGATCGCCGTCCGGGTCCATGTCGAGCTGCATCAGTGTGACGTCCAGCCAGCGTTCGAACTTCCAGCCGACCTGACGATAGACGCCGGCCTGGCGAAACCCCAGCGATCGGTGCAGGGCGATGGAGGCGATGCTGGTGTCACTGTCGCTGATCGCGCCGATGACGTGGCGCAGGCCCATCGCCCGCGCCCGCTCGACCAGAGCGGACAACAACGCCCGGCCCACCCCGTGTCCGCGCGCATCCTCCTCGACATAGATCGAGCCCTCGACGCCATATCGGTAGGCTGGCCGCGGCCTGAACGGCGAGACGTAGGCATAGCCGGCGAACCGGCCGTCAACCTCCGCGACAAGCCACGGCAGGCCGTGACGCTTCACCGCGGCAAACCGGCCCGCCATCTCCTCAAGCGTGGGCGGCGTGGTTTCGAAGGTCGCCGTGCCGCCCGTCACCTCCCGACCGTACAGGGCGGCGACAGCCGGAAGGTCGCTCTCTTCAGCGTCTCGCAGGGTAGGGGGCATGACGGCTCAGGCCCGCTCCCAGCCCTTGTCGATGGCCCAGACCGCGAAGGCGTAGTCGTGTGCGACCTCCTTCAGATAATCGAACCGGCCCGACGAGCCGGCGTGACCCGCCTCCATGTTGATCTTCAGCAGGATCGGCTTGCCCGATGTCGTCGCCGGCCGCAGCTTCGCCACCCATTTCTCCGGCTCCCAGTAGGTGACCCGGGGATCTGACAGACCCCCCGTGGCGAGCACGGCCGGATAGGCGCGGGGCCCCACCTGGTCGTAGGGGCTGTAGCTCATCATATAGTCGTAGGCCTCGGGATCCTCGAGCGGATTGCCCCATTCGGGCCACTCCGGCGGCGTCAGCGGCAGGCTGGTGTCGCTCATGGTGTTGATCACGTCGACGAACGGCACGCCGCCGATCACCCCGGCCCACAGGTCGGGCCGCATATTGTTGACCGCCCCCATCAGCATGCCGCCGGCCGACCGACCCTCGGCGACGATGTTTCCGGCGCTGGCGTAGTTGCGCGAAATCAGATGCTCGGCCGAGGCGATGAAATCGGTGAAGGTATTCTTCTTGGTCATTCGCCGGGCGGTCAGGAACCAGTTCCAGCCCTTGTCGGAACCGCCACGGACGTGAGCGATGGCATAGATCCAGCCCCGGTCCACCAGCGACAGCCGGTTGGTAGAGAAGCTGGCCGGGATCGGGGAGCCGTAGGAGCCGTAGCCGTACAGCAGCAGCGGGGCCGAACCGTCGACCGGCGTTGACTTGCGGCGCAGCACCGTCACCGGCACCAGTTCGCCGTCGGGGGCAGGGGCGTTCAGCCGCTCGACCACGTAGTCAGCCGGGTCGTGGCCCGACGGCACCTCCTGGACCTTGCGCAGGGTCCGCTCTCGCGTCGCCAGGTCGTAGTCGTAGGTCGAGGTCGGCGTGGACGGCGAATTGTAGCCGTAGCGCATGGTCGTCGTGTCGAACTCCGACGCCCCGGCCAGCGACAGGGAGTAGGCGGGTTCATCCACGGCGATCTCGTGTTCGGCGCCCGAGCGCTCGCGGATGATGATCTTCGTATTGGCGTCAGCCCGTTCCTGGCGGCCGATGTAGTTCTTGACCAGGGCCACGGCCTCGATGAATCGGCCCGGCGTATGAGCGACCAGATCGCTCCAGTTCGGCTTAGCTGGCGAGGCGGTCGGAGCCTCGACAATCTTGAAGTCGATGGCGTCGTCGGCGTTGGTGCGGATCACCCAGCGATCGCCCCAGTGGTCGGCCTCGTACAGCCGGCCGACATGGCGCGGCTCCAGCACGACGGGCGTCGCGGTCGGCGTCGCCGCCGGGATGACCCGGGCTTCAGAGGTCTCCTGGTTGGCGATGGAGATGAGGATGAAGGCGTCGTCGGCGGTGCGACCGACGCTGATGAACATGCCGTCGTCGGCTTCCTCATAGACCAGGCTCGCGTCACCGCCGCGGGCAGGGCGGCGGAAGATCTTGTCGGGCCGGCCGTTGTCGTCGCGGTTGGTCCAGAAAATCCATTGGCTGTCCGGCGAGAAGGTGAAGTCGCCGATGGCCGAGCCGATCGGGTCGGGCAGGACGTCTCCGGTGGCCAGATCCTTGATATAGATGTGATGCACCTCGGACCCTTGCGCATCCTCGGCGTAGGCGAACAGGGCGTGATCCGGGCTGTGGTCGGCGGCCGAGACTTCCGAGTAGGCCTTGCCTTCGGCGAGGGCGTTGGCGTCCAGGAGCAGTTGCGCCGCGCCGGTCGCGCGAGGCTTGCGCATATAGCGAGGGTGCTGGTCGCCGGTCTGGTATTCGATGAAATACTCCCAGGCGCCGTCCGGCGAGGGGACCGAGCTGTCGGCCTCCTTGATCCGACCCTTCATCTCCTCGAACATCGCGGCCTGCAGCGGCAGGGTCGAAGCCATCATCGCCTCGCGGTAGGCGTTCTCGGCCAGCAGATGCTCCTTTACGTCGGCCTTGATGACGGTCGGATCGCGCAGGACCGTCTGCCAGTTGTCGTCCTTCATCCACTGATAATCGTCGGTGCGCACGCGCCCCAGCTGCTCGATCGTCACCGGGATCTTTTTGGCGACAGGGGGGACGGGACGATTCTGCGGCATCGAGGCTCCGGGCGTGCGGGCTGAAACGGGAAGGGCGCTGGCGGCGAGCGCGGCGGCGGACGTGGCGAGCAGATCGCGGCGGTTCATGTTGTCCCCCAGAAATGACGCGGGACCTTGTGCGCGGCGGAGACCCGCCGTCAAATGAACAAATGCCGCTGACCCGATAGGGGATGATGTTCGATCTTCAGACGCCCCCCGAACCGGTCCAGGAGCCGCCGCCCGCGGCAGGCCTGTCCCTGCCGGCATGGGACCTGACGGTCGGCCTGATCAACGCCACCGTGCAGATCGACCAGATGAACGGCGACGGCACCCGCCGCGTCGGAACCGCCTTCCTGATCGACGCGCCGCGCACGAACGGCGAGCCCCGTACTGTGCTGGTGACGGCTCACCATGTAGTGGCGGGGATGAACGCGTCCGAGGCGCGGATCGGCTGGCGGGTCGAGGTTCCGGGCGGCGGCTGGCGCTTCGCTCCGGAGCCGTTGCGTATCCGGGACGAAGCCGGCGAGCCGATCTGGATCAAACACCCGGACCGGGACATCGCCGTGATGGAGGTCTCTGCGCCGCCGGTCTTCGCCCGCGCCGCTATTCCGTTGGCCTGGCTGGCGGACCGGGATTCACTGGACGCATGGCAGGTCGGGCCGGGCGACGAACTGTTCACCCTGGGCTTTCCGCGCGGCTATGCATCGAATACGGCGGGGTTTCCGATCCTGAGAGTCGGTCGGATCGGCTCCTGGCCGCTGACTCCGATAGACAACTATCCTGCATTTTTACTTGATTTTCCGGTGTTTCCTGGAAATTCCGGCGGCCCCGTATTCTGGACGCCGGCGGCCCGCAAACTTCCCGGGACTGTCCAGCCTGATCATCCGTTTGTCGCCGGCGTGCTGACGTCGGAGGTCCGTCCATCCAATGAGCCGCTAGGCATCGGTCTGGTGGCGCACGCCGCCTTTGTGCGCGAGGCCATAGCCCTGCTGGATGCGGCTGAGCAGGCGACGGAAGGGCCTTGACCAGGCCTTGCCGTCTCTATCCATATTACGCATAAGATATATTATGCGAAATTGAAGATACTCTCAGGCTCAGGCTCAGGCCCGATCACTACGCGCCTGGAGTCTCGCCGCCAGACTCGACGTGTCCCATCGCGAGCCCCCCATGGACTGAACTTCGGAATAGAACTGGTCCACCAGCGCCGTCAGCGCCAGATGAGCGCCGTTGGTCCGCGCCTCGTCCAGCACCAGGCCCAGATCCTTGCGCATCCAGTCGACGGCGAAGCCGAAATCGAACCGGCCTTCGGCCATCGTTTTCCAGCGATTGTCCATCTGCCAGGACTGGGCCGCGCCCTTGGAGATGGCATCATAGACCGCGCCGGTGTCGAGACCCGCGACTCCGGCGAAATGGACCGCCTCCGCCAGACCCTGGACGACGCCGGCGATGGCGATCTGGTTGACCATCTTGGTCAGTTGACCTGCCCCTGACGGGCCCATGTGTTTGACGGCCTTCGAATAGGCCATGATCGCAGGCTCGGCTGCCTCGAGCGCGGCTGCATCGCCGCCGGCCATGACACTGAGCTGGCCGTTCTCGGCCCCGGCCTGGCCGCCGGAGACCGGCGCGTCGATGAACGCGTGGCCCCGCCCGGCCGCCAGGGCCGACATTTCGCGCGCGACTTTCGCCGAAGTCGTCGTGTGATCGACGATGATCGCGCCCGCATTCAAATGCGGCAGCGCTTCGGTCACGACCTGACGCACATCGTCGTCGTTGCCAACGCACAGGAACAGCAGATCCGCCCCGGCCGCCGCCTCGGCGATCGTCGCCGCGAAGCGGCCGCCATTGGCCTGTGCCCACGACCGCGCCTTGTGCGCGGTGCGGTTGAAGCCGACCACCTCATGTCCTGCATGAACCAGATGCCGCGCCATCGGCCCGCCCATGACGCCCAGGCCCGCGAAACCGATCTTCATTCTTCAGGCTCCGGAGCGACACCGTATCGGCCGCGATAATAGACAAGGGCAGCGCCGGGCGCGGTTTCAAAACTCCGCACGGCGCCGACGATGGTCAAGTGGTCGCCCATGACGATTCGCTCGGTCGCGACGCAGTCAAGCCGCGTCAGGGCGTTCTTCAGCCGCGGAGGCTCGGCGCTGGAGCTGTCGAACTCGTCCGACGACAGGCGGCAGACGCCCCAGGCGAACCGGTCCGACATCTCGCGGTCCTCGGCTGGTAACATATGCACGGCGAACCGGTCGGCAGACGCGAAGGCGTTGTGTCGGTCGGAGGCGCGGTCAAGGCACCACAGCACCAGCGGCGGCTTCAGCGACACCGAGGTGAAGGAGTTGATCGTGATGCCGAAGGGCCCCTCCTCCGTGTGCGCGGTCACCACGCACACGCCGGTCGCAAAACCGCCCAGCGCGCGGCGGTAGGCCTGGATGTCGAACGCGGGATCGGAAGGCGTGCTCACACCGCGACGACTAGGCGACGGCCCGCCCCGGGGCAAGACCGGGTGATATGGGAAACGCCGTCTTAACCTTGCGCCGTCCATCGTCAGCCGGAGTTCGACTGTCGAGGCCGCGTCCCATGTCCATGAGCGATCGCCCGATCCTCATCAAGAAGGTGAAGAAGGTGGTTGGCGGCGGCCACCATGGCGGCGCATGGAAGGTGGCCTATGCCGACTTCGTGACGGCGATGATGGCCTTCTTCCTGCTGATGTGGCTGATCAACACGACCGACCCGGAACAGAAGCGCGGCATCGCCGAGTATTTCGCGCCCGCCAGCGTTTCGCAGACCACATCGGGGTCCGGCGGGATACTGGGTGGGACGTCGCTGGGCGACGACGGCTCCAAGGGTTCGGGATCCCAGTCCGTCATCAGCGAGCTGGCGCCGGAGGCGCCGCAGGACGCGCCGCCGGAAGCCGGCCAGAGCCAGAACCTGGCCGCCGCCAGCGAAGAGGCGCTTCGCGAGGAGATCGCGCGGCGCGAAGCCGCGGAGTTCTCGTCGGCCGCCGAATCGCTGCGCCAGGCCATGCAGTCGATGCCCGAACTGGCCGAGCTGTCGAAACAGCTGATCATAGACCAGACGCCCGAAGGCCTGCGTATCCAGCTGGTCGATCAGGAAGGGCGTTCGATGTTCGAGCAGAACTCGGCTCGCCCCAACCCCAGGGCCCAGTTGCTGCTGCGGACGATCTCGAAGGTCATCACCCAACTGCCCAACCGGATCTCGGTGACGGGCCACACCTCGGCGGCCCCGGGATCTAGCCGTGCGACCGGGCCCAACGACTGGACCCTGTCCTCGGCGCGCGCCAACGCCTCGCGGCTGATCCTGCAGGCCGCGGGTGTTGACGCGGATCGAGTCTACCAGGTCTCGGGCAAGGCAGGCTCCGATCCGCTCTATCCCGACGACCCGACCCTGGCCGGCAACCGCCGCATCGCCATCGTTCTGTTGCGCGAGGCGCCGGTCCTGCCCACGGACACCAGCCTGTGACCGCCCGCCCCGCACGCGCGTGTGGGGTGAACGGGCTTGCCCCGCGAGGCGACGCGGGCGCAAATCATCCCATGACGGAACGGCTGCCAAATTGTCGGCGAAATTGGATGCGGATCTGACGCCGTGACCTTTGTTCCCCAGCGCCAACTTCGCTTCTACATGACCTCGGTGGCCCCCTGCCCCTATCTGCCGGGACAGACCGAGCGGAAGGTGTTCGCCAATCTGCCGTTCAGCGAGGGCGCTCACGTCAATGACGAGCTGACCCAGGCGGGGTTCCGCCGCAGCCAGAACATCGCCTACCGCCCGGCCTGTGAAGCCTGCGACGCCTGCGTCTCGGTGCGGCTGCCGGTGCCGGAGTTCGCCTTCTCGCGGTCGCAACGCCGCGTGCTGAAGCGCAACGCCGACCTGTCGCGCGATCTGGTCGAGGCCGAGGCCACGACCGAGCAGTTCGACCTGCTGCGGCGATACCTGAACGGCCGCCACCCCGGCGGCGGGATGAGCGCCATGAGCTGGCTCGACTATGTCGCCATGGTCGAGGATACGGCCGTCCGTACGCACCTGATCGAATACCGCCTGCCCTCGCCGGACGGCGGCCCGGGCGATCTGGTGGGCGTGTGCCTGACCGACCTGCTCGGAGACGGGCTGTCGATGGTCTACAGCTTCTTCGAGCCGGCGATGGAGGCCCGCAGCCTCGGCCGGTTCGCCATTCTGGACCATGTGCGGCAGGCGGCGGCGGTGAACCTGCCGTTCGTTTACCTGGGCTACTGGGTCCGGGGCTCACGCAAGATGGACTACAAGGCAGATTTCCGGCCGATGGAGCAGCTGACGCGGCTAGGCTGGGAGCGGCTGGTCGATCAGCCCGCGGCGGGCACCGAGGTGTTGTAGTCGGGCGGCGTCGGAGCGAAGGCGCCGCCGCTCCAGGGGCCCGGGTCCACCCCTCCCCCGAACCGGATCAGGGCGTCGACCCGCTTCTGGATGGGCGGATGGGTGGCGAACAGGCCTTCGAGGCCGATGCCATTCGGCTGGTTGTCCAGGAACAGCTGCTGCAGTTCGTCCGGGCCCTTCAGTGACGAGCGGCCCTCGACCTTGCGCAGGGCCGAGATCATGGCGTCGGGGTTCTTGGTCAGCTCGACCGCGCCGGCGTCGGCCACGTACTCGCGGGTCCGGGACAGCATCATGCGGATGACAATGGCGAGGGCGAAGCCGACGGCGGCGAAAGCCAGGCCGATCAGGATCAGCGGCATGGCGTTCTTGTTGTCCCGCCGGCCGCCGCCGCGCGAATAGATCAGGCCCCGGAACACCAGTTCGGCGATGACGCTGATGATGCCCGCGAAGATCGAGGCGATCACCATGGTCCGCACGTCCTTGTTGATGACGTGCGTCAGCTCGTGAGCCAGCACCGCCTCGAGCTCGTCCCGGGTCAGGGTGTTCACCAGACCCCGGGTGACGGTGACGCTGTACTGGCCCTCGTGCAGGCCGGTGGCGAAGGCGTTGAGGCTGTCGTTATCGATCACGCGCAGGGTCGGGGTGCGCAAGCCACGTGAGATCGCGAGGTTTTCCAGCAGGTTGTAGAGGTCCGGCTCAGATTTCCTCTCAACCTTCCGGGCCCCCGTCATCAGGTCGATCATGGTCTGGCTGCCGAAGTACGAGATGGCGAACCAGATGCCCGCGACGACGAAGGCCAGGGGCACGGTGCCGCCCAGCCAGGAGGCGGCCAGGGCCATGTCGTCGCCCAGGCCGCGGCCCGTGCCAGGCAGGAAGCCCAGCCCCATCAGGATCAGCTGCACCCCGTAGATGATGAAGATCATCAGGACCGGGAAGGCGGCCAGCAGCAGGACCGAGCGGGTGTTGTTCGCCCAGATGTGGGTCTGGAGCCCGACGGCGGCCATCAATACGATCCCCTACGCCGTGAAGCTGACCTTGGGTGGGGCCGCGGTCATCGTGGCGCGCTCGCCTTCGCCCAGGTCGAAGAAGGGCTTGTCGTGGCCGAAGCCGACCATGCCCGCGAACAGGACGGTCGGGAACTGGCGCCGGACGGCGTTGAACTCGGAGACGGCGTTGTTGAAGAAGCGGCGGGCGGCGGCGAGCTTGTTCTCGATGTCCGACAGCTCGCGCTGGAGCTCAAGGTAGTTGGTGTTGGCCTTGAGGTCCGGATAGGCCTCGGCGACGGCGAACAGGCGACCCAGGGCGCCGGTGAGCATATTCTCGGCCTGGACCTTGTCGTTGACCGAGGTGGCGCCGGCGGCCGCCGCCCGTGCGGCGGTCACGGCGTCGAGAGTGCCGCGCTCGTGCGAGGCGTAACCTTTCACCGTCTCGACCAGATTGGGGATCAGGTCCTGACGCTGCTTCAGCTGCACGTCGATGTCGGCGAACGACTGGTCGGCGCGCTGGTCCAGGGCGACCAGCTTGTTGTAGGCGCCGACGATGACGAACAGCACCACGGCGACGATGACGGCGATGACGATCAGGGTGGTCAGCATGGCGGTCTCCAACCTCGGTCGATGATCGACCGTTCAGCGATTATCGGGCGCCACAACGGCGCTCGATAGTGAAATCGTCGTCACCTGAATTTACGCAACCCCCGCGGGCCCTGCCGCCCGGCTCCGGCGCGTTTGCCCAGCCAGTCCTTCCAGTCGGGCCAGTTGCGTCGGCGGGCGCCGCCGTCGACCCATTCGGGGCCGTGAGCGCTGTCGAAGACCGTGACGTCGGCGAGGCCGCCCTGTTTGTAGGACTGCAGTTTCACGCCCTTGCCGCGGCCCATCTCGGGCAGTTCGGCGATGGGGAAGATCAGCGCCTTGATGTTGTCGCCGATGGCGGCGACGTGGTCGCCCGTGACGCGCAGGGCGGCCAGCATCTCGCCGTTCAGCACCTGCTTTCCGCCGCGCTTCTGGGCCAGCAGTTCGTCCTCGGGCGCGATAAAGCCGTAGCCGGCTCTGGAGGCGATCAGCAGCCGGCCGCCGGGCTGGTGCATGAGCACGTTGACGATCCCGGCCTTTTCGTCGAGCTCGATCATCAGGCGCAGAGGTTCGCCGTGGCCGCGGCCCGAGGCCAGCTTGTCGGCCCCGACGGTGAAGATGCGACCGTCCGAGGCGGCCACCAGCAGCTTGTCGGTCGTATAGCCGGGGACGAGGAAGGCGAGGCTGTCGCCCTCCTTGAACTTGAGCTCGGACGGGTCCTCGACCTTGCCCCTGGCCGCCCGGATCCAGCCGCGCTCGGAGAGGATGACGGTGATGGCCTCGCGCGGGATGAAGGCCTCGACCAAGGCGTAGGCGGACGAGTCCACGGCCTCGGCGATCGTGGTCCGGCGCGGTGAAACCAGCGCCTTGCGCACGGCCTCCAGGTCCTTGCCCACCTGCTTCCACTGTTTGGCCGGCGAGGACGACAGCGATTGCAGCGCCGCAAGTTCGTCAGCCAGCGTCTTGTATTCCTTCTCGATCGTCATTTCCTCGATCCGCGCCAGCTGGCGCAGTCGGGTGTCGAGAATGAAGTCGGCCTGGAGCTCTGACAGACCGAAGCGAGCGATCAGGACGGCCTTGGGCTGTTCCTCCTCGCGGACGATGCGGATGACCTCGTCGAGGTTGAGGAAGACGATCCTCAGGCCTTCCAGCAGGTGCAGCCGCTTCTCGACCCGGTCGATCCGCCACCCGGCGCGCCGCACCAGCACTTCGCGCCGGTGATCGAGGAAGGCCTGCAGACAGGCCTTCAGTCCCATGACCCGCGGCGTGCCCGTGGCGTCCAGCACGTTCATGTTGACCGGGAAGCGGACCTCGAGGTCGGAGAGCTTGAACAGGCTCTCCATCAGCACCTCGGGTTCGACGGTGCGGGATTTCGGTTCGATGACCAGCCGGATGTCCTCGGCCGACTCGTCGCGGACGTCGCCCAACAGGGGCGCCTTCTTGTGCTCGATCAGGTCGGCCAGGTCGGCGATCAGTTTCGACTTCTGCACCTGATAGGGCATCTCGGTGACGATGATGCGCCAGACGCCGCGACCCAGGTCCTCGGTTTCCCAGCGGGCGCGCAGGCGCACCCCGCCGCGGCCGGTCTCATAGGCGTCGAGGATGGAGGCGTGGCCCTCCACGGCCACGCCGCCGGTCGGGAAGTCCGGCCCCGGCACGATCGTGGCCAGTTCCTCCGTGGAAGCTTCGGGCCGTTCCAGCAGCAGATGGCAGGCGTCGATCAGCTCGCCGACATTGTGCGGCGGGATCGAGGTGGCCATGCCGACGGCGATGCCCGACGAGCCGTTGGCCAGCAGGTTGGGGAAGCCGGCCGGCAGGACAATCGGCTCTTCGTCCTGATCGTCATAGGTGGCCTTGAAGTCCACCGAGTCCTGATCGATGCCCTCCATCAGCAGGACGGCGGCGGCGGTCAGCTTGCACTCGGTGTAGCGCATGGCCGCGGCGTTATCGCCGTCGATGTTGCCGAAGTTTCCCTGACCGTCGACCAGCGGATAGCGCTGCGAGAAGTCCTGGGCCAGGCGGACCAGGGCGTCATAGATCGAGGCGTCGCCGTGCGGGTGGTAGCCGCCCATGACCTCGCCGACGACCTTGGCGCATTTGCGCGCCGCCGCCTGCGGGTTCAGCCGCATCTGGTGCATGGCGTACATGATGCGCCGGTGCACCGGCTTGAAGCCGTCGCGCACGTCCGGCAGGGCGCGGTTGGTGATGGTCGACAGCGCATAGGCCAGATAGCGGCGCGACAGCGCCTCGCTCATCGGCTCGTCTATGATGCGTCCGCCTTCCGGCGGCGGGGTGTGAACGGTCATGGGGTCCGAATCGGCGGTCTGGAGCCGGAAGTCTAGCGCGGACCCGCTGGAACGGGAGACGTCTGCGCGTCAGCCTGTGGGCAAGCGTCCCCGGGCGCCGCGCACGGCCAGATCGTCGAGCCGGATCGCCTGTTCCAGCCGGACCGCGCCGGCGACGTCACGGATTTCGGCCAGGACGGTCGGCCGGGCGGCGTCCCAGCCCATGGTCAGCAAGCCGAAATTCTGGTCCCGATACGCCTCCCCCACCCGTCGCGCATTGGGCGGCAGAACGGGCCAGACCTCGGTGAGGCCGGACGAGGTGATGTCCCACAGCGGATAGGGGGTGTTGACGTCCAGCCGCGAAATCTCGGCGTAATGGGTGTCGCCCGACAGGCAGATCAGGCGGTCGGCCCGGCGCTCGCGGATGGCGGCGATCAGCCGCTGATGGTCGTGGGCGAAATTGATCCAGCCTTCCCAGCCGGGAAAATCGGCCACGACCTGCAGGCTGGATCCGAACAGGCGAAGATCGGCCGGGACCGACAGTTGTTCTTCCAGCCAGCGCCACTGGGTCTCGCCCAGTTGGGTCGCCATGGCTTCCGGGTTGCGGGCATAGGGGCCGGGCGTCGGCTCGCCGGCCTGGGCGCGCTTTTCGACCCAGTCGTGATAGTTCTGATCGCCCAGCTCGAGCGGGATCAGCGGGGTGCGGTTCCAGCGCAGGTCGGGCAGGATGACCTGCACCCGGCGTCCTGGCGGGCCGAAGACGTGGGCCGTATAGATGCCGTCGCGCGACCGGCGCGGGCTGTCGGCGGGCTCGCCGAAGAAGTCCAGGAACAGCCGGCGGCTCTCCTCCTTCATCGGATAGTCGACGCCGGCGTCATTCTCGCCGTAGTCGTGATCATCCCAGATGGCCAGGATCGGCACGCTGGCCTTCAGCCGCTGGAAGCCCGGCTGGGCGGCCAGTTCGGCGTATTTGCGGCGCATCACCTCTGGATCGCGGGTGTCCAGATAGACGTTGTCGCCGAGGAAGATGAACAGGTCCGGCCGGGTCGCGAGGACGGCGTCCCAGATCGGCTGGGGCTTGTCGCTCCTGGCGCAGGAGCCGAAGGCGATCCGGGTCAGGGTGCGTTCCGCCTGCGGGTGCGGATCGGGCGCCGCCCGGGCGGCGCCGGCGATCAGACCTGCGCCGGCTGTTGCAGCCATCAGGCCGCGTCTCGAGAGACCGTTCATCTCGTCATCCTTGAAACTGGAAAAGCAGACGGGGCGCACCGTCTCGATGCGCCCCGTCCTTGTACGCGATCAGAAATGACGGCGCAGGGTCACGAACGCCTGACGGGGCGCGCCCGGCAGGAAGGTCTGGCGACCGGCGCTGTTCTGGAAGCCGCCCGAACCGACCGTCGAGATGTGGTCTTCATCGAACAGGTTGGTCACGTTGAACTGGACTTCCGTCCCGTCCAGCCAGTCGCCGCGACCGATGAAGCGATAGCCGGCGGTCAGTTCGAACAGGGTGTAGGAACCGACCGATTCATCGTTCAGGTAGCTGGAGAAGCGTTCGCCGGTGAAGGCTCCCGCGACCGTGCCGTAGAGGCTGCCGTTGTCGTAGGTGAGCTCGGCCCGGGCCAGGGTCTCGGGCGTGTTCACCACGGTCTTGCCGGCGGTGGCCGCCACCAGCGCTCCGGTGCCGTCACGAACGTCGTCCTCATAGGTCGAGTCGTTGTAGCTGAACGAACCGAAGGCCGACCAGTTATCCGCGAACGACCAGACAGCGGCGGCTTCGAAGCCGCGGCTCTGGACCGAACCGACGTTCTGGATGCCGCTGCCGAGGCCCAGGATCGGGGCGCCGAGGGCGACGCCCAGCAGGCGATTTTCGAACTGGACGTCATAGACGGCGACCGAACCCTGAAGCTGGTCGAAGCGGAAGCGCCAGCCGGCCTCGAGGGTCCTGGAGCTTTCCGGCTCCAGAGTGGCCTGCAGGGCCGCGAAGCCGGCCGCCGTGGCCGAGAACGGACCGGACGTGGCCGAGGACTCATAGGCCCGCAGGTTTTCGGCATAGGAGGCGAACAGCTGGTGATCGCCGTTGACGTCCCAGGCGACGCCGACCTGGGGCAGGAAATTGTCTTCCGCCTTGATCGAGCCGGTCTTGTTGGCGCCCGTGACGGTCGTGGCCGTGTTCTCGACCGACAGCGACTTGAAGCCGGCGTTCAGCGTCAGGGCCTCGGTCAGCGACCAGCTGTCCTGGACGTACAGGAGCCGGGTCTCGGTCTCGAAGTCGTATTCCCACTGGGTGAAGAAGGGGTGGGCGAAGAACTCGAGCGAGTCGCGCGTGTTGGCCACGCGGGACAGGCCATAGAAACGACGGGCCTGGTTGAAGTCGTTGCTCTCCAGCCAGAAGCCGGCCTCAAGCGCATGGGCGCCCAGGTCCAGATTGGCCGAGCCGATCACGCCCCTGCGGTCGATGTCGTATTCGGTCGTGCGGACCGAAATCGGACTGGGGTTGGTGATCGGCGCGCCGTTCTCGTCGGGCGCGCCGACCGGCGTGGCGACATAGGGCGACCACCACAGACCCTGGCCTTCGTTCTTGTGGCCATAGCCGGTCAGCGAGAACGACAGCATGTCGTTGACCGGATAGTTCAGCGTCAGGGCGCCCAGGGTGTCGTCGCGCAGGCCCGCCGCGTTGAAATAGGCGTCGTCGACGGTCGCGATCGGCGTCGGATAGACCGTGCCCGCCGCCGCGTTGGTCACCGGCGCGCCGGTGTCGCCGCGGTTGTTGGCGATGTCGGCGATCAGCACCGCAAGGGCGTAGTCGCCCGAGACGTTGTCCCAGTCACGGCCGAGGCGCGCGATCTGCGCCAGCGACATGTCCTGGTAGTCGTTCTCGCGGCGCTCGGAGCGGTTCACGAAGCCGGTGATCTCGCCGCGGCCGATCGGCTGGACCAGGCTGAAGTTGATCTGCTGCTGGTTCTGCTCGCCGACGCCCTTCCACTTGTCCATGCTGTGGTCGACGACGGACAGCGACAGGGCGGTGTCGGCGGGGCCGAAGGCGCCCGAGTCGATGCGGACGAAGCCGCGCATCGTGTCCTCGCTGCCGTAGGTCCCGGCCAGGTCGAAGCCGAAATCGTCGGCCGGACGACGGCTGATGAACTGAATGGCGCCGCCCAGATTGCTGCTGGAGGCGGTGCCGAGCGCGCCCGAGCCCTGGGCTACGTCAACGCGGGCCACATTCTCGGAGATGATGGCGCGCGAGATGTGCAGGCCGTTGTGGGCACCGTAGCTCATGTCGCCCAGCGGCAGGCCGTCCAGGGTGAAGCCGAGCTGGTTCTGATTGAAGCTGCGCAGCACGATGCGCGCCGACCATTCATAGTTTCCGAAAGCGTCGGCCGACTGGAAGCTGACGCCCGGCAGGCGTTCGATGGCCTTCAGCGGGCTGGTGCCCGGGGCCTCGACGGCGATGGCGGCCTCGGTGATCGACGCCTGCTGGCGGCTCTGACCGCGCCCGAAGACGATGACGTCGTCAAGGCTTTCCGCAGGGTCGGGTGCGGCGACAGCAGCCTGCGCCAGGGCCGTGTCCGGCGCCAGCAGGCCGCAGGCGAGGGTGATGGCGAGCAGCGACGCTCCCGCCAGGATGCGGTGGTTGGTCAAGTTGAGCCCTCATTTGGATTTGGCGCGACAGCGCGGATCGCGAGCTAGGGCCGGCTCGCGACGGTACGGTAACCGACGTCCCGCGTTTTCGTGACGAGTGGCTCTCGGGGCGTCAAAGTCGGTCCGCCGTGGCCTTCCGGCTACGCTTGATCCGTCCACGCCTCATTCGCCAGCCGCTCCAGCATCCAGACCCGCGCCGGCGGCAGGGGCCGGTTGTGCGCGTGGAAGACGAACTGCTCGAGGAAATGCCCTGTCAGGGCCAGCCCGTCCCTGACATCGTTCCCGGAAAGCCCCGCCTGGGCTCCGAGCATGAAGGGCGGCAGCCTGAGCAGTTTGTCAGCATAGGGAGCGCCGGCCTCGCGGCTGACCGCGCGGCCGGTGCGGGGGCTGACCCAGACGAGGTCGTCCATGGTTCCGGTGACGGCGCAGCGAGACAGGTCGAGGCCGAAGCCAAGGTCCTCCAGGAGCCCCGCCTCAAAGCGCACGAAGATGGCGGGCCAGACCTCAGGCAGGGCGAAGGCGGCCATCAGCGCCTCGAACGCCAGAAAGGCGCCTGGGTGCGGTTCGCGTTCAGGCAGCGCCCCTTGCACCACGGCGGCGGCGGCGGCGAGGCCGGTCAGGGCCAGCGGATCGTCGAACAGGGCGCTGGGCCCCTCCCCCACCGGCTCCAGCCGGGCCGAACCGAGGTGGTCCGAGGTCCGGGCGCGATACTCCACCGTGACCCGCGCTCCGGCCTGGAGGAAGGGCTTCATCTTGCGCGAGGCCCCGCCAGCGACATAGGCGGCGCGGCGGCCGTGCTCCTCGGTCAGCAGTTCGACCACGACGCCCGTGTCGCCATGGGCGCGGGCGGACAGGACGAAGGCGTCGTCGGTGAAATCCATGCCGCGGTGTTAGCGGTCGCGGCCGGAGTTGGCCATACGTTCCGTTTTTCGGGTCGCTTCCCGCCTATTCGGCCGCCGTCCTTATCCGCGCCGTCATGTCCCGCGCCAGAGCGTTCGGGATCGGAAAGGTCAGGGCGTAGAGGGCGATCCGCCAACGCCCGTCCTCGCCACGCACCAGAACCCCCGTCCCCCGGCTGGTGCCGTAGCCGGCGCTGTCCAGGGCCTCGTCAAACCAGACCACGCAGCGGCAATCCAGTGGAGCGAGGGTCAGGGAGCGGGAGCGCGGAGTGTAGGTCCAGCCCCTGCCCCGGGCGAAGTAGGGCTCGGCATAGGCCCGGAACCCGGCGATGGACCAGCGCTCGGTCACGTCGGTGCCGATATAGGTCGCGTCGGGCGTGAACAGGCCGAAATAAGCCGCCCCGTCCGCCGTCGAGGCCGCCTGATGCAGGGCGTCGAGAGTCGCGGCGGCGGCGGTTTCCTCGGGCGTGTCGGCGGCCTCGCCCGGAGCGTCGACGACGGGCGTGGCGGCCTCGAAGGCCTTGATCTCGGCCGTCATGACGTTGGCGAGGTCGTTGGGGATAGGATAGCTGAGAGCGTAGCGCAGCACGCGCCAGTCGTCGCCGGAGCGGACCAGCATCCCCTCGCCTCGCGCCGTGCCGTAGGTCGTGCTGTCCAGAACCTCGTCGAACCAGGCGACGCAGGCGCACGGGTCGGGGGCCATGGTGACGTGGCGTTCGCGGGCCGAGTAGGTCCAGCCTTCCCCGCGGGCGAAGATCGGCGCGGCGAAGGCGAGGAAGGCGTCGCGGTTCCAGCGCTCGGAGGTTTCATTGCCGACCCAGACCAGGTCCGGCGCCAGACGGGCCGCCCAGGCGGCGGAGTCCGCGCGGGCCGCGGCGGCGTGCATCTGGTCCAGCGCAGCGGCGGCCTGCTGCTCTGGCGCGGTCTGGAACGAAAGCGCCGCAAGGGCTGTGAGGAACAAGGACATGGGAGCCTCCGGGGCGTCTGTGTGTCCACGCTAGGCGACCCGGGGGCTTTGGGAAACCGCGGAAGCCTCGCGCCGCGCGCTGACGGGCGTCACGCATTTTATTTAACCGTCCGGTTGACAACCCTCTCCGTTCAGTTCATTTAACCTCCAAGTTAGATACGAAGCAGGCCCATGCAGACCGATCCGCTGAGCGCCAAATTCGCCGCCTTGGCCGACCCGACCCGCCGGGCCATCCTGGCGCGGCTCTGCGAAGGCGAAGCCAGCGTCAACGAGCTGGCCGAACCCTTCGACATGAGCCTGCCGGCCGTGTCGAAGCATCTGAAGGTGCTGGAGAAGGCGGGGCTGATCAGCCGGGGCCGCGAGGCCCAGTGGCGGCCGGCCCGGCTCGAACCCATGGGGATGAAGGGCATCGTCGAGTGGCTGGAGCACTACCGCCGCTACTGGGACGCCAGCTTCGACCGCCTCGACGCCTATCTCAAGAAAATCCAGAAAGGAAACCCCCATGGCCCAGGAAACTGACGGCAATCCCTGCGACACCGACGGCGTGGCCCATCAGCACGCCCTTGTCCTGCGCCGCGTTCTGGACGCCACGCCCGAGCAGATATGGAAGGCCTGGATGACGCCGGAACTGCTGCAGCAGTGGTTCGCGCCGCGCCCGTGGACGATTTCGGACGTCAAGGTGGATCCCCGTCCCGGCGGCGTGTTCAACTTCATCATGCACGGCCCGGACGGCGAACGCTTTCCCAACAGTGGCGTTTTTCTCGAGGTGGTTCCGAACCGCAAATGGATCACGACCGACGCCTTGACCCCGGACTGGCAGCCCGCCGGCCAACCGTTCATGGTGGCCACGGTCGAACTGACCCCGAGGGACGACGGCAAGACCGACTATGTCGCCACGGCGCGCCACTGGAACGCCGAGACGATGAAGCAGCACGAGGCCATGGGCTTCCATGAAGGCTGGGGCACGTGCGCCGACCAGCTGGCCGGGTTGCTGAAGACGCACTGACCCGGACCCGCTGAAGAGCCCGCCCGATGACCTTCGTCGACACCGCCGCGCCCCGGCCCACCCTGCAGATGCGGCGCTTCTTCGACGCACCGCGCCAGCTGGTCTGGCGGGCCTGGACGAATCCCGAGGTCATGGTGCTGTGGCTGGGTCCGGTCGAATGGCCGGCGGTCAGCGCCACCCAGGACCTGCGGGTCGGAGGACGGTGGCGCGCCTGCCTGCGCTCGCCCGACACCGGCCAGGATCTGTGGCAGGGCGGGATCTACCGCGAGATCGTTCCCAACGAGCGGCTGGTCTTCACCTTCCAATGGGACGAGTCGCATGAGGACGGCCCGCCCGTCGACACCCTGGTCACCGTCCAGCTCAGCGATGCGCCAGACGGCGGCACCCTGATGGACTTCACCCACGAGGGCCTGAAGTCGGAGGTCAGCCTGGCCGGTCACAAACATGGATGGACCAGCACCTTCGAGCGGCTGGAAGCCTTCCTCGCCCGCGACACCAACCAGTAACGCCCTACCTGGCGTCCAGCATTCGCTTCAAATCATTCAAGGAGGAACGACGATGAAAATCGTGACCAGCCTCAGCTTCCGCGGCCAGTGCCGCGAAGCCTTCGAGTTCTACGCAAAGGTCCTGGGCGGCGAGATCACCGCCGCCCACCCCTATGGCGACGGCCCGCCCGACATGCCCATCGGTCCGCAATACAAGGACTGGCTGATGCATTGCTGGCTGCAGGTCGGCGATCAGGCGATCATGGGGGCCGACATGGACGTCGACTGGGCGCCCGGGGTCGACAAGCCGAAAAACGGCTTCGACGTCACCCTGCACACCGAAGACAAGGCCGAGGCCCGGCGCTGGTACGACGCCCTGGTCGAAGGCGGCAAGCCGACCATGCCGTTCGGCGAGACCTTCTGGTCGCCGGGCTACGGCGGACTGACTGACCGGTTCGGCGTGCCGTGGATGGTCAACACCGTGCCGGCGGCTGACTGGAAGCCGGGCTCATGAAGGCCTCGCCCTCCGTCTGGACCGGCCGGGCGCTGAGCGGGCTGTTCGTCGTATTCATGCTCGCAGCCTCGATCGCGCCGAAATTCCTGATGTCCGGCATGGTCTTCCCCATCCGGAGGATCGTAGCATGACCGTCGCCGCCTCCATTCCGGAGTCCCTGACCCGGCTCAACATCGTCCGCGAGTTCGACGCACCGCGCGCGCTGGTGTGGAAGATGTGGACCGATCCTGCCCACGTTGGCGTGTGGTTCGGCCCCGAACATTTCACCACGCCGGTCGTCCGGATGGATGTCAGTCCCGGCGGCGCCATTCACATGGTGATGCGGGGTCCGGACGGGAGCGAACACCCCTTTGACGGCCGCTTCATCGCCCTGGACGAACCCGAGCGGCTGGTGATGCGGACCTGGATCACCCTGCCCGACGGCGACGTCTGGTTCGAGGTCGAACACACTGCGCGGTTCGAGGAGATCGACGGCCGCACCCTGATGCGATTCCAGGCCGTGGTCGTCGAGGCCCGTGACGACGCCATCGGCCCGCTCAGCGGCATGGAGACCGGCTGGACCGGCAGCCTGAACAAGCTGGCGGCGCATGTTCGCGCCGTGGCGGCCGCGGGAGGCTGATCTGCTGAAGGGACCAATCGCGGAGAATCCCGACGCCTATGTGGCGGGTCTCGAAGGATGGACGCGGCAGCCGGTCGAGGCCCTGCGGGCCGGCGTCCGAACCGTCGATGGCCTGACCGAGGCCGTCAAATGGGGCCACCTGGTCTACCTCTCGGACGGTCCTGCCCTGCTGATCCGGGCCGAGGAGGAGCGGATCGTGTTCGGCTTCTGGCGGGGCCAGCGACTGCGCCAGATCGAACCGCGGCTCAGGCCCGGCGGCATGTACGAAATGGCCTCCGTCATCCTGAGGGAGGGCGAAACCATCGACTCCAAGACCGTGATCGCCCTGACCCGGGCGGCCGTGACCCTGAACGCCGATCTCGGCGACCCCACCAAAACCTTGAACAAGGAGAAGACCTGATGACCCGACTGCCATTCAACCGCTTCGCCATTCTGGCGGCGGCCTCGGTGCTGGCCATGACGACGGCGGGTGCGCCGGCCGTGGCCCAGACTTCGACACCCGCCCCTGCCCCCGCGGCGACGCCCACGGCCCAGGCGGCTCCGCGCGAAGCCTCCGCCCCCGTCGAGGGCGGCGAGGTTCGCTATTTTGTTCACGGCGACCTGAACTCCGACAAGACGCCGGTGGTGGTGCTGCATGGCGCCTTCATGTCGTCAGACGCGATGAAGCCGCTGACCGATCGGCTTGGGGACCGACCCCTGATCGTCGTTGACCAGCGCGGCCACGGCCGAACCGGCGACCTGCCCGGACCGATCACCTATGAGAACCTCGCCGATGACATCGCCGCCGTGCTGTCAGACGCCGGCGTCCCCAAGGCGGACGTGGTCGGCTATTCGATGGGCGCCGGCGCGGCCCTGCAGCTGGCGCTGCGTCATCCGGAGCGCGTCGACCATCTGGTCCTGGCCTCGGTCAGTTTCAACGAGGCGGGCAACCTGCCGGGCTTCGCCGGGATGATGGACGGAATCACTCCCGAGGTGTTCGCGGGCTCGGCCATGGAGCGGGAGTTCAAACGTCTGGCCCCGAACCTCGACGCCTTCGCGTCCGTGGTCAACAAGATCAAGGTCATGGACCGCGGCCAGGACTGGTCCGCCGAACAGATCCGCGCCCTGACCTCGCCGACCTTCATCATCATCGGCGACCATGACATCGTGATGCCGGAACACGCCGTCGAACTGTACCGGCTGCGCGGCGGCGGCGACACGGCGCGGGCGTCCCAGCCCTTCCTGAGCGAGGCCCCGCCGGCCCGTCTGGCCATCCTGCCAGCCAGCTCGCACATCGAGGTGTTCGGGGATCCGGCGCTGCTGGCGGCGATGATCCTGCCGTTCCTCGACGACGCCACCCGCCCGATACCGCCGGGCTTCTTCTAGGCGATCGGCGAGGAGCCATGACCATGCGCAGGATCAGAGCCGCCACCTTCATCAGCCTGGACGGCGTCATGCAGGCCCCGGGCGGACCCACCGAGGATCCGCGCGGGGGTTTCGCCCATGGCGGCTGGGTGGCCCCCTTCTGGGATGACGCCCTCGGCGAGCTGATGGGCGACGCCATGGGCGAGGATTACGACCTGCTGCTGGGCCGCAGGACCTATGAGATCTTCGCCGCCTACTGGCCGCACCAGGACGACGAGATAGGCCGCACCTTCAACGCCGTCAGAAAGTACGTCGCCGCCGGACCCGACACGCCGCTGGACTGGGCCCCCAGCCACCGGCTGGAAGGCGACCTGGCCGGGACGGTGCGGGCGCTGAAGGCCACCAAGGGGCGCGACCTGCTGATCCAGGGATCGAGCGAAGTCATTCACACCCTGCTGGCGAACGACCTGATCGACCAGCTGACGGTCCTGACCTTCCCGGTCGTGCTGGGCCGCGGCAAGCGGCTGTTCGATGACGCGTCGCGCCCGCACGCCTGGACGCTTGTGAGCAGCAAGGCGACGGGCACGGGTGTCATCGTCGGCACGTACCGCCTCGCCGGCGAGGTTCCCACCGGGACATTCGGCCCCGACACACCCGGCGAAGCCGAACTGATGCGACGAGCGCGCTGGGCCAGCGAGGACTGACAACGGTCCGCCTACGCAGTCTACCGGGCTGGCCATGGCGGGTCAGGGCGCCTAGACCGGACCCATGGCCTCCTCCCGCATCCGCTCAGCCGCCCTGCAGTCGAAGATCATGAGCGCGGAGGACGCCGCCGCGCTGATCCCGCCCAACAGCACCGTGGGCATGAGCGGCTTCACCGGTTCGGGCTATCCGAAGGTGGTCGCCCCCGCGCTGGCCGCGCGAATCGAGGCCGAGCACGTCAGGGGCAATCCGTTCCGCCTCAAGGTGTGGACCGGCGCCTCGACGGGGCCAGAGCTCGACGGGGCGCTGGCCAGGGCCGACGGCATCGAATTCCGCCTGCCCTACAACTCCGATCCGATCGCCCGCGAAAAGATCAACAAGGGCGAGATGGAATATCTCGACATGCACCTGAGCCAGGTGGCGCCGATGGCCTGGCAGGGCTTCCTCGGGCCGCTGGAGACGGCGGTGATCGAGGTGTCGGGCATTCGGGAGGATGGATCGCTGATCCCCTCCTCCTCCGTCGGCAACAACAAGACGTGGCTGGACCGGGCCGAGCGGGTCATCCTCGAGGTCAACTCGTGGCAGAACGAGGCGCTGGAGGGGATGCACGACATCTACTACGGCACCGCCCTGCCGCCGGACCGCGTGCCGATCCCGCTGATCCGGACCGATGACCGCATCGGCCAGCCGACGTTCCGCTGCGACCCGTCCAAGGTCGTCGCCGTGGTGGAGACCCACGCCCCCGACCGCAACGCGCCGTTCGCGCCGCCGGACGCCGCCGCCACGGCGATCGCCGGCCACCTGCTGGAGTTCCTGTCGCACGAGGTCAAGCTGGGCCGCCTGCCCGCCTCGTTGCTTCCGCTGCAGTCCGGCGTCGGCAACATCGCCAACGCGGTCCTGACCGGGCTGGTCGACGCCCCGTTCGAGAACCTGACCGCCTACACCGAGGTCATCCAGGATGGCATGCTGGACCTGCTGGACAGCGGCCGGCTGCGCGTCGCCTCGGCCACCGCCTTCTCGCTGAGCCCCGAAGCCGCGGCCGACCTGAACGCGCGGATGGCCGAGTTCAGGGACCGGATCATCCTGCGGCCGCAGGAGATGTCGAACCACCCCGAGCTGATCCGCCGACTGGGCTGCATCGCCATGAACGGCCTGATCGAGGCGGACATCTACGGCAACGTCAACTCGACCCACATCATGGGCTCGCGCATCCAGAACGGCATCGGCGGCTCGGGCGACTTCGCCCGCAACGCCTTCATCTCGGTGTTCATGACGCCGTCGACAGCCAAGGGCGGCAATATCTCCGCGATCGTGCCGCACGCCAGCCACGTCGACCACATCACCCAGGACGTCCAGGTCATCGTCACCGAACAGGGCCTGGCCGACCTGCGCGGCCTGTCGCCGAAACAACGGGCGAAAGTCATCATCGCCAACTGCGCCCACCCGGATTTCCGGGACCGGCTACAGGACTATTACGACCGGGCGCTGAAGGGGTCGTACGGCCTGCAGTCGCCGACCCTGCTGACCGAGGCGCTGTCATGGCACCAGCGGTTCATCGACACCGGCACCATGCGGATCTGATGGTCAGCGCGCCATCGTGGTGGGGACGTCGCGGCCCAGCGCCTCGGCCATTCCCTGCTGCGACAGCAGGAAGACCGCGTCGCGCTGATGGAAATTATTGGACAGCACGATCACCGTGACGTCCTCGTCCGGCTGCCAGGTCATCAGATTGCGGAAGCCCGACCAGCTGCCGGTGTGGAAAATCTGACGGTCCAGGAAGGGCGGCGAGACGCGCTGGCCGATGCTGTTGACGAAGACCCCGAAGCCCCAGTCGCGACGCTGACGGCCCCGTTCGGGCGGCGCGCTCTCAGGCGCGTGGTCGGCGATCATCATGGCGTAGCTGCGAGGGGTCAGCAGCTGGCCGCGATGCAGGGCCCGCTCCCAGACCAGCAGGTCGTCCAGCGTCGAATACAGGGCGCCGGCGGCGAAGATGATGCTGACATTGGCGTCCGGCTGGGGCGACGGACCGCCGCCACCAAGGTTGGCGTAGCCCATGACCACGTCCGACAGGCCGTCGTCGTAGCCGGTGTCAGCCATGCCCAGCGGCTTGAAGAAGGCCTGCTGCAGATAGTCGTGGAGCGGCATGCCCGAGGCCTTTTCGACCACGGCTCCGAGCAGGTTGTAACCGGCATTGTTGTAGCGAACCTTGGTTCCGGGAGAGAACTGGAGGCCGTATTGTTTTGACTCTTCAGTCAATTCCTCCGGTGTCGCGGGCGTGACGCGGCGAATGCCCCAGGCGGGGCGGGCCATCAGGTCAGGCACGCCCGAACTGTGCGACAGCAGATGGTTGAGGCGGATCGGCTCCCACGCCGCCGGACACGGCTGGATCCATTTGCACAGGGGATCATGGGTCGACAGCACGCTCTCGTCCTGCAGCCTCAGGATAGCGGCGGCGGTGAACTGTTTGCTGATCGAGGCGAGGCGGAAACGCGAGTTCAGTTGCAGCGGCGCGCCCTGGCTGCGGTCGGCGAAACCGTGGACCTGCCGGTACAGGACCTGATCGCCGCGCGCGACCAGAACGCCGCCGGTGAACTGGCCCGAGCCGCCCCAGCGATCAAGCTGGGCCTTCAGGGCCGGCAGGGTCTCGACCACCTCGACCGGCGGTCGCGGCGGCAGGGGCCTGGAGGCGGGTGAGACGGCTTCAGGCCGGACACTGGCCCAGGCGACGAGCGCCGCCGCCACGAGCAGCAGGACAGCCAGAACGACGATCACAAGCCGGGGATGCCCCCCGGCGTTTCTGGGTACGTTGAACACTTGTACTAGACGTCGAAATCCAGCCCGAACTGGGCGTAAAGGGCGCGGGAATCCTGCCATTTCGGGTCGACCTTGACCGTCAGGAACAGGTGGACGGGACGGTCGAGCAGCTCGGTCAGCTCCTCACGCGACTTCTGGCCGATCCATTTCAGCGTCTGGCCGCCCTTGCCCAGCACGATGGGCCGCTGGCTCTCGCGCTCGACATAGATGGTCTGTTCGATCCGGGCCGAGCCGTCGGCCTTGTCCTCGAACGCGGTGGTCTCGACGGCCGCCGAATAGGGCAGTTCCTCGTGGACGCGCAGATAGACCTTCTCGCGGGTGATCTCGGCGGCCAGAACGCGCATCGGCACGTCGGCCGACTGGTCTTCCGGATAGAGCCAGGGCCCCTTGGGCATGGCGCGGGCCAGGCGCTGCTTCAGGTCGTCGACGCCGTCGCCGCTGAGCGCCGAGATCATATAGACCTCGGAATAGACGCCGGTTTCGAACATGGCCTGCGAAAGGGCCAGCAGGGTGTCGCGGCGCATGCCGTCGATCTTGTTCAGGGCCAGGATGACCTTGGTCCCCGTCGCCTTGAGATTGGCGATGATGGTCTCGGTGTCCTCGGCCGAGCGGCGGTCGGCGGCCTGGCCTTCCTTGCCTTCGGAAGCGATATGCGAGGCGGCGTCGATCAGGTGGACGACCACGTCGGCGTCCGAGGCGCCGCCCCAGGCCGAGGCGACCATGGCCCGGTCCAGACGTCGGCGGGGGGTGAAGATGCCGGGGGTGTCGACCAGCACGATCTGGGCGTCGCCCTCGATGGCGATGCCGCGCACGGGAAAGCGCGTGGTCTGGACCTTCTGGGTGACGATCGAGACCTTGGTTCCCGTCAGACGATTGACCAGAGTGGACTTCCCGGCGTTCGGGGCGCCGATGATGGCGGCGAAGCCGGCGCTCTGGTTTTCAGGGTTGGTCAAATCACGCCTTCACGCTGCAGCAGGCCGATGGCGGCCGCTTTCTCCGCGTCCTGACGCGAACGGCCTTGCGCGGTCAAGGGCGGATATCCTGTCACGCTGACTTCGACGGTGAAGGTCGGGGCGTGATCCGAGCCCTTGCGTTCGACGATACGGTAGACGGGCAAAGGCTTTGCGTGGGCCAGGGCCCACTCCTGCAGGGCCGATTTCGGATTGGTCAGGGATTTGCGCGGCGGAGCCGACAGTTCGTCAGCCCACGTCCGGTCGAACACGGCGCGGGCGGCGTCGATGCCGCCGTCGAACCAGGCCGCGGCGAGGATCGCCTCCATGGCGTCGCCCAGAACGCCCTCGCGCCGGCGGCCGCCCTGCTTGGCCTCGCCCGGCGACAGGCGCATGGCGTCGCCAACTCCGACGGCCTCGGCCACGCGGGCGCAGGCGGACTTGTCGACGAGGGCGTGGAGGCGTGAGGACATCTCGCCCTCGTCGGCGTCGGGATAGTCGCGCATCAGACGGTCGGCGACCAGCAGGCCCAGCACCCGGTCGCCCAGGAATTCGAGCCTCTGGTTGTCGGCGAACAGCCGACCGCGGGCGTCCCGTTCCGCCCCCTCCCCCACGCTGGCGTGGGTGAGGGCGAGATCCAGCAGGGCCGGATCCCTGAAGTCGTGTCCGAGTCGGCGTGTCAGCGCCCGGACAGCCTCGGCCCGTCGGTCCGAGGACCTGGCAGCCATCAGTCGAGGACGGTGAAGAACCGGCTCGGACGGATCTTCTGGAACCAGCTGATCGGGTTCCACAGCGAGGCGCCCGGCGACCAGGAGAACAGGATGATCTCGGCCTTGCCGATCAGGTTCTCTTCCGGCACCAGGCCGACGCCCTGGGACTGTTCGACGCGGCTGTCGATCGAGTTGTCGCGATTGTCGCCCATCATGAAGTAGTGGCCGGCCGGAACCTCGAACACCGGGGTGTCGTCCAGGTCATTGCCGGGTCCGAAGTCCTGGATGGTGATCGTCTTGCCTTCCGGCAGGGTCTCGCGCATCCGCACGATCGGCATGCCGTACATATTGGTCACGTCGGCGCCGCTGACCACGACGTCGCGCACGGGCTGGCCGTTGATCTGCAGAACGTTGTTGATCATCTGGATCCGGTCGCCCGGCAGGCCGATCAGGCGTTTGATGTAGTCTGTCTTGTTGTCGCGCGGCAGTTTGAACACCACCACGTCGCCGCGTTCCGGCGCCTGGGCGAGGATACGACCGTCGAAGATCGGCGGGCTGAACGGGATCGAGTGTTTCGAATAGCCGTAGCTCCATTTGGAGACGACGATGTAGTCGCCCTCGTAGAGGTTGGGTTCCATCGAGGCCGACGGAATGGTGAAGGGCTGGAACAGGATCACGCGCAGGACGAAGGCGATCAGCAGGGCGAAGAAGATCGTCTTGACGAACTCGAAGCCCTCTCCGCTGGATCCGCCGCCGGACTTCTTCTTGCCGCCCTTGCCGCGGGCGTAGACGGGGGTGCTGTCGACGTCCTCGAACGGCGCGTCCCCGGCGTCGCTCCAGACCGGCTTGGGGGCCGCAGCGGCCGCGACGGCCGCCCCGCCAGCGGCTGCGGCGACGGGCGCGGCATGGCTGTCATGGGCATGGTCGTCGACGTGGGCGGCGGCAGCATGATCGTCGTGGCCATGGGCGTGGTCATCATGACCGTGCGCGTCGTGGCCATGGGCCTCGGCGGCCGGATGGGCGGCATGGTCGTCATGGCCATGGTCGTCGTGGCCATGGTCGGCATGGCCGGGGTCGTCGTGGCCATGGTCGGCATGGCCGGGGTCGTCGTGGCCATGGTCGGCATGGCCGGGATCGTCGTGACCGTGGCCGTGAGCCTCCGTGGCCGCATGGTCATCATGACCGTGGGCGGCAGGCGCGTGATCCTCGTGCCCGTGCGCCCCGTGCCCGTGCGCCTCGTGACCGTGATCGCCATGGGCGTGATCCGCCGGAGCGGCAGGGTCATCATGGCCGTGACCATGGGCGTCCGCCACGGGATGGGCGGCGTGGTCGTCATGACCCGCGTGGCCGTGGTCGTCGTGCGGCTTGTGCTCGTCGCTCATCTCGGTTCGGTCCCCAGCCGCTGTTCCGCGGTCATTGCGGCGAAATCGGTATAACGTGATCAAGCCATCGGCAAGGCTTCGATCACCACGAAGGCGAGTGCGTACGGATGCTCGTCGCTGAGCGTCAGATGTAACCGCGGTTCGTGACCGGGCGGTGTCAGCCTTGACAGGTGTTCAGCCGCATGACCGGTCAGGGCCAGGGTCGGCTGTCCCGAGCGTTGGTTCACCACCCCCATGTCGCGCCAATAGACATCGGTCCGCATGCCTGTGCCGAGGGCCTTGGCGCAGGCCTCCTTGGCCGCGAACCGCTTGGCGTAACTCCAGGCGGGGTCGGGCTTGCGGTCGGAACGGGCCTGCTCCAGCTCAGTAAAGCAGCGCTGTTTGAAACGGTCGCCGAAGCGGTCAAGTGACGACTGGATGCGGCGGATGTCGCACAGATCCGCGCCAACGCCGATGATCACGCGGCCCCCGATCCGGCGCTGTCCATGGCCAGGCGCATGCGGTGGATGGCGGGCGTCAGGCCCGTGAACACCGCATCGCCGATCAGGAAATGGCCGATATTGAGCTCGCGCAGTTCGGAAATGGCCAGCATGTGGGCGGCGGTGACATAGTCCAGGCCGTGACCCGCGTGGACCTCGAGGCCCAGGTTGAAGGCGCGCGTGGCGGCGGCCTGAAGCCGTTCGAACTCCACAGCGCGGTCGTCGCCGGACAGATGGCAGTAGCGGCCGGTGTGCAGCTCCACGACCTGGGCGCCGACGGCGTGGGCGGCCTGGACCTGTTCGAGGCTGGGTTCGATGAACAGCGACACCCGGATGCCGGCGTCGGCCAGAGCTTTCACGACGGGTTGGATGCGGACTTCGTGACCCGCGACCGCCAGCCCGCCCTCGGTCGTCACCTCCTCGCGCCGTTCGGGCACCAGGCAGGCGGCGTGCGGGCGATGGCGCAGGGCGATGGCCAGCATCTCGTCGGTGACGGCCATCTCGAGGTTCAACGGCCGCCCGGCTTCGGCGCACAGCTCGCTGAGCGCGGCGATATCGGTATCGGTGATGTGGCGGCGATCCTCGCGCAGATGGGCGGTGATGCCGTCCGCGCCGGCGGCCAGGGCCTCGCGCGCCGCCCGCACCGGATCGGGATGGACGCCGCCGCGGGCGTTCCGCACCGTGGCGACGTGGTCGATATTGACGCCGAGGCGGACCCGTCCAGCCATCCGTCGCGCTCCCTACTTCGCCAGCCGCCGGCTGCCGGGATCCTCGACCGGCAGGACGGCGAGTTCAGGCGGCAGGGCGTCGGCGGGGTATGCGGGCACATCCAGCGTCGCCAGGGCGACCAGCGGCACGCCGACGTCGGCGCGTCCGCCCGAACGATCGACGATGCAGGCCGCCGCGACGACGTCGCCGCCGGCCGCCTTGATGGCCGCGACGCATTCGCGCGAGCTCAGGCCCGTGGTGACGATGTCCTCGACCATGACGACCTTCTGGCCGGGTTCGACATGGAAGCCGCGGCGCAGTTTGAATTCGCCGCCCTCGCGCTCGACGTACATGGACGGCACGCCCAACCAGCGTGCGGTCTCATAGCCCGGGATGATGCCGCCGACGGCGGGGGAAATCGCCACGTCCACGGGGCCCACGGCCGCCGTGATCTTCTCCGCCAGCGCCTTGCACAGGCGGGCGCAGCGTTCGGCGTCCATGAAGACGAGGTTCTTCTGCAGGAAGACGGGGCTGTGCAGGCCGGAGGACAGCACGAAATGGCCTTCGCGCAGGGCGCCGGCGCCGCGGAATTCGTCGAGTACGTCGTCTGAGGTCATGGCGGCTGTCATAGCGGGCCCAACCGTCGCCGCAAGAGCCTAGCCCCGCGCCCGCTCGACCGTATCGACCGACGGATTGGTTCGCAGGGCGGCCATAATGGCGGTGGCGTGTTTGGCGTCCTCGACCTCCATGTCGATGTCGACGTCGAAGAAATCCTGCTGCCGGTGGCTCATGACCAGGTTCAGGATGTTGCCGCCGGCCTCGCCGATGATGGTGGCGACCTGGCCGAGGACGCCGGGCGCGTTCTTGATGGTGGCGCGGATGCGGGCAGAGGCGACGGCCCCCTGCTCGGCCTGGGGCGTCCATTGCAGGTCCTGCCAGACGGAATCGTCGTCAGCGTAGTCGGCCAGGCGCTGGCAATCGATGGTGTGGACCGTCAGGCCGGCCTCAGGTTCGAGGATGCCGACGATGCGGTCGCCGGGCACGGGCGAGCAGCAATGTCCGAAATGAACGCTGACGCCCGGCGTCAGTCCGCCGCCGCGCACGAAGAGGCGCGCGTGTTCATCGCCGATGCGCCTGCGGTCCGGTCCAGCCTTCAGCCGGCCTTTCAGCGCCGGGAACAGGGTCTCGCCGACCTTGGCCGCGGACAGACGACCGCGGCCGATGGCCTCGAACAGATCGTCTTCCGAAGCGAAGGACAACGTCTCCAGCATCGCCTTCAGCGACACCTCCGCCAAGGCCTTGCCGGCGCGGGACAGGGTCTGGTCCAGCGTCGCCCGGCCGAGCTTCTGGAACTCGCCCCGTTCGGAGGTGCGGATGTGGCGTCGAATGGCGGAACGAGCGCGGCCCGTGATGGTCAGGGAGCGCCAGTCGACCGGGATTTCGCGTTTTGAGCCACGCACGATCTCGATCACGTCGCCGTTCTGCAACTGGGTGCGCATCGGCTTCAGTTCGCCGTTGATCTTGGCCCCGACGGCCGTGTCGCCGACCTCGGTGTGCACGGCGTAGGCGAAGTCCAGGGGCATGCCGCCGCGCGGCAGGGTGATCAGCGACCCCTTCGGCGTGAAGACGAAGACCTGGTCGAGGTACATTTCCAGCTTGGCGTGCTCGACCCAGTCCTCGCCGCCCTCGCCATGCTCGATGACCTGCACGAGATGGCGCAGGTTCTGCAGGGGGTCGCGGCCGCCGTCCTTCTCCATGGCCTCCTTGTCGAAGCCATAGGACTTGTTCTTGTAGGCCCAGTGCGCCGCCACCCCGTCCTCGGCGACGCGGTCCATGGCCTCGGTGCGGATCTGCATCTCGATGCGAAGGCCGGACGGGCCGACAACAGTCGTGTGCAACGACCGGTAATTGTTCGACTTCGGTGTCGAGATGAAGTCCTTGAACCGCTCGGGCACCACGGGCCAGGCCCGGTGTATGACGCCCAGGGCGCGGTAGCAGTCATCCTCGGCCTCGACCAGGACGCGGAAGCCGTAGATATCCGACAGCGACGAGAAGCCGACCGACTTGCGCTGCAGCTTGCGCCAGATCGAATAGGGCGTCTTCTGGCGGCCGAAGACCTGGGCCTTGACCCCGGCTTCCGACAGCACCCGCTCGACCTCGCGGGATACGCCGTCGATGGCGCGTCCATGTTCCAGCTTCAGCGCCTCCAGGCGGCGCTCGATGGCGGTGCGGGCGGTGGGGTTCAGGTGTTCGAACGCCAGCTCCTCCAGTTCGGAGGCGATCGAATGGATGCCGATCGAACGGCCCAGCGGGGCGTAGACTTCCAGGGTCTCGCGGCTGATGCGTTCGCGCTTCTCTGGTTTGACGTGCTTCAGCGTCCGCATGTTGTGCAGACGGTCGGCCAGCTTCACCAGCAGGACGCGGACGTCCTTGGAGATGGCGAGGATGAATTTGCGCAGGTTCTCGGCCTGGCGCGTGTGTTCGGCCTGAAGCTCCAGCCGCGACAGCTTGGTCACGCCCTCGACCAGTGAGGCGACTTCCTCGCCGAATCGCTGGGCGATGTCGTCGCGGGTCGCCGAGGTGTCCTCGACCACGTCATGCAGGAGGGCGGTGACGATGGTGGCGGTGTCGAGCCGATAGTCGGTCAGGATGCCCGCGACCTGGATCGGATGGGCGAAATAGGGATCGCCCGAGGCCCGCAGCTGCGAGCCGTGCATCTTCATCGCATAGACATAGGCGCGGTTCAGCAGCGCCTCGTCCGCGGTTGGATCGTAGGCGCGGACCGCCTCGACCAGCTCGAACTGGCGCAGGACCTTCGAGCGCGGGTGGTCGGTGGGGTCCACGTGAGGACGCGGACCACCAGGGTCGTTCAGATTGGCGGGTTCGGGCGCCGGCGCGGGCTGCCGCGCCGGCAGGATGGTGATACCGTTGGCGGGTTCCGCCGTCAGTAGCGTTCCTCCTGGCCGCCGTCGCGGTCGCTTTGCAGCGCGCGGATCAGCTCGGCCTCGGCCATGTTCATGTGCTGGGGTTCAGCCAGCAGGCCCACGATTTCGGCCTCGTCCTCGGCTTCGGTGCGCTCATCGACGCGTTGCAGGGCGACGATGACCGTCTCGCGCAGTTCCTCGGGCGCGACGGTCGAATCGGCCAGTTCGCGCAGGGCCACGACGGGGTTCTTGTCGTTGTCCCGATCGAGGGTCAGCGGCGCGCCGTTGGCGATGGCGCGGGCGCGGTTGCCCGCCAGCAGAACCAGGCCGAACCGGTTCGGCACCTTCTCGATGCAGTCTTCGACAGTGACGCGGGCCATGAATATCCTCGGGCGCGGGGGAGAACCGCACAAACTATAGGGTTAGCCCGAATTGTGCAACGCCGCATGGGCGAGAATGAGGCGTCAGCGCTGGGGAGCGGCGTCGATTCCGACGGACGCCGACGCCGCCAGACTCGCGGCGGTCCCGCCGGCGGGGTGCCGCCACGCCGGCGCGATCTCGGCCAGGGGGCCCATGACGAAGCGGCGGACCGCCGCACGCGGGTGGGGAACGACCAGCCCGTCAAGCTCGCTCGTCAGCCGGCCATAGGCGATCAGGTCCAGATCCAGGGTCCTCGGCGCGTTGGCGGCGCCGCGCTGGCGGCCGAACACCTCCTCGATCCGGCCCAGCGCCGCCATGAGCGCATGAGGTTCATGTTCGGTGCGCACGATCACCACGCCGTTGAGGAACGGCGGATCGCCCGGATCGGGCCAGGCCGCCGATCGCCACCACGACGAACGGGCGACGACGTCGATTCCTTCCGAGCGGAACCGCGCCAACGCCGCCTCCAGCGCCTCGCGGCAGTCGGCCCAGGCCCCCTTGTCATTGCAGCCCAGCGCGACGATGACAGCCGAGTCCAGATCGAGCGCGCCGTCTATTTCGACGGAGGCGCGGACCTCTATTTCGCCGGAGTCCTTTTCCATGACGCCTTATCCGACCGAGCGCATCGCCCTGTTCATCGACGGGGCCAATCTGTATTCCGCGGCCAAGGCGCTGAACGCCGATCTCGACTTCAGGAAGCTGGTCGAGATGTATCGCAGCCAAGCCGTTCTGGTTCGGGCGTATTATTACACGGCGGTGATCGAGGGCGAAGAGTTCTCGCCGATCAAGCCGCTGGTCGACTGGCTGGACTACAACGGCTTCACAGTGGTGACCAAGCCGGTCAAGCGGTTCACCGACGCCCAGGGCCATACCCGGACCAAGGGCAATATGGACATCGAGATCGCCGTCGACATGCTGGAGTTCGCCCCGCACATCGATCACGCAATCCTGTTTTCCGGCGACGGCGACTTCCGTCGTCTGGTGCAGGCCGTGCAGGCCAAGGGCGTCCGGGTCACGGTCGTCTCGACCACGAAAACCCAGCCGCCGCAGATCGCCGATGAACTCAGGCGTCAGGCCGACGCCTTCGTCGAGCTGAGCGACCTGTTGCCGGACATCGGCCGTCCGCGCGCGGCGGCTGCGCAGCCGACCAGCCGGGTGTTCGAGACGGATCACCGCGAATGAGCCTGAATCCCGAGCCGCCCCGCGACTGCCCCCTGTGTCCGCGTCTGGTCGAGTACCGGCGCGAGAACCAGGGCCGGAATCCCGACTGGTTCAACGGCCCTGCCCCCTCGTTCGGCGACCCCAACGCGCGTCTGCTGGTCGCCGGATTGGCCCCGGGGCGCACCGGGGCCAACCGCACGGGCCGGCCCTTCACCGGGGACGGCGCGGGCTGGATTCTCTACGAGACGCTGATCAGGACGGGCTTCGCCACCGGGGTGTACGAGGCGCGGCCCGACGACACCCTGCGGCTGGTGGACTGTATGATCACCAATGCGGTGCGCTGCGCTCCGCCCGGCAACAAGCCCCTGCCCGTCGAGGAGGCGACGTGCCGGCCGTTCCTGACGGCGCGCCTCGCCGCCCTGCCCCGACTGAAGGTCATCGTCACCCTGGGTGACGTCTCGCGACGCAACGTGCTGAAGGCGCTCGGCCTGAAGGGCACGGCGGCGCCCCCGGGGCACGGCGTCGAGGCGACGCTGGGCGGCTATGTGATCCTGAACAGCTATCACTGCTCGCGGCTCAACACGAACACCGGCCGGCTGACTCCCGCGATGTTCGAGGCGGTGTTCCGGCGGGCCCGTGAACTGATCGATCTCGCCGAGGTCTGAGCGCCTGTCTACCCTTGGTTGATGGAGACCGCTGTTCGTGCAATCCTCGACTATTGTCCTGGGGTCCCTGGAGGTCCGGTCATGCTCGCAGTCGCGCTCGCGGTGTCCCTGTTGGCGGCATCGCCCGATCCCGGCCTCACCGCCGACATGCAGATTCAGGAGCCGGCGGGAGCCGGTCCGGTCGCTCTCGAGGACGTCGTTGTCGAAGGCCGGCGGCTCGATGATCTGACCAGCGATTTCGTCTCCGAGGTGGCCATTCCGGCGCGAGGCCGCGGTCTGGCGCGCTGGCGGGACGGAGTCTGCGTCGGCGTCGCCAATCTGAAAGCCGAGACGGCGCAGTACATCGTGGACCGCGTGTCGACGATTGCGGAGGACCTGGGACTCAAGCCAGGCGCACCCGGCTGCGACCCGCGAATCCTCGTGATCGCGACCACGGACGCCAACAATTTCACCCGCGACTTCGTGGCCAATCGCCCGCGGTTGTTCCGGGTTGGCGGCGCCGGCATGGATCTGGGACGCAACGCCCTGCGCAAATTCGAGTCCACCGACCGTCCCGTGCGTTGGTGGAATGTCAGCGTTCCGATCGACAGCGAGACCGGAGACATCGCAGTCCGCATACCCGGCTATATCAGCGGAGACGGGACCGGCGAAATGTCGGCGCTTCAATATGCGCCCAACATCTCCGTCTTCGCCGCCTCGCGGCTGAGCACCCAGATCGTCGACGACACCATGCGGTCGTTCGTCATCGTCGATGTCGACCGTCTGAACGGCGTATCGCTGGAACAACTGGCCGACTACATCGCCTTCATCTCGCTGGCCCAGATCAACCCGGAGGCCGACACCTCGGGCTATGTCTCGGTGCTCAACGTCTTCGATGACCCCGGGCAGGCCGACGGCCTGACGAATTGGGACAGGGCCTATCTACTGGGCCTCTACGACACGGTGCGCACCCGCCTGAACCACGCCAGCCAACGAACCGAGATCGTCAGTTCGATCCTGCGCGTCCACGGAGATCTGGCGGCGGCCGAGGACGCCGCAGCGGAGTAAAGGCGCCTCATCGCCGACCGTCACCGGTCCTGACTGTGGCTCTCCTGCCACGCGAATCACTGGCCTCCGGGTGTAGCCTCGTTCCCAGGAACAGTGCTGCCCAGCTTGCGTTGATCGAACAGCTTTGGAGGCTGTGATGCGTAGGTCGAACGGGGCGTTCACGCCCCAAGAACGGAAGACGGCGATGTGGGCCCTGCTGATGGCGGCCCTGCTAGCTGCGATGGGGCTGATGACCCAGCAATACAGTCAGCCGTCGGTCGGTCCCGGCGGCGTCGACGCCTATACGACCGCCTCGACTCCCGGCGTGCTGGACGCCCAGCCCGTGATGGACATGGCGCTGCCCCAGGCCTGATCCGGTCCTGATCCCGGGCGGCCTGTCAGCCCCGGTCCTTCATCAGCCGGGCCTTGTCGCGCTGCCAGTCGCGCTGGGCCGTGGCCTCGCGCTTGTCATGCAGCTTCTTGCCCTTGGCCAGGGCGATCTCGATCTTCGCCTTGCCCGCCTCGTTCAGGTACAGCTTGACCGGAATGATGGTCTGACCGTCGCGCTGGACCGCGCCGATCAGCTTGTCGATCTGCTTGCGGTGCAGCAGCAGCTTCCGGTGCCGGCGCGGCTCGTGGTTGAAGCGGTTGGCCTGTTTGTAGGGCGGGATGTCGGCGTTCACGAGCACGATCTCGCGCCCCTCCACCGCCGCATAGCTCTCGGCGATATTGGCCCGGCCGTCGCGCAGCGCCTTGATCTCGGTGCCCAGCAGCATGATGCCGGCCTCGATATAGTCCTCGAGGAAATAATCGAATTTCGCCCGCCGGTTCTCGGCGATGATCTTCATCTTGGGAGCCGTGGACGCCATCAGCCGACGCCCGCCTCCGACATGGCGCGGTCGATGGCCGGCTTGACCGAATCGGAGGTGGGAGCCAGGGGCAGGCGCACCTCCTCGCTGCAAAGCTGAAGCCGCGACAGGGCGTATTTCGTGGGCGACGGAGAGTTGTCGAGGAACAGGCCCTTGTGCAGGCCGATCAGCCGGTCCTGCCAGTCGCGGGCCGTGGCGTAGTCGCCGGAGGCGGCGGCCTCGTGCAGCGCCACCATGGCCTCAGGGGCGACGTTGGAGGTCACCGAGATCACTCCGACCCCTCCGTGGGCCTGATAGCCGAGGTAGCTGGGGTCGTCGCCCGAGATCAGGTCGAACTGCTGGTCGCGGATGTTGGCCCGCATCCAGCTGACCCGGGCCAGGTCGCCCGTCGCGTCCTTTATGCCGACGATGTCCGGATGCTTCGCCAGCCGCGCCACGGTCTCATTGGCCAGGTCGACACCCGTGCGGCCGGGCACGTTGTACAGCAGCACCGGCAGTTGGACCGCCTCGGCGATGGCCTCGAAATGCAGGGCCAACCCCTCCTGCGAGGGACGGTTATAGTAGGGCGTGACGACCAGGGCGCCGTCGGCTCCGACGGTCTTGGCGTGGCGGACCAGATCAATGGCCTTGTCCGTCGCGGACGAGCCCGCGCCGGCGATGACGCGAATGCGGCCAGCGGCGACCTGGACACACAGTTCGACGACACGCTTGTGCTCGTCCAGATGCAGGGACGCGCTCTCGCCCGTCGTGCCCATGGGCACGACGCCGTGGATTCCGGCTGCGATCTGGCGTTCCAGCAGCCGGGTGAAGGCGGCTTCGTCCACCTTTCCGTCACGAAGTGGTGTGATCAGGGCGGTGATCACGCCCTTGAACAAGGGGGCGGTCATTGAGAGAGATGGTCCTGCGTGGAAATGGCGACGTTCGCCGCGACAAGCGCAGGAGGGTAGGTTGCCGGTCGCCCGACCGCAACCGCGACGCATGGAGTTCGGACACGCAATGATCGCTGCCAGCCTCGCGGCCGCCCTGGCCCTTCTCGCTCCCGCGCCCGAGTCCCTGCTGCCGCAGGAGACCCCCTACAGCGCCGTTGCGTCCGGCCCGGTCAGCAACCAGCCGCGCACGCTGAACGATCAGGACACGGCTCTCTTCCGCCAGGGACTGGCCGCCGCCCGGAATCGCGACGTCATGGGCGCCCGCAACGCGGCTGCGCAGATCGGCGACCCGACCGCGCGCAAGCTGGTCGAATGGGCCCTGCTGGACACCTCAGCCGAGCAGCTGCCGTACAGCGACCTGGCCGTCGCCCAGACCAGTTTCGCCGGCTGGCCCCGGGCCGAAGGCCGCCGCGTCGCCGTCGAACGCGCCCTGGATCTGGCCTCCCCGGGGGCGGATGCGGTCATGAACCTGTTTTCCGCCGCCCCGCCCTCGACCGTCCAGGGCGCCATCGCCCTGGCCGACGCCCTGGAGCAGCGCGGACGTCAGGACGAGGCCCGCGCCCTGATCACCGACTGGTGGCGGACGCGGTCGTTCGACGACGCGGCCCAGACGCGCATTCTGGACCGGTGGGGCCGCTGGCTGACCCGGGCCGATGACGAGGCGCGGCTGAACATGCTGCTGCTGGGACCCCATGGCCCGGCGACGCGCGCCATGGTCTCGCGCGTATCGTCCGACCGTAGGGCCGTCGCCAACGCCGCCATGGCGCTGCGGACCGCCTACAGCCCGGACGCCGTCGTGGCCGGCCTCAGCCCGTCGCAGGCGATGGATCCCGCCGTCGTGCTGGAACGGGTCCGCATCCTGCGCTCGCAGAGCCGCCAGTCCGAGGGCTTCGCGCTTCTGCGCGCCCTGCCAGCCGCGCCCTCGCACACCGAGGGCCAGAACACCCTGTGGAGCGAACGCCGCAACTATTTCCTCGACGCCCTGCAGCAGCGCAATTGGCGGGCGGCCTATGACGCCATGGCCGGCCACGGCTTCCCGTCGGGCGACCGCAAGGTCGACGCCGAGTTCTTCGCCGGCTGGGTGGCGTTGGTGAAGCTGAACGACCCGGCGCAGGCGACGCGCCATTTCGAGGCCCTGCGCCAGACGTCCTCGACCCCGATCACCCAGGGCCGCGCCCTCTACTGGCTGGGCCGCGCCGCGGAGGCGCAAGGCGCGACGCCCGCCGCGATCCAGTATTACCAGGCCGGGTCACGGCACATCCAGACCTTCTACGGCCAGCTGGCGGCCGAGAAGGCGGGGATGACCTCGATCACCCTGCCCGGCGATCCCGCGCCGTCCGGCGCCGATGTCGCGGCGTTCGAGGACAACGAAGTCGTCCGCGCCATGCGGATTCTGGGCGAGACCGGCGAGACCAGCCTGTTCCGCGTCTTCGCCTATCAGCTGGACGACGACCTGCCGGGCGGATCTCAGCTGGCCCTGCTGATGGACATGTCGCGCAACTACGGCGAGGGTTTCACCGCCATGATGGTTGGCCGCGCCGCCAGCCAGCGCGGCTTCCTGATGCCCGAGCGCCAGTATCCCATCCGCCTTGCGCCCCCGGTCGCCGGGGCCGCGCCGCTGGAGTTCACCCTCGCCATCACGCGTCAGGAATCCAGCTTCGACCCCCGCGCCCGCTCCGGCGCCGATGCGCGCGGCATGATGCAGTTCCTGCCATCGACAGGCGCGGCCGTGGCCCGACAGCTGGGCCTGCCGTTCTCGCAGGACCGGCTGTGGGATCCGGACTTCAACATGACGCTGGGCAGCTATCACCTCGGCGACCTGACCCGGAATTTCGGCGGATCCATGCTGCTGACGACGATCGGCTACAACGCCGGGCCGGCCAGGCCTCCGCAGTGGATCGCCCGGTGCGGCGACCCGCGCGCCGGCAGCGTCGATCCGGTGGACTTCATCGAGTGCGCGCCCTTCACCGAGACCCGCAACTACATGATGCGAGTCATGGAAAACATGCAGGTTTATCGCGCGCGGCTGAATGGCGGATCGGCGCCGTTGCGGCTCTCGGAAGACCTGAGACGCGGCGCGCCCGCCGGGCCCGCTCCCTACACCGCCTACGCACCCGGGACCGATACGGCAGCGACGCCCTATCCGGCTGACTGACGCCGACCGGCCGCCAGCAGCGGTCCTTCGGGGCCGGTGACCCAGCGACCCGACAGACCGAACACGCGGGCCATGACGCCAGGTGACAACGCCTCCATCGGGGCGGCGTCGGCGACGACCTTCGCCTGATCCAGCACCACAGCCCGATCGGCGAACCGCGCCGCCAGGGTCAGGTCGTGCAGGCTGACCAGGACCGCCTGCCCGCCCCGGGCGCGCGCGCGAAGGCGCTCCAGCACCATCAGCTGGGCGTCCGGATCCAGCCCGGCGATCGGCTCGTCGACGAGCAGGCCCCGCGCGCCGGTCGCCAGGGCCCGGGCCAGCAGCACCCGGGCGCGCTCGCCGCCGGACATGTCGGCCACCCCGCGATCTGCGAGATGGCCGGCCTCGACCTCCTCAAGCGCGTCGCGCGCGCGCGCCCGGGCGTCGGTCGCCTGCAGGAAGGGCGCGCCCAGCGCGGCGACCTCGATCGCCGGCAGGTTCCAGGCGATACGGCGTTCCTGCGGCAGATAGGCTGCCCGCTCCGCCCGACCCGCCGGCGACAGGGCGGCCACATCCTCGCCCTGCAGCCGGGCGCGACCTCCGGTCAGAGGCAGCAGTCCGGCCAGGGCCCGGATGGCGCTCGACTTGCCGGCGCCGTTCGGCCCGACCACGGCGACAATCTCTCCGGCGGCGACCGTCAGATCGACCGCGTCCAGCACGATGCGGCCGCCCAGCGAGGCCGTCGCGTCGATCAGGGCCAGCGTGCTCACAGCCGCCACTCCCGCGCCGCCCGCCAGGCGATCAAGGCGAACAGGGGCGCGCCGACAAGCGCGGTGAAGACGCCAAGCTTCAGCTCCTGATCCGTCGGCGTCAGGCGCGCCAGCAGGTCGGCGATCACAAGCATCAGTCCGCCGGCCAGCGCCGAGGGCGTCAGAAGCCGGCCCGGATCGCCGCGCACGGCGCTCCGCACCAGATGGGGCGCGGCCAGCCCGACAAAACCGATGACCCCCGCCACGGCCACGGCCGCGCCCGTCGCCAGTGCGGCGGCCAGCAGGGCCAGCAGCCGCATCCGCGCCATCGGCAGGCCCGAGGTCCGGGCCGTCTCCTCTCCCAGGCTCAGCATTCGCAGTCCCGGCGCGGCGAGGGCGGCCAGAACGGCGGAAACCAGTACGGATGGCGTCACCCACGCCACATCGATCCAGCTGCGGTTCTGCACCGAGCCCAGCAGCCAGCCCATCACCTCGGCGGTCGCGATCGGCGACGGCGACAGGTTGAAGATCAGGGCCGTGGCGGCGCCCGCGAAACTCGACACCGCCACGCCGAACAGGATCAGCGCCTCGGGCGAGCGGACCCGCGCCGAGAACAGGATCAACAGCGCGCCTGCCAGTCCCGCCCCGACGAGAGCCGAGACCTCGACCGCCCCTGGAACCGCCGCCCCGCCCAGCACGATCGCCGCGGCCGCTCCCAGGGCCGCGACGGCCGACACGCCCAGCACGCCGGGATCAGCCAGTGGATTCCTCAGCAGCCCCTGCATGACCGCGCCCGCCAGCCCCAGGGCGGCGCCGACCATCAGGGCGGTGACCACCCGCGGGGCACGAACCTGCCACAGAACCTCGCCCGGCCCGGACGCGGGATCCGCGAAGGCCTGCGTCCACTGCCGGCTGTCGAACACGCTTTCACCCAGCAGGACGGCCCCGACGACCGCCGCGAGGATCAGCAGCGCCAGGCCGAGGGTCAGACGCGACGGCCTCACGCCCCGGCCTTCAGCATCGCCGCGGCGTCGGCGGCGAACCAGGCGGGACAGGTCAGGGCCGTCGCGGGCAGATTCGCGGCCACCCGTCCGCGCGCGAGACGGCGCAGGACCGGATGGCGTCCCGCACCCCGCCAGTCCGCGCGGGCCTGCTCGAAGAAGCCGAGGACGAATCGCGCCGGCGGCATCAGGACCATCCGTTCAATGCTGACCGGCGCGAAGGACGGCCGCTCGGCCGCGTTGGCGAAGCCGGCGGCCGAGAGGATGGCGTCGATCAGCGTCCCCTTCCCGGCCGTGAACCCGCCGGCCGTCAGATACAGGGCCCGCGGTCTCGCCGCCTCGGCGCCCCCGGGGCGCGATGGCAGGGCGGCGTCCATGCGGGCGATCATGGCCTCGCCCCGATCGGCCACGCCCAATCCGTTCGATACCGACCGAATATCGGCGCGGATACCGTTGAAATCCGTCGCATCGTCAATGGCGACGACCCGGACGCCGTCCGCCTCCAAACGCGCCAGAAGGCGGGGCTCTCCACCCCAGTAACGGACCACCACATCGGGCCGGAAGGCGATCGCCGCCTCCAGCGTCGGCCGGACCCGGCGGCGCCCGGCGGCCGCCTCTCTCATCCAGGCGTCCGGGTCATCGGCGCGGGGCGACAGGGCCAGTTCGGCGTCAGGCGCGAGGGCCAGCGCATATTGATCAGCGCACTGATCCAGCGACAGGACCCGCAGCGGACGCGCCTCGGCGCCGCCCGGCGCGACCAGGATCACGCCGGCGAGAACCGCGGCCCGAAACCTCATGACTTCAGCAGACCCGCGACCAACCCGTCCAGCAGCGTCGTGACCAGCGTCTCGCGGTCCACCCAGTCGAAATAGGGCTTGGTGATCATCAACGACACCACGCCATGGACTCCGGCCCACAAGGCCTGGGCCGTGGTCCGTGCGTCGCCACGCAACAGCCCGGCCGCCTCCACTTCCTCGACAGCCTTTTCGAACGACCGGAACAGTTCGTGCCCCAATTCTCGCGCCGCTGACTGGGCCCCTTCGCGCAGTTCGATAGGACGGGTCATATAGGCCAGACGGTAGGCGTTGGGGTTGGCGAAGCCAAAGTCCATATAGGCCCGCAACATCCGCCGCAGGCGGGCCTCCGGCTCGTCGGGATGGCCGCTCACGGCCTCGTTGGCCTCCAGCAGCGAGGAGAAGGCCCGGCTGCAGATCTCGTGCAGGATCTCGCTCTTCTCCGAGAAATGCATGTAGAGCGCGGTCGATGAGAGGCCGACTTCATCCGCGATCTTGCGGATGGTGGCCCCCTCATAGCCGTGCTCGACGAATATCCGCTCGGCCGCTGCGAGGATTTCCGCGCGGCGCGCATGGCCCTCGCCCTTCGGCTTTCTCTGCGAGCGGGGATTGAAGGTCACGGCGGTCAAAACGCGCACTCCGAACGTCGGTCCTGCATAGCGGCATTCCCCGGCCCGCGCCAACCACTTGCCCCGGGGGACTCGTCACGATAACCATGCGTTGTGGAACGGTTGGGGATAAACAATCTTGAGGATCGCCCGCGCGACGCCACGCGCCATGGGCCGCCGCTCGACCAGAGCGCGGCCATGCGCGGTTTCGCGCCTGTACAGCTCGCAGCCGTCGTTGCCTTCGCGGCCACTGTCGGGGCGCTGGCCTGGTTCCAGCCGGAGCGGTTCGGAAGCGGCGTCGTTCTTGCCGGAGCCTGGGGTTTTCTCGCCGTGGCCTTCTGGCGCGCGGCCCTGATCCTGCTCAGCGCCACAGCCCCGCCTCCCCCGCCCGAGCCGGTGGTCTGGCCCCGTTATACGGTCGTGGCGGCGCTGTATCAGGAGGCCGAGATCGTCAGCCAGCTGATCGGCCGTCTCTCGCGGATCGACTACCCTGCCGACAGGCTGCAGGGGCTGCTGGTGCTGGAGGCCCACGATCACGACACCATCGCCGCCGCCCTCGCGACCCCCCGGCCGGACTGGCTGGAGGTCTTCGTGATCCCGCCCGGCAAGCCGCAGACCAAGCCCCGCGCGCTGAACTGCGCCCTCGCCCAGGCCACGGGCGAACTGCTGACGGTCTATGACGCCGAAGACGATCCGGACCCGCTCCAGCTTCGGGAAGCCGCCGCGCGGTTCGTCGCGGACCCGACGGGCCGGCTGGCCTGCCTGCAGGCGCCCCTGCGCATTCGCCGGAGCCGGACCCCGGATGCCTCGCCCTTCCTCGACCGGCAGTTCGCGGCCGAATACGCCAGCCTGTTCGAAACGGCCCTGCCCGGCATCGCGCGCCTGGGCCTTCCGTTCCCTTTGGGCGGGACCAGTAATCACTTTCGCACCGATGTGCTCAGCGCCGTGGAGGGCTGGGATTCCTGGAACGTGACCGAGGACGCGGACCTCGGGTTCAGACTGTGGAGGCGGGGTTGGCGGCTGGGCGTCCTCTCGCGACCGACGTGGGAAACGCCGCCCGGCGGCCTCGACAACTGGCTGCCGCAGAGAACGCGCTGGCTGAAGGGCTATATGCAGACTTGGGGCGTGCACACCCGCGAACCCTGGCGGCTGGGCGGGCGAGGCGCGGCGGCCCTGGTCATGACGGTCGGCGCGGGGCTGGCGTCGGCGGCGCTGCACGGATTGTCGCTGGCCTGGGTGGCGGCGACGGTTCTTGTCGCCCTGATGGCCGGCCTGCCGCCCGAGACGCCCGCCCTGGCCCTCAGCGTGCTGGTGTTGGGAGCGGCGTCCGCATGGCTGTCCTGCGCCATCGGCGCCCGGCGGGCGGGCGTGCCCTATGGCCCCTCCGACATGATCGCCGCGCCGGCCTACTGGGCCCTGCTCAGCCTCGCCTTCGCCCACGCCGCCTGGCGTCTGGTCCTTGATCCCTTCGCCTGGGACAAGACCCGCCATCGCCGCGATGCGCCGGCCGGGGCGGCTGAAACGCACGACGTGCTGGACGAGACAGCGCCTCTCCGCCTATCAGCCCTTCATGCCGCCGCGCCTGAACCCGTCGCCTGAGACCCTGGTCACCCGCGCCTGGGCCGATTACGCCCTGCTGGACAGCGGCGGCGGCCGCAAGCTGGAGCGCTATGGCCGCCATACCGTGGTCCGGCCGGAGCCCCAGTGCTTCTGGTCGCCACGCGATCCCTCGGCCTTCGACGCCGCTGACGCCGTGTTCGATCCGACCGACGAGGACGAGAGCGGCCGCTGGCGATTCGCGGGCAATCCGATCGACACCTTCCCCCTGGCCTGGCGCGACGTGCGCTTCACCAGCCGGTTCACGCCGTTCCGGCACCTGGCCTTCTTCCCCGAGCAGGCCGCGAACTGGGAATGGCTGGACGGGCGCATCCGAACCCTGCGCAAGCCGAAGGTCCTGAACCTGTTCGGCTACACCGGCGTGGCCAGCCTGGCCTGCGCGGCGGCGGGCGCGGAGGTGACCCATGTCGACGCGTCCAAGAAGTCGGTCGCCTGGGCGCGTGAGAACGCAGAACTGTCCGGCATGTCCGACAAGCCGATCCGCTGGATCGTCGAGGACTGCCGCAAATACGTGGCCCGCGAGGTGCGGCGGGGCTCGAAATACGACGGGATCATCCTCGATCCCCCCAAATACGGGCGGGGCCCGACCGGCGAGGTCTGGCGGCTGTTCGAGGATCTGCCCGGCCTGCTGAAGGACTGCGCCGCCCTGCTGTCGGACGATGCGTCCTTCCTGCTGCTGAACGCCTATGCGGCGCGCATCTCCGGCCTGTCGCTGTCGCACCTGATGGCCGAGGCGACAGCCGACAGGAGCGGGACGATCGACTGGGGCGAGCTGGCCCTGGCCGAGGATGGGCCGGGCGGGCGCGCGATCGGCCTGAGCTTCTTCGCGCGGTGGTCAGCGTGATCGACCGCCTGATCACCTCCCTGACCAATGACACGGTCAAGGCCGTGCGGGCCCTGCACATGCGCAAGGAGCGCGAGGCGACGGGGCGGTTTCTGGCCGAGGGGCTGAAATTCATCGGCGAGGCGCTGGATCAGAACCGCGCCCCGCGGCTGCTGCTGGTCGGCGAGGACGCCCGGCCGCATCCGATCCTCGACCGCGCCCGCGAGGCGACGCGGGCGGGCGGCGGCGAGGTGGTCGTCGTGACCCACGCCATCCTCGAGAAGATCAGCCGGCGGGACAATCCGCAGACCGTGCTGGGCGTCTTCGATCAGGTCTATACGCCGCTGTCCACGATCCAGCCGGGCTCCGCCCCGGCGTGGGTGGCGCTGGAACAGGTGCGTGACCCCGGGAACCTCGGGACGATCATCCGCACGGCGGATTCCGCCGGCTGCGGCGGGGTGATCCTGATCGGCGACTGCGTGGATCCCTATTCGGTCGAGGCGGTGCGGGCGACCATGGGCTCGGTCTTCGCCGTGGCCATCGCCCGAACCACGCCGGCCGAGTTCCTGGCCTGGCGTCAGAGCTGGCCGGGCAGCGTCATCGGCACCCGGCTGGACGCGACCGAGGGCTATCGCGACGCGGCGATCCAGCATCCGGCCCTGATCCTGATGGGCAACGAACAGGCCGGCCTGACCGACGCCCTGGCCGAGGCCTGCGACGTCAACGTCAAGATCCCCATGCGCGGTCGCGCCGACAGCCTGAACCTGGCCGTGGCGACGGGGATCATGGTCTATGCGGTGACCGACGCGGCCTAGAAGCTGCGCCCGTCCACCCGCTGGGCGGTCCAGCTGAAGGGTTCGATATCAGTCAGGGTGCGGATGTTGACCGCCACCATCTCCTTGCCGTCGGCCGTCGAGCCGCGCGCGAACGACTGGACCCCGCAGGTGTCGCAGAACAGATGGCGGATCTTGTGGGTGTTGAACAGATATTCGGTCTGGGGCCCTTTCGCCGTCAGGCGGAAGGCGTCCGGCGAGACGAAGTTGAGCACCAGTCCCTTGCGGTGGCAGTGAGAGCAGTTGCACTCGACCAGCCCTTCCAGGTCGGTGTCGACCTCATAGGCCACCGCGCCGCAGTGGCAGGAGCCCTCGTGAGTTTTGGCGTCAGCCATCACGCATCCTCCAGCAGTACGACCCCGGGCGCCGATTTCAACGCGCCCCTGAGGGCGCCGTCCAGCCGGTAGCGGCCCGGCAGTTTCAGTTCGACCTCGCGGCGACCGTCCAGCGAGGCGATCAGGGAGACCTCGCCGCCCTTGCCCGGAGACTTGGCCTTCTCGAGCCGCGTCCGCAGGGCCCCGGCGTCGGCGGATCGGGCCGAGACGTGGATGCGCAGGCCCATGGCGCCGTCGTCGATGAGCGTGTCGAGACGCGAGGCGTCGTCGCCGAAGAAACGCACCTCGCCGTCGGCCGACTTGGCGCGCACCCGGACCATGATCGAGGCCCCGACCTCCAGCACCTCGCGGCATTTGCGCAGCTGTTCGGGCGGGAACAGGCATTCGAACTCGCCGGTCGGGTCGGAAAAGGTGACGAAGGCGAATTTCTCGCCCGATTTGGCGCTGGCCCGCTCCTGACGGCGGCGAACCACGCCGGCCATCAGGAAGGCCTCGTGGCCGCTTTCGGCCAGGGCCGTGGCCTCGGCGACGAAGGTGACGCGCTTGCGCTTCAGGGCCGGGGCCATGTCCTCCAGCGGGTGGCCGGACAGGTAGAAGCCGACGGCGGCCAGTTCCTGATCCAGCTTTTCGGGACCGACCCAGGGCTCGACCGGCTTGAGGCGCGGGCGGGCGGCGCCGGCCTGATCGCCGCCGAACAGGGACACCTGGGACGAGGCGCGCTCGGCCGCCACGCTCTGGCAATAGGCCATCAGGGTGTCGGCCTGTTCGAACAGCTGGCGGCGGTTGGGATGGAAGCTGTCGAAGGCGCCGGCGCGGGCAAGGTTCTCCAGCGCCCGCTTGTTGACGCTGCGTGGGTCGACGCGTTCGAGGAAGTCGAAGATGTCGGTGAAACGGCCGCCGGTCTCGCGCACCTCGACCAGATGCTTCATCGCCTCCAGGCCGACGTTGCGGATGGCGCCCAGGGCGTAGAGTACGGCGCCTTTTCCGTCGTCCCAGGCCACGTCGAAATCGGCCGAGGACCGGTTCACGTCCGGCGACTTGATCGGCACCTCGAAGCGGCGACAATCTTGATAGAAGACAGCCAGTTTGTCGGTATTGCTGAGATCGAGCGACATGGACGCGGCCATGAATTCGACCGGGTGGGTCGCCTTCAGCCAGCCGGTCTGGAAGCTGATCAGGGCGTAGGCGGCGGCGTGCGACTTGTTGAAGCCGTAGCCCGCGAACTTGGCCACCAGATCGAAGATGCCGCCCGACTGTTCCTCGGGCACGCCCTTTTCCGACGCGCCGGCGATGAAGCGGGCGCGCTGGAAGTCCATCTCCTCCTTCTTCTTCTTGCCCATGGCGCGGCGAAGAAGGTCGGCCTCGCCGAGGCTGTAGCCGGCCAGGACCTGGGCGATCTTCATCACCTGCTCCTGGTAGATGATGACGCCATAGGTCTCGGTCAGCACCTCGGTCAGGGAGGGGTGCAGATAGTCCACCTGCTGCCGGCCGAATTTCCGGTCGATATAGGTGTCGATCATCTCCATCGGCCCGGGCCGGTAGAGGGAAATCAGGGCGGTGATCTCCTCGATCGAACCGCAGCGCATCTTGCGCAGGGTGTCGCGCATGCCCTGGGATTCCAGCTGGAACACCCCGACCGTCTGGCCCGAGGCCATCAGCTCATAGGTTTTCGGATCGTCCAGCGGCAGGCCGTTCCAGTCGGGGGCGGCGCCGCGCCGTTCCAGATACTGGCGCGCGCGGTCCAGCACGGTCAGGGTCTTGAGGCCGAGGAAGTCGAACTTTACCAGACCGGCGGCCTCGACCCATTTCATGTTGAACTGGCTGGCCGGGATGGTCGAGCGCGGGTCCTGGTACAGGGGCGCCAGCTCGATCAGGGGCCGGTCGCCGATGACGATGCCGGCGGCGTGGGTCGAGGCGTTGCGGTACAGCCCCTCCAGCTCGAGCGCCGTCTCCAGCAGGGTGGCCACGGCCTTGTCGGTGTCGCGCGCCTCGCGCAGGCGGGGCTCGATCTCGATGGCCTGGGCCAGGGTCACGGGATTGGCGGGGTTGGCCGGCACCATCTTGGCGAGGCGGTCGACCTGGCCCAGCGGCATCTGCAGCACCCGGCCGACGTCGCGCAGCACGGCCCGCGCCTGCAGGGTGCCGAAGGTGATGATCTGGGCCACCCGGTCCTTGCCGTAGCGCGCCTGGACGTAGTCGATCACCTCTTCCCGCCGCTCCTGGCAGAAGTCGATGTCGAAGTCGGGCATGGAGACGCGTTCGGGGTTCAGGAACCGCTCGAACAGCAGGCCGAACCGCAGCGGGTCGAGGTCGGTGATGGTCAGGGCCCAGGCCACCAGCGAGCCGGCGCCGGAGCCCCGCCCCGGCCCCACGGGGATGCCGTGGTTCTTGGCCCATTTGATGAAGTCCGACACGATCAGGAAATAGCCGGGGAAGCCCATCTGCTGGATGACGCCGACCTCCCATTCGAGGCGGGTCCAGTAGTCTTCCTCGGGGGCCGCGGGAGTCACCGCCTGCAGCCTCGCCTTCAGCCCCTCGCGGGCCTGATGCATCAGTTCGTCAGGCTCGGAGCGGCCTGCGCCGGCGTCGAAGCGCGGCAGGATGGGCGCCCGCGTGGGGGTGAGGAAGGCGCAGCGACGGGCGATCTCTATGGTGTTGTCGCAGGCCTCTGGCAGGTCGGCGAACAGCGCCCGCATGGCCGCCGCCGGCTTGAACCAGTGCTGATCGGTGACGCGGCGCCGGTCCTCCTGACCGGTGAAGGCGCCGTCGGCGATGCACATCAGGGCGTCGTGGGACTTGGCCTGGGCCGCCCTAGCGTAGTGGACGTCGTTGGTGGCGACAAGGGGTGCGTCGTTCGCATACGCCCACTCGACGAGCCCGCGCTCGGCCTGGCCCTCGCTGGCGAGGCCGTGGCGTTGCAGCTCGACATAGAAGCGATCGCCGAACACCCGGGCCATCTCGGCGAGGGCGACGGCGGCCTCGTCGGGTCGGGACTGGACGAACAGGGGATCGACGGGGCCGTCGGGGCCGCCGGACAGCAGGATCAGGCCCTCGGACCGTTCCTCCACCATGGTCCACGGTACGCTGGGCTCGTCCATCGACCCGGCGTCGAGGAAGGCCGAGGATGACAGGGCGCAAAGGTTCAGCCAGCCGGCCTCGTTCTGGACCAGCAGAACCACGGTCGGGACCCTGGCCCAGCGCTCGTTGATCTTGCCGCCGATGCCGGTGACAGGAATGGCGCAGGCCACCAGCGGCTGGACGCCCGCCCCCCTGGCCGCCTCGCTGAACTCCAGCGCACCGAACAGATTGGCCCGGTCGGCCACGCCCACCGCCGGCATGCCCGCGTCAGCCGCCAGGGTCGGGACCTTGCCCGCCTTGATCGCGCCCTCCAGCAGCGAATAGGCCGAGCGGACGCGGAGGTGAATGAAGCCTTGGTCCCCTGCCCCGCTCACTGTCCGCCGCCTCCACTCATGGTTCGATCAGACCCCGACTCGCCCGCCGATCAAAGCCGCCAGAGTCCGCTGAAAAACAGCGGGCATTGCGGACTCACCGGACCCAGACGCTCCGAAAAAGTCAGCCGTCAGGCGGCCGGAAGCGCCAACGCGACCTGCCAGCACATCCAGACGAAACCGCCGCACGACGCAAGCGACAGCGTCTCCCTCATCCAGCGCGCCATGATCTTGTCCCCAGATTGCGTGTTCTGTCTATGTTCTATGTTCGTGTTGTGTTCTCGTCAAGCGAATTTGGGGATAAGGCCAGGGGCCGGAACAGCTGCAGAACAGGCACCACGCCCGGAGCCAGGTCCTCACGGCCAGATCAGCTTGGTCTAACGGGGCGAATATTTTCGGGTCACGCAGCACCCCATACGTTGGCGCTCTTGGCGTCGTAGAAGGAAATCTGAAGCGGGTAGCGCAGGGACCTCAAGCCGCTCAGTTCCTGTGCCCGATTCATTATGCGCTCGTTGTCTGCGGACAGTGGGTCTCCATAGATTCCAATATAGAGATGAGGGAATTTCCCTCGCGCCAGCCTATTCAGGATGTGGTCGTCATTGGCCGCCAGCGAGTGGCCGAAAATGAAAAAGCAATGGTTGCCCCTTCCGGCGTTGACAGTCAGTTGTTTGAATCCTTGGTAGAGATAGGCGTTGTGACGAATTTTGTCCTTTTTCTGCGCGCTCGATCCCTCCGCAACGAACAATGGGAATGCGTTGCCTTCGATCGCGGAGCGCGCTTGCTCAATGAGCGGCTCCTGTTTTCGCACCCACGTATATTTCTTCAGTTCTGCTCCAGAATCGAAGAGATGCAACGCGCCGTGTAGGAAGTGAATGCACGCACTATGTGCTGCCGTTTCGCCCTGCCAAACCACATAGTCTGCGTCAGGTGCATCTTCGTCATTACCGAAGCCATCGGTCTTCTCAATAAGCACGGGCGCGCTGAATGGCATGTCCTCATGCATGAGCGTCCAGTAGAGAAGAAGATCATAGTTCAAACTATAGATTTGTCCGCCGCCAGGCATGGCGAAATGCGCCAAGAACGACCTGCAGGCCCAAAACTTTGCGTCCGAAATCTCCCCTGGAATACGGGGGTGGTTCGCCGCAATCGTCTGAAGCAAGATTTCTTTAAGCGCGGCCGCGTGCGCTATCATGAGGACCTGCGGATCTGCGCTGGCATCGATGTAGGCAGGTAAAATTTGAGCAGCGTTTTCGAGGGATCTGATCGCGATCTCAAAATCCTGCGTCCCGAGCGCCTCGAAAACCTTGATGACTTCCGGTACTGCGGAAAAGTCGGCCTGTGCGAAGAGTGAGCCGTAGTGAAAAATGTCAGCTCTGCAGGCGATACTGAACCCATTGCCGAGCAGAAGATGGCGCTTGGCGTATTGCTCAGAGTGGGCGATCGCCTCTTCGAATGACAGCAGAGCCATAAATTCGTTTCCCGGTGGATTGGCTAGTACGCCAGCTCTCGGATGCCGTCCAAAAGCACCCTCGTGGCCCGGCAATCGTCCTCATTGTAGTCTAGGATTCGAGCCTTCACGGCAGGGTCTCGCTCCCGAACCCAGCGATCGAACCACTCGATCGACGCCGCCCCGGAAGGATTGTTGTCGCGCCATGCGAAACCCAGGTACTTGGCTAGGGTCTTGATGGATTGATCGTTGGTTGGCCATTCGGTCGCGCGGGTGACCACATCGTTGTAGAGGTCAATCGTACGGGCCGGATCGAAAAGCTGCTCGATTTCGTCGGCCGAACAGACGTCCGGATACCGGGCCTGGAGCTTCCGATAGATAGTCCGCTCGTACTTCGAGTAATACCAGATCGTCGCGCCGGGCACGCTGTTTAGGTACGCAATCGAATCCGAGAAAGCGGCGCGCTCGGCGTCGGGACTTTCGTTCTCAGTGAAGAAAGCGACGAATCGTTCGGTCGCATTGTCGCCGCCCCGCCGCTCGACGATTCCGTGCAGGTAAGTGAAATCTCGAAGGGGGTCGACCTCGATATCGAAGAAGAACTCGACCTCTGAGACAGGGAGGGCGATGGGGGCTTTGAGATACGGTTTCGCGTCTGGATCGGTGAGCAGCCGAGCCCGCGCATGGAACGTCTTAAGCCGTTCGGCTCCGACGCCCTTAAAGACCGTCTTGCCCTTCTCGATGAACGCCTCCGGATCGATCGCCGCCAGCGCTGAAACGGTATCGATGGTGTCGTGCATGGCGTCGCGGATGGCCCGCCCCAAAACAGGGATCAGGGTCAGGTCGTCGTCGGCCCGCAAGACGGCAACGCACTTCGAATACCAATGACAAAGCTTACAGGAGCTCGCTAGCGCGCCCTTGGGGCTAACGTTTTTCGAAACGATCGCCTGGGCCGTGGTCAGGGAGGCTTGATACTCATCCCATAGACTTAGCGGCGTTTTCGGGCCGCGCGCCGCAGTCAGATCGTACCGAACCTCACGACCTTGCACGTCCAGGATCACGCCATAGCGACCGGCGGAAAAGCCCAAGCGCTCCAAGACATCGACGTAGAGAGCAAGCTGCACGGCATAGTGAAGTTTCGGCTTGCCGTCGTGATCATCCTCGCCGCCTTCTTCGCCACGGCCTGACTTGATATCGATGGGAGTATACGCTCCGTTCTCGAAACGCAGCAGATCCGGAATGCCAACGAGTTCTGCCGCCCTTATGCGGCCCGCGTAGATGAGCGGTTCGCTTCGCCGCATGGCATCAAGCGTTAGCCGCTCATTTTCAGCAGCATCCTTCACTCCGGACAGATCGAGCACGGTGAACCGGCCGCTGGCCAGGACCTCGCTCTCGTAAAGCGTTCCTCGCTCCCAGAGCATGCTGACGAAAGGGCTTACCTCGTCGCGTTCGGCAGGGTCTCCAAACAGATCGCGCTCAACGCGCTTTGGGCATTGGACGAGATTGTAGAGCAGCGAAGCAGTGATTGCGGGTTCCATAGCTTGACCATACACGGCGAACCCGTCCGTGAAACCCAAGGCGGGTTCGTCCCTAAGTCGAGCCAGCATCAGGCAGGGTCGGCTCTTGAATGTGAGCCTCGCCTGTAGGTGAAAACCGAAGGTGGTTGAGTGGGTCCGTACGGTCTGCGACGGCGAGCGCCCAGTCTGACCATTTCGCGAGGTGCTCGGGCTCGACGTCTCGACCGCTCGCGTTCTCCAAAACTGTTTTGACCAGGGCTCGGATATCCGAGGCCGCTCTCAGATCTGACGCCATGCTCAGGAGCGAAGCGCGCCGCGCTTCTTCTTCCTTCAACCGGCGCTCTCGGTCCAACCGAACGGCCTCCGCGCGCTGCTCAGCCAAGAGCTTTGTCATTTTCACGCGGTGTTCGCAGGCCCGCACGTAGGCGCTTTGAGCTGCACCCGGTTTCGAGGACACCAAGATAAGGTGTTTTTGGAGCTGGAG
>NZ_JAQSDY010000027.1 GCF_029946145.1 Brevundimonas sp.
GTGGCTAGTGGCTAGTGGCTAGTGGCTAGTGGCTAGTGGCTAGTGGCTAGTGGAAGAATGCTGACGGTCGCCATGGTCGCCAATCACTCGTCACTAGCCACTAGCCACTCCTTCCCCCCGCAACGCTCCCCGCCGACCCGCGTTCACCCCCCATGGCAGCCAAGGGCGAACTCGAAACCTATCAGGCCAAACGGAGCTTCGCGGAGACGCCGGAGCCCAGGGGCCGCAAGGGCAAGGCGAAATCGACCGGCCTGACCTATCTGATCCAGCGCCACGCGGCGACGCGCCTGCACTACGATTTCCGCATCGAGATCGACGGCGTGCTCAAGTCCTGGGCCGTGACCAAGGCCCCGTCCCGCGACACCCTCGTCAAACGCCTCGCCGTCGAGGTCGAGGACCACCCGCTCGACTACGGTACGTTCGAGGGGACCATCCCCGCCGGCAACTACGGCGCCGGCACGGTGCAGATGTGGGACCGCGGAACCTGGGAGCCGCAGGAGCCCGACCTCGACGCCGCCTTCAGGAAGGGTCAGATCAAGATGATCCTGCACGGCGAGCGGCTGAAGGGAAAATGGGCCCTGATCCGCCTCCGCTCCGACCGCGGCAAGCCGTCGAAACGCAACAACTGGCTGCTCATAAAGGAGCGCGACGAATTCACCGTCGAGGGCGAGGGCGACGCCAATATGGAGATCGACGCCTCCATCGTCTCGGGCCGCACCCTGGCCCAGATCGCCGAGGGCTCGAACGAGTGGAAGTCTTCGAAGCCGACCACCCGCAAGGCCCCGCCCAAACCAAAACCGACCAAGGCCGAGACCCGCACATCGACCAAACCGCCCGCCTTCGTCCCCATCCAGCTGTGCAAGATCACCGACTATCCGCCGCGCGGCGCCGGCTGGGCTCATGAGATCAAGTTCGACGGCTACCGCGTCCAGATCGGCGTCGGCGGCGGGAAGGCGACCCTGCGCACCCGCAAGGGTCTCGACTGGTCGGCCAAATTCCCGGCCCACGCCGACGACGCCGCCCGTTGGCCCGACGGCGTCGTCGACGGCGAGCTGTGCGCCCTGGCCGGAGACCACATGCCCGACTTCTCGGCCCTGCAGGCCGCCATCTCGAACGGCGACACCGGCGAGCTGATCTATTTCGCCTTCGACCTGCTGTTCGACGGCGACGAGGACCTGCGCGGCCTGCCCCTGTCGCATCGCAAGGCGCGGCTTCAGGCGTACATCGACCGCATCCCTCCGGCGGCCCGCAAGCGCATCCGTTACGTCGACCATTTCGCCACCACCGGCCAGGCCGTGCTGGAGAGCGCCTGCCGCATGGACCTGGAGGGCGTCATCTCAAAATCGCTGGACGCCCCCTATCACGCGGGCCGTTCGACCACCTGGCTCAAGTCCAAATGCCGCGGCCGCGACGAGGTCGTCATCGGCGGCTGGACCTCCGAAGGCGACCGCTTCCGCTCCCTCATCGTCGGCGTCCAGGACGTCGACGGGAAACAGGGCAAGGGCCTGCGCCACTTGGGCCGCGTCGGCACGGGCTATGCGCAGCCCCTGCTGAAGACCCTGCTCCCGGCCCTGAAGAAGGCCGAGTCCGAGCACAGTCCCTTCGTCGGCAAGGGCGCCCCGCGCCGCCCGTCATCCGCCGGCCAGACCATCCACTGGGTCACGCCCACCCTCGTCGCCGAGATCGAGCACGGCGGCTACACCGACACCGGCTCCCTGCGTCAGGCCGCCTACAAGGGGCTGCGCGAGGACAAGACGGCGCTCGAGGTCACCGAGGACCCGCAGGCTCCGTCCAGGCCCTCGAAGGAAGCCGGCAAGGTCTCGGCTCCGCCGCAGCTGGCCATTCCCGGCGAACCGCGCGGCAAGCAGAAGCTGGTCGTAGCCGGCGTCACCATCTCCAACCCCGACCGCATCCTGTGGCCCGCCGCCGACGGCAAGCCGGCCCTGACCAAGGCTGATCTGGTCCAGTATTATGAGATGGCGGCTGAACGCATCCTGCCCCACGTCGCCGACCGTCCCGTCTCGATCATCCGCGCGCCCGAGGGCATCACCGGCGAGAAATTCTTCCAGCGCCACGCCATGCCGGGTTCGAACCCGCGGCTGAAGCTGATCGATGTGAAGGAGCGCAAACCCTATGTCGGCGTCGTCGACGTCGGCGGCCTCGTCGCCATCGGCCAGTCGGGCGGGCTGGAGCTTCACCCCTGGGGCTGCAAGCCCAACGACCCCGAGACGCCCGACCAGATCACCTTCGACCTCGACCCCGACGAGGGCCTGAATTTCGCCGACGTGATCGCCGCCGCGAAGACGGTCAGGAAGGAGCTGGAATCCCTGGGCCTCAACCCCTTCGTCAAGACCACCGGCGGCAAGGGCCTGCACGTCGTCGTACCGATCAAGGCCGACGCGAAAAGCCGTATCGAATGGGATCAATGCAAGGCCTTCGCCAAGGCCATATCCGAGCGCGTCCGCGTCGCCGACCCCGACCATTTCACCACCACCCTCGCCAGGAAGGCGCGGGGCGGAAAGATCTTCCTCGACTATCTGCGCAACGGCCGCATGGCCACCGCCGTCGCCCCCTGGTCCCCCCGCGCCCGCCCCGGCGCCGGCCTCGCCTTCCCCTTGTCATGGACCCAGGTGAAGACCGGCCTCGACCCCCGCGCCTACACCCTCCACGACGCCGCCGCCCTGCTGAAAAAGCCCGACCCTTGGAAGGACTTCCGGGATGGGGCGGTCAATCTGAGACCGGTGCTGAGGAAGGTGCTTTAGGTGATGTGGACTGGACCTACTACGAGACCAAACTGACCAAGGCCCAGCTATCCTCCGGGCCGCTAACCGTCCCATGGGCGCCAGTGGAACTCGACGCCGTCCAGTTCGTCCTGATCAATCGCTTGTGCATCGAGGACGTTGACATCGACGAGCCGGAGTTTGTCGTCTTCATCCAGGGAGAAGGCATGGCCGTGGAAGAATTCGTCGCGTCCTTGATCAGCACGCGCCTCGTGGCCCTGAACGGCAAGACGCTCGAACTACTGACGACCGAATGCGCCTGCGCGATCCTTCCGGACGGGCGCCGGATTGCCGCGGAAAACAATACCGGCCGGCTGAAACGTTGGCTCGACGCCTATCACAAGGCTCGCCGCGCTGCGCCAGCCCCAGCATGAGCGAGCTCGTCCCCGACATGGACCTGAAGCATTTGGCGGCCACGCTGCATGCAAGCATGCCCGGCGAAAAAATCACCTTGGTCGAGGACGATGACGATCACGATCATCATGATGATGAACGGGATGATGCTGGAAGGAAACCGAACCGCTGCCACGCGAACGCAGTCCGCTGGATAGACTCGCATCCCGACTATCGGATCGTTCCGGGATGGATCCCCGTGCCCTACGAAACCTTGCCGAACCGGCTGCGCTTCCATTCCCACTCGATGGTAGAGGACGCGTCAGGCCAGTTGAGGGACGTTACGCTCACGGCGGATCAGGCCTCTTCGCACCGTTTCATCCGCCACCCCGGACCCACCGACGCCTTCTACGCAGCGGTCGCGAACCAGGGATTGCCGTCGATCGAGCACGTCCTGGCTCCGGACCCTGCGTGGCCGATACAGGGCGACCCGAACACGGGTGACGCCAGCTTCTAGCGCACCAGTTTTCGCATCCGGCTCCAATCAGCCGGTTTTCGGCAAGTACCTCCTCATCCGGTTTAAACTCGAACTCCGCGATCTGAATGGCGTCGGATCGACCGCATCTCGAAACGACTGAGAGCGTATTCTCCCTACTGGAGCTGGCTTTGGTTCAAACAAGGGCGCAATTTGAAGTGCATCTTTGATCCAACGACCATCACAACGTACCCGGCGTTCTGGTTGAATTTTGCAACGAAGTTTGCATGAATTTTAAACCAAAATCATTGCAACAATTATCGCAACGACCTACGTAGGCGTCGAAAGGTTTGACGATGTCCGCATTGAACGAACTGAAAAAGCGGTTGCGGCCTGGACAGGTCTACCGGCGCCAGGACCTGAAGAAGTGGTCAACGGCGGTCGATCGCCACGTTCGGCTGCTCGTGGACGAAGGCCGGCTCAAGAAGGTTTCCGGCGGGGTCTATATGGCTCCTCGCAAGACCCGGTACGGCATGGCGCCTGCCAGCGCGGAGAAGCTGGTTGCGACCTTCCTCAAGGACGACCGCTTCCTGATGGTCTCGCCCAGCGCTTACAACGGCCTCGGCGTCGGCACGACCCAGCTCTACAACGAGCCCGTGGTCTATAACCTCAAACGCCATGGCCGTTTCGAGCTGGGCGGGCGTTTCTACGACTTCCGCAAAAAACCTTCCGTGCCGGCCAAGCTGACGCAGGAGGTTCTCCTCGTGGACCTTCTCCAGAACCTGGACCGGCTACCTGAGGACAAGGCCGAGGTTCTGCCGCGCGCGCTCTGTCGGGCCCGCGAGATGAATCCCTCACGTCTCGCCAAGGCGGCGAGGGATTTCGGTTCGGTGCGCGCAGAACGTCTGGTGAGCCGGGCGCTCGAGGCAGCTTGAGGCCATGCCCCTTCTCCATGACGTCGAGGATTTCCGCGATCTGATCGCCGTCGTCGCTGCAGAGTTGGGCATCGACCCGGGTCTGGTGGAGATGGACTACTGGATCATGCACGGCCTGTGGGGCCTGCAGCAGCTGGGTATCCGCTTCGAGCTCAAGGGCGGAACCTCACTGTCCAAGGGCTTCCAGCTCATCCACCGCTTCTCGGAAGACATCGACATCCTCATTCATCCGGAAGGGGATCTGCCGACAGGTCGGAACCATGACAAGCGCGACCATATCAATGAGCGCAGGGTCTTCTTCGACGGCTTGCCCGCGCGCCTGGCGATCCCGGGGTTCACCCATGCGGTTCGGGACACGGCATTCGACGATCCCACCGGACGGATGCGCGGGGCCGGCATTCGGCTGATCTATCCGGAGCTCAATCCGCTTCCCGCCGGCCTCAAGGCCGGCATTCTCCTCGAAGCCGGCTTTGACCAGGTCACACCCAATCGGCCCTGCCTGATTTCTTCATGGGCTTATGAGCATGCGACCTCATCAGGGATCGAGGATCTGGTCGACAATCGCGCGGTAGACGTGCCCTGCTACGAGCCCGGCTACACGTTCGTCGAGAAACTGCAGACCGTCTCCACCAAATTCCGGCAGCAGCAGGAGACCGGGACGATGCCGGTCAATTTCCTGCGTCACTACTACGATCTCTACTGTCTGCTCGACGATGCCAGCGTGCAGACCTTCATCGGGACGGACGCCTATGTGGCTCATAAGAAGGCTCGCTTCCGCGGTGCCGATGAGCCTGACCTTTGCCAGAACGAAGCCTTCCATCTCAGCGATCCGGCCGTCCGAAAGTCCTACACCGACGCCTATGCTCGGACGCGCGCCCTCTACTATCGAGACCAGCCTTCGCTTGAGAAAATCCTCGACCGGCTCGCCCCCAACCTGGAGCGCCTTTAACAGGGAGCACTTACCCGGGTCCCGGACTCGAAATGGGCCCGTGCGTCAGAGGCGATCCGGCAACTGGTCTCTCAGGGTTCCCGGTTTCGGTGCTCAACCCATTCATCCATAGTGCGGGCCTCGTGCACATAGGTCTCCGCCATCTGGTGGAGCATTCTTAAGGTCCGAGGCGCGTCAAACGCCGTTGCCTCGGCCCATCGGCGGTACTGCTCCGCATCCTGCTGCTCGAGACGCCCTCCTTCTCCCGGAGGCGCGTTGGGACGCCTCGCAGATTGTATTTTCCGGTACGGAAGCCGCTTTCCAGTTCTTCACTTCGGAACAGTTCGATGACCGCCCGGACCGGCTCGGCGGGCCAGATCCCATCCGAGCCCTTCGGAGAGGTCGCGAGCATTTGCCCAATCTGGATGTCGGCGATCGCGCCACGTCCGATTTCGCGCGCTTTCGCACGGGCTTCCTTGATCCAATCTTCCAGCAGGACCTGGTCGATACCTCCCTCGTCATCGGAGCCTGGAATGCGGTTCCACAGACGGAGAAGACGACAGGCCTGGCTCGCCATCATACGAGCGCGTTCCGGATCGTCCGCCCTTCTCCCCCATTCTCTGACAGGCTATCTCCCATCGATGACCTCCGCCCCGCTTCCCGACGCCGGTTCGAACTGGGTGGACCGCCACGCACCGGAACCCCTCAAGCCGTGGCTCAAGCTCGGCCGCTTCGACCGCCCCGTCGGCATCTGGCTTCTGCTGCTTCCGGGATGGCAGGGAATCGCCCTGGGCTGGGCGTCGGGCGCTGGAGGCGCGGCGGAAGACAGCTTCATGCTGAGGCACGCCATCACCCTGGCCGTGCTCTTCGCCCTCGGTGCCTGCCTGATGCGCGCCGCCGGCTGCGCCTTCAACGACATCGTCGACCGCAAGATCGACCGGCGGGTGGCCCGGACCGCATCCCGGCCCGTCGCCTCCGGCCAGATCAGCGTCAGCCACGCCGGAATCTTCGTCGTCGTCTGCGGTTTCATCAGCCTGCAGATCCTGCTGGCGATGAACTGGACCACCGTGATGCTCGGGATCGGGTCGCTGGCCCTGGTGGCCGCCTATCCCTTCATGAAGCGCATCACATGGTGGCCCCAGGCGTGGCTGGGCCTGACCTTCAACTGGGGCGCCCTGATGGGCTTCGCCGCCTTCACCAGCGCCTTCCCGTGGGCCGGCATGCCCGCTTTCTGGCGGACGGGCGTCGCGGTGTTCCACGCCCACGCGGGCATGCCTGGTCACCTGACCTGGGCCGCCGTTCTGCTCTATCTCGGCGGCGTGTTCTGGACCTTGGGCTATGACACCATCTACGCCCTGCAGGACATCGAGGACGACGCCATGGTCGGGGTGAAGTCCTCGGCCCGCCGCCTCGGGTCCAACGTCCCGCGCGGCGTCGCGATCTTCTACAGCCTCGCCGTCATCTGCGCCGCCGCCGCCGGCTGGCTGGCCCACATCGGACCGCTGTTCTGGGTCGGATTGGCCGGCTACGCCCTGCATCTCGTCTCACAGGCCCGCCGGGTCCGCACCGACGACCCCGCCCTCGCCCTGCGCCTGTTCAAGTCCAACCGCGACGCCGGCCTGATCCTGCTGGCCGCCATCGGCCTCGGAGCCCTGACCCTGTGAACGCCCGATCCGCCGTTCCGCGCATCCTGATGGCCGCCGCCTGGCTGCTGGCCACCGCCTGCGCCTCCTCGCCCCAGACCTCCGCGCCCGCCGATCCCCAGCCCATCGCCTACAAGCTCGAAGACGGCCGCATGACCACCGAGCTCACGCTCGACCCGGCCCTGCGCGCTTACCCCGAGCTGAGGGCCCGCCTTTTCAACGACGGTATGGTCGAGATCCGCGAGTTCGAGGCGGCGGTCCGTGAAGCGCGCACCGAGGAAGGCGGCGAGCTCCAGTACAACATGGACCTCAGCCTCGCCTGGCAAGCCCCGGTCGAGACCGCCCGCCTGGTCAGCTCGGACGGACTGTTCTGGTCGTACACCGGCGGCGCTCATGGCAACCCGGGCTTCCACTCTATCGTCTGGGACCGGCAGGACGAGCGCGAGATCAAGCCCGCCGAACTGTTCCGCGCCGACGTCGACCAGAAAAAGCTCGACCACGCCCTGTGCGACGCGATCAACGCCGCCAAGGCCGCGCGCGGCGGCGACCAGGCCTGGGACCCGTCGCCCTACCGCGACGAACCGGCGCAACCGGACCTCTGGGCCTGCCCCGCTGCGCTCGAGACGCCGTTCTCCCTCGCCCCCGGCGACACGGCGGGCAAGGCCGGCGGCCTGGTCTTCCTGATCGGACCCTACATCGTCGGGCCCTATGCCGAGGGGGTCTACACCGCCGTCGTGCCCGCGGCCGCCTTCTCCGCCCTGCTCTCGCCTGAATGGGCCGATCAGTTCGGGGGCGCGCCGGCGCCGGAATTCCTTGACCGGCTTCGCACCGAACCAGCACGATGACCGCGACGCATCAGGAGACCCGCATGACCTCGATCACCACGCCTCCCCTTCGGCTGCTGATGCTGACTGTCGCCCTCGCCACGGCCCTGTCCGCCTGCAACCGCGACCGGGAGCCGGCCGCCCCGGAGCCCGCCCCTCCGGGAACCGCCGCGATCATAACCCCGGCCGACGCCGCCGCGCCGATGGAGTTTGAAAGCAAGACGCCCTGGGCCGACGTCCGCCTGACCCTGCCCGTCGGTATCAAGCCGCAGACCGACCTGCACGCCCGCCTCTACGCCGAGGAGGTCCGCCGCCTGCGCCAGTTCACCGAGGGCGCCCAGGGCGAGCTGACCGAGGCCGGAGCCGATACCGACCGGCCCAAATACGAAAAGACCATCACCATCACCGTCGCCGCCGAAACCGGCAAGCTGCTCAGCCTGAAGCGCGTCGATTTCGACTATTCCGGCGGCGCCCACCCCAACACCCTCACCGACGGCCTGCTGTGGGACAAGGCGCTGAAGCGCCGGGTCGGGGTCGCCGACCTGTTCGGCAAGGGCGCGGACCTGACCGTCCTGGACCAGGCCCTGTGCTCGGCGATCAACACAGCCAAACGCGCCCGCGTGCCCGACGGCGCCAGCGTCACCCTGGGCGGCAAGGACTTCTCCTGCCCCCGCGCCGCCGACACCCCCTTCGTCCTGACGGCGGGCGACACGGCCGGCAAGGCGGCGGGCCTGACCTTCCTGATCGGTCCCTATCAGGTCGGCCCCTATGTCGAGGGCGCCTATGAGATCGCCATTCCGGCCGCGACCTTCCGGTCCCTGCTGGCCGTCGCCTATGCCAGCGAATTCGGCGGGCGGCTGGTCAAGGCCGGGGATGTCACCCCCGCGGCCCTTCCCATGGCTCAGTCCGCCAGGAATTGATCGACGATCCCGGCCAGCCGCTCCGGCTGGTCGGCCATGATGAAATGCCGGCTGTCGTCGATCCTGATCAGCCGGACGCCCGGCAGCGCCGCATACTCCCGCGTCCACAGGGCGTCGGCCATCGCCGGAGGCGTCCCGCCGTTCGGATCCGCCGCATAGACGGCGGTCACGGGGATGCCCATGCCCGCCAAGCCGGGCCGGGCGTCGGTCAGCATCACATCACGGAACGCGGCCGCCGTTCCGCGACGGTCCGAGGCGACCGACCAGGCGACGATCGCCGCCTGCACCTCGGGCGAGCGGGTCGAGGCCGAGGCGATCTGCGCCTGTCCCGCGGCGAAGGCGGCGTCGTCCATGGCCGCCATGGCCGCAGCGGCCTGCTCGGCCACCGGCCGCACGCTGTCCACCGTCGTCGTCGGCCCGTACAGCACGCTGAAGAACGGCAGGCTGTCGACACTCAGCAACCGTCCGACCGATCCCGGCCGGTCCTGCGCCAGCTTCAGCCCGACCAGCGCCCCCATCGAGTGGCCGATCACCGCCGGATGGTGCAGCCCGGCCTCGGCGATATAGCGGCCCAGTTCCTCGACCGCGGGGGCGACGAAGGGACCGTCGCCATGGCTCCAGGGCTCGCCGGCGAACCCGGCCAGTTGAACCAGATGCACCCGGTGCGTCGCGGCCAGCTGGTCCGCCAGCGGCCGCCACACCTCGCGGGACGACAGCAGGCCGGGGATCAGGATGACGTCGGGGCCTGACCCGATCACCTCGACCGACAACCGGTCGGACACGAAGCTGACCTGGGCGGCGACGGGGGCTGGCTCCGCCCGCACGGAGAAGGCGACCGCTCCGGCCCCCAGCGCGACGGCGGAGGCAATGGCGAAGGCGCGCAGCAGGCGGCCGCCGCCGTGGCGGGACATGAACATCATGGCGATCTTCCTGTAAGGTTCGGCTGACTTTGTCAGGCGTGGGGGTTGTCGAAAATCTCTTCCACCGGCCGCGCGAACAGCACGGCGATGCGATAGGCCAGGTCCAGCGACGGGTCGTGCTTCTCGGTCTCGAGGGCGTTGACGGCCTGCCGCGACACGCCCAGCGCCTGCCCCAGTTGCTCCTGGGTCCAGCCGCGCTCGACGCGCAGGAGTTTGAGCCGGTTCTTCATCAGTTCGAGGACTTCACGAAGGGCGCGATCAGGCCGAGGGCGCCCCAGAACAGCGGATAGATCAGCCAGCCCTCGGCGTGCGGCGCGTCGGCGAAGCTCTCGGCGAAGCCCCAGCCGGTGAACAGGGCCATGGCCACCCCTGCGGCGAGGATGAACTGCTTGGCCATCACCGCCCGGACGAACTCATCCGAGTCCCGCATCACCGCCAGGGTGGTCCAGATCTGGCCGGCGACGGGGGCCGTCACCGCCGCCGCCAGCAACCAGGCGGCGGGCTTGCCCTGGATGTCGTCGAAGGCGCCGAAGATCAGCCCCATCATGATGGCCGCGTAACCGCCCATGAAGGCGACCGTACGGATGACGTATTTTCGCTGCGCCGATGTGGTGGGCCTGCCGATGATGAGCATGAGTCTCTCCCGTGTTTGTAAGGTGAACCTTACAGAGCGGTTTTGTAATGTCAACCTGACTTAAAGTCATGACTGCCTGACGAACTTCAATTGGCGCTATTCGCCTCGGGCCCGCGGAGCGCTACAGTGCTGTCATGCCAGCCGCGCCCCGTGCCCGACCGTCCGACCTGTTCACGCCCGAGGACTGGGCGCCCTTCCAGTCGCGCTCGCGCTGGCTCGGCCCGCTGCTGGTGTTGCACTGCTGGGCCGTTATCGCCGCCGCTGTCGCTTTGGGCGTCCTGTGGCCGGTCCTGATCCCGCTCAGCGTCGCCGTCATCGGCACGCGCCAGCTGGGCCTGGCCATTCTGATGCACGAGGCGGCCCACGGCAGCCTGTCGCCGGACCGGCGCCTGAACGATTTCCTCGGCCACTGGTTCTGCGCCGTGCCAGTCGGGGCCACGCTGAACGCCTACCGGCCCTATCATCTCGCACACCACAAATACGCCCAGCAGCCCGAGGACCCGGACCTTGTCCTGTCCGCCCCCTTCCCCGTCAGCCGCGCGTCGCTGCGCCGCAAGATCGTGCGCGACCTGTCTGGCCAGACCTTCTTCAAACAGCGGGTGCTTCTGCCCCTGACCGCCCTGCGGGGTCGCGTTTCCGGGGCGGCGACGGACGATCACGCCAATGAGGCCATCGTCACCGGCCGCTCCGTCGCGCCCTTTCTGCTCGTCAACGCCGCCCTGCTGACAGCGGCGATCGCCGCCGGTGTCTGGTGGGCCTTCTTCGCGTTGTGGCTGCTGCCCATGGCGACCTGGTTCCCCATGGCGACCCGTCTGAGAAACATCGCCGAGCACGCCTGCGTCGAAGGTTCCACGACCGACCCTTTTCGCGCCGCCCGCACGACCCGCGCTGCATGGTGGGAACGCGCCTTCGTCGCCCCCTACTGGGTGAATTTCCACGCCGAGCACCACCTGTTCATGTGGGTCAACAGCTACAAACTACCTGCTCTGCACGAAAAGCTCAGAGAAAAGGGCATGTTAGACCGGATGGAAGTCGCGCCCGGCTATCTGTCGGTGCTTAGCAAGGCCACCGGACGGAATTCGGTCTGAGGCGGAAAGCGGCCGGGCTGAATGTCAGCTATGGGTGATGGGGTGGACGCCCCCCGACGGCATCGCCGTGCCAAAGTGAGGGCGTTGAACAACCCTCAAAGGAGGCGTCCAAGGGACAGGTTAGACGCCTCCACTGACTTCGGAGCAGACCCATTGGCGTGGAGCCGCTCCTGCTTTTCCTGCTGCTCGGCGCTGAACCGGCCCGCCGGCCCGATCATCGGCGTCGCCTCTGTCATCGATGGGTACATGCTACCGCAGGGTGGCCGGAGTCCGCATGAGGCCGTCCAGGCCAGCTTCAACAACGGACTCGAATTACATCCGGCCCCGACCATCCACTCCCCGGGGAGTTTCGAGTGCTGCGTTAACCGAAAAAAGGAAAACACCGTGCTTGCATCACCTCAAAGAACAGTGGTCGGAGAATTGTTTTGGATCCTGAGTTAAGCCATCGGGGTGGCGGTACGGAAAAGCCAACCGCCGGCTCACCCCTCTCCCCGGAGACGCTTTCGCTGGAAGTCCATAGTCTGGACTTGTCTTTGTCGGGATCACTCGAAGCCATCGTGAGGCTTGCCGAGCAGATCCACCTCGGAACCATTGTGAGTATCGTGCTCCTAGATGAAGCAAGGCAGCATCTACGTCCGGGCGCGGCTCCAAACCTGCCGGACGTCTACAATCAGATGATCGGCGGGTCCGCTATCGGTCCCGACGCCAACCCGTGCGGCACGGCGGCCTTCGGCAACTGCTTGGTCGTTGTTGAGGATATTCAGTCTGACCCGCTGTGGGCCAAGTTCAAATCCAGCGCGGTAGAGTTGGGTCTGCGTGCGTGTTGGTCGCAACCCATCCGAGGCCTCGCTGGGCAGGTCCTGGGGGTAATCGCGTTCTATCACCCTGAAGCCCGCTTGCCGACGGGCGAGCAGATTCGATCGATTCAAAACCTCGCCGTCACGGCGTCAAACGTCATCGAAAAGCACGAAGCTAGGACGTACACGGACGAAATTGAGTTTCGACTGTCCCAAGCATCTTCGCGCCTGAACGAGGTGGAGGAGCACGCTGATGACGAACGACGTTCGGTCGCGAAAAGAGAAGCATTCTATGGGAAGATCATGGAAATGCTGCCGGCCATGGTAGTCGTGAAGGAGGCCATCACCGGCAAGTTTGTCCACATCAATCGAGCGGCTGAAGTAGCCACGGGCCTGTCGTCGGCTGAGGCCGTGGGGAAGACAGTTCATGAACTATTTCCCGCCGAAGAGGCGAATCGATCCTGGGACGAGGATCAGGAGGTCATTCTCACCAAACAGGTGAAGGTCGAGCAGGGCGCGCTGGTCACAACCAAGGACCTGGGCGAGAGGTACTGGACGACCAGGAAGGCCGCGACCTTTGAGGAGGGTGAGCCCACCTATATTGTCACTGTCGGTGAGGACGTAACTGAGCAGCACCTGCTAAATGTTGCACTTCGGACCGCCTTGGACGCCGCCGAGGCCTCGGGGCGTGCGAAATCGGCATTCCTGGCGAACATGAGCCACGAACTCCGTACGCCCCTGAATGGAATTGTGGCGGCCTCGGACATCCTGACCCGAAAATGCGATCGGCGCGACCAGCTTGAACTGCTGGATATCATTCGCTCATCCGGCGAAACGCTGACGGCTTTGCTGGCGGATTTGTTGGATACGGCCAAGATCGAAGCCGGCGAACTCAAAATAAACAACGAAACATTCGACTTGCGGGAATTGGCTGAATTCAATCACGAAAAATTCAAACTGCAGAACATCAATGCAGGCGTAACCTATGAACTCATTGTCGAAGAGGGCATTGGTGGATTTTATAGCGGAGACCCACTGCGAATCCGGCAGGTTTTGGGTAATTTCCTCAGCAACGCCGCCAAGTTCACCGCGGCGGGCAAGATCGTCCTCTCGGTTGAACGAACCTCAAGCGGGCTGATCCGCTTCTCTGTGTCGGACACGGGGATGGGCTTTGCGCCGGAAGCCAAGGGCCGGCTGTTCGACAGATTCCAACAGGCAGATGAGACGATTACGCGTAAATTCGGTGGAACCGGCATTGGCCTTTCCATCTGTCGCGATCTGGTGGAACTCATGGATGGCACTCTGGACTGCGAGAGCCAACCGGGACGGGGGTCGACCTTCTGGTTCGAGCTTCCCCTGGAATCCGTGGATGCCCCGAGAGACACGAGCGCGATTGCCGCGGCCGTCGAAACCCCGGATCGCCCCTTGCGGGTGCTCATCGCCGATGATCACCCCACGAACCGCAAGGTGGCCGAGTTGATGTTGTCCGGAATGGCCAAGGTCGTGAGTGTGGTCGATGGACAAGAGGCCGTAGACGCCGCGTTCGCTTCGCACTTCGATATTATCCTGATGGACATGCAGATGCCGGTCATGGACGGCCTCACCGCCGTGCAGAGGATCCGAGCGTCTTCATCAACCTGCCGGGACGTTCCGATCGTCATGATGACAGCGAATGCGATGCGGGAACATATCGAGGCCAGCAGGAGCGCGGGCGCTGACGTTCACCTCGCCAAGCCGATCACCGCCGAGACCCTGTTTGCTGCAATGAATGAGGCCATGGAAAGAGCTGTCCCCGATCAGCAGAACGCGCTTCACGCCTAGAGGTCGGCCCAGATATGATCGAAGGAACTGCAAATCGGGCGCTCCGAACCGTTGCCTTGAGCTAGGAGCGGGCCGGCGAACGCGGGCAACGTACAGAATTGTGGATCGGCGTCCAAAATGGACCCCCATCGCTATGCCGGTAACCGACTGACGTGAATGAAGAAAGTTATCCGGCGGTGGGTCCAGAGCGGTGCCGATGTCATGAGAGCTACTGCCAGAAGAGTCTTTTAGATCAGATATTTGGTCAAACTGGCGAGGGTCCCGTTTTGGACGCCGATCTACACCCGGCGCGTCCGCTTCATTAAAAGAACAGCGATCTTCCAGACCTGCTCGCCCGCAGAATAGAGCTCAGAGAAAATTAAAGAACGGCGTTCAACGATCGGTGAAATATCGACATGGCATATTCATCGTGACGGGGAAATGGCGGTTTCGGACGACCTCGTCACAATTAATTCTAGAAATATGTGTTTAATCAGTAGGTTGCTGGAACCGTGTCCATATTGTGACGTCCGGTTTTTATAATATTACAGGCACGAATTACCCTGAGCGAACCATTAAACGCCCTTTATGGTTGCGCACCTATGCGGGGCTCGCTGCCGCGCGGATTTTGCCAGACCTATTGACCGCTCGTGGGGGGCGGCGGGCCGGCACCCGGGAGGACCACCTTTTGAAGACCCACACCATTCGACAGCGGCTGCTGCGGTCGACCATGATCGGCGGCGCAGCGCTGATGGCCCTGACCGCCGTTCCGGTCGTCGCACTCGTCGTGCCGACGAACGCCATGGCTCAATCGCAATCCGGTTCGCTGCGTATCAGCGTCGCCGGACAAGACGGCCAGCCTCTGAGCGGCGCCACGATCACAGTTAGTTCGCCGGACAGTCTGGTCTCGAAGACGGCGGTGACGGGCGAAGATGGCCGCGCCCGCCTGAGCGGTCTTGATCCGGCGACGAACTATACTGTCCAGGTCGTGGCCGCCGGCTATGACGAATTTCGGGCTTCCAACGTCGCCGTGGTTAGCGGCCGGGACCTGAGCCAAGGTTATGTCCTTGTCAGCGGCGCGCGGGCCGATGCCGACGCTGACGCCACCGACCTGGGCGACATCATCGTCACCGGCACATCTCTCGCGGCAGTCGACGTCACCTCGGCGACGGTCGGCACCACCCTGACCCTGCAAACGGTGGAAGCGCTGCCGACCGGCCGCAACTACCAGAGCTACCTGCAACTTGTTCCTGGCGTGAAACCCTCCAGCGGCGGCAACGCGGCCTCGCGGTCGGGCGTGAACTATTCGGATGTCGGCGGAGCCATCGGCTCGTCGACCGACAACCTGTACTACCTCGACGGCGTGGACGTGACTGACCCGGTCACCGGTACCTTTGGAGCCAACTTCAACTCCGAGATCATCCAGGAACAGCAGGTCATCGTCGGCGGCGTGCCCGCGGAATACGCCGGCGGCTCGGGTCTGGTCTCGAGGGTCGTGACCAAGTCGGGCTCGAACGAATGGCACGGCTCGATCAACTACTACCTCCAGAACGACGATCTGGTAGCCGAGGACGAGCACAGCACCTCGGGTGGTTTCTCGACCTACGACAGCGCCGTCACCTTGGGCGGACCGATCTTGCACGACCGCCTGTGGTTCTTCGGGTCGTATCAGAAGAAAAACCGTGAGGACGAGGTTCTGAACGTCGGCACCGGTGACATCCTCCGGACGGTCGAGAACGATCAGGACTATCTCTTCAGCAAGCTGACCTGGCAGGTCACCGACAACGACCGCGTGACCGCGACCTTCTTCAGCGATCCGACTGAAATCAGCGGCCAGAACTCGGCTACGATCATCAATAGCCGCGACTATTCCCGCACGCAGGGCGGCGACAACTACAAGCTTGAGTACACCCGCACCTGGGGCGACCTGCTGTTTGATGCCTACTACTTCAAGCACGAGTCCGAGCTGACCGACGTCGCCCTCAACAGCTCGATCCGCGACAACGTCACCTATCGCACTGCAGCGAACGCGAGCCTGGAACAGCGCCAGCTCGGCGGCCGGGGTATCAACTTCGAGGAACACCGGGACCGTGAGGAGTGGGGTCTGAACGCCGAGTACTTCCTCGACACCAGCTTCGGCACCCACACAATCAAGGGCGGCGTCCAGCGCACCGAGAACATCTATTTCCAGACGGATTCCGTTCCGGGCGGCGTGACCTACAACTCGCTCGACGATCAGTACCTCGGGACCACTCTGGGCACCTATCGTGGAGCGGGATGGACGGCCCGTTCGATCACCTCGACGGACTACGCGCAGTTCCTGCTGCCGGCCCTGAGCGCCAACGCGGCGGCCCTCGCGGCGTACGACACCAACCACAACGGCGCCATCTCGGCTGCTGAAGCGGATGCCATCGTGTTCAACAGCACGGCCGGCAACCCCTACGGCGGCGTCAATGTTTACCGTACGGTGCGCGCCGCTGACGCCCCATATGAGGTGTCCAGCGAAGGCACAACCCTGTATCTGCAGGACACCTGGACGCTGAACCAGCTGACAGTGAACGCCGGTCTGCGCGCGGAAAAGTGGGACCACTTCGCCTCGGACGGCAGCCAGATCGCGGACTTCGACTGGGCCATCGCGCCCCGCCTGAGCGTGGTTTACGACGTGTTTGGCGACGGCCGCAGCAAGGTCTTCGGCTTCGCGGGTCGCTACTATGACCCGATCCGAAACGACATGACCGACTTCGCCGGCGCCAAGACCGGTCCCGTCAACAACGAGCAGATCTACGCCGCCGGCCAGTGGATCACCTTCCGTACCCGTGGTCCGGGCGACGCGGCCATTTCGCCGTCCACCAAGACCCCATACACGGACGAGTTCATGATCGGCGGCTCGACCACCATCGGCTCGAGCATCGGCCTGTCCGCCACGCTCACGCACCGCGTGACCGAGGACATCATGGAGGACTACGATCTCAGCCTCTATGCGGACGCGACCTGCACGCAGGCGACCTGCGGCGTGAACGGAGCGGCCTATCCGGGCTCGCTGTTCTATCTCGGCCTGCCGTACTTCGGTTACAGCAGCGATCCCGGCACCAACTACGTCATCGGCACCCTGGCCGGCGGCAAGCGTGAGTACACCGGCTTCGAGGTCGTCCTGACCAAGTTCAAGACCGACAACTGGTTCGGTCAGGTGTCCTATACGTTCAACGATGCCGAGGGTAACTCGAACTCGGACGGCAACGCCGACTTCCAGGGCGACTGGATCGCGCTGGACCCGCGCGCCCCGAACGTCTGGGGCCCGCAGGCCGGCAACATCCCGCACCAGTTCAAGGCCTATGGGGCCTATGAATTCAACTTCGGTCTGGAAGTGTCGGGCGTGTTCAACTGGAACAGCGGTTCGCTCTACACCCCGGCCGACGTGGTCCAGAGCCGCTACCTGCCTCCGATGTCGGGGGGCTACGAGTTCGGCGGCGTCACCGACAGCTACATCCTGCCGGGCTTCGTCGGGGCCGAGCAGAACCCGGCCTACTACACCTTCGACATGCGTCTGAAGTACGTGCTCGACCTGCCGATCGGCGAGACCGAGTTTTTCCTCGACGCGTTCAACGTGCTCAACAACCAGGCGGCGACGGGCGAAGTGGCCAACCGCGCTGGCAGCGGCCAGTACGTCTTCCAGGAAGCAAACAGCTGGGTGGCGCCGCGGCGCTTCTATCTGGGGGTTCGCTACTCCTTCTAAGGTCGCATCGACGACCAGGACTGAATGCCGGCGCGCAAGCGCCGGCATTTTTCTGTGCTGGCACCGAGATCAGGCAGTCAGAGACCGCGAGCTCGCCCCGAACTACGAAGCCCCGTAGTGCCGCTCCGTCGGCTTGTTTCATGGACCTTCCATCTCAGCCTACAAGACCGCCGTAAAGATGACCTTCGCCAAGGGGGCGTCGCTGGAGGATCCTGCCGGTCTCTTCAACTCCAGCCTCGAGGGCAATACCCGACGCGCCATCGACTTCCCTGAGGGCGATGAGATCGATGAAACGGCGTTGAAGGCGCTCATTCGCGCCGCCGCGGCGCTGAACACCTCCACGCGGGCCGCCGCTCGTCCGACCGCCCGCGGACCAGTTGAACCTGGCTCTGTGCCCGCACGGCCAGGGACGGACGGCTGGCTATCGGCGCGCGCCCGTTGGACAAGGCGCCGGATGACCCGAATCGCCGACCCCGCCGCCTTCATCGCCGCCAACACGCGACCGCAGCCAGTCCCGCATGCGCCGGAGATCTCGCTGTGGCTGGCGGACGAAGTCACACCGATCTGGCGGCTGACCGAGGAGGAGCTCGGCGAGCTGGGCCTGCCGCCGCCGTTCTGGGCTTTCGCCTGGGCGGGCGGTCAGGGACTGGCGCGCTGGCTGCTGGACAACCCGGCCGAGGTCGCCGACAAGCGGGTGCTGGATTTCGCGGCGGGCTCCGGCCTGGTCGGGATCGCGGCGATGAAGGCAGGCGCGGCCTCGGCCCTGTGCGCCGACATCGACCCTTTCTGCGGCGCGGCGGTCGCGCGCAACGCCCTCGCCAATGGCGTGATCATCGACTTCACCGCCGCCGACCTGCTGGACGCTCCGCCGCCGGACATCGAGGTGATCTGCGCCGGCGACGTCTTCTACGAACAGCCGATGTCCGGCCGCGTCCTCCACTGGCTGCGCCTGGCCGCCGACCGGGGGACCCGCATCCTCGTGGGAGATCCGCTGCGCACCTACTTCCCCAGGGAAGGCTTCGACCTCCTGGCCGAATACGCCGTTCCGACCACCCGGGAGCTTGAGGACTCCGCCGTCAAGCACACCCGCGTCTGGACCCTGTCCGGCGCTGGTTGACGAGGCTCTGTCACGGCCACGCTTGGATGGAGGCCGGTGCGGCGCCATCTTCTCCTCATGACCGCCATCCGCGTCCTCGCCGCCGTCCTGCTGCTCGCGGCCGCGCCTGTTCAGGCGCAGGTCCCGCCGACCTGGCAGCCGCGTCCCGGCGTCCAGGCCTTCGATCCGAACCGCTATCAGGCCGACCAGCATCGTTATGAGATCGATCGCCTGCGCGCCCGGGCCGACCAGCGCGAAGCCCTTGCCCGCCAGCAGGAGATAGAAACCCGCCTCAACCGCCTTCGCATCGAGGCCGCGCGCCAGCCCGAGCCCGTCCCGCCGCCGCCGTATCGCGCCCTGCGTTCGCCGGAGGAGGAGCGGGGGCTGCGCCTCTCGGCCGAGGAACGCCGTCGCGCCACGGCGAACCGGGTGGGCCAGATCGACGCCTGGCTGGACCCCGGGGCCGACTAGGTCTCACCTCTGCATCCCTTCCCCTCCGTCCGCGTTCCGGCCTAGCTTGTATCAAGGGACGGGAGAACGACATGCGGTGGCAGGGTGGACGGCGCGGCGGCAATATCGAGGATCGGCGGGGCATGGGCGGCGGCGCCATCGCCGGCGGTGGGATCGGCGCGCTGGTTCTGGCGGCCATCGGCTATTTCGTATTCGGCATCGATCCGTCCACCACGACCCAGCTGGCCAGCCAGTTCGGCGGCGTGGGAGCTTCCGAACAAGGCAAGGAGGGCAGTCCGACGGATCAGGCCGGCGCCTTCGTCGACGTGATCGGCTCCAATATCGACGACGTCTGGAAGACCAGGCTGCAAGGTTATCAGCCGCCGACCGTCACGCTTTATGAACAGGGCACCTCGACCGGCTGCGGTTTCGGCCAGGCGGCGATGGGACCCTTCTACTGTCCCACCGACCGCAAGGTGTATCTGGACCTGTCGTTCTGGCAGCAGCTTGAAACCCAGCTGGGCGCCTCCAGCGCCGACTTCGCCCGCGCCTATGTGATCGCCCATGAGTACGGCCACCACGTCCAGACCCTGACTGGCGCCTCGCAGCAGGTGCAGGACGCCCAGCAGCGCGCCTCCGGTCAGGCCGAAGCCAACCGCTATTCAGTCGCGCTCGAGCTTCAGGCCGACTGTTACGCCGGGGTCTGGGCCGCCAACGCCGCCGCCGTCTCGAACGGCGAGGTGGCGCTGGACGCCGGCGATCTGGAAGCCGGCATGCAGACCGCCTCGGCCATAGGCGACGACACCCTGCAGCGCCGCCAGGGTGGGCGGGTCCAGCCGGACGGCTTCACCCACGGCTCTTCGGCCCAGCGGGTCGAATGGCTGCGGCGCGGCTATGAATCGGGCGATCCCGCCGCCTGCGACACCTTCGGGTCGCTCCAGGGCTGAAAAACACAGTGCCAAGCGTCCACTCCGTCCACTCCGTCCGGAGTGATTTCGCACGGCCTTCAGATTGTCAAAGACCAGGCCCGACGGGTTTCGGACAGCAAAGCACGCGCCTGCGTCAATTTCGGACGTAGGCAAGTTCGGTCGCTCTAGCCGACCGTCAGATCGAGGGGCCGCGAGACGTGCAGCGTCCCGGCCCCAAGGTCCATCGCCACGCGACGGCCGGCGAACGCCTCCATCCCCACCAATCCGCCTGGGAAGTTCGGTAGCGGCGGCTGGTCGAACACTCCCACCGGCACGCGCCGGTACAAATGGTCGGCGAAGGTCACGGTGCGCGCCTCGACAATCGCCGTTCGCGCCGAACCTCCCAGCACCAGATGTACCCCGCTGGTCCGGGGCCGTCCGTCCAGCAGGCCGACCCGGGTGGCGGTCTCGCGGTTCAGCCCCAGCAAGGCCGATGCGCCCGTATCGACCACCGCCTCGACCAGCGCCCCCTCGACCGTCACTTCGGCCGTCAGGGCGCGGCCGGCGCGGCGCACCGCCGCCTCGGCCAGATCGGCGGGACGGACAAATGCCTCGCGGCCCACGAGCCGGCTGTGCCGCCGCGCCGGATCCAGCGCCAGCACGGCCTCGCCCAGCAGGTCCTGCCCCAGGATCAACTGCGTCCCCAGCCCCTGTCGCGAGGCCAGGGGCCCCAGATCGAGGATCGCCGCCCTCAGGCCGCTGACGGTCAGACCCGCCAGCTCGATGTCCAGCGCCGTGCCCCGCCCGACCTGCGCCCCGCCGCCGACGCCATAGGCGACCAGCGGCATGTCGAACAGCGACCGCCCTGCATCCGGAAGTTCGGCGAACAGGGCGCGGTCGATGACGGAATACTGGGCCCCGCTGTCCACCAGGGCGACGAACTGCCGCCCGCCCAGCCGCACCGCGACGGTCGGCGCCGGACCGGGCCGCGCATAGGGCATCCAGGGCGTCGCGCCGCCGGCCGCGAAGGCCAGCGCCGGCTTCGGCCACAACAGATGGTCGCGAGCCCACCAGGCGCCGCCGAGGACGGACGCCAGACCGGCCGTGCGGATCAGGAGAGAGCGGCGGTTCATGCCAGGGAAGATGGCGTGCGGTCCGCCCGGACGCCAGCGGAGCCTTTGTCGCGGCGGTGGGAGACGGCCCGGCCGACGCCCCCCGACGCCGACCGGACCGCCACCGCGCGCCCATCCCCCGAAGGGCGCGGTGCAGGCGGGGTCAAAGGACTCACCCGCTCGCTGACGGTATCTGGCCTTCCAGCGTCACCGGTGTCGATACGGTTCTCCACCCGCGCGAACCGAAGGCCGGCTACCTGTGGCCGAAGGGGACCACCTTGTTTTCGCGGTCATGACCGATATCGGCCGCGCCCAGATACGCAATCCCCGACCGCTGGCACCAGTAGCGGACGATCTCTTCGGGCGTCAGGCCAAACTCCGGTTCGTTAAGGGTGATGTCCGAGACCCGTCCCAGCCGGATGCCCGCGACCCGACGGATCGAGGCCTGGCCCGTCAGGTGGAACATCATCCGGTCGATCCGGTACAGCGGCTCCGACACATCCTCCAGCATCAGGACATGCCCCGTGAGGTCGGGCTCCAGCGCGGTGCCGACGAGGGCGTCCAGTATGCTGAGATTGAAGGCCGCCGCCGGGCGCGGATCGTCGGCCAGCGAAGGCTCCCACGACGCCGGATCGCCCGACCTCAGCCAGTTGATCGCCCGCCAGGCGGTGGCGTCGTTGCGCACCGCGTCCGAAGCCATCGGCCCGTGTGCAAGATGCGGAAACCCGGCCTTGTAGAGCAGGGCCAGAATGCTGCCGGCGTCCGAATACCCCAGATACCGCTTCTTGCGCGCGACCGGCTCCAGCCGCGGCAGCACCGCCTCGGCGATCCGGCACGAGCCATAGCCGCCCCGGGCGAACCACACCGCGTCCAGCCGCGGATCGTTGGCGTATTCGACGAACGCCGCCGCCCGGCTCGCGTCATCGCCCCCGAAATGGCCGTGTTTGCCGAAGCTGGCGGGGTGGAAGACGACCTTGACCGAACCGTCCGGAATGTTGGTCGCAAACCACGCCTCGACGGCCTCGGCCCGCTCCCGGTTGAAGCGCGAACTGGCGTTGACGATGCCGATCTTCATGGACGTGTCTGGCCTCAGGCGTCGCCCGTGCTAGTCAGGCCGCCGGACATTCCCCGGTTTCGCCCTCATGAATCAAGACGACTATTTCTTCTGCGGCATCGGCGGGTCCGGAATGCTGCCCCTGGCCCTGATCGTTCAGGCGCGGGGAGGACGGATCGAAGGCTCGGACCGGTCGCGCGACCAGGGCCGGACGCCCGAGAAATTCGCCTGGCTGGAAGCCCACGGCGTCACGCTACACCCGCAGGATGGCTCGGGCGTCACCCGCTCCGGCCAGACGGTCGTCGCCACGGGCGCGATCGAGGACACGGTGCCCGACATCGGCGCGGCGAAACGCGTCGGCGCCAGCATCGTCACCCGGCCCGAACTTTTGTCCCAACTGTTCAACGCCGCCCCCGCCTCCATCGGCGTGGCCGGCACCAGCGGCAAATCGACCATCACCGGCATGATCGCCTGGATCCTGCATGGCGCCGACCGCCGGCCCACGGTCATGAACGGGGCAGTGATGAAGAATTTCGCCGACGCCGATCATCCCTTCGCCAGCGCCCTGATCGGCGGCCCATGGTCTGAAGAGACTGGCCTGTTCGTGTCCGAAGTGGACGAGTCCGACGGCTCCATCGCCCGCTACGATCCGACGGTGGCCGTGGTCTCCAACATCTCGCTGGACCACAAGTCGATGGAGGAGCTGCGCGACCTGTTCGGCGGCTTCACCGACCGCGCCACGAAGGCCGTGCTCAACCTCGACAACGTCGAGACCCAGGCGCTGGCCCAGTCCCTGCCCGGCGACAAGGTCATCACCTTCGCCCTGGGCGAGGAGTCCGCCACCCTCAACGCCCACGATCTGGAGCCCCTGCCGACCGGGATGCGCTTCAACCTGACCGAACTGGGCGGCGAGCCATTGCCGGTCATTCTGAACGTCCCCGGCGCCCACAATGTCGCCAATGCCCTGGCGGCGATCGGCGCCGTGCGCGCGATCGGCGTGCCGCTGACCGAAGCTGTCGCCTCGCTGGAGACCTTCGCCGGCATCCGTCGGCGGATGGAGGTGGTCGGGACGGCCAACAGCGTCACCGTCATCGACGACTTCGCCCATAACCCCGACAAGATCGCCGCCACGCTGAAGACCCTGCACGCCTTCGACGGCCGCCTGCTGATCCTGTTCCAGCCGCATGGCTTCGGCCCGCTGCGGCTTATGAAGGACGAGTTCATCGACGGATTCGCCGGCCTGTTGCGCGCCGGGGACGTGCTGCTGATGCCCGAGCCCGTCTACCATGGCGGCACGACCGACCGCAGCGTGAGCTCCGACGACATCGCGTCCGGCGTCCGCGCCGCCGGCCGCACCGCCGAGGCCCTGCCGACCCGCGAGGCGTGCGGCGACCGGCTGGTCGAACTGGCTCGCCCCGGCGACCGCATCATCGTCATGGGGGCCCGCGACGACACCCTGTCGACCTTCGCCGCCGCCCTGCTGGACCGCATAGGCCGTCCGCTTACAGATTGATTTTCAAGACAATCTCGCAAAACTTTCACGTACGGCAAAGCTCGCGTTAAGAGCTGTCCCCTATCCGTCTGGCCCCAAGCAGGAGTTGCGTATGGCCCGGATCGGAGACTTCGCGAGCGCCCCGGACCCCATAGGTCCGGACACGCCCGGCGCTGACGTTTTCGACCGTTTCCAGCGTGAGCCCGATACCCTGGTCATCGCCGTCGTCGACACCGACCGGCGCCCCGTCGGTCTGATCGAGCGCAACACCTTCACCTTACGCATGGCCGCCGAGTTCGGCCGGGCCCTGTACGCCAAACGCCCCGCGGCGACCTTCATGGACTCGGCGCCGCGCGTCCTCGACGCCGACGCGGACGCCGACATCCTGTTCCAGAGCATGGACGCCGCCAATCTGGGCGCCCTGTTGAATGGCTTCGTCGTCACTTCGGGCGGGTGCTATGCTGGCGTCTGCGCCGGCGTGCACGTGCTGCAGGCTGGCAGCGCCATTCACCGCCGCCGCGCCGAGGAAATGGGCGCCCTGATCCGCGACCTTGCCCGCGCCGAGGCCGAGGCCCGCGCCTCCAGCCGCGCCAAGTCCGAATTTCTCGCCGTGATGAGCCATGAGATTCGCACCCCGCTGAACGGCGTTCTGGGCGTCGCCGCCCTGATGGAACGCGAACTGACCCAGAAGGCGATGAAGCCCTATGTCCGCACTATCCTGGACTCCGGACAGAACCTGCTGCGGCTGCTGACCGACGCGCTGGACATGTCGCGCGCCGAGGCGGGGCAGATGGGGCTGGAGGCCGCGCCGGTCCATCTGGATACGGTCGCCGCCGATCTGCTGGCGCTCTGGAGCCCTCGCGCCCAGGAAAAGGCCCTGGCCCTGACCGTCGTCCACGAGGCCGACGGCCCCGACTGGGTCATGGGCGACGAAATGCGGTTGAAGCAACTGCTCAACAACCTGATTGGCAATGCCCTGAAATTCACCCCGTCCGGCGAGGTCAGCGTGCGTCTCGCCAGTCGCTGGCGGGACGGCGCAGTGGCCATAACCGGCGTCGTTGACGACAGCGGACCGGGCATCGGCGACGACATCGCCGGCGCCGTGTTCCAGCCCTTCAACACCGGCCGCGTGGGCCGGGAGGGAGCCGGAGCCGGTCTCGGCCTGGCGATCTGCCGCCAGATCGTCGAGCGGATGGACGGCGCGATCGGCGTCGAACGCTCGCCGCACGGCGGGGCCCGATTCCACTTCTCCCTGCGGCTGCCGGGCGCGGGACCCGAGGTGCTGGCCGCGGCCGTGAAGATGGCGGAACCCACGCCGCACGAAACCCTGCATGTCCTGGTGGTCGACGACAACGCGACCAACCGTTTCGTCGCCGGCAAGGTTCTGGAGCTGTTCGGCTGCACCTTCGACAGCGCCGAGAACGGTCTGGAGGCCGTCCAGCGGGTCCAGACGAAGCCGTTCGATCTGGTGCTGATGGACATCAAGATGCCCGTGATGGACGGGGTTGAGGCGACCCGGGCGATCCGGGCCTTGCAGGCTCCCGTCAGCCGCATTCCGATTCTGGCGCTGACCGCCAACGCCGATCCCAGGGACGAGATGGAATATATCGCCGCCGGCATGGACGGGGTGTCGCAAAAGCCGATCCAGCCCGACGCCCTGCTGAATGCGATCCGTCTGGTCTTCAGCGAGGTCGCGGCCCGCGTCCCGGTGCCGGAAGCCGCTTGAACCGGACAAGGCTGCCTGCCCCGCGGCAGGTCCGATGCGAAGGTCTCCGCCGCCCATGCGGGCGCGTTCATCAGAAGCCATTGCAAATCGTTCGCAACTTCGGCACAAGCCGGGAGTGACTGACGCCGCCCCCGCCAAACCCGGAAAGGCCCTGAACACCAAGCGGTCGTTCTGGCTGAAACAGTTGCACCAGTGGCACTGGATTTCCGCCGCCGTCAGCCTGATCGGCCTGCTGCTGTTCGCGGTCACCGGCATCACCCTGAACCACGCCGCCTGGATTCCCGCGACCCCGGCGACCGTCGAACAAACCGGCCAACTGCCCGCGCCACTGCTGGCGCGCCTGTCCGCCCTGCCCGAGGAAACCACCGACCCTGTACCCGACGCCGTCGCGCGCTGGGCCTCGGACGCCTTCAAGGTCCGGATCGCCGGACGCGCCACCGAAATCACCGCCGACGAAGTCTATGTCTCCCTGCCGGAGCCGGGCGGCGACGGCTGGCTGACCATCGACCGGGCCACCGGCGAGGCCCTGCGCGAACGCACCACGCGCGGCGCGATCGCCTGGTTGAACGATCTGCACAAGGGCCGGAACACGGGCGTGGTCTGGTACTGGTTCATCGACGTTTTCGCCGCCGCCTGCATCGTCTTCGCCGCCACCGGCTTTGGCCTGACCTGGCTGCACGCCCGTCAGCGGCCCTCGACCTGGCCGTTGGTCGGCCTTGGCCTGCTGATACCCGCCGTCATCGCCCTTCTGTTCATTCACTGAGTTTCCGATGCGCCAGCTTCCCCTGATCCTGACCGCCGCCGCGACCGCCGTCGCGGGCCCGGCCCTGGCCGCGGACATCACCGTCTCGGTCGAGATTCCGCGCCTGTCGGTCGCCGCCTACCACCGCCCCTATGTCGCGGTCTGGATCGAGCGCCCGGACAACACCGCCGTGCGCACCCTGGCGGTCTGGTACGAGGTTTCGAACGTTGCCGAGGGCAGGGACTGGCTCAAGGACATGCGCACCTGGTGGCGCCGCGGCGGCCGCTCGCTGACCCTGCCCATGGACGGCGTCTCCAGCGCCACCAAGGCCCCGGGCCGTCATGCCGTCACCGTGCCGGGCGCCCGCCTGGGCGGCCTGCCCGTCGGCGACTACGTCATGGTCGTCGAGGCCGCCCGCGAACTGGGCGGACGCGAAGCCGTCCGCGTGCCCTTCCGCTGGGGCGCCGCCAACACCGCCCGCGCCACCGGCTCCACCGAACTGGGCGCCGTCAGCGTCACCGTCACCCGCTAGGGAACCGCACCATGAAGAAGCGCATCGCCCCCATTGCTGGAGTGCTGGCCGCTCTCGCCGCCCTGGCCCTGCCCATGTCGGCCCAGGCCCACCGCGCCTGGCTGGCCCCGACCTCGACCGTGCTGTCGGGCACGGATGCCTGGGTCGGGTTCGACGCCGGCATGTCGAATGGCGTCTTCATCCCCGACCACGCCGCCATGAACCTTGCCGGCCTGACCATCACCGCGCCCGACGGTTCGACCGCCGCGCCCGCCAACGCCATGGTCGGCAAATACCGATCAACCTTCGACCTGCATCTGACCCAGGCCGGTACGTACCGGATCGCCAATGTCTCGGGCGGCGTCATGGTCACCTACAAGCAGGGCGGCGAGAGCAAACGCTGGCGCGGGGCCGAGGTGGATATGTCTGCAAGCATCCCGCCCGACGCAACAGAAGTGGTCGCCACGCGCTCGAACAGCCGCACCGAAACCTTCGTCACCCTGGGCGAACCGTCGGCCGTCACCCTGACCAACCAGGGTATCGAACTGCTCCCCGTCACCCACCCCAACGATCTGGTCGCGGGCGAGGCCGCCACCTTCAAACTGGTCCGCGACGGCCAGCCGGCCGCCGACATGGAGGTGATCATCGCCCGGGGCGGCACGCGCTACCGCGACAATCCCGAGGAAATGACGGTCCGCACCGGCGCCGACGGATCCTTCACCGTCACCTGGCCCGAAGCCGGCATGTACTGGATGAACGCCGCGATCCGGACGCCCGCCTCGGGTTCGCGGATGGCCTACAGCGCCGCATACAACGGCGTCGTGGAAGTCCTGCCCTGACCGGCGCACCGCCCGGCCACCGCGGCGCGCCGCCCCCCGTCGCCATCGGCGGGGCGCGGCCGGACAACCGCGTCCTGATCCCGACCCATGGGCGAGCGCCCGCGCTACCGACCTTCGACCTGATCTGGGACTTCGCCGGCGAGACCATGGGCACCAGCTGGGCCGTGCGTCTGGTCCCGTCGCCGGGCCTCGACCGTACTGTGTTCCAGACCGCCATCGAGGACGAACTGGCGGCGATCATCGCCCTGTTCAGCCATTGGGACCCGGCGTCGGAGCTGGCCCGGTTCAACACGGCGCCGCCCGGATTCTGGGCTGTGTCGGAGCCATTCTGGGACCTGCTGAACCGCGCGATGGACCTCGCCGACGATACAAACGGCGCGGTTGATCCGACACTGGGCGCGCTCGTCGACCTGTGGGGCTTCGGCCCCCCGGGGCCGCGCCCGGACCTTCCTTCCGACGACGCGATCACAGCGGCCCTCGCCGTCAGCGGCTGGGGCGCTCTCCGCCTGAACCGCGAGGCCCGCGCGGTGCAGCAGCCGGGCGGCCTCAAACTGGACCTGTCCGGCATCGCCAAGGGTCACGCCATCGACCAGGTTTCCGAACGCCTGACCGCCCTCGGCGCCGTCCACCATCTGGTCGAGATCGGCGGCGAACTGCGCGGCGCCGGCGTCAAGCCGGGTGGCCATCCCTGGTGGGTCGAACTGCGGCAGGCGCCCGGAACGCCCGCCCCGCGCACCGCCGCCGCCCTGTTCGACATGGCCGTCGCCACCTCGGGCGACTGGGTCCGCCGGTTCGAAAGCGGCGGCCGGGTCTACAGCCACACCATCGACGGCGCCGCCGGCAGGCCGATCGACAACGGCGTCGCCTCGGTAACCGTTCTGGCCGACACCGCTCTGTACGCCGACGCCATGGCCACGGCCCTGACTGTCATGGGGCGCTATGATGGCCCGGCCTATGCCGAGGCGTTGAACATCGCGGCCGCCTTCGTCGTGCGGACGGAAACCGGGATGGTCGAGATCGTCTCTCCGGCCTTCGCAGCCATGGCCGCCGAGGGCGCGTGACCGCCGATCCCATGCGCTGGCTTTGGACGGCCGTCGCGATCGGACTGTGGTTGCTGGTCGTGGCCGCCGTCGCCTGGAGCCGCGCCCGCGCCCGCCGCGCCGCCGCGGCCCGCGCCGGCGCGCTCAGTTCCGGCGGTAACGCTGTCGTGGTCGCCTTCGCCAGCCAGACCGGCCTCGCGGAAGAACTGGCCTGGGTGACCGCGCGCAGCCTGTCCGACGCCGGGACCGGCGCCCGTGTCGTCCCTCTCGGCGAGGTCGACGCCGCCGTACTCAAGACCACCAACCGGTTGCTGGTCATCGCCTCCACCACCGGCGAGGGCGACGCGCCGGACAGCGTCTCTCGCTTCCTGCGTCAGACCATGGCCGCCCCCGCTGACCTGTCCGGCCTGAGCTATGGCCTCCTGGCTCTGGGCGACCACACCTACAACGACTTTTGCGGCTTCGGCCGCGCGCTGGACGGCTGGCTGCAGCGGTCCGGAGCCGAGCCGCTGTTCGACCGGGTCGAGGTCGACGACGGCGACGCCGGCGCCATCCGGCACTGGCAGCACCAGCTCGGCCTGCTGATCGGCTCGACGGTCCGGCCCGACTGGACGCCGCCGGTCTGTGACCGCTGGGCCCTGGTCGAGCGCCGCCATCTCAATCCGGGCAGTCCGGGCGGCGAGGCCTGGCTGCTGGGCTTCGCGCCGGTCGGTCACCAGCCGACCTGGGTCGCGGGCGATATCGCCGAGATCGGTCTGCCGGCGCGCGCCGATGGGACCGACCCCGGCAGTCGTGAATATTCGGTCGCCTCCCTGCCGCGCGACGGTCGAGCCGACTTCATCGTCCGCCTCATGACCCGCCCGGACGGGTCTCCGGGCCTGGCCTCGGGCTGGCTGACGCGGGAGCTCGCGGTCGGCGCCGCCATCGACATGCGTATCCGCGCCAACCGCAGCTTCCACGGCCCCTCGCCCGAAACCCCGCTGATCCTGATCGGCAACGGCACGGGCCTGGCGGGCCTGCGCGTCCACTGGAAGGCCCGCGCCGGCCGGCCGCACGGCGGCGTCTGGCTGATGTTCGGCGAGCGCACCCGCGCCCATGACGCCTTCCTCGACGACGAGCTCCAGGCGGCCCTGATGGCTCGCGACCTGACCCGCCTCGACCGCGTCTTCTCGCGCGATCCCGGAGACGGCCGCTACGTCCAGGCGCTGATCGCAGAACACGCCGATGATCTCCGGGCCTGGGTCGACCGCGGCGCGGCCATCCATGTCTGCGGCAGCCTCGAGGGCATGTCGAAGGGGGTTCAGTCGGCCCTCGCGGACGCCCTCGGCGGCGAACGCCTTGCGCAACTGACCGAGGCCGGGCGCTACCGCCGCGACGTCTACTGAGGCCTCAGGCCTCGGCCCAGCGCCGCAGCAGGTTGTGATAAACGGCCGTCAGCTCCAGCACCGCCGTGTCCTGGGGCCCCCTGTCGGCGCTGACCCGCTGGATGGCGACATCCAGCCGGAACAGGGTCTCGCGGTCCGCGTCGTCGCGGACCAGGCTCTGGATCCAGAAGAAGCTCGAGACCCGCGCGCCCCGCGTCACCGGGGTGACCTGGTGCAGGCTCCTGGAAGGATAGAGCACCATATCCCCGGCCGGCAGTCTGACGCTCTGCGGGCCGTACATCTCCTCTACGATCAGCTCGCCGCCGTCGTAGTCGTCGGGCTCCGACAGGAACAGGGTCGCCGACAGGTCGCTGCGGATACGGATCGGACCCCGTTGGCGGATGGCGTTGTCGACGTGCAGGCCGAACCGCTCGCCGCCCTCATAGCGGTTGAACAGCGGCGGAAAGACCGTGTGCGGCAGGGCCGCCGAGACGAACATGGGATTGGCGTTCAGCGCCTGATGGATCAGCGCCCCGACTTGCTGCGCCTCGGCGCTGTCCTCGGGCAGTTGCCGGTTGACCTTGGCGCCCGCCGACTGATGGCCCGAGGTGATATTGCCGTCGACCCAGGGCCCCGCGTCCAGACGCGACCGCAGGGTCGCGACCTCCTCCTTGGTGAAGACGCTGGGGATGTGGAGCAGCATGAGCCGATCAGTACCTGAGATTCAGCGTCAGGATAGCCTGCCGCGCCGGCGCCACGTCGGCGTGGTGCACGCCGTTGGTGCGCATGATGTATTCCTCGTCACCGGCGTTCTGGACATTCAACTGCAGGGTCGCGGTCTCGGTCAGATCGTACGAGGCGAACAGATCGAACCGCGTCCAGGCCGGGGCGTACACACGGTTGGCGCCGCCTCCAGCCCCGCCCTGGTTGCCGCCGAAGCTGTCGGATACATGATAGAGACCCCCGCCGACGCTCAGGGCGGGAATGACGCGGTAGGTCGTGAACAGGCTGAACGAATGTTCGGGCGTATTGGCCAGGGCGTCGCCGACGTTGACGTTGGTGTAGGCGCCCGAAACCAGTTCGCTGTCCATCCAGGTGTAGCCGCCGAACACCTGCCACTGACGGGTGATGTTGCCGGATACGCCCAGCTCGATCCCCTTCACCTCGGCCTCTCCGGCCTGTTCGAAGACGCCGGGCGCGACCTGGATCTGGGCGTTCTCCCGCGTCAGCATGAAGGCCGCCGCCGACAGCGCCAGCCGGTCGTTGAACAGATTGGCCTTGGCCCCGATCTCCCAGCTGATCGTCTCTTCGGGATCGAGGAGTTCGACGCCCACGGCCCCGCCCGTGCTCTGATCTCCGGCCGACAGGGTCGGCGGCGTCGAGGAAGTGGCCCAGGAGGCATAGACGCTGGAGTCGGCGGTCGGCTTGTAAACCAGTCCGATCTGGTAGTTCAGGAAGTCCCAGTCGGCGCCGACGGGGGTATAGACGGGCGCTGCGAGCGTGCCCGAGGCGTTTCGGCCCTCGACCGAATAGTCGTCGTACCGCAGACCCAGATTGACCACGAACCGCTCTCCGATCTCGATCGAGTCGAGCGCATGGAGGCCGACCGTGTCGGTGGTGGCGTTGCTGATCAGTCCACGGACGATCGTGCCCGTCCACGGGTCCTGCGGGCTCGGCGCATACACCGGCGTGCAGTCGAAACCGGTCAGGGGCGCCGGACAGATCGAACCGCTGGTCGTGGTGACGGTCCAGGACGCATTGCTGTTGTCCTCGCGCGCCAGCTCCAGGCCCACGTCGAAGCTGTGCCGCAGCTCCCCGGTCGAAAAACGCCCCGTCAGGTCCGTGACATTGGCGATGGTCCGGGTCGGATTCCACCGCGACTTGGTTGCGCGTTTCATCCACCAGGTCCCTCCGACCAGGGCCGCGCCGCCGTTGGTGACATTGCCGCCGTCACCGGGGTTGGTCACCACATAGTCGTTCAGCGTCCCGGACCAGCGGCTCACGTTCCGCAGCGTCAGACTGTCGTTGAACGCATGCTCGAAATCGAAGGTGAAGGTGTCGACCGTAGTGGTCAGATAGTCCCGCGCCTCCAGCCCATAGAAGCTGTCGTAGGGCACATCCAGAATGCCGCTGTCGGTGGTGCGCACGCCAATCTTGGTGAACAGCGGAATGCCATAGTCGGGCATCTGGTTTGACGTCAGGTGATAGTAGCTGAAGGTCCCGGTCGAGCGCGTTCCCAGACCCGCCGCCAGCGACAGGCCGACACCCCATTTGTCATAGTCGACGCTGTCGCGGCCGGGCGCGTCGCCCTCCGATCCCATCAGGTTGATGCGAAGGCCGGCGGTTTCTCCCAGATGCCAGTTCCGGTCGACCGTCGCGCGCACATAGCCATCGGTTCCGACGCCCAGGCCGAAGCGGGTGAAGTCGGTCAGTCGGGGCGCCTTGGAGCCCAGGTTGATGCTGCCGCCGCCCGAGCCGCGGCCCGAATAGACCGCGTCCGGCCCCTTGATGACCTCGACCTGTTCGAGATTGAAGACCTCGCGCTGCTGACCGCCGCTGTCGCGGATGCCATCGACGAACACGTTGTTGCCAGAGGACTGTCCGCGGATGAACGGCCGGTCGGCCAGCGGCTGGCCGCCCTCGCCGGCGCCGAAGGTGATCCCGGGCGAGGTGCGCAGAATGTCCTGCAGCGAGGTCGCGGCCGTCTGTTCGATGATCTGCTGCGGGATGATGGTGATCGAGCGCGGGGTATCGACCAGGGGAGCCACGAACTCCGGGCCCGTCGGTTCACGCTTCACTGGACGGCCGTCGACCGTGATGGTCTCCAGCGTTGTCGCTTCCTGGGGTTCTCCATCCGGCTCCGGCTCGGCCAGGACGGGGCCGGCCATCAGCATGCCGGCGGCGCTGGAGGCGAACAGAAGGGCGCGAAGCGCGTCGGCGCGGGAGGTCATGAAGCGATCCGGAGGGCTTGAAGTTGCGATCAGCTCGCAATACCAGCTTCACTGGCCCGCGCAATCCAGAATGCGAATAAGTCGCAATATTATTCGCATTCCTGATGGGCGAGGCGATCCGGCGGAGCTCGTCCGGACGCCTCCCCGGCGCCCGCAAACCGGTGCGGATATTACCGGGCGTGGAGTTCAAGTCAGAGCCTCTTAAAAGCTTGACCATATCCGTCATGGTTCATTGCACGGCGTTCCCGAGTAACTTTGCCGTGCAATATTGCTTTACTTCGGTTTCATCTTGATTTCGTACAAGTGGAGGGATGCATCGCCTGCCTGTCATTCCTGTGCCGCCGATACTGGCCTCCCGGGCTGTCGCCGAGGGCCTTGCGATCGATCCGCGCCGTACGATTTCCACTGACGCCAATGCGCGGGCGGGCCTGCGGTGACCTTCTCCGGATCGGGGCAACGCCTGCTGACGTTCCGCCATCTGCGGACGCGTCTGACCCTGCTCTACATGGGACTGTTCAGTCTCGCCCTGATCCTCAGCGCCCTGGCCGTCTTCACGGCCTTGACCAGCAACGCCCGCCAGATGGTGCGTGACGAAATCGCGTCGGTCGGCGCCATCTATGACCAGCTCTGGGAGGCCAGTTCGTCCCGGCTGCGTCAGGGGGCGGGAATCCTGGCCCGGGACGACGACTTCCGCGAAGCCGTCGCGACCGATGACGCGCCGGGGGTGCGTTCGGTGTTGGCCGACCTGCGGGTCCGCCAGGGTGTCGACGGGGCCATGATGCTGGGTCGCGACGGTCACGCAACCTCGGCCGGGATCAGTCCCGACGCGGCCGCCCTGGACGCCCTGTTAAAGGGCCTCGAGTCCGGCCGTCTGGAAGCCGGCGTCCTGATGATCGACGGCCAGCCGTTCCAGCTGGTCGCGGCCCCCGTCAACGCCCCGGCCAACGCTCCCGCGCCGATGGGCTGGGTCATCTTCGCCGAGCGGCTGGACGCGGATCAGATGCGCAATCTGGAGCGCCTCTCAGCCATTCCCCTGTCCGCGACCGTGGTCCTGAACCCGCCGCAGGAGTCGATGGGGCCGCCGGCCATGATCAGAACCGGCGAGGGCCCGTCGATGCGGTTGGCCCACCCGCTCCCCAGCTTCAACCCGGCGGCGACGGCCGCCCTGCTGCTGACCTATCCGCTGGACCGGGTCATGAAACCCTATGAACCGCTGTTCCTGTGGCTGACAGCGATCGGCAGCGGCGGCCTGGCGCTCCTGATGGGCGGCGCCTGGGCGCTGTCGCGCGGCCTGACCCGGCCGATCACGGCCCTGGACGAGGCCGTCCACCGTCTCCAGCAGGGCGAGTATGTGGAAGCCCCGGTCACATCCAACGACGAGATCGGCCGTCTGGCCGCCAGCTTCAACGCCATGGTCGGCGACCTGCGGGACCGCGAGGCCAGGCTGACTCACATGGCCCTGCACGATCAGGAGACGGGCCTGCCCAACCGCCTGGCCCTCGAGCGCCAGGCCGGCGCCCATGCCGAGGCCTGGGTGGTCCTGTTCGGCGTCGATCGCTTCGAGGTGGTGCGCAACGCCATCGGCTACGATTCCATGGGCCGTCTGCTGGCCGTGCTGGGGGCCCGGCTCTCGGCCCTCGCCGACGGCGCGCCCATGGCTCGCGTCGGCGCCGGGGCCCTCGGTCTGGTCATTGTCGCGAGAAGCAAGGCCGAGGCGCTGGAGGCGGCCGAGCATCTGGCCGCCGCCGCCCAGGCGCCCATCAATGTGAACGGCGCGCCCGTCGACATCGCGCTGACCGCGGGGGTGGCGGGTCACGGCGCGGCCGGTTCCGACCTGATCTCGCCGGTGGACCGGGCCGCCATCGCCCTCGACCAGGCCCGCGCCGCCCGACGAACGGCCGCGGCCTTCGATGAGGTCGCCTACGGCGACCCCGCAGGCAACCTGTCGCTGATCTCGGAGCTGATGACCGCGCTCGCCGACGGCGAGGTCTCCCTCGCCTATCAGCCGAAATACGATTTCCGGGCCCAGGGGATCACTGGCGTCGAGGCCCTGATGCGCTGGACCCATCCCCGCCGTGGCGTCGTCTCGCCCGATCTGTTCATCTGCATGGCCGAGGAGACCGGCCACATTCGTCCTTTGACCGAATGGGCCATCCGTCGCGCGATCGAGGACCAGAAGATCATGGCCGCCTCCGGCCACGTCCTGACCATGGCGGTCAACATATCGGGCCGCCTGTTGTCCGACGAAAGCTTCGCTGACTTCGCCGTCAACGAGGTCGCGACCTCGGGCGCGGACCTGTGTTTCGAGATCACCGAGACGGCGGTGATGGACAATCCCGAGATGGCCCTGCGCATCGTCGACCGGTTCGCCGACGCGGGCATTTCGGTCTCGCTGGACGATTACGGCTCGGGCCTGTCGTCCCTGACCTATCTGAAGCGGATCCGCGCCGACGAACTGAAGATCGACAAGAGTTTCATCCTCGGCCTCGACGATTCGGCCCGCGACGCCCTGCTGGTCAAATCGACCATCGACCTGGCGCACGGCCTGGGCCTCAGGGTGACGGCCGAGGGGGTCGAAACGCCCACCGCCCTCGCCCTGCTGCGCGGCATGGGCTGCGACCTGGCCCAAGGCTACCTGATCGGCCGTCCGGTTCCGATGGCCGCCCTTCTGGATCGGCTGGCCGCACCGGCCGACGACGCGAAATCCGCCGCCCTCTAGCCGGCCGCCACCAGTTTCATCGACACCGAGAGATCGGCCAGTTTCGCGGCGTCCACGGGCGTCGCCCTGCCGATCATCATTCGCCCGGCCATGAATTCGGCGGGCGCGTTGACCGCCTCGGCGCACAGGATCCGGTCGCCTTGGAGGTGGAACACCGCGAAGGACGCCCCCTCCCCGATCACGCCCGGATCGCCGCGCACGACCTGGCGGTCGGCGCCGTCCGGCAGGCCGGCGATCTGAAGCTTGAGGTCGTACTGGTCCGACCAGAACCACGGAACCTCCGGCGTGGGCGCGACGCGCCCGACAATGGCCGAGGCCGCCTGTTTGGCCTGCTCCAGTGCATTGGGCACGCTCTCCAGACGATGCCGCCGTCCGCCGTGCACGGAGACCGGACGGAAGGTGGTGTCGCCAATGGCCCAGATGGCCGGATCTGACGTCCGCGCATTCTCGTCCACGACCACCCCGTTCTCGCACGTCAGACCCGCCGCTCGCGCCAACGCGTCGTTGGCCAGCGCCCCTACCCCCACCAGCACCGAGTCAGCCTCGATCAGCCGCCCGTCCGCCAGCCGCACTCCGGCCTCCTCGAACGCCGTGACCTCGGCCCCTGTCAGGACCTCGACGCCCTCGCTGCGGTGGCGGGCGGTGAAGAAGGCGGACAGGGTCTCCGACGCGACCCGGGCCAGCACCCGGTCCATCCGTTCGATCACCACCGCTTCGGCCCCCAGCGCCCGCGCCGAGGCCGCGGCCTCCAGCCCGACATAGCCGCCGCCGACGATGGCCAGACGGCGCCCCGGCCCCAGCGCCGCCTTCAACCGCCCGGCGTCGGCCAGGGTCCGCAGCTCCAGCAACCCGGGCCGGTCGGCCCCCGGAATCGTCAGCCGCCGGGCGGTCGAACCGGTCGCCAGGATTAGGGCGTCATAGGATTCCACGGTTCCGTCGGCGAAGGCCACGGTCCGCGCCCCCGCATCGATCGCCGTGGCCGTGACGCCGGTGCGCAGATCAATGTCATGCTCGGCGTAGAAGACCTCGGGCCGCAGCAGCAGCGCCTCGAGATCAACCTCGCCCTTCAGCCATGCCTTGGACAGGGGCGGTCTCTGATAAGGCGGCGCCGGCTCCTCACCCACCAGCAGGATCGGCCCCTCATGCCCGTACTGGCGAAGCAGGGCCGCCGCCGTCCCGCCCGCATGGCCCGCGCCGATGATCACAACCCTGGTCATGGTCCCCAGATAGAGGCGCGAGGGGCGGGGGTCGAGGGGTCAGCGAAGCGGACTTCCGGTCTCGATGTCGATCCCGTTCTCCCTAGCCAATCTTCTCTTGACCGTTCCACTGTTACACCTTAGTGGAACGTCATGATCAACACCGTCCCCCGCAACGCCGCCGCCACGGCACGCAGCCGAGTCGCCCTCTACGACGCCCTGCTGTTGCTCAGGACGCGCGACGAGGTCGACGTCTTTCTGGCCGATCTTTGCACGCCGTCGGAACTGCGGGCCTTCACCGAGCGCTGGGAAGTCGCGCGCCTGCTCGACGCCGGCGGCAAATCCTATCGCGAGATCGCCGCCGAGGCCCAGGCCAGCCCCACCACCGTCGTCCGGGTCGCCCGGTTCCTGAAAGAGATGCCGCACCAGGGCTACCGCCTCATCCTCGACCGCATCAAAGCCTGAGTAGAAAACATGAGTACCGTCCAGGGCCGGCTTCGCATCGCCGTCCAGAAATCCGGCCGTCTGTCCGACCGCAGCCTCGACCTCGTCCGCGACGCGGGCCTGCGCGTGGTCAAGGGAAACAACGACCTGCTGTACCGGGTCGAGAACTATCCCATCGACCTTCTTCGGGTGCGCGACGACGACATTCCGACCTTCGTCGCCGACGGCGTCTGCGACCTGGGCATCGTCGGCGAGAACGTGCTGGAGGAGGTCCGCAACGGCGGCCCCGTGGCCGAGGTTCTGATGCCGCTCGGCTTCGGCCGCTGCACCCTGAAGATCGCCACGCCCCCGACCCTGGCCTGGGACGGCCCGGCCTCGCTGAACGGCCTGCGGATCGCCACCTCCTATCCGAAGATCCTGCGCCGCTGGCTCGACGCCCGGGGGGTGCAGGCTGACATCGTCACCATGCGCGGCGCCGTCGAGGTGGCCCCGCGGCTGAAGCTGGCCTCGGCCATCTGCGACCTGGTCTCGACCGGCGCCACGCTGGAAGCCAACGGCCTCGGCGCGAAGGAAACGGTTCTCGAAAGCCAGGCGGTGCTGATCAAATCGCCGGTCGCGCCCGAGCCGGGCCTGCAGCACCTGCTGGACAGCATCGTCGAGCGCATGGCCGGCGTCGTCTCCTCCCAGGGCGCCAAATATGTGATGCTGAACGCCCCCCGCTCGGCCCTGGCCGAGATCACCGCCATCCTGCCCGGCGCGGGCGCCCCCACCGTCATGCCCCTGTCCGGCCGCGACGACGCCGTGGCTGTGCACGCCGTCTGTCAGGAGGCGGTCTTCTGGGAGACCCTGGAACGGCTCAAGGCCGCCGGCGCCTCGGCCATCCTGGTCCTCCCCATCGAGAAGATGATGTGATGAAGCGCTTCGACTGGACCGCGCTCGACACGGCGGGCCGCGCCACCGCCCTCGCCCGCCCGCGTCAGCGCACCGAAGCCCGCGTCACCGACACGGTGCGCGACATCCTCGAGGACGTCGCGGCGCGCGGCGGTCAGGCCGTGACCGACTGGAGCGTCAGACTGGACGGCGCCCCCCCGCGCCGCATCGCCCTCACCTCCGACGTCGTCGCGGCGGCCCGCGACCAGCTGCGTCCGGCCGACACCCGGTCCATCCGCATCGCTGCCGAAAACGTCCGAATCTTCCACGAGGCCACCCGCCCCGAGGACTCCGACTGGGTCGAAATCACCCCGGGCGTCCGCTCGCGTCTGGTCTGGCGGCCCCTGCAATCGGCCGGCCTTTACGTGCCCGGCGGTTCGGCTCCCCTGTTCTCGTCCCTGCTGATGATGGCCATCCCCGCCGCCGTCGCGGGCGTCGGCCGCCGCGTGGCCGTTACTCCGCCGTCGAAGTCCGGCCAGCCGCACCCGGCCATGATCTACGCCGCCGCCGAGGCCGGTCTGGATGCGCTCTGGCTCATCGGCGGCGCCCAGGCCATCGCCGCCCTGACCTTCGGCGCCGAGCTGGAAGACGGCGTCATCGAACCTTGCGACAAGCTGTTCGGTCCGGGCAACGCCTGGGTCGCCGAGGCCAAGAAACAGGCATCCGCCCGTCCCGGCGGCCCCGCCGTCGACATGCCCGCCGGCCCGTCCGAACTGCTGGTCATCGCCGACCGCCGGGCCGATCCGGTGCTGGCCGCCGCCGACCTGCTCAGCCAGGCCGAGCATGACGCCGACGCCCAGGTCATCCTCGTCTGCGACAGCGAACGGATGGTCGACGAAATCCTCGCCGAAGTGGACGCCCAGCTGCCCTCCCTGCCGCGCGCCGACATCGCTCGCGCCTCCCTCGCCGAAGGTCGCGCCATCCGCGTGGCCGACCTCGACACCGCCTGCGCCGTCGCCAACGCCTACGCCCCCGAACACCTCGCCCTCCAGACCGAGGACGCCGACGACCGCGTGGCGAAGATCACCGCCGCCGGCGCCGTCTTCCTCGGCGCCTTCGCGGCCGAGACCCTGGGCGACTACGCCGCCGGCCCCAGCCACGTCCTGCCCACTGACGGAGCCGCCCGCACCCTGGGCGGCCTGACCACGGCCAGCTTCATGACCTCCATGTCGGTCCAGAGCGTCTCTGAAACCGGCGCCGCCGGACTGGCTCCGATCGCCGCCCGCCTGGCCCGGCTGGAAGGCCTCGAGGCCCACGCCCGCGCCGCCGATCTGAGGTTGGGCGAATGAACAATCTGCCCGCCCCCTTCGCGCCGCTGGTTGCAGGCGGCGACGGCCTCGGCCGCTATCCGGCCGAGCCCCGCGCCCTCGCCTTGCGCATGGCCGAGGTCTATGGCGTGGCCGCCGATCAGGTCCTGCCCGTGCGGGGCCTGACCCACGGTCTGGAACTGGTCTTCCGCCTCGCCGCCCGCGACGGCGAGGCGGTTGAGGCGCCCGACGCCGAGCCGTACCAGGCCCTCGCCGCCCTCTACGCCGCCCCGCCCGCGGGCGCGCCCGTCGCGGCCGTCATCCTGCGCGCCCTCGGCTCGCCCGAGGCGGTGGCCGGGATGGCCGAACGCGTCGCGCCCGCCCTCCTGGTTATCGACGAGGGCGCGGCCGAGTTCGCCGACGCCGTCTCCGCCGCGACCGTCATCGCAGACCACGCCAATCTGATCGTCCTGCGCAGCCTGTCGCTCGCCTACGGGCTCGCGGGCGCCCGGGTCGGCGCCGCGCTCGCCCAATCCCGGACCCTGGCCCGGCTGGCCTCGGTGCTCGAGCCCTACGCCCTGCCCGAGGTTTCCGTTCGGCTGGCCCTGCAGGCGCTCGATCCGTCGCGGATGATGGAGAGCGGCGAACGCATCGCCGCCGTCCGCCGCGAGCGCGAGCGACTGGTCAAGGCGCTGGGTCGCGACATGCCCGTCGAGCCCGGGTTCGGCCCGGTGATCATGGCCCGCCCGTCTGACCCCGACACGGTGACCACCGCCCTCGCCCGCCTCGGCGTCGCCGCCGGGCGCGCCGGCGAACGGGTCCGTCTGCCGGTCTCCGCCACGACCGAGGTCAACGACCGGCTTCTGGCCGCCCTCGGCCTCGGCGTCGCATCGGCCCGCCCGCACCGCACCGGTCAGGCCGTGCGCGACACGAAGGAGACCCGCATCGTCTGCGCCGTCGATCTCGACGCCACCGGGCCCGTCTCCATCGCCACCGGCGTGGGATTCTTCGACCACATGCTGGAACAGGTCGCGACCCACGGCGGTTTCTCCCTGCGTCTCGCCTGCCAGGGTGATCTGCACACCGACCCGCACCACACCATAGAGGACTCCGCCATCGCCCTCGGCCAGGCGCTGAAACAGGCGCTGGGCGAGCGCAAGGGCATCGCCCGCTACGGCTTCACCCTGCCCATGGACGAGGCCAACGCCTCGGTCTCCATCGACCTGTCGGGCCGCCCCTATCCCGTCTTCGAGGGGACCTTCTCCACCCCCTTCATCGGCGACTACCGCACCGACCTGACGGCCCACGTCTTCCGCTCGCTGGCCGAGGCCATGGGCGCGGCGATCCATGTCTCGGTCACCGGCGCCGACGACCACCACAAGACCGAGGCCGTCTACAAGGCCTTCGGCCGCGCCCTGCGACAGGCCATCCGCATCGAGGGCGACGCCGTGCCCTCGACCAAGGGTGTCCTTTGAGCCAGGTCACCATTCTCGCCTATGGCGCCGGCAACGTCGCCTCGGTCCAGTTCGCGCTCGAGCGGCTCGGTGCGACTGTTCGCCTGACCGCCGATCCTGCGGCGATCGCTGACGCCGAACGGCTGATCCTGCCCGGCGTCGGGGCGGCAGGCTACGCCATGTCCCGGCTCCGCGACCTCGCGCTGATCGAGCCGATCCGGGCGTTTTCCCGGCCTTTGCTCGGCGTCTGCCTCGGTCAGCAACTGCTCTTTGAATCCAGCGACGAGGGCGGTTCGGTGGACCTGCTCGGCCTCATCCCGGGTCAGGTCCGGCCCCTGACCCCCGGCCCTGGCCTGCCTGTCCCACATATGGGATGGTCGCGGCTGTCCCGGCTCAGGGATGACCCGCTTCTCGACGGCGTCGACGACGGCGCCTGGGCCTATTTCGTCCATGCGTTCGTCTGCCCGGACGGACCGGCGACCATCGCCCGCGCCGACTACGGCGGCCCGGTTCCGGCGGTGGTCCGCGCCGGGAACCGCTGGGGCTGCCAGTTCCACCCCGAGCGCTCGGCGGCGGCCGGAGCCCGCATCCTGCAGAATTTCCTGGAGCTTCCCGCGTGATCGTCTACCCCGCCATCGACCTGCGTCAGGGCGCCTGCGTCCGGCTGATGCACGGCCGTTTCGACGCCGTCACACACTACGACGACAAACAGCCCGCGGCCCGTCTGGCCGCCTTCGCCGCCTCGGGCGCGCAATGGGCCCACATCGTCGACCTCGACGGCGCCGAGGCCGGACGCGCCGTGCAGCACGCCCTGATCGGCGAACTGACGGGAGCGGTCGATATCCGCATCCAGTCGGGCGGCGGCGTCCGCTCCGCTGACGATGTCCAGGCCCTGCTGGACGCCGGGGTCGCCCGGGTGGTGGTCGGGTCGCTGGCGGTGTCGCAACCCTGGACCGTCGCCGACTGGCTGACCCGGTTCGGTTCGGATCGCATCACCCTGGCCATCGATGTGAAGGCTGACGGCGACCGCTGGATTCCGGCGCTCAAGGGCTGGACCGAGGCCGCAGAAGTCGATCTGTGGGCCGCGCTCGACCGCTACCCTCCCGGCCTCTCCCGTCACCTGCTGGTGACCGACGTCGGCCGCGACGGCGCCCTGACCGGTCCCAATATCGACCTGCTGGGCGAGATCGCCCGCCGCCGTCCCGACCTCAAGGTCCAGGCCTCGGGCGGGGTGTCGCAACTGTCGGACCTGACCGCCGCCCGCGCCGCCGGTTGCGGCGGCGTCATCGTCGGCCGCGCCCTCTACGAGGGCCGGTTCACCGTCGCCGAGGCCGTGGCGGCCGTCGCATGACCGCCCGCCGCATCATCCCCTGTCTCGACGTCAAGGACGGCCGCGTGGTCAAGGGCGTCCGCTTCCAGGGCCATGCCGACATGGGCGACGCCGCCGAACTGGCCGCCCGCTACCGCGACCAGGGCGCCGACGAACTGGTCTTCTACGACATCACCGCCAGCCCCGAGGGCCGCACCCTCGACTATGGCTGGGTTCGCGACATCGCCCGCCTGCTCGACATCCCCTTCAGCGTCGCCGGCGGCATCCGCAGCGTCGATCAGGCCGCCCGCTGCCTCGACCACGGCGCCGACAAGGTGTCGATCAACTCCCCCGCCCTCGAACGCCCCGAACTGATCGGCGAGATGGCTGGCCGCCTCGGCTCCCAGTGCGTCGTCGTGGGCGTCGACTCGAAGCGCTCCGGCGATGACTGGCTGGTGCATCAGTACACCGGCGACCCGACCGCCAGCCGCGGCGCCGGCCGCCGCACCATGGACTGGATCGTCGAGGCGCAAACCCTCGGCGCCGGCGAGATCGTCCTCAACTGCATGGACGAGGACGGCGTGCGCCACGGCTACGACATCGCCCAGCTGTCCGCCGCTCGCGCCTGTCTGACCATTCCGCTCGTCGCCTCCGGCGGCGCCGGCGCCGCGTCGCACTTCCTCGAGGTTTTCGAACAGGCCGACGTTTCGGGCGCGCTCGCCGCCAGCGTCTTCCACACCGGGACCCTGACCATTCCCGACCTCAAGGCGTTCCTCCTGGATGCCGGGCAGGAGATGAGACTGTGATCGACCCCGCCACCCTCGATTTCGACAAGTCCGGCGGCCTCATCCCCGTCGTCGTCCAGGACGCCGCCACCCTGCAGGTGCTGACGCTTGCCTGGATGGACCGCGCCGCCCTCGATGAGACCCTCGCCTCTGGCGAAGCCACCTTCTTCTCCCGCTCGCGCGGCGGCCGCTGGCGCAAGGGCGAAACCTCGGGCGACCGGCTGCACGTCGTCTCCATCACGCCCGATTGCGATGCGGACTCCCTGGTCCTCAAGGTCCGTCCCGTCGGCAACGCCTGCCACCTGAACCGCACCAGCTGTTTCGGGAACGAGGACGCGCCGGGTCTGGGCCGCATCGCCCGGCTGGAGGCGACCATCGCCGCCCGCGCCTCCGCCGATCCATCCGAAAGCTGGACCGCCCGCCTCCTCGCCGAAGGCCCCAAACGCGCCGCGCAAAAGGTCGGCGAAGAAGGCGTCGAGACCGCCCTGGCCGGCGCCGCCGGACCGGATTCGGAACTCGCTTCCGAGGCCGCGGATTTGGTCTATCACCTGCTGGTGTTGCTGCGCGCCCGTAACATGGTGTTTCAGGACGTCCTCGACGTCTTGGCTCAGCGAGCGGAAGCGGCCAGACACAATCCCGGTCCGGCCGGGACCTGAACGAAGGAGAGCGCATGGCGGCCCTGGTGCTGTTCGGCGGCGGCGGCGACCTCGCCATGCGGATGCTTCTGCCCTCGCTCTATTTCCTTGAGCACGACGGGCTGCTGCCCGACGGTCTGAAGATCATCGGCGCGGCCCGTTCGGAAGAAAGCCGTGACGAATACGTCGCCAAGGTCCGCGCCTCGGTCGAGGGCAAGGCCCGGGCCGACGACGCCTGGTCCGACGAGGCGTGGGGCCGCCTGGAGGCCCGCCTCGACTATCTGGCCGTCGACGCCACAAGCGCCGAAAGCCTGAAGCCGCTCAAGGACAAGGTCGGCGACGGCGCCTGCACCAGTTTTCTCGCCGTCTCGCCGTCGCTCTACGCCCGCATCGTCACCGCCATGCGCGCCGCTGGCCTGGCCGAGGCCGACGACCGCGTGGTGCTGGAAAAGCCGGTCGGGCGCGACCTCGAAACCTTCCGCGAGATCGACGACGCCGTGGCCGACGCCTTCTCGGAACAGCAGGTCTTCCGCATCGACCACTACCTCGGCAAGGAGACGGTCCAGAACCTGATCGCCCTGCGCTTCGGCAACACCATCTTTGAACCGCTGTGGAACAACCTCAGCATCGACCACGTCCAGATCACGGTCGGCGAGACCGTCGGCGTCGGCGACCGCTGGCCCTATTATGACGAGTACGGAGCATTGCGTGACATGCTCCAGAACCACATGCTCCAGCTGCTCTGCCTGGTGGCCATGGAGCCGCCCAGCGACCTCGATCCGGACTCGGTGCGCAACGAGAAGGTCAAGGTGCTGCGTTCGCTCCGTCCGATCACCCACGAAGAAGCCGGGCGCGTCACCGTTCGCGGCCAGTACGTCGCCGGAACGGTCGAGGGCAAGGCCGTTTCCGGCTATGACGAGGAGCGCGGCGCCCCGTCCGACACCGAAACCTTCGTCGCCGTCCGCGCCGACATCGACAACTGGCGTTGGGCCGGCGTTCCCTTCTTCATGCGCACCGGCAAACGGCTGCCGGAAAAGCGCACCGAGATCGTCATCCAGTTCAAGCCGCTGCCGCATTCCATCTTCGACAACGACCGCGGCCAGGTGCAGGCCAACCGCCTCGTCATCGCGCTGCAGCCCGAGGAAGACATCTCCCTGTCGGTGATGAACAAGAAGCCGGGGCTGGATCAGCGGATGCAGCTCCAGCCCATCGAGATGTCCCTGTCCTGGGGGCAGAACGACAAGGACGCCAGGCCGCCACGCCGCCGCATCGCCTATGAGCGGCTGCTCCTCGACGCCCTGAACGGCGACTCCACCCTGTTCGTCCGCCGCGACGAGGCGGAGCAGGCCTGGAAATGGGTCGACGAGGTCTCCGAGGCCTGGCAGGGCGCGGCCTTCAAGCCGAAGGACTACGCCGCCGGAACCTGGGGCCCGCCCGAGTCGGGCTATCTGCTGTCCCGCACCGGCCGCCACTGGAACACGGGCGATGCGTGACATCGAAACCTTTGCTGACGGCTCGTCTTGGGCTCACGCCTGCGCCGCCCGCCTGACCGAGACCCTCGCCGCCGCCCTCGCCGAAACCGGCAAGGCCGTCTTCGCCGGCGCGGGCGGATCGACTCCCGCGCCGATCTACCGGGCGATGGCCGGCGCGGATCTCGACTGGGCCAATGTAGCGGTCACCCTGATCGACGAGCGCTACGTTCCCGAGACCTCGCCCGACTCCAACGCGGCCCTGGTCAAACAGACGCTGATGACCGGCCCGGCCGCCGCCGCCCGTTTCGTGCCACTGTACCATTCAGAGGTCACGGTCGACCGCGCCGCTGCACTGGCCGCCCGTGCGCTGGCCCATGAAGGGTCTCGTCTCGACGCAGTCCTTCTCGGCATGGGGGAGGATGGCCATATCTGTTCCATGTTCCCTGACAGCCCGACCCTGAAGACCCTGCTCTCGACGACCCTGCCGCCGACGGTGCTCGGCGTGCCCCACGGCCGCGACGGCGCCGCGCCGAGCCTCGAGCGGCTGTCGATAAACCTGCCGTATCTGATCGGGGCGCGCCGCGTCGTCCTGGCCCTGACCGGCCCCGCCAAACGGGCCGTGTTCGAGCGCGAGGCCGCCGGCGATCCCCGCATCCAGCCCATCGCCGCCCTGATCGCGGCCAACGTCCCCCTCGACGTTCTGTGGACGGAGAAAGCCTGATGCCCGCCCTCCACCCCGTTGTCGCCGAGGTCACCGCCCGCATCGTCGAACGCTCCAGGGCAACCCGCGCCGACTACATCCGCCGCATGGACGCCGCCCGCGACAGCGGCGCCGGCCGCGCCAAACTGTCCTGCGCCAACTGGGCCCACGCCTTCGCCGGCGCGCCGGTGAAGGACAAGCTGAACGCCATGTCGGGGACCCAGCCCAACGTCGGCGTCATCACCGCCTACAATGACATGCTGTCCGCGCATCAGCCGTTCGAACGTTTTCCGCGGATCATCCGCGACGCGGTGCGCGAGGTGAACGCCACCGCCCAGGTCGCCGGCGCCACGCCCGCCATGTGCGACGGCGTCACCCAGGGGCGCCCGGGCATGGAGCTGTCGCTGTTCAGCCGCGACGTCATCGCCATGTCGACGGGCATTGGTCTGACCCACGACGCCTTCGACGCCGTGGTCGCCCTGGGTGTCTGCGACAAGATCGTGCCCGGCCTGTTCATGGGCTCGCTGGCCTTCGGCCACCTGCCTGTGGTCTTCGCCCCCGCCGGCCCCATGCCCTCGGGCATACCCAATGCCGAGAAGGCCCGCGTCCGCGCCCTCTACGCCCAGAACCAGGTCGACCGTCAGACGCTGCTGGAAAGCGAGATCGGCAGCTACCACTCTCCCGGCACCTGCACCTTCTACGGCACCGCCAACTCCAACCAGATGATGATGGAGCTGGGCGGGCTGCACCTGCCCTCGACCGCCTTCGTTCATCCCGAGACCGGCCTGCGCGACGCCCTGACGGCGGCGGCGGCGAAGCGCGCGGTCGAACTGGCCCGCAGCGGTCAGGGCCGGATGGCCGACGTCATCTCCGAGAAGTCGATCGTCAATATGATCGTCGCCCTGCTGGCCACCGGCGGCTCGACCAACCACGCCATCCATCTGGTCGCCATGGCGCGTTCCGCGGGCGTGCTGATCGACTGGACCGACATGGACCAGCTCAGCTCGGTCACCCCGCTGCTGGCCCGCGTCTATCCCAACGGCTCGGCCGATGTGAACGCCTTCCAGGCCGCCGGCGGCGTCGCCTTCGTCGCCCGCGAACTGGCCGGCGCCGGCCACATCCATTCCGACGTCACGACCGTCATGGGCGAGGGCATCCACCCCTATTTCCAGGAGCCGGTCATGATCGACGGTGAACTGGTCTGGAAGGACGGCGTCAGCGAAAGTCTGGACACGGACATTCTGCGCCCGGCGTCCGATCCCTTCGACACGGAAGGCGGTCTGCGTCTCGTCCAGGGCGACCTCGGACGCGCCGTCATCAAGGTCTCGGCGGTCAAGCCGGAGAACCGCATCGTCGAGGCCCCCGCCGCCGTCTTCGAAACCCAGGAGGACGCGCTCCAGGCCTTCCGCGACGGCCGGCTGGACCGCGACGTGGTCATCGTCCTGCGATTCCAGGGACCGAAGGCCAACGGCATGCCCGAACTGCACAGCCTCTCACCCGCCCTGTCGGTGCTGCAGGACAAGGGGTTCAAGGTCGCCTTCGTCACCGACGGCCGCATGTCCGGGGCCTCGGGCAAGACGCCCGCCGCCATCCACGTCTCGCCCGAAGCCCTCGCCGGCGGTCCGCTGGCCCATGTCCGCGACGGCGACATCATTCGCCTCGACGCCGACGCGGGCGTGCTCACGACCGTCGGCGTGCCCGACCTGACCGCCCGCCCCGCGGCCGTCCGTTCGCGGGCCCATGCGGAAGGCACGGCCTGGGGCTACGGCCGCGAACTGTTCTCGGCGTTCCGCCATCTGGTCTCGACCGCGGAAGAAGGCGCCTCGGTCTGTTTCGCCCCGCCCGTCGGGGCTTCGGCCGAGGCGGACACGCCGCCCGACAACAATGTCGTCGACCGGGCGGTCGACGCATGACGCACCCTCGGGAGAGAACCGCTCCATGACCATCGCATGGGACAAGACCCTGCTCGTCGGCGACGTCGGCGGCACCAACGCCCGCTTCGCCCTGGCCCATATGGTCAAGGGAAAGCCGGTGCTGGAGCATCACGACAGCTTCCCCGCCGAAACCTATCCGACCTTTCTCAAGGGGGTGGCCGCCTTCATCGAGGGATGCGAAATCAAGCCGACCGGCGGCGTCATCGCCGTGGCGGGCCCGGTCACCGACGGCGAGATCGACCTGACCAATTCGCCGTGGCGCGTGTCCGAGTCCGAGCTCCAGACGCTGGGCCTGAACCCCGTCCGACTGATCAATGATTTCGAGGCCCTGGCCTGGGGCGCGCCCGTGGTGCCGGACGACATGCTGGCCTCACTGGGCGGTCCCGCCGAGGGCGAGCCCCACACCGCCATCGCCGTGCTGGGGCCCGGCACCGGTTTCGGCGTCTCGGCTCTGGCCCGCGACATCCACGGGACCGAGATCGCCATGCCCTCCGAGGGCGGCCACGCCTGTTTCGCCCCCGGCGACGCGGTCGAGGACGAGATCCTTCGCATCCTGCGCCGGCGCTATGACCGCGTTTCCATCGAGCGGCTGATCTGCGGCCCGGGCCTTCTGAACATGCACCGGGCGCTGGCCGAGATCGACGGCCGCGAAAGCCATATCGACGACCCGGCCCAGATCACCACCGAGGCGATGGAGAATCCCAACAGCCCCTGCGGCGCCACCCTGGCCAGGTTCTGCGCCATCCTGGGCGCCGTGGCCGGCGACATCGCCCTGACCACCGGCGCGCGCGGCGGCGTCTACATCGCGGGCGGCATCGCCCCGCGCATCCTGCCCTTCCTCAAGGCCAGCCCCTTCCGCGAGCGGTTCGAGCGCAAGGGCCGCTTCCAGGACTATATGGCCGCCATCCCGACGAAGGTGATCCTGCACAAGCACGCCGCCCTGCTGGGGGCCGCCCGGGTGGCCTTCGCCGAAGAAAATTGACGTTCCAACACTTTTTTCTCACGGGACCGTGAACCGAAGCGTCGCGGCCGAGTTATCCGGTTTCCACTCTGGAAGGATATCCTCATGCGTAAACTGATCATCGCCTCCGCCGCCATCTTCGCCCTGGCCGGCGTCGCCGCCTGCGAAAGCCAGGCCGACAAGACCGCCGAAGTCCAGGCCGACGCCCTGGAAGAACAAGCCGCTGCGGCTCCGACCGAAGCCGCTGAAACGGCCCTGAACGAAAAAGCCGACATGATCGAGCAACAGGCCGGCAACGCTGACGGCGGCGCCACCACCGCCAACACGCCGAACACCTCGCCGTCGACGGCGAACCCGGGCCAGTAAGACCCGGACAGCCGGGGCCTTCATGACCCCCGGTTTTCCTTCGGAAAGTCAGCCCCCGTCGCGCAAGCGGCGGGGGTTTTCCTTTGGACTCAGGGTTTCGGCGGCCACGGGATGAAGGCGCTGGTGCGCCGGACATAGTCCTCGTAGCCCGGCTTTGATTTCGCCGTCGCCTTCTCGGTGATGCTGATCCCCGACCAGCGCGTCAGGGTGAAGGTCAGGAAGACCGGCCCGGCGATCGCCCATATCCCCGGCCCCGTCTCGGCCCCGACCAGATACAGCCCCCACCAGACGCAGGCGTCGCCGAAATAGTTCGGGTGCCGGGTGTATTTCCATAGCCCGGTGTCCAGCACCTTGCCCTTGTTGGCCGGGTCCTTCTTGAACGCCGCCAGCTGGGCGTCCCCGATGCTCTCGAAACCGATGCCGATCACTGCGAGCACCGCTCCGGTCCAGCCGATCCAACCCACCGTCGGCGCATAGGCCACCTGCCCCAGCTGCACCGGCAGGGACGTCAGCCAGGCCAGCACCGCCTGCGGCAGGAAGACGAACAGCAGGGCCGTCTTGCCGAACGCCCAGCCCTTCGCCTTCTCCTGGTTCTCCACCAGTTCGACATAGCGGCCATCGGGGCCGTTGCGCCGCCAGCGGCTCAGCAGATGCCAGCCCAGCCGGATCGCCCACACGGCGACCAGCCAGACCAGCAGCCATTTCCGCGTCGGATCGCCGTCGGTGCGTGGAAACGTGGCCAGCGCCAGCATCAGCATGCCGAGCGGCCAGACGCCGTCGATGAAGCTGACGTCCTTCAGCCGCAAGGCGACCCGCCACAGCCCCAGCATCACCGCGACGATCAGGGCCAGGTTCAGGCCCAGCAGGGCGACGATCTCGGTCAGGCTCATGGTTCAGGAACGGCCCTGCTGTGGCTGCGGATGCAGGGTCAGTCGACGCACAGGGTGGCTTCGGCCTTGCCGTCCTCGACCCGGGTGAAACAGCCGAACCGGTTGCTGTCGGCCTGGCAGATTCCGGCGACAGCTGCACCCGCCGCCGAACGCGCCGTAACGTCCGCCGTGCGGCATTCGCCCGCGCACTGGTCGCTGTCGGTGCAGCGCTTGCCGGCGTCAGCGTAACGCACCACGCACTGCATCGTCTGCATCCGGCCGACCCGCTGCATCGTGCCGTTGCGCGCGATGCAGTCCGCCGCCGCGGCGCTCTCCGGAACGGCCACGGGCTCGGGCTCGTTGCCGAAGCCGAGATCGCCCTTCTCCGGAACCGGCTGGCAGGCGGCCAGCAGCACCGCCGCCATCATCGCAAGACGCTTCATTCCACTTGTCCCTTCTGGAACCCGGTCCAGACGTCGTCATAGTCCAGCTGCATCGTCGGGCTGGTTTGAGCCCATTCCGTGGTCCGGATCGGCAGCCGCGTCTCGAACATGAAGGCCAGGGTGTCGGCGATCTTCACCGGTTTGAGGTCCACGGCGACGGCCTTGTCATAACTGGCCTGATCCGGCCCGTGCCCGCTCATGCAGTTGTGCAACGACGCGCCGCCCGGGGCGAAGCCGCCCTCCTTGGCGTCGTATTCCCCGGTCACCAGTCCCATGAACTCGCTCATGACGTTCCGGTGGAACCACGGCGGCCGGAACGTGTCCTCGGCCACCATCCAGCGCGGCGGGAAGATAACGAAGTCGCAGTTGGCCACGCCCGGCGTGTCGCTGGGCGAGGTCAGGACCGTGAAGATCGACGGGTCCGGGTGGTCGTAGCTGACCGTGCCGATCGTGTTGAACCGGGCCGTATCGTATTTGCAGGGCGCGTAGTTGCCGTGCCAGCCCACGACGTCCAGCGGACTGTGATCGAAGGTCGTGGCGTACAGACGCCCGCCGAATTTCTGCACGCACTGGGTCGGCCGGTCGATGTCCTCAAAGGCCGCGACGGGTGTCAGGAAGTCCCGCGGATTGGCCAGACCGTTCGAACCGATCGGCCCCAGGTCCGGCAGGCGGAAGGCCGCGCCGTAGTTCTCGCAGACATAGCCGCGGATCGGTCCCGTCCCGCCATCCGGGCATTCGACCTTGAACCGCACGCCCCGAGGGATCACCACGATCTCGCCGGGCCGGGCGTCGATCCGTCCCATCTCCGTGACAAAGACCTGATCTCCCAGCTGCGGGACAATCAGCAATTCCCCGTCCGCGCAGTAGAAGACCCGATCCGTCATCGACCGGTTGGCGGCGTAAAGATGGATGCCGATCCCGGACAGCGCCTCGGCGTCGCCCGTCCCGCCATAGGTGACCAGCCCCTCGACCCAGTCGGTCGGCGCGGTCGGCATCGGCAGAGGATCCCAGCGCATCCGGTTCGGCGACGGCGGCGCCTCATGGAATGGCCCCGACCGCACCCGGCCCTGGATGAACGGCTGATAGGCCGGATGCTGGGCGCTGGGCCGCAGCCGGTACAGCCACGACCGCCGGTTCTCGGACCGCGGCGCCGTGAAGGCCGTCCCCGACAGCTGTTCCGCATACAGCCCCATCGGCGCCCGCTGCGGCGAATTCCGCCCTTCGGGCAGCGCCCCGGGCACGGCCTCGGTCGCGAAATGATTGCCGAAGCCGCTCAGGTATCGAGGCGCGTTGGTTCGCGTCGTCATGGTGCGTATCTCCCTGTCCTTCGATCTAGGACAGGCCGGACCGATTGGCCACTCCGGCGTGATCCGGAGGCGTCATGCCGACCCAGCAGCCTGCTGAATCCGGGCCACCATATCTCTGGCGGCGCGCGTCACCCCGACGATGGTGGCCGAGGCCGCTCCAGTCCAGTCGCCATAGCCCATGAGCCAGAGACGGGGTTGCCGGATCGATCGGCCGTCCTCGACCGCGACCCGTCCGTCCGCCTCCACGACGCCGAGCGGGCGAAGATGGTCCAGGGCGGGGCGGAAGCCTGTGCACCAGATCACCGCGTCGATCGGTTCGTCCCTGCCGTCAGGCCAGGTGACCCCCCGTTCGTGGAAGGCCGTGAACGGACGGCGGCTGACCAGGGCGCCACGCGCGCGCGCCGCCCTGACGCTCGGGATGGCGACGATGTCGCCCAGGCCGCCGATGGGGGCGTCGACGGTGCGGCCTTCCATCTGGGCCCTCCAGCGGTCGGTTGCGCGCTGGAACAGAACCCGGCCATCGACGTCGTCCGGCAGGAACAGCGGCTCCGTGGTCGTGACCCAGGTCGCGTCGGCTGCCAGCGAGACCTCGGCCATGATCTGCGCGCCGGAGTTGCCGCCGCCGACCACGAGAACGCGTTTGCCCGCGAACGCCTCTGGAGACTGGTAGTGGGCCGAGTGCATCTGCAAGCCGGCGAACCCTGACCGGCCGGGGTATTCAGGAATGAAGGGATGACTCCAGGTGCCGGTCGCGCTGACGACCATCCTCGCTCTGCGAACGCCTTGGTCGGTGGCGACTTCCAGTCCTCCTTCGACCGCATTGATGGCCAGAACCCGGACCGGCCGCTCGAGGGGAAGCTGATACCGCTGCTCATAGGCGGTGAGGTAGTCGATCACGTCGTCGCGGGTCGGGTAGTCGACACCCGGCTTTTCCGGCATCGGCCAACCCGGAAGCGAACTCCAGCTGCTCGGAGAAAACAGCCGCAGCGAGTCCCAGCCGTGACGCCAGGCGCCGCCCGGCAGCTGACCGGCGTCCAGCACCACATGGTTCAAGCCGGTCCGGCGCAAATACCAGGCGGCCGCCAGGCCGGCCTGCCCCCCGCCGATGACGATGACATCCAGAAAGGCCGGGTCCGGTTCGCTCGTCGTTTTCAAGGCGTGCGCCTCTTCTGAAACCGCTTGTCGGCAGGGAGATCAGAACCCCTGGCTTCTCGCCATCCGTTCCTGATGGAAACCCGCATCGCCCAGCAGTTCATTCAGCACCCGCACCCGCTTCATGAACAGGCCGACGTCGAACTCGTCGGTCATGCCGACGCCGCCGTGCATCTGCACCGCCTCCTGCACCGCCAGTTCGGCGACGCGCCCGGCCTTGGCCTTGGCCACCGACACAACCAGCCCGGCGTCCTCGCGCCCGGCGTCCAGCGCATTGAGCGCCCCGGCCGTCGCCGCCCGCGCGATCTCGATCTCGCTGAACAGATGCGCCGCCCGGTGCTGCAGCGCCTGGAATTCGCCGATCAGTTTCCCGAACTGTTTGCGCGTCCGCAGATACTCCAGCGTCGTATGGAAGGCCTGATCTCCCGCTCCGTTCAGCGACGCCGCCGCGCACGCCCGGCCGAGATTCAGAGCGCCTTCGAGTAACGCCTCACCGCCGTCAACCGCGCCGATGACTGCGTCCGCATCGACCTCGACATCCGTCAGCGTTACCCGCGCCGCATTGTGCGCATCGACCATGACCGTGCGCTCGATCTCGACGCCGCCCGTCTTCGGATCGACGAGGAACAGCGTCAGGCCGTTCTCGGTCAGGGCCGCCACGATCACCGCATCGGCCACATGGCCGTCCAGCACAAAGCCCTTGGCCCCGTTCAGCCTGAAGCCGTTGCCCGACCGCTCAGCCGTCGTCGCGATCCGCGCCGGCGCATGTTTGGGGCCTTCATCGACGGCCAGCGAAACGATCGCCTCGCCGGCCGCGATCCGGGGCAGCCACGCCGCCTGCTGCTCCGCCGATCCGCCCTTCAGCACGGTCGCCGACAGCACGCCTGAACCAAGGAAGGGCGACGGCGTCAGCGTCCGCCCCAAGGCCTCGGCCATGACCCCCGCCTCCACCGCGCCGAGACCGGAACCGCCATGTTCCTCGGGAATGATGACGCCTGCGAACCCCATCTCCCCGAACGCCCGCCACAGGTCGCGCGACACCCCGTCGGCATCCTTGCTGTCGCGCAGCTTGCGTAGGTGGGCGATCGGCGCGTGCTCGTTCAGGAAGCCGTCGGCGGCCTCCTTCAGCATCGTCTGCTCTTCGGTCAGGATCAGCGGCATCAGGTCACCGGGTCAAGTTTCGCCAACACGAGGCCGGCGGCCTGCAAGGCGGGGGAAAGGAGGGGGTTCGAATGTATATACAGCGCTCAGTCGCTCCGGCATTCAATCCGACCTGCGGAAACAGCGGGGGGGGGCGTCGTTGCCGAAAGCGGACATCGCCAACGGCCGCGACGAGTCGAGGCCGTGTAAAAACGGGCTGAGCTGAATCGGCGCACGGGTTGTGACGAGGCGCGGGGCGCCTCCGTCTCAGGCCCTGATCGCCTCCATCAGCGGCTTCGTTCCCAGCACCGCCATCACCCGCTTCATGTTGTAGGCGAGGATGTGGAGGCTGATCTCGGTCTTCACGTTGGGCAGCCGCTTCATCAGGAAGTGGGTGTGGCCCATCCAGGCCTTGATCGTGCCGAACGGGTGTTCGACCAGCCGTCGTCGGGTGCGCATGGCGCGCGGGGCCAGGTCCATCCGGGTCTGCAGCGCATCGATCACCGCCTCATGCTCCCAGCGGGTGACCCGACGCTCGACGCTGGGCGTGCACTGCGGCTTCAGGCGACAGCCGGTGCAACTGGCTCGATTCAGGTAGCGATGCAGCGTCTGTCCCTTCTCTACGGTCGTAAGGCGGCGCGGCAGCAGCTCGCCCGCTGGGCAGCGATAGGCGTCCTGATCGGGCAGGTAGACGAAGTCCTGTTTGCCGAAGCGGCCCGCCGCCTTGGCGCCTGAGGTCTGGGGCTTCGGTAGATAAGGCGTCACGCCCAGGGCCTCGCAGGCCAGGATCTCTTCTCCGGAGAAGTAGCCGCGGTCAGCCAGCACATCGAGCGCCTCGACGCCCATGGCGTCCTTGGCCTTCTCAGCCATGGACGCGAGCTGCTCCCGGTCGCTTCCCGTCATCACCACCTCGTGGGCGACGATCAAGTGATGCTCGCCTTCGACGGCGGACTGGACGTTGTAGCCGACGATGCCGCTGCCCCGACCGGACGTCGCCATGGCCCGGGCGTCGGGGTCAGTCCGGGAGACCTGGCCGTCGGGTGACGCCTCGACCTCCGCCTCCATGGTCTTCAGCATCGCCATCTGGGCGCGGAGCCGATCGATCTTCTCGACCAGTCGCCCGGACCGCGCCTCGGCGGCCTCGCCCTCCTGCCGATCGGCAGCGTCCAGATCCTGCAGATAACCGGCGATGTGCTCGGCCACCTGCTCGATCCGCCGCTTGACCTTGTAGGCGGTGAAGTTCTTGTCGCGTGTGTTCACCGCCTTGAACTTCGAGCCATCGATGGCGACCAGGGCCGCGCCGAACAGTCCGAGCTGTCGGCACAGCACCACGAACCGGGCGCAGGCCGCCTGGATCGCCGAACCGTTCTCACGGCGGAAGTCGGCGATGGTCTTGTGATCCGGCGCCAGCCGCCCCGTCAGCCACATCAGCTCGACGTTGCGCTGCGCCTCCCGTTCCAGCCGCCGGCTCGACTGCACCTTGTTCAGGTAGCCGTAGACGTAGAGCTTCAGCAGCATGGCCGGGTGATAGGCCGGACGCCCCGTCGCCGCCGGCGTCATCCCCTCGAAGCCCAGATCCCGGAGGTCCAGTTCGTCGACAAAGACATCGACCACCCGGACCGGATTATCCTCGGCCACATAGTCATCGAGACACTCGGGAAGCAGCGTCGGCTGCTGGCGATCTGCACCCTGAACGAAGCGGCCCATACCCACCTCCTGCTGACCTCAGGAGGCTACCCTAATTCGCTCGATGGGGCGGCGTTTTCACACAGCCTCAGTCAGGAGCAGACACACCCAACTTTCACTGCCAGCGCCGCCACAGCGCCGTGGACCATCTAACCTGCTGACCCCTTCACTTTCGACCCTTTACCGGACTGCTTAAGGTCTAGTTGGAAGACTTCGGAACACGGTTCGCGGTGCCATTCTCGCGACCTGCTCCTCAAGCACCCGTCGCGCCAGAGCCGCGCTGAAGCCGGCCATTGCGTGAGATAATCAAACAGTCGGTTGGTCGATTCCGCTCTTTCCGCTTGCCGGTCTATCGGCCCTAACCTACCATTTGTTAGAGGCGGGATTAAGCGCGCCCGTCCACGCATGACGTGGAGAGGAAACGACTAACGGAGGCGATCCAGGCGCATGGCCGATACTGCCCTTCCCCATGACGCCCCCACGAAGGCGGTCGACATCCTTCTGTCCGAGCAGGCGGCGCGTCGCCCGGACGCGACCTTCGCCATCTTTCCGGGCGAGACCCTGACCTATGGCGAGGTGAACGACCGCGCCCGGGCGATGGCCAAGGGGCTGATCCGACTCGGCGTCAAGCCCGGCGACCATATCGCCACCCTGATGCCGAACTGCGCCGACTGGGTCATCGCCTATTTCGCGGGGCTGATTGCCGGGGCCGTCGTCGTCGCGCTGAACGCTCGCTACAAGCGCCATGAATTGGGGTACGCCCTGAAGCACAGCGACTGCCGCGTGCTGCTGACCACCGACCTGATCGCCGACCATGTCGACTTCACCTCCCTGCTTCGGGACACGCTGGAGGGACTGGACGCGCAGACGGACAGGACATCACTGAATCTGACCAGCGCGCCGGCGCTTAAGGCCTTGGTCCTGATGGGCAAGGTGCCGACGTCGCCGTTCCTGTCCAGCGAAGACCTGATTGCCCTGGGTGCGGACATTCCCGATGCCGAGGTCGACGCTGCGCGGGCGCAGCGCGACGTCGGCGACACCTCCACCATCATCTACACCTCGGGCACGACCTCCACCCCCAAGGGCTGCGAACTGACACATCAAGGCCTCCAGGCCAGTTGGTCCACCTTCGCCAATACGGTCAGCCTGCGTCCCGACGAGACGGTGTGGACGCCCATGCCCTTCTACCACACCGGCGGCGTGGGGCCGATGACGATCATTCTGGCGACAGGCGCCGCCTTCATGACCCAGCCGCACTATCAAGCGGAACAGGCGGTCGAGCTGATCGAACAGCATCGGATCGCCCATCTCTATTCCGGCTTCCCCCAGCTTTCGATCACGGTGATCGAGCATCCGCGCTTCAACAAGGACCGTTTCGACTTCGTCCGCTCGATGCTGAACGTGGGCCCCGAGGCCCTGCAACGGCGGATCCAGGCCGCCCTGCCCGATCACGCGGTGCTGCTGAACCTGTTCGGCATGACCGAGGGCGCGGGCATCGTCACCTTCGCGCGGTGGGATGCGCCTCTGGACGTCCGGGCTGTGTCCAGCGGCTATCCGCCGGAAAACACCCAGGTCCGAATTTGCGATCCCGAGACCAACATCGAGTCGCCGCGCGGTGCCCCGGGCGAAATCCAGTTCCGGGGCGGCGGGGCTTTCAGGTCCTACTACAAGGATCCGGAGGCGACGGCGGCCACCATCCTGCCGGGCGGCTGGGTAAAGACGGGCGACCGGGGCCGGATGGACCCCGACGGCGCCCTGACCTTTCTTGGCCGGATCAAGGACATGCTGAAGGTCGGGGGCGAAAACGTCGCCGCCGCCGAGATCGAGGCCTTCATCCAGGGCCTGCCCGGCGTGAAGATGGTCCAGATCATCGGTATCCCTCACAAGCGCCTGACAGAGGTGCCCGTCGCCTTCGTCGAGCGCGATCCCGGCTCCACGATCACCGAGACCGAGGTGATTGCGGCCTGCACGGGTCGGTTGGCGAACTGGAAGGTCCCGCGGCACGTCATCTTCGTCACCGACTGGCCGATGTCGACGACCAAGGTCCAGAAGTTCCGGTTGAAGGAATACCTGCCCGCCGATCTGGTCGAAAGCGCATGACTGCGTCGGCTGCCGATCGCGGGGTCGCCCTAGTCACCGGCGCGGCCGGCGGACTGGGTCGTGCCATCGTGCGAACGCTGGCGGCCGAAGGCTACACGGTTCTGGGCGTTGACCTGCAGGCGTTCGACGCCCCCGAGGCCGCGCGCACCTGGGTCTGCGACCTCACAGACTTCGACGGGGTCCGGCGGATGCTGGACGAAATCGTCGCGGCGTTCGGCGCCCCGGCCGTTCTGGTGAACAACGCCGCCTTCTATCGGTTCACCCCCTTCTTCGAACTGAGCATGGAGCAGGTAGCGCAGACGCTGGCGGTCAACATCACCGCGCCCCTCTATCTGTGCCAGCAGGTCGGTCTGGCAATGCGCGACAACGGCCGGGGCGCGATCGTCAACGTCTCCTCCATCGCGGGCCGTCGCGGTTCCAGCCAGGTCGATTACGGGGCTTCAAAGGCGGCGGTGATCAACTTCACCATGACCCTGGCGCGGATCATGGCGCCGCTGGGCATCCGCGTGAACGCCGTGGCACCCGCCCTCGTCGATGCCGGCCTGGGCCCGAAAATCGAGCCGCACGTCCGCGACGCCTTCCTGAACCAGACGCCGATGAAGCGCGCGGCCACGGCCGGGGAGGTCGCGGACGTCATAGCCTTCCTCGCCGGAGACCGGTCGACCTACGTCACCGGCGAAACCATCGACGTGCACGGCGGCCTCTAGACCCGAAGCGGAGAAGCGACATGAGCATTACCAACGCGACCCACGACCGCCCGCGGACCTGCCCGGTGGGCGAGAGCGTGGTTGGATTTGCCGACAGGGACCCGTTCGGCTTCTACGAACGGCTGCGCGAGGCGGGATCGCCGACCTGGGACCCGGAGGCGCGCGCCTGGCTTGTGCATGACTTCGACCAGTGCCTGATCGCCGAGCGGGACGAGAGCCGCTTCGCCAACGCCTATGTCTTCGCCGACGAGATCGTGAAGGAGATAAAGGGCGGCGGGGCCAACATCACGCTGAGCCGGGACGGAGATCACGTCAAACTGAGGCGTTTCCATTTCAAGCTTCTGTCGGCGGCCAATATCGAGAGCTACCGGCAGATCCATATCGCACCGGTGCTGGCGGCGTCCCTGGCGCGACTGGAGGGCAGGACGACTGCGGATCTCGCCGCCGACTATGCCGCCATCATCCCGGCCCGGGTAATCTGCTCCCTGCTGGGGATGCCGACCGACGATGACGCGATGGTCGCCGAGATCCTGGCCTGCAATGACGCGATCGTGGCCTTCATCGCCTCCGGTTATCGCGACACAGATCTGCGGGACAAGGCGCTGGCAGCCTCGCGCAGACTGAACGAGATGCTGCTGCCCTATATCCGCGCCCGGCGGGACGAACCGGCGGACGATTTCATCAGCCGTGTCTGGAGAGACGCCCCGGACTTCGGCATCCACATGGACGAGGAAGCCGCGCTGGGCATCTGCCGCGAACTGTTCTTCGCCGGCTCCGACACCACGGTGCACGGCATCGCCAACGCCCTGTATCTGGTGCTGGCCGATCCGAAGTTGATGGACAAGGTTCGGGCCAATCCGGAAGACGCGCTGCCGGCCGTGGTGGAGGAATCGCTGCGGCTGATGAACGTCGTCCAGTTCCGGCACCGGTTCTGTATGGAGGACACCGAGGTCGGCGACACGACGGTGAAGAAGGGCGAGATGATCATCCTGCTGCACGCCGCCGCGAACCGCGATCCCGAACGGTTCCCCTGCCCGGCCGATGTCGATCTGGACCGGCCGGACCTGACGGGCCACCTCGCCTTCGCGCGCGGAACACGGTCCTGCGTCGGTTCCTCTCTGGCGCGCACCGAAATGCACGAGGCGGTAAGGGAAATTATCGATCGGTTCCCGCATTTGCACTTGGACGCTTCGGCCGAACCTCCTAGCTTCCGTGGTCTTTATATGCGCTCGATGGGCCCCCTGAATGTCATTCTGGGGCCGTCGGCATGAGGCAGGAGCTCGAGTTTTTGGACGCAGCCGAACCGCCAATAGACCACGGAAAACCACCCCGGCGGGCGCGTGCGGGCAGCCAATTGTCCCAGGAACGTTGGCAGCAGATTCTGGAGGTCGCGACCCGGCTGTTCAGGCAGCAAGGCTTCGCTGGCACCTCCATGCAGATCGTCAGCGACGAGGTCGGCCTGCTGAAGGGCAGTCTCTACTATTACGTATCCTCTAAGGAAGAACTCCTGTTCGAGATTCTACGCGACCTGCACCGGGGTGGGGTTGAGATAATCGAGGACATCGCATTCGATTCGACCGATCCGCTGGCCGAGTTGACCAAGTATCTGCGCCGCCTGACAATCTACGCTGGCGAGCATCGGGCGCGGCTGAGCATCTTCCTGCGCGACTTCCACTTCGTGCCCGCCGAACAGCAGCAGAAGATCATCGCCGAACGCGACATGTACGAGATGGCGGCCTTCCGCCTGATCGAGGAAGCCAAGGCGGCTGGGCTGATCGATCCCTCCGTCAACTCCAAGGTGGCCGCCTTCTCCAGCTTGGGCGCGACCTCGGTGACCCACGAGTGGTACCGGCCGGAAGGTCCGGTGGCGCTGGAGACGATCGGAGAACAGGTTGCCGCGACCATCGTGTCGGGCCTGCGACACGCCACGGTCGCAAAGCCGAAACCCAAACGCCGCGCCGCCGCCGCCGCGGCCGCGGCCGCCTCGGCACCGGCCGCGCCGAAAACGAAGACCAGGACCGCCAAGCGCCAGCCGGCCTGAGGCGTCGCATGACCGCGATGTTCAGGCTCGATGGGCGCACTGCGCTCGTCACGGGCGGCGCCAATGGTCTGGGCCGCATGATCGCCGAGGCCCTGCTGCAGGCCGGCGCCCGCGTCATCATCACCTCACGCCGCGATGCCGATGCGGCGGCGCGCGAGATGGCAGCAATGGGTAATTGCGAAGGCATCGACGCCGACCTGTCCACGCCGGCCGGGGCCGTCGCCTTGGCCGAAGCGGTCAAGGCGCGGGTCGACGCCCTCCATGTGCTGGTCAACAACGCCGGCAAGACATGGGGGGCGCCGCTGGACAACTATCCGGACCAGGCTTGGGATGCGGTCATGCCGATCAATGTGCAGGTCCCCTTCACCCTGATCCGGGACCTGTTGCCGGTTCTGGAGAAGGCGGGGACCGCGACCGATCCCGCCCGGATATTGAACATCGGCTCCATCGCCGGGAACTCCGTTCACCGGCTGTCAGCCTATGCCTACACCGCCAGCAAGGCGGCGCTGCACCATCTGACAGGTGAGCTGGCGTCGGACCTGGCGCGTCGGCACATCGCGGCGAACATCATCGTGCCAGGCTGGTTTCCGACGGACATGACGGCCAGGGTGCGGGCCGACGAGAACCTGACCCGCGCCACGACGCGAAAAATCCCGTTCGGCCGGTTCGGCACGGCGGCCGAGATCGGCAGCGTCGCGGTGTTTCTGGCGTCTCCGGCGGCGGCCTATATCACTGGGGCGGAGATCCCGGTCGACGGAGGGATCAGCGGATGTCGATGACCAGCCAGCCCATGACCCTCAACCTGCGAGGCGATGGCCTGACCATCGTCGCCGACTCTTGGGGTGAGGCCGGGGCTCCCGCGATCCTGTTCGCACATGGCGGCGGACAGAGCCGAGGCGCCTGGGGCGCCACGGCGAAGATCATGGCCGAAGCCGGATACCATGCCGTTTCGCTGGACCTGCGCGGGCATGGCTCCAGCGACTGGGCGCCGGACGGCGATTACAGCTTCGCGTCCTATGTGCGCGATTTCGCGGCCATCATTCCGCAACTGAGCGGCCGGGCGGCGCTGGTCGGCGCGTCCCTGGGCGGCCGGGCGGCGCTGCTGATGGCGACGACCCACCCGGAGATGATCGCCGCGCTCGTCCTGGCCGACGTCACGCCGCGTATAGACGAGGACGTCGCAGACGACGTGCGCGAGTTCTTCCACGCCTCCATTGCCGGATTCGACAGTGTGGAGAGTGCCGCCGCCACCCTATCGGCTCTCGCCGCCCATGGGCGCGCTCCCCGGCCCGAACGTCTGAGAGGCAATATGCGCGAGGAAAACGGTCGCTTCTTCTGGCGATGGGATCCCCGCTTCGTCGACGACCGCTTCGTGAAGGGCCCTGACCAGTTGGCCCTGCTGGAACGCAGCGCGGCCGAGCTGAAAGCCGCGACCCTGATGATCCGGGCCGGCGACAGCACCGTCGTCCGACCCGAACATGTCGCGCACTTCCTGTCGATCGCCCCGCATGTCGAGACCCTGGTCGCGCCGGGTATCGGACATATGCTGACCGGCGACGCCAACGACGCCTATGCGCCGCTGGTGCTGGAGTTCCTCAAACGGGTCTACCCGCCTCGTTGAGCCTTGTTTTCTACCGAGCGTTTGTTTTATCGGGATCGTCTCTTGCCGATGATTCTAACAAACGGTAGAAATGCTGAACGACGTATATCAACAAACGTCGAGCAGGGAAGGTCCCGGGGATGGCGCCGCATCGCATTGGCGATCTGACTATCGACCGCGCGGACGGGATCGCCACCCTGACGATCGACCGTCCGGCGAAGTTGAACGCCCTGACCAACGCCTTCTGGGCCGACCTGCGCGCCGCCCTGACAATGGTCGAGACGGATGGTCAAACCCGCGTCGTTATCCTGACCGGCGCCGGCGAGAAGGCCTTCAGCGCCGGCGGCGACATCGGCGGCTTCGCGGACATGGACGACGGCCAGACCGGGATGCGCGCCTTCCAGATCGACGCCATGGCCGGGTTCGCTGCGATCGAACGCTCCCCCCTGACCGTCATCGCGGCGGTCAACGGCTATGCCCTCGGCGGCGGCTGCGAATTGACCCTCGCCTGCGATTTCGCCATCGCATCCGAAACCGCGACTTTCGGGATGCCCGAGGCGGCATTAGGCCTCATCCCCGGCTTCGGCGCCATCCGCGCGCCGGAGGTGATAGGCCGTCCGATGGCCAAATATCTGGTCGCGACCGGCGATAGGATTTCGGCCCTCCGTGCACTGGAGATCGGCCTTGTGCAGGCCGTCGTCGCCCCTGGCGACCTGATGGACGAGGCCAGAGCCTTGGCCCGCAAGGTCGCGGCCAACTCGCCCTACGCCCTGGCGGTCGGCAAGCGGCTGATGAATCGTCAGATCGACCAAGCCGCCTTCGACTATTCGATCGAGGCCATCACCATGCTGCAATGCTCGGACGACCGGGCCGAAGGCGTCCGCGCCTTCGTCGAACGCCGCGCCCCACGATTCGGCGGCGGAAAGGCCTGATCCCCATGCACGATACGAAGACCCCGACGATGCAGGACCGCATCGCCGAACTGCGCCAGCGCCAAGCGCGGGCCATGGAGATGGGCGGCGAAGTCGGCCTGGCCAAACACCGCGCCTCCGGCCGGCTGCCGGTGCGCGAGCGGGTCGAACTTCTGATCGACGAGGGCAGCTGGTTTGAGATCGGCGCCCTGGGCCTGCCCGAACTGCGGACTTCCAAGCACGTGCCCGGCGATGCGGCCGTGACAGGATTCGCCCGGCTGGACGGCCGCAATATCGGCGTGATCGGGATCGACTCCTCAGTCCTGGCCGGTACGACGGCCCCGACCTCGATGCGCAAACAGGGCCGGCTGATCGAGATCGCCCAGAAGAACGGCTTTCCCATCGTCCTGCTGTGCGACGCGGACGGCGGGCGCATTCCGGACGTCATGGGCTGGCGCTTCAGCCACCTGCCGCTGGACTTCAAGACCTTCCTGAAGCCGACGGACGGCGGGCCCATTGTCCCTCGCGCCGCGGCGGTTCTGGGCCCGTCCTATGGCGACAGCGCCCTGCACGCCTCGACCGCCCACTTTGTCTGCATGACGCGGTCCAGTTCGCTGGCCCTTGTCGGTCCGTCGATCGTCGAACAGGCGACGGGCGAGGTCCTGACTGACACCGACCTCGGCGGTCCTGACAAGGCCTTGGCGATCGGCAACGCCCATATGGCGGTGGAGAGCGAGGCCGACGCCATGGACGCCTTGGCCGCCTTCCTGTCCTTCCTGCCCGCCAATTCCAGCCTTCCGGCGCCGGTCGCGCCTTCGCGCGCGCCCCGCACCGATCCCGCCCAGCTGGAGCACATCGTGCCGCTGGGCAAGAAATCGGGCTACGACATGCGGAGCGTCATTGACGCCATCGCCGATGAGGCCAGCATCCTGCCCTGGGCCGATGAATGGGGCGGCTCGCTGCTGACCTGCCTGGTGCGGCTGGACGGCAATCCGGTCGGAATCGTCGCCAACCAGCCGGTCGTGAAGGCCGGAGCCCTGGACGCCCACGCCCTGGCCAAGGAGCTGGATTTCGTCGACCTGTGCGACACCTTCAACCTGCCGATCATCTTCCTGAACGACGTGCCCGGCCTGATGGTCGGCAGCGAGGCCGAGCGCAGCGGCATTCTCAAGATCTACGAGAAGCTGGCGCTGCGGATCTCCACGGCGACCGTGCCCAAGCTGGGCGTAGTCATCCGCAAGGCCTATGGCGGGGGGCATTTCGCGATGGGCGGACGGCCGACCCATCCCGACTTCCTGTTCGCCTGGCCCAGCGCCGAACTGGGCTTCATGGCCCCGGAGACTGGCGTGCGCACCATCTATCGCCGCAAGCTGGAGGCCGAATTCGAACGGGGCGGAATCGAGGCCCGCGACGCCCTGGCAGAATCTCTGGAGGTCGAATGGACGGCCGAATCCGAGCCATGGGAAGCCGCAGCGCACCTGTCGATCGATGACGTAATCGAGCCGGGCCAGACGCGCGACATCCTGATCCGGGCTCTGAACTTCGCCTGGGGCGAACGCCCGCGGGTGTCACGATGAGCCGGCCCCTTTCGGTCGCGGACGGACCGGCCTTCCTGCGGCTGATGAAGCACTACGTCATGGACTACACGAACAGCCATGATCAGGGGGAGACGCCCAAGATCATGGAGGCGGACTATGCGTTGCGCATGGGGCCATACGACGTGGTTGGACGCGACACTGCCTATCGCGCGGCGACCCGCAAGCAGATGGACCAGTTCCCCGGCCTGATACTGACGGTCCACGAGATCTGGACCTCGGGCGAGCGGTTGATGATGCGCTTCTCCGAACACGGGGCTTCGATCCGGCACGGGGGGGCGATCACGGCCTGGGGAGGCATCGGCCTCTATGTCTGGAACGGCGACCGGCTGGTGAAGAATTTCGTCGAACAGGACTACGCCTCGCGCGCCCGCCAGATGAAGTCCGGCATCCCTAACCCCGTCGAGAGCCCCGCGACCGCCCCTTGGGACACCAAGGCGGAGGCGCCCGATCCGGCGGCTGAGGCGGCGGTGCGTGCGTGGCTCAAGAGCGGCCGACTGGCCCGGACGCCAGGCGTGCTTTGCGACGACGCCTGGACCGGGGCGGAGGTCGAGGCGATCGTCGAACCGAACGGCGTCATCATCAACGATCTCTTCTCCTGCGGCAGCCGTGTCGGCTTCCACGCGACCCAGACGGGCGCGTTGCTGGCCGATTTCGCCCCGACGGAAGCAGACGTCGGGCGGAAGGTGGAGCTGCATATGGCGGGGATCGTGCACGTCGCCGACGGCGCCGTGGCGACTGGCAGGATCATTCGTAACCGGCTCGACCTGCAGCGCACCCTAGGGCCACGATGACGGGCGCAGGCGACCTGTCCGCCCTGTTCACCCCGTTCGACGGCGGCGGGCTGCAGTTGAGGAACCGGATCGCCATGGCGCCGATGACGCGCTGGAAATCGCCGGGCCAGTCGCCGGGACCGGAGGTCGCCGCCTATTACCGACGCCGCGCCGAGAACGATGTCGGACTGATCATCACCGAGGGGACGACGCTGGATCATCCGGTGTCGTCGCACTCGGAGCGCATCCCCGCCTTCCACGGCAAGGCCCTGGACGGCTGGCGTCGGGTGGTGGACGAGGTGCACGAGGCCGGCGGCAAGATTGCTCCCCAGATATGGCACGTGGGAGTCATGCGCAGCCCGGGAGACGACTATCCCAATCCCGACCTGGCCAGCGCCTCGCCCTCCGGTCTCCACAAGGCCGGAGGCAAGCGGGTGGCCCCGTCCCTGACGAAGGCCGAAATCCGGGATATCGTCGACAGCTACGCCCGCGCGGCCGAGAACGCCCGCGCTCTCGGCTTCGACGCCCTCGAGGTGCACGGCGCCCACGGCTACCTGCTGGACCAATTCCTGTGGGCCGCCCTGAATTTGCGCGACGACGAATATGGCGGCGACGCCGTGCAGCGGACCCGTTTCGCGGTCGAGGTGATCACGGCCATCCGCGCCGCCGTGGGCCCGGACTTCCCGCTGATCCTGCGGATATCGCAGTGGAAGCAGCAGGATTATTCCGCGCGGCTGGCCGAGACGCCCGACGCCTTCGCCGGCATCCTGACGCCAATATCCGACGCGGGCGTGGACATCTTCCACTGTTCGCAGCGCCGCTGGTGGGAGCCCGAGTTCGAGGGGTCCCCGATGAACGGCGCCGGTTGGGTCAAGCGGCTGACAGGCAAGCCGGTGATCACCGTCGGCAGCGTCGGACTGGCGGGCGCCATGTCCGTGCGCGATCTCAACGCCGAGGCGGACGTGTCCACCGATCTGGCCCCGCTCGCCGACCGGGTGGCGGACGGAGAGTTCGACATCGTCGCCGTCGGTCGGGCGCTTCTCAGCGACCCCGAATGGGCCCGCAAGATCAGGGAGGGCCGCCTCGACGCGCTGCGTCCGTTCGACAAGACCACGCTCGAGGTGCTGCATTGAAGATCAGGTCCGTTTTGATCGCCAACCGGGGCGAGATCGCTGTCCGCATCATCCGGGCATGTCGCGAGGTGGGCGTGCGCGCCATCGCCGTCCACAGCGAGGCCGACGCCGGCGCCCTGTGGACCCGACTGGCGGACGAGGCGGTGGACATCGGGCCGTCGCCGGCGCGGGAAAGCTATCTGGATATCGATCGCCTGATCGCCGCCGCCAGGGGCTCAGGCGCAGATGCGGTCCATCCCGGCTACGGTCTGCTCAGCGAAAGCCCGGAATTCGCGGAAGCCGTGGGCAAGGCTGGCCTGCGCTTCATCGGCCCTTCCCCCCGGGTCATCGCGACCATGGGGGACAAGGTCGAGGCGCGGAAGGCGGCGGTTGCCGCCGGCCTGCCCGTCCTGCCCGGATCGGACGGGACGGTCGAGGGCTTCGACGATGCGATCATCCATGCCCGCCGGATCGGCTGGCCGATCGCGGTCAAGGCCAGCTTCGGCGGCGGCGGTCGCGGCATGCGGGTCGCGCACGGCGAGGAAGACCTGAAGGCGGCGCTGGAGCAGGCGACGCGGGAAGCCTCGGCCGCCTTCGGGCGCGGGGAAATCTATCTGGAGCGCTATCTGGTCCGACCGCGCCACATCGAGGTGCAGGTGCTGGGCGATGGACATGGCGCGCTGATCCACCTCGGCGACCGTGACTGTTCCCTTCAACGCCGGCACCAGAAGCTGATCGAGGAAGCCCCTGCCCCGGCCCTGTCCGACGGCCTGCGCTCCCGCATCCTCGACGCCGCCGTAACCCTGTCGAAGAACGTCGGTTACGAGGGGGCCGGCACGGTCGAGTTCTTGGCCGACGTGGCCAAAGACGCCTTCTATTTTCTTGAGATGAACACCCGGCTCCAGGTCGAGCACGGGGTCACGGAGCTGGTCACCGGCATCGACCTCGTCAACGCCCAGATCCGTGTCGCCGGCGGCGAGGCGCTGGGCATCGCCCAGACCGACGTGGTCACGAACGGCTGCGCCATCCAGGCGCGGATTTCGGCCGAGGATCCCTGGGAGGACTTCCGTCCGACCCCGGGCCGGATCGACGACCTGCGGCTGCCCGGCGGTCCCTGGCTCCGGCTCGATTTCGGGGTCGAGAGCGGAGACGGCATCCCCAGCTTCTACGATTCCATGTTCGGCAAGGTTCAGGCCTGGGGACGCACCCGGGACGAGGCGCGGGTGCGTCTGGCCAGGGCGCTGGACGACCTGGTCGTAGCCGGCCCCTGCACCACCGCGCCCTATCTGCGGGACCTTCTGGAACAGCCGGACTTCGCCGCGGCGGTTCACGACACCGGATCGGTGGAACGCGAATGGCTGCCCCGCCCGGCCGATCGTCCCGCGCCGGTAGCGGCCACCGCCTCATCACCCGGCGCCGCGCCGGCTGCATCCATCTCAGAACGGATCGTCAGCGCGCCTTGGGGCGGCCAGCTGGTGGATGTCGCCGTCTATGGCGTGCGGACATCACGCGATGCCGTCACTTCCTCCGGATCGCAGGTCGAGCGCCGTAGCGCGGCGGGCGGGGCCGGCGGTCCCGCCATCCTCGCTCCCATGGACTCGGCCGTGGCCCACACACCCGTCGAGGTGGGAGAGCGCGTCGAGAAGGGCGCGCCGGTCCTCGTGCTGGAAGCCATGAAGATGGAGGTCGTCCTGGCCGCCCCTCATGACGGCGTTCTGGAAGCCCTGAATGTCAGGGTCGGCGACGCCGTCAAGTCCGGAGCCATCGTCGCTGTCGTTCGCGCGTACACCACCCCGGGAGAGTGAGACATGAGCGTGCCTGAATCCACGTCCGCCGCCGGCAAGGGGCCCATTCCGATGAACGGCGGTTACGCCTGGGCGGTGCTGGTGATGTTGACCGCGACCTACACGGTGTCCTTCATCGACCGTCAGGTGCTGAACCTGCTTATCGACCCGATCAAGAGTGATCTGGGCGCGACCGACACCCAGATGAGCCTGTTGCAGGGGCTGGCTTTCATCGTCGCCTACATCGCCTTCATCCCTCTGTTCGGGCGGTTGGCCGACACGCGGAACCGGCGCAATCTCGTCGTTTTCGGCGTCGTGACCTGGAGCGCGTTCACGATCCTGTGCGGCTTCGCCACCAGTCTGGAGACCCTGTTCTTCGGACGGGCGGGCGTCGGGGCGGCAGAGGCGGCGCTAGGCCCGGCCGCCTGGTCGCTGATCTCGGATTATTTCACCAAGGAGAAGCTCCCCCGGGCGATGAGCGTGTTCCTGATGGGACCCTATCTCGGCGGCGGGCTCGCCCTGATCTTCGGCGGGCTGGTCATCGGGTCCGCGACCGTCCTGTCCGAGACGATCCCCGCCCTGTCGGACTTCGCCGCGTGGCAACTGACCTTCATTTTCGTGGGCGCGCCCGGGGTCGTGCTGGGACTAGCGATGCTGATCGTGCGTGAACCGCCGCGGCAGGCCACGGCGGGCGCGGTGCTGGACGACCGGCGGTTCAGCCTGGGCGAGGTCGCGGGCTTCCTGTGGGAGCGCCGCAAATTCTACCTGCGCTTCTTTGCGGCGATGGCGCTGGTGACAGTCGTGCTCTACGCCCTGCCCGCCTGGATGCCGTCTGTCCTAATCCGTAACTACGGCGCCGATCCCGGCAACGTCGGTCTGGTCTTCGGCGCACTGGTGCTGGTCATGGGGTCGCTGGGCGTTCTGTCAGGCCCGTTGGTCGGAGCCCTGATCCGCAAGCGGGGTCACAAGAGTTCGGTGATCATCTGCGTCGTGATCGCCGCGGTCGCCCTCGTACCGATCTGCGCCCTGATCCCGGTCGCTCCGACCTATGCGACGGTGATGGGCGTGGCCGCCTTGGCGACCTTCTTCTACAGCTTCCCGCAGGCCATGTCGGCCTCGGCCCTCCAGGTAGCCACCCCCAACCGCATGCGGGGGGTGGTGACGTCCATCTACACCTTCATCCTGTCAGGCTTCGGTCTGGGGGTTGCGCCGACCCTGGTGGCCCTGTTGACCGACTTCGTGTTCCACGATCCGGCGCGTGTGAACCAATCACTGGCCATTGTCTGTGCGGTCAGCGCCGCCCTCGCCGCCTGGCTGGGCTACGGCACGCTGCCCCACTTCCGCAGGGCGCTGGAGGCCGAGGAGGCCGAGGCGGCCCGGCTCGCAGCGGAACAGTCCGCGACCTGAACTGAAGAGTTGAAGTGACCCGAAGGGCGCGTCGGTGTGACCGGCGCGCCCTTTCTGCTGCCCGATGCCCATGACGGGCGGAGAACGGGTCCAGGCCAGACAAAGAATGGGCGCGGAAGCAGAGGCCGCCGCGCCCAAGGTTTCGGGGGAGACAGTGGGCCCTAGTAGCGGGCCTGGATCCGGATGCCGAAAGTGCGCGGCGCCGCCGGGAAGCGGTTCTCGCCGAGGCCGCCGAGCGTGGACCCCCAAGGCGCGTATTCCTCTTCGGTCAGGTTCTTGCCCCACAGCGTGACCGTCCAGATTTCGGACGGAGCCGTATAGGCCAGGCTGGCGTCGACGAGAGTGTATGCCTCCTGCTTCAGCAGGTTGGTGTCGTCATAGAAATATTCGCCCGTGTACTGGGCGGCTGCGCGGGCCACGATCTGACCCCCGCCTTCCAGATCGCGTTCGTAACGGGCGGCGATGGTTCCGGTGTTCTCGGGGATCCGCACGAACGATCGCGATCCCGGGTCGACGACTCCGAGGAACTCGTCGTATCGGGCGTCGGTGAAGCCGTAGGCGGCAGTCACCTCGAAGTTGTTGGTGATGATCGCGGTGGCCTCGGCCTCGACGCCGCTGACGGTGGCGGCCGCCGCGTTGAACACCGACTGGACGACCCCGGCGGTCGGGCTGACGCCCAGAACGGTCCGCTGCAGGTTGTCGTACGTGTTGTGATAGGCCGCCAGGTTCAGGCGCAGACGACGATCCAACAGATCTCCCTTGTAGCCTATCTCATAGGCGGTGACCTCTTCAGGCTGATAGGGCTCGACCAGGGGCGTGCCGCGCAGGGAGAAGCCGCCGCTGCGGAAACCGCGTGTCGCCGAGGCGTACATCAGCTGATTGTCGTCGAGGTCGTAGGAGACGCTGATACGTGGCGAGACGTTCTCGTCCGACGTGGTCCGCGGACCCGTGAGGGTGCAGGTCAGGAAATCCAGTGAGCAGGCGCCGAAGGCCGCCGCGCTGGCCGTCTTGGTCTCCGTGGTGTAGCGGACGCCGGCCGTGACGGTCAGGCTGTCGGTGATGTTGAAGTCAGCGTCCGCGAAGGCGGCGAAGCTGTCGTTGTCGAGATACGACCGGGTCGCGATGTTCGTGGCGTTGTTGTTCAGGCTGCGCCGCTCGCGGAAATCGAAGTTCTGGTCGAAATAGTACAGGCCGACGGTGTAGCTCAGGAACGAGCTGACATCCGCCGCGAAGCGCAGTTCGGTGCTGAACTGCTCCTGATCCTGGGCGATCTGCTGCAGGAAGCCGGCGCTGGGCGTCCCGTCGAAGTCAGTCAGGACTCGCGTCCGGACGTTGCGCACGCCGGTCACCGAGGTCAGGACCCCGCCGAGGACGTCCCAGTTGGCTTCGACGACGCCGAGGAAGACGTCGACTTCGTTCGAGCCCGGCTCATTGTAGGCGACGTCATAGTAGTCGTCAGAAGTCGTGAAGCCTTCCCGGGTAGCGAGGTTGGGCGCGCAGCCGGGAATGGTGCAGGGCGCGATGCCGCGAACCACGGTAGGATCCCCGGAGTCCGAGAACCATTCGGCCAAGGCGGTGATCGAGAAGGTGGTCGTCGGCTGCCAGGTCAGGCTGGGACGAACGATGTAGGAATCGCTTCGGCCATAGTCGCGGCCCGTCACGGTGTTGGTGAAATAGCCGTCGAGGCTCCGGCTCTGCAGGGCCAGACGGCCCGCCAACTTGTCGCCGATCAGGGGGCCGGTGACGACACCGGACACTTCCTTCAGGCCATAGTTGCCGATACCGGCCGTGCCCTCGGCGCTGGTCGCGAAGCTGGGCCGACCGCTGCGCACCGTGACGGCGCCGCCGGTGACGTTGCGGCCGAACAGGGTGCCCTGCGGCCCGCGCAGGATTTCAACGCCCTCAATGTCGAACAGTTCATTCAGGGCGCCATAGTTGCTGCCCCAGTAGATGCCGTCCTGGAAGATACCGACCGCGGGCTCGTCCGAGGGGGTCGAGCCCGACACGCCCATGCCGCGGATCGAGAAGTTCTGGACGCCCCGCTGGGACGACGGCTGAAGCGAGACGCTGGGCGCCATCCGGCCCACGTCGGTCAGGTCCTTGACCCCGGCTTCCTCAAGCTGCTGGGCGCCGAAGGCGGTGGCCGCGACCGGCGTATCCTGCAAGGATTCACCGGTCGCCCGCTTGCGAGACACGACGATGATGTCGTCCAGACGCGAGTCTTCTTCCTGCTGGTCGGTGGCGGCGGCGGCGGCGGTATCCTGAGCCATCGCGGGCGCGCCGGACATCGCCATCGCGACCGCCGACAAGCCCGACGCAAGCATTAGCTGCGACTTCCTGTTCATTTCGCTTCCCTTCCCTGGAACGTGGTCAGAACTACGTGGCTTTGACCCATCGTTTGGTGGAATATGATTGCTGCGGTTCCAGAGGTTTGGCAAGCCGGAAAAGGCGGCGTGAAAGCAGCAGATTATAGTGAATTAGAATCGCGCATATGCTTTATTCGGACCCATGATACACGTCATTTTGCGAACTGATTTACGCATAGCCCTCCATTATTCTACGAATCTGCAAGATGCGGCATACTTTTAAAACCGATACATTAGCCGCGATATTTACACGAGGGGCGCTATCCGGAAACCTGTGCTCGTTCGTGGTGGCGAGGGGGGAGCGATAACATCATTTTCTCTGCTATTCGCACTTATGGCACGCAGTAACTCGCTGATCTTGACATCGTTCGTGACGATACGCCCTATCGTCCAGTTGGTAGATGCTCTGACTGGCGCACTCTGCCGGCAGACGCGATCGGCCCATGACGGAGACAGGAAAGCACCATGCCGGAATCCCCGCTGAAGCTCCCCCGCACGCTCGAAGAGGTCGACGCGGACTGGCTGAGCGGCGCGCTGGGGCAGCGCTATCCGGGCGTCGAAGTTCGCAGCCTGACCTTCGGAACGTCGGTGCGCGCGACGGGCACAAAGCTGCGGATGCTGCTCGACTACAACGAGGCGGGGCATCGTCACCGCCTGCCCGCGACGATGTGGTTCAAAGGCGGTTACGAAGCGCATTCGGACCATGTCCGCACGTCGCATGCACGCGAAAGCCTCTTCTACAGCGAGATTGAACCGCTGGGACTGGTGAACGCGCCTCGCTGCTATTTCGCCAGCGTGGACGACGACAGCGGGTTCGGGGTCCAGTTGATCGAGGACCTGCTGGTGCGCAACGCCAGCTTCGGCGACGCGCGCAGGCCCATTAGCCTCTCTGCTGCGACCCAGGCCCTGGACCAGATGGCGCGACTGCATGCCTATCGCTGGAACGCCCCGGACCTGGCCCGGCTGGGTGCAGTGGGCGGCTCGCTGGCGACGGACGGGATCGTGCTTCGGATCATGCGCGACGGGGCCTGGGAGCGAGCCATGACGTCGCCCGTCGCGGCCGCCCTGCCCAAGGCCTTCCACACCTATGCGGCGGCCGCGGGGGGGATGGAACGACTGTGGGCGCTGGACCGGGCGTCGGAGCACCTGTGCATGGTCCATGGCGACGCCCACCCCGGCAATCTGTTCTTCGAGCACGACGGCACGCCTGGATTCCTCGACTGGCAGCGATTCATGCAGTCCGACTGGGCCCATGACGTCAGCTACTTCCTGATCGGCAGCATGGATGCCGAGGAGTGTGCGACCCACGAGCGCGATCTGGTCGCCCACTATCTGAAGGCCCTGACGGACCAGGGCGTCGCCGCGCCGGACTGGGACGACGCCTGGCTCAGCTATCGCCGTCACGCCATGTACGGCCTGGTCTGGAACGTCGTGCCCCCGACCATGCAGCCCGCCGCGGTCTGCGACATGGAGGCCCTGCGTTTCAACGCGGCGGCCCAACGGCTGGACGTCCACGACGCCCTGTGGGGCGGGGCGTGACCATGCGGGTCGTCATCACCGGCGCGTCGAGCGGCATCGGTCTGGCCCTGGCTCGCCTCATCGCGGAGCGAAATCCCGGGGCGAAGATGGTGCTGGTGGGCCGGGACGCAGCGCGGCTGGAGGCGGCGGCGAGCGACATCCCGGGAGCGTTTACCCTGATCGCGGACCTGTCCGCCCCCACGGCAGCTCAGGCTATCGTGGACGCGGCGGTCGCCGAAATGGGCGGGATTGACGGGGTGGTCAGCAACGCCGGCGCCATCTGCGCCGGCGCCCTGGCCGACATGCCGTTCGAGGATTTCGAGCGAGGCTTCACGATCAATGTCCACGCGACCTTCCGTCTGGCCCAGGCCGCCTATGCGCAGCTGAAGCTGTCGCGCGGGGTCATCATCGCGACCGGCTCGCTGGCGGGCCGAAACGCGGCGCCGTCGCTGGGGTCCTACAGCGCAAGCAAGGCCGCCCTGGCCATGCTGATGGCCCAGTTGGCGGCGGAGTGGGGCCCGGACGGAATCCGCAGCAACTGCGTCTCGCCAGGCACGGTGATGACGGGTCTGAACGATCATATCTACGCCGATCCCGCCAACCGTGACGCGCGCGCCGCACGGATTCCGCTTCGCCGTCTCGGCCGGCCCGAGGACATCGCCGAGGTGATCCACTTCCTACTAAGGCCCGAAGCCGCGTTCGTGACGGGTGTCGATCTGATGGTGGACGGCGGGGCCGACCGGATGCTGATGCCCCTGTACCTCGCGCCGTCCTGAGGTCAGTCATCCTGCCCAGCCTGACAGGGCGTCGTGGATGGACAGCAGGCCTCGGCGGTAGTCGGAAATCCCGGTCGGCGTGGCGGCGAACCGCGGCGCGGGTGCGGGCTGGGTGACGCCTCCGACCTTCACCAGCGTGCCCCGGTCCCGGTTGTGAGCGTGATCCGTCGCCTCGCCAAAGCTGAGCACCGGCGACACGCAGGCGTCGGTATCCCGGAACACCGCGTCCCACTCGTCCCTCGTACGGGTCAGGAAGACGGCGGTGAAGGCGGCTTCCATCTCAGGCCAGCCCGCCGGATCATACTGGACGAACCGGTCCGGCTCGATCTTGAGGCCCTTCAGAAGCTGGGCGAAGAACGGCGGCTCAAGCGGGCCAACTGCGACATGGCCGCCGTCGGCGCAGGCGTAGCAACGATAGAAGGGCTTTGATCCGTCCAGCAGATTGGCGCCGCGCTCATCGCTCCACAGGCCGCTGGCGGTGAAGGCGTGGAAGAAGCTGGTCAGGGCCGCCGTGCCATCGGTCATGGCGACGTCAACCACCTGCCCTGTCCCAGTCGTCCTGGCGCTGATGATGGCGGACAGGATGCCGACGATGGCGAACATGGCCCCGCCGCCGTAGTCGCCGACCAGATTCAGGGGCGGCGCCGGCGGCTGCTTCGGCTGACCCATGGCATGCAGGGCGCCCGTGATGGCGATATAGTTGATGTCATGTCCGGCGCGCGGGGCCAACGGACCGGTTTGACCCCAGCCCGTCATGCGCGCGAAGACCAGACGAGGATTGCGCGCCAAGCAGACGTCCGGCCCCAGCCCCAGCCGCTCCATCACGCCCGGCCGAAACCCCTCGATCAGAGCGTCGGCGCGGTCAATCAGCGCGAGCGCCTGATCCCTGTCCGGAGGCGACTTGAGGTCCAGATGCACATGCTTGCGGTTCCGGTGCAGAATCGACCCGCCCGTATCGTCCCAGGTCTGGCCCGAGTTGGGCGCGCGGGCGATGCGGACGATCTCGCAGCCCAGATCGGCCAGCAGCATGGCGGCCAAGGGCACAGGGCCGATGGCGTCCAGTTCGACGATACGGAGGCCCTCCAGGGGCCCGGTGGTGGTGGTCATCATTCCTCACAGTGAGAGCAGGGCCTCCCGATGCATGCACCACATCCGCGACAGTCCATCATTCAATTTCGTCATGTATCTGCCAAACGATAGGTTGATAAAATGATCGCAACCTTTCACAACGCTCTCATGATTGCTGCGCGCATTCGGTGCGCTCAGAGCCCTCCTGGGATACGGCAATGGACTTTGGACTGTCAGAAGAACACCGCGCGTTTCGCGAAACCGTCAAACGCTGGGTCGACGCGGAGCTGCCCAAGAGCTGGGCGCGCGAGCTGGAAAAGGACGAGCACAACTATCCGTATGCGCTCTGGGATAAGTTCACCGAGGCCGGTTTTCACGGCGTTGGCATCTCTGAGGACTATGACGGCCAGGGCGGCGACGTCCTGATGCAGATGATACTGGCTCGGGAGCTGGCACGGTCACTGGGCGGCCTGGCCTGGATCTGGGGCATCACCTCCTTCGCCGGCTCCAAGTCGATCGGACTGTACGGCACCGACGAGCAGAAGAAGAAATACCTGCCGCTGATCGCGACCGGTCAATTGAAGGCGGCCATCGCCTTTACCGAGCCCGGCGGCGGCACCGACCTGCTGGGCGGCATGACCACCACGGCGGAAAAGGTCGACGGCGGCTGGAAACTCAACGGCGAGAAGATCTGGAGCTCATCCGCGCACGTAGCCGACCGGCTGCTGGTGCTGGCCCGAACGACCAAGGCCGGCGAGAAGAAGCATCAGGGACTGAGCCTCTTCTGGATCCCCGCCAAGGCCGAGGGCGTCAACATCACACCGCTGTCCAAGCTCGGCATGAGGTCGATGGGATCGTGCGCAATCCATTTCGAGGACGCCTTCTGCGCTGACGAGGACGTCATGGGGACGCCGGACAAGGCTTGGTACACCCTGCTGCCTACGCTGAACAACGAGCGGATAATGGTCGGCTCGTTCTGCCTGGGTGTCATGGACGGCGTGCTGGAAGACGCGATCGACTACATGAAGGAGCGCAAGGCGTTCGGGAAACCGATCGGTCAGTTCCAGGCGCTCCAACACTATGTCGCCGACATCGCCACCTGGCGCACCACTACTGAGTTGCTGGTCAACTACGCGGCCTGGAAGATGACAACCGGGCAGGACTGCGGTCTGGAATCGAACATGGTCAAGCTGGTGGCGTCCGAGAACGCCAACAAGGCGGCCGACCTGGGCATCCAGATCCTGGGCGGCATGGGATATTCGGCCGAGACCGACATGCAGCGATACTGGCGCGACAGCCGCCTCTGGCGGATCGGGCCGATCACCAACGAAATGGTCCGCAACGGCATCGCCGAATCCCTCGGCCTGCCCCGCTCCTTCTGATCGGATGCCATCATGCGCGCACTGACACTGTCATCCGCCGACGGCCTCGGCGCGGCGAAGCTCGACACCATAGCAACGCCGGAACCCGGCCCCGGACAGGTCCGAGTGGCGCTGAAGGCGGCCGCCCTGAACCACCGCGAACTGTGGATAGCAAAAGGCATGTATCCAGGCATGAGCCTGCCCGCGACCTTGGGCTGTGACGGGGCGGGCATCGTGGATGCGGTGGGGGACGGAGTCGACGCGGGCCTGATCGGTAAGGCGGTCGTCTGCTATCCGGGCATGAATTGGGGCGACGATCCGCGTTGGCCGGCGCCCGCCTTCGCCCTTCTGGGCATGCCCGGGCCGGGGACGGTGGCGGACGCCATCGTGCTGGCGGCCGAGGACGTCCTGCCCAAGCCGGACCATCTCGACTTCGCCCAGGCGGCGGCCCTGCCGCTGGCGGTGCTGACGGCCTGGCGCGGTCTGGTGACCAAGGCGGAACTGAAGGCCGGCGAGACGGTGCTGATCACTGGGATCGGCGGCGGGGTAGCGGCGGCGGCCCTGCAGCTGGCCGTCGCCATGGGCGCGACCGTCTTTGTCACCTCCGGCTCCGACGAGACCATCGCCAAGGCTGTCGCTTTGGGCGCCAAGGCGGGCTTCAACTACACCGACGAGACTTGGAAGAAGGCGCTGGGCAAGGCCTCGGGCGGCATCGACGTGGTGTTCGACGGGGCGCCGGCGTCTGGCTATCCGGCCTATGGGCGGTCGCTGAATCTCGGGGCCCGGGTCGTGGTCTATGGATCGACCGGCGGGATGGGCTTCACGGTCAACGCGCCCGAGCTGTTCCTCAAGAACATCCGCATCATCGGCACCAATGTCGGCAACCGCGCCGAGCTGGAGGCCGCCCTGGCGTTCGTCGGTGAGCAGGGAATCACGCCCAGCATCGACAAGCGTTTCCCGCTGGAGCGCGCCGTCGACGCCCTCCACCATCTCGAAAGCGGTCATGCCTTCGGCAAGGTCGTCATCGACATCGCGGACTGATCCATGACCAGCACCCTGTTCGACCTGACCGGCAAACGCGCCCTCGTCACCGGGGGCGCCCAGGGGCTGGGGCGGATGATCGCCGAAGGCCTGCTGCGCGCGGGCGCGCGAGTCTCCATCACCTCTCGCAAGGCGGAGGTCGCCGGACAGGCGGCGCAGGACATGCAGGCGCTGGGCGACTGCACGCCCTTCGTCGCCGACCTGTCGACGCCCGAGGCGGCGGTCGATCTGGTCCGCCGCTACCGGACCCACGCGGACGGGCTCGACATCCTGGTCAACAACGCAGGCAGGACTTGGGGCGGACCGATCGAGACCTTCCCCGACCGGGCCTGGCCCGGCGTCATGGCGGTCAACGTCCAGACGCCCTTCAAGATGGTGCAGGAGCTGCTGCCGGAGCTGACCGCCAGCGGCGCGGGCGGTGACCCATCGCGGGTGATCAACATTGGCTCGGTCGCCGGCAAGGTGATCGAGCCGCTTCAAGCCTACAGCTATTCGGCATCCAAGGCGGCGATCCACCAGTTGAGCCGCCAGCTGGCGGCCGATCTCGCGGGTCGCAACATCACCGTAAACGCCATCCTGCCCGGCTTCTTCCCCACCTCGATGACGGCCCACCTGCGCGACGAGGACGGCGCGCCCAAGGGTCTGCTGGACAACCACATCCCGCTGAACCGCATGGGCCGGCCGGACGATATCGCCGGCATCGTGGTGTTCCTGAGCTCGCGCGCCGGCAGCTACGTCACCGGCGCCGAGATCCCGGTGGACGGCGGGATCAGCGGCTGCCGCTGATCGCGGCTACTGCATCCGCCGCTCGTCCAGCCCCAGACCTCGGCCGATGATCTCCTTCATGATCTCGGACGTGCCGGCGAAGATGCGGCTGATGCGGGCGTCGGAGTAGAGCCGGCTGATGCGGTACTCTTCCATATAGCCCGCGCCGCCGTGCAATTGGACGCAGGCGTCGACCACCCTGCCTTCCAGCTCGGACGAGATCAGCTTGGCGGCGGCGGCGTCGTCGGCTGCCAGCTGTTCCGCGTTCAGCAGCAGGGTGCACTGGTCGATGAAGGTCTGGGCCGCATCCAGTTCTGCGCGAAGGCCCGCCAGGACGAAGCGGCTGTTCTGGAAGGCGCCGATGGGCTTCCCGAACGCGCGGCGCTCCTTGACGAAGTCCAGCGTGATGTCGAAGGCAATCTGCGCCGAGGCCATCGAACCGATCGCCGCCACCAGCCGCTCACCGGCCAGGAAGCGCGACAGATAGCGGAAACCCTGCGCCGGTTCACCCAGCACATTGGCCTTGGGCACCTTCACGTCGTTGAAGAACAGCTCGGAAGTGTCCTGGGCGGCGAGTCCCATCTTCTTCAGCCGCTGGCCGCGCTCGAATCCGGGCATTCCCTCCTCGACCACGAACAGGCCGAGACCGTGTTTCGAGTTAGGGTCGGACCGCGCCGCGACGATGATCAGATCGGCGATCTGGCCGTTGGAGATATAGGTCTTGGAGCCGTTCAGCAGCCAGTGGTCACCCCGGTCCTCGGCCCGCGCCCGCATGCCGGCCAGATCGCTGCCCGCGCCGGGTTCGGTCATGGCGATGGCAAGGATATTCTCGCCCGAGACGCAGCCGGGCAGCCAGCGCGCCTTCTGCTCGTCCGTGCCCAGCCCGGCTATATAGGGGGCGACCAGAGCCGAGTGCAGGTTGATGTAGAAGCCGATCTCGCCGTGGGCGACGTTCTCCTCAATGATGATCTGCTCAAAGCGGAAATCATCCAGGGCCAGACCGCCGTACTGCTCCTCGGCCCAGGTCAGCAGCAGGCCCTGCGCGCCCGCCTTGCGATAGATTTCGCGGTCGACGAACCCCTGTTCGCGCCAGCGTTCGCCATGCGGGGCGACCTCCTCCTGGAAGAAACGCCGGGCGCTGTCGCGAAACTGTTCGTGCTCGGGCTCGAAGATCAGGCGGCGCATGATTGCTCTGTCCGGACGGCATCATAGAAGCCTTCATTGCGGGCGGCCTTGTCACGCAGCCACGGCGAGGGGGCGAACCGCGGGCCATAGGCTTGGGCCAGCCGGTCAGCCTCGGCCACGAAGGCCTGGATGCCGACGGTGTCGATGTAGCTGATCGTGCCGCCCGTCCAGGTCGGGAATCCCCAGCCATAGACGGCGCCCAGATCGGCGTCCTGCGGCGTTTCCAGCACCCCTTCCTCAAGACAGCGGGCCGTCTCCATTGCCTGGGCGTAGAGGAAGCGCTTCTTGACGTCCTCGATGTCCCAGCCGGTCTTCTGCGGGAAATGTTCGGCCAGTCCCTTCCAGAGGTGCTTCTTGCCGCCTTCCGGATAGTCGTAGAAGCCGCCGCCGGATTTGCGGCCAGCCCGACCCAGATCGTCGCGCATCCTGCGCAAGGTCGGCACGCCGCCGGGCGGATGGTATTTCGCCCCTTCCTCCGCGATCGTCTGATCGACGATCTTGAGCGGCAGGTCCAGCGTGACCTCGTCCAGCAGGGCCAGGGGTCCGACGGGCAGGCCGACCGCCTTGGCCGCGTTCTCGATCACCGCAGGCGGCACACCGTCAGCCAGAAGCGTCGCGCCCTCGTGGATCAGGGTCTGGAACACCCGGCTGGTGTAGAAGCCACGGCTGTCGTTGACGACGATGGGCGTCTTGCGAAGCTGGGCGATGAAGTCGAGGCTCTTCGCCAGCGTCGCCTTGCTGGTCTTCTGGCCGACGATGACCTCGACCAGTCCCATCCGGTCGACGGGCGAGAAGAAGTGCAGACCGATGAACTGGTCCGGGCGTGCCGACGCCTCCGCCAGTTGGGTAATCGGCAAGGTCGAGGTGTTGGAGGCGTACACAGCCGCGGCAGGGATGACCGCCTCGGCCTTGCGCGTCGTTTCGGCCTTGAGCGCCGTGTCCTCGAACACCGCCTCGATCACCAGATCGCAGCCTTCCAAATGGGCGAAATCGTCCGTGGCGGTAATCCGGGCGACGATAGCGTCGGCACCCTCCTGGGTCCGCTGCCCCTTCTCGACCGCCTTGCTGAGGACCTTCGTCGAATACCCCTTGCCCTTCTCGGCGGAGGCGACGTCGCGGTCGATCAGGACCACGGAGATCCCGGCCTGGGCGGCGACAAGGGCGATCCCCGCCCCCATCATGCCGGCGCCGATAACGCCCAGTTTCTCCACCTTCGATTTTGGCGCGTCGGCCGGGCGGCGCGCACCCTTCTCGGCGGCGGCCTTCGAGATGAAGGTGGTGCGGATGATGTTGCGCGCGACCGGATCCGTCAGCAGGTTGGCGAAATACTTGCTTTCGACCGACAGGGCTTTGTCGAACGGCAATTGCACACCCTCGAACACGCACGACAGGATCGCGGCGGCGGCGGGCGTGTTGTAGCCCTTGGCCGCGGCGTGGGCGGTGGCCACGGTGAACATCGCCGCGGTGTCGGGATTCAGCAGCCCACGTTGCTCGGCGGCGACATAGCCCTTCCTGTCCCACGGCTTGACCGGATCAGGCCGGGTCGCCAGCCAGGCCCTGGCCCGATCCATCAATTCGGCGGGCGGCGCGATCTCGTCGACGATCTTCAGCGTCATCGCCTCGGTGGGCTTCACCGGACGGCCCGCCAGCAGCAGGTCCAGCGCCGTCTTCGCCCCCGCGATCCGCACCAGACGCTGGGTGCCGCCCGATCCGGGCAACAGGCCGACATTGACCTCCGGCAGGCCAACGACGGCCTTGGGATCGTCCGACAGCACGCGATAGTGACACGCCAGCGCCAGCTCAAAGCCGCCGCCCAGCGCCAGTCCGTTCAGCACCGCGACCCAGGGCTTGCCGCTGGCTTCGATGGCACGGTGAACCGCCGTCGCGCGCTGGCTGAACGCGTAAGCCTCGGGCTTCGTCAACTTGCCGAAGCCGTCGACCAGTTCCTTCAGGTCTGCGCCGGCCATGAACGCGGCCTTGCCGGAGGTCAGGATCACGCCGGTGATCGCCTCGTCCGCCGCCACCTTCGCGATGGCCTCGGTCATCTCGGCCAGGAACTCGGCCGAGGCGAGGTTCATGGATTCGTCCGCATTATCGAGCGTGACGACTGCGACGCCGTCGGCGTCGGCATTGATCGAGATATGGCGCATGTCGGGCCTCAGACGCGTTCGATGATGGTGGCGGAGCCCAGGCCGTTGCCGGCGCACAGGGTCACGAGGGCGGTGGACAGATCGCGGCGTTCCAGCTCGTCCAGAACCGTACCCAGGATCATCGCGCCGGACGCCCCCAGCGGATGGCCCAGGGCGATGGCGCCGCCCGCGACGTTCAGGGTCGCCGGGTCGATGCCCATGATCTGGCGATAACGCAGAACGACGCTGGCGAAGGCCTCGTTCAGCTCCCACAGGTCGATGTCGGCCCGGCTCATGCCGACGTTCTTCAGCGCCTTGTCGCTGACGGCGGCTGGGGCGGTCAGCATGATGGTCGGCTCCGAGCCGATGGCGGCGAAGCCCCGGATGCGGGCGCGCGGCCTCAGGCCGGCCGCCTCGCCGAATTCCTTCGACCCGACCAGGACGGCGCCGGAGCCATCGACGATGCCGGAGGAGTTGCCGCCGGTGTGGACGTGGTCCAGCGCCTCGACCTCAGGATAGCGAGCCGCGGCGACGGCATCGAAACCCATTCCGGCCATCGCCGGGAAGGCGGGCTTCAGCTTGCCAAGGCTCTCGACCGTGGTCTCGGGCCGCATGTGTTCGTCACGGTCCAGCAGCACCTCGCCCATGACGTCGACGACCGGAACGATCGAGCCGGCGAAATTGCCCTCGGCCCAGGACTTGGCCGCGCGGCGCTGGCTCTCCGCCGCATAGGTGTCGACGTCGTGGCGCGAAAAGCCGTCGAGGGTGGCGATCAGGTCGGCGCCGATGCCCTGGGGTGCGAACCAGTTGTTGAAGGCGACGCGCGGGTCGGCGGACCAGGCGCCGCTGTCGGCGCCCATGAAGGTGCGGCTCATGCTCTCCACCCCGCCGCCGACGCCGGCGTGGGCCATGCCCGACATGACCTGGGCGGTGACGTTGTTCACGGCCTCGAGGCCCGAGGCGCAGAAGCGGTGAACCTGCTGGCCCGCGACGGTTTCGGCATAGCCGGCGTTGATCACGGCGGCGCGGGCGATGTCGCCGCCCTGCTCGCCCACCGGCTGGGCGCAGCCGATGACCACGTCGTCCAGAAGCGCCGTGTCCAAACCGTTACGATCGCGCAGCGACCGCAGCACCTGGCTCAGCAGCTCGACGGCCGTCACCTCATGCAGGGAGCCGTCGGGTCGACCCTTGCCGCGCGGCGTGCGCACATGGTCGTAGATATAGGCCTCTGCCATGACGCACCTCGTTTCGACGCCCCGATCGGGTCGGGCGTCCGCTTTTTACCAACCGAACGGTTGGCAGCTAATTGGCAGGGCGTGTAGGGTGAACGCAAGTCCAAAAGGGAGTGAACCATGCGGGTCATCGTCACCGGAGCCGCCAGCGGGATCGGCGCAGCCGTCGCTAGGGGCCTGATCGCCGGCCGGGTCATGCCGGGCCCGCATCACGTGCTGCTGGTGGACCGGGACGCCGAAGGACTGACGCGGATCACGGCCGAATTGGGAGGGACCGCGACGTCGTTCGTGACCGACATCGCCGATCCCGACTGCGGCGCGGCCATCGCGGCAAGGGCCGTCGAGGCCATGGGCGGAATCGATGGCCTGGCCAGCAATGCGGGGATCATCCTCGGCGCGCCGCTGGCGACCATGGACGTCGCCGATTTCGACCGGATGATCGCCATCAACACCCGGGCGACCTGGCTGATCGCCAAGTCGGTCTATCCGCATCTGGTCGCGGCGGGCGGCGGCTCCATCGTGGCGACGGGTTCCATCTCCGCCAGTCACCCGACCCCACCCCTGGGCGCCTATTCCGCCAGCAAGGCGGCCCTGATGATGCTGGTGCGCCAGATGGCCAACGAATGGGGGCCGGACGGCATCCGCTGCAACACCGTCTCGCCTGGCCCGACCCTGACGCCGATGACCGCCGGCGGCTATGCCGACGAAGAGCGCCGGCGGAGGCGGGAGGCCGGCCTGCCCTTGCGCCGACTGGGCGCGCCGGAAGACATCGCCAACGTCATCCTGTTCCTTCTCAGCGACCTGTCGCGCAACGTCACGGGCGTCGACCTGCTGGCGGACGGCGGCCTGGCGACAACCCTGATGACCGCCAGCGGCGCGGGCAGCGGCCAGACTTCGGCGGGCTGAACACCGTTGATTTTCGACCAAACGGTTGACAAAATGAGATCGAGCCGGACAAGACAGATCGATCCATCAAGGCCGATCCCATCATGCCTGACGCCCCCACCTTTCCGCCGCCGCCCGACGTCGCCGGCACGTCCCTGTCGGGCGGCGAGTTCTATGTGATCTCGGCCGAGGAGAACGCCGCCCTGTGCCGCTCGACCGGAGTCGAGCCGGACGCCGGCGGCGAGGCCCACCCGATCTACTATTACATCGCCACCCAGGTCGGGATGGGGGTGACCGTCGCGGGCCTGTGCGCCGCCTGCGACTTCGACATCGAAGAAGGCCCGATGATGGGGTCGTCGTCCGTGACCTTCGAACAGCCGCTGGTCACCGACCAACCCTATGTCGTGACCGGCCAGATCCGGTCCCTGACGCGCAAGCCCAGCCGGGCGTTCGGCGTCATGGACCTGCTGGACTACGAACTGCGCCTCTGTCTGCCGGACGGGCGGCCCGTGGTTACGTCGCGCAACAGCTGGGCGCTCCCCCGGCGGGAGTTGGCGCGATGATCGCTGTCGGAGACGCCCTGCCGCCCTTCCGGATCGCCTCGGTCGATCCGGACGCCATGAAAATCTGGGCTGCCGCCCTGCACGATCCCAATGCCATCCACCTGGACCGGGCAGCGGTGGCGGCCAAAGGTCTGGGCGACCGGGTCATCAACCAGGGTCCGGCCAACCTGGCCTATGTCATCAACATGATCAGGGCCGCCTTCCCCGGCGCCGCGATCCGTTCGCTCGACGTCCGCTATGTCGACAATGTCTTCGAGGGCGACGACGTGACGGCCGGCGGGACGGTCAGCGCGATCGAAGGATCGGAGGTGACCTGCGACGTCTGGCTGCGGGCGGCTGAGCGGGACCTTGTCATCAAGGGCGTGGCGGTCGTCAAAACCTCTCCAGACAGGCGGAACGGGTGAAGGGCGGCGGCGCGGTGTTCGCGCGATGACGAAGGTTCTGATCATCGGCGCCGGTCACGCCGGAGGCTCGGTCGCGGCGTTGCTGAAGCAGTATGGTTTCGACGGACAGATCGTGTTGGCAGGCGAGGAGACGGCGCCGCCGTACCAGCGGCCGCCGCTCAGCAAGGCCTGGCTGAAGGGCGAGGCCGAGATGGAGACCCTGCTTCTGCGCCCGGAGAGCTTCTACGCCGAACAGGGGATCGACCTGCGCACCGGCGTGACGGCGACCGCGATCGATGCCGTGGCCAAGACCGTGACCTTCGTCGACGGGACGATCGAGCCCTACGACACCTTGATCCTCGCGACCGGCTCGACGGCGCGGAAACTGCCGGTCCCGGGCGCGAACCGGCCCGAGCTGATCGAGTTGCGGACCCTGCATGACGCCGAGCGGCTCAAGACGGCGCTGGGCCCCGGCAAGCGGCTGGCGGTGGTCGGGGGCGGCTATGTCGGGCTGGAGGCGGCGGCCTCGGCGCGGGCCCTGGGCGCCGAAGTGGTGGTGATCGAGCGGATGGACCGGGTGCTGCAGCGGGTGGCCTCCGAACCCCTGTCGGCCTTCTTCACCGCCCATCACCGCGGGCATGGCGTCGAGATCCGCACCGGCGTCGAGGTCACCGGTTTCGAGGCCGGCGGGGTGCGGCTGGCCGACGGCGAACTGATCCCGGCTGATGCGGTGCTGGTTGGCGTCGGAGCCCTCGCTCGCGATGGTCTGGCGCGGACGGCGGGCCTGGCCTGCGACAACGGCGTGGCGGTCGACGAGACGGCGCGAACCTCTGACCGGAACATCTACGCCGTCGGGGACATGACACAGCGGCCGATCCCGGCGATGGGCGGGCGGATCATGCGGCTGGAGAGCGTGCCCAATGCGCTGGAGCAGGCCAAACAGGCCGCTGCCGCCATCACCCGCCGCCCGGCGCCGTCGCCCGAGGTCCCGTGGTTCTGGTCCGACCAGTACGAAATCAAGCTGCAGATCGCTGGCCTGCCGTTCGACGCCGACCGTCAGGTGGTCCGGGGCGACCCGGAGAGCGGCCGCTTCGCCGTCTTCCATCTGAGGGGCGACCGCATTGTCTGCGTCGAGGCCGTCAGCGCCCCGTCCGAATTCATGGCCGGCCGGCAAATGATCGGCAGGGGGACGGCTGTGGATTTCGCCAAGCTGATCGACCCTGCCGTGTCGATAAAAAATGTGGAGCGCTCCGCTGTGACCGACGACGGAAGGGCCGGGTGATGGCCGAAGGCGCGCACAAACGGGCGGCCGCCGGCATGACCGTGAGCGATCTGGCGGACAGCCTCGGCACGACCGTTCGTGCGTTGCGCTACTATGAAGACGCCCGGCTACTGAACCCGACGCGGGACGCGCGTCAGACACGCCTCTACGGGCCGGAAGACCGGGCAAGGGCCGAGATGATCGTGGTTCTGAGACGGGCCGACGTGTCGCTCAAATGCATCGAGGCCGTCGTGAAAGGGGAATCCGCCCTCGACCTCCGCCAAGTCGCCGACCTTCTGGAAGACCGGCTGGCGGCGGCCAAGGCGCAGGTGTCGGAACTCGAACGCCTGCTCCCGGCCGCCCGGTCCGGGGACCTCTGGCGCTACAACGCTCCCCCGGGCCGGGCCGTCCGCCCGACGGGCGCGGAGCCCTGAGCGGCCCACCAGCATGGGTTCCGGCTGCTGCGTGGAGACAGGCCGCCTTCAGGCTGACGGCGCCATCCGTGACGGGCTGTTTGCGTCCAAGTATGGACAAGGCCGGACCCGACCGATGCGGTCGCAAGGACAGCTCATGAAGCCGCGACGCAATCTGATCACCGACGTCGAGGGCCTGTCCGTAGGCCAGGCGCACGACGAAGCGGCGGCCAGCGGGGTCACGGTGATCCTTGCCGACCGGCCCGTCATCGCCGCGGTCGATGTCCGGGGCGGCGCCCCCGCCAGTCGTGAGACCGAGACACTTCGACCCGAGAACCTGGTGCAGGAGATCGACGCGATCGTCTTCGCCGGGGGTTCCGTCCACGGTCTGGCAGCCGGGGACGGAGTCGCCGCCTGGCTTGGCGCTCGGGGGCGGGGATTCGCGCTCGGCGGCGGCGCCGGCGTGCCGTCGTCTCCGATCGTGCCCGCAGCCTGTCTCTACGACCTGGCCAATGGCGGCGCCAAGGACTGGGGCGAGGACCCGCCCTATCGGACTCTCGGCCGGATCGCCGCCGGGACGGCAACGCCGGACTTTGACATCGGAACGGCGGGCGCCGGATTTGGGGCACGCGCGGGCGGACTCCCCGGGGGCATCGGTTCCGCCTCGGCGACCATGGCCAACGGCGGCGTCGTGGGCGCCCTGGCGGCCGTAAACAGCTTCGGATCGGTTATCGCACCGGGCAGCGGCCAGTTCTGGGCTGCGCCGTTCGAGATCGATGACGAGTTCGGCGGTCTGGGCGTCAGCCAAGCTCCGGTCTTTCACCAGACCTGGGGGCTGGCCAAGGCGTCGGCGGCGGGGGGTCTCAATACGACTCTGGCCTGCGTCGCCACCGACGTCGCTCTGTCGCGTGTCGAGCTATTGCGAGTGGCGGTGATGGCCCAGGACGGGCTGGCGCGCGCCATCCGCCCCGCCCACACGCCGTTCGACGGTGATATCGTCTTCGCCCTGTCGACAGGGCTCCGGGAATTGCCATGCGATGGGCGCCGGCCCCTCGCAATCGCCCGGATCGGGGCGACAGCGGCGGACGTCGTCGCACGGGCCATCGCCCGCGGGGTCTTTCACGCCAAAGGGTTCGGCCGCCATCAGCATGACGAAACGTTGGGCTGAGGTCTGGGTCTTGAACTGTTGCATCCTCCGGTCCCGTGGTTGGTACGGCGAGTGCGAGTTCTCCGCCCTGTGGTCCGCCCGCAAGCGACCCGGCCCGTGCAGGTGGCCCAGCTAGCGCTGCGCCGCAATCCCGCCGCTGCGCACGAGAACATTCAGCACCGTTCCTTCAGCATCGACGGCGCGCCGTCGGCAGAGCGCTTGCCGCCGATCCTGCAGCCCCCGGCTCCGATCTGGGCTGAAGCGGACCCTCGCAACGGCTCAGACGACTCAGAGGCGGACAAAGCGCAGGGTCGCAGGCCTGACGTATTTTAGGGTTGGATCAAGGGTCGATCGCTCACGCGATCTACAGCTTATTGATTTCAAGGAGCAAAACACTGCGCCCTGGTGGAGCCGAGGAGAAGCGCGGGGAGCCACACGACCTTGCGACGCACGATCGCGACGACCGCGAGCACGCCGAGCGCGACGACAGGAGCCCAGAGGATCAGGCGGACCTGAAGCGTCGGATGGTCGAGCGAGCCGAACATGAACAGCGTGCTGGCGACCTGCTGGCTAAAGACGGCGCTCGCCAGCCAGACGCAGATCGCGAGCACCCACCAGACCCGTTGCACACTACGCCCCCGGCAGCTGCAGCAGATGTTTGGCGATGATGTTCAGCTGGACCTCACTGGTCCCGCCCTCGATGGAATTGGCCTTGGTCCTCAGCCAGTCGCGCGCCGCCGCCCCATGGCGCGAACGGTCGCTCTCCCACTCCAGCGCGTCCGACCCGCCGGCCGCCATCAGCAGTTCGTGGCGCCGCTTGTTCAGCTCGGACCCATAGTATTTCAACATCGAGGCGATCGCCGGATGCGCCTGGCCCGCCTTCACCTGATCCCCGGTCCGCTCCATGGTCAGGCGGAAGGCGGCGGCGTCCACCTCCAGCTCGGCGATCCGTGCACGGAGCATGCCGTCATCCAGCCGCCCGTCGTCATCCAGCCCGATCGATCCGGTCGCCACCTGGCCCAGCGGCCGGCCGCCCCCGAGCTCGCCCATGGCCCCGATCATCGTCCGCTCATGGGCCAGCAGGTGTTTGGCCACGTCCCAGCCGCGGTTCAGGGTCCCGACCAGGTTCTCCTTCTCCACCCGCACGTCGTCGAAGAAGGTTTCGCAGAACGGGCTCTTGCCCGAAATCAGGGTGATGGGCCGGGTGCTCACGCCCTTGGTCGCCATGTCGAACAGCACGAACGAAATGCCCAGATGCTTGGGCGCCTCCGCATCGGTTCGCACCAGACAGAAGATCCAGTCCGCCTTGTCGGCATAGCTGGTCCACACCTTCTGGCCGTTGACGATCCAGTGGTCGCCCCGGTCTTCGGCCCGCGTCTGGATCGCCGCCAGATCGGACCCCGCACCCGGCTCGGAATAGCCCTGGCACCAGCGGATTTCGCCGCGCACGATCCCGGGCAGGAAGCGCTGCTTCTGTTCCTCGGTTCCGAACGCCAGCAGCGCCGGTCCCAGCATCCAGACCCCGAAACTGGCCAGCGGGGCCTGCGCCTGGATGCGCCGCATCTCCGAGTTCAGCACCTTGGCCTGTTCACGGCTCAGGCCTCCGCCGCTGTATTCAGCTGGCCACTCCGGCGCGGTCCAGCCCCTGGCCGCCATCCGCTCCAGCCAGACCTTGTGCGCCGGTGTGGGAAACTCGGCGTTGCGCCCGCCCCACACCCGGGCCTCGTCGCTCTCGACCGGCCCGCGGCATTCCGCCGGACAGTTCGTCTCCAGCCAGGCGCGGGTCTCCGCGCGAAACGCATCAAGATCGGTCATGTCAGCCTCCGTCCGGCGACCCTAGCAGCGATTCACGGGTGACGCTGCGTCAGCCGCCGCCCGGCAGGAACGGGGAAAACGTAATCACCGTGAAGGTGTCGCGGATGTTGGCCCGCGTCTGCACCGACTTCGTCACGAACGTCCCGATATCCATTTCCTTCGGCAGCTGGAACTTGGCCAGCAGGTCGTACTGGCCCGAGGTCGAATAGACCTCCGAGACGTATTCGACATTGTCCACCATATCGGCCGCCACGTCGTTGGCGTGGCCCAGCTCGCATTTGATGAAGACGAAGATGGCGGTCATCATGGCGGCGGTCCTCCGGTGCGTGGAGGTTCATCTAGCGGATGGTTGCGTGACGGGTAAGAGCGAAGCGGCGATCGATCTCGAGGCCGAGTACAACAACCGCGCCCGCGTGCCCGACCATCCGGCCGTCATGGCCATGTGGCGCGAGACCGCCGAGGCCGCCCGGGCCGCCCGTCCGCCTGTCGGGATCGCCTACGGCCAGGGCGAGCGCGAGGTCATGGACCTGTTCGACGCCGGACCCGGCGCGCCGATCGCCGTCTTTCTGCACGGCGGCTACTGGCAGGCCCTGGACAAGGACTGGTTCAGCGGCCTCGCCCCGGCCTTCCTCGCCAACGGCGTCAGCCTGGCCATCCCGTCCTACGACCTCGCGCCGACGGTCCGCCTGGGCCGCATCCTGGGTCAGGTGCGCGAGGCGGTGGAGGCGATCCGCGCCCGCACCGGCGCCCGGCCGGTCGTCTTCGGCCACTCCGCCGGCGGGCATATGGCGGCCTGCCTGCTATCCGAGGGCCGCGTCTCCGCCGCTGTCGCCATCAGCGGGATCTTCGACCTCCGGCCCCTGCTGCAGACCTCGCTGAACACGGCCCTCGACCTCGACGAGCGCGAGGGCGCCGCCCTGTCGCCAGTCTTCTGGCCCGTGCCCAACGGATCGACCCCGGGCGGGACAGTGCTGGACTGCGTCGTCGGCGGCGACGAGAGCTCCGAGTTCCTGCGCCAGTCGCGCATGATGGCCGATCACTGGGCCGCCAACGGCGTCGAGACCCGCTACGAGACCCTGCCCGGCCTGAATCATTTCACGGTGCTGGATCCGCTGTTCGACCCGGACAGCGCGCTGGTGAAGCGAATCGTCGGCCTTGCGAAGGGCGGTGCCTGACCCTGTCGCTGACCGCCAAAGCAGCGCTGGCGCCACCGGTGGCCATTCATCGTCCTTAACCCCCGAATTCATCGCTTGACCGATGGGCTGAATGATTGTGATTGCGCGCGACCCGTTGGCCTCCCCCAGCCCGTTCCTTCCGTCGAGTTCCATGTTCCGCGCCATTCGAAAGTTCCTCCGCCAGCTTCGCTGCCGCCGCCATCGCTGGCGGCCGGACCGCCGCGTTTCGGGGCGTGAGTTCTGCGACCTCTGCGGCGCCAAACGGCAGACGGCCTGAGCGCCTCGCCAGATTTTCGAAACACAAAGTTCCGCGCCTCTCCGCGCCGCCGCTTTCCCGGAACGCAACGGGTGGGATAAGCATGGCGGGCTGCCGGACGCCGGCGGAGGAATCAGACCATGCGCCACGACCGCCTCGCCGTCCTGACCGCCCTTGAGTCCCAGGGCGTGGCCCCGGTCTTCTATCATCCGGATCGGCAGGTCAGCCTGAACGTGATCCGCGCCTGCGCCCGCGGCGGAGCGCCGGTGATCGAGTTCACCAACCGCGGCGACTTCGCCTGCGACCTGTTCGGCGACATCGCCCGTGAACTGCAGCGGACAGATCCGGACATCATCCTGGGCATCGGCTCGGTGGTCGATGCGGGCACGGCCAGCCTCTATCTGAACCGCGGTGCCCGCTTCGTCGTCAGTCCCTGCCTCGTCCCCGAGGTCGCCCGCGTCTGCAACCGGCGCATGACGGCGTATTTCCCCGGCTGCGGTTCGGTCACCGAGATCGGCCAGGCCCATGAGCTGGGCTGCGAGATCGTCAAGCTGTTCCCCGGCGCCAGCGTCGGAGGCCCGGACTTCGTCAAGGCCGTGCTGGGTCCCATGCCCTGGACGAAGATCATGCCCACAGGCGGCGTCGACCCCGACGAGGCCAGCATCGCCAGATGGTTCGGCAGCGGCATCGTCGCCGCCGGCATGGGCTCGAAACTGGTCACCGACGCCGCCGTCAAGGCCGGCGACTGGGCCGGCATCGAGGCCAACGTGCGCAAGTCGGTCGATGCGATCGCGGCCTTCCGGGCGAAGTAGAACGAGTGGCTGGTGGCCAGTAACTCCTACAGCCCCAGCGTCGCGCTGTTGAGGTCCAGTTCCGCCGCCAGGATTACCGCCACGTCCGGATGTGCGGCCCTCAGCGCGTCGATGAACATGGCTGACTGGCCGACCACCACGACCCAAGCCTGGTCGGAACCGACGCCTTGCGCCGCCGCCGCCACGCCCTCGGGCGTCGTGGCGTTGATCTTGCCGGGATAGGTCTCGACCTCGGTCAGCGGCAGGCCAAAGGTGACGAGATCCGCCAGCACCCCGCCCAGTCCGCCCGTGGTCTCGACCGCGCGCGAGAAGCCGCCGGTGATGAAGGCTTCGCGGTCGGTCACCGCCTGATCGGTCACGGCCTCGGTCTTCAGCCGGTCGAACTCGGCCAGCACCAGGCCGACGACCTCGGCGGCGCTCTCGTTCTTGGTCTGGGTCGTAGCGGCCAGCAGGCCGCCGTCCACTCGCGCGGTCAGCGTCGAATTGGCGCCGTAGGACAGACCGCGTTTGGCGCGGACCTCCTGGAACAGGTGGCCGTTCTGGCCCCCGCCGATCACGCTGTTGACTACCGACAGGGGATAGAAGGCTTCATCCGACCTACGTGGTCCACGCACGGCGGCCGTCACCGCGGCCTGACCCGCGCCCGGCAGATCGACCACGACGATGCGCGGCGCGGGCCGGTCGCCCGCCCTGTTGGCGACAGTCGGAACCGCGCCCGCCGGACGTTCCCATCCGCCCAGCGTCCGCTCGGCGAAGGCGAAGGCCTGTTCCGGCTCCATCCCGCCCGTGATGATCAGGGCGGAGTTGTCGGGCCGCCACCAGCGGTCATGGAAGTCGACGACCTGGTCGCGCGTCAGGGCGCCGACCGAGGCCGGCGTTCCCGAAGCCGGCGCCCCATAGGCCGCGCCCCCGAAGGCCAGCCGGTTCAGAACCTGCGAGGCCAGGGTTCCGGGATCGCGCAGGGCGACCGTCAGGCCGGTGACCGTCTGCGTCCGGCTGCGCTCCAGCTCCGCCGCGGCGAAGGTCGGGCGCTGAACCACGTCAGCGAACACCGAGCCGGCCTCATCGGCGGATGCGATCGGGGCGGACAGTGACAGGGCGCTCGAATCCGCACCGGCGCCGCCGTCCAGATTGGCTCCCAGCGCTTCCAGCGTCCGCGCGATCTCGGGCGCCGAGCGGCCGCCTGCGCCCCGGGTCGCCAGATTGGCGGTCATCGAAGCCAGCCCCGGCTGGCCGGCGGGATCCCCGGCCGCTCCGCCCGCCATTCTCAGCTGGACGTTCATGATGGGCAGGTTGGTCGACTTCGCCGCGATGACCCGCAGGCCGTTGGACAGCGTCCGCTCGACCACCCGCGGCGTCGCCATGGCACGCACCGCGCCCGGCGCCGGGGGCGCCATCCGCTGGCCTTCGGGCAGCAGTTCGTTGGCCGGCAGTATGGCCGGCGGCACGGTCAGATAGGTCGGGACCGGCGCGGGGTTGCGCCAGCTGTCCTCGGGTACGCCCACGGGCCGGGCGCTCTCGTCCTGATAGCGTACCATCACCCGCGTCTGGTCGTTGAGGTATGTCCGCGCCACCCGTTGCACGTCCGCCGCGGTCACGGCCTGGATGGCCGCCAGCCGCGCGTCCGGCGCACCAGGATCGTTCCGGGAGACGATGGCCTGACCCAGGATGAAGGCCCGGCCGGAGGCCGTTTCGCGCTGACGCAGATCGGCGGCCACCAGCTCTGTCCTGGCCTCGGCCAGTTCGGCCGCGGTCACCGGCTCGTCGCGCACCCGCGCCAGTTCGACGTCCAGCGCCGCCTCCAGATCGGTCATCGACTTGCCGCGCGCCACCGTGGCCGTCACGCCGATGGAGCCGTCCTCCTCCATGTTGTTGGCGCCAAAATTGGCGGTCGAGGCCAGTTGCTTGCCATAGACCAGAGCCTGGTACAGACGCGAGCTGTCGCCGCGCGACATGATCGCCTGCAGTACGTCCAGCGCGGCGGTGTCGGGGTTGTTCGCCGCCAGGCCCGGATAGAGCACGCCCACCGCCGGCATCGGCACATTGGGCGCCCAGGCCTCGACCAGGCGCGGTGCCGTGCGCGGAGTTTCGACGGGCCGCCGGAACACCGGCACGGGACGCTCCGGGTTCGGAATATCGGCGAAATACTGGTCAACCAGGCGGTCCAGCTGCGCCGGATCGAAATTGCCCGACACGATCATGGTCGCCGTCGCCGGGCGATAATAGGCCTCGTGAAAGGCCCGCGCGTCGTCGATCACCGCCGAATCCAGTTCCTCGATCGAACCGATCACGCTGCGGCGGTAGATGCTTTCGTCAAAGCTGTTGTCCCCGATCACGAAGCGCTGGAATCGGCCATAGGGGGGCGCCAGCACCCGTTGCCGCAGCTCTTCCTTGACGATCGAGCGCTCGGCCTGGAACACCGCGTCGTCGACCACCGGCCGCGCCATGCGCTCGGCATGGGTCCACAGCATGGTCTCCAGATACTGCGGCGGCACGGTCTCGTAATAGTTGGTGAAATCCTGACCGGTCGAGGCGTTGCGCGATCCGCCCGCGTTCTCGACCAGGGTCGAGATCTGGCCATAGGGCAGGTTGACCGTCTTGCGGCTCAGTATGTGTTCGAACAGGTGGGCGAAGCCGCTGCGGCCCTGCGGATCGTCCTTGCCGCCGACATTGTACCAGAGGGTCACCGTCACCGTGCCCGCGGTGGCGTCCGGCATGGCGTAGACGTCCAGCCCGTTGACCAGCTCGCGGTGGGTGTATTCCAGCGGCGGCACGGAGATCGGCGCCTGGGCGGCGGCCGGCCCGCTGGCGAAAGACGTCAGGGCCAGCAGTGAGGCCCCCAGAAGCGCGGCGGTGCGGGTCATGTCGGGGTCCCCAGGGGTTCTCGTCTGAACAGAGGTCCGGACCCTATCAGCGCGCCGCGCCGCCCCAAGTTACGTCGCCGTAATGATCGCTTCGACTTCGGCCCGCGTCGGCAGCGAGGGCTGGGCCCCGGGCCGCGTCGCCGCGATCGCGCCCGCGGCGCAGGCGAACCGCAGCGCTTCATCGGCCGGCATCCCTTCCAGCAGGGCCACGCAGATCGCGCCCACGAAGGCGTCGCCCGCGCCCGTCGCGTCCACGGCCTTCACCCGGGGCGGCGTCGCGCGCGCCAGCTCCTGACCTCGCTGGTACATGACCGCGCCCTTCGCCCCCTCGGTCACCACCACCCGCCCGCCGCCGTTGTGCAGCAGGTCGCCGTAGAAGGCGGCCTCGGTCTCGTTGACCACCAGCAGGTCGGCCCGCCGCAGCAGCTGGTCCGACACCGGCGCGGCCGGGGCCAGGTTGACGCAGACGAACTCGGTCGCCCGCCCCACCGCCGCCTCGACGGTCGGGATCGGCAGCTCCAGCTGCACGATCAGCGGACAATCGATCCGCGCCGGAAGCTGTTCGGGCGTGACGCGATGGTTGGCCCCGGCGCAGACCACGATCTGGTTCTCGCCCTGTTCGTCGACGGCGATCAGGGCCACGCCGGTCGGCTCGGCGATGTCGGTCTCGACCCCTGACAACTCCACGCCATGGGCGATCAGCAGGGCCAGGGCCGCGCCCGCCATCTCGTCGTCGCCGACGCAGCCGGTCAGGCTGACATCCGCCCCCAGCCGCTGCGCCGCCAGCGCCTGATTGGCCCCCTTGCCGCCCGGATGCCGCGCCAGGGTCGCCCCCGTCACGGTCTCGCCCGGGCGCGGCAGGGCCGGCGCGCTGGCGACGAAATCCAGATTGATCGAGCCGACGACCGTGATCCTCATCGCACCGCCTCCGTGATCAGGGCGAACACTCCGTCGGCGTCCGCCGAAACCGCCCAGCGGTGCGGCGCCGTCGCCGGATCGACACGGAACTCCACCGCCGTATGCCCCCGCGTCAGATCGCTGGTCGTCTCCACCTCGACCCGGCACGGCTTCAGCCCGAACAGGTCGGGCCGCAGCAGCCAGGCCACCGGACAGGGATCATGCACGGGCGGCGAATCCCGGCCGACGATCCTGCGCTCGACCCGCTGCGAGAACCGCATCATCGCGGCCGCCGTATCCGCCATCGGCCTGTCCAGGGCCTCGAGCGCCGCGATCCGCGCCTCGGTCGCCCGCACCTGGTGCGTCGCGTCCAGCCCGAACAGCACGGCGTCGCAAGCCGTCGCCAGAACCTCGGCCGCCGCCTCGGGATCGGCCCAGATATTGAACTCGGCCGAGGCGGTGATGTTGCCGCCCTCGGACCGCGCCCCGCCCATGATCGCCACCGGTCCCAGCCGTTCCGCCAGTCGGGGCTCCTTGCGCAACGCCAGCGCCAGATTGGTCAGCGGCCCCAGCACGGCCACGGCCACCGACTTCTCCGGCCGGCCCATAACCCGATCGATGATGGCGTCGGCCGCATGCCCCTCCGCGCACGGAAGGTCCGGCTCGAACGGCGTCAGGTCGCCCAGCCCCTCGGCCCCGTGGAACTCGCCCGCCCCCGCCGCCTCGCGCCGCAGCGGCCGGTCTGCCCCCATGAACACCGGCACGCCCCCGCGCTCCGCGATCTGGCGCAGCATCCGCGCGTTCCGCGCCGTCTTCTCCACCGGCACATTCCCGCCCACGGCGGTGATGGCCAGCAGGTCCAGCTCCCCCGACCCGAAGGCGAGCATCAGCGCCACGGCGTCGTCCACGCCGGGATCGCAATCGATGATGAGGGCTTGGCGGGTCACCGCCCCTTATCGGCACGCGACCGCACGGCTGCAAGCTGGACGTCAGTCTTCCGGAGTGTTCGCCCCGGCCATCCAGCGGGCTTCATAGTCGGCGGCCGTCCGGCGGATCAGATCCAGAATCGCAAGATGTCCGATCAGACCCGACAATCGCGGCGCATCCTCACCGGGGTTCAGTTTCAGGTTCCGGTTGGTCGTGAGCGCCTGAAGCGTCCGGCCGTCCTCGGGGCGGCTCCGCCCGAACCCGCACAGAGGCTGGTCGTCGTCCAGCAGGATGGCTCCCTGCTCGCCCGACGGCGGCGCCGCGCGAAACTGGTGCGCGCTCAGCAACCCCGCCTGCGCCCTCAGCTTGCCGGAACGCTCGAAGATCAGCACACGCTGGTCCGTCAACGCATAGGTCTCGCCGATCCGGCGGGCCAGCCAACGCCCGGTGCGCCAGCTGTCCTGAAGGAGGCCGATCAGAAAGACGATGCCGATGACGATGACGATCGGGCTCTCGCGCAGCTCCCATGCCGACGCCCCGACCAGCAGCAGGATCAGCCACCAGAACAGGTTGAACACGATGGCCGCCCCCTGACGGCGCGACAGGAACTGCAGCGAATGGGGCGCGCCGGTCCAGATGACCCTTTCGCCCGGTTGCAGCAGGTCGCGGGCCGCCGTCTCCGGCGTCACTTGCACCGGTCGACGCAGACCTGCGCCAGCACCTCGGCCGAATCCACCAGCGGAACGGACACGTCCCCCGCCCCCAGCAGCAGCGGCACCTCGGTGCAGCCCGCGATCACCGCCTCGGCCCCGGCCGCGACCAGGGTCGCCGCCAGCCGCCGCATCTCGGCGCGCGGCCCTTCGCCCAGGTCGCCGCGCTTCACCGCATGAACGCAGGACATGAAGGCCTCGCGCGCCGCGCCGGTCAGCCGCACGATCTTCACGCCCTTGCCCTGCAGCGCACGGGCGTACAGCGCCTCGCCGCCCGGCGTGGCCAGGACGCCGATCTTCTTTGCCCCGCCCGCCGCCGCCGCCTCGGTCGTCTCGGCGATCATGTCGATGAAGGGCAGGCCGACCTTCCTGATCCCCGCCGCCTGGGCGTGGGCGGTGTTGCACGGCATGCACAGCACCTGCGCCCCCGCGTCCCGCAGCCGCATCGCCATCTGCCCCAGCGTCGCCTCGGCGGCGTCGGACTGGCGGTTGCGGTCCGGCACCTGCGGATTGATGTCGGCGATGATGCGGATGTGGTCCTGATCGCCCTGCGCCGGCGTCAGCGCCTGCACCCGCGCCAGAAACGCCACCGTCGCCGCCGGCCCCATGCCGCCCAGAACGCCCAATACCTTCGCCATCAGAGCGCTCCCTCGATCTCGCCCTGGTATCCGAACAGGCCCTGCGCCCCCCCGGTGTGCAGGAACACCACCGTCTCGTTCTCGAACCGCCCGGCCTTCGCCAGGGCGATCAGCCCCTTCATCGCCTTGCCGGTGTAGACCGGGTCCAGCACGATCGCGTCGGTCCGCGCCGCCAGTTTCAGCGCCTCGATCACCGCCCCGTCGATCAGGCCATAGCCCTCGCCGACATAGTCGCAATCGGCCACCACCATCGCCTCCGTCACCGCATCGGGCCGCCCCAGCAGGGCCGCCGTCTCGCGCGCCAGCTTGAGCACATTTTCCTCCTGCTTCGCCTTCGGCGCCCGCACCCCGATGCCAAGCACCGGAATATCGGCCCCCATCACCGCCAGCCCGGCCACCAGCCCGGCATGCGTCCCGGCGCTGCCCGTGGCGGTGATGATCCGGTCCACCTGCATGTCCAGCTCGTCCGCCTGGACCACGATCTCGCGCGCGCAGTCGACATAGCCCAACGCCCCCACCGGGTTCGAACCCCCGCCCGGGATGATGTAGGGTTTGCCGCCGCGCGCCCGCACCTCGGCCGCCGTCTTCTCCAGCTCGGCCGTCATGTCGCTGCCGCCGGGCACCGTGCGCATCCCCGCCCCGAACAGCCGATCCATCAGGACGTTGCCGTTGTGCGTATAGTCGATGGCTTTCGACCCCGTCCGCTCCTCCAGGATGACCTCGCAGGCGAAGCCGTGCGCCGCGGCCGCGGCCGCCGTCTGGCGCACATGGTTCGACTGCACCGCACCCTGGGTCACCAGGGTGTCGGCGCCCTGCTCCATCGCGTCGCCCAGCAGGAATTCCAGCTTGCGGGTCTTGTTGCCGCCGCCGGCCAGACCCGTGCAGTCGTCACGTTTGATCCAGATCTCGACGCCCAGCGCCTCGCTCAGCCGCGGCAGCGGCTCCAGCGGGGTCGGCAGATGGGCGAGACGAACGCGCGGAAAGCGGGCGAGGTGCATGGGTAGGCGGCTCCGGTGTCCGCCCCTTCTAGACGCCTCCGGACGATTTGCCGACCGGTTCGCCAATGTTTCGACGCGGCTCCCCGGCGGCGAACCTCAAGCCTGGCCTTTCACCCTCGGCGGCCGATCAGGGAAACGACCGCCCGGGCGCTCGGACCGCGTCGGCCTTCCGCAACGCGTCCAGCAGAATCCCGACCACCTCGCGAGGCGTCAGCTCGTCATCATCGATCAGACTGTCCAGGGCCGCGCCATGGACGGGGGTGATCCGCGCGTTGGCCATGGACCAGCGGCTGAACAGGCGTTCGGAGATGGGCTCGCGCCCCATAAGGACGACGTCGCGGTGGCGGGGATCGCTCTCCAGCCGCCGCAACAGGGCGTCCAGCGCCTGCGCCGATCCTTCCACGACCTGGATATAACGGTCGCGGTGCGCGGCCAGCACCCCGGTCAGACCGTCCCGGTCGTTGTTGCGCTGCGACTCGGCCAGGATGACGGCCAGGTTGCCAAACGAGGATGTGGTGCCCGTGGCGGTGCTTTCATAGACCAGCCGTTCCAGACGCAGACTCATGCTTGCCCTCTTTATCGTCGGCCTTAATGCAACTCCGCCCCCGGGGTTGCAGGCGCGTTAAAGATTTGCCCCGGAACGGAAATGTCCGTTTCCCGACATGGACCGTCCAGGTCCCGCCCTCACGGCCGGCAAAATTTTTACAACGGCGAGGAACGGTTTTCCGGGACCGCGGTTTATCGATCGGACCTTGCGGCGATGCGCGCTCGACAGAGTCCTCCGCGGCCCGGTCTCTGCCACGCCCCCCGACGCAGACCGGGCCGCAACCCTCTTCCCCCCGCCATCCCCCGCGCCGCTTGCCGACTCACCTCGCGCGGCCCGATGCTGCGCGCATGGCCGAATCGCCCGTCAGACTGCGCGACCGCAGCGCCACCGAGACCGCCATCGTCGCGGCGGGCGAGCGCATCCTGCTGCGCGATGGCTTTCCCGGCCTGAACGTCCAGACCCTGGCCGCCGAGACCGGCTGCGACCGCAAGCTGGTCTATCGCTATTTCGACGGCGCCGACGGGGTGGTCGACCGCATCGCCCGCCGGGCCAACGCGGCGCTCGCGGCCAGCCTGGCGTCCATCCCCCTGGTCGAGACCGCCAGCCTTCGCACCTTCGCCCGCATCAGCCTGCTGACCTGGCTGGCCGCCCTGCGCGCCAGTCCGCTGTCCCTGCGCCTGATGGCCTGGGCGCTGGTCGAGGACTCCGACCTGCTGCGCCGTGTCGAGGCCGAGCGCGCCGCCGTGCTGCAGAACTGGATGCGTGAGCGCCGCCCCCGCCTGCGCGTCCCGCCCGAAGGCGATCCGACGGCTCTCAACGCGGTGCTTCTGGCCGCCGTCCAGCAGCTGGCCCTGTCGGCCGATCGGCGCGGCGGCGTCGCCGGCCTGACCCTCGACGCCGAGGGCTGGCCCCGCGCCGAGGCCGCGCTGGACCGCCTGCTGCTCGCCTTCCCCGACTGAACCGGGAGCCTCGGCGCTGCAGAGGCGTTGGGGACCCGATGACTGCCAGGCTCGCGATCAACACAAGCCGGGAACGCGCCTATGCGGCCAGCCTCGGCCGGGCCTTCGGCGGGGCCCTGATCTTCGCCTTCCCGCTTCTGATGACGATGGAGATGTGGGCGCTCGGCGTCGCCATTCAGCCCGCTCGGCTGATCGCCTTCGTCCTGCTGACCCTGCCCCTGCTTTACGGCCTGTCCGACTATGCCGGGTTCAACGCCCGGCGCGGCTGGCGCAACGACGTGTTCAACAGCCTGTCCGCCCTGGCCGTGGGCTTCACCACCGCGGCGGCCTTCCTCGCCCTGTTCGGTCTGCTGGGTCCCGACATCAACGCGGGGGAGGCCATCGGCCGGATCACCCTGCAGGGCCTTCCCGCCGCCATTGGCGCGACCCTGGCCCGCCGCCAGCTCGGCGCGGGCGCCGACGAGGGCGCAGAGGACACCGCCCCCTACCACGGCGAACTGTTCCTGATGGCCGCCGGCGCCCTGGTTCTGGCCTTCAATGTCGCCCCGACGGAAGAGGTCATCCTGATCGGCTACCAGATGGCCGGCTGGCAGATACTGCTGCTGGCCCTGATCTCGATCGTCCTGCTGCACCTGCTGGTGTTCTCCGTCGGCTTCGCCGGTCAGGAGTCCGCCAGCCACCCCGGGGCGGCCCTGTTCCGGTTCACCATCGTCGGCTACGCCCTCGCCATCCTGGTCAGCCTGTTCGTGCTGTGGGTGTTCGGGCGGCTGGACGGCCAGGCGCCGTCGATGATGGTGTCCACCACCGTGGTGCTCGCCTTCCCCGCCGCCCTTGGGGCCGCCGTCGCGCGGCTGCTGGTATAGTTACATGGCTCGAAAACCCGCCCCCGCCCGCAAGACTCCCGCGTCACGGCCCCTTCTTGAATGGGCCGTGGCCGGTCTGGGTCTGGTCGTGACCGTCGGGGTCCTGATCGTGCTGGCCGCGGCCGCCCTCGCGCCCGCGTCACCGCCCGCGCTTTCGGCGCGCGCCGCCTCGGTCGCGCCGGTCGCCGCCGGCTTCCGGGTCGAGGTCGAGGTCCGCAACAGCGGCCGTCAGACCGCCGCCGCGGTCGAGGTCGAGGGCGTCCTGACACCGCCGGCCGGCGCGCCCGAAACCGCCACCGCCACCCTCGACTATGTCCCGGGCGGCGGCGTCGAAGCCCTGAACCTGCTGTTCCGCCAGGACCCCCGTCAGGGGCGGCTCGAACTGACCGTGCGCGGCTGGTCCGAGCCCTGAGTCGCCGTCAGAACGTCAGCCGCATGTCGTATCGGTCGCCGCCGGGCGCATGGCCGTCGCGCTGAACGGCCTCGATCACGAAACCGAACCTCCCGTGGAAGCCTGTCGCATGCACGCCGGTGTCCGGCCCGTCGCCGACGTTCCGGTCGTCTCCGTCCGCTTCCGAGGCCCTTGCGCCCGCTTGACCCTCGCGGTCGGCGGGCGCAGTTTCCCGGCGTTCTCCGGGGGGTCGCATCCGAGCGGCTGAGATTGGCGTATTCGCCTGACCCGTCGAACCTGATCCGGGTCATGCCGGCGAAGGGATGGGAATTGTCTTTTCGTCCGCTCACCCCGGCGAATGCCGGGGCCCAGATGGAATTCTCGCCGGTCAGGCCGGAGTTCGCGATCTGGGTCCCGGCATTCGCCGGGATGAGCGGAGAAGAGGGATAACCGTCCGGCGCCGGCGGACCTCCAAAGAGAGGCCGCCATGAACATCGCCGTCACCCCGCCCAAGGCATCCGAGGCTCAAGCAGCGAGCGATAGCCTCCCGCTTAAAGACGCCCGCGAGGCGGTGATGAAGGAGACCGGGACCATCCCCACCGGCGAACGCGCCGGCTCGCGCAAGGTCTATGTCGCCGGCGAGATCCACCCCGACATCCGCGTCCCCTTCCGCGAGGTCGCCGTCCACCCCAGCGCCAACGAGCCGCCGGTGACCATCTATGACTCCTCGGGCCCCTACACCGACCCGACCGTCACCATCGACATCAAGCGCGGCCTGCCGCTGGTCAAATCCAGCTGGCAGCTCGACCGCGGCGACATCGCCCCCGTCCTCAACCCGCGCGAGGTCAAGCCCGAGGACAACGGCCACGCCTCCGGCAAGAACCTCGCCCCCCGTTTCGACACCAGCCATCACCGCGTCTTCAAGGGCGTCGAGGGCCGTCCGGTAACGCAGTACGAATACGCCCGGGCCGGGATCATCACCCCCGAGATGGAATACGTCGCCATCCGCGAGAACCTGCGCCGCGAACAGACCGCCCCCTGCATCCGCGACGGCGAGGACTTCGGCGCCGCCATCCCCGACTTCGTCACCCCGGAGTTCGTGCGTCAGGAGATCGCCCGCGGCCGCGCCATCATCCCGCACAACATCAACCACCCCGAGGTCGAGCCGATGATCATCGGCCGCAACTTCCTGGTGAAGATCAACGCCAACATCGGCAACTCCGCCGTCCTCTCCAGCGTCGACGACGAGGTCGACAAACTGGTCTGGGCCACCCGCTGGGGCGCCGACAACGTCATGGACCTGTCGACCGGCCGCAACATCCACAACATCCGCGACTGGATCATCCGCAACTCCAGCGTCCCCATCGGCACCGTGCCGATCTATCAGGCCCTGGAAAAAGTAAGCGGCGTCGCCGAGGACCTGACCTGGGAGGTCTACCGCGACACCCTGATCGAACAGGCCGAACAGGGCGTCGACTATTTCACCATCCACGCCGGCGTCCGCCTGCCGTTCGTGCCGATGACCGCCAACCGTGTCACCGGCATCGTCTCGCGCGGCGGCTCCATCATGGCCAAATGGTGCCTGTCGCATCACCGCGAGTCCTTCCTCTACGAGCATTTCGAGGACATCTGCGACATCATGCGGGCCTACGATGTCAGCTTCTCCCTGGGCGACGGCCTGCGCCCCGGCTCCATCGCCGACGCCAATGACGAGGCCCAGTTCGCCGAGCTGCGCACCCTCGGCGAGCTGACGAAGATCGCCTGGGCGAAAGGCTGCCAGGTCATGATCGAGGGCCCCGGCCACGTGCCGATGCACAAGATCAAGGCCAATATGGATGAGCAGCTGAAGCACTGCCACGAGGCGCCCTTCTATACGCTCGGGCCGCTGACCACCGACATCGCGCCCGGCTACGACCACATCACCAGCGCCATCGGCGCGGCCATGATCGGCTGGTTCGGCACGGCCATGCTCTGCTACGTCACGCCCAAGGAGCACCTCGGCCTGCCCGACCGTCAGGACGTCAAGGACGGCGTCATCACCTACAAGATCGCCGCCCACGCCGCCGACCTGGCCAAGGGCCACCCGGCCGCGCGGATGCACGACGACGCCCTCAGCCGCGCCCGGTTCGAGTTCCGCTGGGAAGACCAGTTCAACCTCGGCCTCGACCCCGAGACGGCCCGCAAATACCACGACGCCACCCTGCCGAAAGAGGCCCACAAGACCGCCCATTTCTGCAGCATGTGCGGGCCGAAATTCTGCTCGATGAAGATCAGCCAGGACATCCGCCGCGACGCGCAGGCGCAGAACGACGCGGGGGGATCGCTGGCGGAGGCGGAGGCCGGGATGGCGGAGATGAGCGCGAAATTCCGGGCCGGGGGCGGGGTGGTGGAGGTGAAGGTGCCTTAGCGACTTGTCGGCATAGGCACGATCAAGCTAGACCGCATTTCAAATGGAGGTTGAGTGTGGCCAATCTTGAAGAGGTATTTCGTCTAGCCGGCGTGCCGACTTACACCTTCGTCGAACCGCTGCGCTACGGTGCCATTAAAGTAGCCGTTCGAACGCCCGGTCGCTGTGTTGTTCTCGAGGGCCCATCCGGCATTGGCAAAACGACCACTGTCACTCAAATCGTGGAGAACCTCGGGAAGGGCGGCGAGATCATCCAACTGAGCGCTCGAAGGCCTGCGGACATCGATATGATTTCCGCGCTCCCAGACATGGGGAAGATCGGCACAGTCGTTATCGATGATTTTCATAGACTGACAGACGAAGTAAAATCTAAACTATCGGACTACATGAAGTTGCTCGCCGATACGTCTGACGAGCACTCCCAACTTGTCCTGATTGGGATCAACAAAGCGGGCGATCAACTTGTTCAAGTTGCTCACGATTTGGGTTTGCGTATTGATATATTCAAAATGGAGGCAAACCCGCCGGATAAGGTTGAGGAGCTCATCGCTAAAGGAGCAGACGCTCTCAACGTTAGATTTCTTGATAACTCTCAGATCGCAAATGCTGCGCAAGGAAGTTTCCATATAGCGCAGGTTTTGTGTCATTATATATGCGTTGAAGCGGAAATTACTGAGACTCAAGAAACGCTTACCGAGATCGATGTCTCAGTAGACGTTGTTATAGATCGCGTTATGGCTGACCTCGGACGGCAATTTATGACTCCGTCTCTAGTTTTTGCAGGCGGATCCAAAATCCGCCGAGAGGGGCGAGCTCCGTACCTTCACATTTTGAAGTGGCTTTCGGAAAGCGACGACTGGTCTCTCGATCTTGCTGAATTGCTTCGCCTGCACCCAGAACACAAAGGCAGCATCGGACAAGTTATAAAAAAAGGACACTTGGAAGCTCTGCTGCGCGACAAATCCGAAGTGCTTGGTCATCACTTCCATTATGAACCGTCCACAAGGGTTCTAAGCGTCGAGGACCCGAAACTAATATTCTTCCTGAGAAACCTAGTATGGCGTAATTTTACCCGCAAAGCTGGTTTCGCGACCGACTACTTCAAGGGTGCCTACGATTTTGCTCTGTCGTTTGCGGGTAACCAGCGAGAGATCGCTCACGAGCTTCACAACATTCTAGAAGAACGTGAGGTGTCTGTGTTCTATGACCACAACGAACAACATCGAATCATCGCCCGTAATGTGGAAGATTACTTAGGGCCAATATATCGGACAGAGGCGAGGTATGTGGTTCCGATACTGTCCGCCGAATACCCCACGCGGATTTGGACCAAATTTGAGAGCGATCAGTTCCGGCAGCGGTTCGGTGAAGAGGCGGTCATACCAGTCCGTCTAACTGACGTTAGGGAGGGCTTCTTCTCTGAGGAGCGGAACTACGGCGGCTTGGCTTTCGATCCGGCAGGAGACCAAACCGCACAGCTCCGCGCTATCGCTGACATTCTCTGTGCGCGACTAGAAGAAGACCGGGAGAAGGCTGACGTTGAGGCAGATGAAGCGGCGCAAGTCGAAGCTTCGGCCGCGAACGACAGCTAAAACTGCGCTTCGCCACTAGGCCGCCCCGGCCTACCATTTCGGACGCTGAGCCCCACAGCCTCCCCTCCCGTTCGGGATGACTTCTGGCTCACCCCTCCCCCGCCATCCCCCGCAACGCCTCCTCAAACACCCCCGCCGGCTGCCCGCCCGAGATCAGCCACTTCCCCTCCACCACCACGGCGGGCACGCCGTTGATCCCGCGCGAGACCCACAGCGCCTCCGCCGCCCGCACCTCGGCGGCATAGAGGTCGTCGGCCAGCACCTCGACCGCCTTGTCCCGATCCAGCCCCGCCGCCGCCGCCGCGTCGGCCAGGACGGCGGCGTCCGTCAGTGTCTTCCCGTCGGTGAAATGGGTCGCGAACAGCGCCTTCTTCAGCGCCCTCTGTTCCGCCGCCCCGACCGTCCCCGCCCAGTGCAAGAGCCGGTGGGCGTCGAAGGTGTTCCAGATGCGGCTGTCCGGCCCCATCCGCATGTCGAACCCCGGCCAGGCCTCGGCCGCCCGTTCGGTGATCATGGCCCGGTTGGCCGCCGACTGTTCGGGGGTCGAGCCGTATTTGCGGCCGATGTGTTCGACGATGTTCTCGCCCTCGGGCGGCATCTGCGGGTTCAGCTCGAACGGCTGGAAATGCACCTCGGCCGTGATCCCCTCGGCCTTCAGCGCCTCCAGCGCCGTTTCCAGCCCGCCCAGCCCCACGACGCACCAGGGGCAGACGATGTCGGAGACGAAGTCGATGTGCAGGGTGCGGGTCATGGGATGTCTCCGGTGGGCGCCTCATACAGGTTCCTTCTCCCCTTGCGGGAGAAGGTGGCATGCGAAGCATGACGGATGAGGGTCACACAGACGGGTGAGTCATCCGCTCGCATGGCCACGGCCGGAGCGACGGGCTACGGCCGGTTCCGCAACCTCAGCCTCGGCGCCAGGACCCAGGCCAGAGGGACCGAGACCGCGCCGGTGGCGGCGATCATCCACCAGACGGCGGCCATTATCTCCGAGGCCTCCAGCGGCGCGGCCAGCAGGGCGACCATGCCGAGGCCGAAGAACACCGCCTGGATCATCGGCCAGAGCAGGGCGGCGATGGCGAAACGGGTGCGCATGGGGCGTCTCCTTGGTGTGCCCCGAACAACGGCCCTCCGGCGCGGGCGTTCCGGTTCGGGGGGATGCCGCGGCGCACACTCCCTTCCTGTCGTCATCCCGGCGAAGGCCGGGACCCGGCGGCGCGCGAGAGCGCGAACCTGTCGCGGACACATCTGGTCGCTCCACCGAGCGTGAACAGGTCGCCTTCGGCGCCGCTGGGTCCCGGCCTTCGCCGGGATGACGACAGCATTTTTTCTGCACCCCCCAAAAACCGCTCAACCCCAACGAATCCAGACCCTTCCCCGCCCCCTCCCCCCCCTCCAGCCTCGCACGCCCCGAACCGCCCGTATGATTCCCGGTCAAAACGGAGACCGCACAGATGCCCGACGGATCACACACCGCCCCGCCCGCCCCCCTCCCGGCGCCGGACCCCTTTCCGCCCACGCTCCGGAACTGGCGCGAGGACGGCCGCGGCCGCCGCACCGCCCCCGACGAAGTCTGGACCGCCGCGCGCGACGACTATCTGGCCGGGATGTCCGCGCCCGAGGTCTGCGCTCGCCACGACGTCCGGCTCAGCACCCTGCGCCAGCGCGCCGTGCGAGAGGGCTGGCGTCGCGTCGACCAGCCCTGGTCGCCCCGCAACCGGCTGGATCCCGACGACGAGGGCGTCGAGCTGGAAGCGCGGATCGGCGGCGACCTGGACAAGGTCGAGCTGCGCGAACTGTCCTGGGTGGCCGCCCGCCGGATGATGCGCGCCGTGCTGCGCGGCGACGCGACCGACGCCCTGCGCTGGCGCCGGGTGCGCGAGGCCATGGACGCCGAAGACGCCGAGATGGACCGGCTGATGGAACAGCAGGAGGCGATCTGGGCCAGCCGTCGCGGGCACGCTGCCGATGTGAACCGGGGAGACGCTGTAGACGCTGTAGACGCTGTAGACGGTGTAGACGGTGTGGACGGTGTTTTTCCCAGACCCCGCCCTTCTTGCGGGAGAAGGCGGCTCGCGAAGCGGGACGGATGAGGGGTCGCGCGGGCGGTCCGGCCCCTCGTCCGGCCCTGCGGGCCACCTTCTCCCGCGAGGGGAGACGGCTATATGGACCCCATGACCCCTTCCTTCCCCGGCTTCGCCCCCGCCGACCTGGCCTTCCTGTCCGGCCTCGCCGCCCGCAACGAGCGCGACTGGTTCATCGCCCACCGGGCCGCATACGACGCGGTGCTGAAACCCGCCCTGGCCGCCCTGATCGCCGACGCCTCGACCGCCTGCGCCGCGCGCGGCCTGCCGCTGGGCGGGGACCCGACCCGGAGCCAGTTCCGCATCCACCGCGACGTCCGCTTCTCGAAGAACAAGGCGCCGTACAAGACCCATCTCTCGGCCGTCCTGACCCGCGACGGGCTGAGGATGTCGCCCGGCATGGCCTATATCCATATCGAGCCCGAGGGCGGGTCGCGGGTCACGGCCGACAGCTTCGACTATGACTCGATCGACCCGCTGGATCCCTCGACCCATCCCGCCGCCCGGCTGGCGGCGGAATCGTCATCCTCCGACTTGATCGGGGGACCCGCCGCCGGGTGGGCGGGCATCCCCGACGTCGAGGACGCCCACGGCCGCGGCCCCTATGTCTCGGCCGGCTTCTTCCTCTACGACCGGCGCAACAGCGAACGCGTCCGCCGCGCCATCGTCGCCGACCCCGCCGCCTGGCTGGCCGTCGAGAAACATCTGGCGTCGAAGGGCCTGCGCCTCGCCCCCGGCCTCGCCGTCAAACGCATGCCCAAGGGCTATGAGGACCACGCCGGCGGCCCGCTGGAAGGGGCGCTGAAACGCACCCAGTGGTACGCCCGCCGCCCCCTGACGGGCGCCGAGATCGGCAGCCCCGCCCTGCCGGAAACCCTCGCCGGCTTCATTCAGGACATGGTCCCCCTGCTGCATTTCGGATGGGGGGCGCTGGACAAGGTCTGACAGACGTGGGCGCCCGCGCTTCGTGAACGAACACCTGCCTCCGTTCACGAACGCACGCCGCCCGAAGCCGCAATCCTGATGGCGAGGCCCCCGGGCCCGTCTCACGGTCGGTCCATCGAAACGGCCCGGTCGTCGGGCCCCCTGAAGGACCCGCCCCATGATCGCCCTCGCCGCCGCCCTGCTGCTCCTGACCACCCCCGCCGCCAACCAGACCGGCCCCGCCGAATCCAGCCTGGTCCTGACCTTCGAAACCGGCGCCCGGACCGGCTCGGTCATGGTCGCCCTCTATGACTCCGGGACCGCCTACGACGGCGGCCCCGCCGTCGCCCGCATGGCCATCCCCGCCTCGGGCCCCGTGGTCGCCCGGTTCGAGAACCTCCCCGCCGGCGACTACGCCGTGAAGGCCTTCCACGACGTCAACGGCGACGGCCAGCTGAACACCAACCCCTTCGGCCTGCCCACCGAGCCCTACGCCTTCTCCAACAACGCCGTCGGCAACATGGGCCCCGCCCGCTGGGACGCCGCCCGCTTCCCCGTCTCGGGCGAAACCGCCCAGACCATCACCATCCGCTAGGGGGCCCGGCCATGATCGCGTCCCGCCGCCACTTCCTGATGGGCGCCGCCGCCCTCTCCGCCGCCGTGGTCACGCCCGAAACCGTCCGCGCCATGGCCGCCCTGCAGGCCTCCGCCGACTGGGCCCTGGCCACCGCCGACCTCGAGACCGACGTCGCCCCCCGGGCCATGCGCCTCGTCCACGGCCGCGCCCCCGCCGGCCTGACCGGGACCCTGTTCCGCAACGGCCCGGCGAAGTTCCGCCGCCCGGGCGGCTCGGCCACCCACTGGTTCGACGGAGACGGGCTGATGCGGGCCTTCCGCGTCAACGACGGCCAGGTCACCCTCGACGCCCGCTTCGCCGACACGCCCAAGCGCCGCTGGGAGACCGAGCTCGACGCCGTGGTCACCCCCGGCTTCGGCACCGTCGGCGACGCCCGCGCCCGCGTCGGCTCCACCGATGACGTCAACTCGGCCAACACCGCCGTCATGCTGGCCGGCGACGAGGTCTGGGCCCTGTGGGAAGGCGGCTCGCCCATGGCGATGAGCGCGTCGGACCTGTCGACCAGGCGCTTCGTCACCCTGCGCGACGACCTCAAGGGCATGCCCTTCCAGGCCCACCCGCGCTACGACCCCGACGGCACGATCTGGAACATCGGCCTGGACGCCGACAAGGCCATAATCTGGCGCCTCAACGCCGACCGCAGCCTGCATACGGCCCAGGTGCTGGACCTGCCCCGCGCCAGCTACATGCATGACTTCACCGCCACGGCCCGCCACCTGATCCTGGTGCTCCAGCCCTGGGTCTTCGACCGCCCGCGCATGCCCTATGCGAGCCGCTTCCAGTGGAAGCCCGAGCTGGGCACGCAGATCATGGTCGTGGACAAGGCCGACCTGTCGCGCCGCCGGATCTTCGAGCTCCCGGCCTTCAGCTATTTCCACCTCGGCGACGCCTGGGAGGACGCCTCGGGCACGATCCGCTTCGACGTGGCGGCGGGCAAGGACGTCGCCTTCGCCCTCGACGGCGCCCGGGTGCTGGTCGAACAGCGCGGCTCCGTCCCCGGCGAGCACGCGGTGCTGAAACTGGTCACCCTGCACGCCGACGGCCGCGCCGAACTGGCGACCAGCGGGATCACCGCCGAGTTCCCGAAAAGCGATCCCCGCCGCGCCGGCCTGCCCCGCCGCCTGACCGTCCACGTCGCCGGCGAGCGGCCCGACCGCCCGCTGCCGACAGGCCTCGCCACCTGGGACTGGGACAGCGGGACTTCGGATTATTTCAACTTCGGCGACACCCAGATCGTGGAAGAGGCCGTCATCGTGCCCCGTGGTCCCGACGAGACCGACGCCTGGCTGATCGCACCCTCCATCAACCTGCGAGAAGGCGTCACCGAGCTCCATGCCTTCAACGCCGCCCGCGTCGCAGACGGCCCGGTCGCCACCTGGCGCGCCGACCTAGCGCTGCCCGCCGGCTTCCACGGCATCTGGGCGGGGTAGGAAATGGCCTCAAGCAGCGCTAAGCGCGGTAGGGCCAAAGGGTTGGTCAGTACCAGCCGGCCTCGCGCAGGGCCCTGGCGTACCGCCGGCTCACGGGCGCCTCCAGCCCGCCTTCCAGCGTCAGGGTCGCCCGGCCGTCGCCCCGGCTCACCCCGCGCAAGGCGTCCCTGGCCACCCACCAGCTGCGGTGCGTCTGCGCGCCCTCCAGCCCTTCAAGCTCGGTCAGGGCGTCGGACAGCCGCATCAGGATCAGGTCGGATCCCCGGTCGGTGTGGATGCGCAGATAATGATCTTCGGACTGGACAGCCCGGATGACCGAGCCCCTCAGCTTGAACGGCAGCCGATCGAGGAACCGGGCCGGCTTCCCGCCCGCCGCGGCCGCATGGGTCTGCACCGGCGACCGCGCCATGAAGACGTTCAGCGCGCTCAGCGTCCCGGTCACCACCAGCACGGGCCCGATGAAGTCCGGCAGCCGCGCCAGCGTCACCGACCGGTCGTCGTCGAAGAACCAGCCCGTAACGGCCCACACCATGACCACCAGGGGCCCCGACATGACCAGCGTCAGGGCCACGACCGCCAGCAACGGCCGCCGATCCATGTCGACATGCCGCTCGATCAGCAGGGAGCACAGATGCCCCCATGACGCGCCGAGCAGCATGAGCGGCAGCCAGTATCCCAGCCGGAACAGCAGCGACGTCCCGCTCATGCCGAACGCCTCGGTCAGGGCCAGCAGCACGCCGGCGGCCAGCGCCATGGCCAGGCCGCGCAGCAACCCGCGATCCACGGAAAAGCGCACGACATCGGCCCTGGTCTCGCTCACGCTCATGCTGGACGGCCTCCTTGCGACGTGGTCTGTCGATCCGCCCTTGAGACCACGAAACGGACCCGGAATGAAGCGCGCATCGCTGTTCTCCGCCGCCCTGATGCTGGCGGCCCCACCCGCCCTCGCGGCCGATCTGACGTTGGCCCTGTCGACCCGGGCGACCGGGGGGCGGATCGCCATCGCCATCTACCGCGACGCCGACGCCATGCGCCGTGGCGAGGGCGCGGTGCGCACCGCCCTGATCCCCCGCACCGGCCGGATCACCATGACAACGCTCAGCGGACTGGCGCCCGGCCGCTACGCCGTCGCCGTCTTCCACGATACGGACGGGAACGGTCGCCTCAGCACCTGGCCGATCGGCTTGCCGAAGGAAGCCTACGGCTTTTCCCGCAACGCCCGCAGCCGTTTCGGGCCGCCCGCCTTCGACGCCGCCGCCTTCGACCTTCCGGCCGCGGGCTCCCGCCAGGAGATCAGCCTGCGCTAGGCAAACACACCGCCCGGAAACCGGCCGCCGCGAACCGCACCATATAGTCGCAGGCGCTCTCCAGATCGCCCGACCGGCACAGGCCGCCCGACAGCCGGTCCAGCCGTCCGGTCTCACCCAGCGTCAGGGTCAGGGCCCCGGACAGGTTGTGATAGGCCCAGTACAGGTCCACCTCGCGCGCCTCGGGCATGATCACCTTGACCAGCTCGATCAGTCGCCGGATCGCCGGATCGAAATAGCGGGCCATGGTCTCGCCGCCGAAGGTCGGGTTGGCGTTGGTCTGGGCCACCAGGGCGGAATAGTGCTTCCACCCCGGCCCGCCCTTCAGCGACCATTGGAACGGCGGCCGCAGGAAGGCTTCCAGCAACCCCTCCAGAGTCATTCCATCGGGTCCGGCCTCGCGGGCGTAGCGGTTGATCGCGTCGACCCGCTCGTTGTTCCAGACCTCGGCCCGGCGAAGGAAGACCGCGTCGAACAGCCCCCGCTTGGCGCCGAAATAATAGTGGACCAGCGCGGTATCGACCCCCGCCTCGCGCGCCACCTCGCGGATGGTCACGCCATAGAAGCCGTGTTTGGAGAACAGGTCCTCGGACGCGTCCAGGATCAGGTCGCGCGTATCGGCCGAACCGGCCGTCTTGGCCTTCGGGGGACGTCCGCGTTTTGCGGTCGGGGCATCAAGCTTGGTCATGACGGTGAAGCTAGGCCCCAATCCCCCGCCTGTGCAACGGCGCCACAGGTCGGCGAGTCGGTGACGCCAGGGAAGCTGCGCCGTTTGACAGACCTCGCAAAACGGTTACGTTCCGCGAAAATCATTGAACGCTGAATAAAAGCGTCTCGGCTGGAAATCACAGGATTGGGGCTACTCATGAATCGCTACGTTAAGACCGCCTTGCTGGCCGGGGCCGCCTGGAGCGCGCTTTCGACCTTCGCCATGGCCCAGGACGCCGGTCCGCAGGAGGGAGCTTCCTCGGTGGACGACGTCATCGTCACCGCGCGCCGTCGCGACGAACTGCTCAAGGATGTGCCGATCGCGGTCTCGGTCATCGGCGAGGAGCGGCTCGAGCAGACCGGCGCGTCCGACATCACCGCCCTGCAGCAGCAGACCCCGAACGCGACCGTACAGGTCGCCCGCGGCTCCAACTCCACCCTGATCTCCTTCATCCGCGGCGTCGGCCAGCAGGACCCGCTGTGGGGCTTCGAGCCGGGCGTGGGCCTGTATGTCGATGACGTCTACGTCGCCCGCCCGCAGGGCGCCGTACTGGACATCTACGACGTCCAGCGCATCGAGGTGCTGCGCGGTCCGCAAGGCTCGCTCTACGGACGCAACACGGTCGGCGGCGCGGTCAAATATGTCACCAACCGCCTGTCGAGCGATCCGGAACTGACACTGCGCGGCGCCTACGGCAGCTACAACCAGATCGACCTGATGGCCTCCGGCAGCGTTCCGCTGGCCGACAATTTCCGCGTCGGCGGCGCCATCGCCTCCTATCAGCGCGACGGCTACGGCACGAACATCAACACCGGCGCCGAACACTACAACAAGGACGTCCTCGCCGGCCGCCTCAGCGCCGAGTGGGAGCCGCGCGACGACATGTCGATCCGCCTGGCCTATGACCGCGTCCAGGACGACTCCAACCCCCGCCACGGTCACCGCGAAGTGGCCGGCGCCACCCCGGCCGGCGCCGTCCTGCCCAGCGTCTATGACACCAACGCCGGCATCGGCGACGACAACTCGGTGATGAACCAGGGCGCCTCGGCGACCGTCCAGCTGGACCTCAACGACAACTGGACCTTCAAGTCGATCACGGCCTGGCGCGAAGGCGACACCGACACTGTCATCGACTTCGACAACACGCCGACGCCGACGCTGGATATTCCGGCCTACTATGCCGACGACCAGCTGACGCAGGAGTTCCAGTTCCTGTTCGACTACGACCGGATGCAGGGCGTGCTGGGCTTCTTCTACCTGGACGGCCACGCCGAGGGCGCCTTCGACACGATCCTGGGCGGCGCGGGCATCGTCATCGGCACGGGTGGCGCGGTCGACACCGAGAGCTGGGCCGGCTTCGCCGACATCAACCTCGACCTGACCGATCGCCTGCACCTGGGCCTCGGCGCCCGCTACACGCTGGACAACAAGCGTGGGACGGTGTTCCGCGCCAACTATCTCGGCGCCACCAACAGCCCGCTGCTGGGCGGTACGGCGCGGCCGCCGCTGCTGGTCCGCACCAACTATACGAACGAGAAGGACTTCAGCCAGTTCACGCCGCGCGTCGCCCTGTCCTACGACCTGAGCGACGATGTCACGACCTATGTCTCGTTCTCGCAGGGCTTCAAGTCGGGCGGCTTCGACATGCGGGGCGATGCGATCTTCACGCCTGACACCGTCAACGGCTATGATCCGGAAACCGTCGACTCCTGGGAGATCGGTCTGAAGGGCGCCCTCGACCGTCTGACGTTCGCCGCCTCCGTCTTCCACAATGAATACCAGGACCAGCAGGTCACCACCCAGGTGCCCGCGATCGGCGGCATCGCCAGCTTCGTCGACAACGTCGGGTCCTCGACCTTCTACGGCGCCGAGCTCGAAGGCCAGCTGCGTATCCTCGACAACCTGTCGGCCAGCTTCGCCATCGGCTATCTGAACTCCGATTTCGATGAGTTCCTGCGCTACAATCTCGCAACAGCCGCGTACGAGGACATTTCCGACCTGGTGGTGCTGCAGAACGCGCCGGAATGGACCGGCTACCTCGGCTTCACCTGGATCGGCGACGTGGCTGGAGGCGACCTGGCGGTGACCCCGTCGGTCAGCTATCGCGGAGACTACAGCCAGTTCGAATTCCCGAACCCCGTGCTCGATCAGCAGGCCTACACCCTGGTGGACCTGTCGATCGTCTGGACCGACCCGACCGACCGCTTCACCCTGGGCCTGTACGGCAAGAACCTGACCGACGAAGAGTACCGCGTCGGCGGTTACAACTTCGCCGGCGCGCTCTTCAACAACTCGCTGATCGGCTACTACGGTCCGCCGCAGACGGTCACGGCCTCGCTGAAGGTCACTTTCTGATCGGGAAATCCTGAAGCCTGATCGCCTCTGATCATGGGCGGCGGTTCTCCTGAGCCGCCGCCCTTTTTCTTTGGCGTGGCCACAAAGCCCCGCTACCGTTCCGCCCCACAAGAAGACCAAGTCGAGGGAAACGTCATGACCGCCACGGACGCCGCCGCGCCTGCCGTTCGGCCTGGATATCGCTTCTATGTCCTTGCGATCCTGATCCTCGTCTACATGCTGAATTTCCTGGATCGCCAGATCATCGGCATCCTCGCCGCGCCGCTGAAGGCCGAGTTCGGTATGTCCGACAGCCAGTTCGGCCTTCTGGGCGGCATCGCCTTCGCTTCGGTCTATTCGACCCTCGCCATACCCCTGGCCTGGCTGGCGGACCGCTACAGCCGCGTCTGGATCATGACCGGCGCCCTGGCGGTGTGGAGCGGGTTCACCGCCCTGTGCGGGACGGCCACGTCCTTCACCCAGCTGTTCCTGTTCCGCATGGGCGTCGGGGTGGGCGAAGCGGGCGGCGTGGCTCCGGCCTATTCCCTCGTCGCCGACTATTTCCCGCCGCATCAGCGGGCCCGGGCGCTGGCCGCCTTCGCCTTCGGCATCCCCCTGGGCACGGCCGCGGGGACGCTCGTCGGCGGCCTGCTGGCCGCGGCCTATGGCTGGCGCACGGCCTTCATCGCCGTCGGCCTGCTCGGCGTGGTGCTGGCGCCGATCCTTCTGTTCACCGTCCGCAATCCCGCGCGGGGCGGGACCGATACGGCCAAGACCGAGGCCGAACTGGCGGTCATCGCCGCGGCGCCGGTGGTCGGATCGGGCAAGGCGGGCGCGATCGCCGCCCTCATCATGCTGGGAATCGGCGCGGGCGCCCTGACCCTCGCGGCCCTGATCCGTTTCGCCGGCCTGACGCTGGGCAATCCGCTGGTGTTCGCCTTCGGCGGCCTGCTGGCCATGGTCATCGGCATCTCCCTGACGATCGCCCGCCGCACCGCCTCGGCGGTCATTCCCAAGCCCAGCTTCTGGCTGCTGGCGCTGGGCGCGGCCTCGTCGTCGGTGTGCGGCTACGGCGTCGCCGGCTGGCTGCCGCTGTTCTTCATGCGCAGCTTCGGCCTGACCCTGTCGCAGACCAGTTGGTACTACGCCGGCATCGCCCTGATCGGCGGCACCCTGGGAATCTGGCTGGGCGGCGCCATCGCCGACAAGCTGTCGAAGCGCGGCAAGGGCGCCTATCCTCTGACCCCCGCCATCGCCTTCCTGATCTCGGCGCCGATGTTCATCCTGGCGATGAATTCGCCCTGGCTGATCGGCCTCGTCATCCCCGGCGGCGGCACCAACGCCCAGCAGCTGATCCTGGCCTTCCTGATCTTCCTGATCCCGACAGGCCTGAACCTGGCCTGGCTGGGTCCGATCACGGCTTCGGTCCAGCATCTGGTTCCCGCGCCGATGCGATCAACGGCCTCGGCCCTGTTCCTGCTGATCAACAACCTGCTGGGGATCGCCGTCGGCTTCTATTATTTCGGCTGGATGAGCGACCTTCTGGCGCCGCGTTTTGGCGAGGAGAGCCTGCGCTGGGCCATCTACACCGGCATGGGCTTCTACCTGCTGGCGGCGGTCCTGCTGATCGGGGCTTCGCGGACGCTGAAGCGGGACTGGGTGGACTGATCGCGGGGTGACGGTTGCGCCTGCGAAGGCGCAGCCCCTATAAGCGCCGCAACTCCTCCCAGCAGTCCGGCGGCGCCTCCCCATGAACATCCACGAATACCAGGCCAAACAGGTCCTGAAGGGCTTTGGCGCACCGGTCGCCGAAGGCGTCGCGATCACGTCGGCCGATCAGGCCGAGGCCGCCGCGCGCCAGCTGCCCGGCCCGCTCTACGTCGTGAAGTCGCAGATCCACGCCGGCGGCCGCGGCAAGGGCAAGTTCAAGGAACTGGGCCCCGACGCCAAGGGCGGCGTGCGTCTGGCCCGCTCGATCGAAGAGGTCGTGGCCAATGCCAGGGAGATGCTGGGCAACACCCTGGTGACCGCCCAGACCGGCGACGCCGGCAAACAGGTCAACCGCCTGTACATCGAGGACGGCGCCGACATCGACCGCGAACTGTACTGCTCGCTGCTGGTCGACCGCGCGCACGGCCGCATCGCCTTCGTCGTCTCGACCGAGGGCGGCATGGACATCGAGGCGGTTGCCCATGACACGCCCGAGAAGATCCAGACCATCGTCATCGACCCGGCCGCCGGCGTGACCGCCGACGACGTGGCGAAAATCAACGCCGCCTTCAAACTGGACGGCGCGGCGGCCGAGGACGGCAAGAGCCTGTTCCCGATCCTCTACAAGGCCTTCGTCGACACCGACATGGCCATGCTGGAGGTCAATCCGCTGATCGTCATGACCGACGGCCATCTGCGGGTGCTGGACGCCAAGGTCAGCTTCGACGGCAACGCCCTGTTCCGCCACGAGGACATCAAGGCGCTGCGCGACGAGACCGAGGAAGACGCCAAGGAGATCGAGGCCTCCAAGTGGGACCTCGCCTATATCTCGCTGGACGGCAACATCGGCTGCATGGTCAACGGCGCCGGCCTGGCCATGGCGACGATGGACATCATCAAGCTGTACGGCGCCGAGCCCGCCAACTTCTGCGACGTCGGCGGCGGCGCCGGCAAGGAGAAGGTCGCCGCGGCCTTCAAGATCATCACCGCCGACCCGGCCGTGCAGGGCATTCTGGTCAACATCTTCGGCGGGATCATGAAGTGCGACGTCATCGCCGAAGGCGTGGTCGCGGCCGTGAAGGAAGTGGGCCTGAAGGTGCCGCTGGTCGTCCGCCTGGAAGGCACCAACGCCGAGCTGGGCAAGAAAATCCTCAAGGAGTCGGGCCTCGACATCACCCCCGCCGACGACCTCGACGACGCCGCCCAGAAGATCGTCGCGGCGGTCGGCTGATGCGGATTGCCGTGCTTGCACTTGCCGGTCTGGGCTTCACCGCGATCCCTTTCGATCATGCGGCGGCCCAGTCGCAGGTCCAGCGTCTGCGGGACGCTTGCATCACGACGGAAATGAACCGCGAGTCCTTCCAGGGCGCTTTTGCGGATAGCGGCTTCGAGCCTCTGATACCTGTCGTCGGACATGGGCAGCCGATTCCGTCTGACTGGATGAGCGGCTATGAGGACAACGGCGTGCAAATCGTCATGGAGGGTACCCCCCCTTCATCGGACGCGACCGATTGCGCTGTGCTGAACCCTCGGCCTGCGGGCGAATGGCGAACCGAGGTCGAGCATCTCGCCCAAGAGCTTCACATGTCGCCCGTAGCCTCCGAACACATGCCCAACGTCCTGGAATCCCGATCCTGGGCTGCGGCGGGAGAGCGGCCTCTGTCGCTCCATTACGAAGTCTATCGCGAGGCGGTGATCGTCAGATTCGCGAAACCCTCGGCCAACAGCCAATAATTCTCTCCGGAAATCCAGAATGTCCATCCTCGTCGACCGCAACACCAGGATCATCGTCCAGGGCCTGACCGGCAAGACCGGCGGTTTCCACACCGAACAGGCGCTGGCCTATCACGGCACCAGGATGGTCGGCGGCGTGCACCCGACCAAGGGCGGCCAGACCTGGACCGGCTCGCACGGCGAGACCCTGCCGATCTACGCCTCGGTCGCCGAAGCGCGCGACGCGACCGGCGCCGACGCCTCGGTGATCTACGTCCCGCCGGCGGGCGCCGCCGACGCCATCATCGAGGCCATCGAGGCCGAAATCCCCTTCATCACCTGCATCACCGAGGGCATTCCGGTGCTGGACATGGTGCGGGTCAAGCGCCGCCTCGAGGAGTCGAAGTCCCGCCTGCTGGGCCCCAACTGCCCCGGCATCCTGACGCCGGACGAGTGCAAGATCGGCATCATGCCGGGCTCCATCTTCAAGAAGGGCAATGTCGGCATCGTTTCGCGTTCCGGCACCCTGACCTATGAGGCGGTGTTCCAGACCACCAACGAGGGCCTCGGCCAGACCACGGCCGTCGGCATCGGCGGCGATCCGGTCAAGGGCACCGAATTCATCGACGTGCTGGAGCTGTTCCTGGCCGACCCCGAGACGCAGTCCATCGTCATGATCGGCGAAATCGGCGGCGGCGCCGAGGAGGACGCGGCCCAGTTCCTGATCGACGAGGCGAAGAAGGGCCGCAGCAAGCCGATGGTCGGCTTCATCGCCGGCCGCACCGCCCCCAAGGGCCGCACCATGGGCCACGCCGGGGCCGTCGTCTCGGGCGGCAAGGGCGACGCCGAGTCCAAGATCGCGGCCATGGAGGCGGCGGGCATCCGCGTTTCGCCCTCGCCCGCGCGCCTGGGAACGACCCTCGTCGAGGTCCTCAAGGGCTGAATTCATGTCCCGGCGCCGGGACACGAGACGTACGAATTTCACCCGAATTGCGCGAATTTCGACCCTTTCGCCCCCATTCGGTCATGACCCATAAGGAAACAGCGCCTATATCAGCGGCGCCGGTTCGCGCAGGCGCGCGCGCACCGATCCAAGGGACGTGACGATACCATGGCGGACGATGCCGGTCGGCTGAACCAGGTCTTTGCCGAGACCAGCTTCCTGTATGGCTCGAACGCCTCGTTCATCGAGGACCTGCACGGCAAATGGGCCGCCGATCCGGCGTCCGTTTCCGCCGAGTGGCGCGCCTTCTTCGACCAGCTGCGGGACAATGCCGACACCGTGCGCGCCTCGGGCGCCGCCGGGTCGTGGGGCCGTTCGGTCGCCGAGGAGCCGACCGAGGCGACCGGCGTGTTCGACGGCCGCTGGCCCGAGAAACCTCTTGGGCCGAAGCCGGACCCGAAAAAGCCCGGGGCCGCCCCGGCCGCCGCTCCGGTTGCAGCCCCCGCGCCGGCCATTTCCGCCGAGGCCGTCCGCGCCGCCGCCCATGATTCGATCCGCGCCCTGATGCTGATCCGCAGCTACCGCGTGCGCGGTCACCTGCAGGCCACGCTGGATCCGCTGGGCATCGAACAGGCCACCAACAACCCGGAGCTGACGCCCGAATTCTACGGTTTCAGCGAGGCCGACCTGGATCGCCCCATCTATCTCGACGGCGTGCTGGGCCTTCAGACCGGCAGCATCCGCGAGGTGATGGCCATTCTGAAGCGCACCTACTGCGGCCATATCGGCATCCAGTTCATGCACATCGCCGAGCCGGAGGAGAAATCCTGGCTGCAGGCGCGCTTCGAGGGCCCGGACAAGTTCGAGAAGAACGCCTTCACCAGGGAAGGCAAGCTGGCCATCCTGAACAAGCTGATCGAGGCCGAAGGCTTCGAGCGCTTCCTGCACAAACGCTTCCCCGGCACCAAGCGGTTCGGTCTGGACGGCGGCGAGGCCATGGTCCCGGCGCTGGAGCAGATCATCAAGCGCGGCGGCGCCCTGGGCGTCGACGAGGTCGTCTTCGGCATGGCCCACCGCGGCCGCCTGAACACGCTCGCCGCCGTGATGGGCAAGCCCTATCGCGCCATCTTCCACGAGTTCCAGGGGGGCTCGACCGTCCCGTCGGACATCGAAGGATCGGGCGACGTCAAATACCACATGGGGGCCTCGTCGGACCGCGCGTTCGACGGCAACACCGTCCACCTGTCCCTGACCGCCAACCCGTCGCACCTCGAGATCGTCAATCCGGTGGTGCTGGGCAAGGCGCGGGCGAAACAGGCCTTCGACATCCGCGAGGCCAATGCGGCCAGGGCCGGCGACCCGGCCGAGCAGCAGGCGCTGGACCGCGCCAGGGTCATGCCGCTGCTGATCCACGGCGACGCCGCCTTCGCCGGCCAGGGCGTGGTGGCCGAATGCTTCGCCCTGATGGGGCTGAAGGGCTACCGCACCGGCGGGACGATGCATTTCGTCGTCAACAACCAGATCGGCTTCACCACCAGCCCGCGCAACAGCCGATCCTCGCCCTATCCGTCGGACGTGGCCCTGATGGTCCAGGCGCCGATCTTCCACGTCAACGGCGACGATCCGGAAGCCGTGGTCTTCGCCGCCAAGGTGGCGACCGAGTTCCGGCAGAAATTCCACAAGGACGTGGTGGTGGACATGTTCTGCTACCGCCGCTTCGGCCACAACGAGGGCGACGATCCGACCTTCACCCAGCCGCTGATGTATTCGAAGATCCGCGCCCTGCCGTCGACGCGCGAGATCTACGCCGAGCGACTGATCAAGGAAGGCGTCATCACCCAGGCCGAGGTCGACGCGGAGGTGACCCGGTTCGAGGCCTTCCTCGACGCCGAGTTCGACGCCGGCAAGGCGTTCGAGGCGAAAAAGGCCGACTGGATGGACGGTCAGTGGCAGGGCATCGGCCTGCCCGAGGGCGACGAGCGCCGCGGCGAGACCTCGGTCCCGGCGGCCAAACTGGCCGATCTGGGCCACCGCCTGACCACCATCCCCAACGACGTCGACATGCACAAGACGCTGAAGCGCGTCATGGACGGACGGCGCGAGATGATCACCTCGGGCCAGAACATCGACTGGGCCACGGCCGAAAGCCTGGCCTTCGGCTCGCTGCTGGACGAAGGCTTCCCGGTCCGCCTGTCAGGCCAGGACTCGGTGCGCGGCACCTTCTCCCAGCGCCATTCGGGCATCGTCGACCAGACCACCGAGGCCCGCTATGTCCCGCTCAACAATCTGCGCGAGGGCCAGGCCGAGTTCGAGGTCATCGATTCGGCCCTGTCGGAAGAGGCGGTGCTGGGCTTCGAATACGGCTACGCCCTGACCGACCCCAACACCCTGGTCATGTGGGAGGCCCAGTTCGGCGACTTCGTGAACGGGGCCCAGGTGGTGATCGACCAGTTCATCACCTCGGGCGAGCGCAAATGGCTGCGCATGTGCGGCCTGACCATGCTGCTGCCGCACGGCTACGAGGGTCAGGGACCGGAACACTCCTCGGCCCGTCTCGAACGCTTCCTGCAGCAGTGCGCCGAGGACAATATCCAGGTCGCCAACTGCTCGACCCCGGCCAACTATTTCCACATCCTGCGCCGCCAGATGCACCGGCCGTTCCGCAAGCCGCTGATCATCATGACGCCCAAGAGCCTGTTGCGGCACAAGAAGGCGGTCTCGACCATCGCCGACATGGCCGAGGGCAGCTCGTTCCACCGCATCCTGCACGACGACGCCCAGACGCGGCCCGAAGTCGCCGGGATCACGATCAAGGCGGACAAGGACATCCGCCGCGTCGTCCTGTGCTCGGGCAAGGTCTATTACGACCTGCTGGAGCGGCGCGAGCGCGACCAGATCGACGACATCTATCTGATGCGGATGGAGCAGTTCTATCCGTGGCCGATGAAGTCGCTGATGACGGAACTGGCCCGCTTCCCGACCGCTGATCTGGTCTGGTGCCAGGAAGAGCCCAAGAACATGGGCGGCTGGACCTTCGTCGACCCCTGGCTGGAGCTGACGCTGGACAAGCTGGACGTGAAGGCCAGGCGGGCCCGCTACGTCGGTCGCCCGGCCTCGGCCTCGACCGCCGCGGGCCTGATGAGCCGGCACCTGAAAGAACTCGACGCCTTCCTGACCGACGCCTTCGCCTGACCCCGTCCCGGACAGCGGCCGCGCCGTTTCCGGGATGACAACTGCAACGACCGACACGAAAGCCTGACCGACATGGCCGACATCCTGACCCCCGCCCTCGGCGAATCCGTCACCGAAGCCACCATCGGCAAGTGGACGAAGAAGGCCGGCGACCCGGTGAAAAAGGACGAGGTCCTGGTCGAGCTCGAGACCGACAAGGTCTCGCTCGAAGTCGTCTCGCCCGCCGACGGCGTCCTGTCCGAGATCAAGACCCCTGACGGCGAGACCGTGACCCCCGGCGCCGTGCTGGGCGTGGTCACCGAAGGCGCGGCCGCCGCGCCGTCCGCCGAAGCGCCCAAGGCTGAGGCGAAAGCCGCCCCCGCGCCGAAGGCGGAAGCCGCTCCGACTCCGGCCCCGGCCCCTGCCCCTGCCCCTGCGGCCGCGCCTGCGCCCGCCGCGGCTTCGGGCGGCTCCGTCGCCATCATGACCCCGACCATGGGCGAGAGCGTTGCCGAGGGCACGATGGGAACCTGGCTGAAGAAGTCGGGCGACACCGTCGCCAAGGACGAGATGCTGGTCGAGATCGAGACCGACAAGGTCGCGGTCGAGGTGTCCGCCCCCGCCGCCGGCGTTCTGACCATCGTCGCCGAGGCCGGCTCGACGGTCACGCCCGGCCAGCAGATCGGCTCGATCGCCGCCTCCGGTGAAGGCGCGGCGCCCGCCGTCGCCGCGCCGGCTCCGGCCGCCGCCAGCCCGGCCAGGGCCGCGCCCGGGGACGCCCCGCACCTGTCGCCCGCCGTGCAGCGCGTCGTGACCGAGAACAACCTCGACCCGAAGGCGCTGGCCGCCACGGGTCCGAAGGGCAACATCACCAAGGCCGACGCGATCGCCGCCATCGGCGCCGCCGTCCCGGCCCCGGCCGCCGCGGCTCCGGCGGCCCCCGCCGCGCCGCGCGCCGACCAGCCGCGCGAGGAGCGGGTCAAGATGACCCGCCTGCGCCAGACCATCGCCCGCCGCCTGAAGGAATCCCAGAACACCGCCGCCCAGCTGACCACCTTCAACGAGGTGGACATGACCAACGTCATGGCCCTGCGGACCCAGTACAAGGACGCGTTCGAAAAGCGCCACGGCGTCAAGCTGGGCTTCATGAGCTTCTTCACCAAGGCCATCGTCGCGGCCCTGAAGGAGATCCCGGCGGTCAACGCCGAGATCGACGGCACGGACATCATCTACAAGAACCACTATGACATCGGCGTCGCCGTCGGCACCGAGAAGGGGCTGGTCGTGCCGGTCCTGCGCGACGCCGACCAGCTGTCGCTCGCGGGCATCGAAAAGGGCATCGCGGCCCTCGGCAAGGCGGCCCGCGACGGCGACCTGACCCTGGACCAGTTGCAGGGCGGCACCTTCACCATCACCAACGGCGGCACCTACGGCTCGCTGATGTCGACGCCGATCCTGAACGCGCCGCAGTCGGGCATCCTGGGCATGCACAACATCGTCCAGCGCCCGATGGCGGTGGACGGCCAGGTGGTGATCCGGCCGATGATGTACCTGGCCCTGAGCTATGATCACCGCATCGTCGACGGCAAGGAAGCCGTGACCTTCCTCGTCCGCGTCAAGGACCTGCTGGAAGACCCGGCCCGGGCGTTGCTGGACCTGTGATCGTTGAGCGGCGGGCGATTTCATAGTATCTACGTTTTGTAGATACGGAGGTCGCCATGCCCGACCCGAAACGCGGCGTCGCTGAAACGGCGAAGGTCTTTACCCATGGCGGAAGCCAGGCGGTCCGGCTGCCCAAGGCTTTCCGCTTCGAAGGCACGGAGGTCCGTATCCGCAGGGATGGAGACGCCGTTATCCTTGAGCCCAAGCCCGCCGAGCGCCGCCGCCCCTGCACCGAGGCGGAATGGAAAGCGTTCTGGGCGCGCATCGATGCGCTTGGCGATCCGGCTGAACCGTTCCCCGATCCGCCGCCGCAGACCATCACGCCAATCAAGGCGTGGGACGATTGACCCTCTGTCTGGACAGCGCGACGCTGATCGACCTGATCCGGGGGCGATCGCCGAACGTGCGCGACAATTATCGCGCGGCGGTTCAATCCGGCCTCGAGTTCGCAGTCCCCGCCGTCGTCATGCACGAACTGTTTGCGGGCATGGCCACCAGCCGAAATCCCGCTATCGAGCGCAAGCGGATGGAGGAGACTCTCATCGGCTTGCCGGTGGTGGACCTGACGGCGGACGATGTGGAAACGACCGGCAGGGTCGCGGGCGATCTGAGGGTGTGCGGCCAGTCCATTGGCGATATCGACACCCTGATCGCCGGCCAGGCCCTGGCGCGAGGCTGGACGGTTGTGACACGCAACGTTCGTCATTTTGGACGAGTGGAAGGCCTGCCACTGATTGATTGGTCCGTAGGCCGCGATCTGCTCTCCGCCGCAGCCATTGCCTCACGCATCGAGGCGACGGCCCAACCATGATCGAGATCGCCCGTTTCGCCGATGTCTATGAGGCCGAGATCGCGGCATCGCGCCTGCGAGCGGACGGCTATGCTGCGGTGCTGGGCGGCGCCGAGCACGTGAAGGTCAATCCTCTGGTGCTTCAGGCGCTGGGCGGCGTGAACCTGTCCGTACCGAACGATTAGGCCGCTGCCGCGCGGACACTGCTTGAACGCCTGCGGGGCGGCGCGGAACGCATCGAGGACGCGGACCCCGTCACCGCCGATCCGGTGCGCAAGGCCGGGCCGCTGGCGTTCCTCGCGGCGATCGGGCTGGGCTTTCTGATCGGCTCATAGGGCCTACGTCCATATTTGACGCAGTCGCATGCTTTCATCACCGAGCCCTCACGGGTCCGGTCTTTGACAACTCAATCTCATCCGGCAATGCGGCGGGTCCACAGACGCCAGGGGAGTGGACGGCGGACTCAGTAGACTCAGTAGACTCTGTAGACTGTGTTTTGAGTGGACGGAGTGGACGCCGTGGACTGGGTTTTCGGCCGCCCTCGCATCCCCCGCCCGCCAAAACCGCTATCGCGTCCTGTCCCGACCCGTCAGTTCGCCCAGCACCTCCTCCGTATCCTGCCCCAGTGCAGGCGGAGCCCGATCATAGGTGACCGGCGTCGCGGACATCCGGATCGGCGAGGCCACGGTTCGCACCGGCCCGGACAGGTCCGCCCGCGCCTGCGTCACCTCAAGCCCGCGATGCTTCGCCTGCGGCTCGTCGAACACCTGATCGACCGTATTGACCGGGCCGCAGGGCACGCCGGCCGCCTCCAGCTTCGTCATCAGCCCATGCATGGTCAGGCCCGCGGTCAGGGCCGACAGCTCGACGGTCATCACCGCGCGATGCTCGATGCGCAGGGCGTTGGTGAGGAAGCGGGGGTCGGCGCCGAGGCCGGGCGCGCCCAAGGCCTGCGCCAGCGACCGGAACTGGCCGTCGTTGCCCACGGCGATGACGACCATACCATCCGTGCACGGAAAGGGTTGGTACGGGGCCAGGTTCGGATGCGCATTGCCCATCCGTGTCGGCGCCTTGCCCGAGACGAACCAGTTGGTCGCCTGATTGGCCAGCATGGCGGCCTGGACGTCGAACAGGGCGATGTCGATATGCTGGCCCTGGCCGGTCGCCCGCGCATGCAGCAGGGCCGCCATGATGGCGTTCGAGGCGTACAGGCCGGTGAACAGGTCGACGACCGCGACCCCCACCTTCATCGGCTCGGCCCCGGCCGCGCCATCCGGCTGACCGGTGATCGACATCAGCCCGCCCATGGCCTGGATCATGTAGTCATAGCCGGCGCGGTGGGCGTCGGGCCCGTCCTGGCCGAAGCCGGTGATCGAACAATAGACCAGCTTAGGATTGATCGCCGACAGGGCGGCATGGTCGAGGCCGTATTTCTTCAGCCCGCCCGTCTTGAAATTCTCGACCACCACGTCGCAGGTCTTGCTCAGCTCACGGACGATATCCGCCCCCTCGGGCGTGGCCAGATCCAGCTCGACCGACTTCTTGCCCCGGTTGGCGCACAGGAAATAGGCCGCGTCGCCCTTCGATCCGTCGGCCCTGGTCGTGAACGGCGGGCCCCAGTGGCGGGTGTCGTCGCCGACGCCGGGCCGCTCGATCTTGATCACCTCGGCCCCCAGATCGGCCAGCATCTGCGTCGCCCATGGCCCGGCCAGCACGCGGGACAGGTCGAGGACGCGAACGCCGGAAAGGGGGCCGTGGGTCATGGGGCGCCTATATCTCTCCCTCCCCCTCCGGGGGAGGGTGGTCGCGCAGCGACCGGGTGGGGGCGGCTCGGCGACAAGGACGCCGGCGTTTGTCTCGCCGAGCCCTCCCCACCCCGCCGTCGCTTCGCGCCGACGACCCTCCCCCTCCGGGGGAGGGAGACGTGAGGAATCACAAGCCCGGATCCCACACCCCGGCGTCGCGCATGCGGCATTCGCGGGCGGCGCGGGCTCGGCCGCTGACTTCGTCGGCCATGCAACAGACCTCGCTCGAGACCGTGGACTTGTGCAATCCCGGCACAAGGGCGTGCATGAAGGCGCAGCTCGCCAGTTTCAGCAGGCGGAATCCGAACCGCGACGAGGCGGCCATATGGTGAAAATAGCTCTCGTCGACCTCGCGCGGGTGTTCGACGAACAGGCGATGGAAGGTGCGGCTCATGGCGACAGTCTAGCCTGCGTCGGGCCGTCCCTCTACCCGACCGGTGCATTTTGGCCTAAACCGCGCGCCAGAACAGGGGGGCCGGATCGGAAGACCATTCCGGCGCGCCCCCCGGCATGCTCAGGAAAGACGACCCATGGCCGACGGCGCCTCCGCTCCCCACAAGACCTTCCGCTGGGACGACCCGCTGGACCTTTCGGGCCGGCTGACCGACGACGAGCGGATGATCCAGGACGCGGCGCGGTCCTACGCCCGCGAGAAACTGCTGCCGCGCGTGGTCGAGGCCTTCCGCGACGAGACCTTCGACCGCGCCATCATGACCGAGCTGGGCGAGATGGGCTTCCTCGGCGCCATGCTGCCGGAACAGTACGGCGGCTCCTCGGTCAGCCACGTCGCCTATGGCCTGATCGCGCGCGAGATCGAGGCGGTCGACAGCGGCTACCGCTCGGCCATGTCGGTCCAGTCGTCGCTGGCCATGTACCCCATCTACGCCTTCGGCTCCGAGGAGCAGAAGATGCGCTTCCTGCCGCGCATGGCGGCCGGCGAACTGGTCGGCTGCTTCGGTCTGACCGAGGCCGACGGCGGCTCCGATCCGGCCTCGATGAAGACGAAGGCGGTCGCGGTCGAGGGCGGCTACAGGCTGAACGGCGCCAAATACTGGATCACCAACAGCCCGATCTCCGACCTGGCCGTCGTCTGGGCCAAGCTGGATGACGTCATCCGCGGCTTCATCGTCGAACGCGGCATGGACGGCTTCACCACCGACAAGATCGGCGACAAGCTGAGCCTGCGCGCCTCCATCACCGGCGACATCGGCCTGAACGACGTCTTCGTGCCCGAGGAAAACCTGCTGCCCGGCGTCAAGGGTCTGCGCGGTCCCTTCTCGTGCCTGAACAAGGCGCGATACGGCATCGCCTGGGGCGCGATGGGCGCCGCCGAGGCCTGTTTCCACCTGACCCGCGACTATGTCGGCGAGCGCATGCTGTTCGGCCGCCCGCTGTCGTCGCGCCAGCTGGTGCAGAAGAAGCTGGCCGACATGCAGACCGAGATCTTCCTCGGCTTCGAGGGCGCGCTGGCGCTGGGCCGGCTGCTGGACCAGGGGGCCTGGGTCCCCGAGGCCATCTCGATGATGAAGCGCAACAACTGCGGCAAGGCCTTGGCCATCGCCCGCGAGGCCCGCGACATGCACGGCGGCGCCGGCATCACCGGCGAGATGCACGTCATGCGCCACGCCATGAACCTCGAGACGGTCAATACCTATGAGGGCGCCCACGACGTCCACGCCCTGATCCTGGGTCGGGCCATCACGGGCGAGAGCGCCTTCTAGGTCCCGTTTCGACAACTGTCGTCATCGCCGCTTTCCCGCGCTAGGGTCGGGTGATCACGGGGGACCCAGCGATGCGGCGTTTCAACCTTCGGGCCGGCGGCCTGTCACTGCTGGCGCTCGTCGTCGCGGTTCCGTTGCTGGCGGCCGAGCCCGCGGTCGCCCAGCAGTCGCCCGTGCCCTTCGACGCCGAGCGCGGGGTCTTCACCTTCGCCAACGGCCTGGAACGGGCCCTGCCCGCCGTGGTGCAGGTGACGACCCTGGGCCAGTCCGAGGGGCCAAGCTCCGGCGAAAACGAGCCCAGGCCCATCTCAAGCGGTTCGGGCGCCATCATCGACGCGCGCGAAGGCATCGTCGTCACCAACAACCACGTGGTCGAGGGTGGGCGGAAATTCACCGTCGACATGACCGACGGCCGCATCTTCGACGCGGTCCTGATCGGCACGGACAAGGCGACCGACCTGGCCGTGCTGAAGATCGAGGCGGCCGGCCTGTCGCAGATCGAGGTGGCCAGCTCCGATTCGCTGAGGACCGGCGACCTGGCCTTCGCGGTCGGCTATCCGCTGGGTCTGGACCAGACCCTGACCATGGGCGTGATCTCGGGCCTGGGCCGGTCGGGCATGGGCGATCGGATCGAGGACTATATCCAGACCGACGCGGCCGTGAATTCGGGCAATTCGGGCGGACCATTGCTGGACAGCCGGGGCCGGCTGATCGGCATCAACACCTCCATCCTGTCGGGCGGCGGCGGCGGCAACGACGGCATCGCCTTCGCCGTGCCCAGCCGCATCCTGATGTACGTCGTGGCCCAGCTGCGTGAGACCGGAGAGGTCAAGCGCGGCACGACAGGGGTGATCCTCGGCTCGCTGAACGCCGAGCGGTCGCGCGACTTCGGCCTCGGTATCGTGCGCGGGGCCGTTGTCGAGGACGTGGCGCCGGGCTCTTCGGCCGAGGCCGGGGGCCTGCGCCGCGGTGATGTCATCACCCGCATCCAGAACCGCCCGGTCTCCAACGCCGGCACCGTCGCCGCGACCGTCGGCATCGCCGCGCCGGGCACCCAGGTCGCGGTCGTCTATCTGCGAGACGGGCGCGAGGGGCGCACGACCATGACCGTCGAGACTCCGGTCGACCGTCTGATGATCGCCGGCGCCGACGCGGTGATCGCCCGCGGGGCGGCGATGCGTCAGGCGAGCGATGGTCTGCAGGTGTTTTCCGTCGAAGGCGGCTCGTCCGCCGCCGCGGCCGGTTTGCAGGCCGGCGACATGATCCGCTCGGTCGACGGTCAGGCGACCTCCGACCTTGCCGCCCTGGCCCGGGCGATGGACGGAACGGGCGAAAGGACCCTCTCGGTCGCGCGCGGCGAGGAAACGGTGGAGATCCGCCTGCCCTGACCCCGACCACGCTCCGAACAGCAAAACGCCCGCTCTGCCGGAGGGGGGAGGGTGGCGGAGCGGGCGTCTCGCTTTGGAGGAAGCATCGACCCGCCGGAGCCCTTGGTGGAGAAATCCAGGAGGGGCTGGGGGGGCTGTTCAGGATCCGGAACTGCTCCGAACTCCAGCGAGCCGATGCATCAGACTTCACCCTGCAAGGCGGCGGGCGATTGGCCGAAGCGAGGCGATTTCATGTTCGGTGCGATTTCCGCACGGGGCTGTTCTTGCCGACACAGTGTTCGGTCAGGAGCGTCGGCCACATCAGCGGCGACTCTGGCGTTTCGCGAATGTCGGCGTAACCTGATGCTGATGAGCGACGCCGCCGATCTGCAGTCTCAGCCCGGACCGGTCTTCTTCGACCGCAAGGAACTGGACCTGATTCTCAGGGTCTACGGCCGGATGGTCGCCGCCGCCGAATGGCGCGACTACGCCATGGTCGGGCACAGGGACGTGGCCGAGTTCGCCGTCTTCCGCCGTTCGGGCGACGCGCCGCTCTACCGGATCGAGAAACGGCCCGCCCTGCGCCTGAAGCAGGGCCAGTGGGCCGTCATTGGCGAAGGCGGCCACGTGCTGCGCCGGGGCCGCGACCTGGCCCAGGTCCTGCGCGTCTTCGACAGCCGCCGCTTCTCGATCGTCGAATAGAAAAGGCCCCGGCGTTTCCGCCGGGGCCTCTATGCGCTCGGGTTTCGCGACCGCCTAGTCGCGGCTGCCGCCCATGAACATCAGCAGGAACTGGAACAGGTTCACGAAATTGATGAACAGCGACAAGGCGCCAAAGCCGGTCGCCACGCCCATGGCGGCCTTGTCGCCGCCCAGGGAATAGTAGGTCATCTTCAGCCGCTGGGTGTCGAAGGCGATCAGGCCCGAGAAGATCAGCACGCCGAGGCCGCTGATGATCAGGGCCATCATGCCCGACTGAAGGAACATGTTGACCACCATGGCGATGATCAGGCCGATCACGCCCATGATCAGGAAGCTGCCCATCGCGGTCAGATCCTTCTTGGTCGTGTAGCCGAACAGGCTCAGCCCCCCGAACGCCGCGGCGGTGACGAAGAAGGTCGAGGCGACCGATTCGCCGGTGTAACGCAGGAAGACGATGCCCAGTCCGGCGCCGATGGTCGCGACGACGGCCCAGTAGAGCAGGTTCACGCCGCCCGCCGTCGGGTTCTTCATGAAGAACATCGAGCCGAACAGCATCACCAGCGGCGAGAACTGGACGATCATGCCCAGCATGGTCAGGCCGATGCGGCCGTCCGGACGCACCGCGAACAGCAGTTCCTGCACGGCGGGGACGTTGCCGGTCAGATAGGCCAGGGCGCCGGCGACCACCAGGCCGAGGGCCAGTTTATTGTAGACGCCCAGCATGAAGCCGCGCAGGCCCGCGTCCACCGACATGTCGGCGGTGGCGGGCATCGAATAGCCGTTTCTGAAATCGCTCATGGCGATGTCGGTCCTCCGTTGGGCCGGGCAATCCCGGCCTTTGCACAAATATCGGGCCGCACAGCCCCTTCCGCAAGGAAAACCGGACTTGGGCGCAACGATCCCAGCCGCTACCAAAGGCCGCATGATCCGGTTGTTCACCGCCCTGTCCGTTCCCGATGACGTGGTCGAGACCCTGGCGCGCCGCCAGACCGGCCTGCCCGGCGCCCGCTGGCGCACCGCCGAACAGCTGCACATCACCCTGACCTTCTACGGGGAGGTCGATGGCCGCAGGGCCGATGATCTGGCCGTAGAACTGGAACGGGCGGCGGCGGGCGGGCCGTTCGAGATCGCGCTCCAGGGCGTGGGCGCCTTCGGCGACGACTATCGAACCCGGACCCTGTGGGCCGGGATCGAGCCCAGCGAGCGCCTGTCAGTCCTGGCCGGGCGAACCCGCAGCGCCGCGGAGCGGGCCGGGATCGCGTTGGAGCGCCGCGATTATCGGCCCCACATGACGCTGGCCTATCTGAAGCCGCACGCCAATCCGGACCGGATCGGCGCCTGGATCGCGGGGCATAACCTGCTGCATTCGCCCCCGATCCGGATTGACCGGTTCGGCCTCTACTCCAGCGTCCTGACCCACGAGGGCAGCCACTACGAACTTGAAAGGGAGTACCTGCTTTGACCGGACCGGTGCTTGAAACCGAACGCCTGACCCTGCGGCCCATCGCCATGGAAGACTTCCCGCGCTGGGCCGGGATGATGGCCGATCCAGAGGCGGCGAAATTCCTCGGCGGGCCCCAGCCGGCGGCGGTCGCCTGGCGCGGCTTCATGACCATGGCCGGGGCCTGGAGCCTGACGGGCGTCTCCATGTTCTCGTTGATTGAACGTGGGACCGGCCTGTGGCTCGGCCGGATCGGTCCGTGGAGGCCGCACGACTGGCCCGGGACCGAGGTCGGCTGGGGTCTGCATCCGGACGCCCAGGGCAAGGGCTACGGGGCCGAGGCGGCGATCGCGACGATCGACTACGCCTTCGATGTCCTGGGCTGGACCGAGGTCATCCACTGCATCGACCCGGATAATGTCCCGTCGCAACGGCTGGCGGAACGGATCGGCTCGTACAATCAAGGGCCGACGCAGCTGCCCCAGCCGTATCACGAGTTGCCGATCGACCGCTGGGGCCAGACTCGCGAAGAGTGGCGGGCGCGCTCGCGAGCCTGAGCCCGACGGGCCCTTTCGCGCGTTACAAGGTCAAGCTTTGACGCCACGCCGCCATCCGGTAGGCAGGATGTCGAAATCACGAAGGATGGTCGGATGCGGGTTCTTGTTCTGGGCGGCGACGGTTTCTGCGGCTGGCCGACGGCCTTGCACCTGTCGGCGCGCGGGTGGGATGTCTGCGTCGTCGACAACCTCAGCCGGCGCAACATCGACAATGAGCTTGAGGTCCAGTCCCTGACCCCCATCCGCACCATGGGCGAGCGCATCGCAGCCTGGAAGGAGGTCAGCGGCCAGACCATCGACTTCGTCAACATGACCGTCGGCAAGGAGTTCGACCGTCTCGTCGCCCTGATCCGTGAGTGGAAACCCGACAGCGTGGTCCATTTCGCCGAACAGCGGGCCGCGCCCTATTCGATGAAGTCGGCGCGGCATAAATTGTACACGGTCGACAACAACCTGAACGCCACCAACCACCTGCTGGCGGCGATCGTCGAGAGCGGCCTGGACGTGCACCTGGCCCACCTGGGGACCATGGGCGTCTATGGCTACACCACCGCCGGGCTGCGCATCCCCGAGGGCTATCTGAAGATCACCGTCGACACCGACTTCGGCCCGGCCGAGCAGGAGATTCTGTTCCCGCCGAACCCGGGCTCGATCTATCACATGACCAAGACCCAGGACGCCCTGCTGTTCCAGTTCTACGCCAGGAACGACGGGCTGCGGATCACCGACCTGCACCAGGGCATTGTCTGGGGCACCCAGACGGAAGAGACGCGCCGGGACGAGCGGCTGATCAACCGCTTCGACTATGACGGCGACTACGGCACGGTGCTGAACCGGTTCCTGATGCAGTCTGCGGTCGGCTATCCGCTGACGGTGCACGGCACGGGCGGCCAGACGCGGGCCTTCATTCACATTCAGGATACGGTGCGCTGCGTCGAGCTGGCCCTGGCCAATCCGCCCAAGGTCGGCGACCGGGTCAAGATCCTGAACCAGATGACCGAGAGCCGCCGGGTGCGCGACCTGGCCGCCATGATCGCCGACATGACCGGCGCCGAAGTCCACAACGTGCCCAATCCGCGCCAGGAGGCCGACGAGAACGAACTGGTCGTCGCCAACGACCAGTTCCGCGACCTGGGCCTGAAGCCGATCACCCTCGCCCAGGGCCTGCTGGACGAGGTCACCGACATCGCCCGCCGCTACGCCGACCGCGCGGACCTGTCCAAGGTGCCTTGCGTTTCTACCTGGAACAGCAAGCGCGCCAGGGCGGTGCAGACCGAACCCACCCTGACCGTACCGCCCAAGGCGCCGGTTCACGTCCGCTCGGCCTGAGGCCCTTCCATGTCTGACGCTCCCGCATCCCTGCTGATCTTCGGCGGCGGCTGGCTCGGACAGGCGACGGCGCGCGAGATGATCCGGCGGGGCGGCCGCGTCGTCCTGACCAGCCGGGACGCCGGCACGCGCGCCGCCCTGAGCGCCGACGGGTTCGCCGCAATTGATCCAGCCGACTCAGTGGCGCTGACGGCGGCGGTCGCTGGCGCCTCGGCCATCCTGATCACCGCTCCGCCGGAGGCGATCGGCTGTCCGGGCGTGAAGGCGCTGTTGCCCGCGATCACCGCGGCGGGATCCTGGCCCGACTGGATCGGCTACGTCTCTTCCACGGCCGTCTATGGCGACCGCGCCGGGGGCTGGGCGCTTGAGGACAGCGAACTGAACGCCGCCAGCCTGGAAGGCGCGCGCCGCGTGCGCGCCGAGCGCGACTGGCTGGACGCCGCCCAGGGCATGGGCCTGACGGTTCAGCTGTTCCGGTTGCCGGCCCTCTACGGTCCCGGCCGCTCGCCCCTGGACCGCCTGCGCGACGGGACGGCGCGGCTGGTCAGGAAGCCGGGCCAGGTGTTCAACCGTGTCCATGTGGAGGACGCGGTCTCAGGCCTGTTCGCCTCCATGGCGCGCCCCCGACCGGGCGCAACGTACATCCTGTGCGACGATGAACCCGCGCCTGCCGACGTGGTCATGGAGGGCGCGGCGCGCCGGCTGGGGCTTCCCGTCCCCCCGGAGGTCGACTGGAACGACCCCTCGGTCAGCGAGGCGATGCGGCGCTTCTATGTGGACTCCAAGCGGCTCTCGAACGCCCGCGCCAAGGCCGAGCTCGGCTGGCGACCGAAATATCCGACCTGGCGCGAGGGACTGGAATCCCTGATCGTCGACGCCGGTGCATAGAGACAATCCGGCAGTGACATCGTGGACATCGCGACCATGACACCAGCGACAATCACGACAATGAAAAACCGCGTCAGAACGGCAGCAGATTCCGCTGGCGGCTGTAGGCCATGGTGCCGACGTTGGCGCCCAGGCGCAGGCCCACGCCGGTGCGGATCGGCGCCAGGACGATGCCGTCGGCGCGCTGGTAGTTCACGCCCAAGCCGCCGATCAGATAGGCCGAGCCCTCCACGCCGGGATAGCGGCGATAGATCATGTCCGGGTGGAACAGGCCGTAGACCAGGGTGAAGACGCGGCTGGCGTTGCCGCCGACATCCCAGCCGATGGAGATGCCCTGCCAGAACACTTCCTGCGAAGCCGACAGATCCTTCATATGCAGGGCGCCCCGGCCATAGCGCGCACCGACACCCACCGCTCCGGACGCCTCCTCGCCGGCGATATAGGCCGTCGGACGGTCGCCCTGTTCGGCGAAGATGCGCTCGATGGCGCCGCCGAGGGCCTCGGCGGCGATGCCCAGTTCGCGCGAGCCGGCGGCGATCAGTTCGTCGGCCGTATAGGCCTGGGCCTGCTGGTCGGAGGCGATCGGATAGTTGGGATCGCCGCCCTGGCCGTTAGTGGCGCAGGCGGACAGACCTGCGGCGCCGGCGGTGGCGGCGAGACCGGAAAGGATCATTTGGCGGCGGTGCATGGGCTGGCTCCGTGGGTAGGCGCGACGGTCCGCCCGACTCACGCAGGCGCTTCAAGCACCGTCGCCGCTCTTTGAGTCAGCCTTGCGGCGGCGAGGTTAACGGGAGGTTGCCAGGGTCCTCGCGACGCGGCCGCGGGTGCGTCCGATTCTGACGCAGGGTCGATCTATTCTCCCGTTCATGATCCAGACCGCTTCCAAATTTGTCCGCGACCGCTCACCGGACACTGACCCTGCCCTCGTCACGGCCGGGAAAGTCGCGCGTCTTCAGTCGCTTGCCTCCGGATCGGAGCACAAGAGTCCGATATGTCCGCTGTTTTCGAGCGGACTCTGCGGGTCAGCTTCGCAGCGTCGCGCCCAGCTTGCTGGCGGCCGCGACGATCCGCGCCGAAAGCGCCTCGATCTCCGCCTCGGTCAGGGTCGCCTCGACCGGCTGGATCACGACCTCCAGCGCCACCGACTTCATGCCCTCGGGCACGCCCGCGCCGCGATAGACGTCGAACACCCGCACATCGGCGATCAGGGCCTTGTCGGCCCCGGCCACCGCGCGCGTCAGGTCGCCGGCCGCCTTGCCATCCTCGACCACGAAGGCGAAGTCGCGGGTCAGCGGCATCAGGTTGGCGAGGTTGGCGGCGCCGCGCGCCTTGGATTTCGCCCCACGCGGTTCCGGAACGGCGTCCAGCACGATCTCGAACGCCAGCATCGGCCCGTCGGCGTCCAGCGCCTTGAGCACCCGGGGATGCAGGGCGCCGAACTCGACCATGATGGTCTTGGGGCCCAGCTGAAGCCGGGCCGAGCGTCCGGGATGCCACCAGTCGCGGTTCTGGCCCTGGACCAGCTGCAGCGAGCCCACCGGCGCGCCCAGTTCCTCCAGCAGAGCCATCAGGTCGCCCTTGAGGCCGAACAGGGCTTCCTCGGCTCCGCCGCCCCAGTGACGCGCTGAACGCGGCGCGATCAGGCCGGCGATGACCGTCCGCTGGCCAGTCGGGCTGTCGTCCAGATAGATGGGCCCGATCTCGAACAGGGCGGCGTCGGCATGGCCGCGCGCGGCGTTGCGGGCGGCGGCCTGGATCAGGTTGGGCAGGGCCGAGGGCCGCATGCAGTCCAGGTCGGCCGCGATGGGGTTCTCGACCAGCAGCCGCTCATCCCCGCCTCCGAACAGGGCCGCCGTCGACTGTCTGGTGAAGGACCAGGTGACGGCCTCGGCATAGCCCATGGCGGCCAGCGCGCGGCGCGCGCGGCGGACGCGGGCCTGACGCGGGTTCAGGACGCCGCGCGAGGGCGCGCCCTGATCAGGCAGGGGAGTCGACGGCAGGGCGTCATAGCCCTGGATGCGTGCGACCTCCTCCACCAGATCGGCCGGACCTTCGACGTCACGACGCCAGGACGGGGGGGTCACGGTCCACGTCGTCGCCCGCACCACTTCGAAACCCAGCCGGGTCAGGATTTCGGCGATCCGGTCGTCATCCAGCGACAGGCCCGTAAGCTGACCGACCCGGGCCGGATCAAAGGCGACCGACGCAGGGCTGGCGGGGGCATGACCTGCCACCACGACCTCGGACGGCTCGCCGCCGCAGAGGTCCAGGATCAGGCGCGTCGCCAGTTCAAGACCCGGAACCACGAAGCCCGTGTCGACGCCTCGCGCGAACCGGTACTGGGCGTCAGAATTGATCGCCAGCGTGCGTCCCGTCTGGGCCGTGACGATAGGATCGAACCAGGCGCTTTCGAGGAAGACGTCGGCTGTATCATCCGAACATCCCGTCGACTCCCCGCCCATGACGCCGCCCAGGCCGATGGGCCGCTCGCCGCCGGCGTCGGCGATCACGCACATCGCCGGATCGACCGTATAGGTCTTGCCGTCCAGGGCGATCAGGTGCTCGTGTTCGCCTGTGCCCGAGGCGACCTGCCCGCCGCGCACCACGATCGAGCCGCCCACCAGCTTGGCGGCGTCATAGACGTGGAGGGGCCGGCAACGGTCGTAGGCGATCAGATTGGTGACATCGACAAGCCGGTTGATGGAGCGCAGGCCGATGGCTGCCAGCCGCCGCTGCAGCCATTCGGGCGAGGGCCCGTTCGTGACGCCGCGGATCAACCGGCCGGCGAAGATCGGGCACATCTCCGGCGTCTCGATGCGCACCGTGATGGGCGACGGATAGCCTCCCGCCACCGGAACCACCGAGGGCGTCTTCAGCTGACCCAGGCTGGCGGCCGCCAGGTCGCGCGCGATGCCGGCCACGCCCAGCCAGTCGGGCCGGTTCGGAGTCACCTCGAAATCGATCACCGGCTCGGCGCCGAACACCCCGGCCGCCGGGGTTCCGACCGCCAGGTCGTCGGCCAGTTCCAGAATGCCGTCGCTTTCGTCAGCCAGCTCCAGCTCCGAAGCCGAGCACAGCATCCCGTTCGAGACCACGCCGCGCACCGGCTTCTCGACCAGGGTCACCCCCAGTCCGGGCACGAAGGCGCCGATGGGCGCATAGATGGTCGTCAGGCCCGCGCGCGCGTTCGGCGCGCCGCAGACGATCTCCTTCATCCCGTCGACGGTATCGACCTGACAGACCTGCAGCCGGTCGGCGTTGGGATGGCGTTCGGCCGAGACGATCCGGGCGACCGTGAACGGCGCCAGGGCCGCGATCGGGTCGTGGACCTCTTCCACCTCCAGCCCCGCCATGGTCATGGCTGCGGCCACGGCCGCCACGTCGGCGTCCGTATCGAGATGTTCCTTCAGCCAGGAGAGGGTGAATTTCACGCGAGGGTTCCAGAGGGTTTCGCAACGCCCGACATCGATTTGACGCCGCCCTGCAGGTCTTCCAGCAGATCATCCGATCCGGTGAAGCCGACCTGGACGAAACGACAGCGCACGAACCGGCAATTGCCCACTCCGACAACCCCGGCCATCTTGTCCTGACCGACGGGGCGGTACAGCAGATTTCGCACGTCGGCCGTCGTGCCCATCGCGCAGCTGTCGAACGTGGTGCCGCTCATTACCGCCATCACCGCCGGCCCCTCGATCAGGCAATCGGTGAAGGTCTTGCCGTCGATGAACATCTGGCCCGCGTTCCAGTGCTGGACCGCCAGCTGGGGCAGCCAGACGGATTCCTTCTCGAAGCTGGTGCGCGCCACCAGGGCGCGGCCGGCGGCTTCTTCCGGGGACATGGTCGGGGTCTGGTCGGTCATGGTTGCGGTCTCTCGATTTCAGTTCTGGCCATCAGCCGACGGGGACCTGTTCGATCAGCATCTTCAGCAGTTCCTCGTTCCCCGTGATTCCCAGGGTGTTGAACCGGCAGTTCGTGAAGGTGCAGTTGCGGACGGGAATGGCTCCGATCCCCATGTTGCCCATCGGCTGGAACAGCATGTTGCGCATGTCGCCGCTGGTGGGACCGAAATTGGTGCTCTGGAAGTGGACGCCTTCCAGAACCAGCATCAGCGCCGGCCCCTCGAGGACGCAATCCGCGAAGCTGCGGCCCTCGATCATCACCCCGCCGCCGGCCTGAACGCTGGCGCGGTAGAGGTCGAACAGGGCGAAGGTGGCCCCGCTGAACTCCGTCGCGAGCGGGTCCAGGGTGCGGGACGGGGCCGTGGGGGAGAAGGGCTGGTCGGTCATCAGGACAGTCCGCTTGCAGGGTTGGGGGCGGCGAAGGCGGAGAAGCCGTAGTGGCCCAGCCATCGGGTGTCGGCGTCGAACATCGGCCGCAGATCCGGAATGCCGTACTTCAGCATGGCCAGGCGATCCACGCCCATGCCGAAGGCGAAGCCCTGGTATTCGTCCGGGTCGATGCCGCAGTTGCGCAGCACATTGGGGTGCACCATTCCGCAGCCGAGAATTTCCATCCAGCTGTCGCCGGTGTTCAGCTTCAGTTCGCCGCCTGAGCGGTCGCAGCGGATGTCCATCTCGGCCGACGGCTCGGTGAACGGGAAGTGGTGCGGGCGGAAGCGCGCGTCGACGCCGTCCACCTCGAAGAAGCGGGCAACGAAGGTCTCGAGCGTCCACTTCAGGTGGCCCATGTGGATGTCGCGGTCGATGACCAGGCCCTCGACCTGATGGAACATCGGCGTGTGGGTGGCGTCGCTGTCCTTCCGGAAGGTGCGGCCGGGGGCGATGATCCGGATCGGCGGCTTCTGCGTCATCATGGTCCGCACCTGCACCGGGCTGGTGTGGGTGCGCAGCACCTTGCGCTCGCCGGTCTCCGGATCGGGCTTGAGGAAGAAGGTGTCGTGCATCTCCCGCGCCGGGTGTTTGGGCGGGAAGTTCAGGGCCGTGAAATTGTGGAAGTCGTCCTCGATGTCCGGGCCCTCGGCCACGGCGAAGCCCATGTCGGCGAACAGGGCGATCATCTCGTCCATCACCTGCATGGTCGGATGCACCGAGCCCTTGCGGCGCGGACGGGCCGGCAGCGTCAGGTCGATACGCTCGGCCTGCAATCTGATGTCCAGCTCAGCGGCTTCCAGCTCGGCCTTTCGGGCAGCGAGGGCAGAGGAAACCCGGTCGCGCAGGCCGTTGATCATTGGTCCCTGTTCGCGCCGCTCGTCGGGGCTCAGCGCGCCCATGCCCTTCAGCAGACCGGAGATGGAGCCGGACTTGCCGAGCGCGGCGACGCGCAGTTCCTCGACCGCGGCTGCGGTTTCCGCGCCGCCGATGGCGTTGATCAGGTCGAGTTCGAGTTGGGCGAGATCGGTCATTGCGACCGTCGTCTAGCGGGCGCGGACGGTTTCGTCACCCCGCCCGCCGGACGGAAGCGCGACGGGTCAGTCCTCGAGGACGAAGGAGACCTTCATATTGACGCGGTATTCCACGATCTCGCCGCCCTTGACGACGACCTTCTGCTCCTGGACCCAGGCGCCCGCGACATTGTTGAGGGTCTTGTCGGCCCGGGCGATGCCCCGTTTCAGCGCGTCCTCGAAGCTGACGGTGGACGAGGCGGTGACTTCGGTGACCTTGGCGATGGACATGGGATTCCCCGGGGTTGAAGGCTCGCCGGATATTGTGGCGGCGCTGTCTCAACGGGACGGGGCGGCGGGGGTTGCGTGGACCCCTCACGACGACGCCCGCCCCGGAGGCCGGAGCGGGCGTTCATCGGTTCAGCGGGTCAGCCTAGACCTTCAGCGCGTCGCGGACCTTGTCGGCCACGGCCTTGAAGGCGGCTTCGTCAGCGGCCATCGCGGACAGGACCTTGCGGTCCAGCTCGATGCCGGCCTCGCCGAGGCCGTGCATGAACTGCGAATAGGTGAAGCCTTCCAGACGCGCGGCGGCGTTGATGCGCTGGATCCACAGGGCGCGGAACGAGCGCTTCTTGTTGCGGCGGTCGCGGTAGGCGTATTGGCCGGCGCGATCGACCGCGGCCTTGGCGGTGCGGATGGTGTTCTTGCGGCGGCCGTAGAAACCCTTGGCCTGCTTGAGAACCTTCTTGTGTCTGGCGTGTGAAACTACGCCCCGTTTGACGCGAGCCATGTCGCTATCCTTTCAAATTCTGTGTGGAGATCAGGTCGAGATGCAGCGCGCCGATCAGGCGTACGGCATGTAGGACTTGATCTTCTTGGCGTCGGCGTCGGCCATGACCGAGGTGCCGCGGTTCTGGCGGATGTATTTGCTGTTGTGGCTGATCAAGCGGTGCCGCTTGCCTGCCACGCCGGCCTTGACCTTGCCAGTCGCCGTGAATTTGAAGCGCTTCTTGGCGCCAGACTTCGTCTTCAGTTTGGGCATTTTCACTCTCTTTTTGAGTGGGTTGCCGGTTCTTCAGGCCTTGCGGGCCGTCGGATTGGAAACCCTGATGAGAACCGCCCAGGCATGCCTTTTAGCCCGGCGGTTCGGTACGCGAAGGCGCGGCTTCTAGGCCACGCAGCGCACAAAGGCAAGGCGTTCGGTCATCGCGGCGGATTATGCTGCTCGAGGAAGCGTACGGTTTCAGCCAGCATCCAGTTGCGCGTCGCGGCGCGGGACAGCCAGTGATCCTCGCTGGGCAGTTCGATCAGTTCAAAGGGCTTGCCCGCACGGCGCAGGGCGTCTGCGAAAATGCGGCTCTGCTCGAATGGCACCACCGTATCGTCGCGACCGTGCAGCATCAAGATCGGCGCGTCGGCCCGGGCGGCCTGATCCGCGGGCGAGGTCTGCGCCAGATCGCGATCGCCCAGTCGGTCGGCGCCCATGAAGCGATTCCAGTAGCGCACCACCGGCGAGTCGCGCCGTCCGCCCTGCTCGGCCTCCCATTGCACCATCCGGCGCAGGTCCGAAACGCCGGCGACGGCGACGGCGCAGCGATAGATTCCGGGATCGAGCGTTGGCCCGGCCATCGCCGCATAGCCGCCGTAGCTGGCCCCGACGATGCACACACGGGCCGGGTCAGCGATCCCTTCCGAGGCCAGCCAGCGCACGCCGTCCGACAGGTCCGTCTGCATCTTGCGGCCCCATTCGCCATAGCCCGCTTCCAGATGGGCCGTTCCCAGCCCGTCAGAACCACGGAAATTCGGCTGCAGCACCGCATAGCCACGCGAGGCCATGGCCTGGGCCCACCAGTCGAAGCCCATATTGTCCCGCGCCGCCGGCCCCCCGTGAGGGAAAACGATCAGCGGCAGGCCCTTGGGATCGGTCACGCCGGGCGGCAGGGTCAGATAGCCGGGGATGCGCATGCCGTCAGCGGCCAGATAGCTGATGGGCCGCACCTCGCCAACGCGGGCGCCGGTGATGGCCGGATAGGCCTCGCCGACGATCTCGGCCGTCCGGCGATCCAGGTCCACCAGTTGATAGGTGCCGGCATCGCCCGCGCCCTGGGTGAAGACGACGATCTGGCGCATGTCGTCGGACCAGGATCTCAGGCTCAGCTGCTTGCCGCGGAACGCCGCCTGCACCGACCGCCAGGCGCGGTCAGCCTGGGGATCGAGGAACTGCCAGGTCACCTCGTCGTCGTCCCCGACCGTCTGCGCCCCGATCAGCAGCCTGGTCCTGGGGTGATGGATCAGACCGGTGGGCCGGCCTTCGAACGGCAGGTCCGAAATGGCGCCGGTTGCGAGATCGAGGGCGTAGAAGCCTTCCTCGCGTCCGTCGATCCGGCCGTTCAGCACAACACTGCCCGTGGTTTGTCCGAAGCCTGCCAGTCCCGGCGTGTCTATCCTTGCGTCCGTCTGCCACATCGTGCGCCAGAAGCCGGAGCGTCGGGCCTGAACCTCATAGGTCTCCCCGTCATAAGTGACGCGGGCGACGGGCTCGCCGTCGACGTCCAGCAATGAAGGCGGGCCCTTGCGGTCGGGATCGACGTGTTCCTCGCCGATACCGGTCGACAGGTTGATGTTGAAAAGGCCCGCGCCCTGGCGACCCTGGCCAACGACGATCAGCGACGGTTCACCATCGATCGTGCGCACGATCGGCGCGCCGAACACCTTGGCGAAGACGCCGGGCGTGTGGGTCAGGGCCAGCGAGACACGCCGCGTGGGAATCTCGTAGATGGACACATCGGCCAGCTCGGATCGCCTCAGGCCGATGGAGGCCCCGACCTGGGTGGCGGTGCTGTAGATATAGACATGGTCCTCGCCGACCCAGCCGAGATCCCTCACCTTGACCGGCCCGGCGCGGACCCCGCCGATCAGGCTCATGTCGTTCAGATCGTTGATGACGAGGGCGCGCTCCTCGCCGACGACGGTGACATAGGCCATCCGGTCGCCGCTGGGCGAGACCTCGACCAGTTCATGCGCGGGCATGGCCCCATAGGCCTCCAGCGGCGCGACGTCCTGGGCCCGAACCGCCCCGGCCGTCAGGATCGCGCCCGCTGCGGCCAGCGCAGACGCCATATATCGGATAGTCATTGTGCGGCCCCCGCCCCCTGTGTCCACAACCATAAGGGCGGGGACAACGTGGCTGCAAGCGGAGCTTTATTCGGCCGGTGCGGAGACCAGACCGGCCTGCCGTTTGCGGAACGCGCGTCCGGCGTTGATGGCCATGACAGCCGCCGGAACGGTCAGGGCCGCGCCGATCAGGAACGGCCAGTCGTGGCCGATGCCGGAGAAGATCGCTCCCGCCGCCATTGGTCCGAAGATGCGGGCGCATGAGCTCGCAGCCATGTTCAGACCCAGCATCGCGCCCTGCCGGTCAGGATCGACCGACCGCGAGATCAGGGCCGAGATATTGGGCATGGTGATCGCCATGCCGAAGGCGCCGCACGCCATGACCACCGGCACCAGCGCATCGCCATGTGGCAGAAGCCGGCCGACCAGCACTTGCCCCACCAGGCCCGCGCCGAAAATCAGGCATCCCACGGCCAGCACCCGCGCCTCGCCGAACCGGCGCGCCAGCCGGCCGGCGATCAAGCCTTGGCAGATGGTTGAGACGATGCCGACCGCCATGAAGCTGAGACCCACCTCGCGGGCGCCCCAGCCGTATCGCGCCTCGGTCCAGAAGCCGAAGGTGGATTCCATCCCGGAGAAGCCCGCCATGTAGATCAGGGTGACCAGCAGGACGCGCGAGACCACGGGGTTGGCCACGGCGTCATGGACGCCGCTCAGGAACCGCGGACGCGGGACGGCGGGATCCGCCTTTGCCCGGCTCTCCTTCAGCAAAACCGCGATACCGATCGCGGCCAGCACGCAAAGGCCGGCGGCGACGAAGATCGGCAGCTGATATCCCAGCGTCCCCATGTCCTCGCGGGTCAAAAGGCCGCCCAGTCCCGGCCCGACAATGAAGCCCAGGCCGAAGGCCGCGCCGATCAGACCCATTCGGCCCGCTCGCTGTTCCGGGGGCGTCACGTCGGCGACGTAGCCCTGGACGGTCGAGATATTGCCAGCGCCCAGGCCGGTGAACAGGCGGATGCCGATCGCCAGCCAGATGTTGGGGGCGAAGGCCAGCATCAGGTAGCCAAGGGCGTTGGCGATCACCGTGATCAGCAGCACGGGCTTGCGCCCGATCCGGTCCGACAACCGCCCCCAGAAGGGCTCGGCGAAGAACTGGCCCAGCGAATAGGCCGAGAACATCAGCGCCACCTGCCATGGCGGCGCGTCCAGCGTCTGGCCGTAGAAGGGCAGCAGCGGCACCACGATGCCGAAGCCCACCAGATTGATGAAGACCACGCCGAACAGGACGAACAACGCCGAACGGGAAGCGGCGGGAGCGGAACCGGTTTTGGGCATGGCGCTGACCTTATCCCGAGCCTTGCGGCGGACAAACGAAAACGCCCCGACCGTTTCCGGTCGGGGCGTTCCGAAGTTTTGAACCGACGCGACCTATTTCGGCGCGAGGATCATGATCATCTGGCGGCCTTCCATACGCGGCGCGTATTCGACCTTGGCGATCTCGTCGAAGTCGGCCTGAACCTTGTTCAACAGCTTCATGCCCAGTTCGGGGTGGGCCATTTCGCGACCGCGAAAACGCAGCGTCACCTTGACCTTGTCGCCCTCGTCGAAGAAGCGGTGCATGGCCTTTGCCTTCACCTCATAGTCGTGGACGTCGATGTTGGGGCGGAGCTTGATTTCTTTCAGCTCGACGACCTTCTGGCGCTTGCGCGCCTCGGCCTTCTTCTTCTGCTCCTGGAAGCGGAATTTGCCGTAGTCGAGGATCTTGCAGACCGGCGGCTCTGACGTCGAGACGATCTGAACCAGGTCCATGCCGGCCTCTTCGGCGGCTTCCAGCGCGGCGGACGTCGGCATGACGCCTTGTTTCTCGCCGTTCTGATCAATCAGCAGAACGCGCGGCGCGCGGATATCCTGGTTCATGGGGGGCCCGTCCTTGACGGGCGGTTGGTTCATCGGACGGCGAATGAGCGTCGGTTCCTTGCGTGGAGAAGAAGTAGAGTTCTGACAGGTCGGAGCGCGCGACGGTTCGCCGCGTTCCCCTCCAGCGGCCCTATATGACCGCGAACGCCCTTCGCTTCAAGGTTTGGCGGGGCCGCCGGCGCCGATGAAGGCGGTATGCAGGTCGATCAGGGCGTCGAAGACACGCTCGGTCGTCAGCGCCTCGATCGGCGCGAACTCGCCCCGGGTCTCGTTTGAGGCGGCGGTGCGGGTTTTCGGACCCCAGGGCCCGTACAGCCACCACTCGGTCGGACCGAACAGACCCAGTGTCGGCCGGCCCGCTGCGGCCGCCACATGCATCAGACCGGAATCGTTGCCGACGAACAGCGCCGCCCGGTCGATCGCGGCGGCCGAGGCCAGGATGTCGCCCTTGCCGACGAAGTCGATTCCGCGCTCTCCGGCCGCCGCCAGGGCGGGAGCCGCGGGCGGGTGATCGCCCGGCCCGCCCACCAGCATGAAACGCCAGCCGTCGAAACGTGTATCAGCCTTGAGCATCCCGACCAGCGCGCCCCAGCGATCGGCCGGCCAGCTCTTGCCCGGCTGGTGCGCGATCGGCGCCAGGGCGATGATCGGCCCGGGCCCCGTCGCCAGTTGGGGATCGATCACCGCGGCGGCCTCGGACCGCGCCTGGTCGTCAAGAAAGATTTCCGGGTCCAGCGGCGCCGCTGACCCCATCAGGCGCGAGACCATCTCGACCTTGCGCACGCCGGTTTCCCACGAGCGGTTGTAGACCACTCGCCGTTTCGCCGGGACCAGGTAGCTGAGCGCCGAGCCGCGGATGTCGATGACCAGATCCCAGCGGGTTCCGACCGCCTGTTTCCACAGATCGAGCCAGTGTCCGGCGAACTTCTTCTTGTCGAGGATGATGACCCGATCGACGCCGGGCGCGGCGCGGAACAGGGGCGCCGGGGGCCGGCCGCTGGCGACGGTGATCCGGGCGCCCGGAAGCTGGCGGCCGATCTCGCGGATCACGCCCGACGAGATGACGCAGTCGCCGATGCGATTGGAGGTGACGAACAGAACCCTGGGGGCGGTCGTGGGATCGGGCACGCGCTTTGGCCTTCGCTTCGGTACGCCGGGTTCGCTATCAGTCCGCGACGGTTTTCGCGAGAGGCGGGTCATGAGCGACGGCATTCGGCGGCTGCAACGTCCGGACGGCGAGACCCTCGCCTTTCGACAGGTCGAGGGCGAGGGTCCGACGATCGTCTGGATCGGCGGCTTCCGCTCCGACATGGACGGGACCAAGGCCGTGGCGCTGGACGCGACGGCCCGCGAGCGAGGCTGGAACTACCTCCGCTACGACCATTTCGCTCACGGCCAGTCGACCGGCGACTGGCGGCGGGCCACCATCGGCCGCCGGCGCGAGGACGCCATCGCCCTGATCGACAGCCTCAAGGGGCCGGTCATTCCCGTCGGGTCCTCGATGGGGGGCTGGGTGGCGCTGTTGCTGACGCTGGCCCGGCCGGACCGGGTGGCGGGGCTGACGCTGATCAATCCGGCCCAGGACTTCACCGAGCGGCTGATGTGGCCCGGCCTGGCCGATCACGAGCGGCAGGCCATCCTGCGAGATGGAGAGACGATGATCGCCGAGGAAGGGCTCGGCGAATATGTCCTGACCCTCGCCATGTTCGAAGAGGCGCGGAACTGGCTGATGCTGGACGCGGCCATTCCGGTCGCCGCACCCGTGCATATCCTTCAGGGACGGGCCGACGACGTGGTGCCGTGGCGGCACGCGATCCGTCTGGTCGAACGCCTGACCGGAGGCGATGTCCGGCTGGACCTGATCGAAGGCGGCGACCATCGCCTGTCCGGCCCGGCGGATATCGAGCGGCTGGTCGAGGCGATTGAACGGATGCGCCGTTGAGCGCTTAAATGGAGGTCGCATCCGCAAGGAGACTTCATCATGCGCGTCCTGACCCTCGCTCCCGCCCTGCTTCTGCTGGCCGCAGCCGGTTGCGCCCCGACTCCAGGCGTTGACCGCTACGCTTCCGAACTGCAGCGCCTGGCCGACGATTGCTCCGCCCGGGGCGGCATTCTGGTTCCGACTGGCCAGCAATCCGGTCGGCCTCAGAACGACAACGTCTGCAGGATCACCGGCGGCGCCTCCCGGCTGACCAGCGGCGGTTGAGTCCCGCTAAAGCAGGGCGGTAATCGCCGCCCTCGCGGCCTCGCCCAGATCCGGACGTTTCAGCGCCAGGGCCACATTGGCGCGCAGCAGGCCGATCTTGTCGCCGCAGTCGTGCGTGACACCCTCGTACTCCACGGCCGTGAAGGTCTGCTCCTTCATCAGCCGGGCCATGCCATCGGTCAGCTGGATCTCGCCGCCCGCGCCGCGCGGCTGATTCTCCAGGATGCCGAATATTTCCGGCTGCAGGATGTAGCGGCCAGAGATCGACAGGTTTGACGGCGCCTCGCCGCGCGGCGGCTTTTCGATCATCCCCTTCATCCGGATGTGGCGCCCGTCCCGGTTCTCGGGGTCGACGATGCCGTATTTGTGGGTTTCGGTCTCGGGCACGGCCTCCACGCCTATGACGTTGCCCCCGACCTGGGCATAGACATCGGCCAGCTGCTTCAGCGCGCCCGGCTGGGAATCCACGATCACATCGGGCAGCAGGACGGCGAACGGCTCGTCGCCGATGATGTCACGCGCGCACCATACCGCGTGGCCCAGGCCCAGCGGCTGCATCTGCCGTGTGAAGCTCATTTCGCCGGCCGTCGCCAGTTCGGCGATCATCGCGTCGAGGATGTCCGTCTTGCCCTTGGCCAGAAGCTGGGCCTCGAGTTCGATCTGGTGGTCGAAATAGTCCTCGATCGCCCCCTTCGAGCGGCCGGTGACGAAGACGATGTGCTCGATCCCGGCCTCGCGAGCCTCTTCGACGATGTAGCTGAGGATCGGCCGGTCGACGACGTTCAGCAGTTCCTTCGGCGTGGTCTTGGTGCCGGGCAGGACCCGAGTACCGAGGCCGGCGACGGGCAGGACGGCCTTGCGAAGGCGGCGGCTGTGAGCGGTCATGCGGAATCCTGAACGGCGAGTTGGAGCAGCGTAACGCATTCGCGCCCGGATGCGATCACTCGACAGTTACGGATTTGGCCAGGTTGCGTGGCTGGTCGACGTCCGTGCCCTTCTGAACGGCCGTGTAATAGGCCAGCAGTTGCACCGGGATGGCGTAGATCAGGGGCGCGATCAGCGAGTGACATTCGGGGGCGTCGACGCGCCGGATGCCGGCGCCGTGCGGATCGGGCGCGGACTTCGGCGCGATCATGATGACGGGCCCGCCGCGCGCGGCGACCTCCTGCAGGTTGGAGGCGGTCTTTTCAAACACCTCGTCCAGCGGGGCGAGGGCGACGATCGGCGTGTATTCATCGACGAGGGCGATAGGCCCATGCTTCAACTCGCCAGCGGCGTATCCTTCGGCGTGGATATAGCTGATCTCCTTCAGCTTCAGCGCTCCCTCCATGGCCAGCGGGAACATGGCCCCGCGGCCCAGGAACAGGACGTCGGTAGCCTTGGCGATGTCGTGGGCGACGGCCTTCAGGTCGTCCTCCATGCTCATGGCTTCTGCGATCAGCCGTGGGGCCTCGAACAGGGCCCTGACCAGTTCGGCCTCGCGCGCGGCGTCGATATGGCCGCGCTGGACGCCCGCCGCGACGGCAAGGGCCAGCAGGGCGGCGACCTGGGCCGTGAAGGCCTTGGTCGAGGCGACGCCGATCTCAGGGCCCGCGTGGGTCGGCCACAGATGCCCGGCCTCACGCGCCATCGAGGACGAGTGGACATTCACCAGAGCGGCGGTTTTCAGGCCCTTGGCCTTGCACCACGACAGGCTGGCCAAGGTGTCGGCGGTCTCGCCCGACTGGCTGACGGCGACTGCCAGCGTACCCGGCGTCAGAGCCGGATTGCGGTATCGGAACTCTGACGCGATCTCGACGTCGCAGGGCAGGCCGGCCAGCTTCTCGAACGCATAGCGGCCAATCTGACCGGCGTAAAAGGCGGTGCCGCAGGCCACGATCTGAATGCGGTCGATGGCGGCGAAGTCGGCCGAATCGGTCTTGGCCTTGCCGTTCACGAAGTCCAGGTAGTGGGACAGGGTGTGCTGGACGCTGTCGGGCTGCTCATGGATTTCCTTCTCCATGAAGTGCCGGTACTCGCCCTTCTCCACCAGGGCCGAAGAGGCCGAGACCTGCACGATCGGTCGTTCGACCGCGGCGCCGTCCACGTCGAACATGCGCGCGCCGTTCCGGTCGACTCCGACATAGTCGCCCTCTTCCAGATAGCTGATCTTCTGGGTGAAGGGGCCGACCGCCAGGGCGTCCGAGCCCAGATACATCTCGCCCTCGCCCCAGCCGACGACCAGCGGGCTGCCGCGCCGGGCGCCGAGGATCAGCCCGTCCTCGCCCTCGATCAGCACCGCCAGTGCATAGGCGCCGGTCAGACGGTCCAGAACGGTCTTGAAGGCGACTAGCGGGTCATTGCCGCGGCCCAGTTCGCGATCCAGCAGGTGGGCGACCACCTCGGTGTCGGTCTGACTCTCGAACACGTGGCCATCCCTGGCCAGTTCAGCCTTCAGTTCGGCGAAATTCTCGATGATGCCGTTGTGGACCAGCACGACGCGGCCGGCCTTGTGCGGATGGGCGTTGGCGGTCGTGGGCGCGCCGTGCGTCGCCCAGCGCGTATGCCCGATGCCGATCGTTGCGTTCAGCGGTTCGGCCGCGAGCACGGCCTCGAGCTCGCGAATCTTGCCCTTGGCGCGACGGCGTTCGATGCGCCCATCCACGAGAGCGGCGACACCCGCAGAGTCATAGCCCCGGTATTCCAGCCGCTTCAGGCTGTCGATCAAACGGGGAACCGCCGGGCCTACGCCCGTCACACCGATGATGCCGCACATGGATAAGTCCCTCGGAAATCTGCCTTTCCGCGCTTTGCGCGCGGACGGGTAACGGTCTAAGCCGAGCCCGGCTGTCTGGCGCCGATGTAGGCGACAGGCGCCCCGGTTTGCACCTAAAAAGCGGTTTCGCAAGGTTTCTGCGACCGCGACGAGAGGAAGACGACGCTTGGGCGAGAGACGCTATTTCGGCACCGACGGCATCCGCGGCCGCGCCAACAGCCACCCGATGACGCCTGAAGTGGCGCTGCGGGTCGGGCTGGCGGCGGGGCGGCTGTTCATGTCGTCCGACGACCGCCGGCACCTCGTCGTGATCGGCAAGGACACGCGGCTGTCGGGATACATGATCGAACCGGCTCTGGTGGCGGGTTTCGCCTCGGCGGGCATGGACGTGCTGACCTTCGGGCCGCTGCCAACCCCCGGCGTGGCCATGATGACCCGATCGATGCGGGCCGACATCGGGGTGATGATCTCCGCCTCGCACAACGCCTATCTCGACAACGGCATCAAGCTGTTCGGGCCGGACGGCTACAAACTCTCGGACGCTGTCGAACTGAAGATCGAATCCATGATGGACCAGGCCCTCGACGAGGGTCTTGCGCCGCCGGACAAGCTGGGTCGGGTCAAACGCATTGATGACGCCCAGGCCCGCTACATCGAGATCGCAAAGGCCAGCTTCCCCAAGGGCCTCAGCCTTCAGGGCCTGCGCATCGCCATCGATTGCGCCAACGGCGCCGGCTACAAGGTCGCGCCGACGACCCTCTATGAGCTGGGCGCCGAGGTTTTCCCGGTCGGCGTCGAGCCCAACGGCCTGAACATCAACGCCAACTGCGGTTCGACCTATCCGCAGGCCCTGGCCGAGGCGGTGAAAACCCATCGCGCCGATATCGGCATCGCCCTCGACGGGGACGCCGACCGCGTCATCATCTGCGACGAGAACGGCCAGATCATCGACGGCGACCAGATCATGGCCATGGTGGCGCTCGATTGGGCGAAGCGCGGGCTGCTGGTCGGCGGCGGCGTGGTCGCCACCGTCATGTCCAACCTCGGGATGGAGCGCGCGCTGAACGCCGCCGGCCTGACGCTGGAGCGGACCAAGGTCGGCGACCGCTATGTCATGGAGCGGATGCGTCAGGGCGGCTTCAACATGGGCGGCGAACAGTCGGGCCACATCATCCTGCACGACTATGCCACCACGGGTGACGGCCTGATGTCGGCGCTGCAGGTGCTGGCGGTTCTGGTCGAAAGCGGCCGCGCTATGAGCGACCTGGCCCGCCAGTTCGAGCCGGTGCCGCAGCTTCTGGAGAACGTTCGCTTCACGACGGGCAAGCCGCTGCAGGACGCCGGAGTCAAGGCCGCTGTCGCCGCCGCCGAGGCGCGTCTGGCGGGGGTCGGACGCCTGCTGGTGCGGCCGTCCGGAACCGAGAAACTGATCCGGGTGATGGCCGAGGGCGACGACGCGGCGCTGGTGAAGTCCGTCGTGGCCGACGTGGTCGCCGCGGTGAAGGCGGCGGGCCAGTCCGGCGCGAACTGAGCGGTGGATCAGGACGCGTCCCCGGCGCAGTCTCATCCGATGATTCCCATCCGCCCCCCGGCGCCCGGTCCGTCGCGTGCGGTCAGGATCGTCCTGTCCCTGTTTCCCGGCCTGATCGCCTGTGTGGCAGTCACCGTCGCGGCCATCGCCGTACAGGCGCTGGAGCTGCGGCTGTTCGGACGGGGATGGATCGACGCCATCGTGCTGGCCATCCTGATCGGGGCGGCCGTCCGGTTCGTGTGGACCCCGCCCGCCGGCCTGCGCCCGGGCATAGACTTCAGCGCCCGGACCCTGCTCGAGATCGCGGTGGTGCTGTTGGGCGCCTCGATCAGCGCCGCCACCGTCATGGCCATCGGTCCCGGACTGCTGGCGGGGACGGCCCTGGTCGTCGTGCTCGCCCTGGCCGTCAGTTATGCGCTTGGGCGGCTGCTGCGCCTGCCGCACCGGATGGCGGTGCTGATCGCATGCGGCAACGCCATCTGCGGCAACTCCGCCATCGCGGCGGTGGCGCCGGTGATCGACGCCGACGCCGAAGATGTTTCCGCCGCCATCGCCTTCACCGCCGTCCTCGGAGTCGGAGCGGTGCTCGTCCTCCCGTTGCTGGGCGCGGCGCTGCGGATGAGCGACCTGAACTACGGTGTTCTGGCCGGCCTGACCGTCTATGCCGTGCCCCAGGTTCTGGCCGCAACCATGCCGGTGGGGGCGGTGGCGACCCAGGCCGGGACGCTGATCAAGCTGGTCCGCGTGCTGATGCTGGGTCCGGTCTGCCTGTTCCTGGCCGTCGCCACCGCCCTGGGCCGCGGGTCTGATCGGGGTGTTACCGTTCAGGGAGAGGATGCAGCCGCCCGGTCGCGCCGGATCTCGGTCGGTCAGTTGGTTCCGTGGTTCATCGTCGGCTTTCTGCTGATGATGGCCGCGCGGTCTCTGGGCCTGATCCCCGGCCCGGCCCTGCCGGTCATGGCCCAGGCCGCCACCGCCCTGACGCTGATCTCGATGGCCGCCCTGGGGTTGAGCACCGACGCCCGCGCCGTCGCCCGGTCGGGCGTCCGCATCGCCGCCGTCGTCACCCTGTCGCTGCTGTCACTGATCGGCCTGGCCCTCGGCCTGATCGGGCTGCTCGCCGTCCTCTGAGGATCAGTCCCGCTCGACGCACATGGCCACGCCCATGCCGCCGCCGATGCACAGGGTCGCCAGACCCTTGCTGGCCCCGCGCCGCTTCATCTCGTGCAGCAGGGTCGTCAGGATGCGGGCCCCTGACGCGCCGATGGGGTGGCCGATGGCGATGGCGCCGCCGTTGACGTTGACCTTGTTCGGATCCAGCCCGAGTTCGCGCAGCACGCACAGGCTCTGGGCCGCGAAGGCCTCGTTGGATTCGACGAGGTCCAGGTCAGCGACGGTCCAGCCCGCCTTCTCCAGCGCCTTCCTCGACGCCGGGATCGGGCCCGTGCCCATGACCGCCGGATCCACGCCCGCCGTGGCCGAGGAGACGATCCGCGCCAGGACTTCCAGACCCCGGGCCCTGGCCTCATCCGCGCTCATCAGCACCAGCGCCGCCGCGCCGTCGTTCAGGCCCGAGGCGTTGGCGGCGGTGACCGAACCGTCCTTGTCGAAGGCCGGGCGCAGTTTCTCCATGGCTTCAAGGGTCGCGCCGTGGCGGATGAACTCGTCGGCTGCGACGACGACATCGCCCTTCTTCGAGGCGATGGTCACCGGCACGATCTCGTCGTCGAACCGGCCGGCCTTCTGCGCCGCCTCTGCCTTGTGCTGGCTGGCGACGGCGAAGGCGTCCTGGTCGGCGCGGGTGATCTGGAACTGCCCGGCCACGTTCTCGGCCGTCTGGCCCATGTGATAGCCGTTGAAGGCGTCCCACAGCCCGTCCCGGATCATGGTGTCGATCAGCGACAGGTCGCCCATCTTCTGGCCAGTGCGGAGGTGCTGGGCGTGGGGCGCCTGGCTCATGCTCTCCTGACCGCCGGCGACGACGATCCTGGCGTCGCCCAGAGCAATCTGCTGGGCGCCGATGGCGACGGCGCGCAAGCCGGAGCCGCAGATCTGGTTCAGGCTCCAGGCCGCCGTCTCCTTCGGAATGCCCGCGCCTATCGCCGCCTGCCGGGCCGGTCCCTGACCAGCCGCGGCCTGAAGCACATGGCCGAGGATGACCTCGTCCACGTCGGCGGCGTCGACCCCGGCGCGCTCAAGCGCGGCGCGGATGGCGATCTCGCCCAACTTCGACGCCGGCAGGCTGGACAGGCCGCCGAGGAAGGACCCGACCGGCGTGCGCGCGGCGGAGACGATGACGACGTCAATGGACATGGACGAACCTCTGGAGCAGGCCACGCGCGGGGGAGCGCCGGGCCATGGAAAACGAAACCTCTACGCCCGTCGGGGGCGTTAGGTCGCGGGAAACAAGTCGTGGCGTTTCTGCCGCATCCCGACGCCTTCGTCACCTCCGGCCGCCGCCGTTCACCGTGTAGTCACCGGCCCGCCCCCATATTCACGGGAACAAACAGGGCGAGAAAGGCTTGATGGGGCCATGCTCACGAGACTGAAGAAGGTGTTCGTCAAGGTCTGCGAACCGGACGAACTGGACATGGCCGAGCACTACCGCTCGCCGGCCGAGAAAACGGCCGACCTGGTGGTGCATGTCGTCGGTCTGACGCTGGCCGCCGTCGGCGGGATCGTGCTGGCGGTTCTGGCCGCGCTGTACGTCGGCGTCGGCGCGGTTGCAGCCACCGCGATCTATGCTCTGTGCCTGATCGCCATGCTGACGGTTTCGACCGTCTACAACCAGACCCGGCCCTGCGCCGCCCGGCCCATCCTGCGGCGCATGGACGAGGCCGCGATCTTCCTCATGATCGCCGGCAGCTACACGCCGTTCACGACGCAGCGTTTCGAAGGCGCCTGGTCGATCGGCTTCACCCTGCTGGTCTGGGCGATCGCCCTGGCCGGCGTCGGGGCCAAGCTGGTCGCGCCGCGGATTTCCGACGCCTTCTGGGCCGGCGTCTATGCCCTGTTCGGCTGGCTGGCCGTCATCGCCCTGAAGCCGATGATGGACACCGTCCATCCGATCGCCCTGGTCCTGCTGGTGCTGGGCGGACTGATCTACACCGCCGGGGTGTTCGTCTTCATCAGCCCCGGGGTGAAATTCCGCCGCGCCATCTGGCACGGTTTCGTCGTCACCGGGGCGACCGTCCACTGGGCCGCCGTTCTGGTGGGCGTGGTCCTGGCCCCCGCCGCCGTGGGCATCGGCTAGACATTCCCGTCCGCAGCGCAGCATAGTGCGGCATTGCAACAGGAACGAGGATCGCGCGTGGCTGACAGGAAGTCCGGACCCGGCGAAACCGTCGTCATCAAGAAATACGCCAACCGTCGCCTCTACAATACGGCGACCTCGGCCTATGTGACCCTGGAAGACCTCGCGAAAATGGTGCGCGAGGGGACCGAGTTCGTCGTCTACGACGCCAAGACCAACGACGACCTGACCCGCCAGATCCTGACCCAGATCATCTTCGAGGAAGAAAGCCGGGGCGAGGCCCTGCTGCCGGTCCAGTTCCTGCGCCAGCTGATCGGCTTCTACGGCGGTCAGATGCAGGGCGTCCTGCCCAGCTATCTGGAGATGTCGCTGGACAATTTCAGCCGGCAGCAGGAGCAGATCCGCGGCCAGTTCTCCAAGGCGTTCGGAGCCGCGCCCGGCGCCGGGCTGATGGACGAGGCGGTCAAGCGCAACATGGCCATGTTCAGCGACGCCATGAAGATGTGGCCCGGCTTCGGCGCCCTGACGCCCGGAGCCATGGCGGCAGCCTCGGCCGCGACCGAGCCCAGGGCCGCACCCGCCGCCGATCCGCTGGCGGAAATGCGCCGCCAGATGGACGAGATGCGCAGCCAGATCGACAGGCTGGCCAAGCCTCCCGGCAAGGGCGACTGACATGGGCGACGAGATCCGCGCCGTGGGTCCCGTCGAACGCCGCGACGACCGCCGCTCGGCCGAACGCCGGGCCGCCGAACGCCGGGCCGCCGCCCAGTCCCGGGCGCTGACGGTGACCGATTTCCCGACCGAGCCTGCCGAGCCCCCGGCAAGACCTGCCCCGACGCCGGCGTCGGACGCTTCCGCAGCCGCCTTCGCCGCCCAGATGATCGGTCAGACCGGACAACGGCGCGGCCTGAAGGGGGGCCCGCCGGTGCTGGATGCGGCCCGCTCGGCCTATCTCGGGACCGAGCATTCCGGCGCCGCCGAGCGACGTCCCCGGCCGGGCAAGGCCGAAGACACCGACGTCTGATCCCGCGGCACGGTCCTTGCTGAACGACAGGTCCTCAAGCCTCGTTCGGGACCGCCGCCATGCTGACCTTCATCGCCCGCACCGTCGACGTCGCCGTCGTCGCGCTGATCTTCGTGGCGTTTTCCTGATTTCAAAAACCGGTAGCGGGAGAGGTTTCTCCCTGTCGTCATCCCGGCGGCGCGCGCGAGCGCGAAGCTGTCGGGAACAGGGGTGACCGATACAGCGTGCGTGAACAGATCGCCTTCGGCGCCACTGGGTCCCGACCTTCGCCGGGATGACGACAACGGGGGTGCGACTCGACTCCGGTCCCGCCTTCGCGGGGAGCACGGGTGGGGGAGTGCGCTCAAGCCCTCTCCCAACGGGAGAGGGTCAGGGCAGTCAGCCGCCGCCGGCGAAGTCCAGGTCCTTGCGGGCCGAGATGATGGTGACGATGAAGCCGGCCAGGACGTCCAGCATGACCATGGTCAGGATCAGGAAGAAGGTCGAGGTCGCGAACCCCTTGAACAACAGGAAGGCGACCAGGCAGAAGACGAAGAGAATCATCGACAGGGCGTGATTGACGATCGCCACCTTCTGGCTCGAGGTCGATTTCAGCAGTTCGAAGAACAACATGATCAGCGACAGGAACAGGATCAGGTCGCCGGAGCCGACGTTCCATGCGCTGCCCGACACCATCGGGATCGAGAACAGCGGATCGCGAAGCGCCTGCTCCGCCGCCGCGACACCGCCGGTTCCCACCACGCCGGACAGGATGATGATGGCGTAGAGCACCACCGGGATGAACAGCAACGGGATGGCGATCAGCATGGCGGGCTCCATCGTCGGCGGCGCGCACAACGGCGGCGCTTGTTAACCCTGCATACCCCGGTTCGATCCGTTCAGCTACGCTTCCTCAGAACTCGCTGATCGCGCCCGGGCGGCGCGAGCGGGTTTTCAGCCACATCACGCCGAGCAGATCGGACAGGGAGGCCATCAGCCGTCCCCAGTTGGTGTATTTCGACTGGCCCGTCTCGCGATGCCGATGATCGACGTCCAGATAGAGGTTCTGATAGCCCTCGCGGATCATCAGGGCCGGCAGATAGCGGTGGATGTGATCGAAATAGGGCAGCCGCAGGAAGACGTCGCGCCGGAAGGCCTTGAGCCCGCAGCCGGTGTCGTCGGCGTCGTCGCCCAGCAGCTTCCTGCGGATGCGGTTGGCCCACAGCGAGGCCTGACGCTTGGCGGCCGAATCCTGACGTTTGGCCCGACGGCCGCCGACCAGGGCCACCGAGGACGGCGACGACACGAGCAGATCGGCCAGCTTCGGCGCGTCCGCGGGGGGGTTCTGGCCGTCGCCGTCGAGGGTCACCACGATCGGGGCCCGGGCGGCCAGGACGCCGGTGCGCACCGCCCGGCTCTGGCCCGCGTTCGATCCGTGGCCGAGCACGCGCAGGGCCGGCAGTTCGGCCATCAGGCCGCGCAGTTCGGCCAGGGTGCTGTCCCGCGAGGCGTCGTCGACGAACACCATCTCGTACGACCGTCCGGCGAAGGCCTCGGCGATCTCGCGGGCCAGGGGACCGGCGGCGCCTTCCTCGTTATGGACCGGGACGACGACGGAGATGTCGGGGATGGCTTCGTTCATCCTGGCTCTCTAGCCCGTTTCGGCGGGCTGCGGGAGGTGGGCCCGCCCTGTCTTCACATCCGTGCATCCCCGCGAAGGCGGGGATGCACGGAACAGAGAAAGCTCAAACAATGTGACGCACCGAATGGCCGTGATAGGAAGATGACCATGACGGGCTCCGACTTCGACCGATACATCGCCGGCTGGCGCGGGCCCTTGCTGGCGGCGCTGATCGCCCTGTTCGCCGGCCTGCCGGTGCTGATGCTGTTGCCGCCGCTGGATCGGGACGAGAGCCGCTACGCCCAGGCCACGTCGCAGATGCTCGAGAGCGGCGACTATGTCGATATCCGCTATCAGGACGAGCCGCGCTGGAAGAAGCCGGTCGGCATCTACTGGATGCAGGCCGTGGCCGTGGCGGTGACCTCGAAGGTCGAGAACCGGGACATCGCGCCCTACCGCATTCCCTCGCTGCTGGGCGCCATGCTGGCCGCCGCCGCCTGCGCCTGGGCCGGCGCCGCCATGTTCGGCCAGAGGGCGGGTTTCCTGGCCGGGGCGATCCTCGGGGCCAGCTTCCTGCTGTCGACCGAGGCGGGGATCGCCAAGACCGACGCCATGCTGTGCGGGGCCGTGACCCTGGCCATGGCGGGGCTGGCGCGCATTTATCTGGCGGCGCGGGCCGGGGAGGCGCCGCGAAGACCGTGGAAGCTGGCCTTCTGGCTGGGCCTGGGGCTGTCCATTCTGGTCAAGGGCCCGATCGGCCTGCTGGTCATCGCGCCCGCGATACTGGCCCTGTCGATCTGGGATCGCGACGTATCGTGGCTGAGGCGGCTGGGCTGGGGCTGGGGCCTGCCGCTGGTGGCCCTGATCGTCGGGCCGTGGGCCATCGCCATCACCATCGCCACCGACGGTGGCTTCTGGCGCGAGGCCATCGGGGGCGATCTGGCGCCCAAGGTGGCGGGGGGGGACGAGGGCCATGGGGTCCTGCCCGGCTTCTATCTGCTGATCGCGCCGCTGCTGTTCTTCCCGGCGACCCTGTTGCTGCCCGCCGCCGTCTCGACCGGCTGGAGCCGGCGGGCCGAGCCAGCGATCCGGTTTCTGGTCTGCTGGGTGGTTCCGGCCTGGCTGATCTTCGAGCTGACGCCGACCAAACTGGCCCACTACACCCTGCCGACGTTCGGCGGTCTGGCCCTGCTGGCCGCCGCCGCCGTGATGCGGCCGGTCGGGCGGATCTCGCGCTACGCCGGGGTGGGTCTGACCCTGTTCGCGGGGGGACTGCTGGCCGTCGGCTCGGTGTACCTGCTGACCGAATATGGCAAGTCCACCGCCCAGACTTGGGCGACCCTGACCATCGTCTTCGCCATCATGGCCAGTCTGGTCGGGGCCTTTTTGATGATGCACCGGGCGGCGGTGACGGCCCTGCTGGTGTCGCTGACCCTGGGCGTCATGGCCCATGCCGCCCTCGCCGGCACCTTGCGCCAGCTGCGTCCGCTCGCGGTGGCTCCCCAGCTGGAAAAGGTGCTGGAGCGGGCCGACCTGCATCCGCATCAGGGCCGGGCCGGACCGGTGGCGATCACCAGCTTCCATGAGCCCAGCTTCGTCTTCCTGACCGGCAAGGACACCGAACTGACCGACGCCGAAGGGGCCGCGCGCGCCCTTGCCGAGGGCCGGCCGGCCATCGTCGAGGAAGGCGACGCCGACGCCTTCCGCGACGCGGCCGCACGCCTGGGCGTCACCGGCCGCGCCGTGGGCGTGGTCAACGGCCACAACTATTCCAAGGGCGACGACGTCAGCCTGACCGTCTACGCCCCGCCCGGCATCGCGACCCCGACCGGACCCGGGCCGGCCCGATGAGTCGCCCGATCACCATCGTCGAGGTCGGACCCCGCGACGGCCTGCAGAACGAGACGGCGCTCCTCGAACCCGCCGTCCGCGTCGATCTGATCCGGCGGCTGGAGGCGGCGGGGGCGCGGCGGATCGAGGCGGTCAGCTTCGTCCATCCGAAATATGTGCCGCAGATGGCGGGGGCCGAGGAGGTGATGGCGGCCTTGCCGAAGGAGCCGGGCCGCAGCCGCATCGGCCTGGTGCTGAACGGCAAGGGCTATGACCGGGCGTTGGGAACGGCGGTGGACGAGGTCAATGTGGCCCTGTCGGCCACCGACGGCTTCGGTCTGAAGAACCAGGGCCTGACCGTGGACCAGCAGGTGCAGATGCTGGCGGACATCATGGCCGGACGACAGAACGCCGAAGGGTCGCCGGGCGCGACGCCCTCGCTTTCGGCCACCCTGTCGTGCGTCTGGGGCTGCCCGTTCGACGGCGAGGTGTCGACCGATCAGGTGGCTGAGCTGGTGGGCCGGATCGCGGCGTTGGGAATGGCCGAGATCGCCTTGGCCGACACCATAGGCGTCGGCGATCCGTGGAGCGTGACTCGCAAGGTCGAGGCCGCCCGCAAGGCCGCACCCGACGCCGTTCTACGGCTGCATTTTCACGACACCCGCAATACCGGACTGGCCAACGCCCATGCGGGCGTCGAGGCCGGGGTGGACGTTCTGGACGCGTCCGTGGGCGGCATCGGCGGCTGCCCCTTCGCGCCGGGCGCCACGGGCAATATCGCCACCGAGGACCTGGTCTATATGCTGGAGCGGGCGGGGTATTCGACCGGCTACGACCTCGACGCCCTGATCGGAACCGCGCGCTGGATTGGCGGGAAGATCGGCCGCCCCGCGCCGAGCGCGCTGAGCCGCGCGGGGGGATGGCCGACTTAAGTCGAGGGTGATGGCCGATTTGATCGAAGTCGGGTTGTCTGACGCGCCGATCGGCTAGGGTCCGGCTCGCCGATGGAAACCGCCATGCCGAACGCCTTGTACGCCCAGCGCCTGATGTCCGCGACGGACGCCGCCGCCCTGATCCTCTCCGGCGCCCGGGTGGCGATGGGGCTCGGCTTCTCACAGCCGCCGGCCATTCTCGCCGCCCTGGCGGACCGGGCCCGGGCAGGTCAGGTCGAGGAGGTCAGCCTGTATTATCTGCTATCCACCGGGATCGCCGGCCAGACGGTGCTGACGGACGAGCTGATGGGCCGCATCCGTCCGGTGAGCCTTTTCCACAGCGCCATCGAGCGCGGGCTGGAGGCGCGGGCGCGAGCGGCGGGCCGGCCCAATCCCGTCACCTTCGTCCCCACCAGCTTCCAGCAGACGCCGCGGGTCATGCGCGAGGCGGGGCTCGACACCCTGATCTGCACCGTCTCGCCGATGGACGAGGACGGCTTCTTCAGCTTCGGGATCAACACCGACTACAACAAGCCGGTCAGCGAGCACGCCGGACGGATCATCCTCGAGGTCAATCCGGCGATGCCGCGGGTGTTCGGCGACTGCACGGTGCACATCTCGCGCGTGACGGCCGTGGTCGAGAACCCCACGCCCCTGCTGGAACTGCCGGTGGCCGAGGCGACGCCCAGCGATATCGCCATCGGCGGCCTGATCGCCGACATGATCGAGGACGGCTCGACCCTGCAGATGGGCATCGGGGCCCTGCCGAACGCGGTCTGCGCCGCCTTGCGCGATCGCCGCGACCTGGGTTTGCATACCGAGATGCTGACGCCCGGCCTGGCGCGGCTGATGCAGGATGGGGTGATCACCAACGCCCGCAAGACCCTGCATCCGGGCAAGGGGGTGTTCTCGTTCTGCATGGGCACGCGCGCCACCTATGACTATCTGGACGGCAACCGCGATTTCGAGGCGTATCCGGTCGACTATGTGAACGACCCGGCCGTCATCGCCCGCAACGACCGGATGGTCTCGGTCAACGCCACCCTGCAGGTCGATCTGACCGGGGCCTGCTGTTCGGAGCATCTGAACGGGCGCCAGTTCACGGCCTCGGGCGGTCAGCTGGACTTCGTGCGCGGGGCCTACGCCTCGGCCGGAGGGCGGTCGATCATCGCCTGCCATTCGACGGCGGCCAAGGGGACGGTCTCGCGCATCGTGGCCCGGCTGGCCGGACCGGTGACGGCGCCGCGCAACGACGTGCACATCATCGTCACCGAACACGGCCGGGCCGAGCTCAAGGGCAAGAGCGACGCCCAGCGCGCCCGCACCCTGATCGCCATCGCCGATCCGCGCTTCCGGGAGGAGCTGGAGCGGGCGGCGCGGGAGGCGGGCCTGCTGTAAAACCAGCCCGGAGCTTCAGAAGCGCCGCCGCATGAGAACCACGGCGCCAACGACGCAGGCGCTGAACAACGCGCCCTCGAGGGCGGCGGTCGTCAGCTGGCTGATCGGGCCGAATCCGGTCTCTCCGAACCAGCGACCGATCGGCGCCAGACTGAGGCGCGAGGCCGGAAAGCCGGCGGACAGCCGGTCGAGACTGCCGGCCATCAGCCGACCGCCGAGCAGGGCGATGACCACGCCGGCGGCGGTCCCGGCCGCGGCGCCAGCGGCCAGGCCGCGCCGCAGCCGCAAGGGTCGGGCGTCCCGGGTCACCGCCCATACCGCGAAGCCGACGGCGGCGCCCAGCACCGCCCCCTCCCCTGCGCCGGTGATGCCGCCGGGGGAATGGCCGAACAGCAGGTTGAAGGCGTCGGCGCCCAGCACATTGACCGCGGCGCCGACGGTCAGGCCGCCGGCGCTGCCGCCGAGGGTGGTCCACAGGGGGTGACGCCGCGCCAGGGCGTCCGCCGCCGCGACGCCGAAGCCGACGCCCGCGCCGCCCAACAGGCCGATGAGGGCCGTGAGGGCGATCATTACCATGATCACCGAGGCTGATCCCATGCCGGCCTGGGGCGAGGGCGCGAGGCTGAAGGCGCCGTAGAGGATTCCGCCGAGCGCGCCGGCGAACCCGCCGCCCGCCACGGCCGCCGCGCCGGTGAAGAAGAAGCGCCGCTGGACCCGCGGCGACTCTCGATCCGCGGCCGGCGCCTTGGACGTTTGTCCGTCCGCTGTCTCGACGGCGGCGATGAAGCGGTAGCCGTACCGGGGCACGGTCTCGATGAAGCGCGGCCGCGCGGCGTCGTCACCGAGGCAGCGTCGCAGGGTGCGGACGCACTGGGTCAGGGCTTCGTCCGTGACGGGCACGCCGCGCCAGACCTCGGCCATGAAGCGGTCCTTGGACACCAGCCGGCCATGCTCGCCGACCAGCAGGATCAGGGCGTCCAGATAGCGGGCGTTGAGATCGACCGGAGCCCCGTCGCGCGACAGGCGGCGGTCGAGGGGATCAAGCCGGAATCCTTCGAAGCGAAAACCGCCGGGCTCCATTTTTCAGCAGATCCTCACGAGTTGCTCATGCTGCTCACCCGGCGCGCAGGGCACGCATGCAGCCTCACTCATGGAGCAAGGCAAGGCAATGGCGACGATCATGGAAGACAGGGACGCGCGGACCGGACGGTGGTTGCGGATGCTGGTCTGGGGCGGTGCGCTCCTCGCCTGGCTGGTTCCGTTGACGGCGAAGCTGTTTGTACCGGGCATGTTGTGGACGCCGTTCGACTTCATCGTCTGGGGCGTGATGCTGCTGGTCGCGGCCGGACTGTGCGAGATCGGGCTGCGGCTGTCGGGCCAACTGGCCTATCGCGCGGCGATGGTGGTTGCGGTCGGGACCAGCTTCCTGATGGCCTGGTCCAACCTCGCGGTCGGCATCATCGGCGACGAGGACAATCCGTTGAACCAGATGTTCTTCGGGGTCATCGCCATCGCCGTCACGGGATCGTTTCTGGTCCGCTTCCGGTCCAGGGGCATGGCCATCGTCATGGCTGTGACCGCCGCTGCCCAGTCGAGCACGGCCTTCATCGCCCTCGCCCATGAGCAGTTCGTCTTCGTCATCGTGGGCATCTTCGCCCTCGGCTGGTTGCTGTCAGCCTGGCTGTTCCGGGAGGCGGCGAGGGCCGAGGCTCCGAAGCCTGAACTCAGAGGTTGAGCAGCGCCGGGTCGCCGCCCTGGGCGGAGATGTTGTTCGAGATGGCCTTTTCGGAGGCGTAGCGAATGAGGCTGTACGGGCCGCCGGCCTTGGGGCCGGTGCCCGACAGGCCCTCGCCGCCGAAGGGCTGGACGCCGACCACGGCGCCGATGATCGAGCGGTTGATGTAGACATTGCCGGCGGGGACCAGGCGGGTGACCTCCTCGGCGAAGGCCTCGATACGGCTGTGGACGCCGAGGGTCAGGCCGTAGCCGCGTTGGGCCAGTTTCGACGCCGTCTGCTTCAGCTCGGACGGGTGATAGCGGCAGACGTGCAGGATGGGGCCGAAGACCTCGCGCTCCAGATAGTCGGGCGTAGGAATCTCGGCGATGGTCGGGGCGAACAGCCAACCCTTGTCGGCGCCGGCCGGCAGGTCGGCGCGGGCGACGATCTTCGCGTCGGTGCCGAGCCGCTTCAGGTGGGCGTCGAGCGCAGCCCTGGCGTCGGCGTCGATGACCGGGCCGATGTCCGTGGCGGGATCGGAGGGGTCGCCCACGACCTGGGCGGCCAGGGCGCCCTTGAGGCCCTCGATCAGGGCGTCGGCGGCGTCATGCGGGACATAGAGCAGGCGCAGGGCCGAGCAGCGCTGGCCCGACGAGCCGAAGGCCGACAGGATGACGTCGTCGATGACCTGTTCCTTCAGCGCCGTGGTGTCGACGAACATGCCGTTGAGGCCGCCGGTCTCGGCGATGAAGGGGATGATGGCGCCCGGGCGGGCGGCGAGGGCCTTGTTGATCGCGGTCGCCGTGTCGGTGCCGCCGGTGAAGGCGACGCCGTCGATTCCCGGGTGGCTGACCAAGGCCGCGCCGACGGTCTCGCCGCGTCCGGGGACGAGGGCCAGCAGGTTCGGGTCCAGACCGGCCTTGTAGTAGAGGCGCACGGCCTCGGCGGCGATCAGGGGGGTCTGTTCAGCGGGCTTGGCCAAAACGGCGTTGCCGGCGGCGAGGGCGGCGACGATCTGGCCGGTGAAGATGGCCAGGGGGAAGTTCCACGGGCTGATGCAGGCGAAGACGCCGCGGCCGTGCAGGACCAGCTGGTTGATCTCGCCGACCGGGCCCTTGAGCTCGGTCGGGCCGCCGAAGTCGCGTTCGGCCAGCATGGCGTAGTAGCGGCAGAAGTCGGCGGCCTCGCGGATCTCGGCGACGGCGTCGTTCAGGGTCTTGCCGGCTTCGCGCGACAGCAGGGCGACGAGGCGGTCCATGTCGGCTTCGAGCGCGTCGGCCATGGCGCGCAGGACGGGGGCGCGGCCCGCGCCGCCTTTGCGGTCCCAGGCGACCTGGGCCCTGGCGGCGGCGTCAATGGCGGCGTCGATGTCGGCCGTGCCGGCTTCGGAGACGTGACCGAGGACCTGGGTGGTGTCGAAGGGGTTGGTCACGGGCTGCGGGTTGGTCCCCGCCTTAAGCTTGCCGCCGATGATGGGGCCCGAGGTCAGTTTCTCGGCGTCGACCTTTTCGAGGGCGGCGGCGTGCCGGTCGCGGTCGGCGGCCTGGGAATAGTCGCGGCCGAGCGAGTTCTGGCGGTCCATGTACATGTCCTTGGGGGTCGGGATCTTGGCGTGGCGGTCGGGGTGAGCCTCGACGGCGGAGATGGGGTCGGCGGCGACGGCGGCGGCGGGCACCCGCTCGTCCAGCAGGGCGTGGACGAAGGAGGAGTTGGCTCCGTTCTCGAGCAGGCGGCGGACCAGATAGGGCAGCAGGTCCTCATGCCCGCCGACGGGGGCGTAGGCGCGCACCGTGACGGGGCCGAAGGCGTCGCGGGCGGCGTCATAGAGGGCCTCGCCCATGCCGTGCAGGCGCTGGAATTCGATCTTCACCTTCCGCTCGGACGCCATCCGGTGGACGGCGGCGAGGGAGTGGGCGTTGTGGGTGGCGAACTGGCTATAGAGGTGCGGGGCGGCCTCGATCATCAGCCGGGCGCAGACCAGATAGTTGAGGTCGGTCGCGGCCTTGGTGGTGAAGACCGGATAGTCGACGCGGCCGAAGACCTGGGCGCGCTTGACCTCGGTGTCCCAGTAGGCGCCCTTGACCAGACGCACCATCAGCCGGCGGCCGGAGGTCTTCGCCAGTTCGGCGACGCGCCGGATCACCTCGGGGCCGCGCTTCTGATAGGCCTGCACCGCGAGGCCGAGCCCGGTCCAGCCGCCGAGGTCAGGCTCGCGCGCCAGCCGGTCCAGCAGCTTCAGCGACAGGGCCAACCGGTCGGCCTCCTCGGCGTCCATGGTGAAGTTGATGTCATGCTGCGCCGCGATCCGGGCCAGGCGGACGATGCGGGGATAGAGCTCGTCCCAGACGCGGGCTTCGTGCGTGGCCTCGTAGCGCGGCGACAGGGCCGACAGCTTGACCGAGACGCCGTGGCCGGCCTCGGGGCCCTGCCCCTTGGCGGTCTTGCCGACGGCCTCGATGGCGTCGGCGTAGATCTTCTCATAGTGCTCGGCGTCGTGGGCGGTCCGGGCGCCCTCGCCGAGCATGTCGAAGGAGCAGAGCCAACCTTCCTTGTTCGCCCGCTTGAGGGCGCCCTCGATGGTGCGGCCGACGACGAACTGTTCGCCCATGATGCGGACGGCGGCGGCGACAGCCTCGCGGATGACGGGCTCGCCCAGACGACCGACGATGCGTTTGAGGAAGCCGGGGAGATCGGTCTTCGCCTCCTCGTCGACGTCGACCAGCTTCCCCGTCAGCATCAGCCCCCAGGTCGAGGCGTTGACGAACAGGCTGTCGGACTGGCCGAGATGGGACGACCAGTCGGCCGAGCCGATCTTTTCGGCGATCAGGCGGTCGCGGGTGTCCTCGTCGGGGGTGCGCAGCAGGGCCTCGGCGAGGCACATCAGGGCCAGGCCCTCGCGAGTGCCGAGCGAGAATTCCTGCAGGAAGCTTTCGACCACGCCCTGTTTCTTGACGCTGCGACGCGCGTGTTCGACCAGACCGACGGCGCTGGCGAGGACGGCCGCGCGTTCCGGACCGTCCAGCGGCATGCGCGCCAGCAGGTCCCGCACCGCGGCGGTCTCGTCGGCGAACTTGCCCTGATCCAGCGTGTCCCAGTCCTGGGAGAGGGCGATCGGCGGCGAGACGTGTGCGTTCATGGCGCGCGTCATAAACGCTTCCGCGACGGAACGGGAGGGGGATGCGGCGTCTCGCCAACGCTCGCCCGAGGCGCTAGAGGTTGCGACCGATCAACGGCGGAGCCACCCGGCCCATATGCGCATCGTTCTGGCCACCGACGCCTGGGAGCCCCAGGTCAACGGCGTCGTCCGCACCCTGACCCGCACCGTGGCGGAATGCCGGGGCATGGGCCATGAGGTCGACGTCATCGAACCCAGCCAGTTCAAGACCATCCCCTGCCCCACCTATCCGGAGATCCGGCTGGCGTTGGGGGCCGAGGAAGAGATTCGCGAACGCCTGCGCGCCTTCGAGCCCGAGGCGGTCCACATCGCCACCGAGGGGCCGATCGGCATCGCCACGCGGCGCATCTGCGTGGAGTGGAAGCTGCCGTTCACGACCAGCTATCACACCAAGTTTCCCGAATATGTCTCGGCCCGCTTCCCGATCCCGGTGCAGGTCGGCTACGCCTATATGAAGTGGTTCCACAAGCCGTCGGGCCGGCTGATGGTGGCGACGCCGACGCTGCGCGACGAGCTGGTGTCGCACGGGTTCCGCAACGTTTCGCCCTGGACCCGGGGCGTGGACACCGAACAGTTCAATCCGGACCTGCCGCGCATCTATGACGAGCTGGGCGGTAAGGACTGGCCCCGGCCCTTCTTCCTCAATGTCGGCCGCGTGGCCGTCGAGAAGAACATCGAGGCCTTCCTCGAGACCGACCTGCCGGGGACCAAGATCGTTGTCGGCGACGGCCCGGCCCGGGCCGAGCTGGAAGTGAAATACCCCGAGGCAAAATTCCTTGGCGCCCGCTTTGGCGAGGAGCTGGCGCGCTGTTTCCGCGACGCCGACGTCTTCGTCTTCCCCAGCTGGACCGACACCTTCGGCCTGGTGATCCTGGAGGCCATGGCCACGGGGACCCCGGTCGCGGCCTATCCTGCCCATGGCCCCATAGACATCATTCCGGGTTCGAACGCGGGGGCCATCGACGAGGACCTGCGGACGGCCTGCCTGAAGGCCCTGGAGTGCGACCGCGCCGCCGTAAGGGCCTATGCCGAGAAGTTCAGCTGGCACGCCTCGGCGGAGGAGTTCGTCGAGAACCTGCAGCCCTATCCCGAGCCCGAACGGGGCCGGTTCTGGCGCCGCCTGCGCCGGATCGCCCGGCTGAGGCGCAAGGTCGCCGCCTGAATTCATGAACGGACGATTTAACCGTATCTGAACCCTGCCGGGCGCTCCCTCGACGGGAGGGAGAGTTGAATGACGTCCGACCAGACGCGGCACATCGCCCAGACCATGGCGAACCGCGCGGGACAGTGGAGACTGAGGGTCGGAAGCGGCGCCGCCGCGGCCCTGGTGTTCTTCCCGCTGACGGGAGCGACCTTCGCCCTGGCCTGGATCGTGGCCTACAGTTCGCTGCAGATTTTCGAAGCCCGGTTCCGGCCCGCGGGAGCCCTGGCGAAGCGGCTCGGCGAGGAAGGCTATTCAAAAGCCTGTATCGCCCTGGTGTTCGCGAACAATCTGCTGTTCGGCCTGCTCGGCGCGGTGGAGATGCTGTCCGGATCGGCGCTGGGCCTGATTTGCGGCGTCCTGTTGCTGGGCGGCGCGATCATCACCGCGGTCATGGTCAGTCCGGGCTCGAAACAGCTGATGTTGGCGGCGCTGACGCCGCAGCTGTTCTACGCTGCCCTGGTCCCGGCCGCGGCGCTTCGGCAGGGGCTGTCGCCGGTGGAAGCCGGCCAGATCGTGATGGCCACAGCTCTGCTGATCCTGGCCGGCATGCTGGCCTGGGGGCGTCTGACCCGCACCTTCCAGGCCATGGAGGACGCACAGCTGCAGGCGGAGCAGGCCAACCAGGCCAAGAGCAGCTTCCTGGCGACCATGAGCCACGAAATCCGCACGCCCCTGAACGGCGTTCTCGGCATGGCCCAGATCATGGCGGCCGACGAGTTGTCGGACCGGCAACGCGAACGCCTGGGCATGGTGACCCACTCCGGACAGGCCCTGCTGACGATCCTCAGCGACGTCCTGGACCTCGCCAAGATCGAGGCCGGCAAGGTCGAGCTGGAATTGGTTGTCTTTGACCTGAACGCCCTGGTCGAACGGTCGCAGGCGATCTTCCGCGCCATCGCCGAGAGCAAGGGCCTGGAGTTCACGGCGACCGTCGAGGCGACGGCGGCGGGGAGCTATCGGGGCGACGCGACGCGGCTGCACCAGATCCTGTGCAATCTGCTCTCGAATGCGGTGAAGTTCACCGAGCAGGGCGGGGTCGCGGTGACTGTGGCGCGGGAAGCCGGCGATCTGATGATCCAGGTCAGGGACACCGGCCCGGGGGTGACGCCCGAACAGCTGCCCCGATTGTTCGAGAAATTCGTCCAGGCGGACGCCTCGACCACCCGGCGCTACGGCGGCACGGGCTTGGGTCTGTCGATCTGCGGCGAACTGGCCCGGATCATGGGGGGAACCATCCAGGCCGAGCACGTCCGGCCCCACGGTCTGGCCTTCTGTCTGCGCCTGCCGATCGAGCAGGTCGGAGCCCATGAAATCGCCGCCGAAGCGCCGACGGCGCCGATCGGGCAGGCGCAGGACCGCGAAATTCGCCTGCTGGCGGCCGAGGACCATCCGGTGAACCGTCAGGTCCTGGCCATGCTTCTCAGCCAGGCCGGAATCGCGCCCCATATCGTCGAGAACGGCGCCCTGGCCGTGGAGGCGTGGCGCGACGGCGACTGGGACCTGATCCTGATGGACGTCCAGATGCCCGTCATGGATGGACCCACGGCCGCACGCGCCATCAGGGCCGAGGAGGCGGCGAGGGGCCGCCGCCCCGTGCCCATCATCGCCCTGACCGCCAACGTCATGACGCACCAGATCGAGGAATACCGGCAGGCGGGAATGACGCCGGTCGTCGCCAAGCCGATCGTTCTGGAGGAACTGCTGGGCGCGATCGAAGCGGCCCTCGAGTCCATTGAAGACGACGAAGAGGCGGCCCGGATCAACCGGACCGCCTGACGCCCGTTACTTCGCCGGCGCCGTCATCGGCGTCATGGCGGTGGCGATGGCGCGTTGGGCCGCCAGCTGGTCAGCCGGCAGCGGCACCAGACCGCGGTCCTGCAGATAGCCGCCGCGGCCGGCCGAGGCTTCCGAGAGGAATTCGGCGACGAACTGCTCCAGCCCCGGGGTCACGCCGACGTGCTGTTTCTTGACGTAGATGAACATGGAGCGGGAGATGGGATATTCGCCCGAGGCGATGGTCTCCAGCGTCGGCATGACGCCGTTGACGCTGTGGGCCTTCACCGTGTCGTTGTTCTGCTCGAGGAAGGAATAGCCGAAGGCGCCGGTCGAGCCGGGCGTGCGGGTCAGGGTCTGGACGATGGCGTTGTCGTTCTCGCCGGAATCGACCCAGGCGCCGTCCTCGCGCAGGGTGTGGGCCAGGGTCTCGAACCGGTCTTCGTCGCTCTCGGCCAGGGCGGCCAGCGCCGGGATGGCCTTGGCCGATGGGGCCATGGCCAGCTCCAGCCAGGAGTCGCGCGTGCCCGAGGTGGGCGGCGGGCCGTAGACCAGGATGCGGGTCGCGGGCAGGCCGGGATTGACCTGGCTCCAGGTGGTGTTCGGGTTGGCGATGAAGGTTCCGTTCGGTCCCGGCACCTCCTTGGCCAGGGCGAGATAGAGGTCGTCGCCCGTGAAGCCGTAGTCAGGCGCGTTGCGGGCGGTGGCGATGACCAGGCCGTCGAAACCGATCTTTAGCTCGACGATGTCGGTGACGCCGTTGGTCCGGCACAGCTCGAACTCCGAGGCCTTCATCCGGCGCGAGGCGTTGGCGATGTCCGGGGTGTTGGGGCCGACGCCCTGGCAGAAGGCCTGGATGCCGCCGCCGGTGCCCAGCGATTCGATGCGCGGCGCGGCGCCGCCCGAGCTGCGGGCGAAATTCTCGGCCACCCGGGTCGAGAAGGGGAAGACGGTGGAGGAACCAGCGGCCCAGATGCCGGCTCGGGCGGTCTGGTTGCCGGCGGATTGATCGTTTCCACAGGCCCCGAGGGCGAGCAGGGCGATCGCCGAGGCGGCGGCAAGGAGGTTGCGGGTCATCGTCAGTCTCCGGACAAAGCGATATCGAGCCGCTTGGAGCACAGGTTTGTGACGGTCGGACCGATGCTATTGTGACGATTCGGCGACGGGAGAGGCGCGCGTCGGAGAGGCCGGTCCGGTCGCGCCGCGGGCGGGGATGCGCCAATCGTCGATGACATAGCCCTCTTCCGCCAGACAGGCCGTCATGGCGGCCTGGATCTCGCGTTCCTTGTTGGCGCGCTGGATGTGGGACACGCCGATGATCGCCAGGGGCGCGAACACCACCAGGCCGATGGCCAGGCCGGCTCCGGCCGCGCTCGCGGCCAGCATGCCGCCGCCGGATGCAGCCGAGGCGCCCGTGGCCAGGGCCGCCGCACCGCCGATCGCCATGCCGCCCGCCGCCGATCCGCCGCGGCCCGAGCGGAAGCTCTCCCGCCGCCCCGCCGCGACCTCCGCGCCGCAGACGTTGAACGCCGTCTCGAAGGCTGCCTGATCCGTCGGGGGCTGCGACATCACGGGCGCGAAGCCCCTGGGGTGGGAGGCGCATCCCGCAAGGCTCGCGGCCGCAATCAGGCCGACAGCGCGTGTGAAGAACTTCATGGCCCCCTCCCCGGTGGATGGCGGGAGCCTACCGCGTCCAACAGGGGAGTCGAACCCCCGTTATATGTGAATGGCGTGCCCCAGGGCCCGCAGGGAGGCTTCGTGGAAGGCCTCGCCCATGGTCGGATGGACGTGGATGGTCCCGGCCACATCCTCCAGCACCGCGCCCATCTCCAGCATCTGGGCGAAGCTGTTGGACAGTTCGGAGACATGCTGGCCGACGGCCTGGAGGCCCAGCAGCCGGTGATCGGTCTTCGACGCCAGCACGCGCACGAAGCCGCCGTCGTCGCCGGCCTCAAGCGCAAGCGCCCGGCCGATGGCCATCAGGGGGAAGACGGCCGTGATCACGTCGTCGCGGCCCTCGACGTCCTGCGGGCCGAGGCCGGCGGAGACGATCTCCGGCTCGGTGAAGCAGACGGCGGCGATGGTCACGGGGTCGAAGCGCTTGTCATGGCCGGCGATGATCTCGGCGACGATCTCGCCCTGGGCCGAGCCCTTGTGGGCCAGCATGGGTTCGCCGGTCAGGTCGCCGACGGCCCAGACGTTGCGCATGCTGGTGGCGCAGCGGTCATCGATTTTGACGAACGGCCCGGCCATGGCCACGCCCATGTTCTCGAGGCCCCAACCCTTGGTGCGGGGTCGGCGGCCGACGGTGACGAGGACCTTGTCGGCCTTGAGCTTGAGGGCGGCGCCGTCCTTTGTCGTGATGTTGAGCTGGCCCTTTTCGAACGACCCGGCTTTCGCCCCGAGGTGCAGCTCGACGCCGTGCTTCTCCAGCCATTTCTGGACGGGATCGGTCAGGGCCTTGTCGTAGAGCGGCAGCAGGCGGTCGGCCATTTCGACGATGGCGACCTCGGCCCCCAGCTTGCGGAAGGCGATGCCGAGCTCCAGCCCGATATAGCCGCCGCCGACGACGACCAGCTTGGCCGGCACCTTGTCCAGCGACAGGGCCTCGGTCGAGGAGATGACGTCGCCGCCGAAGGGCAGGAAGGGCAGTTCGACCGGCTCCGAGCCGGTGGCGAGGATGACGTGTTCGGCGCTGATGACGATGTCGCCGTCGGCGGTTTTCACGGTGCAGGTCTTGGCGTCGGAGAAGGTCGCCCAGCCGTTGATGACCTTGACCTTCGCCTTCTTCAGCAGGCCCGCGACGCCGGCGTTCAGCTTCTTGACGATGCCGTCCTTCCACGCCGTGGTCTGGGCCAGGTCGATGGCCGGTTTGCTGGCCGTGATGCCGAGCGTGCCGCCGGCGGCGGCCTTGGCCACCGTCTCGAATTTCGAGGCGGCGTGGATGATGGCCTTGGAGGGGATACAGCCGACGTTCAGGCAGGTCCCGCCGAGCCCGTCGCCGCCATCGACGAGGACTGTGTCGAGACCCAGCTGGCCGCAGCGGATGCCGGCGACATAGCCGCCGGTGCCGGCGCCGATGATGAGGACTTTGGTGGTGAGGGTCTGGGTCATGGACGTCTCGATAGGGGTTGGCCCGCTCTAGCTGCCCGCCAGTCGCGCAAGAAGATGTCGGCGTCCGCGCCACCAGCCCTTACGAGAAGGAGCTGGCTGTTGTCGGCGAGGCCTTCGGGGTTTGCCATTACAATAAGCTTCAACCCATCACGGGGCCGCTCATCCACAGCCTCCTCATCCATGAGGAAAAACCAGTTCGTGCAGGCACCCGCCTCGAAGGACAGGCGGTACGGGTCGGGCGCTACCGACCCCCAGATTGTGGCCGTGGGCCGAACCGTGAAATCGACCTTGTCCAGGTAGCGACCGTGTACGACGACGTCCTCGATCCGAGCCTCGTAGACGCTGGTCACTGCGAGCAGATCCCGCGTTCGCTCGGCCACCTGATCTATTCCAGGAGCTGGACTACATGCCAGCGCGGACGAGATTGGCGCCGCCAGAACGGTCAGCACGGTGAGAGCGATGGCGACCCGCCTCATGCCTCACCCCATCCACAGCGTCGCGGGGTGCTCCAGCAGGCCCTTGATGCGCTGCACGAACACCGCCGCGTCATGGCCGTCGACGATGCGGTGATCGAAGCTGGAGGACAGGTTCATCATCTTGCGCACGACCATCTGGCCGTCCTTGACCACCACCCGCTCGGCGATCTTGTTGGGGCCGACGATGGCGACCTCGGGGTGGTTGATAATCGGGGTGTGGATGACCCCGCCCAGCGTCCCCAGCGAGGTGATGGTGATGGTCGAGCCGGTCAGCTCGTCGCGCTTGGCCGAGCCGTCCTTGGCCGCGCCCGAGACGCGGGCGATCTCCAGCGCCGTATCCCAAGGATCGAGGGACTCGGCGTGGCGGACCACCGGCACCATCAGGCCGTTCGGCGTCTGGGCGGCGATGCCGATGTGGACGGCGGCGTGGGTGGTGAGGACGCCGGCCTCGTCGTCGTAGTGACTGTTGATGGTCGGCTGGTCGCGCAGGGCCACGACCATGGCGCGGGCGATGAAGGGCAGGACGTTGAGCTTGGGCTGGTCCTTGGCCTTCCGCGAGTTGAGGTGGGCGCGGAGCTCCTCGAGGGCGGTGACGTCGATCTCCTCCACATAGGTAATGTGGGGGATGCGGCGGACGCTCTCGGCCATCTTCTCCGCGATCTTGCGGCGGACGCCGATGATGCGGGTGACGGTGGTTCCTTCGTGGCGCTCGTAGGCGGAGACGGTCGATGATCCGGGCGCGGATGATCCGCGGCCGCCGCTGGAGACGTAAGCGTCGAGGTCGCCGTGCTCGATGCGGCCGGCGGGGCCGGAGCCGGGGACGAACTGGAGCTCGATCCCGAGGTCGCGGGCGCGGTTACGGACGGCGGGGGAGGCCAGCGGGCGCTGGCCGGCGGCGCGGGTCGTAAAGGCTTCCGCCACGGCCTTCGCCGGGGCCTTGGCGGTCGCAGGCGCGGCGGCCTTGGTGGCGGGAGCGGGTGCGGCCTCGGCCTTCGGCGCAGGAGCGACGGCGGGAGCGGGAGCCACCGCCTGATTGCCTTTGCCCTCGACTTGGAAGCTGACCAGCGGGCCGCCGACCGCGAGCTGCTGGCCCGGCTCGCCATGAAGGGCGACGACGGTCCCGGCGACGGGCGAGGTAAGTTCGACGGTGGCCTTGTCGGTCATGACCTCGGCGAGAAGCTGGTCCTCGGCGACCGTATCGCCGACCTTGACGTGCCAGCCGACGAGTTCCGCCTCGGCGGTGCCTTCGCCGACGTCGGGGAGTTTGAAGACGAAATTGCCGCCGGACGGAGCGGGGACGGCGACAGGGGCGGCTTCGGCCTTGGGCGTTTCAGCCTTCGGAGCCGGGGCCGGTTCAGCCTTCGCGGGCGCCGGAGCGGCCTCCGCGGACGCATTCCCCGCCCCCTCGACCTCGAACTCCACCAGCGGCGAGCCGACGGCCAGTTGCTGGCCGGGTTCGCCATGGGCGGCCAGCACCTTGCCGGCGACGGGGCTGGTCAGCTCTACCGTCGCCTTGTCGGTCATGATGTCGGCGATGATCTGGTCCTCGGCGACGTGGTCGCCGACCTTGACGTGCCAGGCGACCAGTTCGGCCTCGGCCGTGCCCTCGCCCACGTCGGGCAGTTTGAAGACGTAGCGACCCATCTCAGCGCCCTCCGGTCATGACGGCCTTCAGGGCCAGGGCGACCCGCTCGGGTCCCGGGAAATATTCCCATTCGAAGGCATGCGGATAGGGGGTGTCCCAGCCGGTCACCCGGGCGATCGGCGCCTCGAGATGATAGAAGCAGCGTTCCTGGACCAGGGCGCTGAGTTCCGCTCCGAACCCGGAGGTTTTCGGGGCCTCGTGGACGATGACGCAGCGGCCGGTCTTCTTCACCGAGGCCTCGATGGTCTCAATGTCGAGCGGCACGAGGGTGCGCAGGTCGATGACCTCGGCGTCGACCCCGGCGTGTTCAGCGGCCGCCAGCGAAACCCAGACCATGGTGCCGTAGCAGAGGATGGTGACGTCGGCGCCTTCGCGCATGATGCGGGCCTTGCCGATCGGCTCGACGTATTTGCCGGTCGGGACCTGGGCCAGCGCCTGCGCCTTCCACGGGCTGACGGGCTTCTGGTGCCAGCCGTCGAAGGGGCCGTTGTAGAGGCGTTTGGGCTCGAAGAAGATGACCGGGTCGTCGTCCTCGATGGCCGCGGTCAGCAGGCCCTTGGCGTCATACGGATTGGACGGGATGACGACCTTCAGGCCGGCGATATGGGTGAACAGGCTCTCGGGCGACTGGCTGTGGGTCTGGCCGCCGAAGATGCCGCCCCCGTAGGGCGAACGCACCGTGATCGGGCTGGTGAACTGGCCGGCCGAGCGATAGCGCAGCTTGGCGGCTTCCGAGACGATCTGGTCGTAGGCGGGGTAGATGTAGTCGGCGAACTGGATCTCGACGACCGGTCGCAGGCCATAGGCGCCCATGCCGATGGCGGCGGCGACGATGCCGCATTCGCTGATCGGGGCGTCGAAGCTGCGGGTCAGGCCGTGCTTCTGCTGCAGCTGGTCGGTGACGCGGAAGACGCCGCCGAAATAGCCGGCGTCCTCGCCGAAGCTGAGGACGTTCGGATCCTCGGCCATCTTGACGTGCAGGGCCGAGTTCAGCGCCTGGATCATGTTCATCGGCATGACGCCGTTGGCCGGCGCCTCCGACTTCGGCGCATGGTTCTGGTCGACCATGTCGGGCTCGATCCCGTCGGTGCGGTCGACTTCGGTGAAGGTGGTTTGCTCAGCCATGATCAGACCCCCACCTCGCGGCGCTGTTCGGTGATCCGCCAGTCCTCGGTGGCGTAGACCTCTTCGAACATGGTCTTCACCGAGGGGCGCGACTGGCCCAGCGTGCCGATGGCCTCGGACTCCTTGCCGGCGGCGCGGACCTGGTCGACGGCCTCAGCCTCGGCGGCGGTCTGTTGCGCGTCGGACCATTCGCCCAAAGCGATCAGGTGCTGTTTCAGGCGCATGACCGGGTCGCCCAGCGGCCATTTCTCGTGCTCGTCGGCGGGGCGGTAGCGGCTGGGATCGTCCGAGGTCGAGTGCGGGGCGCCGCGGTAGGTGAACAGCTCGATCACCGTCGCGCCCTGGTTCGAGCGGGCGCGCTCCTCGGCCCACTGGGTCGCGGCCCAGACGGCGAGGAAGTCGTTACCGTCGACCCGCAGGGCCGGCAGGCCGTAGCCGATGGCCTTGGAGGCGAAGGTGGTCTCCAGTCCGCCGGCGATGCCCTGGAAGGAGCTGATGGCCCACTGGTTGTTGACGATGTTGAGGATCACCGGGGCGCGGTAAACGCTGGCGAAGGTCAGGGCGTTGTGGAAGTCGCCTTCGGCCGTGGCGCCGTCGCCGATCCAGGTGATGGCGATCTTGTCGTCGCCCTTGTAGGCGCTGGCCATGGCCCAGCCGACGGCCTGGGGCACCTGGGTGCCGAGATTGCCGCTGATGGTGAAGAAGCCGTAGTCCCGGGCCGAATACATGATCGGCAGCTGGCGGCCCTTGATCGGGTCCGAGGCGTTGGAATAGATCTGGTTCATCATGGTCGCGAGCGGATAGCCGCGCGCGATCAGCAGGCCCTGCTGGCGATAGGTGGGGAAGCCCATGTCCTCGCGGGACAGGATCATGCCCTGGGCGACGGCGATGGCCTCTTCGCCCGTGCATTTCATGTAGAAGCTGGTCTTGCCCTGACGGTGGGCGCGATGCATCCGGTCGTCGAAGGCGCGGGTCAGGATCATGGCCTTGAGGCCGCGCCGGAGGGTGTCGGCGTCCAGCTTCGGATTCCACGGGCCGACCGCCTGGCCGTCGTCATCCAGCACCCGGATCAGGCGGAAGGCGTGGTCGCGCATGTCGAACGGCGCGGTCGAGACCTCGGGGCGCTCCACGACGCCGGCGGGGTCCAGCTTCAGATGGCTGAAATCCGTTGGGTCTCCGGGCCGGCCCGAAGGCTCGGGCACGCGCAAAGACAAGGCCTGGCTGTTTGGCTTCTTCATTCCGTCCTGCCGTCCGGTTGATCCGACCGCGTTTCCTGACTGCGATTTAGCACGACGTCACAGGCAAGGCTCGCCTGAATTTGACCTTGCACTCCGCCAATCAGAGGTATTTTATTGCGCCATAACAAGAACAGGAGAAACGCCTTGGCTGACGATCTGGATCCCGTCGACGCCCGAATTCTGGACATCCTGCAGCAGGACGCCGGATTATCCGTGGCCGAGGTGGCGGACCGCGTCGGCCTGTCGGCCTCACCGTGCTGGCGCCGGATCAAGAGACTGGAGGATACGGGCTTCATCCGCAAGCGGGTGACCCTGCTGGACGCGACCAAGCTGGGCCTGGATTTCGAGGTCTACGCCATCGTCAAGCTGAGCCTGCCCTCGACCGACAACCTCGACATCTTCGAGGCCGCCGTGGCCCAGTGGCCCGAGGTGGTGCAGTGCGCCACCATCACCGGCCGCGAAGACTATGTGCTGCGCATCATCACCTCGGACATGCACGCCTTCGACCAGTTCCTGCGCCTGAAGCTGCTCAGCCTGGGCATCGTTTCGGATTGCGAGAGCCACATCGTCACCCGCGGCGTGAAGAATGTGACCGCCCTGCCCCTTGGCATCGTGACCCCGCACGTCGGATAGTCAGGTTCGGCGCCCGCGCGCAGGCGGGGTCGGAGGACATGACATGATCGAAATGGTGATCGACGCCCGCCGCAAGGATCTGGGCGGGTTCGAGGTGGGACGCGTCCTGCCGTTCCACGCCCGGCGCATGGTCGGGCCCTTCATCTTCCTGGACCAGATGGGCCCGGCCGAGTTCGCCCCGGGGTCCGAGGCGATCAACGTCCGCCCGCATCCGCACATCGGCCTGTCGACCCTGACCTATCTGTTCGAGGGCGAGATCATGCACCGGGACAACACCGGCGCGACCCAGGCCATCCGCCCCGGCGAGGTCAATTGGATGACGGCCGGCAAGGGCATCGTCCATTCCGAGCGCACCGACCCGCTGAAGAAGGCCACGGGCGGGCCGATGCACGGCATGCAGGCCTGGATCGCCCTGCCGGAAGAGGCGGAGGAGACCGATCCGCGGTTCCACCACCATGCCGAAGAGGACCAGCCCGCCTATGAGAACGGCGGCCTGTTCGCGCGGCTGGTGGCGGGCGAGGCCTATGGCGCCAAGGCCGCTGTGCCGGTGTCGTCGCCGCTGTTCTACGTTCACTGGGAACTGGGCGAGGGCGTGCGCACCGCGCCGCCGCCGGGCCGAAGCGCTATCGGGGGCGCGGGCGGCTATTCCGAACGGGCGCTGTATATCGCCAGGGGCGAGATCGAGGTGGGAGACCGGGTCTTCCACGAAGGCCAGATGGTCGTGCTGGAGCCGACCGCCGAACCGACCATCAAGGCGCTGAAGCCGTCGACCGTCATGGTGCTGGGCGGCGAGCCGGTCGGGCCGCGCATCATCTGGTGGAATTTCGTCCACTCGAAACAGGAGCGGATCGATCAGGCCAAGGCCGACTGGAAAGCAGGGCGCATGGCCCTGCCCGCCGAAGACGACGCCGAGTTCATTCCCCTGCCCGACGTGCCCTCGACGCCCGAACCGGCGCCGGCGACAGTCAAGCCGGAACCGACGCACCCGGTCTGAGGGCTACAGTCCCGAGCGGGCCGCGACCCAGTCGACGACTGTGCGGATGACGGATGGATCGAGCGTGGTTTCGATCTGCCCGTATTCGGCCATCAGGCCGGTGCTCGCGGGCTGAAACAGGTGGTTCAGGCCCGGCAGCACGACCACATCGGCGTCCGGCTTGAGCCGCGAAACCATCGGCGCGTTCTGGTCGGCCGGCACCTGCAGGTCCTTGCCGCCGTAGACGGCCAGCATCGGGACGTGAATCGCCCGGATGGACTCCGCCGGATCGTGAGCGACCATGCCTCGATACCAGTCACTCGACATCACCGCCGCGGTCTGGGCGGCCTCCGGGGGCGTTCGGCCATTCGCCACAAGCAGCGCCTGGATCTCTCGCCGGACGGCTCCGGCGTCGTCCGCGTTGGCGGCGACGGCGGCGACCGCGCGGCGTTGGAGGGCGTTGGTCCGTTCGACCTCTTCGGCGGGCATGCCGGCCGCCACGGCGATGCGCCGCTGCTGCTCCTGGATGATTTCGCCGCCGGAAACCGCCGGTCCTGCGAGCATGACCAGCCAGGCCGCGCGGGCGCCGTCCTGCATCGCCAGGGGCGCGAACGTGCCGCCCTCGCTGTGGCCGATCAGGCCGATCCGCGACGGGTCGATGTACGGCCGGGCGGCCAGCCAGTCGAAGGCGGCCTTCACGTCTGATGCGAAATCGCGCTGGGTCGCGGCGCCGTAGTTTCCGGTCGAGCCGGCGACGCCCCGATCGTCATAGCGCAGCACCGCCACGCCGCGACGGGTCAGGACGTCCGCCCAGATGGCGAAGGCCTTGTGCCCCTCGATGGTCTCATCGCGGTCCTGCGGCCCCGTGCCCGAGATCAGGACGGCGGCGGGGAAGGGTCCCGCCCCCTCGGGCAGGGTCAATGTGCCCGCCAGCCGCACGCCCGGCGCGGCGGCGTTGTCGATGGCCGCCGCCTCGCTGCGGTAGGGGAAGGGCGGCGCGGGCGTCTGGGGACGGGAAGCGAGGGTCGCCGTCGTCGCCGTGCGGGTCAGGACGAGCGGCAGGGTCACGCCGCCCTGTGACAGGACGCCAGTCAGGGTCTGGCCGTCTTCGGACCGCGTTCCCTCGAACTGGCCGCGAATGACGGGAACGACGAAGCGGACGACGCCGCCCTCGATCACCGGGCGGTCGACCGCGATATTCCGGGCGCCCTGGTCGGGGCTGTCCATGACGGCGTTTCCGACCGCATCGACGCGAAAAACGATGCGGATTGATTGGCCGCCGACGCTGATCCGCCCCTCCCACACTCCGCCAAGATCGGCGGGCGCGGAGACCTGAAGGGGCGCCACGGCCATGACGGCGACGGCGAAGGAGGTGAGGATTGTCATATCGGCCCCCGGGTGCGTCCGCCGACTCTAGGCGGCCGGAGCGGGCCCGCCAAGCGGGCGGGTCTTGAATCGCAACGTACGGACCCGATCTAGCGCTGCATGACCGCATTCTCCGTTCTCGACCTTTCGCCCATCGTCGAAGGCGGTGACGCCCGACGCGCCCTGCTGGAGACCACTGCCTTCGCCCGGGCCGCCGACCGGCTGGGGTTCAGGCGCTTCTGGGTGGCCGAGCATCACAACATGCCGGGCATCGCCAGCGCCGCGACCGCCGTGGTGATCGGCCAGATCGCCGGGGCGACCGAGCGTATCCGGGTCGGCTCGGGCGGGGTCATGCTGCCCAACCACGCGCCGCTGGTGATCGCCGAACAGTTCGGCACGCTGGAGGCGCTGTATCCGGGCCGTATCGACCTGGGCCTCGGACGCGCGCCGGGCACGGACGGCGAGACGGCCCGGGCGCTGCGCCGCTATTTCGAGGCCGCCGACCAGTTCCCGCGCGACGTGATGGAGCTTCAGGCCTTCCTCAGCGATCCCGTCGAGGGCCAGCGCGTCACGGCCTGGCCCGGGGCGGGCGCGAAGGTGCCGATCTGGCTGTTGGGCTCCAGCCTGTTCAGCGCCGAACTGGCCGCGCATCTGGGCCTGCCCTTCGCCTTCGCCAGCCATTTCGCGCCCGAACTGCTGATGCAGGCGCTGCAGACCTATCGCGCCGGCTTCCGGCCGTCGACGGCGCTGGACCAGCCCTATGCGATGGCGGCGATCAATGTCTTCGCCGCGGAGGACGACGCGGCGGCGGAGCGGCTGTCAACCTCGATGCAGCAGGCCTTCGCCGCCGTGGTGAGCGGCAAGCCGGGCCGGGTGAAGCCTCCGGTGGACGACATCACCCGCGTGCTGGACGCGCGTCAGATCGCGGCGGTGCAGAGCCGGCTGACCTATGCGGCCATCGGCGGCCGCGAGACGGTGCGCGACAAGCTGGCCACCTTCGTGGCCCGGACCGGCGTGGACGAGGTCATGGTCACGGGCATGGTGTTCGATATCGACGATCGCGTTCGCAGCCTTGAAATCACGGCCGAGGCGGTGGCGGGGCTCTAGGCGACGTCGGGCGTCCGCAGAAACTCCAGCAGCAGCCGGTTCACTTCGGCAGCTCGCTCCTGCTGGATCCAGTGGCCTGCGCCGGGAACCACGACCTGCATCCGCAGGTCCGGCGCCCAGTCCTTCAGCCCCGCTTCGTGCTGGCCCGAGTAGTTCCGCACCGGATCGCGCTCGCCGACCACGAAGGCCGCGGGCACGGTGATGCGGGCGTCCTGCAGATGGGCCGTCAGCGACCAGTTGCGGTCGAGGTTGCGGTACCAGTCGAGCGGCCCCCTGAAGCCGCCCGCCGAGAAGGCGTCGACATACTCCGAAAAATGATCCGTACTCATCCACGGCGGCAGGGTCGCGTCGTCGGAGACGGTCGAGATGAAGCTCTGGCCCTCGGGGATGAAGCCGGTCGACTGGCGGCCGTCCGGGGTGGCGCCATCATAGGCGAAGAACATCTTGCGCAGGGCCGTGGCCGGGTCGGCGTCGAAGATCGCGTGGGCGTCGTCGGCCTGGAAGCGGCTGATGTAGAGGTCGCCAAGCCCGATACGTTTCGAGATCGCCGCCATGGCCGCCGTCGGCGGGCCCCTGGGCCGGCGCGGCTGGAAGGGCACCGACAGGCCGAAGACGGCGCGGAACATGTCGGGTCGGGTCAGGGCGCAGTGCCAGGCCACCGGCGCGCCCCAGTCGTGGCCGACGACGACGCATTGCGTCTCGCCCAGCGCCCGGACCAGATCGACCATGTCGCCGACGAGGTGGAGGATGGAATAGTCCGGAGCGGCGTCAGGCTTGTCGGTTCCGCCGTAGCCGCGCATGTCGGGGGCTACGGCGTGATAGCCGGCATCGGCCAGCGCGGCGACCTGCGCCCGCCAGCTGATCCCGAGTTCGGGAAAGCCGTGGATGAGCAGGACCAAGGGGCCGGTTCCGGCCTCGAGGATTTGCTGGTTCAGACCGTCTGTCTGGATTACGCGCGTCTGCATCCGGCCCTCATCCGTTCATCCCGGCGAAAGCCGGGACCCAGTCCTTTGGGTGATGAACTCTTGCCGATGAGACACGGCCAGATCGTCCGGAAACGCAAGCGCCAGGCTGGGCAGAACCGGGTCCCGGCTTTCGCCGGGATGAGCGGATGAGGCGGATTACAGCGTCACACCCGTCGTGCGCATGATCTCGGCGCGGAGCTCAGGCATGCCGGAGCCTTTCTCGGCCGAGGTGACGATCACGGCGGGATAGGCGGCGCCGCGCTTGGACACGCCCTTCAGCGTCTCGGCCTGGACCTTTTCGGCCTCGCCCTTCTTGAGCTTGTCGGCCTTGGTCAGGATGATCTGGTAGCTGACGGCGGCCAGATCGAGGGCGTCCAGGGCCTCGTCGTCGACCTTCTTGAGGCCGTGGCGGGCGTCGATCAGCAGATAGACCCGCTTCAGCGTGACCCGCCCCCGCAGATAGTCGCGGCCCAGGTCCTGGAATTTCCTCACCGTCGATTTGGACGCCTTGGCCCAGCCGTAGCCGGGCAGGTCGACCAGCCGCAGCTTGCCGTCGAGGTCGAAGAAATTGACCTCGCGCGTGCGGCCCGGCTCGTTCGAGGCCCGGGCCAGCTTGTGCATGCCGACCAGGCCATTGATCAGGCTGGACTTTCCGACGTTGGAACGGCCGGCGAAGGCGATCTCGGGCAGGTCGGGATCGGGCAGTTGCTCGATCTTGGCGCACCCCATGACGAAGGTCGCGGGCCGCGCGAACAGGATGCGCCCCTGCTCCAGTTCCTCGGGGGTGAAGTCGTCCAACCCCTAGGCCTTCCTGAATCGCAGAAGGAAGGTGTCGATCGGGTTCTCGGCCTTCAGGCGGTGCATGATCACATACTGCTGGATGATGGTCAGGATGTTGGACCACGCCCAGTAGATCAGCAGGCCGGCCGGGAAGGTGGCCATGATGAAGGTGAAGATGATCGGCATGAACTGGAAGATGCGGCGCTGCATCGGATCCGGCGCCGGCGGGCTCATCGCCATCTGCAGCCACATGGTCAGGCCGTAGAAGATGGCCAGGATGCTGAGCGCGAATGCGCCGGTCAGGTAGCCGCCGATCAGCGGGGCCGACGAAGGATCCCAGGGGATCAGGCCGTACAGGTTCCACAGGGTCGAGGGATCAGCCGCCGACAGGTCGCGGATCCAGCCGAAGAACGGCGCGTGCCGCATCTCGATGGTCACGAACAACATCTTGTAGACCGCGTAGAAGACCGGAATCTGCAGCAGCAAGGGCAGACAGCCCGCCAGCGGATTGATCTTCTCCCTCTGATACAGCGCCATCAGCTCCTTCTGCTGAGCGGCGGGATCGTCGGGGTGCTTCTTCTTCAGCTCCTCCATCTTGGGCTGGAGGGTCCGCATCTTGGACATGCTCTCGTAGCTCTTGTTGGCCAGCGGGAACATGATCAGGCGGACGGTCAGGGTCAGGCCCAGGATTGCCAGGCCGAAGTTTCCGAAAATGCCGTAGAAGAACTCGATCAGCATGAAGATCGGGCGCGTCAGGAAGAACAGGAAGCCCCAGTCGATCGCGTAGACGAAGCGCGGGAGGTTCAGATCCTTCTCATAGGCGGACAGGATCTCGTTGCGCTTGGCGCCGGCGAACAGGCGCTGGGTCTCGGTGATCTGGCGCCCCGGCGCGACGGTGCGTGACTCGCCCAGCATGGTGGCCGAATGGATGTCGGCGTGCGCGGCGTCGGTGACGCGGAAGGCGGCCTGGATGCGCTCGTTCTGCTGCGGAATCAGGGCGGCCAGCCAGTATTTGTCGGTGATGCCCATCCAGCCGCCGGTGGAGGTGTGCTCCTGCACCGGCTTCTTGGCCCAGGCTTTGTATTTCAGCTGCTGGGTGGTGTATTTTCCGTCCGCGCCGAACGTGCCGATGCCGCCTTCATGCAGGATCTGGGTCTTGCCCAGACTGTCCGGAACGCCTTGCCGCTCGACCCGGCCCCAGGGCGCGATAGTGATCGGCTGGGCGCTGAAGTTGGCGACGGTGTCGGTGATCGTGAACAGATACTGGTCGTCGATGGCAATACGGCGCGTGAAGCGCAGGCCGGCGCCGTTGTCCCAGGTCAGGGTGACCGGCGTGGCCGGCGTCAGGGTCGCGCCTTCGGTCAGCCGCCAGGGCGTCTGCGGGCCGGGCACGCCGCCGGGCACGTTCGGGCCGTTCCAGCCGAACTGGGCCTGGTAGGCGTGACGCATGCCCTCGGGCCGGAACAGTTCGACGGCGGGCGAGCCCTCCTCGATCGTCTCCTGGTATCGGGTCAGGAACAGGTCGTCGATCCGCGCGCCGCGCAGCGACAGCGAGCCGGTGACCGTGCCGGTCTGGATCGGCACCCGGGCCCCGCCCCGTCCCAGGGCGACCGTACGGTCGTCGGTAAAGACGACGGCGCCGGGCGACGGCGCGGCGGTCGGCGCGGCGGTCGTCTGCTCGGCGGCGGCCTGTTGCGCGGCCTTCCGGCGCTCGGCCTGCGGCTGCATGACGAAGTAGCTGTAGGCCATCAGCATGATGGCCGCGATCACGACGAAGATGATCGTGTTTCGGCTGTTGTCTTGAGGAGGCATGGAGATCAGGAATCCTGGCCGGCGGTTGCGGGCGTCGTGGGCGCGGTCTTGGGCGCCGGCCGCGGGGTCGCGAGCCTTGTAAGCGCCGATTTCACATCGTCAAGCAAACGGTCCCAAGGACGGTCCGCCGTGCCCGCGCGGGCGATGAAGACATAGTCGCTGCCGGGGACCGCCAACAGGGGCGCCATGGCCCGGGCGGCTTCCCTGAGGCGGCGCTTGGCGCGGTTGCGGATGACAGCGTTGCCGACCTTGCGCGTAGCGGTGAAGCCCAGCCGCACAAGCGGCTGGTCGTCGCGGCGATCCAGCCGCTGAACCACCACGGCGCCACGGGCCTCTGAAACGCCCTTCGCGGCCGCCAGAAACTGGGGCCGCGAAGTCATGCGTTCGATTTTCAAGAGTTCGGCCATGCGCCCGAGCACAGGCGCCGGACGACTTAGGCCGTCAGGCGCTTGCGGCCCTTGGCGCGACGCCGCGCAACGATCTTCTGGCCGTTCTTGGTGGCCATCCGGGAACGGAAGCCGTGTCGGCGCTTGCGCACGAGTCGCGACGGCTGATAGGTCCGCTTCACGTTCGGCTCCTGGGACTGAATACAGAGGGGCGACGGAAAGACGTCCGTCGCGGGAAGGGCGGGCGTATAAGCGGCAGGGCCTGAACTGTCAACGCCAACAGCCCCTCGGCGGAGAGAGAATGAACCGGTTCAAACGCTTTGCGCCTCTGATCCTGCTGGCCGGCGTCATCGCCCTGATCTTCGCCATGGGCTGGAACCGCTATCTGTCCCTGGACACCCTGCGCGACCACGGCCAGACCTTTCGCGACTTCACCGCCGGGAATTATATCGTCAGCCTGCTGATCCTGATGGCCGTGTTCGCCGTCCTGACCGCCAGCGTCGTGCCCGGCGTCTTCTTCGTCACCATCACCGCCGGCTATCTGTTCGGCCCCTGGGTCGGAGGCGTGGCGACCTCGATCGCGGCTACCGCCGGCGCCCTGATCGTCTATGCCGTAGCCCGGACGGCGCTGGGCGAGGCCCTGCGCCGCAAGGCCGCCCGTGACCTGGGTCTGATGAAGAAAATCTGCGACGCCATCGACCGGGACACCTTCTGGTATGTGCTGGCCTCGCGCCTGGCCGTGGTGGTGCCGTTCCACATGATCAATGTCGCGGCGGGGATCATGGCTGTGCGGCTGACGCCCTATACAGTGGCGACCGTCATCGGCCTGCTGCCCGCCCACATCATCTATTGCTGGATCGGAGCGCGGCTCAACACACTGCTCATGACCAACCCGAATCCGGACTTCCAGGCCCTGTTCGGCCAGTTCTGGGCCCCGATGGCGGGTGTCTTCGTACTGGCGGTCGTGCTGCCGTTCGGGTTGAAAGCCCTGCAGAAGGCCCTGGGCTCGAGGGTTTCGATGTGAACGGCGCAGCTTTTGGCCCGAGCTTTGCGTTAAGCGGCGCATGAACCACTTCCGGCCCCTGCTGAGCGACGTCCGGCGGGCCCTTCGCGTGCCCGCCGACTGGCGCGAGCGGGCGAAGTTCCATGCCCCCGACGCCCTGGCCTGGCGGCTGCTGCTGCTGACCTTCCTCTTCACCGTGGTGGTGGAGATCCTGATCATCGTCCCCAGCGCCGCCAGCTTCCACGAGCGCTGGCTGCTGGACCGGCTGCAGTCGGCGGAACTGGCCTCAGTCGGGGTCGAGGCCCTGCCCTATTCCGCCGTCGAGGACGACGCCGCCGAGCAGTTGTTGGCCATCGGCGGGGTGCAGGCCGTGGTCGTCGGCGACCAGGGCGTGCGCCGGCTGCTGCTGCAGGCCCCGAACCTGCCGCGCACGCCCGATCTGATCGATCTGCGTCAGAGCCGGCCCGTGGCGCGCACCATGGACCCGTGGCGCACCCTGTTCGGCCACCCCGACCGGTCGATCCGGGTGCAGGCCCGGCCGCGCTACCGATCGGGCGACTTCATCGAGATTCTGGCCCCGGCCCAGCCGCTGAAACAGGAGCTGCGGGCCTTCCTGCTGAACAGTCTGCTGATGTCGCTGCTGATCTCCCTGGTGGCGGGGGGACTGCTGTACGGCGGTCTGGCCTTCCTGGTGCTGCAGCCCCTGCGGCGGGTGACCCGCTCCATCGAGCGTTTCGCCCTCGAGCCCGAGGCCGAAGGCGATCCGCCGAGCGATCGGCACGACGAGATCGGCCGGGTCGAGCGCGAGCTGGCGCGGATGCAGGAGGAGGTGCGCGTCTCCCTGCGCTCCCGCGCCCGTCTGGTGGCGCTGGGGGAGGCTGTGGCCAAGATCAATCACGACCTGCGTAACATGCTGACCTCGGCCCAGCTGGCGTCGGAGCGGCTGGCAGACTCGCCCGATCCCGAGGTGGCGAGGGTCCTGCCCCGGCTGGAGCGCGCCCTGGGCCGCGCCGCCGCCCTGTCGCGCAATGTGCTGGAGTACGGCAAGAGCGAGGAACCGCCGCCCCAGCGGGTCCGCATCGCCCTGGCTCCGGCCATCGCCGCGGCGGCGGAGGACGCCGGCCTGACCGCCGAGGGGGTGCGTCTGACCAGGGCCATTCCCGCCCGCTTCGCCGTCCACGCCGATCCCGACCAGCTGCACCGCATCCTCGTCAATCTGATGCGCAACGCCCGTCAGGCCATCGAAGGCGACCCCACCCGGCGCACGGGCCGCAAGGGCGTGGTCCGGGTGACGGCGTCCGGGGACGACGGCGCCTGCGTCATCCGCGTCGCCGACGACGGTCCCGGCATTCCGCCGCGCCTGTCGGAAAGCCTGTTCGAACCCTTCGTCAGCGGCCGCGCCTCGGACGGAGCGGGTCTGGGCCTGGCCATTTCACGCGAACTGGCGGCCAGCCACGGCGGCGAGCTGACGCTGGTCGAAACAGGGCCGACCGGCACCACCTTCGAGCTGCGCCTCGCGCATTGAGCCCCGGCGCGGCGCCAAATCGCGCGAACGGCGTTATGGCTGGTGGAACGCCGCGAAACCGCCCAGCTTCACGGCAACGCTTTTCGTCAGAAGGAGCTTTCATGATCCGCTTCACCCTCGCCGCCGGCGCCGCGCTTCTGCTGGCCGCCGCTCCTGTACTGGCCCAGACCACCCCGCCGCAGGCGACCGCCTCGGGCAAGACGACGGCCGCGACCGCCGCCCCCGGCTCGGAGGAATGGCTGCGGCTCCGCGGCGAAAGCTACCGCGCCGCTCCGGAAGCCGAACAGGACCCGGCCGAGGTCGCCGAGACGATCCGGCTGAACGCGGAGATCGCCGCCCGCAACGCCGCCGCCGAACGGGCCGAGGCCGAAGCCGCCGAAACCTACGAACGACAAAGCGCCCGGTGGCGCGAGGAGACGGCGCGGGCGGAGACCCAGCGCGCCCAGTACGAGGCGGACCTCGCCGCCGCCAACTCGGCCCGGGCGGCCTATGAACGCAGCCGCGCGGCCTGGGAGGCCGAGGTCGCCGCCTGCGAACGGGCGCGGCGGGTCTGCGTCACGACCCCGGCGCCAAAATACTGACGCTTGCCGTGATCTTTCGGTTCGCTTTGTCGTAGCTTCCCCCGGAAGGCTGCCTGGGCGCTGGAGGGACCATGACCGAGATCGCCGCGGACCCGCCGCCGGAGGGCGCCCAGGGCCGGCCTGACCGGCGCGCCGACCGGCCTCTGCCGGGGGGCAGGACGGATACCTACCGGCACCCGGCGCCGGTGCGGATCAGCCACTGGCTGAACGCCGTCGCCGTCGTGGTGCTGATCATGAGCGGGCTGAACATCCTGCTGGCCCATCCGCATCTGTACTGGGGCGTGCGGTCGACCTTCGCCGATCCGTGGGTCAGCCTACCGCCCCTGCCGAACTGGCTGCTGATCCCGCAGGGGCGCAGCCTGGCGGAGGCGCGGAATTATCACTTTCTGTTCGCCTGGATCTTCGTCGCCAACGGGCTGGTCTATCTGGCGCACGGCTTGCTGACCCGGCGGTTCGGCCGCCGCATCTGGCCGACCGGGACGGAGCTGAGAGGGTTCGGGGCGTCCGTGGCCGAGCACGCCCGCTTCCACTTCCCGACCGACGATCACGCCCGCGCCTATAATGTGATCCAGAAGCTGACCTATGCGGCGATGATCCTGATCGTTCTGCCGATGATGCTGATCACCGGCCTGTCGATGTCGCCCGGCTTCAACGCGATCGGCGGGGTGCTGCTTGAGATCATGGGCGGGCGGCAGTCCGCAAGGACGCTACACTTCATCTCCGCCGGGCTGATCGTCGGCTTCATCATCGTCCACGTCGGACTGGTGATCTGGACGGGCCTGTTCAACAACATGCGGTCGATGATCACCGGCTGGTTCGTGATCCAGCCGCCGGGCTCCGCCGCCGGGCCGAAGCTCGGGCGCAGGCGACCGGCAGACGAGGGAGACGCCCCATGAACCGCCGCCGCTGGCTGACCGGCGCCGTCGCCACGGCCGCAACCGCCCTGCTTTCCGCCTGCAATCAGGCGGGAACCAGTCTGGCTGAACAGGCCCGGCGCATGGGCGAGGGCCTGACCCGTCGCGCCCAGCGGCTGCTGATCCCGCGAGACGCCCTGGCTCCGACCTACAGCCGGGCCGAGATTTCGCCGGACTTCAGGGCCAATGGCTCGATCGATCCGGCGGCGGCCGACTATGTGGCGCTGAAGGCGGGCGGGTTCGCCGACTATCGGCTGACCGTCGACGGGCTGGTGGAGCGGCCGCTGTCGCTGAGCCTGGCCGAGCTGCGCGCCCGACCGGCGCAGACGCAGATCACCAAGCACGACTGCGTCGAGGGCTGGACCTCGATCGGCGAATGGACCGGCGTGCGGCTGGAGACCCTGCTGGACGAGGCCGGTCTGACGCCCGAAGCCCGCTACATCGTCTTCCACTGTTTCGACGCCCTGGATCAGCGCGAGGACGGCGAGCGCTACTATGAGAGCATCGACCTGATCGACGCCCGGCACCCCCAGACCATCCTGGCCTACGGCATGAACGGCGAGGTTCTACCCGTCCCGCATGGGGCCCCGCTGCGCCTGAGGGTCGAGCGGCAGATCGGGTACAAGCACGCGAAATACATCAGGCGGATCGAGGCGGTGGAAAGCCTGGCCCACATCGGCGGGGGCAAGGGCGGGTATTGGGAAGACCGGGGCTATGAGTGGTTCGCGGGGATCTGAAGACCCGTCCCTCTCCCGTCGGGAGAGGGCTTGAGCCTCCGGGAGCGAAGCGATCGGTGAAGGCGAAAGGGTGAGGGCGGGCCGTCGGGTCCCCTTCTCCCAACAGCAGAAGGACCGCTGCGCTCAGGCCTCCGCGCCCTCGGCCCGTTTCTTCATCATGGCGTCGAAACTGCCCCAGACGCCCTCGGCGCCGTGCCAGGCGCCGGTGGTGGCGGCCTTGGAGTATTCGGTGGCGCGGGCCTCGAAGAAGTTGGCGTGTTCCACGCCCGACAGCAGCGACTGCAGCCAGGGCAGCGGGTTTTCCTTGACGCCATAGACCTCGGGCAGGTGCAGCTGGCGCAGGCGCCAGTCGGCGATGAAGCGGATGTACTGTTTGATGTCGTCCGCAGTCATGCCGTTGACCGGGCCCATCTCGAAGGCGAGGTCGATAAAGCGGTCCTCCATCTCGATCACGGTCTTGCAGCAGTCGACGATGTCGGCGGCGACCTGCGGCGTGACCGCCCCCGTTTCCTTGTTGAAGGCGTGGTACAGCTTGATGATGCCTTCGCAGTGCAGGCTCTCGTCGCGCACCGACCAGCTGATGATCTGGCCCATGCCCTTCATCTTGTTCTGGCGCGGGAAATTCATCAGCATCGCGAACGAGGCGAACAGCTGCAGCCCCTCCGAGAAGCCGCCGAACATGGCCAGCGTCCGGGCGATGTCGCCGTTGGTCTCGACCCCGAACTTGCCCATGAAGTCATGCTTGTCGCGCATGGCCTCGTATTCCATGAAGGCGCCGAACTCGCTCTCGGGCATGCCGATGGTCTCGAGCAGCAGGGCGTAGGCCGCGATGTGGATGGTCTCCATGTTGGCGAAGGACGCCAGCATCATCTTGACCTCGGTCGGTTTGAACACCCGACCGTATTTTTCCATGTAGTTGTCCTGGACCTCGATGTCGGCCTGAGTGAAGAAGCGGAAGATCTGCGTCAGCAGATTGCGCTCGCTGTCGGTCAGATTGACCGCCCAGTCCTTCATGTCCTCGCCCAGCGGCACCTCTTCAGGCATCCAGTGGACCTGCTGCTGCTTCTTCCACATGTCGAAGGCCCACGGGTAGCGGAACGGCTTGTAGGCCGCCGAGGGGGTCAGCAGGCCGGCGGTCGTGGGGGTGATCGAGACGTGCGCGTTCATGGGTGCTGAGGCTCTGTCGGGGAATCCGAGGATGGGCCCACAATGCGGGCGGAAGGACGCGGCGCCAAGTCGAAATGCGGCTATATTGCGATCACTTTTTCCGCGACCGCTAGATGTGGTAGGCATACCGCAATCTTCTGGGGAGAAGACAGGGACGAAACCGGAGCCCGCCGTGGCGCGGTTCCGGGAATTCGGGGCGCCAACCGCGCCAATTCGCGCCACGCTCAATCCTCGGCCGACGCGGGCGCCCGCGCTCTCGAAGCCGCCTCCTCGCGGAAAAAGGCCGCACGGATGTAGTCCGGGTCACGGAAGCCGGGGGCTTCGCGCTCAATCCGGTCGCCGGTGCGTTCGAGCGCCTGGACCAGCCGCATCCAGACGAGGGACTCCGCCGGCCGGGACAATGCCGCCGCCTCGGCCGCCTGTTCGAACGCGAACCGCCGCAGACTCTTCTGATCCGGCTGGACCAGGAGGTTGAAACGGTCGGTGAACGCCGCCTGCTCGACGTCGGCCAACTCAGGAATCCGGGCGAGGGCCTCTTCCCGCGAGAAGCAACCGCGGCTCCGCGATCGCGGACCCTCGCATCCCGTGGTCGAACCGTCGGCCCGGCGCCAACCCCCGGCGGCGGCCCGGCGGCGCAGGGTGCGCTCGGACACGCCAAGGCGTTCGGCGACGACGGGGGCGGAGACGCCGGAGAGATAGTCTTCACGGGCGCGAGCCCAGAGGTCGGAAGACGGCGAGGCGGGGATGGGATTTTCAGGTTGGGTCATAGACCTATTGTGCGCGCGGGCCTTCCTGCGGCGGGCAAATGACGCTGCCTGGGGCAAGAAAGCGCGGATTTTCAAAGTACAACGGATGGAAAGTCGTCTGGTTGGCCGCGGATTGCCGGCCTTGAGGAAAGTGGGGTCGGACACCGGGCCAGCCGCAAGTCCCGCTTATGAATTCGTCCGAAAATCTCGCGGGCCCCATTTTGCGTTCCGGCGCACACAGGCTTCAGAGGAGATCGACATGACCTACACCGTCTATGGCGCCGCCGGTTCGGGCTCGGTCCCGGTCGAGGCCGCCCTGACCCTGATCGGCGCGCCCTATCGGGTCGTCGAGGCCGTGACCTGGGAGGGAGACGCCGAACGCGACAAGGTCGCGGCCGTGAATCCGATGCGGCAGATCCCGGCGCTCGTGACCCCGGCCGGAGAAACGATCACCGAAAGCGCCGCCATCCTGATCTGGCTGGCCGAACAGCATCCCGAGGCGGCGCTGGGCCCCGAACCGTGCGACCCGGGCCGGGGACAGTTCCTGCGCTGGATGTGTTTCGTCCCGGCCGCGATCTATTCGATGTACTGGGTCCGCGACGAGCCGGCCCGGCTGGCCGGCGACGATCCGGCCGCCCGGGCGCTGATCAAGACCCGCACCGCCGAACGGATCGCGGATTGCTGGGCGAAGATGGAAAGCCAGATCGTCCCGGACGGCTTCCTGCTGGGACCGGAGCCGACGGTGCTGGACCTCTATGTCGCCGTCGCCAGCCGCTGGACCCCGCACCGCAAGCGGTTCCACGAGGTCGCGCCGCGGATGGGGGCTGTCATGCGCCGCGTCGACGCCCTGCCGGAGCTGGAAGCCTTCTGGGCCGACCGTTTCCCGTTGAAGGGAAGGTACGGAAGCTAGGCCGCGGCGGCCTCGACCGGGACCCGCGCCTCCGGAAGGTCGCCGGCCAGGGCGCGGTTCACCACCGCCAGCAGGCCGGCCTGGTTGATGGGCTTGGCCATATGGGCGTTCATGCCGGAGGCCAGGCACCGGACCACGTCCTCGGGCATGGCGTCGGCGGTCATGGCCACGATCGCCAGGCCGCACTCGGGCCCCGGCAGGGCGCGGATGCGGCGCGTCGCCTCCAGCCCGTCCATGTGGGGCATGCGTACGTCCATCAGCACCAGGTCGAACGGCTGGCCGGCGACGGCGTCGATCGCCTGCTGGCCGTCGCAGACCTCGACCACCTCGCAGCCGAAGGCTTCCAGCATGATGCGGGCGACCTCGCGGTTGACCGGATGATCGTCGACGACCAGCACGCGCGGCGTGCGGGCGCCGGCGTCCTCGCCCGCATCCTCGTCGCCGGCTTCGGGCTCGGGTCGGGCGGGCTCCTCCATGGCGTCGGGCGCGCGCGGCAGGGGCAGGTTGATGATGAAGGTCGACCCCTCGCCCAGCCGGCTGTCGACATCGATGCTTCCGTCCAGGCGGCGGACGTGCCTGGCGGCCAGCGCAAGACCCAGACCCACGCCGCAGTGGCTTCGCCGGATCGAGGCGTCACCCTGGGCGAAGGCTTCGAACAGTTCCGGCAGCAGCGCGGGCTCGATGCCCGCGCCCGTGTCCGAAACGCGGATGCAGACGCCGTCCGGCGACCGGTCCAGCCGGATCGTGACCTCGCCCCGTTCGGTGAATTTGACCGCATTGGCGACCATGGGGTGCAGCGCCTGACGCAGCGCCCGGCGGTCGCACATGAAGCGCGTGTTTTCGTGCAGACGGTCGTCGATCGTCAGGACCAACCCCCGGGCGTCGGCCGCAGCCCGGCTGGGGACAATGGCCTCGCGCGCCACAGCGGCCAGGTCCAGCGCCTCGGGCGAAAGCGCATCGTCGCCGCGGGCGAAGTCCAGAATGTCCTCGACCAGCATCAGCAGACCGTCGCTGGATTCCCGAATCTGCCGCGCCTGCCGCAGGGCGGTGGCGTCCAGCTCCGGCCGGCTCGCCAGCACGTCCGCGAAGCCCGCGACGCCGTTCAGGGGCGTGCGCATCTCATGGCTCATCATGGCCAGGAAACGGGAACGGGCGGCGGCGGCGTCCTCGGCCTTGCGACGGGCCTCCTGGGCCGCGACCGTCCGGGCGCGCAGCCGCGCCTCGAGCCGGCGGCGCTCGGTCATGACCGTCGAGACGGGCAGCACGGTCACCACCATGGCCAACAGGAACAGATTGTAGACGCCCAGCCGGCGCAGCATGGGCGGGACGGCTTCCAGGCCGGGGATGTCCGCCAGCCGGGTCAGATGCACGGGGCCGTGCCCGGTCACGGTCGCGACGCCGCTGACGGCCGCCATGCCGATCAGGGCGACCGCGGCGGTGGTCGGCGACAGCCGCAGGGCGATCAGCAGCATCGGCAGGAAGCAGAGGAATCCCAAAGGCGCGTCGTTCTGCCAGAAGGCCACGCCGGTCACGGCCAGCATCAGCGCGATCAGGGCGGTCGCCTCTGGCCAACGCGCACGCGTCGTCCCATGGAACCGGTGAGCGCGCGCCAGCAGCAGCAGGACCGGGGTGACCAGCAGAAGGCCGAGCAGCTCGACGATGACGAAGGAATAGATGCCGAACATGCTGGCGACGGTGACCGGCGTATGGCGGACCAGCATCAGGGAGCCGAAACCCGCCACCGCCGTCACGGCCACGGCGGGAGCGGCGGCGAACAGGCCGAAGGCGAACAGCCTTCGCGGGCGGCGCATGTCCAGCGCCGCGCCGCAGACCCGTCGCGCCAGCAGGGCGGCCAGAGCGGCCTCGCCCACGTTCATCACCGCGTTGAGCCCCAGAAGAACTCCAGGGTCGCCGCGGATGACATTGCTGAAGATGTTGATCAGGAAGCAGGCGAACAGGACGCCGAGCGCGGGCCGCCGATGCAGCTGCAGCAGGGCCGCCGCCATGATGCCGTTCGAAAGCCAGATCAGGACCGTGCCGTAGGTGGCCACGCTCCAGTGGCCTATCAGCTGCGAGGCCGCGAACAGCAGCACATAGGCCCAGGGCGGCGGTCCCGCCACACGGCCCGCTTCATGCCTGAACAAGCGCCAACGACCCTTCAACCCGAGCCTCCCCCCGGCCCATACCGAACCTGCGGAGCGTTAAGGTGAAGGGGTAAACAAATCCGTCCCAACCACGACGCGGAACGCCGTCCCGGGAGGAGGGTCCGACCAGCAAGGGGCGCGGGCTACAACCTCACCCCTGCCCGCGCCGCGAAAGCCGGGGCGACCCGCCCTGTGGGGTCTTCGAGGTCTGAAACGCCGTTCGCGGTTCGAACCGCCGCCAGATCGCCCAGAGCAACAGCGCGGTCAGGATGCCCAGGCCATCGGCGAGAATATCGCCCCAGCTGGCGTCGCGGCCGACCATTCCCTGAACCAGCTCGACCGTTCCGCCCAGCAGGAAGGCCGAAAGCGCCGCCAGGGTGCGTGGCAGGCGGCGGAGGAGCACGCCGATGCTCCAGAGGATCAGGCCGAAGGCGACGAAATGGGCGGCCTTGTCCCAGACGTTGGCGGCGGCCTCGACATTCTGGAACGGGCCGACCATGGACCCGATGATCACCACCAGCAGGACAACCGCCGTGAGGCGCATCAGGAGCTTCATCGGACAGGCACTCGGCGGAGGGAGGAAGGGGCTTGTATCAGCGCGCGAGCAGAACCCACACCCCGGTCGCCGCAAACCCTGCGGCGGCCGCAAGGCGAATCCATGTCAGCGGCAGTCTGCGCGCCGCCGCCTCGCCGAGCAGGACAGCCGGCGCGTTGACCAGCATCATTCCCAGGGTCGAGCCCGCGACGACCAGCACCAGGTCGTTGAACCGGGCCGCGAGCATGGCGGTCGCGACCTGGGTCTTGTCGCCCATCTCGATCAGGAAGAAGGCGGCCGCGGTGGTCCAGAACACGCCGGCGAAGGTTTTTTCGGTCATGTCCGGCTGTTCGTCGAACCGGTCGGGGATCAGGGCCCAGGCGGCGAAGCCGATGAAGGCCAGGCCCACGCCCCAGCGCAGCCACTCTCCGTCCATGAAGCGCGCCAGCAGGGAACCCGCCAGTGCCGCGAAGGCGTGATTGGCCACCGTGGCCGCCAGGATGCCGAGGATGATGGGCAGCGGACGCCGCCAGGTCGCCGCCAGCATGATGGCCAGCAGCATGGTCTTGTCTCCGATCTCCGCGATGGAGACGAGGCCGGTCGATATCAGGAAGGTTTCCAACTCAACTTCATGCGCGGGGGTTCGGCGGACAGACCATTGGCATCCGCAGCCGGCCCCCGCGTGGAAGCACCCTGCGAAGCCAGCGGTCTTGCCATGTAGGTGGTCCCACGCTCGCCCCGGACCAGGTCCAGGGCTCGCTGCTTGAGGACCGATACGGTCCGCCCTCAAGCAGCCTCGCGCCGCGCGCGAGGCGATAGGGCCACTTAAAGAACGCGCCATCCTCTCCGGGCGAGAGGAAGTGTGTTGACGCGAACCCCGCTGATCGGTGCGGGCGGCTACTCCCCGATGACGGCGGGCGGTGTATCCGCCATGGGCTCCGGCGGCAAGACCTCGTCGTGCAGGCCCTTGTCGCGGACAGCCTGCCGCCGCCCGATGGCGTAGGCGACGAGCCACAACGCCATGGCCCAGGCGGCGCCGGCGCACCAGCCGGCGAAAACGTCCGAAGCCCAGTGAGCGCCCAGATAGACCCGCGTCAATCCGATCAGCAGGGCGATCAGCATGGCCGCGCCCAGCACGAACGCTTTCAGATGCGTGCGGGGAAAGGCGCGGGTCAGCATGACGCCGAGGGTCAGGTAGAAGACCGTCGACAGCAGGGCGTGGCCCGAGGGGAAGCTGGCGTTCAGCGTGTCCACCGCCTGGAAGTCCGAGGGAGGGCGCTGGCGGCTGAACAGGTCCTTGAGGCCTTCGCTGAGGGCGACGCCGCCGGCGAGGCCCAGCACCAGCAGCAGGGCGGACAGCCGCTTTCTCTGGATCAGCAGGAAGGCGATGGCGATGAGGGCGAACAGGGTCAGCACGGATATGCCGCCCAGCGAGGTCAGGTCGGCGGCCGCCTCCTTGAGCCACCAAGGCCCGCGGGGATCGCCCGGCGCCGGCTGCATCCAGGTCAGCACCGCCTGATCGAAGGCCTGGCCTTCGGTCCCGGTCACGTCGTCGGCGACCTCGACGAAGGTCATGACGCCGAGAGCGACGATGAACAGGGCGGACACCGCCGCGATTTCGGTTCGGGCGATACGCAGCATGCGGCGCAAAAAGGTGATCGTCTGCTGCGATGTCATCGGTGCCTAACGGTCCCGCTTGTGAGACCGTTCCCCTCACGCGTTCGTGATATTCGACAGGTCGGCCTGTCACGCCCTCGTCGCGGCCTGTCCACAGGCTCATCCCCCGCCTTGATACCGATTCGCCCAGAAAGTGATCGTCAACCCCGTTGACGGTTGGTTAGCCATCTGCGCCCCATATGTGGGCTTGGGGAGCGCTTCAGCCACTAGGTCTTGTGGTTTGGAGCGCGGGGACACCCATTCGATTTTGTTCAGGGCGGCGAATACCATGGCTGGCGGCGAAGCGTTGAAGACGGTTGATTTCGTGTCCCCGGCGGACGGTGATGCGACCGCGCGTCCCCATCTGTCCGTGGTGAGATCCATTCAGCTCGACCGGTCCCGTGACGACCTGCTGACCGACTTCGGCAAGAAGACGCTGGAGGATCGCTATCTGCTGGCCGGCGAGAGCTACCAGGACATGTTCGCCCGCGTCGCCACGGCCTACGCCGACGACGCCGACCACGCCCAGCGCGTCTATGACTATATGTCGAAGCTGTGGTTCATGCCCTCGACGCCGGTGCTGTCGAACGGCGGCGCCGACCGCGGCCTGCCGATCAGCTGCTTCCTCAACTCGGTCGCCGACAGCCTCGACGGCATCCAGTCCGTGTGGAACGAGAACGTCGCCCTGGCCTCGAACGGCGGCGGCATCGGCACCTACTGGGGCGGCGTCCGGTCGATCGGCGAGAAGGTCAAGGGCGCGGGGCAGACCTCGGGCATCATCCCCTTCATCCGCGTGATGGACTCCCTGACGCTGGCGATCAGCCAGGGTTCGCTGCGCCGCGGCTCGGCGGCGGTGTACCTGGACGTCCACCATCCCGAGATCGAGGAGTTCCTCGAGATCCGCAAACCCTCGGGCGACTTCAACCGCAAATCCCTGAACCTGCACCACGGCATCAACATCTCGGACGCCTTCATGGAGGCCGTCCGCGACGGCCGGACGTTCGACCTTCTGTCGCCCAAGGACCAGGCGGTGGTGAAGACCGTCGACGCCCGCGCCCTGTGGCAGAAGATCCTCGAGATCCGCCTGCAGACCGGCGAGCCCTATCTGATCTTCTCGGACACCGTGAACCGCCAGATGGCGCCGCATCAGCGCGAGCTGGGCCTGTCGGTCAAACAATCCAACCTGTGCGCCGAGATCATGCTGCACACAGGCCGCGACCACCTCGGCGTCGACCGCACCGCCGTCTGCTGCCTGTCCTCGGTCAACGCCGAGATGTTCCTGGAGTGGCGCGAGGAGCCGAAATTCGTCGAGGACGTCATGCGCTTCCTCGACAATGTGCTGGAAGATTTCATCCGCCGCGCCCCGCCCGCCATGGCCGCGGCCGTCTATTCCGCCAGGCGCGAGCGTTCGGTCGGCCTCGGTCTGATGGGCTTCCACTCCTTCCTGCAGTCCCAGGGCGTGGCCTTCGAAAGCGCCATGGCCAAGTCGTGGAACATGCGGCTGTTCAAACACCTGCGCCGCGAGGCCGACAAGGCCAGCCGCGTTCTGGCCGAAGAGAAGGGCGCCTGCGAGGACGCCGCCGAGCGCGGCGTGCTGGAGCGGTTCAGCCACAAGATGGCGATCGCCCCGACCGCCTCGATCTCGATCATCTGCGGCGGCACCTCGGCCGGCATCGAGCCGATCCCGGCCAACATCTACACCCACAAGACCCTGTCGGGCTCGTTCGCGGTCAAGAACCCCTATCTGGAGAAGGTGCTGGGCGAGAAGGGCATCGACACCAGCGAGGTCTGGTCGTCGATCCTGGAGCACGAGGGCTCGGTCCAGCATCTCGAAGGCCTGAACGACGACGAGAAATCCATCTTCAAGACCGCCTTCGAACTGGACCAGCGCTGGATCGTCGAACTGTCGGCCGACCGGGCCCCGGAAATCTGCCAGGCCCAGTCGATCAACCTGTTCATCCCCGGCGACGTCAACAAATGGGACCTGCACATGCTGCACTGGTCGGCCTGGGAGAAGGGCGTGAAATCGCTCTACTATCTACGCTCCAAGTCGGTTCAGCGGGCCGCCTTCGCGGGCGCCGAAAACAAGGTCGAGGTCGAGGTCGATCCGAACCAGCCCGATCTCTTCTCGGCGGCGCGCACAGACTATGACGAGTGCCTGGCCTGCCAGTGACCCAGGACTGAAACTCTCCCAAGGGGTTCATCCGATTGCGGAACCCGGCCCGTCAGCTCACGTTCACCGAGTGAGATGTGACGCTGAAATGACTGTTGGCTGAGCGGCCCGCATCGTGCAGGGTCGGAGTCGTTAACGGATCGGGGAGGAACCGTTGATGCGTATGACGGCGATCCTTGCCGGAGTGTTGGCGACTGTGGCCCTTGCGGCTCCGGCGTTCGCCGCCGCAACGCAGCAAGCGCAGGCCGCTCGCATCGCCCCGTCGGACCCCTGGAGGGTCGCGCCCGAACGACCGACCAGCATCGCCGATCTTCTGACCCGTCTCGACCGTGACGCCCGGTACGCAAACGACAGAGCCCTGGACGCCGCCGGCGGGTGGACGGGCTACGCCCCTGACCGGTCATCGCAATGGGCCGCGTCCAGCCGGGACGTCTGGTTCGACCACGCCGGCTATGATGACCGCCTGCGCCTGCGCACCGAAGGGTCCGTCCGCCGTCTCGACGGCTCGCCCCTGCCGCCCGGACCGCTGGATCCCGCGACATTCGACGCCGAACACTATGACCTGACCTACACCCGGGGCTGGACCGAGAGGCTGGGCCAGACCGCTTCCGGTCTGGACGTCACCCTGACGCCCCACGTCGGAGTCGGCGTGGGATCGCGCGGCGGCACGACCGAGGCGGGCGCCACCCTGCGCATCGGGCGCGGCATCGAAAAACTGGTTCCGGATGGCGGCGACGCCTTTGGCGAACGTCCCCGCTGGTATCTGTACGCGGCGGGCTCAGGCCGCGCGGTCGGCTATAATTTCGCCCGCAACCGCGACGGCGACTTCGCGCGCTCGGGCGTCAGTCAGGATTCGGGGAATTTCCTCGGCGACGCCTCGCTGGGCGTGGCCATGCGCCGGGGGCCGGTGCACAGCTCGCTGAGCGTCGTCTATCGCGAGATCGAAACCGAGGGCCTGCGCGCCGGCCATGGCGTCGACACCGACGTGTCCGAGGGGCTGATCGCCTTCCAGCTGAGCATCAAGCCCGAATAGGACATCCTGGTCGCGCTATCGGTCGCGACGCGGTCGCGGCCTGTTTGAGCGCAGGACATCCTTGTCGCGCTATCGGCCGCGACGCGGTCGCGGCCTGCTTGAGCCAGGCCCCCTAGTGCGTCCGCGCCACGCCCTCGCGCCGGTCGTCGGCGCCGCCGTCCCAGCTCCAGCCGGTCGGCCCCTGACGCCACAGCGCGCCATGCAGGCCCGAAATCTCGCTGGCGTTGGGGCTGAGCGCCACGCCCCGCGCGGCAAGGCCCGCGCGGAGGTCCTCAGGGAAGCGGTCCGTGTCCGCGCCGAAGCCATCATCCCGGGCCACCAGATTGGGCAGGTCGAACGCCGCCTGCACCGGCAAGCCCCAGTCCAGCACCGCGATCAGGGCCTTGGCGTTATAGGCCAGGATCGAAGGCCCCCCGGGCGAACCGAACGCCCCGACCAGCCGCCCCTGGCGGTCGAGCACGATCACGGGCGACATCGACGACCGCGGCCGCTTGCCCGCCGCCACCGCATTCGCCGCCGGCGCGCCGTCGGGCCACACGGGCGTGAACGAGAAGTCCGTCAGCTGGTTGTTGAGAAAGAAGCCCGCCGCCATCCGACCCGAGCCGAACACGCTTTCGACCGTGGTGGTCATGCTGACCGCATTGCCCCGGGCGTCGACGACGACAAAATGCGAGGTCCCCGCCGGCTCGCGCGTGGCGTCGGGCCCGGCGAACATCCCGCCCGGGGGCGTGCCGGGCTCGGCGGCCCCGGTCAGGGCGGGCGCCAGGGCCGCCCGCGTGGCGACATAGTCCGGATCCAGCAGCCCCTGCACCGGCACGCCCACGAAGCCCGGATCGCCGACATAGCGGTCGCGATCCGCGTACATCAGCCGCTGCAACTGGGCGAAGGCGGTCCAGGCCGCGGCGCTGTCGGGCCCGCCGTGGATGTCCGGCGTCCGCTCGGCCATGGCCAGAAGTTGAAGCATGGCCACGCCGCTGGATGGCGGCGGCGGCACGCAGACGACATAGATCCGGTAGGGCCGGCACAGGGCGCCCCGCTCGACCGGCGCATAGGCGGCGATGTCCGCGGCCGTCAGGGCGCCCGGCCGCGGCTCCTGCGCCACGGTCGCGGCGATCTCGCGCGCGATCCGTCCGTTGTAGAAGACCTCGGCTCCCCCCGCCGCGAGTTCGACCACCGTCGCGGCGTAGGCGGGGTTCCGCAGAGTGTCCCCGGCGACGTAGCGGGTTCCGTCCGCCCTGGTGAAATAGGCGTCGGCCCATCGGGTCCGCGCCTGACCCCGGGTCGCGGCGATGAAGCCGGCCAGCCGCGGGCTGACCACAAAGCCGTCGCGGCCCAACCGTTCGGCGTCACCGAACAGAGCGCTCCACGGTAGCCGCCCGTGCGCCCTGTGCGCCATCGCCAGCATGGCCACGGCGCCGGGCGCGCCGGTCGAACGCCCACTCAACACCGCGTCGCCGATCGGCAGGGGCCGTCCGTCCTCGTAGAACAGTTCAGGCGTCGCCGCCGCCGGCGCCGTCTCGCGCCCGTCATAACTGGTGATCTCGCCGGTGGCGGCGTCGAACACCATCATGAAGGCCCCGCCGCCCAATCCCGACGACTGCGGCTCGACCAGGCCCAGCACCGCCTGGATGGCCACGGCGGCGTCCACCGCCGAGCCTCCCTCGCGCAGCACCGTCAGCCCCGCCTCAACCGCCAGCGGATTGGCCGCCGCCACGAACGGACCCCTGGCGACGGGCGCCTGGACGGCCGATGCCCGCGACGCCGGAGCCGCGCCTCCTGGCCCTCCGCCCCCGCCGGCGCAACCGGTCAGCGCCAGCGCCGTCGCCGTAATGACAGCGGTCAGCGCTCGGAAAGACCGGGTCGGGAGACGATTCATGGCGGGCTCGTGCGAGGAGGAAGACGAGGAGTCGCCCCTGTTTGGCCCGACCGCCGCGCGAGCGAAACCCCTGACGGTCGTGGTCGCGCGCATGACCGTCGGAATCTGCCTGCGAAAACCCGTCTTCGGGCCCTTGCCCCCTCGCCGCCCGTCCGCTAGATACCCGCCCTCGCCGTTAGCGGCCAAGCGCGCCCGTAGCTCAGCTGGATAGAGCATCAGACTACGAATCTGAGGGTCGGACGTTCGAATCGTTCCGGGCGCGCCATTTTCTTATAACAATCAAGAAATGACAGGCTTCGGCTGGGCCGGGTCCTGGGCGTCCGGCCGTGACCTGCCCGGATCGCGTCCGTTTCGCCGCTGACTTCTCAGCCGGATTTCGCCGGGACCAGTCCGGAGTTCTCCCGGCGTGAGGTCATCGCGTCTGGTGCGTCCTCGCCTTCCGAAAGCCCCTGAGGTCCAGGGTTCCCTCCTGATCCCTGGTCGCCATTGGAAATGGCCTTCAAACCCAGGAACGCGATCACAAATGCTCCGCGAACCAGTCCGTCGCCGCGGACGTAACCCGCTCCATGGCGCCCGGCTCCTCGAACAGATGGGTCGCGCCGGGGATCACCATCACCCGCGCAGCTCCCCGCATCCGTACTGCAGCGTCGCGGTTCCAGCCGAGCACAGGCTCGTCGTTCCCGCCGACGATCAGCAGGGTCGGGGCGGCAACCCGAAGCAAGGCCTCGCCGGCGAGATCGGGGCGCCCGCCCCTGGACACCACGGCTTTCACCGCCTCCGGTCGCGCCGCAGCCGCCTTCAGGGCCGCGGCCGCCCCGGTGCTGGCGCCGAACAGTCCGATCGGCAGGGCCGCGAGAGCCGGCTGGCCGGAGACCCAGTCGATGGCGTCGACCAGTCGCCGGGCCAGCAGGTCGATGTCGAACACATTGGTTCTGTCCGCCGCCTCGGCTTCGGTGAGCAGGTCGAACAGCAGGGTGGCCAGGCCGGCGTCGGACAGGGCCCGGGCGACTTGCCGGTTGCGGGGGCTCAGGCGGCTGGAACCGCTGCCGTGCGCGAAGATGACGATGCCCCGGGCCCGTTCGGCCGCACGCAACTCGCCAGCCAGACCGACCGGCGGAATTTCGACGGGGGTGATGGCGCGGGAGTCTGTCATGACGCAGCCTGACTTTGAACCTCGGCATCCTGACCGATCGCGCGCAGACCGCGTTGACTCACATCAAGGCGGGCGCAGGTGGTTCAGCCATGCTCGACAGTTCCCGAGATCGGGCCGGCAAGGATGGAGGCAGGGCGATGACCTTCGCCGACCTTTCGCAGACCCGGGATCTGGCGTCCCTCGTGCGCCGCCGGTCCCAGCCGCTCGCCCCGATCAGCGACGAGGCCTTCGCCGCGGCCTTCGACGTCTTCTCGGACGCACAGGTGATTTTGCTCGGCGAATGCACGCACGGCACGGGCGAATTCTACGAGGCCCGCGCGGCGATCACCCGACGTCTGATCGACCGGCACGGGTTCCGGATCGTGGCCCTGGAGGCCGACTGGCCCGATGTCGCCGAACTGGATCGCTTCGCCCGGAACCGGGGCGTCTGGGGCCAGAAGGCCAGTTTCCCCAACTTTCCGCGCTGGATGTGGCGCAATGCCGAATTCTCGACCTTCGTGCGCGATCTGCGTGCCTGGAATCTTGCCCGTCCGGCGGAGGACCGGGCCGAACTGCGCGGTCTCGACGTCTACAGCCTGTCCCAGTCGCAGGCCGACGTCCTGACCTATCTGGACCGGGTAGACCCGGAAGCGGCCGGATCGGCTCGACGTCGCTACGGGTGCCTGACGCCGTATCTGGACGAGCCGCAGCGCTATGGAGCGGCCGCGCGGCTGGGGACGGTCGATTGCGAGGACGAGGTGGTCGACCAGCTCGTCAGTCTGCTGGCGCATCGGCTCACCTACAGCGCCCTGGACGGCGACGACTATTTCGACGCCGAACAGAGCGCCCGCGTGGTGGCGGCGGCGGAAGCCTATTACCGCGCCATGTATCGCGGCTCGACGGAGAGCTGGAATCTGCGCGACAGCCACATGTTCGGCACCCTCCAGCGGCTGCTTCAGGCGCGCGGGCCGAACGCCAGGGCGGTGGTCTGGGCGCATAATTCGCATCTCGGCGACGCCTCCGCGACGGCCATGGGCGCGGTCGGCGAATACAATCTCGGCCAACTGTGCCGACGGGCCTTCGGTCCCGCCTGCGTCTCGATCGGCTTCGGCACGGACCGCGGGCGGGTGGCGGCCGCCGACGACTGGGGCGGCGACCTCCGCTTCAAGACCGTCCTTCCGTCGCGGCCCGACAGCTGGGAACAGGTCTTCCTTCAGGCGGGCCGGGAGCGGTCTCTGACCCGCTGGCGCGACGATCCCGATCTCGCCGCCGCCCTGGACATCCCGCGGCTGGAACGCGCCATCGGCGTGATCTATCGCCCCGAGACGGAGCTGCGCAGCCACTATTTCGAGGCCCGGCTCGGATCGCAGTTCGATGCCTGGGTCTGGCTCGAGCAGACCGGACCGGTGACGCCCCTGGCCGGAGCGGCCCCGGAGGGGGCGCCGGACACCTATCCGTTCGGGCTCTGAGTTCCCCGCCGCGGGCCGGTTGATCCAGCGCAAGGCGGTCCCGGCGCGATCAGTCAGCATGATCTTTCCGGTCAGCGAGGCGACGATGAAGCAGGTCCATTCAGCGTTCCGGTCGGGGAGGCTCGCATGACCTGGCCCGTCATCCGAAAGTCGGCGGCTGACCGCGCCGCGGCCAATCTGAAGGATTATGATGCGGAGACGGCCGCCTTCGCCTGGGAAACGGCGCGGGCGGAGCTGGCCGGGCTGCCGGGGGGCGGCCTCAACATCGCCCATGAGGCGCTGGACCGGCACCTCGCGGCGGGACATGGCGACCGGACGGCGCTGCGCTGGATCGGCAGGGACGATACGGTGCGGGAGTTCAGCTACGCCGAGCTGACGGAACAGGCCAACCGCTTCGCCAGCCTGCTCCTGTCGCTGGATGTGAAGCCGGGCGACCGGGTCTATGCCGTGCTCGGGCGGATTCCGGAGCTGTACGTCGCCGCTCTCGGGACGCTGAAGGCCGGCGCGGTGTTCACGCCGCTGTTCTCCGCCTTCGGGCCCGAGCCGCTGCAGGCCCGGATGGAGATCGGCGAGGCCAATATCCTCGTGACCACCGAGGCCCTCTACCATCGCAAGGTCGAGGCCTGGCGCGACGCCATCCCCAGCCTGCGTCATGTTCTCCTGGCCGGGCGCCCCGGCGCGGCGCCGCCACGCTGCATCGATCTGGAGGCCGCCCTGGCGTCGGCCGATCCTGTCTTCGAAACCGTGGCGACCCGCCCCGAGGACATGGCGCTGCTGCATTTCACCAGCGGTACGACGGGGCGGCCCAAGGGGGCGGTGCATGTCCATGAGGCCGTTGTGGCCCACCATGTCACCGGCCGCACGGCGCTCGATCTGAGGCCCGGCGACATCTACTGGTGCACGGCCGATCCGGGCTGGGTGACGGGCACGTCCTACGGGATCATCTCGCCGCTCACCAACGGCGTCACCCTGGTGGTCGACGAGGCGGAGTTCGACGCGGAGCGCTGGCGGCGGATCCTGGGCGAGCAGAAGGTGACCGTCTGGTACACGGCGCCGACGGCGGTGCGGATGCTGATGAAGGCCTGGGACAGCGACCCGCGCCCCTACGATTTGCCCTCGCTGCGTTTCATGGCCAGCGTCGGCGAGCCGTTGAATCCCGAGGCGGTGCTCTGGGGCGTCGAAGCCTTCGGCCGACCCTTTCACGACAACTGGTGGCAGACCGAGACCGGCGGGATCATGATCGCCAATTTCGCTTCCATGGACATCAAGCCCGGATCGATGGGCCGTCCGCTGCCGGGCGTGACGGCGGGGATCGTGGAGCGGGCAGCCGACGGGTCGGTCCGCGAGGCGCCGGAGCCCATGGCCCTGGGCGAGCTGGCCCTGCGGCCCGGCTGGCCGTCCATCATGCGCGGTTACCTGCACGAGGAGGAACGCTTCCGGAAATGTTTCGCCGGGGGCTGGTACCTGTCCGGCGACCTGGCGATGCGGGACGCCGACGGCTACTACTGGTTTGTCGGGCGGGCCGACGACGTCATCAAGAGCGCCGGCCACCTGATCGGTCCGTTCGAGGTCGAGAGCGTCCTGATGGAGCATCCGGCGGTGGCGGAGGCGGCGGTGATCGGTCTGCCGGACCCGATCGCGGGCGAGACGGTCAAGGCCTATGTCGCCCTGAGGGACGGTTTCGAGGCGGGGGAGCCGTTGCGCCGGGACATCCTCGGCCATGCGCGCAAGCGGCTGGGGCCGGCGGTGGCGCCCAGGGACATCGCCTTCCGCCAGAACCTGCCGAAGACCCGCAGCGGCAAGCTGATGCGCCGTCTGCTGAAGGCCCGCGAACTGGGCCTGCCCGAGGGCGACCTGTCCACCCTTGAGAGCGAGGAACGATGACCGACGCCGTCCTCAAGCCCCGGCTGTCCCGGGCCCATGTGCTGGATCTGCTGGGACGGATGATCCGCATCCGGACGTTCGAACAGGCCTGCGCCGAGGCCTATACGCAGGAAAAGATCCGCGGCTTCCTGCACCTCTATGACGGGGAGGAGGCGGTCGCCGTCGGCGTCATCCCGGTCCTGGAGCCCCGCGACCGCATCGTAGCCACCTATCGCGAACACGGTCACGCCCTGGCCCGGGGGGTCTCGATGCCGGCCGTCATGGCCGAGATGTTCGGGCGGCGCGACGGCTGCAGCGGGGGGCGTGGCGGCTCGATGCATCTGTTCGATCGGGCGGCCAACTTCTATGGCGGCAACGCCATCGTCGGCGGCGGCCTGCCGCTGGCGGTCGGTCTGGCGCTGGCCGACCACATGCGCGGCGAGGATCCGGTGACCGCCTGCTTCTTCGGCGAGGGCGCGGTGGCGGAGGGCGAGTTCCACGAGAGCCTGAACCTGGCGGCGCTGTGGAGCCTGCCCGTGCTGTTCGTCTGCGAGAACAACCTCTACGCCATGGGAACGGCGCTGGGGCGGTCGGAGTCCGAGACCGACATCCATCGCAAGGCCGAGAGTTACCGCATCGCCTCCGAGGTGGTCGACGGCATGGATGTGGTGGCGGTCGAGGCCGCGGCCCGACGGGCTATCGCCGCCATCCGCGAGACCGGCAAACCCTTCTTCCTCGAATGCCGCACCTACCGCTTCCGGGCCCATTCGATGTTCGACGCCCAGCTCTATCGGGACAAGGCCGAGGTGGAGGTCTGGAAGGCGAAGGATCCGATCCGGCGCTTCCAGACCTGGGCCCTGTCGGCGGGTCTGGCCCATCCCGAGGATGTCGCCGCGCTGGAGGCCGCCGCCGCGGCCGAGGTCCAGGCGGCGGTCGCCTTCGCCGAGGCGTCGCCCCTCGAGCCGGTCGCGGATCTGGCCCGCCATGTCACCGCCGCCGAGCGGCCTCCGGCGCCCGAGCAATGCCCGCCGCAAGGCCCCCCGGTCGACACGACCTATCGCGAGGCGATGCGGCAGGCGATCCGCGAGGCGATGATCCGCGATGACCGGGTCTTCCTCATGGGCGAGGACGTCGGCGCCTACGGCGGCTGTTATGCTGTGTCCAAGGGGCTGATGGCGGAGTTCGGCCCGGCGCGGATCCGGGACACGCCCCTGTCCGAGGCGGGCTTCACCGGCGCGGGTCTGGGGGCCGCCATGGCCGGCATGCGGCCGATCGTCGAGCTGATGACGGTCAATTTCAGCCTGCTGGCCCTGGACCAGATCCTCAACAGCGCGGCCACCCTCCGCCATATGTCCGGCGGGCAGTTCGGGTGCCCGCTGGTCATCCGCATGGCCACCGGCGCCGGGCGTCAGCTCGCGGCCCAGCACTCGCACAGCCTCGAGGGCTGGTACGCCCATATCCCCGGTCTGCGCATCCTGGCGCCGGCCACCGTCGAGGACGCCCGGGGCATGCTGTCGACCGCCCTGCAGGAACCGGATCCGGTCCTGATCTTCGAGCACTTCATGCTGTACAATGCGGTCGCGCCCCTGGCCGCGGACGCCGGGCCGGTGGATATCGATCGGGCGGCGGTGCGGCGCGCCGGCAAGGACCTGAGCCTGATCACCTACGGCGGGTCCCTGGCCAAGACCCTCGACGCCGCCGACGCGCTGGCGAAGGAAGGGATCGAGGCCGAAGTGATCGACCTGCGCGTTCTGCGGCCGCTGGACGAGGCGACGATCCTCGCCTCGGTCGCCCGCACCCGGCGGGTAGTGATCGTCGACGAGGGCTGGCGCAGCGGTTCACTGGCGGCGGAGATAGGCATGCGCATCGCGGAGAAGGCCTTCTTCGACCTCGACGCGGCCCCGGTCCGGGTGTGCAGCGAGGAGGTCCCGATCCCCTATCCGAGCCATCTCGAGCAGGCCGCCCTGCCGTCGACGGAGAAGATCATCGCCGCCGCCCGGACCGTCCTGGGGAGGAGCTGAGCATGGCCGAATTTCTCATGCCGTCCCTGGGCGCCGACATGGACGCCGGCACGCTGGTCGAGTGGCTGGTCAAACCCGGCGACGCGGTGAAACGCGGCGATATCGTCGCCGTGGTCGAGACCCAGAAGGGGGCGATCGAGATCGAGATCTTCGACGCCGGCGTGGTTGAACAGCTGTTGGTCCAGCCGGGCGCCACCGTGCCGGTCGGGACGCCCCTCGCCTTGCTGCGGGGAGAGGGGGAAACGGCGCCGGTCCAGCCGCCGGAGCCGGCGCCGGAACCGGGTCCTGTGGCCGAGCCCGCGATCGCTCCTGCGCCGGTGGCGGTCGCGCCCGCGCCGCCTCCGCCCCCCGCCGAGCCGGCGGGCGAGCGCCTGAGGGTGTCCCCCGCGGCGCGCCGGCGCGCCGGCGAACTGGGCGTGGACCTGTCGGCCGTGGAGGCCGGACCCGACGGGATTATCGAGGTCGCCGACGTCGAGGCGACCCGGCCGCAGGCGTCGCCGCAAGCGGTCAAACCGCGCTTCGACTTCGCCGAGATGCGCGCGGCGATCGCCGCGGCCATGTCCCGGTCCAAGCGGGAGATACCCCACTACTACCTGTCCGACACCATCGACATGGCGGCGGCGGAGGGCTGGTTGGCGGGGGTCAACGCGGATCGGCCGCCGGACCGGCGGTTGCTGACGGGGGTGCTCTTCGTCAAGGCCGTGGCCCGGGCCGCCCGCGCCTATCCCGAGTTCAACGGCCTGTTCGTCGATGGCGTCTTCCGACCGGCGCCCGCCGTTCACGTCGGACTGGCCATCGCCCTGCGGGGCGGCGGCCTGGCGGCGCCGGCGATCCACGATACGGCCGACCTCGACCTGGATGCGCTGATGGCGCGGACGCGCGACCTCGTCGCCCGCGTCCGCGACGGGCGGTTCCGCAGCTCCGAGATCGCCGACCCCACCATCACCGTCTCCAGCATGGGGGACCGGGGCGTCGAGGTCCTGTTCGGCGTCATCTATCCGCCCCAGGTGGCGATCGTGGGCTTTGGCAAGGTGGTCCGGCGCCCCTGGATCGTCGACGGCGCTATCGTGCCGAGGCCGGTCGTGACCGTCACCCTGGCCGCGGATCACCGGGTCAGCGACGGCCACCGCGGCGGCCTGTTCCTGACCGAAATCGGCCGGCTGCTGCAGACTCCGGAGGCCCTGTGACCGACGAGGACATCCGCGCTGTGCTGCGCGACGAACTGGGCCGGATCGCCCCGGAGATCGATTTCGACGGGCTCGACCCGTCCGTGGACCTGCGGGAACAGGCCGATCTCGACTCGATGGATTTTCTCAATCTGCTGACGGCGCTGCATCAGCGTCTCGGGGTGGACATTCCCGAGTCCGAGGCCGCGAAGCTGGCGACCATAGCCGCCGCCGTCGCCTACATATCGAGCCGACGCAAGGGTCCGTAGCGGGAGGTTCGCCGCGGTCAGGAGGCCGACGTCGCGGCCTCCGCTTCCGCCCGCGCCACGGCGTCGACGGTTTGCGGAAAGCTGCCGGGGTTCACGCTGATCGAGTCGATGCCGGCCCGCGCCAGCAAGGCCGCCACCTCCGGCCAGGAGGCCGGGGCCTCACCACAGATGCCGATGGGCCGGCCGTTCCGTTTCGCACCGGCGACGGCCTGGCGGAGCATCTCCAGCACGCCGGGATCCCGCTCGTCGAAGTCGAAGGCGACCTCGGCCGAATCCCGGTCCACGCCCAGGACGAGCTGGGTGAGATCGTTGGACCCGATGGAGAAACCGTCGAACAGCCGGGCGAAGGCGTCGATCTGGATCACATTATTGGGGATCTCGCACATCACATAGACTTCGACGCCCCCCGGACCCTGGCGAAGTCCATGGGCGGCGAGGGCTTCGAGAACCCGCCGCCCTTCCTCGACCCGGCGGCAGAACGGCACCATCAGGCGAACGTTGGTCAGTCCCATGACGTCGCGGACCCGCGCCAGCGCCTCGCACTCGAGGGCGAAGCCGTCGGCGTAGAGGGGATGGGCGTAGCGCGCGGCGCCGCGGAACCCGAGCATGGGGTTCTCCTCCACGGGTTCGAAGCCCGACCCGCCGAGGAGCGATGCGTATTCGTTGGTCTTGAAGTCCGAGAGGCGGACGATGACCGGCCGCGGATAAAAGGCCGCGGCGATCGTTCCCGCGCCTTCAGCCAGTTGGCGGACGAAGCACGCCCTGGGGGACTCATCCGACCGCGCCCAGGCCTCGATGGCCCGGCGCTCGCGTTCGGAGGCGACCCGGTCCGGATGGGCGGCGGCCATCGGATGGACGCCGATCAGTTCGCCGATGATGAATTCGATGCGGGCCAGGCCGACTCCCGCGGCCGGAAGGCCAGCCGCCTGGAAGGCCGTGTCGGGCTGCGCCAGATTGAGCATGATCGCGGTTCGGGTGGGCGGCAGATCGGCCGTTCGCAGCCGCTCCACGGTGAAGGGAAGTTGACCGGCGTAGACCGCGCCCGCTTCACCCCGGGCGCAGCTGACGGTGACCGCCTGTCCGGCCCCAAGACGCCTCGTCGCGTCGCCGGTTCCGACAACGGCGGGAATGCCGAGTTCCCGGGCGACGATGGCGGCATGGCAGGTGCGGCCTCCCTTGTCGGTGACGATCGCCGCGGCGTTCCTCATCGCCGGCAGCCAGTCCGGACTCGTCGTTTCGGCCACGAGCACCTCTCCGGGGACGAAGGCTTCGAGATCGGCCTGCGTGGCGATAGTTCGTACGGTCCCCGAGGCGACGCCCTGGCCGACCGCCTTGCCAGACGCGAGGATCGGCGCCTTGCCGGGGTCAAGTTTGCGGACTTCGTAGACGCCTTCCGGCCGGCGCGAGGCGGCGGTCTCCGGCCTTGCCTGAAGGATGTAGAGGCGGCCGTCGACGCCGTCCCGGGCCCATTCGAGGTCCGTGGGCATGCGGCGCCCCGCCCGTGCGGAATAGTGATCCTCGACGGCGATGGCCGCGCCGGCGAGTTCAAGCACGTCCTGATCCGTGATGCAGAACCGTTGGCGGTCGCGCCGCAGGACGGTCCGCTCGCGCAGGACGCCCGACTCCGCTCCGCGGCGGGGCCGGACGAGACGGCTCTCCTTGGCGCCGAGGGTTCGTCTCAGAACCGCGCGGTAGCCGGCGCGCCAGGTCGGCTTGTGCACATAGAATTCGTCCGGCGCGACCCGCCCCTGAACAATGCCCTCCCCGAGGCCCCAGGCGCCGGTGATGAACACCACATCGGGAAAGGCGGTCTCGGTGTCGATGGTGAAGGCGACCCCGCTGGCGCCTTCGTCGGCGTCCACCATCCGCATGACCGCGACCGACAGGGCGACCTTGAGGTGGTCGAAGCCGTTCTGCACGCGGTAGACGATCGCCCGGTCGGTGAACAGCGATGCGAAACATCGGCGGCAGGCCTCCACCACCCCGGCCTCGCCCGTGACGTGCAGGAAGCTGTCATGCTGGCCGGCGAAGCTGGCCTCCGGCAGATCCTCCGCCGTTGCGGAGCTCCGCACGGCGACCCGCAGCGTCGGGTCCTGCGCGCCCATCTCGCGCCAGGCCTCCACAATCGCCGCCTTTAGCCGGGCATCGTCCGTCGCCTGATAGACGATCGCCCGCGCCGCGGCGCCCCGGGCCGCCACCTGTCCGACGTCATTGATGTCGAGACCTTCGAAGATCGACTCCAGTTTCGGCCAGGCGCCCGCGGCGGTGAGAACGTCACGATAGGCCGCCGCCGTGACGGCGAATCCGTCCGGGGTCGTGACCGCGCCGCCCCGCAACAGCCGCCTCAGTTCCCCGAGAGACGCGGTCTTGCCGCCGACGGCGGCGACATCGTCCAGCCCGACCTCGTCGAGGGAAAGGACATAGCCGGTCGCGACATTCTCCGGAGCGTCCCTGCCTGACGGAGCGGACGTCGACATGGTTCAACGGGTCTCCGTCAGACAGGCGATGACCTCGGCGTCGTCCACCTGATGAAAGTCCCGGTAGGCCTCGCCGACCGACCGGAACGGTTCCGGTTCGACCAGACAGACGAAGTCATCGACCTGTTCGCGGAAGGCCTCCGCCAGGGCCCGGGGCGCCACCGGAACAGCCAGGACGATGCGGCGCGCGCCCTGGGCGCGCAGGCCCGCGATGGCCGCCCGCGCCGTGGCGCCGGTGGCCAGACCGTCATCCACGAGCACCGCGACGTGGCCCCTGGGGTCGACCCGGCCCCGGCCTTCGAAATACAGCCGGCGGCGGCGTTCGAGTTCGGCGAGGGCCGAAAGGCGTTCCTGGTCCAGCCAGGCCGGCGATACGCCGGTCAGCCTCACGATGTCCTCATTGATGACCGTGCGGGGATGGCTTCCGTCGATGACGGCCGCGAGCGCCACCTCGGGGTTGCCGGGGGCGCCGATCTTGCGCGCCAGCGCCAGATCAAGCGGCGCCTCCAGGGCGCGCGCGACCTCAAGGCCGACCGGCACGCCGCCCCGGGGAATGGCGTAGACGACGATGTCGCCGTCGATCCGGTCCGCCAACGCCTCGCCAAGCCGGCGACCGGCGTCAGCGCGATCAGAAAATGCGGGAAGTCTGGCGTACAAGGGAGCGCCTCCGGGGTTTTCGGGCGCGCCGCCGGCCGCGGCGGACGCGCGCGGGTTCAATGGGACACAAGCAAGGCCACGGGCGGATCGCGCAGCAGGTCATGGCTGACGCCGCCCAGGACGGTCTCGCGAAGCCGCGAATGCCCGTACAGTCCCATGACGATCAGATCCGCCTTCAAGACCTCGGCCTGGCGACGAAGAACGTCCGCGGCCCCCGCGTCGGCCTCGCGCACGACGACGATCTCGGCGGTGCAGCCGTGGTCCTCGAAATAGCGTTGCAGCAAGCTGTCCGGCCCCTCCGCCTCACCGGGCGCGACCACGATCACGTGAACGCTTTCCGCCATGGACAGGAACGGCCAGGCGTCCCGCACGGCCCGCGCCGCTTCCCGACTGCCGTCCCAGGCCACGATGACCCGGCGGCCGGGGGCCGGGTCCGCGACCCGGTCTGGCAGGATCAGCGCGGGTCCGCCACCGCCCAGGGCGAGGTCGGCGGCGTCGGCGCCGGCGGGGCCGACCGTCGGAAGACGGCCGGGCGGCAGGACAGTCAAATCCGTTCGGCGCGTCAGTTCCACAACGCTCGCTCCCATGTCGGGCGAAAGCACCCGCCAGTCCGAACGGCATCCCGCCGCGGCCGCCGCCGCTTCGAACGCCAGTCGCGCCTCTTCGCCCTGGGCCTCCGTCCGTCGCTCGTGCGCGGCGAGGATTTCGGGAGGCACGGCCGGCGGAATGACCGGAGGCATGCCCCAGTAGACGGGCTCGTCCCAGGCCGACAGGGGCAGCCCGGGTTGGGGAAAGACCCCGGTGAGACGCGCGTCGAACCGGGCCGCCAGGGTCGCGGCGATGCGGGCCCGCTGTACGGCGGCCTGGCCGCCGTCCATCAGGGTCAGAATGCTGCTGCAGGTCACGGCTGGATGTCCTTCTTCCGGGGTCGGGAGGGAGTGCGGACGACGGGGCGAGCCGCGGGGTCCGCCGGGAGGGGGCGGGAGCGTTCGGCGGCCGGTGCAAGCGCGGCGACCGGATCGCTGGCGGGGAAGGTGGCGGCCAGGGCGGCGTCCAGCGCCGCATCCTCGCGGGGGTCGGCCGGGCGGATGACTTTCGGGGGCCGGCGCGGCATGGCGTCCTCCAACCCTTGATTGATGAACCGGTTGGAGATCGCCCGCCTTGATCCGGATCAAGGCCGCTGGCGGGAGTCGTGGGCACGGTCGTTCGGCAGCGGCGGAGGCTGAAGCATGCTGACCATGGTCCTTCGGGAGGCTGGAGGGCCGCTCGTGCCGGAACGACGGCCGGACCCCGTTCCCGGACCCGGCCAGGTGCGCCTGAAGGTCTCGGCCTGCGGCGTCTGCCGCACGGACCTGCACATTGTGGACGGCGACCTTGCGCCGCGACGGCCGACGATCATCCCCGGTCATGAGGTGGTCGGCATCGTCGACGCCATCGGCCCGGGGGTCGAACGAGGCGCTCGACGATCTGCGAAACGGGCGGTTCGCCGGCGCGGCTGTTCTGGTCAACGCCGGGCCGCCCCGACAACGATCACAGGCGGCCCGTTCAGGCGCGATGATTTCCGGCCCGGGCCGACCTAGGCGCTCTTGATCGGGATGGAGATCTTCCGGTTCGAGGCGTCGGCGTCGAGGGCAGCCGTCACGGTCAACACCCCTTGCTTGAGGGCCGCCTTGATCCCGTCGGCCTTGACGGGGGCCGGAAGGCGCACGGAGCGAGAGAAGCTGCCGTAGCGGCGCTCGACCATCCGGAATCCCTTGTCGCGCGTCTCGGTGGAGGACTTCTTCTCGCCGCTGACCGTCAGCACATCGTCCTCGAGATCGATGTGGACGTCGTCCTCGGTCATGCCCGGCAGTTCGACGGTCAGCTCGACGGCGCCGTCGACCTCTCTCATGTCCATGCGCGGCGAGGGCCCGAGCACATCCGACAGGTCAAAGCCGCTGAAGTCGGCCAGCACACGGTCGAACTCGCGTTGAAGCGGCGCGAAAAAGGGGGCCACCCCGCGAACGGGACTGGTCGTGGCGGCGGGCGTGGATTGAGCGGTCATGGAATGCTCCTGTGATTTGCAGCGCCGGATGCGCCTGCGGAAGATGAGCCCCCGCGCCACGACTGCATTGATCTGGCGCAAGCCGCGTCGGCGTCGTCTGCCCCTCAGGACCGGCTTGCCCGGGCAATGAGGAAGGCCGCCAGGGTCGAACCGAGCAACATGGCGATGCCGACAAACAGCAACCCGGCCGCCAGCCTCTGGAGGCCCAGAGCGGGGTCGAGGAGAATGCTCGCGGGGTCGATGGCCCCCGACCAAACCGGCCCGACGATCAGAGCCCAGACCAGCACGCCGCCCGCCACGGTCAGCGCCGCGCTGACCAGAAGGCTCCATCGCACCCGGGTCCGCCTGCGGGCCTCGCGGGACGGCGCGGGCCGGTGGGAAGGACTGTCGGCCGCCGCGCCGACGGGACGTGAGCCTGGCCAGAGACCGCGAAGCGGTTCGGGGAGATGGACGAGGATCTTCCGCACCTCTCCCGCGTCGAGGCGTTCGGCAAGAACGGCGAAGACCGCCTCCGCAGCTTCGAGGCCGGAAAACGGAAATGAGGGCGGCAACTGCCCGGCGACCGCGTCGCAGAAAGCGACGGGATTTCGGATGCCGGACGGGCCGTCTTGCGGCCGCCAGCTTTCGAGCAGCAAGCCTCTGATCAGCATCGGGCTCTGGGCCGACAGGCCGAGCACGGCTTCCAGCGGCAACCGATCCCGAAGCACATGGAGAACGGCGCGGAGCGCCTCGTAGGCGGTCTGGCGATCGTCGCACAGGAGCCGATCGTCGACCGCCTTCAGCCACACATTGGCGGTCTGCAGGGCGCTGTCGAAACTGTGCGGGCCCTTGGGCATGGCGCTTCTCCGCTCGACTGCGGCCAGACGTCCGCGACAGCCAAAATCCGGCCCGAGCCGACTCTCATCGGGCCGTGGCCTTGACGACAGGCCGTAAGGCAGTTCCACGGAGCCGGTCCGCTGTATGGAACAGCCTGTAGACTATCGCGCCGCCGGCCGGCGGCCGCCTTGATCGGGATCAAACGGCGTCCATTATCCGGCCACGCCGCATTGGGGCGAGGGAGCCGATCATGCCAGTCTCCAGCGCAGGCCTTCTCGTCCACCGTCGTGGGCCGCGCGGTCCCGAAGTCCTCCTGGTCCACCCGGGCGGCCCCTGGTGGCGTGGCCGCGATCTGGCCGCCTGGTCCGTGCCCAAGGGCCTGCCCCAGCCGGGAGAAGCGCTGTTGGCGGCGGCCTTGCGCGAGTTCGAGGAGGAGACCGGACTGGAGCCGCCGCCGCCCGGGCCCGCGCTGACCCCGGTCCGGACGCGCGCGGGCAAGGTCATTCACTGTTGGCTGGCGGAGGCCGATCTGGATCTCGCCGCCTTCCGTAGCGCGCCATTCCAGCTGGAATGGCCACCCCGATCCGGCCGCCGCCTCGAGGCTCCGGAAGCTGACGCTGTCCGATATTTCGGCGAGGCCGATGCCCTGGAGCATATTCATCCCGGACAGCGCGCGATCCTGCTGGAGGCGTTTTCTCGACTCGCCCCGCCCTGAACCCCACGCGAGGTCACATGATCATGGGGGCCCAGGTTGCCCCAGGCTTGTCGGTGAGGCTGTAATTTTTCCGATAGCGACTGCGATGTCGCTGATATCCTGGCACAAATCCCGGAAAAGGGGTCTGCAGGTCTCCAGGGCGCTGTTGTCGACCGGGCTCAGCACCGTTCAGACACTCGCCGCCGACCTTTGGCCGCTCCTGAACCAGGGGAGGCCAGCGGTCCGGCGAGCCAACGTCAAGTCGATAGCCGCCGCCGCGCCGGGACAGGACCCGGATGCACCGCAGTCCCGGGGGTATCGGGCGACGCTTACCGGTCGCCCTGAGGGCCGCGGCCCGCCACCAGGTCCTGCACCACCCCCGGGTCGGCGAGGGTCGACGTATCCCCCAGCGTGTCCACCTCCCCTTCGGCGATCTTGCGCAGGATCCGCCGCATGATCTTGCCCGACCGCGTCTTGGGCAGGCCCGGCGCCCAGTGGATCACGTCCGGCGCCGCGATCGGCCCGATCTCCTTGCGGACATGGGCGACCAGGGCCCGCTTGAGGTCGTCATGCGGCTCGACCCCGGCGTTGAGGGTGACATAGGCGTAGATGCCCTGGCCCTTGATGTCGTGGGGATAGCCGACCACCGCGGCCTCGGCCACGGCGCCGTGCAGAACGAGCGCGCTCTCGACCTCGGCCGTGCCCATGCGGTGGCCCGAGACGTTGATGACGTCGTCGACCCGGCCGGTGATCCAGTAGTCGCCGTCGGCGTCGCGGCGGCAGCCGTCGCCGGTGAAATACTTGCCCGGATAGGCGCTGAAATAGGTGTCGAAGAAGCGCTGGTGATCGCCCCAGACGGTGCGCATCTGGCCGGGCCAGCTGTCGGTGATGCACAGATTGCCGCTGGCCGCGCCCTCCAGCACCGCGCCCTCGGCGTCGACCAGTTGCAGCTCCACGCCCGGCAACGGCTTCGTCGCCGAGCCGGGCTTGAGGTCGGTGGCGCCCGGCAGGGGCGAGACCAGGATGCCACCGGTCTCGGTCTGCCACCAGGTGTCGACGATGGGGCAGCGGCCGTCGCCGACCACCTCATGATACCAGCGCCAGGCCTCCGGGTTGATCGGCTCGCCGACGCTGCCCAGCAGGCGCAGCGATTTGCGGCTGGTCGCCTTCACCGGCCCGTCGCCCTCGCGCATCAGGGCCCGCAGCGCCGTGGGGGCGGTGTAGAAGATCTCGACCTGGTGCTTGTCGATGACCTGCCAGAAGCGGCTGTAGTCGGGGTAGTTGGGCACGCCCTCGAACATCAGGGTCGTGGCGCCATTGGCCAGCGGGCCGTAGACGCAATAGCTGTGGCCGGTGACCCAGCCGACGTCGGCGGTGCACCAGAAGACCTCGCCGGGGCGGTAGTCGAACACCAGCTCATGCGTCCAGGCCGCCCAGAACAGATAGCCGCCGGTGGTGTGCAGCACGCCCTTGGGTTTGCCCGTCGAGCCCGAGGTGTAGAGGATGAACAGCGGGTCCTCGGCGTTCATGGGTTCGCACGGGCAGTCGGCGCTGACGCCATGCCTGGCCTCGCCGTAGCGGACGTCGCGGCCCTCGACGATGGGGATGTCGGCGTTGGTGTGGGAGACGATCAGCACCGTCTCGACGATGTCCGCGCCCGGCTTCTGCAGCGCCGCGTCGACATTGGCTTTCAGCGGCACCCGCTTGCCGCCGCGCAGGCCCTCGTCGGCGGTGATGACGACCTTCGAACCGCAGTCCTCGATCCGGCCAGCGAGGCTGTCGGGCGAGAAGCCGCCGAAGACGACGGAATGCACCGCGCCGATGCGGGCGCAGGCCAGCATCGCAACAGCCGCCGCCGGGATCATCGGCAGATACAGCGTCACGCGGTCGCCCTTCGCCACGCCCAGGCCCTTGAGCACATTGGCCATGCGGCAGACTTCGGCGTGCAGTTCGCGATAGGTCAGGCCGCCGGACAGGGTCGGCTCGTCGCCTTCCCAGATGATCGCGGTCTGGTCGCCGCGTTCCGCGAGATGGCGGTCCAGACAGTTCCAGGCGACGTTGAGGACGCCGTCCTCGAACCAGCGGATGCGGAAGTCGGCCTTGTCGAAGGACACGTCCTTGATCGACGTCGGCGGGCTGATCCAGTCGAGGCGGCGCGCCTGCTCCGCCCAGAAAGCATCAGGCGTCTCGCGCGCCGCGGCCCGCGCCGCCGCGTAGCCGGAAGCGTTCATGCGGGCGCGCGCAGCCCATGCGGGCGGAACGGGGTAGAACTCAGGGTCGGTCAAATCGTGTCGGCCTTGCCTCTAGAAACCGTATTTCGCAAAGATCTGCAGGCGCGTCAGCTGACCCGAAGCGCCCGATTCCAGTTCGCGCTCACCGAACATCAGTTCAGCGCCCAGGTCCAGCGCGGGCAAAGGGGTCCAGATCACGTTGCCGCGCACGCTCTGCGAGGACTTGTTGGCGGCGAGACTGATCAGCGATCGGTCGTTGTCGACGCTCTGGGCGGAGTAGGTGAAGTTGGAGCGCCACTGCGGCGTCCAGATGTGGCGATAGCTGGCGAAGCCGGCGATCAGGCCGATCGCCTCGAGCTCGCCCGAGGCGTCCAGGACGGCGTCGTTTGTGAAGTTCAGGCCGACGTAGCGGCCAATGCCCTCGCCGCCCGAAAGCATGAGCCTGAGGTCGTCCTTCTCGCCCACCCTGATCCTGGCCGCGGCCGACAGGCCCCACCCCATCGTCGAGGAGTCGACCGCGCCGACCCCGGTCGTCTCATAGGCCAGCTGGCGCACGATGCCGGCGATCGAGGCCTCGCCCCAGGGCCGCGTCACGGCATAGCGCGCGGTCACGTCCGGCATGCTGTTGTCGTCAGCGATGATCCGGCCGGCGGCGAGGAAGGGGGTGACGGTGGTTTCGGGGTTCTCGACCGAGATCGAGAAGGGACCGCGGGTGTAGCGCACCTGGACCTGGCGGGCGAAGACCGTGCCCTCGCTGGCGCCGATGTAGTCCGCAGTGTCGGGGAGGACGCCGATGTTCTGGAAATTGCTCCACTCCTGGCCGAACAGCCAGTTGTCGACGGTGACGAAGGCGCGGCGCAGCGACAGGTTCGAAGGGCTCGTTGTCCGTTGATCGCCGGCGCCGGGCAGAACCTGGAAGTCCATTTCAACGCGGGTCCCAACCTTTCGGCCGCCCAGCAATCCCTCGGTCGTCAGCCAGAAGCGCGTCTGGCGGGCGTTGAAATCGGTCGCTGTGCTCTCGTCCGCGCCGCCGACCGGGATCGACCCCGGGAGATAGAAGTCGCGCAATAGATCGCCATTGCCGGGATCGCCGCCATCGTAGTTGGACGCGATGAAGTCCGCCTTCACGAACCCGCCGAACTTCACCGTGTTGTTGCCGATGCGGAAGCCGTCGGCGGGGGCGGAGACTGGGAGAGGCGCCGGCGGCGCCGCGGCCGCCCGCTGTTCGATGCGGACGATGTCCTGGGCCACAGCCTGTTGCTGTGCGGTCTGCTGGGCGCGGGAGGCGGCCACTTCGGATTTCAATTCGCTCAGCTGGGCCTCCAGCTGGGCGATGCGGGCCTCCAGGGCCGAGGGGTCCTGGGCGAAAGCCATGCCGGGCAGGGCCAACAGGGCGACGGCGGCCGCGCCGCTCATCAGGGTCTTTCTGATCATGGTGTCCTCCCGGGTCGTCTGATGCGATCCTCCGAAGTCACTCTCCGGGACCTTGCCCCCGGGGGACCATTAGCCAATGGTCTACTTTCGACCAAAGTCGGGGGGTGGCACAGTGGCGCGTCGGCCGCGGCGCCAGACTGCGGCGGCATTGCCAGGGAGGCCGTCGCATGGATCGCATCATCGTGGCCGATGACCATCCGCTGTTCCGTGGGGCGCTGGTCTCGGCGCTGGCCCGCGCCGCGCCGGGCGCCTTGGTGGAGGAGACGTCCAGCCTCGCCGGAGCCCGCGAGGCGCTGTCCCGCGGACCGGTCGACCTGCTGCTGCTGGATCTCAGGCTGGCCGACAGCGAGGGCTTCGCCGGGCTGGCGGGGGTCCGCGGCGACTTTCCCACCGTACCGGTCGTGGTGGTGTCCGCGAGCGAGGACGGGGCGACAATCGCCCGGGCCCTGGCCTTCGGCGCCGCGGGCTTCATCCCCAAGTCGGCCACCCTGGGCGAGATGGTCGAGGCGCTGGCGGCGATCCGGTCGGGCGACGTCTGGGCCCCGGCCACCGCCGCGGTCGCGGAGGTCGAGCCCATGGAAGCCCGCATCGCAACCCTGACGCCGTCCCAGCTCAAGATCCTGATCGGACTGCAACAGGGCCGGCTGAACAAGCAGATCGCCTTCGACCTCGGCGTGACCGAGGCGACGATCAAGGCGCATCTGACGGGCGTGTTCCGCAAGCTGGGCGTCCAGAACCGCACCCAGGCGGTTATCGCCGCCCGCGCCCTGTCGATCGAGGTCTGACCGGCCCCGTCCGGCCGATCAGCCGCCCTCGGCCCGATGTCGGGACAGGAAGGCCTTGAGCGCCGCCGGCTTGACCGGCTTCGACATCAGGGCCGCGCCGGCGGCCGCGGCCCGGGCGGGCACCGTTTCGTCGGCGTCGGCGGTGATCAGGGCGATGTGGGTCAGGCCCCGGGCGCGCAGGGCCGCGACGAGAGACAGGCCATCGGCGCCGTCCCCAAGGTGAAGATCGATCAGGGCGGCGTCGAACGGCCCGGCCAGATCGAGCGCCGCCGCCGCGTCCGGCGCGGTGACCGGCTTCATGCCCCATCGACCCAGCAGGGCGACCAGCGCTTCCAGAATGGCCGGTTCGTTGTCGACGCACAGGACGCGCAGGCCGGTCCTTCCGGTTCCGGTCGGGGCGGATTTCGCGCCGGGTTCAGCCGAGGACCGCGGCGCCCTGGCCCGGGGGGCCGAGACCGTGAAGGTGGCGCCGCGACCGGGCGTCGATCGCAGCTCGAGCGGATGCCCCAGAAGCTCGGCGACGCGCCGGACGATCGCGAGGCCGAGTCCCGCGCCCGGCTCGTCGCCGCTCCGACCCGGCAACCGGGTGAACTCCGTAAAGATCAGCTCCTGCTGTTCGGGCGCAATGCCCCGGCCGGTGTCGTGGATCTCGAACCGGACCATGCCGCCCGCCCTGCGCGCGCCCACCAGCACCCCGCCGCGATCGGTGTAGCGGATGGCGTTGCCGATCAGGTTCTGCAGCAAGGAGCGGAGCAGGTCCCGGTCGGATGCCGCCCAGAGACGCGAGGGCGCGATGTTCAGGGACAGGCCCTTGGCCTCGGCGAGAGGGGTGAACTCGCGGCGGAGATCGCTGAACAGGGTCTCGACCGACAGCGGGGCGACCGTCGGCCGCACGCCGCACGCCGCCCGCCTCCAGCCGCGACAGGTTGAGGAGGGCCTTCAGCAGGCCGTGGGCGCTTTCGATCGACTTGTCGGCGTTCTCGGCCAGGATCCGCGCGCCCGCCCGGCCGGATCCATCCGGTTCGTCCCTGAGGGCGGCGATGAACAGACGCGCGGCATGCAGCGGCTGCAGCAGGTCGTGACTCGCCGCGGCGAGGAAACGCGTCTTGGAGGCGACGGCGGCCTCGGCCGTCTGACGGGCCTCGTTCAGTCGCTCGGTGCGATCAGCGACCCGGGCCTCGAGCAGTTCGTTCGCCTCTTCCAGCGCCTGGGCGGCGCGGCGCAGTTCGGTGATGTCCGTATAGGAGGTGACGTAGCCGCCGCCGGACATCGGGGCGCCCGTCGACTTCAGGATGCGGCCGTTGGGCTGGGCGCGCTCGTGATCGTGGGGCGCGCGGCGGCGCAGGGCGTCCAGCCGGCGCTCGACCCAGGCTTCCATGTCGGCGGCGTCGACCTCTCCCCGCTCGGCGTTGAGGCGATAGACGGCGGCGACCGGCTGACCCACATGGACGAAGCCGGCGGGCAGGTCGAACAGGTCGATGTAGCGGGCGTTCCAGGCGATCAGCCGCAGGTCCCCGTCGACCACGCTGACCCCCTGATCGATGTTGTCGAGGGTGGCCTGCAGCAGTTCGCGGTTAAACTGCACCGCCTGCGAGGCCTCGTCGAGCATGCGCACCACGTCCTCCGGCGCGCGTCCGCCGCCGGCGAGGGCGGCCGAGATGACCCGGCGCGCGGAGGAGGCGCCGACGGCGCCCGCCAGCATGCGTTCGGCGGCGCGCGCCAGACCGGCGTCGGCCGGGTCGCCGTCGCGGAAGACCTGGTTGGTTTCCCGGGCGAAGGCGGCGAAGGCCCGGTCGGCGCCGGCGTCGCCCACGAAGCGCGAGACGAGGGTGCGCAGGTCGCCGATCGAGGCGCCGGAGGGGGCCGTGCTCTGCTCGCGCCAGTCCGGGCTGATGCGGTCGACGAAGGCGCGGGCCTGGACCCGGTCGATCAGGCGGGGCCTTACGGCGCGCGAAACCAACACGAAAACCAGGGCGTTGGCGGCCAGGCTGAGGAGGACTCCCGAAGGCAGGGGGTCGGCCAGGCCGAAGGGGGTGATGAGGCCCATGCCCAGGGCGGCGCCGATCTGGGGCAGGGCCAGGAACACCAGCCAGATGGCCGATCCGACGACCAGGCCGGCGAACGCGCCGGTGGCGTGGCCGCCGCGCCAGATCACCGCTCCGAACAGGGCCGGCGCCAGCTGCGCGAGCGCGGCGAAGGAGGTCAGGCCGATCGACGCCAGACCGGACGACCGGTCGATGGCCTGGAAATAGAGCCAGGCCAGGAAGAGGATGACGCAGATGACGATGCGGCGTACCTGCAGGATGGCGTCCGCCATGTCGGAAGCGCCTTCCCGAGCGCGCCACCGGTCGCGGGCCAGCAGCGGCAGGATCAGGCTGTTGGAGGCCATGGCGGAAAGGGCCACCGTCTCGACGATCACCATGGCCGTCGCGGCCGAAAAGCCGCCGACGAAGACGATGGCGGTCAGGGCCTGCGCGCCCTGCTGGAACGGCAGGCCAAGCACGAAGAGGTCCGGATCGCCCACATCCGCGAACAGGCGTCCGGCGGCGACGATCGGCAGGACGGCCAGGCTGGTCAGCAGCAGATAGGCGGGGAAGGCCCAGCGGGCGCGACGGATGTCGGCCGGTCCGACCGCCTCCACGAAGCCGACGTGGAACTGTCTCGGCAGGCAGAAGATGGCCAGGGTCGACAGCAGGGTGATGGCGATGAAGCGGGCGTCGATCACCGGAGGGGCCCCGAGATTCCCGAGCGCCGCGACGACTTCGGCCCGGTCCGGAGAGCCGAGCAGCAAGGCGGCGGCGAAGACGGCGACCGCGATCAGGGCCGCCAGCTTGATGACCGATTCCAGCGCCACCGCCCGGATCAGGCCCCTGTTGTGCTCCGTCAGGTCAGGGCGGCGTGCGCCGAACAGGATGGTGAAGCCGGCCAGAACGACCGCAATCACAGGGACCGTCAGTTGCTCCGATCCGGCGACCACGGTTCCGGCCGTGACCAGTCGCCAGGCCATGGAGAGCGATTTCAGCTGCAGCGCGATGTAGGGCAGCGACCCGATGATGGCGACGCAGGCGACAAGGGCGCCGAGCGACTGGCTCTTGCCGTATCGGGAGGAGATGAAATCGGCGATGGAGCCGATGTTCTCCCGCTTGGCGGCGGCGGCGATCCGTCGCCAGATCGGGAACAGGACGACGAGGCCGATCACGGGACCCGCATAGATGGGCAGGTAGTCCCAGCCGTCGCGGGCCGCGGTGCCGACGGCGCCGTAGTAGGTCCAGGAGGTGCAGTAGATGGCGAGGCTGAGGGCGTAGGCCCAGGGGCCCGGCCGGGGACTGTGCGTCCGATGGCCCACGCGTTCGCTGCGCCAGGCGACGGCGAACAGCAGCGCCATATAGGCGGCGACCAGCGTCAGGATCAGCGGCGCGAACATATCCGTCATCTAGATCGCCCCGGGCGCGTTGCTGCAAGGAAAAGGCGGGCCGCCCGTTTCCGGTCGGCCCGCCCCCTCCCGGTCTGAATGCCGGATCAGGCGTTGATGTCGACGTCCTTGCCTTCCTTGACCAGCAGGAAGCCCAGCACGACCGTCGCGACGGCGACGATGATCGGGTACCAGAGGCCGTAGAAGATGTTGCCGGTGGCCGCGACCATGGCGAAGGCCGTGGTCGGCAGGAATCCGCCGAACCAGCCGTTGCCGATATGGTAGGGCAGCGACATCGAGGTGTAGCGGATGTTGGTCGGGAACATCTCGACCAAAGCTGCCGCGATCGGCCCGTAGACCATGGTCACATAGAAGCCGAGGATGAACAGGATCAGCACCACCACCGGCTTGTTGACCTGGGCGCTGTCGGCCTTGGCGGGATAGCCAGCGGCCGTCAGGGCTTCGCCCAGTCCGGACTCCCAGGTCTTCTTCCGGGCCGCGAAGTCGGCGGCGGGCAGGGTCTCCCCGCGGAAGCTGGTGACGACCGCGCTGTCGCCGATGCGAACCTCGGCGACCGTCCCGGCGGGAGCCGCGACATTGGTGTAGTTGATCCCGGCCTTGGCGACATAGGATTTGGCCAGGTCGCACGACTGGTTGAACACCGTCTTGCCCACCGGATCGAACTGCAGATTACAGTCCGCCGGGTCGGCGTAGATGGTCACCGGCTGCGATTCCGTGGCCTCGGCCAGCGCCGGGTTGGCGGCGTGGGTCAGGGCCTGGAACAGCGGGAAATAGGTCAGCGCCGCGATCAGGCAGCCGGCGAGGATGATCGGCTTGCGGCCCACCTTGTCCGACAGCCAGCCCCAGAAGACGAAGAAGGGCGAGGCCAGCAGCAGGGCGATGGCCAGCAGGATGTAGACCAGGGTCGCATCCACCTTCATCACCCGTTCGAGGAAGAACAGGGCGTAGAACTGGCCGGTGTACCAGATCACGGCCTGACCGGCCGTCAGGCCGACGAGGGCGATGATCACCAGCTTCAGGTTGGGCCATTTGAGGAAGGAGTCCTTCAGCGGGCTCGGCGAACTCTTGCCCTCGGCCTTCATGCGCTTGAAGGACGGGCTCTCGGCCAGCTTCAGGCGAATCCACAGCGACACGCCCAGCAGCAGGATGGAAACCAGGAACGGAATCCGCCAGCCCCATGAGGTGAAGGCTTCCTCGCCCACCGTCACGCGGACGCCGAGGATGACCAGCAGGCTGAGCACCAGTCCGGCGGTGGCCGTGATCTGGATGAAGGAGGTGTAGTAGCCCCGCTTGCCGTGCGGCGCGTGCTCGGCGACATAGGTCGCCGCGCCGCCGTACTCGCCGCCCAGTGCCAGGCCCTGCACCAGCCGCATGACCACGAGGATGATCGGGGCGGCGATGCCGATGGCGGCGTAGGACGGCAACAGGCCGACGACGAAGGTCGACAGCCCCATCAGCAGCATGGTGACCAGGAAGGTGTTCTTGCGCCCCCACAGGTCGCCCAGCCGGCCGAAGAAGACCGCCCCGAACGGCCGCACCGCGAAGCCGGCGGCGAAGGCCATGAGGGCGAAAATGTAGCCGGTCGTCTCATTCACGCCCGAGAAGAACTGGGCCGTGATGATCGCCGCGAGAGAACCGTACAGGTAGAAGTCGTACCACTCGATCACCGTACCGACGGATGAGGCGAGGATTACGAGCCTGTCGTTCTTGTCGACCGTGTGGTCCGGTTCGACCGGGGCGCCGATGGCGCTGTCTGTCATGGAAGCCTCCCAAGCTCGCCGTTTTCGGCTGTTCTGCGTATGCGTCGCCCGTGCGACGATCGCCGCGACTGTGTCAGCAGGCCGCAGGCTTGGAGAGAGCGACTTTGGTCGAAGGATGAACAGGGTTCGGCGTCTCGGCGGACAGGTTCCGCCTTCGGGACGTGAGCAGGTTCCCGGGCGATTCAGCCAGTGGTCTGTCGATCCGCGCGCCAGGAGCGACACCGCTTCTGATAGTCTGGGTCCATGTTCTCCCCGCTTCGTCACGCCGCATACCGTCATCTCTTCCTTGCCCAGGTCGCGGCCCTGCTCGGCACGGGCATGGCCACGGTCGCGCTGGGCCTGCTGGCTCATGACCTGGCGGGCGCGGGCGCCGGGGAAGTCCTCGGCGCGGCCCTGGCGATCAAGATGGTCGCCTACATTGGCGTGGCCCCGTTCGCGAGCGCCCTGGCGGCCCGGTTGCCAAGGAAGACCTTGCTCGTGTCGCTCGACCTGGTCAGAGCCAGCGTCGCGGCGTCCCTGCCCTTCGTCGGCGAGGCCTGGCAGGTCTATGCGCTGATGACCGTCCTGTACGTCGCCTCGGCCGCCTTCACCCCGGCTTTCCAGGCCATGATCCCTGATCTGCTGCCGGATGAGGGGGAATACACCAGGGCCCTGTCGCTCTCGCGGCTGGCGGCCGATCTCGAGAGCGTGGCCAGTCCGGTGCTGGCGGCCCTGCTGCTGGCGGTGATGAGTTACAGTAATCTGTTCGCGGGCACGGCTGTGGGTTTCGTCGTCTCGGCCCTGTTCGTCGTCAGCGCCGTCCTGCCCGCGCCGGGCACGGCGCCGCCCCGACCGTTCCTGCAACGCCTGACCGGAGGCGTCCGGCTGTTCGCCCTGACGCCGCGCCTGCGTGGTCTGCTGGCGATCAGCCTGGCGACGGCGTCGGGCGGGGCGATGGTGTTCGTGAACACCGTCGTTCTGGTGCAGTCGCGCTTCGCCATGTCGGAACAGGCGACCGCGTGGGCGCTGGCGGCCTTCGGCGGCGGATCGATGACGGCGGCGGTCATCCTGCCTCGCTTGCTGGTGCGCGTATCGGACCGGACGGCGATGGCCCTGGGCGCCGGCGTCATGACGCTGGTGCTGCTGTCCGGCCCATGGGTCGCGGTCAGCTATCCCGCGCTCCTGACGCTGTGGGTCATCACGGGTTTCGGCTATTCCCTGACCATCACCCCGGCGGGCCGGGCCTTGCGGCGGTCATCGAGCACGGGAGATCGGCCAGCCCTGTTCGCAGCGCAGTTCGCCCTGTCCCACGCCTGCTGGCTGATCGCCTATCCGGTGGCGGGTCTTGTCAGCGCCGGGGCTGATCCCGGCGCCGCCTTCCTGGTGCTGGCCGGCCTGTGCGCGACGGGCACGATGCTCGCTCTCGTGATCTGGCCCGCGCACGATCCCGAGACCCTGCCGCATCGGCACGATGATCTCGCAGCAGATGATCCCCACCTTGCGGAGGGACACGCCGCCGACGGCGGCGGAGCCCATGCCCACCCCTTCGTCATTGATGAACGGCACGTCCGCTGGCCGACGACGAAGGGTCAGGGACAGCAGGACCGGGACCACGCGCCTGCCACAGCGGCGGTGGGAATGAAGGGGCGAATCATGAGGCAATCTTCTTCGGTCAGAACCAGGCCTTGAGGCCGACGACGAAGCGGATGTCGTCAGCCTCGTCGCCTCGGGCCTCGATGTAGTCGGCGGTGTCTCCGAATGCGTGGCTCCACTCGACGCCCACGTAGGGGGCGAATTCCTTGCGGAATTCGTAGCGCAGCCGCAGGCCCGCCTCGACCGAAGACAGGCCCGATCCGATCTCCAGTTCCGGAATGTCGGCGGCCGAAGCATCGATCTCGAGGCGCGGCTGGAGGATCCAGCGTTGGGTGATGCGCTGGTCGTATTCGGCCTCGACGCGGGCGGTCAGGTCGCCCTCGGTCGACAGGAAGGCGGCGGCGTCGATCTCCCACCAGTGGGGCGCCAGCCCCTGAAGGCCGAGCACCAGATGCGTCGTGTCCTCGCCGTCGGGGCGGAAGTCCTGGCGCACGCCGGTCTGCACGTCCCAGAAGGGCGTCACGGCGCGGCTGTAGAGGGCCTGGAGTTCGGCGCCTTCCAGCCCGCCGTCGAAGTCGCCCTCGCCCTCGGACTTCCACCAGAACCGGTTGATGTCGCCGCCGCTCCAGCCCTGGACGTCCCAGAGCCAGGTCTCGCTGTCGTCGCCGAAACCGGCTTCGAGACGGTCGATGATGACGGCCGTGGTGCGGACGTCGCCGTTCTCGCGCACCAGGGTCCGGCGAGAGGCGGCCATGGCCTCGGCGCCGAAGACCCGGTCGGCGGCGTGGGCCGGGCCGCTCAGGGCGGCGGCGGGAACGGGCGTTTCGGGCGGGCGACCGGGATTGTCCGCGCTCGTGGGGACATCCGGCGGCCCCATGCTCATGGTCGACATGGCATGCCCCGCGTGGGGATCGGCCTGGGCTGGCGCCGGGGTCGACATGGCGTGGCCCGCATGGGGATCGACGGTCGCGGGCTGAGCCGGCGCCGCGTGGCCCGCGTGAGGATCGGCGGCGGGCGGCGTCTGCGCGGGCGGCATGACATGACCCGCGTGCGGGTCCTGCGGCGCCGGCTGCGTCCTCGGCGATGCGGCGGGCATGGTGTGGCCGGCGTGCGGGTCCTGGGCCTGGGCGCTGACGGCGCCGGCGGCGAGGATCAGCGGAGCGAGGGCGACGGCGAGGCGGTTCATGACGCGGCTCCGTCCATGGGCCGCACCGTCACGACGTTGAACATGCCGGCGTGCATATGCATCAGCAGATGGCAGTGGAAGGCCCAGTCGCCGGGCGCGTCGGCGGTCAGGTCGAAGGTCACCTTCGATCCGGGCGCGACGTTGACCGTGTGCTTCAGCGGCTGATGGCCCGCCGGTCCGCCCGTCACCAGTTCGAAGAAATGGCCGTGCAGATGGATCGGGTGGGCCATCATGGTGTCGTTGACCAGGGTCACCCGCACCCGCTCGTTGCGCTCGAAGCGGATCGGCTCGACCAGCTCGCTGAACTTCCTGCCGTCGAAGCCCCACATGAACCGTTCCATGTTGCCGGTCAGGTGGATCTCCATCGTCCGCGACGGCGGGCGCTGGTCCCTGTTGGGCGCGAGCGACACCAGGTCGGTGTAGACAAGGACGCGGTGATCGACGTCCGTGAGACCGGTCGGACGCTCGCCCAGGCGGTTGGCGGGGTCCATGGCGATCGCGTCGACGCCCACGCCGACCGCCATGTCCGGCGGGGCGTTCCCGGGATCGCGCATATTCATCCCGGTCATGGACATCGCGGCCGTTTCGTCAGCCGGAGCCGCGCCCGGGGCGGGGGCTCCGTGGTCCATGCCGGCCATCGCGCCATGGTCCATGACGCCCGCTGAACCGTGATCCATTCCGCCCATGCCCATGTCGCGCATGGTCAGGTTCGGGACCTCGCGCAGCGGCGGGACCTCGGCGGTCATGCCCGGGCGGGGGGCAAGGGTCGCCCGCCCCATGCCCGAGCGGTCGATGGCCTCGGAGACGATCGTCCAGGCCCGATCCTCCGTCGGCCGGACGATCACGTCATAGGTCTCGGCTACGGAGATCTGGAACTCGTCGGTCTCGACCGGGCGCACGTTCTCGCCGTCGGCCTGGACCACCGTCATCGGCAGGCCGGGGATGCGGATGTTGAAGATCGACATGGCCGAGGCGTTGATGATGCGCAGCCGCACCCGCTCGCCGGGCCGGAACAGGCCGGTCCAGTTCTCCTCGGGTCCGTGGCCGTTGATCAGATAGGTGTAGGTCGAGCCGTTGACGTCGAGGATGTCGCGCGGGTCCATCCGCATCTCGCCCCACATGCGCCGTTCCTCCAGGCCCATCCGGTCGCTGCCGTCCATGAGGCCCGACAGGGTGGTGCGCTGCTGGTTGAAATAGCCGGGGCTCTTCTTCAGCCTGGACAGGATTTCGTGCGGATGCATGAAGCTCCAGTCCGACAGGACCAGCACATGCTCGCGGTCGTAGCCGACCGGATCGGCCCCGGCGGGGTCGATCACGATCGGGCCGTAATGGCCCATCGCTTCCTGAAGGTTCGAATGGCTGTGATACCAGAAGGTGCCCGACTGCCTGACCGGAAACTCGTAGACGAAGGTCTCGCCGGCCTTGATGCCGGGGAAGCTGACGCCCGGCACGCCGTCCATCTGGAACGGGACCAGAAGGCCATGCCAGTGGATCGAGGTGTCCTCATCCAAGCCGTTGGTTACCGACAGCCGGACAGTCTGGCCCTCGCGCAGGCGCAGCAGCGGGGCGGGCAGCACGCCGTTGACTGTCACCGCATGGCCGGTGCGCCCGCCCACCGTGAAGGGGGTGTGCCCGACGGTCAGGTCGATGTTCGGCCCGGTCAGCGTCGGCAGGTCGGCCCGCAGGCCGGGCGACCCTGTCTGCGCCCAGGCGGGCAGCAGGCCTTGCAGTCCCAGCAGACCGCCGCCGGCGGCGGCGCCCCGGAGAAGCATTCGGCGGTCGAGGCGTGGGGTCGGCATCGGCGAGGATTTCCCTGGTGGCTCAGCTGTTCGTTCAGATACGCATCCCGGCGGCCCGCCCCTTGCGGCAGGACGCCACAGCCCGCCAGATCGCGTCCTTCGTCATGGCGTGGTCAAGCGCCCTTGCCGGGCGCCCACGCCAGGATATCCGCCAGTTTCCTGCGTGCGCGGGCGATGCGGGTTTCCACGGCCTTGGGCGTGACCCCCAGGATCACGGCGATCTCGCCATGCGACCGCCCCTCGAGCGTGGCGAGCAGGAGCGGCGCCTTCAGGGCGTCCGGAAAGTCCGACAGGGCGCGCTGCAGGTCCTCGGCCCTGCGCCGATCGTCCAGCCGGGTCTCGGGTGTCGGCGCGGGATCACCGACCGACGTCGCTTCGTGCGCATCCAGGCCCATGACCCCGCGCACGACGCGGCGAACCGCCCGTCGACGGCTCCAGTCGCGGCATTTGTTCAGGGCGATGGAGCGCAGCCAGACATCGAACGGCCGCGCCGGATCGTACCGCCGCATGGCGAGCCAGGCGGAGGCATAGGCTTCCTGAAGCACGTCATGGGCCTCGGCCTCGTCGCCGACGTAGCGGCGAACGAACCGGTAGAGGTCGGCCTTTGTCGCGGTCATCAAGGCTGTGAAGGCGGCCCGGTCTCCCCCTGCCGCGCGGACCTCGATGCTCTGTTCGACCCCCACGCGCGGCGCTTAACCGGCGTCGGAGCGCAGGGCGTCGACGACCGCCTCGTCGAACACCGCGGCCTGGGCCGGGGTCAACACGGATCGCATCTCGAAGACATGAGTGATGGTCGCCTTCTGGAGGTCGCCCATGGCGGCGTGGAAATGATCGACGGCCGCCTGGACCTGCGACGTGTCGCCGTCGCTCGCGGCGATGGCGGCGGCCAGTTCACGGTTGGCGGCGCGCACTTCGGCCTCCAGGGCCGGACGGCGGGTGGCGAAGCGGGCTTCAATGGCGTCGAGACGGCGATCCTGCTCCGCGCTCAGATCGAGCCTGTCATGGACGACGCTGTGCAGGCTGGGCGGCTGCCGCTCGCGCATGATCCAGGATGCGCTGGCCCAGGTCGCCGCGGCGCGGGCCAGCGCCCCCCGAATCGCCCGGATGACGATCGACATCCAGCGCGACCTCATCCCCGGACGTCCAGGCTGGCGATCGGCGACAGGCCGGTCGAGACCGTGAAAACCCGCATCTCGGAAGGCTCCGGCCGGGGGGACAGCAGCATGAAGGCGCCGTTCGCGACGCCGACGGCGACGGCGAGGGCGATGGCGGCGGCCCGCACCTGGTCCGTTCGGGTCCGGTCACGGCGCTCGCCGATGCGAACCCAGACCCGGTCCTCCATGCCGGCGAGACCCGTCTCGTCGCGCTGCATGGCGGCGATCAGTCTGTCGATATCGTCAGTCATTGCACACCTGCCTGAGGCCCCACCTGCCATACGCGTCCCTTCCCGTTACCCCTCATGAGGGCTCGAAGGCCATCCGGCGTAGATAGAGGGACGAGGCGGGATTTCCCGAGCGGCGCGGTTGACGCACGCGCGGCGGGGCGGTCCACTCCCGGGCATGGAGAGTACAGACTGATGCACCCGACCCTGAACCGCCGTGTGCTGCTCGGCGTCGGCCTGCTCGTGGGAATGGGCGGAACGGCCTGCGCCCAGACTCGCCCGGCGAGGAACCTGACCGTCTTCAAGACCCCGACCTGCGCCTGCTGCGACGGCTGGATCGCGCACATGCGCGAGTCGGGCTTCACGACCACCATCACGGTTCTTCCTGATCTGCAGTCGGTCCGGAGCAGCCGGGGGATGCCGGACGCGCTGGCCTCCTGTCACACCGGGGTGATCGACGGCTACGTCGTCGAGGGACACGTGCCGGCCCAGGACGTCATCCGCCTTCTGGCCGAGCGCCCCCGGGCGGTGGGTCTCGCCGTGCCGGCCATGCCGCTCGGCTCGCCCGGCATGGAAACGCCCCAGGGGCACAAGGACCCTTACGACACCCTGCTGGTGCTCGCCTCGGGCGCGACCCGGGTGTTCGCCCGCCACAACCAACCGGCCTGACGCAACCCGCGCCGGTCCTTTCAGCTCACCGACAATTCCGGAGCCCCGATGTCCCGCATCTCTTCCGCCCTCGCCCTGTCGATCGCCCTGCTTTCAGCGACGCCGGCCTTCGCCCAGGACCATGCCCATGGCCATGACCACGCCGCGGGGGCCGTATCGGCCGAAGCGGCGGACGCGGTCACGGCCGTCGACGCCTTCCACGCCGCCCTCAAGGCCGGCGACACGGCCGCCGCCCTCGCGCTGCTGGCGCCGGATGTGATGATCTTCGAGGAGGGCGGGGCGGAGCGGTCGCGCGAGGAATATGCGTCGCACCATCTGGGGTCGGACGCCGCCTTCGCCGCCGCGTCGGAGGCCACGGTGGCGCGGAGATCAGGCTGGGCCGACGGGGACGTCGCCTGGATCGTCAGCGAAGGCCGCACCACGGGCCAGTTCAACGGCCGCGCCGTGGACCGGCTGACCACCGAGACCATGGTGCTGAAGCGGCACGCCGACGGCTGGCGCATTCATCACATCCACTGGTCGTCGCGCGCGCCCGGCTAGGGTCCTCTGACGCTTCACATTGATGACGGCGGGGCGAGGGTGCCCATCACGGCGACGACGGCGAGCAGCACGGCGCCGATCACCGTCTCCGCAATGATGTTGAGCCGGAGCCGGCGAAGCGCCTGCCGGGGATCTTCGCCGCCCCGCAGAACGGCGCCCAAGGCCGGCGTCAGGCGGAAGCGGTTTGACGCCGCAATGGCGAGCATCAGCGCGAACAGGGCGAATTTGGCTATCAAAAGTTGGCCGTAGAGGCTGGTTCCCAGACCGGTAACGCGCGCGGGTCCGACCATGAACCAGCTGTTCCCCAAGCCACTCAGCACCAGCAGGGCGACGGCCAGGGTCCCCCAACCGGCAAACCCGCGCAGGGAGCGATGTATCGCGGGGTCGTCCGTCGTGGTTCGGCGCAGCATCAGGATGGTCAAGGCCGCCAGGGCGCCCAGCCAAAGCGCGGCGGAGACGGCATGGATCATGGCGGCGGTCAGATGCAGCAGCGCGCCCGGCCCCTCGGTCCCGGCCGCATGACCGGTCCAGGCGAAACTGGCTGATACGATCACGCCAGCCGTCGCCAGCCCGATCCAAAGCGCCCGTCCCGGCTTGAGGGAGACCATCGCGACAAGTGCGAGTCCGGCGGCGACGGCCCGGGCGACCATGGCCATGCCCAGGGCCATGCCCGTGACCATGAAGGATAGAGACGCGGGTTTGAGGGCTTCGCTCAGCGACCCCGCCATGACCGCTGTCTGAGCCACGAGGCCGGCGAGCGATCCCAGGACCACGACGCTCGCCGCGACGATCAGCGTGGGGCGCGCCCAGACGAGGTTCGGGCTATTGGAGTCCCTGAAGCTGTAGAGCAGGAACAGCGGCGCGCCGAGAAGGACGACCGCGCCGCTGTACTGGAGCCAGCGCAGGCCGATAACCGCGACTTCCAGCACGCGTTCAGCGAACCGTGAAGGTGTAGGAACCCGTCATGCGGTGGCCATCGCTCGACGCGATGCGCCAGTCGACGCGGTAGACGCCCGCGGCCAGCGGCCGGGGGAGAGTCCCTGTCAGGGTCTTGCCGTCTTCAGCCACCGAGGTCCGGATCGCGACCTTTTCGCCGGCGGCGTTGACGACGTCGAAGCCCGAGAAGGCCGGAACCGTGCGCTCGCTGAAGGTCAGGGTCAGCGACCGGGTCGCGGCGACCGTCGAATCGGGCGCCGGCGTCGCGCTGACCAGCCGGGCGTGGGCCGCCGCCGGTCCCGCGGCGAAGGCCACGGCCGCCGCGACTGCAATGAAGGGTGCGGGGTTGAAGTTACGCATACTCAGTCTCCAGACATCTGGCCCGTCCCGGCCTTCGCTACTCTACGCGCCGCGCGGGCCCGTCCCTCATGACGAACGATAGCGGCCCATGGTGTTGCCGGCCAGACAGTGACTCTCCGCCCTGAAGCCGGTCCGCAAGGCCCTACCGACCGGTCCGCGCCAGGAGTTCGATCAGTTCGCCGGCCTTGGCCTTTCGATCCTCGGGATCGTCACCGGTCATGGCGCCCATCACGCAGTGATCGAGGTGGTCCTTCAGCACCTCGGTCTCGACGCGATGAAGCGCGGCCCGGACGGCCTGCAGCTGGGTCAGCAGATCAACGCAATACCGGTCGTCTTCGACCATGCGGGCAATCCCCCGCACCTGTCCCTCGATCCGGCTCAGCCTGTTGAGAATTTTGGGCTTTGTCTCGGTTTGCATGCGGTCTCGCCTCCTGAGTCCTGAATATACCCCATAAGGGTATGTTGCGCTATACCCCCAGTGGGTATATACGGGCACCTCGATCAGTCGGAGAGAGCGACATGTCCACGCATCCTCATACTCACGCGGCGGGCCACGCGTGCTGCTCGGCGAAGACCTCCGACGGCCCGGCCACGGTCAGGGATCCGGTCTGCGGGATGGCGGTGGATCCGACGAAGACCGCTCACCAGGCCAACCATGACGGCCACGACCACTTCTTCTGCTCGGCCGGGTGCCGGACCAGGTTCGTCGCGGACCCGGCGCGTTACCTGAACCCGCGCGCGGAGACCGAGCCCGCCATTCCGGGCGCCATCTACACCTGCCCCATGCACCCGGAGATCCGGCAGGAAGGCCCGGGCTCCTGCCCGATCTGCGGCATGGCGCTCGAGCCGGAAACGGTCACCGCCGACGCGCCGCCCAACCATGAACTGATCGACTTCACCCGTCGCTTCCGGATCGGTCTGGTCCTGACCCTGCCGGTCTTCGCGCTGGAGATGGGCGGGCACCTGACCAACCTGCACATGCTCATCCCCGGCCAGCTGTCGAACTGGATCCAGTTCGCGCTGGCGACCCCCGTGGTCCTGTGGTGCGGCTGGCCGTTCTTCGAGCGCGGCTGGACATCGTTGCGCACCCGTCGACTGAACATGTTCACCCTGATCGCGATGGGGGTCGGCGTCGCCTGGCTGTACAGCGTCGTGGCCGTCCTGGCGCCCGGCCTGTTCCCGCCCGCCTTCCTGAAGGCCGACGGAAGCGCGCCGGTGTATTTCGAGGCGGCGGCGGTCATCACTGTGCTGGTGCTCGTCGGGCAAATTCTGGAACTCCGGGCCCGCGAGCAGACCTCCGGCGCGATCCGCGCCCTGCTGGACCTCACGCCCAAGACCGCGCGACGGGTCCGGACGGACGGCGTCGATGAGGACGTCTCGCTTGACCAGATCTCCGTCGGCGACTCCTTGCGGGTTCGCCCCGGAGAGAAGATTCCGGTGGATGGCGAAATCCTGGATGGCCGGGTGGCCGTCGATGAATCGATGGTGACCGGCGAGTCCATGCCGGTGACGAAGGACGTCGGCGACCGGGTCGTCGCCGGGGCCCTGAACAAGACCGGGTCGTTCGTCATGCGCGCCGACAAGGTCGGGGCGGACACCCTGCTGGCGCAGATCGTCCAGATGGTGGCCCAGGCCCAGCGCAGCCGCGCGCCGATCCAGCGGCTGGCCGACATGGTTTCCGGATGGTTCGTCCCGACCGTGATCGCGATTGCCCTGCTCGCCGCCGCGGTCTGGGGTCTGGCCGGTCCGGAGTCCCGCCTGTCCTACGCCCTGGTCGCCGCCGTTTCGGTCCTGATCATCGCCTGTCCCTGTGCGCTCGGTCTGGCGACCCCGATCTCGATCATGGTGGGGGTCGGACGCGGCGCACGCGCCGGCGTCCTGATCAAGAACGCCGAAGCGCTGGAGCGGTTCGAGAAGGTCGACACCCTGATTCTCGACAAGACCGGCACCCTGACCGAGGGCCGACCGTCCGTGACGGCGATCCTGCCCGCCGACGGCTTCGCCGAGGCGGAACTCCTGCGTCTTTCGGCCAGCCTCGAGCGCGGCAGCGAGCACCCCCTGGCCGACGCCATCATCCGGGCCGCCAGGGACCGGGATCTCCCGCTTTCGGAGGCGACGGATTTCGACAGCCCTGTCGGTCGCGGAGTCCGGGGGATGGTCGAGGGCCGCCCGGTGGCCCTGGGCAACAGCCGCTATCTCGGCGAGCTCTCGGTCGACGTCTCCGCCCTGGAGCCGAAGGCCGAGGCGCTCCGCCACGACGGCGCCACGGCCATTTTCATGGCGGTGGATGGAAGGGCGGCCGGAGTCATCGGCATCGCCGATCCGATCAAGGCCACCACGCCGGATGCGATCCTGGCGCTGAAGGCCGCGGGTCTGCGGCTGGTCATGATGACCGGGGACAACCGGACCACGGCCGAAGCCGTGGCGCGACGCCTCGGCATCGACGAGGTCCAGGCCGAGGTCCTGCCGCAGGACAAGGCGTCGGTGGTCCAGCAGCTTCGCTCACAGGGCCGGATCGTCGCCATGGCGGGTGACGGGGTCAATGACGCGCCGGCCCTCGCGGCCGCCGATGTGGGCGTCGCCATGGGGGCGGGCTCGGATGTCGCGATCGAAAGCGCCGGCGTGACCCTGCTGGGCGGCGACCTGCAGGGCATCGTCCGCGCGCGGCGGCTGTCGCGGGCGGTGATGGGCAACATCCGGCAGAATCTCGTCTTCGCCTTCGGCTACAATGCGCTCGGCATCCCCGTGGCGGCCGGGCTGCTCTATCCCGTGTTCGGCTGGCTTCTCTCGCCTGCCCTGGCGGCGCTCGCCATGGCGCTCTCCTCGGTCAGCGTCGTCGGCAATGCGCTGAGGCTGCGCGCGGTGAAGCTCTAGTCGGCGCGTTCTGACCGAACCCGCCGTCCCGGGCCGTGGAGTTTTCCGGCAAATACTTCAGGGGGCCAGGACGTCGGCGTCACGTCCCGAAGCATTCCCTTTAACCAAATACTCAATGCCGAATATTTACTCTGAAAATTCCGCCCCCTTGTTGATAATATTCACGACACCGGCACGGAACAAATAAAGTTCTTGGACGTTCCTGTTTTCATAGACGTGTGTGAACAAGCCGTTCACATCTTGTTAATCTATGAAAATAGTAAGGTCCTTATTGTCGGCAGCCGGAAATCAGCTCGCAAATTGCGAGGCTCGTTTGCCAGGTCCGCGCCGACCAAATCGATCTTCAAGCCTTGCTACGTGCGTGCTCCCAGCTGCGTGAGAGCCGCTACGCCCTGATACCGCGGCGGCACTTCGAGGCGGCTATGTTACGATCGAGTCTTATTGCGGCTGCGCTTTTGGCGACAGGCCAGAACGCCTACGCCCAGCAACCCGTCGCCAGCGGACAGCTGCAGCAGATCCCCCCTGCCGCTGTCCCGCGGAGGGCGGCTCCGGACATCCGCATCGAACGGCCGGAACCGTCGGCGGACGCCGTCGCCGAAGGGGCCCGCATCCGGGCGGACGCGCTGCGTGTCACGGGCGCGACCCTGTTCAGTGAAGCGGAGCTGGTGGCGGCCACGGGATTCACCCCGGGCCGCGAGCTGACCCTGCCCGAGCTTCGCAACGCGGCGGCGCAGATCACGCGCTTCTACAACAGTCGCGGCTATGTTCTGGCCCAGGCCTATCTGCCCGCACAGGACGTCGTCGAGGGCACGGTGACCATCGCCGTGGTCGAGGGCCGTTACGGCGCGATCGACCTGCGCAACCAGTCCGGCGTGTCCGGGGCCGTGACCAGGGGCGTCCTGAACGGCCTGAACCCCGGTGATCCGGTGGCGATCGCGCCGCTCGAACGACGCCTGCTGCTGCTGTCCGACATACCCGGCGTCGTCGTGCATTCAACCCTGTCCCCCGGCGCGGAGGTGGGATCTTCGGATCTGACCGTCGATCTGACCCGCGCGCCCCGGATTTACGGCAGCCTGGAGGCCGACAACGCCGGCAATCGCTATACCGGAGCCTACCGGTTCGGCGGTTCGGTCAATTTCGCCAATCCGACAGGTATGGGCGACCTGATCAGCCTGCGCCTTCTCGCCTCGACCGAAGGCCTGGCCTACGGGCGGGCCGCCTGGCAGGCGCCGCTCGGCGACGTCACCGTCGGCGTCGCCTGGACCCATATGCAGTATGATCTGGGCCGCGAGTTCTCGGCCCTTGACGCCGGCGGCACAGCCGACATCTTCAGCGTCTTCGCCAGCTATCCGCTGATCCGCTCTCGGACCGCGAACCTTTATGCCCTGGCTGGGTTCGACGCCAAATTCCTCAGCGATGAAATCGGCCTCGTCTCCCAGGTGTCGGACAAGGAAATCCGGGCGGTGACGGCGGGCCTGCGCGGAGACTCGCGCGACGGGTTCGGCGGCGGGGGCTGGAACGCCGGCTCATTGTCGTGGACCTCGGGCGATCTCGACATCGAAAGTCCGCTCGAACGGGCCGCCGATGCGATCAGCGCGCGCTCCCAGGGCGGGTTCAACAAGCTGCAGTACGCCGTCTCCAGACTTCAGACCGTCAGCGGACCGCTTTCGGTCTACGGCTCGCTTCGCGGACAGCTGGCGACCGACAATCTCGACAGCTCCGAAAAGATGGAGCTGGGCGGCGCCTATGCGGTGCGGGCCTATCCGGAGGGCGAGGCCTACGGCGACGAGGGCTATGTCGCGACGGTGGAAGCCCGGTTGATGCTGGACCAGTGGACGCAATCCCTGCCGGGCCAGTTCCAGTTCATCGCATTCGTCGACGGGGGTGAGGTCGACTTCGCCCACGATCCCTGGTTCCCCGGCTCCAATCATGCCCGGCGCAGCGGCGGCGGCATCGGGATCAACTGGTTCGGCCCGGACGACCTCATCATCCGCGCGTCCTATGCACGCCGGTTCAATGACCAGATTTCGACCTCGGGCCCCGACGAAACGGGCCGCGCATGGTTCCAGATCGTCAAGCTGTTCTGATGGCGGCGATGGTCAACTTTCCCCTCACGCCTCTCCCGACAAGGACGTTCTGATGACCAGACTCCATCACGTGATCGCCGGTGACGGTACACAGGCGGGGCGTCGAAGCGACCCGTCCGGTCGCAGGGCGTCCCTGATCGCCTCCACCTGTCTGGCTGGTTTCGCTGCGTGCGCCGTGATCGGACTGGGGACCGCGACGCAGGCCCAGACCCTGCCGACGGGCGGATCAGTCACCGCGGGCGGCGCGACCATCACCACCGGTCCCGGCACGATGACGGTCAACCAGTCGACCCAGAACACGGCGATCAACTGGCAGAGCTTCTCGATCGGCCAGGGCGGCAGCGTCGTCTTCGTACAGCCCAACAGCAGCTCGGTCGCCTTGAACCGGGTGCTGGGTCCCGACGCGTCGGCGATCTTCGGCAGCCTGACCTCCAATGGCCAGGTGTTCCTGATCAATCCCAACGGCGTGCTGTTCGGCCAGGGCTCCCAGGTCAATGTCGGCGGACTGGTCGCCTCCACCCTTGGCATGACCGACGCCGATTTCATGGCCGGGAACTACAGGTTCTCGGGCGGCGGAGGCGGCGCGGTGCTCAACCAGGGCACGATCATCGCGAACGGCGGCTATGTCGCGCTGCTGGGAGGCCACGTCAGCAACGAGGGCCTGATCCAGGCCAATCTGGGCACGATCGCGCTCGCCTCGGGCGAAGCCATCACCCTGGACGTCGCCGGCGACGGCCTGCTCAACGTCGTCATCGACAAGGGGGCGGCCAACGCCCTGGTCCAGAACGGCGGCATGCTGCAGGCTGACGGCGGCCGGGTGCTGATGACCGCACAGGGCGCGGGCGACCTGCTCCGCACGGTGGTGAACAACACCGGCGTCATCCAGGCCCGCTCGATCGGCGAGCGCAACGGCGCCATCCTGCTGCTGGGCGACATGCCGAGCGGCACGCTGAACGTGGCCGGCGTCCTTGACGCCAGCGCGCCCGGCGGCGGCGACGGGGGCTTCATCGAGACGTCGGCCGGGATCGTGAACATCGCGCCCGGAACCCGCATCACGACCGACGCCCCCACGGGCGCGACCGGGACATGGCTGATCGATCCGGCCGACTTCACGATCGGCGCCGGCGGCAATATTTCAGGCGCCACCCTGTCCGCCCAGCTGGTGACCACCAATGTCGTGATCAGCACGATGACGGGTCCGGGCGCCGGCCTGCCGGGCAACGGGGATATCCACGTCAATGACGCGATCGCCTGGACGGCGTCGTCCACCCCCACCACCCTGACGCTGAACGCCAACCGCGACGTCAACATCAACGCCGCGATCACCGCCACCAACGGCAATCTCGTGGCCTGTTGCGGGCGCGACGTGAACGTCAACGCACCCATCACCACGGTGAACGGCAGCGTCCTGCTGAACGCCGGGCAGAATGTGAACGTCTATCACGCGATCACCACCACGGACGGCAACATCGCCCTGTGCGCCGGGCACGACGTCCACATCGACGCCGCCGTCACCCTGACCCGGGGCAGCACCATTCCCGCCCAGAGCCTGGGCCTGCCGGTCGGCCTGACCCTCATCGCCGGCGCGGACGGATCGGGGCCGGGGGTCGGCGGCGGAACCATCATATTCAGCCCGCTCGCGCCCCGTGTCACGGTCACGGTCGCCCCGGTCACGATCAACTACAATCCTGTGTCCTACGCAGCCCCGTCGGACTTCTCGACCCACTTCACCCTGACCGAGGGCGCGGCGCTGACCCAGCGGATGCTGCTGTTCCCGGATGGCAGCCGGGTTTTCGACGGCACGACCGGCGCGACCCTGGCCGGATTCAGAACCACGGCGGTCTCGGGACTGCCCACGGGCGTCACCCTGGTGGCGGGCCCCGCCGCAAGCGCGACCTTCGACTCCGCCGCCGAGGGCGCGGACGTGGGGATCACCTACAGCGGCTACACCCTGGCCGGAGCGAATGCCGATCAATACGCCCTGGCCGGTTCGTGCTGCGTGTCGACATTCCGGACGCGGGGCACGATTTCGGCGGCTGCGCCCCCGCCCCCGCCCCCGCCCCCGCCTCCTCCTCCTCCTCCTCCGCCTCCGCCTCCGCCTCCGCCGCCTCCGCCTCCGCCTCCTCCTCCTCCTCCTCCTCCTCCTCCTCCTCCTCCTCCTCCTCCTCCTCCGCCTCCGCCTCCGCCTCCGCCGCCGCCGCCGCCGCCGCCGCCGGTGATCCCGCCCGTGATCCCGCCCGTGACGGCGCCGCCAACGGTGATCTACCCGATCGTGACGCCACTCCCGACACCGATCCCGTTCCCGGACCTGACGTTCGACGTGGTCGAAGGCGGCGTGCGGATGCCGCCCTACGACTCCGCCCCCGTCTCGCCCCCCGTCGAGGAGGCCGTTGAGGCGGCGGAAACCCCGCCGGTCGCGCCGCTCCCGCCGCCGGTCCCCGTCTATCCCCGCAAGCAGGATCGCAACTGACCATGCGGTGCCCGATACACCCGCGCCCGGCGCCTGCCCTGCGCCCCGGTCGTCATGCGCCCGGGCCCGGCGCCCGGGCCCGCATGCCGGAACGCTGCGTGGCGACAGCTGGACTGTTTCTGGGGCTCGCATTCGCCCAGCCCGGCCTGGCCGACGACGGCCGCCTCGCGTCCGGAGACCGTGACGCCGTTGCGGAGGTCTCCGCCTCTTCCGCCGCGAACGAGGTCGCGGCCTGGGTGCGTGAGACGGCGGACAACCAGGGACTGCCCTTCCTGATCATCGACAAGGTCGGCGCCCAGGTTCTGGCCTTTGACCGCGAGGGCCAGCTGCTTGGAGCCGCTCCCGTACTGCTGGGTCTGGCGCGCGGCGACATCTCGCCGCCCGGTATAGGCGACCGCCCCCTGTCCGCCATCAGGCCCGAGGAACGCATCACGCCGGCGGGGCGGTTCATGGCTTCGATAGGTGAGAACCTGGGCGGCAAGGGGATTCTGTGGATCGACTATGACGCAGCCCTGTCCCTGCATCCGGTCATCACCACCCGGGCGGCCGACAGGCGCCTGCAGCGCCTCGCCACCGCCGCGGCCGACGACAACCGGATCTCGTATGGCTGCGTGAACGTGCCGGTGAACTTCTACGATGAGATCGTGCAAGCCGCTTTCAACGGCACGGTCGGGGTCGTCTATATCCTGCCGGAGTCCCGATCCCTTGCGGAGGTATTTTTCCTGGCTCCTCCCGGTGTCGCCCGATCGCTCCCCGGCGAAGGCGGGCCGCCGTTGGATTGACAGCTCCCTCAAGGGGTGGAGTGACGCTTCGCGTGTTCAGCAAGCCGGCGGCGCCAGCAACCCGTCGATCAGGGCCTGGTCGGCATCGTAGACCCAGCATTCGGCAAGCAGGCCGTCCTCGACCCGATAGACCAGGACCCGGTCCATATCCCTGGCGTTCCCGGCCTTGCCCAGGCGCTCCCGGGCGAGAATGACCCCGCGGCCGATGCCCGTCATGATGTCGACGATGCCCAGAAGCCGGCGCCCGGTGCGGCTCCCGAACTCGGCCAGCGCCGCGAGCGCCGCCGGCTTGCCGACGTGGATGCCCGACAGGGGGTTGGAGCCGAAATTGTGAAGCCTGAACTGATCGTGGTAGCAGGCGACGATGGCCGGCACATCGTTCGCCAGCCAGGCCGCCGCATACCGTTCCAGAACGGCCCGGATCCGGGCGCCGTCCTGCCGGTCGTTGTCGGCCGGGGCGACGGATGCAGCCAGCATCGCAAGCGCATCGCGACGACCGACCATCATGACTTTCCGGACCCGTCAACCGGCGGGGGCAGCAGGCCCGGATGAACCTTGGCGAGAAAGGACACTGGTCTGGCACTCCGCTCCGTTGACCGCCGGGTGAGCCTTTAGTCCGGCGCGGACACGGCGGCTTTCAGGAAGCGGCTGCCGCGGAGGTCGGGCGAGCGCCCCGGCCTCCCTGGAGAACGCCGGGGACGGATGGGTCATGCGTCCGGAGACCGCCCGACTGATCCACACCAACATTCCCCCGAGGGGGTCGCCAATTTCGAGGGTCAGGGGCATGGTTTCGGCGGCTACGTGCGGCTTCACGACGATCCGACGCCCGGCGGACTGAAGGCCGGCTCCTATGGCCATTACGGCGCAGCTGGAACGACCGCCTGGATCGATCCCGCATCCGGCCTCGCCGCCGTCGTCATGGTCCAGCAGTTTCCCGCCGATCACACCCCGATTGTGAGCGAGGTTCGCGTGGCGATCGCCGAGGATCTTCGGCCGGAGCGCACGCGCGCAAATGCCGGGTCCCTGTGGGAGCCCGGCGAAGGGAAGACACCCGCGACCCCGGGGGGCTGACCTACCGCACGTGACGCCCGCCAGCGGGCGCCGCGGCCACGGCGCGCGCGCCCAGAACCGCGCGCAGCCGCGTCGCCAGTTCGGCGCATTGATAGGGTTTGTCGATCAGCGGAAAGTCGTGCTGCATCTGGTTGCCCGTTTCACCCAGATAGCCGGACGTCAGCAGCACCTTGAGATCCGGGCGGCGTTCCTGCGCCTGTTGCGCCAGCTCGATGCCGTTCATCCCGCCCGGCATGATCACATCGGAAAACAGCAGGTCGTAGTCCGGGTCGCTGTCCAGCCGGTGCAGGGCGCCGCCGGCGTCCGAAGCGACGTCGCAGCGGTAGCCGAGGCTGGTCAGCATATCGAGACACAGGCTCAGGACCGCCGGATCGTCCTCGACAATCAGAACCCGTTCCGAGCCCGTTTCGACGTCGGGAGCCGGAACCTCGGCGATGGCCGCGGCGGGCGGTTCGTTGGTGAGAGGAAGCGTCAGTTCGAACATCGCGCCCTCTCCCGGCGTGGCCGAGACGTCGATCCTGCCACCGGACTGGCTGACAAAGCCATAGACCTGCGACAGGCCGAGGCCCGTGCCGCGGCCCACCTCCTTGGTGGTGTAGAAGGGTTCGAAGACCCGCAGGGCTACCTCCTCGGCCATCCCCGGGCCGGTATCGCGAACCTGGATGAGCGCCATGGGCGCCTGCCCCTCCATGACCTCGGATGTGGTCACGACCAGCCGGCCTTCGCCTTCCATCGCATCCCGGGCGTTGACCGCCAGATTCAGCAGGGCGGTCTCCAGATGAGTGGCGTCGATCGAGGCATGCAGAGCCTGGTCCGACAGTTCGAGGGTGATGGTGACGCCCTCGCCCGCCGCCTGCTGCATCAACGGTGTGAAACCCCGGATCAGGCCGTTGAGGTCGATGACCTGCGGATTGAGCTGCTGCCGCCGCGAGAAGGCCAGCAACTGGCGGGTCAGTGTCTGTCCACGCTCGGCCGCCGAGCGGATGGACATCAGCTGGCGCGCGATGCGCGGTTCGTCGTCGCCCAGCCGGCGCAGCAGAATGTCCGCATTGCCGAGGACGACGGTCAGCAGGTTGTTGAAGTCGTGAGCAACCCCGCCGGTCAGCTGGCCCACCGCCTCCATCTTGCGCGCCTGGGCCAGATGCTCCTCAAGCTGGCGGCGGTCGGTGACGTCCAGCAGGGTGCCGAGAATTTCGCCCTCGCCGCCGTTGGCGTCGGGCACCCAGACGCCCTGATCCAGGAAGGTGCGCCAGGTCCCGTCGGAACACTGCCAGCGGTATTCACAGGCGTAGGCCCCGCTTGTGGAGGCCTGCATGAGGCAGTTGATCACGCCCGCTACGTCGTCGGGATGGATGCGGCCAAGGCCGATCTCCGGCTCGTCCACGAACCGGCTGGGGGCGAAGCCCGTCAGGGGCGCAATGCTGTCGCTGACGAACAGGGCGGCGAACGGATGGGCGCTGGCGCGCGAGGTGAAGACCACGGGCAGGGATTTCAGGATGGTGTCCTGTCGTTCCCGCGCCTCGCGCAGCGCCAGTTCCGCGGCCAGCTTTTCCTCGGTGATGCGGGCGTTGGCCTCGAGCAGGGCGCGCTGCTCATCCGCCTGGCGGCGCACCTCCAGCGTCTTGAGGTGCAGCTCGACCAGAATCGCCACCTTGGAGCGCAGGATGAAGGGGTCGACGGGTTTGAACACCACGTCGACGGCCCCGGCGGTATAAGCTTGGAAAATGTGGGCTTCGTCGCGAAACACGGCGGTGACGAAGACGATCGGCGTGTCGCGTGTACGGGGGTGCTCGCGGATCAGTTTGGCGGTCTCGTAGCCATCCATGCCGGGCATGTGCAGGTCCAGCAGGATGACCGCGAATTCCTGATGCAGCAGCAGCCGCAGCGCCTCCTCGCCCGAGCAGGCGATGACCAGTTCATGGCCCAGCACCTCCAGCGCCTCGCGGGCGGCGAAGGCGTTGCGCTCATCGTCGTCGACGATGAGAACGCGCGCCGTCAGCGGCTTCGGCTTCGCCCTGGTTTGACGGCTCATCAGATCGCCGCCGGCGCCGGAAGCGCGGCCTGTTCGAAGGCCGATATGCGGCTGGCGTCGGCCCGCTGGATCGAGACCCGCATGACCGAGATCAGATAATCGATGTCGACCGGCTTGGAGACATAGTCCGAGGCCCCGGCCTGGATGCATTTCTGCCGGTCGCCCTTCATCGCCTTGGCGGTCACCGCGATGATCGGGATGCGGGCGAAGTTCGAAAGCGAGCGAATCTCCCGCATCGTCTCGTAGCCGTCCATGTCCGGCATCATGATGTCGACCAGGATGACGTCGGTCTCGGGATGCTGGGCCAGCAGGTCGAGGCCCGCGCGGCCGCTTTCGGCATAGAGCAGATCGACGCCGAACTCCTCCAGGGCGCTGGCCATGGAGAAGATGTTGCGGATGTCGTCGTCGATGACCAGGGCCGTTCGGCCGGTCAGGATGGCGTCCTCCTTGCGGGTCTGGGCCAGGGTGGTGCGGGCCGTCTCCGACAGGCGTTCGGTGGGCTCGTGCAGCAGCAGGGTGGCCTGCTCCACCAGCTGTTCCGGCGTGCGGGCCAGACGCGCATGACCGGCGAAGACCGCCAGCCGCAGCCGGCGCTCGTCCAGGGACGACAGGCTGTCGCCGGCGTAGATCACCGCGGGACGGTCGGCCGCTTTCAGCCAGTCTACCAATTCGGGGATCGGCGCGGCGGAGGCGTCGATGATCAGGCTGTCGGCGGGCTTGATCCTGGTCCTCGCCAGACCCTTGAGCGCCTCGACCCGGACGACGGAGCCGAAGGCGGATTTCAGCAGGGCCTGGGCCTCGCCGGCGGGCCCGACCAGGATAAGGCGCCGGTTGGCGGCCGAGACGAATTTCTTCACCCCGTCCAGACTGGCGACCACGCCCTCGCGGTCGATCGGCTTGGGCGTGAAGCCGAAGGCGCCGATGGACAGGCCGAGGCCCGCCTGATCGTGCGCAGAGATGACGTGGACCGGGATGTGCCGTGTCTCGGGCGTCCGCTTCAGCAGATCCAGCAGGGCCAGGCCGTCCATGTCGGGCAGACCGACGTCCAGCATGATCGCCTGGGGCCCGTAACGCCGGGCAAGGGCCGCCGCCGTAATGCCTTCGTGGGTGATGACGCCCTTGAAGCCGCTGTCGCGGACGAGGGCCAGCAGGATGGCGCCGAAGCGAGGATCGTCCTCGACGATCAGGATCACCGGATCGCCGGGAGAGATCGTGTCGCGGTCGTCGGCGATGGCCTCGACGGTCTCGACCACCTCCTCCTCGGACGCGGTCCGCACCATGACGGCGCGGGACGTCTCGCGGGCCGAGGGGCCGGCGGCCGCCGCGGTCGGGCTGAAATTCAGCGGCAGGAACAGGGTGAAGGTGCTTCCCTGGCCGGGTTCGCTCTCGACCTTGAGTTCACCGCCGAGGGTGCGGGTGATTTCCCGGCTGATCGACAGACCCAGACCCGTGCCGCCGTATTTGCGGCTGGTGGTGCCGTCGGCCTGCTGGAAGGCCTCGAAGATGATGCGCTGCTTGTCCTCGGGAATGCCGATGCCGCTGTCGTGCACCGAGAAGGCGAGGACCTGGCCGGCCTTGTTGAGGTGTTCGTTGCCGGGGCTCCAGCCCTCGGCCACCCGGTCGACGCGCAGCCGCACCGAACCGCTGGCGGTGAATTTGAAGGCATTGGACAGCAGGTTCTTGATGATCTGCAGCAGGCGCTTGTCGTCGGTGTACATCGACGGCGGCAGTTCGGGGTCGATGTCGATCGAGAAGTCCAGCCGCTTGTCCTGGGCGATCTGGGCGAAGGTGCGGTGCATCTGGTCGCGCAGGGATTCCAGCGCCATCTCGCCGATGTCGAGAGTGACCGTGCCGGACTCGATCTTGGACAGGTCGAGGATGTCGTTGATCAGGCCCAGCAGATCCGAACCGGCGGCGTGGATATTCCTGGAGAACTCCACCTGTTTGGGGGTCAGATTGCCCTGGGTGTTCTCGCTCAGCATCTTCGACAGGATCAGCAGGCTGTTCAGCGGCGTGCGCAGTTCGTGGCTCATATTGGCCAGGAATTCAGACTTGTATTTCGACGTCAGGGCCAGCTGTTCGGCCTTTTCCTCGAGCGCGAAGCGGGCCTGTTCGACCTCGCGGTTCTTGGCTTCCACCTGCTGGTTCTGGGCCGACAGAAGGACGGCCTTGTCCTCCAGTTCGGCGTTGGATTGCTGCAGCTCTTCCTGCTTGGCGCGCAGCAGTTCCTCGGACTGGCGCAGGGAGGCGGCCTGCTGCTCGAGCCGGTCGTTGGTGGACTTCAGCTCGTCCTGCTGCGCCTGCAGCTCGGCGGTCAGCAGCTGGGACTGGGTCAGCAGTCCCTCGGTGCGCATGTTGGCGGCGATGGTGCTGAGGACGATGCCGACCGATTCCATCAGCTGGCTGAGGAAGGACTGGTGGGTCTCCGAGAACTCGCCGAAGGTGGCCAGCTCGATCACCGCCTTGACCTCGCCCTCGAACAGGGCCGGCAGGATGATGATGTTCAGCGGCGCCGAGGTCCCCAGGCCCGAACCGATCTGGACGTAGTCCTGCGGCACATTGGTCAGAAGGATGCGCTCCTTCTCCTTGGCGCACTGGCCGATCAGGCTCTGGCCGAGGCGGAAGGTCGGCGACAGTTGTTCGCGCTCGGTCGAGGCGTAGGCTGCGGCCAGGACCAGGATGGGTTCGTTGCCGGCGTCCCTGTCCGAGACGTAGAACACCGCGTGCTGGGCGTTGATCAGGGGCGCCAGTTCGGACAGCACCATGTTCGACACCGTGGCCAGGTCGCGCTCGCCCTGGAGCATGCGGGTGAAGCGCGCCAGGTTGGTTTTCAGCCAGTCCTGCTCGGTGTTCTTGAGGGTCTGATCCTTCAGATTCCGGATCATCTCGTTGATGTTGTCCTTCAGCGCCGCGACCTCGCCCGAGGCCTCGACGGTGATGGAGCGGGTCAGCTCGCCCTTGGTCACCGCGGTCGACACCTCGGCGATGGCGCGGACCTGGGTGGTCAGGTTGCCGGCCAGCTGGTTGACGTTGTCGGTCAGGTCCCGCCACAGGCCGGCGGCGCCGGGCACCCGGGCCTGTCCGCCCAGCTTGCCCTCGATGCCCACCTCGCGGGCCACGTTGGTCACCTGGTCGGCGAAGATGGCGAGGGTCTCGATCATGCCGTTGATGGTGTCGGCGAGTGACGCGATCTCGCCCTTGGCGTCCACGGTCAGCTTGCGCTTCAGATCGCCGTTGGCGACCGCGGTCACGACGTCGGCGATGCCGCGCACCTGACCGGTCAGGTTGGCGGCCATCGAGTTCACATTGTCCGTCAGGTCCTTCCAGGTGCCGCCGACGCCTTCCACGCGCGCCTGGCCGCCCAGCTTGCCCTCGGTGCCGACCTCCTTGGCCACGCGCGTGACTTCAGAGGCGAAGGCGTTCAGCTGGTCCACCATGGTGTTGATGGTGTTCTTGAGCTCGAGGATTTCGCCCTTCACGTCGACGGTGATCTTCTTGGACAGGTCGCCCTTGGCCACGGCGGTGGTCACCTCGGCGATGTTGCGGACCTGACCCGTCAGGTTGCCGGCCATGAAGTTCACATTGTCGGTCAGGTCCTTCCACGTGCCGGTGACGCCCTTCACCTGGGCCTGACCACCCAGCTTGCCCTCGGTGCCCACTTCGCGGGCCACGCGGGTCACTTCGGACGCGAAGGCGTTCAGCTGATCCACCATGGTGTTGATGGTGGACTTCAGTTCGAGGATCTCGCCCTTCACGTCGACGGTGATCTTCTTGGACAGGTCGCCGTTGGCCACGGCGGTGGTCACCTCGGCGATGTTGCGGACCTGGCCGGTCAGGTTGTCGGCCATCAGGTTCACGTTGTCGGTCAGATCCTTCCAGGCGCCGGTGACGCCGGTGACCTGCGCCTGGCCGCCCAGATTACCCTCGGTGCCCACCTCGCGAGCCACGCGGGTCACTTCCGAAGCGAAGGCGTTCAGCTGGTCCACCATGACGTTGATGGTGGACTTGAGCTCCAGGATCTCGCCCTTCACGTTGACGGTGATCTTCTTGGACAGGTCGCCGTTGGCCACGGCGGTGGTGACCTCGGCGATGTTGCGGACCTGACCGGTCAGGTTGGCCGCCATGAAGTTCACGTTGTCGGTCAGATCCTTCCAGGCGCCATCGACGCCCTTCACGTTCGCCTGACCGCCCAGCTTGCCTTCCGTGCCGACCTCGCGCGCCACGCGCGACACTTCCGAAGCGAACGAGTTCAGCTGATCCACCATGACGTTGATGGTCGACTTGAGCTCCAGGATCTCGCCCTTCACGTCGACGGTGATCTTCTTGGACAGGTCGCCGTTGGCCACGGCCGTGGTCACTTCGGCGATGTTGCGGACCTGGCCGGTCAGGTTGTCAGCCATCAGGTTGACGTTGTCGGTCAGGTCCTTCCAGGCGCCGGTGACGCCCTCGACCTGGGCCTGGCCGCCCAGCTTGCCGTCGGTGCCGACTTCCTTGGCCACCCGGGTCACTTCCGAGGCGAAGGCGTTCAGCTGGTCCACCATGACGTTGATGGTGTCCTTGAGCTCCAGCACCTCGCCGCGGACCTGCACGGTGATCTTCTTGGACAGGTCGCCCTTGGCCACGGCGGTGGTCACCTCGGCGATGTTTCGCACCTGACCCGTCAGGTTGTCGGCCATCAGGTTGACGTTGTCGGTCAGGTCCTTCCAGGTCCCGCCGACCCCTTCCACCCGCGCCTGGCCGCCCAGCTTGCCCTCGGTGCCCACTTCGCGGGCCACGCGCGTCACTTCGGAAGCGAAGGCGTTCAGCTGGTCCACCATGGTGTTGATGGTGGACTTCAGTTCGAGGATCTCGCCCTTCACATCGACAGTGATCTTTTTGGACAGATCACCCTTGGCCACGGCGGTGGTCACCTCGGCGATGTTGCGCACCTGACCCGTCAGGTTGGCGGCCATGAAGTTCACATTGTCGGTCAGGTCCTTCCAGGTGCCGGCCACGCCCTTGACGTTCGCCTGGCCGCCCAGCTTGCCCTCGGTGCCGACCTCGCGGGCCATCCGGGTCACTTCCGAGGCGAAGGAGTTCAGCTGGTCCACCATGGTGTTGATGGTGTTCTTCAGCTCCAGCACCTCGCCCTTCACGTCGACGGTGATCTTGCGGCTGAGGTCGCCGTTGGCCACGGCGGTGGTCACCTCGGCGATGTTGCGGACCTGGCCGGTCAGGTTGGCGGCCATGAAGTTCACATTGTCGGTCAGGTCCTTCCATGTGCCGGCCACGCCCTTGACGTTGGCCTGACCGCCCAGCTTGCCCTCGGTGCCGACTTCGCGGGCCACACGCGTCACTTCCGAGGCGAACGAGCCCAGCTGACCCACCATGGTGTTGACGACCCGGCCAATGCGCAGGAATTCGCCGCGCAGGGGCTGTTCCTCATTCTCGAGGTCCATCGTTTGCGACAGGTCGCCCTTGGCCACGGCGCCGATCACGCGGGCCATTTCCGCGGTGGGGTGCACCATGTCGGCGATCAGGGTGTTGACGGCGTCGACGCTGTCCGCCCATGCGCCGGTCGCGGACGGGACCCGGGCGCGGTTGTTGATCTTGCCCTGACGGCCCACAGCCTCGCCGAGGCGACTGAACTCACGGCTCATCCGGTCATTCAGCTCGACGACGTCGTTGAAGGCTTCCGCCAGTTCGCCGTCCATGCCGGTCAGTCCGCCGGGCAGCCGGACCGAGAAGTCACCTCTCCGGAACGCCCTCAGGGCGGTCAGAAGTCGTCGATTGTCGAGGGTCGGCTCTACGACAGCGGTGGCAAGCGACATCTTTCACCTTCAGCTCAGAGGCAAACCGTCCGAAGGCTCTGCCGGCCATCTGTCGGAAAGCAGGCGATCCGCTTATGCGTTCGCCGCGCCCCCGGCCAGGTCCCGTCCGCTTCCCCCGAACCAACTGCAAAAAACCGCGAGGAACCGGAACGGTTCCGGCTTACGGAACATATTTTGACGTTGCCAATCGGGCCCGGGGCGCTAGCTTCGCGCGCCATGCAAACGAAGCCACATTCGGTCGGAAGGTGAGCGCGGCCGGCCCCGGCGGTATCGACCCGGAACTCGCGGCCTTCATCGAAGCGGCCATCCCTTCGGTATGGGCGCTCGAGACGCTCATCCTTCTGAAGCGCGATCCCGACTCGGCCTGGACGGCGGATCAGCTGGTCGCGGAAATGCGCGCCAGCACGACGCTCGTCGCGAACTGTCTGGCCGGCCTCCAGCGCGCGGGGCTGGTCATGGAACAGCAGGGCGCGGTCCGGTACGCACCCGCCGCGCCGGCGCTGGCGGTTCTTTCCGATCGTCTCCATGATGCCTACCGCGAGCGGCCCGTGTCCGTGGTCAACATCATTGCAGCGCGCCGGTCGGACCCGTTGAAGGGGTTCGCCGACTCGTTCCGGCTGGGGGGTTGGAAGACATGACCGACTGGGGGCCTCAACTCGTCTACGGTCTGTGCCTGTTGACCAGTGCGATCTGCGCCGTGCTGCTGGTCCGGTCGTGGCGGCGTTCGCGGCAGCCTTTGCTGTTGTGGAGCGGCTGTTGCTTCATCCTGCTGGCCGCCAACAATCTGCTGGTCGTCCTCGACGTGCTGGTGCTGCGCGACATCAACCTCGGGCCGGCGCGGACGGCGACGTCCCTGCTGGCCGTGGGTGTTCTTCTCTACGGCTTTATCTGGGAGGTCGACCGATGACCGCCATGTCGCTGGCCACCGGCGCGGTCATCATGGGCAATGTCGTCGCGGCGGTCTTCTTCCTCAAATTCTGGCGCAGGACCCGGGACGGCCTGTTCCTGGCCTTCGCCGCCGCGTTTCTGCTGATGGGCATGGTGCCCCTGCTGACCAACCTGATGCAGGTGCCGCGCGAGGAGCAGAGCCCGTTTTATCTGATCCGGCTTGCAGCGTTTCTGATCATCATCTGGGCGATCATCGCAAAGTCCCGGCCTCCATCGAAACCCGGACCGCCCCGGTAACAGGCGAGTGATACGGCCCTTCCAGTGGACTCCGGGACGCCGGGGCGTCAGCGTCTGATCATGAGCGAATCGCGCGCTGAAACGCCGGAGGACGGCCGCCCCGGCTTCTACGAGTTCTTCGCCGGCGGCGGCATGGTCCGGGCCGGGCTGGGCGAGGGCTGGCGCTGCCTGTTCGCCAATGACATCGACGCCGGAAAGGGTCAGGCCTATCGCGCCAACTGGGGCGACGGCGATTTCCAGCTCGGCGACATCGGCGCCGTGACCGCTGGCCAGCTGCCGGGCTCGGCCGATCTCATGTGGGGCTCTTTCCCCTGTCAGGATCTGTCGCTGGCGGGCGCCGGCGCGGGGCTGGGAGGACGCCGATCCGGTACGTTTCACGCCTTCTGGGACGTGGCGCGGGGGCTGGCGGGCGAGGGACGGGCGCCCGCGATCGTGGCGGTCGAGAATGTGTGCGGCACGCTGACGTCGCGCGGCGGGCGCGATTTCGAGGCGGTCTGCCGTACCTATGTTGAGGCGGGCTATCGCTGGGGCGCCCTGATCATCAATGCGGATCGGTTCCTGCCCCAGTCGCGGCCGCGCCTGTTCGTGATCGGCGTCCGGGGCGACCTGCCGGCGCCGGCCGGTCTGACCACGCCCGGGCCGCTTGAGCCGTTTCATCCGGCCACCCTGCGCCGCGCCGTCGACCGACTGCCGGAGGCCCTGCGCGCCCGAATGGTCTGGTGGCGGCTGCCCGAACCTGACGCGCGACCGGCGGATCTGGCGACGATCATCGAGAATGACACGGCCGATGCGCCGTGGAGCCCGCTGGAGCGGACGGCGCGGCTGCTCGGCCTCATGTCGCCGGTCAATCTGGCCAAGGTCGAACAGGCGCGCCGCGACGGCGGGCGGCGCGTCGGGGCCCTGTACCGGCGGACCCGTCGGGACGCCGACGGCGGCAAGCTGCAGCGGGCCGAGGTGCGTTTCGACGTCGCTGGCTGCCTGCGCACCCCCGCGGGCGGGTCCAGCCGCCAGACGGTGCTGGTGATCGACGGGGGCGTGGTGCGCTCGCGGCTGATGTCGGCGCGCGAGACGGCGCGGCTGATGGGGCTGGCCGACGGCTACCGGTTGCCCGCGTCCAGCAGCGCCGCATATCGGTTGACCGGAGACGGCGTCGCCGTGCCCGTCGTGCGGCATCTGGCGGAATGGCTGTTCGAGCCGATCCTGGCGGCCGCCGCGGGAGCCCGCCGCGCCGCCTGATCCCGTCCGCAGGACCCTCTTGCCAAAGCCGCACAGCGGAGCATCATGCCGGTCAGGGGTCTGGGGAGATCATCGTGAAATATCTTGCACTGAGCCTTGTGGTTCTGGCGGTGACCGGAGCGGCGGCGCCGGCGGCGCCGGCGGCGGCCGAGAGCTGGCATCCGTTCTCGCGCAGTCCGAACAACGTCTTCATGGCCGACGTCGACAGCATCCTGGCGAACGGCGACATCACGTCGGTGCGGGTCGCCACGGCCCCGCGTCACGGGACGGCGGGCGACTACAGCCATTCGATCGAGACCTATGAGTTCAAGTGCGCCGCGGGCAGTTGGCGAACCGCCGGCGTGGTCGAATACGGCGCCGACGGCGCGGAGGCCGACCGCTATCCCGAAGAGGGGGCGGCGTGGGAGGATATGCGTCCGAACACCGCGCCCGACTTCCTCAACAACATCGTCTGCAAGGGCTCGCGCGCCCAGCCGCCGATCTGGGCGACGATCAAGGACTTCATCGACGCAGGCCGCCCTTAGGTTTCAGGCGTCGACGGCGGCGTCCAGGGCATTGGCCTGGATGAACTCGCGGCGCGGCTCGACCACGTCGCCCATCAGCTTGGCGAACAGGTCGGACGCGTCCTCCTGGTGCTCGACCTGGACCTTCAGCAGGGTGCGGGCGTTGACGTCGAGCGTGGTCTCCCACAGCTGTTCGGGGTTCATCTCGCCCAGGCCCTTGTAGCGCTGGATGGCGAGGCCCTTCTTGCCCGCGTCCAGCACCGCCTCGAGCAGGTCGAGCGGACCGCGGATGGTCACGGCCTTGTCCTTGCGGCGGAAGATGGCCGGCTTGTCGAACAGGCCCTCGAAGGCGGTCGAGCGTTCGGCCAGACGGCGGGCGTCCAGCGAGCGGATCAGCGCCTCTTCCAGCACGATGCGTTCGGTCACGGCGCGGCGCACGCGTTCGAAGGCCACGGCCCCCTGGGCGCCCGGCGAACCGGTCCAGTCGCCGTCGCCTTCCTCGGCGTAGAGGTTCAGACGGGTGGCGGCTTTCGCCGGATCGGCGGGGTCCTCGTCGAACAGGCCGGCCAGGGCCGCCTGTTCGACGGCGAAGACGGGCGCGCGTTGCGACAGGCGATCGACGCCGGCCTTGAACGCCTTGGCCTCGCGCACCAGCGCCTGCAGGTCGAGACCGACGCGGCGTTCGCCATTGGGCAGGTCCAGCTCGGCCTCGGACGACCCTTCCTCGATGAGGTAGGAGTCCATCTCGGACTGGTCCTTGAGGTAGCGCGACTGCTTGCCCTTGGACACTTTGTAGAGGGGCGGCTGGGCGATGTAGACGTGGCCGCGCTCGATCAGCTCGGGCATCTGGCGGTAGAAGAAGGTCAGCAGCAGGGTCCGGATGTGGGCGCCGTCGACGTCGGCGTCGGCCATCAGGATGATCTTGTGATAGCGCAGCTTGTCGGCGTTGAAATCGTCGCGGCCGATGCCGGTGCCGAGCGCCAGGATCAGGGTGCCGATCAGCTCGGACGACAGCATGCGGTCGAAGCGGGCGCGCTCGACGTTGAGGATCTTGCCGCGCAGGGGCAGGACGGCCTGGTTCTCGCGGTTGCGGGCCTGTTTGGCCGAGCCGCCGGCGGAATCGCCCTCGACGATGAACAGTTCGGACTTGGCCGGATCGCGTTCCTGACAGTCGGCCAGCTTGCCGGGCAGGGACGAGATTTCCATGGCCGACTTGCGCCGGGTCAGGTCGCGGGCCTTGCGCGCGGCCTCGCGGGCGGCGGCGGCCTCGATGATCTTGGCGACGACCTGCTTCGCCTCGACCGGATGCTCCTCGAACCAGGTCGACAGGCCTTCGGAACACAGGCCCTCGACGGCCGGGCGCACCTCTGACGAGACCAGCTTGTCCTTGGTCTGGGACGAGAATTTCGGATCCGGCACCTTGACCGAGAGGACGCAGGTCAGGCCCTCGCGGGCGTCCTCGCCCGAAACCGAGACCTTCTCCTTTTTCGCGGCGCCGGCGGCGTCGATATAGCCGCCCATGACCCGCGTCAGCGAGGCGCGGAAGGCCGAGAGGTGGGTGCCTCCATCCCGCTGGGGGATGTTGTTGGTGAAGCACAGCATGGTCTCGTGGTAGCTGTCGTTCCACCACAGGGCGAGATCGATCTCGATCCCTTCCTTCTTGCCGCGAATGACGATGACGTCCTTGAGGATGGGCGTCTTGGACTTGTCGAGGTGGCGCACGAAGGCCTCGACCCCGCCCTCGTAGTGCAGGATTTCCTCGAACGGCTCGGCCCCGCGATGGTCCTGCAGCTTGATGACCACGCCCGAGTTGAGGAAGGCCAACTCGCGCAGGCGGTGCTCCAGCGTCTTCAGATCGAAGTCGATGTGGGCGAAGGTGGTGACCGAGGGATAGAAGGTGACTTCGGTGCCCGACAGCACCTTGCCGTTGTCACGCAGCGGAGCGTCGCCGGTGACGCGCAGGCTCTCGACCGTGTCGCCGCGGGCGAACTTCATCTCGTGGCGCTTGCCGTTGCGATAGATGACCAGTTTGAGCCAGTCCGACAGGGCGTTGACGACCGAGACGCCGACGCCGTGCAGGCCGCCCGAGACCTTGTAGGAATTCTGGTCGAATTTACCGCCGGCGTGCAACTGGGTCATGATGACCTCGGCCGCCGAGACGCCCTCGCCCTCGTGGATGTCGGTGGGGATGCCGCGGCCGTTGTCGGTGACGGTGACCGAGCCGTCGGCGTTGAGGATGACCTGGACCAGGTCGGCATGGCCGGCGAGGGCCTCGTCGATGGCGTTGTCGACCACCTCATAGACCATGTGGTGCAGGCCCGAGCCGTCGTCGGTGTCGCCGATATACATGCCGGGGCGTTTGCGCACCGCGTCCAGGCCCTTGAGGACCTTGATGGAATCGGCGCCGTAGGCGGCCTCTTCGGCGGTGTCGACGTTGCGCGCGGTCTCGGTGTTGTCGGTCATATATTCGGTCGGTGAAACGCCCTCTCGGAGGGCTTCGGAAGGCGGCGGTTCAACCGCCTCGGACGGGCTGTTTTCAGGGCGCGAATCCGATCCGCGCCAAGGCCCGCAACATATAGGGATTCAGGGCGGAATTGCGAGGAAAAGCGGCGGTCGAAAAGGCCGCGCGCAGCCTTCGGCGCCGCGCTGGATTCAGGGCGGTTATGGGAGGCGTGGGCGGAGCGTCCGGGCCTTCGCCCGGATGAGAAGATTTGAATACCGTTTCGGCGAAAGACGAACGCTCCGCGCGGTCGGTTTTCGACGGGCACGGACGAAAACCCCCTCTTTGCAGGGTGGTCCGTTAAGCTCGCCACGGGCGGGGACGGCGACGACCGTCTCCCGGACCAGCGCGGGTTCTGACTACCCCGCGCCCTGAGCCGCCGGCTTTCCACCGGTTCGGCTTCCGCTGCCGGGAAAAGGGTCCCGGTGCGGCCCGCTCCTTCCGCTCCCGCCGCCGCTTCGGTTCGCCGGCCGAGCGAGCCTCCCTGCGACGGGACGGGGAGCAGTGTCGCACGGGGCTGGACCAAGGCTACGAAATGACGCTGCTTTTTGTGTGATCCTGTTTCAGATCAACGCGTTGGTTCGTCAGGATTGTCTGGCTGGAGGTTTATTCCTCGCATGCTTTTCTTGTCGTCATCCCGGCGAAGGCCGGGACCCAGCGGCGCCGAAGGCGATCTGTTCACGCACGCTGGGGCGGTCAGTTGTGTCCGCGACAGCTTCGCGCTCTCGCGCGCCGCTGGGTCCCGGGGTCGCTGCGCGCCCCGGGATGACGACAGAAAGGGAAGAGCGCCTAGTCGTCCTGCGCGAAGCCGCCGCCCTCGACCCGCACGAACTGCGCCCGGCCGCGCAGGGGGGCGAACAGTTCGGCCTCGGTGCCGGTCATGAAGGCCTGCAGGCCCAGCGCCTCGATCTCGTCGAACAGGGCGGCGCGGCGGGCCGTGTCGAGGTGGGCCGGAGCCTCGTCGAGCAGCAGGACCGGGGGCGCGGGCTGGTCGGCCAGACGGGCGATCTGGGCGAGGATCAGGTTGAGCACCAGCGCCTTCTGCTCGCCCGAGGAGCCCTCGGCGGCGGGGCGGTTCTTCTCGCGGTGCAGGGCGGTCAGGTCGGAGCGGTGGGGGCCGTAGAGGGAGCGGCCGGCGGCGGCGTCGCGGGCGCGGGAACGGGCCAGACCCTCGCGGAGGGCGGCGGCGACGGCTTCGGGGCCGGCGCCGGCGGCGGCCATGGCCTCGGCCTCGCCGGTCAGGCCGAGGTCGGCCTGGGGGAAGGGGCGGTCGTTGCGGGCGTCGATGGCGGACTGGAGGGTGGTCAGGGCGCCAGCGCGGGCCAGAGCGGCGGCGGCCCCCGCCTCGCCCAGCCGGATCTCCAGCGCGTCGAGCCACAGGGGGTCGGCGGCGCGGCCCTCGGCGCCTTCGGTCAGAAGGCGCAGGCGTTCGCGCAGGGCCTTCTCATAGGCCGAGACCGAGGCGGCGTGGGCGGGGTCGGCGGCGAACACCAGCCGGTCGAAAAAGCGCAGGCGAGCGGCGCGGGCGTCGGAGAACAGCCGGTCCTGCTCGGGCGTGGCCCAGACCGGGCGCAGATGGTCGAGCAGCCGTCCGGGCTGGGCCGTCTCGCCGTCGATGCGGACGATGCGGCGGGCGGCGCCGGCGGACTGGACGCCGGTGCCGAGTTTCGTCTCGCCCTCGCCGTCGGTCAGGACGGCGGCGGCAGCCCAGGCGCGGCCGCTCGCCTCGCCCGGTTCGCGCCGGCCCATCTCGGGGGCCGTGGCCCCGCGCAGCCCCTTGCCGGGGGTGAACAGGCTGAGGGCTTCCAGCAGATTGGTCTTGCCCGCGCCGTTCGGCCCGTAGAGCACCACCGACCCCGCCGTGATCGGCAGGGTGGCCGCTGCGTAGGAGCGGAAGTCGGTGAGGGTGAGGGACGTGATCATGACGAGCGGCCAAGCCACTCGCGCAGAGACTTGAGAACCTCCCGGGGCATCAGGACGAACCCGAGATTGTGGCGGGCACCCGCGCGCGCGTCGAAGGCCTCTGCCCGCTCCTTGCAGATCAGAAAGCCTGAACCTGCCGCCGTCAGAACGAAGACATCGAAGGTCTCTATGTTGCTTTTCCGTATCACGAGCGTTCGTCCCCATACAGGACGATATGTGAGCGTTTCCCGTTCCAGCCGGATCCGCTTCGAGCGCAGAATACCGGTAGCGCTGAAAAGAATGCCGATAACAGGTCCGGCGATCACGATGGAACCCGGCGTCCAACCTTCCCAGCCAATCAGCGCCGCCAGTATGAACGCGCCCACGGTCCAGGAGACCATCAGGGCCGCATAGACGATCTTCGGCGTATCGATGACCGCTCCAGACCGTTCCGCCGATCCGGAGGGCGTCACACCCTCAGCGGCATCAGCACATACTGCACGCCCGGATCGCCCGGATCGAGGACCAGGGTCGGGCTGGCCGGGTCGGCGAATTTGAAGTGGGCGGTCTCGCCGGTGATCTGGCCGGCGACGTCGAGCAGGTAGCGGGCGTTGAAGCCGATCTCGAAGGGCTCTTCGGAATAGCCGATCTCGACCTCCTCGACCCCCTGGCCGGCCTCCATGTTGCGCACCGTCAGGGTGACGCGGTCGAGGTCGAAGGCCAGTTTCACCGAGCGGCTCTTCTCGGCCGAAATGGTGGCGACGCGGTCGACGGCCTGGGCGAACAGGGCGTTGTCGATGTCGGCCTGTTTGTCGTTCCCCTTGGGGATGACGCGCATATAGTCGGGGAAGGCGCCGTCGATGACCTTTGACGTCAGGCTGGCCTGGCCGAATTCGAAGCGGATCTTCTGCGGGCTGACCATGACCTCGACCGGGCCGGAACCGTCGTCGAGCAGGCGGCGGACCTGGTCGATGGTCTTGCGCGGAACGATGACGCCGGGACCGCCGGCGGCGCCTTCAGGAGCCGGCGTCTCGGCGAGGGCGAGGCGATGGCCGTCGGTGGCCACGGCGCGCAGCAGCGGAATGCCGGCCTCGGCCACGGTGTGGAGATACAGGCCGTTCAGATAGTAGCGCGTCTCTTCGGTCGAGACCGCGAACCGGGTCTTGTCGATCAGCCGGGCCAGGTCTTCCTTGGGCAGGGAGAAGCGCGTGCCCGAGGTGTCGGTCGACATGACCGGGAAGTCGCCGGCCGGCAGGACCGGCAGGTTGAATTTGGAACGGCCGGCCTGGACCACCAGACGGGGGTCGTCGCCATTGTAGGAGAGCGAGACCTCGGCGCCGTCGGGCAGCTTGCGGACGATTTCGTAGAGGGTGTGGGCGGGGGCGGTGATCTGGCCCTCGACATTCACCTGGGCCTCGGCCTCGTCGACCATCTCCATGTCGAGGTCGGTGGCGGCGAAGCTGAGCTTGTCGCGGCCCGCGCTGAGCAGGACGTTGGACAGGATCGGAATGGTGTTGCGGCGCTCGACGACGCTCTGCACGTGGCCGAGGGCCTTGAGGAGCGCGGATCGTTCGATGGTCAGTTGCATGTGGTCTCGCCCGCCGTCAGCGACTCACAAGCCGCCGCAAAGAGATAGGGCCACCGACACTAGCGGATTGGCCGGGCGGGGCAACGGTCTGAAAAGCGGTCCACAGACTTCTCCCTCCCCTTCATGGGGAGGGACCGCGAGGCGCAGCCGAGCGCGGGTGGGGTACGAAAGGGTCGGAGCGCAGACTGACTTGCCCCAACCTGTCGTCGCGACGCGCCGACATCCCTCCCCATAAAGGGGAGGGAGAGCCGTCGGCGTCAGCCCCGCAGCTTGCGGGTCAGCGTCTCGACGTCCCGCGCGATCTGGTCGTCGAGGCCCATCAGCTCCTCGATCTTGCGCACGCCGTGCAGGACCGTGGTGTGGTCCCTGCCTCCAAACCGGCGGCCGATGTCGGGGTAGGAGCGGGTCGTGTGCTGTTTGCACAGCCACATGGCGATCTGGCGCGGGCGGGCCACGGCGCGGGTGCGGCGCTCCGAGAGCAGGTCGGCCTGTTTGAGGCTGAAATGGTCGGCGACGGTCTTCTGGATCTCGTCGACGGTGATGCGACGCTCGGGCCCGCCGCGCAGGGCCGAGCCGAGCAGGGCCTGGGTCTCGTCGACGCTGAGCGACGACAGGCGGGCGCCGGCGACGGCGGCCAGGGTGTTCACGGCGCCCTCCAGCTCGCGCATCGAGCCGGGCGTGCGATCGACCAGGTGTTCGAGGACCTCGGCCTGGGCCTCGCCCGAGACGACGCCGAGGTTGGCGAGCGCCTGGATGCGGTTACGGGCCACGGCCAGTTTCAGGGCGCGGTCGGCGGGCTCGACCGGGCAGGTCAGGCCCGAGGCCAGATGGCTGCGCAGGCGCGGCTCGACCTCGGTCAGGGCCATGGGCGGGCGGTCGGCCGAGATGATGATCTTCTTGCCGTCCTCGATCAGGGCGGTGAGGGTCGACAGCAGTTCTTCCTGGGTGCCGGCCTTGCCGCCGACGAACTGGACGTCGTCGATCAGCAGCATGTCGGCGCTGCGCAAACTGTCCTTGAACGCGGCCATGGTGCGGTCCTGGGCGGCGCGCACGAAGGTCGACAGGAAGCGTTCGGCGGTCAGATAGACGACCCTGGCGTCCGGGCGCAGCCGCTGGGCCTCCCAGGCGATGGCGTTCAGCAGGTGGGTCTTGCCGTAGCCATAGGGGCCGCAGAAGAAGATCGGGTTGAAATGGCCGTCGGCCCAGGCCGCGGCCTGGCGGGCGATGGCCAGGGCGAAGGCATTGCCCTGGCCTTCCACGAAGCTGTCGAAGGTCAGGCGGTCCTGCAGGCCGGCGGCGCGCACGGCGCGGGCCCCGTCGGCGACCGGCGGCACGGTGGCCATGGGCATGGCGACGGGTTGAAGCGGGATAACGGCGGCGCCCTCGGCGCGGCCCGCGGCGACCTGCGAAGCCGAGGGGGTCGAACCCATCTCGGCGCGGCAGCGCACGTCGAGACGGCGCGACAGGCCGTCCAGACCCAGCCACAGCTCATTCATGCGGCGCAGGGCGTTCTTGCGCACCCAGTCGCGGGCATAGGCGGTCGGGGTGACCAGGATCAGCTGGCCCGAACCGTCGGCGCGGACGGCCGACGGCGCGATATAGGAGCTGAACGGCCCCTCGCCGATTTCCGAGCGAAGACGGCCTGCCGCCTCGGTCCAGATGCGATCCGGATCCGTCATCCCCGCCATTTCCGCGCTCCCCGTAAACATCAGCCACCCGCTCAAACCATCACCGCTGACATCCTTCGAGCGCGCCTGAAACCGGGACGACTTCTCCTGTCCCGCGTGGCGATGGCGCCGCGCAGGTGGGGTCGAACTCTCGAACAGACGTCTCACGCCGACACGAAATCAGGTTCCGCGCCGTCTTCATCCGTGTGGGGATGGAAGTGCGTCAGCGCCCCAAACTTACGCCCGGCGAGGGGGGCGTCAACGCTGATTCGCGAGTCGATTCGCACTTAAAATTGTTGACTCCGCTAAAGCCAAACACAGTCAACGAAAAACCGTATTTCGCCACAGAGGGGAGAGCCAATTCCCGCCAGGAGGCTTAGCAGCACACGTGCAAACGGCGAGGAAGCGTTCGCGCCCTCGCCGTTGAAATCGCTGATATTTACCATGACAGGCCTGTAAAAGGCCGTCCGTGGCCCGCTATGTCAGGCGGCCGACATTTTCTTCAACTGGGCGGCCAGACGGCCGACCTTGCGCGAACCCGTGTTCTTGTGAACCACGCCCTTGGAGACGGCGCGCATCAGCTCGGATTGCGCCTCGACGAAGGCGGTCTTCGCCGCGCCTGCGTCGCCGCCCATGACGGCTTCCTGGAATTTGCGCAGGAAGGTGCGGACACGCGTACGGCGCGCCTTGTTCACTTCGGTGCGGGCAGCGATCTTGCGGATCGCTTTCTTGGCGCCGGCATTGTTGGCCATCAGTCAAACCTTACGAACGGAAACGCCGCGGAGCATGGTCCACGGCGGGGAAATCTCGAAGAGCGCGCGGCTATAGCGGAAAGGGGTTGGGGGGTCAACGAGAGTCTGGGGACGGGGACCTTGTCCCTCGCCCCTGGTCCCTACTTGCCCGTGAACACCGGCTTCCGCTTCTCCACGAAGGCCGCCATCCCCTCCTTCTGGTCCTCGAAAGCGAACAGGCTGTGGAACAGGCGGCGTTCGAACTGGACGCCCTGGGTCAGGGTGGTCTCGAGGGCGGCGTTGACCATTTCCTTGTTGGCCATGACGGCCAGCGGGCTTTGCGAGGCGATCCTGGCGGCGATCTTGCGGACCTCGTCCAGCAGGGTTTCGTGGGGAACGACGCGGGAGGCGAGCCCGGCGCGTTCGGCCTCGGCCGCGTCCATCATGCGGGCGGTCAGGACCATGTCCATGGCCTTGGACTTGCCGACCAGGCGGGTCAGGCGCTGGGAGCCGCCGATGCCGGGGGCGACGCCGAGGTTGATCTCGGGCTGGCCGAACTTCGCCTTCTCCGAAGCGACGATGAAGTCGCACAGCATGGCCAGCTCGCAGCCGCCGCCGAGGGCGAAGCCGTTGACCGCGGCGATGATCGGCTTGCGGAAGCGGGTGATGCGGTCGTGGCCGAGGGCGAAGAAATTGCCCGTGTACATCTGGGCGTAGGTCTGGTCCTGCATCTCCTTGATGTCGGCGCCGGCGGCGAAGGCCTTGTCGCCCGACCCGGTCAGGATCAGGCAGCGCACCGTGTCGTCATGCTCGACCGCGTCGAGGAAGTCAGACAGGTCCCTGAACAGGGCCGAGTTGAGGGCGTTCAGCGCCTCGGGCCGGTTCAGGGTCACCAGCGCATAGCCGTCGGCGTGGCGTTCGATGAGCAGGGTGGAGAAGGTGTCGGACATGGGGCGCTCCCGAAGTGGCTGGTGGCTGGTGGCTAGTGGCTAGTGGCTAGTGAGCGGTGCGTCCAGATTTGGCGGAGATTTGGGCGCAGCCGGAGCCTGGCGCCGACCCGCTGAACACTGGCCACTAGCCACTAGCCACTAGCCACTAGCCACCAGCCACCAGCCACTCTAGCGCCTTGGGATCAGGGCCAGCGTCAATCCGGCGCGCAGAAGTTCGGCGATCACCACCATGGCCAGCAGGACGTTGGCGGCGATGACCTGACCGCGCGCGCCGGACAGGTCGAGGCTCCAGCCGAACAGGGAGGCGAAGGCCAGGGCCGCGGCGGCGGCCAGCGCCATGACGATCAGCAGCATCAGGGCGACATGGCTGGCCTTCAGCGCCGCCTGCAGCGTGGGACCTTCGTCCAGCGTCCGCGCCCGGCGGCGGAACAGCCAGGCGATGAAGCTGGTCGCCACCGTCTCGGCGAGGATGATCACCGCGAGGGCGCCGAGGAACCACAGGGCCAGGCCGCCCGTCTCGCCGCGACGCATCTGCTGCAGGAAATGGGCGAAATAGGCGCCCCAGACGGCGAGGCCGACGACGAGGCTGATCCAGAGGTGGGTGCGGCGATGGGTCATGCGCGCTCCTTACCCCTTCAGTCCGACCCTGTCCGCTTCAGCCCGATGTCGGCGGCCATGCTGGAAACAGCCCTGGCCGCCGTCGGCTCACTCTTGCGGAAGACGGAGCGGCCCCGCCGGGACCGTCCCGTTTCGGAAGCTAGAGGACGCTGCGGGGCGCGTCATCGCGGCGAACCTCGTCGCGGCGACCGTCCACGGCCTTGTCGATCCAGCGATGGTTCCGGCCGCCGTAGAGGCCGCCGAAGATCGCGGCGATGGCGCCGATCAGCATGGTCAGGAAGCCCCAGAGGGCCAGCATGGCCGTGGTGTCGGCGACTTCCCCGGCGGCGACCGGGGCCGGCAGCGGAGCCGGGGCGACCAGTTCGCCCTCGATCACGCGGCTGCCGGGCGTGACGTCCGTCACGACCGTGTCGCCGATCTCGCCGTCCCGAGCGTCGCCGCCGACCAGGGCCGCTGCCCCGCCGGCGCCGGCCGCGCTGGCGATGGTGATGGCCAGCAGGAAGGCCAGGGCCCAGACGGCGAGGCCATGCAGGGCGCCCCTGTGGTGGTCGGCGTATTTGGCCGCGCGCGTCGCGACCGCGCCGCCGATGAACAGGGCGATGGCGTTGGCGAAGGCCATCCACATGCCGGCGGCGGCGGTGAAGCCGGACGCGTCGCCGCCGTCAAAATCATAGGGATTGAAGGCCGAGGCTCCGAGGGCCACGCCCAGCAGGTTCAACATCGCCCCCACGGCGACGGCCACGATGGCGCCGGCGATGACGGCCGGCCACGAGATCAGGGTGTGAAGCGGGTGGCGAATGGGGTCCGAGATATAGGCGTCGGTCATGGTGTCCCTCCAGGGCTGTGACTTGGGGCCACAACCGCTGCGCAGGGCTCGCGGTTCCGTCCGTCAGGTCGCGACGTCCGCCTTCGCTTCGGCGATCCAGCCGGTCAGGCGCCGGACCATCGGCTCGTACGGGAACCGGCCCATCGATTCATAATGCTGGTCGTCGATGCGCCACTGGCCGTCCTCGAGGACGAGATTGTAGGTCTTGCGATGGACCGCATTGCCCGGCTCGGTGAACCCCTGGACGACGGCCACGTCCGCGCTGTCCGGGCCGGTCGAGGTTGCGGTGACCGACTGCAGCACCGGCGTGCCGTCCTGACAGTCGCAGATCGGGTCGGCCTCGAAGAAGCCGACGTCGCCTTCGTGCGTCAGGCGGTCGCTCTCGGCGAGCAGGGCCCGGGTGCGCGCGGACCAGATCGTGCGCTCCTCGATGCGTTCGGCGGGGCCGCCCGGCATGTCGCCTTCCCCGTAGAGCGACCGCACGAAGGCCTCGGGCGTCGCGGCGGCCGGGTCCGGGGCGGCGGACGCCTCGGGAGCCTCCGACGTCTCGGGAGCGGGGGAACAGGCGGCCAGCGCCAGGGCGGCGACCGTAAGCATCAATATCCTGCGCATGGGCTTCCTGTTTCTGGTCATTGATCCGGGCCACGGCGCGCCTTTCGCCGGGGCCGGCGTTCAGGTCTTCAGCCCTACCATATCCGCCAGCTTGAGCACGGTGTTCCAGTTGCGGCCCGTGCCCATGCCCAGCATGCGGGGCGTGGCCTTCCTGAAGATGGCGGACTGGCCCTGGCCGTCGGGGAACCAGAAATAGAGAACGCCGTCGACGGCCTCGACCGCCTCGCCGCCCTCCGCGAGGGCGCGGCAGGCCTCCAGCGCGCCGTCCCTGATCCCGTCCTTCATGACCATGGCCAGCACCCTGGCCGGATGAGCCTTCGCCTCGGCGGGGAAGGGGTTGGCGGCGATCAGCCTGGCCCACTGTTCCGGGGTACGGACCATGGCGGCGACCTTGAGGCCGAAGGTCTCGTCCATGGCGGCCTCGATGTCGGCTTCGAGGGCGGCGGCCGCCTTGCCGCTTTCGACGACCAGATTGCCGCTGGCCTGAAGCGTGCGCGGGTTCTTCAGCCCCATGGCCTCGGCCATCGCCCGCTGCTCGCCGACGGGCGCGCGGACGCCGCCGGTGTTCATGCCGCGGAACAGGATGATGCGGTGGGTCATGGCGTCACCGTTTCTGGCAGCCCGGACAGTAGAAGGTCGAGCGGCCGGCCTGGACGATGCGTTTGACCACGCCGGAACACCCGTCCCCGAGGCACGGCTTCCCCTCGCGGCCGTAGACGTCGAAGCGGTGCTGGAAATACCCCTGCCCCCCGTCGGCGTTGGCGAAATCCTTCAGCGTCGAACCGCCGGCGGCTATGGCGTCGCCGAGCACGTCGCGCACCACCGCGGCCAGGGTTTCGAGGCGCGGTCCGGACACCTTGCCCGCAGCGGTCAGCGGCGAGATACGGGCGCGGTACAGGGCCTCGCAGACATAGATGTTGCCCAGTCCGGCGACGATGCGCTGGTCCAGCAGGCTGACCTTGATGTTCTGCTTCTTGCCCGTGAACGCCTCGGCCAGATGGGCGCCCGAGAAACCGTTGCCCAGCGGCTCGGGGCCGAGCCCGGCGAACCACGGATGGGCGTCAACCTCGCCCGTCGGGATCAGACCCATGAAGCCGAAGCGGCGGGCGTCGGCGAAGCCGAGACGGGTCGCGCCCTTGCCCTTCACCGCGCACAGGCTGACGTGCTCGTGCTTGCCGGCGACGGGGGCCGGTTCCTCGAACTCGCCCAGCTGTTCACCGTCCAGGGTGAAGCGGCCGGTCATGCCGAGGTGGGTGACCCAGGTCTCGCCAGTGGACAGGGGCATCAGCAGGTATTTGGCGCGGCGATCGATACGTTCGACCGTCGCCCCTTCCAGCCGGTCCACGAACCGGTCGGGAAAGGGAAAGCGCAGATCGGGCCGGTTCTGGCGCACGCGCGTCAGCCGCGCCCCGGTCAGGACCGGCTCGAGGCCGCGGCGGACGGTTTCGACCTCGGGGAGCTCGGGCATGGACTACGGGAGCAGGTCCACGGGCAGGATCTGGCTGGCCAGCAGGGTCTCCATGCCGTCCCAGCGGTTCGGTCCCTGCCGCTCGACCCAGGCCTGGACCACGTCGCGGCCGAGGCCGTAGTTGATGATGTAGCTGCGGTAGGTGTCGATGAAGCGCAGCCGCTGGGCCGCCTTGGCCGGGTCGGCGAGGCTGTATTTCGACAGCCGGGCGATGGTCTCCTCGCGCCCGACGCGTCCGGCCAGCCAGTCGTCGGCGATGGTGTATTCGGCCCGCGCCAGACGGCGCTGCAGTGCGCCGAGTTGCGCCTTCTTCTCCGCCGTCGACGGGTCCAGACCGGCGAGAGGGAACAGGACATCGCGTTCGAACACCGTGGCCTCGTCGCCCGGGAAGGCCAGGTCGACGCCGTAGTTGGCGCTGCCCTCGGCCACGAAGGACATGGGGCTGAACAGCGGATAGACGCTCATCTCGACCCAGTTGCGATCACGCACGAAGGTCTTTTCCAGCAGGGCGTTGTAGACGTGGTGGCCGGGATAGCCCTCGTGGCAGCCCAGGTCGATGGCCCGCTCGGTATAGATGGGGAAGTCGGCGTTGATCTCGATCCGGCTGGCCGCATCGCCCAGATAGTAGTTGTACCCCGACCACGGCTTGTCGCCGACGAAGCTGAGGGTGAACCGCTCATTGGCGGGCAGGTCGATGTGCCGGACGGTGCGGCGTCGGCATTCGGCGATGGCGGCGTCCATCACCGGCTGGAGGCGATCTTTCGGAATGACGTAGTGGGCCTTGAACGCCGTGACCCGATCGGTCAGCGAACCCTCGCCCGGGAGCAGGGCGTCGATCTCGGCCAGGATCGGATCGTAGGTCGACAAGGGCAGGAGCTCGGGCCGGATGCCGAACAGGGCCTCGGCCTCGTCGGCGAAGCCATGCTTCTCGCCCGACAGCATGCGCAGGCGCGCCGACGCGGCCGAGACATGGGCCAGCAGATATTTGCGGCGCTGGACCACGACGGGCTCGACGCCCCGTGTCGGGACGGCGTTCAGCCGCGAGGTCAGGGTGGCGGCGCCCTGGATCAGCTGCGGCACGGTGCGCGGGCTGGCCCTGGCCGCCTCCTGCCACGCCGCCGGGCCGTAATAGGCGTCGACATAGCCGGGCTCGCGCTCGCCGATCTCGAGGATCAGGGCGACATAGTCCCGCGCGATGGCGTCCAGGTCGTCGCCGGACGGATCAGCCGCCGGGGCCGGCGCGGTGGCGCAGGCGCCCAGCAGCATCAGCAGTCCAAGCAGAAAGGCGCGCATCGGAACCTCCATCGGCGAAGCGGGCGCACGCTAGATCACGACGGGCCGGGCCGGAACCGTGTAAATCGTCCCGAACGGCTTTGGTTCGAGGGGCGCATTCGGGATTGAGGGCGGCGCGGTCCTGCTGTAAGGCCCTTCGTCCGGCGTTTTCGCCGCCGACGCACCCGTAGCTCAGCTGGATAGAGTACTGCCCTCCGAAGGCAGGGGTCACAGGTTCGAATCCTGTCGGGTGCGCCATTCCTTCCCCGCCAGGCTCCGGACGGGCGGTCCCTGCGTCAGCCGGGCGACAGCGTTTTCCGCGCCAATACCTCTTCCAGCCAGTCCAGCCGGTCCTGACCCCAGAAGGGCGTGGAGGGTGGTCGTCGAATAGATCGGGATGGCGTGGTCCGCCTCGGAGACGACAAGCGGGAGTTCGGTGCACGCCAGCAGAATGGCCTGCGCCCCTTGCGAGGCGAGATCGGCGATGATGGCCTGACAGCGATCGCGCGTTGCCGAGGTGACGAGGCCTTTCGCCAGCTCGCCGTAGATGACCGCGTGAAGGAAGGCGCGATCCGCTTCGCCGGGCAGAAGGACATCGACGCCGTGGCGGGCGCTCATCTCTCCGCCGTAAAAGTCTTCCTCCATCACGAAACGCGTTCCGAGCAAGCCCACCGCGCGAATCCCGCCGGCTGTCAGGCGCCCGGCGGCGACATCGACGATATGGATGAGGGCCAGGCCGCTGCCGCAGACGATGGCGTCGGCGACCTTGTGCATGGTGTTCGTACACAGGACGGCGAAGTCCGCCCCGCCGGCCTTGAGCGCGCGCGCCTCCATCGCGAGAACCTGCCCCGCCTCGGCCCAGCGCCCATGATTCGGTATGGTGGGCGATCTCATGGAAATCGACGCTGCGCAGGACGATCTTCGCCGAGTGGAGCCCGCCCAGTTCCTGGGCCACGACGCGGTTGATGATCTGATAGTAGAGCAGCGTCGACTGCCAGCTCATGCCGCCCAGAAGCCCGATGGTTTTCACGCCGCGGCGCTTTCGCGCGCCCACGCCTCGGAGACGGCGCGTCCTTTCCCGATATCATCGACCACGAGGACCAGCTGATTGTCATGGTCGCTGTAGAGCACTTCTATATTGACGCCGGCGTCGGCCATTCGCCCGCAGAGCTTGCCCAGCTGGCCCGGCTGCGACTGGTCCAGCCGTTGCAGCAACACGTCGCGGACGCCCCGTATGAGGAATCCGGCGGCCTCCAGCGCCCCGGCCGCCGCCGCTCCGTCGATCACCAGAAAATGGGCGACGCCGCGCCCGTCGACGGCGAAGGCGCCCCCGCCTTCAACACTGATCCCGGCGCCTCCGAGCGCGGCGCCCATGGCGGCCAGGGCGCCCGGTGCGTGCTCAAGCTGGATGGCGATGTCTTGCATGAAAGGGGTCCTTCCCGAGGTGTCGGCGGGGATCGTAACCACATCGGTCGCGCTCATGGTTCGATCTCGATCGAACTGTCGTTGCGAGATCGCGATGGCTCGATTAGCCTCGCGCCATGAGACTGGGTCCGAGCATCTCCAGCGTGGCGGCGTTGATCGGCGACCCTGCGCGCGCCAACATGTTGAGCGCTCTGATGAACGGCGCGGCGTTGACCGCCAGCGAGCTGGCGCTCGAAGCCGGCGTCACCCGGCCCACGGCGTCATCGCATCTGTCGAAGCTGAGCGAGGCCGAGCTGGTCAGCATCGAGAAGCAGGGGCGGCACCGGTACTACCGTATCGCCGACGAGCACGTCGCCGCGATGCTGGAAAGTCTGAGCGGCCTCGCCGACCGCATGGGTCTGGCGCGCACACGGCCGGGACCGAAGGAGCCGGCGCTGCGGCGGGCGCGGGTCTGTTACGACCACCTGGCCGGTGATGTCGGGGTCGCCATCTATGACGATCTGGTGCGCCGGGGCTGCCTTGCGGTGGACGCAGAAGGATTGACGCTGACCGAGGCCGGGCGAAGGTTCTTCGGGGACCTGCACGTCCCGGTCCCGAATCCGGCGCCCCGCGGGCGGCCGCTCTGCCGTCCGTGCCTGGACTGGAGCGTACGGCGCAACCATCTGGCCGGCGTCGCCGGAGCGGCCCTCCTGCAGCGGTTGCTGGATCTCGGCTGGATCAAGCGTCGGCGCGACAGCCGTGTGATCGAGATCACCCCCGATGGCGGCGCGGGATTGCGCCGAACGTTCGGTTTGTCGCATGAGCTTTTTCGGGACGAGGGTCAGCGATCCTGACTGTCGTCCATCTGACGCCCCGTCCTCTCCATCGGAGCCCGCACGCGTGACCGACGCCCTTCCCGCCCAGCCGACCGGACAGCCCGTCGGGCGCGTCATCGCCATGCCTGCCGACACCAATCCCGAGGGCGACATCTTCGGCGGCTGGCTGCTGGCGCATATGGATCTGGCCGGGGCGACGCCGGCGTTCGAACTGGCCCAGGGACGGTGCGTGACCATCGCCCTGGACGGGATGGTGTTCCACCAGCCCGTCTCGGTCGGCGACGAGGTGTCGATCTACGCCAGGGTGATCAAGACGGGCCGCACCTCGGTTCGGGTCCATGTCGAGGCGTGGAAACGACCGCGCAACCACGCCCAGGCCGCCTCGGTGCGGGTGACGGAGGGTGTCTTCACCTATGTCGCCATCGACGGCGACCGCAAGCCGAGAGCCCTGCCCGACCCTGCGGCATAACCCGGCCGGGAGCCGGGAAATCTTGACCTTTGGGCTCGCCATGCCTACCTCGCGGTCATGTCCGTCCGTCGCATCCTCACCATCGACAACGCCGCCGACCTGGCGGTGCTGAAGCAGGTCTCCACCCCCGTCGAAGGGCCGGTGGCCGACGATCTGCGCCGCCTGATGGATGACATGCTGGAGACGATGTACGACGCGCCCGGCATTGGCCTGGCCGCCGTGCAGGTCGGCGACACCCGCCGGGTCATCGTCATGGACCTGGGCGACGCGCCCGTCGAAGGCGACGTCGAGGAGACGGAGGAGGACGAGAGCGAGGCTGTCCGGCTGGCGCGCCGCAACCCGCGCTTCTTCGTCAATCCCGAGATCGTCTGGGCCTCCGACGAGCTGTTCGCCTATGAAGAAGGCTGTCTGTCGGTGCCCGAATATTTCGACCAGGTCGAACGTCCGGCGCGGGTGCGGCTGCGCTATCAGAACTATGAAGGGCAGACGGTCGAGGAAGAGGCCGAGGGCCTGTACGCCGTCTGCATCCAGCACGAGATGGACCACCTCGAGGGCGTGCTGTTCATCGATCACCTGTCGCGGCTGAAGCGCGACCGCGCCGTGGCCAGGGTGAAGAAGAACGCAAGGCTGGCCGCCTGATGGCCCGCCCCGCAACCCGTCTCAAACGCGCGCGCGACCGCATCATCGATCCGGCCGGCCGCCGCCGTCTGACCCGCAATGAAAAGGTCGGGGTGGCCAGCGTCGCGACCCTGATCGGCGTCGCCCTGCTGGGCGTGGTCGCCGGGGTGATCCTGGACCGGCTGCTCGATTTCGACGACGCCCTGGACGCCGGCGGCGAATGGGACGAAGGCGGCGGCGTCTCGACCCGCTGGCAGTAACCGGCCCCAACCTCTAAAGGCCTCCCATGCGCCTCGCCTTCATGGGAACACCCGACTTCGCCGTGCCGTCGCTGGCCGAGCTCATCGCCTCGGGCCATGAGGTGGCGGCGGTGTATTCGCAGCCGCCCAAGCCGCGCGGCCGCGGCCAGAAACTGACGCCGTCGCCGGTCCACGCCTTCGCCGAGACCATGGGCCTGCCGGTGTTCACGCCGGAGTCGATGAAGGCGGCGGACGCCATCGAAACCTTCCGCAGCCTCGAGGTCGACGCCGCCTGCGTGGTCGCCTACGGCCAGATCCTGAAGCGGGAGGTGCTGGATGCGCCGCGCCTCGGCTGTTTCAACCTGCACGGCTCGCTGCTGCCACGCTGGCGCGGAGCCGCCCCGATCCAGCGCGCCATCATGGCCGGCGACCGCCAGATCGGCGTCCAGATCATGCGCATGACCGAGGGTCTGGACGAAGGTGCGATCCTGTTGTCCGAAGTGATGGACATCCGGCCCGACGACACGGCCGCGACCCTGTCCGAACGCATGTCGCACACCGGCGCCAGCCTGTGGCCGCGGGCCCTTGCCGCCATCGAGCGCGGCGGGGTCGAGGGGACGGAACAGGCCGGCGAACCGACCTATGCGAAGAAGATCACCCCCGCCGAGGCGCGCATCGACTGGACCCGCCCGGCGGCCGAGGTCGACGCCCATATCCGCGGCCTGTCGCCCTTCCCCGGCGCATGGTTTGAAGCCCCGGGGCCGGAGGGCCCGGTGCGGATCAAGGCCCTGATGTCCCGGGTGTCGCTGCGAGGCGGCGGCGGCGCGCCGGGCGAGGTTCTGGACGGCGACCTGCGCATCGCGACGGGGGATGGGGTCGTCCGGCTGCTGCGGGTGCAGCGCGCGGGCAAGGCGGCCCAGACGCCGGACGAGATGCTGCGCGGATTCGCCCTGCCGACCGGGACTGTGCTCGCGTAATGGCCCGCTACCGGCTGACGCTGGAATACGACGGGTCGGGCTATAACGGCTTTCAGGCCCAGCCCGACCAGCCGACGGTGCAGGGCGCGATCGAGACGGCCATCACCGCTTTCTGCGGCCAGACGGTGCGCATCGCCGCCGCCGGGCGGACGGACACCGGGGTTCACGCCACCGGCCAGGTCATCAGCTTCGATCTCGACAAGGCCTGGCCCGAGCGGACGGTGATGAACGCCCTCAACGCCCATCTGGTCGGCGAGGCCGTATCGGTGCTGGACTGCGCCGCCGTGGACGATGAGTTCCACGCCCGTTTTTCGGCCACGGGCCGGCGTTATCTGTACCGCATCCTCAGCCGTCCGGGCCCGCCGGCCCTGGACAAGGGCAGGGTCTGGCATATCCGCAAGGCCCTGGACGCCGGGGCCATGCATGCGGCGGCGCAGACGCTGGTCGGCCTGCACGACTTCACCACCTTCCGGGACGTGAACTGCCAGTCGAAATCGCCGGAGAAGACGCTGGACGTCGCCCGGGTGACCCGCAGCGGCGAGGAGGTGCATCTGGTGTTCGAGGCGCGCAGCTTCCTGCATCGGCAGGTGCGCTCCATGACCGGCACACTGGCGGAAGTGGGTCAGGGCCGCTGGGCGGTCGAGGATGTGACGGCGGCGCTGGCGGCGCGCGACCGGGCGGCCTGCGGGCCGGTCGCGCCCTCGGACGGACTGTATCTGACCGGCGTGGTCTACTGATGCGAAAAAGGCCCGCCGGAAAGCGGCGGGCCTTTCATTCGCTTCGAGGCCAAAAGCCTAGTTCTTGACTTCTTCCGCAGTGGTGGTGACCGCACGGCCGGCTGCCGAAACGTCGCGGCCAGCGCCTGAAACAGTGTTGCAGGCCGAAACTGCAAGGGCGGCGGCGACGAGGGTCAGGGCGATGATCTTCTTCATGGGATTTCCTTGGAGAGGGTTGAACCTTCACCGTAAACGCAAGCGTGGCGGTGGGGTTGCATGGCCAAGGCGGGGTTCGATCTGCTAACCCGCCACGCATGACCCAGCCTGCGAACACCGCCGCCCGCCGCCTTGTCGAAACCCTCGTCATGAACGGGATCGACCGCGTCTTCTGCGTTCCGGGCGAAAGCTATCTGGCCGTGCTGGACGCCCTGGCCGACGTGCGGGACCGCATCCAGGTCATCGCCTGCCGGCACGAGGCCGGGGCCGCCAACATGGCCGAGGCTTACGGCAAGCTGACCGGCAGGCCGGGCGTCTGCATGGTCACGCGCGGGCCCGGCGCGACCCACGCCTCGATCGGCGTGCATACGGCGCACCAGGACTCCACGCCGATGATCCTGTTCGTCGGCCAGATCGCCCTGACCGACCGCGGCCGCGGCGCCTTTCAGGAGGTCGACTACCGCGAGGTCTTCGGCGGTCTGGCCAAATGGGCGACCGAGATCGAGAGCCCGGAACGCACCGTCGAGGTGGTCGAGCGCGCCTTCGCCACCGCCCTGCAGGGCCGGATGGGCCCCGTGGTCATCGCCCTGCCCGAGGACATCCTCCACGGCGACGGCGGCCCCGCCCCGATCCGGCCGGTGGTCCCCGCCCGGGCGGCCCTCGACCCGGCCTTCGTCGAACAGGTGCGGGCGCGGCTGGCGAAGGCCGAGCGCCCGCTGCTGGTGCTGGGCGGCTCGGGCTGGAGCGAGGAAGCCGCCGCCGCCATCGGCGACTGGGCTGAGAAGATCGGCCTGCCGGTCAGCCTGTCGTTCCGCCGCAAGGACATCCTGTCCAACGACCGGCCCAACTACGCCGGCGACCTGGGCCTGGGCTGCAATCCGAAGCTGACGGCGCGGGCGAAGGCGGCCGATCTGATCATCGCCATCGGGGCGCGGCTGGGCGAGAATCCGACCCAGGGCTACACCCTGTTCGACCGCGCCCGCACGGCGGAGACGCTGGTCCACATCCATCCCGGCGCGGAAGAGCTTGGCCGGGTCTGGACCCCGCTGATGAGCGCGACGGCGGACAATTCGCTGGCCGCCATGGCCCTGTCCACGATCGACCCCGGCCGGACCTGGCATGACGAGGCCGCCGCCGCCCATGCCGACTACCAGGCCTTCTCGACCCCCGTGCTGGTGACCGGAGCGGTCAACATGAGCGAGTGCATGGCCCACCTCGGCGAGGTCCTGCCGCCGACGGCCATCATCACCAATGGCGCGGGCAATTTCGCCGCCTGGCTGCACCGCTTCTATCGCCACCGGGCCTGCCGCACCCAGCTGGCGCCGACCTCGGGCGCCATGGGCTACGGCTATCCCGCCGCCATCGCCGCCAAGAGCGTGCATCCCGACCGCGAGGTCATCTGCATCGCCGGGGACGGGGACTATCTGATGACCGGCCAGGAGATCGCCACGGCGGTCCAGTACGGGATCAACGTGGTCGTGGTGGTGGTCGACAACGGCACCTACGGCACCATCCGCATGCACCAGGAAGGCCACTATCCGGGCGCCGACCGGGTCATCGCCACGGACCTGAGGAACCCCGACTTCGTCAAATACGCCGAGGCCTTCGGCGCGTTCGGCGTGCGCTGCGAACGGACCGAAGACTTTCCCGCCGCCCTGCTGGCCGCGCGGAACGCGGGCCGCCCCGCCCTCGTTCACCTGCTGACCTCGGCCGAGGACATCGCGCCCAACCGCACGATCACCGGCCTGCGTTCCTGAGAGGAGCCGCCATGCGTCCCGCCCTCGCCCTGATCGCCGCCACCGCCCTGCTGACCGGTTGCGCCACGCCGCCGGAGCCCACGCCCGGCGGACCGCCGCCGATGGCGCAGAACGGCAATGACTGCGCCGTCATCGCCGCCGTGGCCAAGGAGCACTACCGGTTCAACAGCACCGACAACCGGCCGCCGCCGCTCCGGTTCGAGGACGGTTACGCGCCGCGCTGCGACTGGAGCCGCCACGGTCTGGCCTTCGAGGCCTTTGATCCCGACGGGACGGGCGATCCGCGCCAGCGGGTCCGTTGGGTCAGTTTCGCGCGGCCGGTCTATGACGGAGGCGGCGCCCTGGTGGCGACCGGGATCATGCACGGTCCCCTGGCCGGCATGGGCTATGAGTGCCGGGTCATCTCGGGCTTCGCGGCCTGGACTGTCAGCGAGTGCAGGAACACCTGGGTCTCCTGACGCGCAGAGCGATGACCGGAGGGCGGTGACGGCGGGGCCGCGTCCCCCTATGTTCGCCGCATGACCGACACCGCGCCAGAATCGCCACAGGAATCCGCCGACCGCCCCCTGACCCAGGACGGCCCCGCCCTTCGGCTGTGGATGATCGACGCCTCGGCCTACATCTTCCGCGCCTACCACGCCCTGCCGCCCCTGACGCGCAAGTCGGACGGCCTGCCGGTCGGCGCGATCCAGGGCTACTGCAACATGCTGTGGAAGCTGCTGCAGGACATGAAGGGCAGCGACGGCCCGACCCATCTGGTGGCCATCTTCGACCACTCCGACAAGACGTTCCGCAACGACCTGTACGACCAGTACAAGGCCAACCGCTCGGCCCCGCCCGAGGATCTGATCCCGCAGTTCCCGCTGGTGCGCGAGGCGACGGCGGCCTTCGGCGTCGCCTGTCTGGAGCTGCCCGGCTACGAGGCCGACGACCTGATCGCCACCTATGCCTGCAAGGCGCGCGACGCCGGCGGCGAGGCGGTGATCGTCAGCTCCGACAAGGACCTGATGCAGCTGATCGGCGGCGGCGTGGTCATGTGGGACCCGATGAAGGACCGCCGTCTGGCCGAGGACGCGGTGATGGAGAAGTTCGGCGTCCTCCCGGAGAAGATGGTCGACCTCCAGGCCCTGATCGGCGACAGCGTCGACAACGTCCCCGGCGCCCCCGGCATCGGCCCCAAGACCGCCGCCCAGCTCCTCGATGAGTACGGCGACCTTGATGCCCTGCTGGCGCGGGCCGGCGAGATCAAACAGCCGAAACGACGCGAGACCCTGATCAATTTCCGCGACCAGATCCTGCTCAGCCGCGAGCTGGTGCGCCTGACCTGCGACGCCCCGGCGCCCGAGCCGATCGACGACTTCGTGGTCCGCCACCCCGATCCCGAGGTGCTGGGCGCCTTCCTCGACCGGATGGAGTTCCGCTCCCTGCGCAACCGCGTCGGCGACGGCAAGGCCCCCGCGAAAGACGGCACCGCCTTCGTCGCCCGCCCCCGCGCCCCCTCCGCCCCCGTCGCCACCCCCCGCTACGGCCAGGTCCCGACCGGCCCGGCCGAGGCCCAGACCTTCGACATCGAGGCCTATCGCTGCGTCCAGACCCTGGACGAGCTGGACGCCTGGATCGCCCGGGCGACCGAGGCCGGCGTCGTCGGCTTCGACACCGAGACCGACGCCCTGTCGGCGACCCATGCCGGCCTGTGCGGCGTCTCCCTCGCCATCGGCCCCAACGACGCCTGCTATGTGCCGCTGACGCATGAGCACGAGCCGGCGGCCAACGCCGGCGGTCTGGACTTCGGCGGCGAGACCGACCAGCGCGAGCCGATCACCCAGATCGACAAGCCCGAGGCCCTCAAGCGGCTCAAGGTCCTGCTGGAGAACCCCGCCGTCCTCAAGGTCATGCAGAACGGCAAATACGACATCGCCGTCATGGCCCGGCGCGGCGTCCGCGTCGCCCCGATCGACGACACCATGCTGATCTCCTATGTGCTCGAGGGCGGCCTGCACGGCCACGGCATGGACGAGCTGGCCCGCCTCCACCTCGGCCACGACCCCATCCCGTTCAAACAGGTGGCGGGCGCCGGCAAGAGCCAGAAGTCGTTCAAACACGTCGAGCTGAAACCGGCCACCTGCTACGCCGCCGAGGACGCCGACGTGACCCTGCGCCTGTGGCGCATCCTCAAACCCCGGCTGGCCGAGGAACACCTGACCACCGTCTATGAGACGCTGGAGCGCGGCATGCCCGCGGTCCTGGCCGACATGGAGCGGGCCGGCGTCCGCGTCGACCCCGACCGCCTCAAACGCCTGTCGTCAGAGTTCGGCATGCGCATGGCCGAGCTGGAGACCCAGGCCCACCAGATGGCCGGCCGCCCGTTCAACATCGGCAGCCCGCGCCAGATCGGCGACATCCTGTTCGGCGAAATGGCCCTGACCGGCGGCAAGAAGACCGCCTCGGGCCAGTGGGAGACCGGCGCCGCCACCCTGGAAACCCTGGCCCTGACCCACGACCTGCCGCGCGTCCTGCTGGACTGGCGCCAGCTGGCCAAGCTCAAGGGCACCTATACCGACGCCCTGATCGAGGCCGCCGACAAGACCACCGACCGCGTCCACACCAGCTACCAGCTCGCCGCCGCCACCACCGGCCGCCTCGCCTCCTCCGACCCCAACCTCCAGAACATCCCGATCCGCACCGAGACGGGCCGCCAGATCCGCCAGGCCTTCATCGCCGCCCCCGGCCATGTGCTGATCAGCGCCGACTACAGCCAGATCGAGCTGCGCCTGCTGGCCCACATCGGCGACATCCCCGAGCTCAAGCGCGCCTTCGCCGCCGGCATCGACATCCACACAGCCACGGCCAGCGAGATGTTCGGCGTCCCCGTCGACCAGATGGACCCCGAGACCCGCCGCCGCGCCAAGGCGATCAATTTCGGCATCGTCTACGGCATCAGCGCCTTCGGCCTGGCCGCCCAGCTGAACATCGACCAGGGCGAGGCCGGCGCCTACATCAAGACCTATTTCGAGCGCTTCCCCGGCATCCGCACATACATGGACGCCACCAAGACCCAGGTGCGAGAGACCGGCATGGTCAGCACGGTCTTCGGCCGCCGCATCCACATCCCCGCCATCCATTCGAAGTCGGGGGCCGAGCGCCAGTTCGGCGAACGCGCCGCCATCAACGCCCCCATCCAGGGCGCGGCCGCCGACATCATCCGCCGCGCCATGATGCGGATGCCGGGCGCGTTAGCGGACGCCGGCCTGAAGACGAAGATGCTGCTGCAGGTCCACGACGAATTGGTCTTCGAGGCCCCGGAAGCGGAGGCGGACCGCGCCATCGTGGTGATCAAGCGGACCATGGAGGGCGCGGCGGAACCGGCCGTGGCGCTGACGGTGCCGCTGGTGGTGGAGGCGCGAGCGGCGGGGAACTGGGATGAGGCGCACTAACCCGGCGCTGAACGTCCCGCGTGGACACCCGGTCTACCGCATGATGAGATGGCGCGGGGACGGGGGATTCCATGAAGCGAAATGCAATAGCGGTGATGGCGCTCGCCTGCGCCCTGACCACGCACGGCGGCGGCGTCGAGGCGCAGGAACGGACCTCGCCCTCTTGGGCTCGACCGGCCGATCCGCTTGTGGCGGAGATGCTGTATCCCGGTTTCGCGGCCATGCTCGAGCAGGGAGGCTGGGCCCGGATACGGTGCTGGATCGAGGATGACGGCCACCCCTTCCTCTGCGAGGTCGCCGATGAAGCTCCGCATGGTCTGGGCTTCGGGGCGGCGGCGCGGGTTACCATCGCCAGTGCCGATGTCCGCGCGGCCCGGGTGGATGGACAGATCGTGGGTCGGATGATCCAGACCACGGTTCGCTTCGCAATGGCGGACGAGGGGGTCCCGTTCGGTGGCTGGACAGGCCCCGAACCGTCGGGCGGAAAGCTGGCCCTCGCGCGGAAGGTTGTGAGCGACAGGGCGGAGGACTTCCCGCCATCGTATCGCGACTCGATGATGAACGGGCTGGACTTCGACAGGCGGAGCATCGTCGGGGCCTGGATCGATGAATTGATGCCTTTTGACCCTGTACGCGCAACGGACGCCCTGGTGCTTCAGGCCGCCCGTCTGTTCACCGAGGATGAGTTGCAGCGCATGCTGGCCGGCGAGAACATCGACCCTCCCTCGGACGAGGATTTCTACGCGGCTTCTCCCGACGCCACCCCTGAAGACGAGGCAGCGATCACGGAACTGAAGCGCCGTTATTGCGACCGTTGGGAATGCGGTGTCGACCCGTTGGGGACAACCAGCTGACGGCCGGACTGCGCGGCGCGGCGCAGGTCCACGACGAACTGGTCTTCGAGGCCCGGGAAGCCGAGGCCGAGCGCGCGATTGTGGTGATCAAGCGGACGATGGAGGGCGCGGCGGAACCGGCCGTGGCCCTGACCGTACCGCTGGTGGTGGATGCGGGCTGCGGCGAACTGGGACGAGGTGCATTGAGGGGGCGAACCACCAGCTTCTCGCCACTCTCATCCAGAAGCGATTTTTGATGCTAAGGCGGTTAGGAGGGGTATCAGCCACCCGAATTCGTCCGGTATCGAGGCCGCCAATTGAATCAGCTGAGATTTGGCGGCGAGCAGCGCACTGCCAAAGACGATAAATGCTGCTCCTGCTCCTAAAGTCCCATCGACGGTATCGTTGAAAACTTTGGCGCTTCCGTACAGTCGCGCGCGGAGATAGCGACCGACGGCCCGAAGCACGTTACCGACCGACCGCATGTACCCGAACTTAACAACCTCATCATCCGAAGTGGTCGCGAGAGATTTAATTTCTTCAATATAGACAATGAGTTCGGCCTCAACGTACTCAGGCTCGCTCTCGATAATGTCGGATGCAGTGCTCACTCTAGAAAGGGTATCTTCATCGACCGCAGTAAATTCTTGCGCCTCTACTATGAGCTGACGCCAACCGGGGAATTGCCGAACGAATAGTCCGAGACCCGCCAACATTGCGGCGAGGTCAGCGCTGGTGACGTCCGTAAGCATCTCACTAACTGCAGGAAACATCGTCTCCAACGCCCGCACTTGGGACGCTAACACTACGGAGTTCGCTTCCGTTAAAGGCTGAACCAGACGTCGCTCGACTGCCTCAAGTCGAGCCAAGAAACCTTGACCGGCGTTTGAACCTGCTAGTGCTGCCCGGAGCCTCTGAACATCTCCCAAGTGATCTTCGCGAAGTGCTTCTAAAACGTCTTGCGGAGTGCCTGAATCAACCGCCCCACGTCCTCGCAGGCGCAAGACATCGTCCTGCATTTCTGCTTGGACCAAGCCTCGCCTTGCTTCTAGGTCCTGCTCCTTCAACGAGCTGGATACGGACGTCTCGGCAGCAGCGAGGGCCTTATCTAGCTCTTTTTCTCCAAAGAAATAGGAGCGCTGGCCGCCGTGGATGAGGCGCAAACCAGAACCTTCAAGTATATTCTCCAGTTGAGAATCAGGAATCGCTGGATATTCTGAATGGATAAGGGATTTCGCGCTGCTTAAATTCTCCATTCCCATATTAAGCGCCAGCGTTCCATTATCCTCTTCAGCCGTGAAGAAATCTTAGCTACCGTCGATCCATCTCCGACCGCCAACCTACAAGGTATGGTCTTTCCTATATTTGATTCGAACCGTTCAACAGCTGGTCCGACGAGATAGTTCATATAGAAACATTCGGACTGTAGCGCTCGAAGAAGGAAATCATTCTGGTCGAGATCATGCTCGAATATTTCGCGATAGGCCGTTTCCGGGGCTTTTGATCTCGCCCACTCGGCGTCTAAAATCTCATCCGATAGAGTTGGAAGCATGCGGATACCAAATCGCGACAATGCTTCGCTAAGTCGAACTGGTGCTCCCGCTCTTCTTTGACTATGTATATAATTAGAGACGCTACGAAGTCTCGGACTTCCAGAAAGTGTATGAACAGCGGCTGCGGTAGTAAATTTCAATATCTCGACCACCAGCGAGCCAGCGATGGTGCCCGTTTTATTTGTCAGATAGCCTGCAAGAGCTATTGGTAAGACTCGAGGATGCCAAGCTCTTGACAGGTGGACGAGAGTTAAGTTCGCTAGGTCGGCCATTTTACGGGCGAGCTGCAAGCTCACATCAGGCGCTACGTTTCTAATTACGAGTAGCCGAAGGTCGTATGGCTCTCCGAGGAGGAAACGCGCACCGAGGTCGAGTTCCGGGGACCGATCCCAAACCACACGCGGGGGCGCGCCATTTTCCCGCTCAACGGCGGGGTGTGAGGTATCCAGTTGCACCACTGTCATGCCTAGATCGCCCAGTCCTCGGCCAGAAAGCCGCGTCAAAATCAATGGCGCGGAAGAAATCTCGGTGTTGGGAGGCTAAGCCAAAGGGGGCGTCGCACTCCAACTATGGCATGGTTTACTTCGAGGTCAGATTCAATGCCGGTTGTTCTGGCCTCGTGTTTCATTGGGCTCCCAGCCGCTACCGGTCCGGATTACGACGCCCCATGCAGGTCCGGGACGGACCCTCCGCGCGACCCCGACCACCCCAGCGCCCGCAGCTCGATCCGCGCCGCCTGTTGCAGGACGGCGCCGGGGGAGAGGCGCTCGATCTCGGACAGGAGGCTGCCGATGCCGGCGCGGCCGTCGGCGCTGGTCAGGTCCAGGCCCCCCAGGACTTCAAGCAGGCGGACGGCGAGGAGGCGGGCGCCCACATCCTCAATGGAAGGGTCTTCGGGCGTCATGGCTGGCTCTCTCTGACTGGCTGGATGTGAAGACCGGCCCCGGGAGAGGAAAAGCATTCCGCCCGGCGACTCGCAACGGGAATGTTGCCGGTTTGTTCTTTTTTGTGTGGAGGGCGGCCCTCTATCGCTCCGCCCCATCGCCATCCCATCCCGTCATCCTCGGGCCTGTCCCGAGGACCCATGGTTCAGCAGTCCCGAACGCCTGAAGGGGCGGCGCGCCGTAATGGTCCGCGAGGCTTCCGGTCGCCCGTGCGGCGGATGAATGGGTCCTCGGGACAAGCCCGAGGATGACGGGTGGAAAGGGTGGGGCCGGCCTTCTCCCCAACGAATCCCGCTTTTTCGGGCGCCGGCAATAAAACTTCGAGCAACGCGATTTTTCACGCCACGACGGGGTTTGCGGGTTTCTGCGCGCCCTGGTTCGGGGCGGGGCCATACTGATCCGGATGCGCGACCGAACCGACCACCGAACGACGTCCGGCCGGGCCCCGAAATAGACCGAGGAGACTCTGTAGACGCTGTAGACTGTGTTTTTCGCCGTCCGTGCTAAGGCGCGCGGATGAAGGCCCAGACCCTTGATGTCCTGATCGTCGGCGCCGGCGCGGCCGGGATGATGTGCGCCATCGAGGCGGGGCGGCGCGGACGCACCGTGCGGGTGCTCGACCATGCGCGGGCGCCGGGCGAGAAGATCCGCATCTCGGGCGGGGGGCGGTGCAACTTCACCAACCTGGGGACCGGGCCGGCGAATTTCCTCGGCGAGAACCCGCGGTTCGCGACCTCGGCCCTGAAACGGTTCAGCCAGCACGACTTCGTCAGGCGCGTGGACCGGGCGGGCATCGCCTGGCACGAAAAGACCCTGGGCCAGCTGTTCTGCGACGACTCGGCCAAACAGATCATCCGCATGCTGACCGACGATATGCGGGTGGCGGGCGTGGTGCTGTCGCTGGGGACCTCGGTCGAGCGGGTCGGGCGCGACGGCGAGGGGTTCGAGGCCGCGCTGTCCGACGGGTCGGTGGTGCGGGCGCGGTCGCTGGTGCTGGCCACCGGGGGCAAGTCGATCCCCAAGATGGGCGCCACCGGCTGGGCCTATGACGCCGCGCGGGGGTTCGGGCTGCGGGTGACGGAGACGCGGCCGGCGCTGGTGCCGCTGACGTTCGAGGCGGGGCTGCTGGAGCAACTGAAGCCGCTGGCGGGGGTGGCGGTGGATGCGGTGGTGTCCGTGGCCTCAAGTAGCCCGAAGGGCGATAGGCCCTCCTTCAAGGAAGCCATGCTGTTCACCCATCGGGGGCTGTCGGGGCCGGCCATCCTGCAGATCAGCTCGTACTGGCGCGAGGGCGAGGCGATCACCGTGGCCATGGCTCCGGGCGAGGACGTGTACGCGCGGCTCAAGGCGGCCAAGGAGGAGAACGGGAAACAGATGGTGCACACGGCCCTGGGCCACATCGTCCCGCGCCGCCTGGCCGAGAGCATCTGCGAGCGCGAGGGCGTGAAGGGAAAGCTGGCCGAGGTCGGGGACAAGACCCTGCGCCGCCTCGACGCCGCGGTGAACGCCTGGACCGTCAAGCCGGTGGGGTCCGAGGGCTACCGCACCGCCGAGGTCACCCTGGGCGGCATCGCGACCGACCAGCTGGATCAGCAGACGATGCGGGCGAAGGAGGTGCCGGGCCTGTACGTCATCGGCGAGGCCGCCGATGTGACGGGCTGGCTGGGCGGCTACAATTTCCAGTGGGCCTGGTCGTCGGGTTGGGCCGCGGGGCAGGTTTGCTAGGAGTGGCTGGTGGCTAGTGGCTAGTGAGTGGCGTTGGGGTTAGAGGGTCGGGTCCAGCGACGAAGGTCGGCGCTAACCACTAATCACTAGCCACTAGCCACTAGCCACTCATCACCCCATGCCCTTCACAGCCACCGTCCTGACCATGTTCCCCGAGGCGTTTCCGGGGCCGCTCGGCGTCTCGCTGATCGGCACGGCGTGGCGCGAGCGCGGGCTCTGGAGCCTTGAAACGGTTGACATTCGGGCCTTTTCCACAGATACGCGCGGCTTCCTGGACGACACCCCCGCGGGTGGCGGCCCGGGAGCCGTGCTCAAGGCGGACGTGGTGGCGAGGGCGCTCGATAGCGTGTCCGGGCCGCAACGGCCGCTTTTGTACATGAGCGCCCGGGGTCGGCCCCTGACCCAGGCGCGCGTCAAGGAATGGGCCAAGGCGGACGGGATCACCGTCCTGTGCGGCCGTTTCGAGGGGGTGGATCAGCGCGTGCTGGACGCGCGCGGGTTCGAGGAGGTCTCCGTCGGAGACGCGGTTCTCGCCGGCGGCGAGGCGGCGGCGATGGTGGTGATCGAGGCGTGCGTTCGATTGATCCCCGGAGTGCTGGGCCAGGCGATGAGCCTGAGTTCGGAAAGCTTCGAGGACGGTCTTCTGGAGCATCCGCAGTACACGCGACCGCGGACGTTCGAGGGGCTGGAGATACCCGAGGTGCTTCTGTCGGGCGACCACAAGAAGGTCGCACAATGGCGCGAAGAGCAGCGGCGAGAGACGACCCGGGAACGGCGCCCAGACCTCTGGACGGCGCATCTGGACAAGACGACCCATGCGGGACTTGAGCCCGCCAAATCACAGGTAAAGAGCGCAAAAGCTCGAGGAGAATAGAATGAACATCCTTCAGACCATCGAGGCCGAAGAGAAGGCCCGCCTGATCGAAACCCGCAAGATTCCGGACTTCCAGCCCGGCGACACCCTGCGCGTCATGGTCAAGATCAAGGAAGGCGAGCGCGAACGCATCCAGGCCTTCGAAGGCGTCTGCATCGCCCGCGCCGGCGGCGGCGTGAACGAGAATTTCACCGTGCGGAAGATCTCCTTCGGCGAAGGCGTGGAGCGGGTCTTCCCGATCCTGTCGCCGAACATCGACGCCATCGAGGTCAAGCGTCGCGGCGTCGTGCGGCGCGCCAAGCTGTATTACCTGCGTGACCGCCGCGGCAAGTCGGCCCGGATCGCCGAAAAGCAGACCGTGCGTCCGGTCAAGGGCGTCGTCGTGCCGGAAACCGGCAAGGCCGAAACGGCCGCCGACACCGAAGCATAGGCGGCTCCACGGCCGCCAGAATGACGAAGGCCCCGGCGGAAACGCCGGGGCCTTTTTCATTGTCGCCGGAGATGACGTCAGTTCGGGTAAAGCCGGCCGTCCGCGTCCTTCTGGCCTTCCAGGCTGTGCTTGAGATCGCGCATCTGGTCGTGGCCGTCCTTCACCGTGGTGTACGCGCGGCGAATGGTTTCGCGGGTCGTGGCCGAGACGTCGGAGTCCTCGAGCGCGGTCTCGAACTTGCCCTTGATGAAGTCCTCGCCGGTCTCGACCGAGTTCACCACGGCCTGTTCGTCGCGCAGCAGGGCGTGTTTGACGTCGAGGAAGGCGCGGTGCGCCTTGGCCAGAATGGTGCCGTCGTCCTCGGGGTCGCCGCCCAGGGTGCGGACCGCGCCCTGCAGATCGGTGACGACCTGCTGGCGTTCGAAGCTGCGTGCCTCGAACAGGGCCTTGAAGGTGGGCTTTTCGGTTTCCTTGGCGGCCTCGCGGTAGCCGTCGGCGCTGTCGATGGTGGTCTCGATCAGGCTGTTCAGGACGTGGATGTCGTGATGGTTGGGGGTGCTCATGGGGGAGGCTCCGTTGGTGAAACACTGCCCATGAAACCGACGCACCCCCGCTTTGGTTGCGCCTATTCGCGACGGCGGCAGTGCGAAACCAGGGTTTGCAGCCCGGCGGGCGACGCGGCGGCCAAGGGTCCGACGGTCTGCTGACCGTAGCTGGCGAACAGCACCCCTCCCCGCGCCAGACGGTCCAGCAGGTCGGACTCCGGCGCGCCCGAGGCGGTGACGCCCGGGCCAGGCGCCGCGAGATCGGCGACCAGAGCGAAGGCCTCTCCCTCTGTCCCGATACTCAGCCGATCCTCGCTGCCGATCGGCCGGAAGCCGGGCACGACGATGCGGAGCCCATCGGGCCCGCAGCTCAGGGTCGCGGTCGGTGCGCCGGCCGCATCCATGAAGACGAGAGCGGAGGCGTCGGCGGACGCGGCGCCCGGGAGGACAGGCGGGGAGGCGGGCGCGGAGGCGGATGGGGAGGTGGGCGGGAGCGGCCCTGAGTCAGCGGGCGGGGGCGCTTCGGGCCGGTCGCATCCCGTCGTGAGAAGCAGGGCGGCGACGATGGCGACGACGGTTCTCATGGCACGCCCCTCAGAGCTTCGTGCGCAGCGACCAGAGCTCGGGGAAACAGCGGCGCTGCAGGGTTTCGGTCAGATAGGCCACTCCCTCGGTGCCCCCGGTGCCGCGGCGGCGGCCGATGATGCGTTCGACGGTGACGACATGCTTGTGCCGCCAGGTCAGCAGGGCGTCGTCCAGATCGACCAGTTTTTCCGCCAGCTGGTAGAAGGGCCACCAGCGGGTCGTGTCGCGATAGACCTCCAGCCAGGCCGCCTCGACGCCTTCCGAGGGCTCCCACGGCTTGCTGACGTCGCGGGACAGGACCTCGGCCGGGACGGGCAGGCCGGCGGCGGCGAGCTGATGCAGGGCGTCGTCATACAGGCTGGGCGCGGCGAGGGCGGCGCGGAGGGCGGCGTGGGCCTGGGGGCGTTCCTCATGGAAGCGCAGGAAGCGGTCGTCCTTGAGCCCCAGCATGTATTCGAAGCGGCGGAACTGATCGCTCTGGAAGCCGGACGACGAGCCCAGAACGCCGCGGAAGCGCAGATAGTCGGCGGGGGTCATGGTGGCCAGGATGTCCCAGCTCATGGTCATGACGGCCTGGATGCGGCTGATGCGGGCCAGGCTCTTGTAGGCGGGAACCAGATCGCCGCCGCGGACCAGGGTCTGGGCCAGCGTCACCTCGTGCAGGATCTGTTTGAGCCACAGCTCCTTGGTCTGATGGATGACGACGAACAGCATCTCGTCGTGCTCGTCCGAGATCGGATGCTGGGCGGCCAGCAGATCGTCCAGGGCCAGATAGCCGGCGTAGGTGATGTCGGAGGGATGGGCGGGGGCGTCGGTCATCCGTGACCTATCGCGCGGGCGGGGCGTCGGCTCAAGAGCGGTCGGCGTCGTCGCGACCGGGGTCCAGGGTATTGTCGACGCGGTCGTCCCAGCCCTCGCGGCTGGACTTGAAGGCGAGGCCCATCAGGACCCAGGCGAGGGCGACCGTGCCCAGCACGCCAAGCGACAGTGCGATCCAGCCGTGCAGCGGAAGGGCGCCGCCGCCGATCAGTTTCCAGAACAGCCTGATCAGGCCGGTGGCGACGGCCGAGACGACGGCGGCGATGAAGAGATTGCGGAGAACGCGGAACATCATGCGGACAGATGTAGGCGCGTCCGGCCGCGGACGCGAGCGGCGTGGTCAGGCCGCGTGGCGGATCGAGACCGTCATGCCGGGGCTGGCGGCCAGCGTCATGCGCGCGTCCAGCTGTGTGACCAGCGCCTCGACGATAGCGGTGCCGAGACCGCCGTGTGGCGAAGGAACCGCGTCCACGGCGCCGACGCCGTTGTCATGGACGACCAGAACCCAGCCCTTCCCCGCGCTCTCGTAGGTGACCATGACCAGGGCGTCGGGGCGGCCGGTCGGGAAGGCGTATTTGATGGCGTTGATCACCAGTTCGGTGACGATCAGCCCCATGCTGACGGCCTTGTCCGAGCCGATGAAGCCGTGGTCGGCGTTGACGCGGATAGCGATGGGTTGATTTTCGCCGACCATGGAGGCGGCGAGGCTGCCGCACAGCTTGATCAGATAGGGGCCAACCTCGATCTGGTCGAGATCGCCCGAGGCGTGGAGGTGGGACTGGACCTCCGCGACCGACAGGACCCGCTGATGCGCATCCTTGAGGTGGAGGCGGGTCTCCTCGGAGGTCACGGCGCGGGCCTTGATCAGCAGGATGCTGGCGATGATCTGCAGACTGTTGGCCACGCGATGCTGCATCTCCTGCAGCAGGACCTGCTTCTGGCGCAGAAGTTCCTCGGTGTGCTGGAGCAGTTCAGCGAGTTCGCGCTCGACGGCGCGGCGCGCGGTGACGTCGGTGAAGGCCAGCAGAATGGTGCTGTTGGGGCTGGTTTCGTAGATCACCTTGCGCGCGTTCAGCAGCATGGTGCGGCGGCCGACGCCGGGGAAGTCGTGATCGACCTCGAACCCGTCCATGGCGGTCTTTTCGGGAATAATGGTCTCGAGCAGCAGGCGCAGGGCCGGGATGTTCCACTGACCATCGCCAAGGTCATAGAGCAGCCGCCCCATGGTGTGGCCCGGATCGACCTTGAATATCTCATAGAAGGCGCGGCTGGCCGCCAGGACCCGAAGGCCTCCGTCGAGGACGATCAGCGGCTCATGGATGGTGTCGACAATCGCCTGGGCGAGCGTCTGTGCGTCCTCGATCCCGGGGATCGTCGTCGACATGGCGGAGGGGCCGTCCGGCGCGGGCGCGCGGAAAGAGGCGGCCTGCCGGTCAGCTGTACGCTGAAATGCGGCGCTGTGGGAAATTAGGTTGGCAAGCCGACTTAGAGGCGCTCGACCGTGTACCTGTCCTGCCACTCGGCCTGATGCGCCAGGTCGCGCCAGTGTACGGCCATGGTGATCCAGGCGGCGCGCACGACCGGCGCGGAATCGCGGGCGGCGAAGCCGTCCATGCGAGCGGCCATCGCCATGCATTGGGACGCGGTGCGCATCATCTTTCCGGTCAGGCCGAATGACCGGCCACACAGGAAACCCCGCTGGACTCCGAAAGGGTCCGTAAGGCCGCGCTTAGCGCTGGACCCACTGGCCCTGGGCGTTGCGGTACCACTGGCCCGAGCTGATGCGGGGCAACAGCTGGCCCTCGAACATGCGGGCTCCGGCGATGTCGGCGGTGGTGCCGGCGGCCTGGGCGCTGCGGGCATAGGCCTCGCGCCGGGCGGCGTTGGTGACCTGAACGGCCTGGGTCAAGGCTGTGTCCGATGCGGGCACGCGGAAGCCGAGATAGCCGTCGGCCTGTTCGCCCACGGTTCCTTGCGCCTTGGCGGCGTCGATCATGGACTTCTGGGCGGTGGTCTGGGCGAAGGCCGCGCCCGCGGCGACGCCGAGGGCCGCGACGGCCGCGGCGACGACGAAGAACTTGCGCAAAGACATCTGGGTCAACTTTCGCGTCAGAACAGGTTGGGGTTTTCGATGAGGAGGTCCTGAAGCTCCTTGTCGAGACGCACGCGGACGTCGGCGTCGAGTTTGGCGTAGATCTGGATCGGATCGACCTGCAGCCGGACCGTGGGCGTGCAGGCGCCCGCTCCGAGAGCGGCCACGAGGCCGAATAGGGCGAGGCGTGTGCGTGTCCGGGTCATGGTCGGTCGTCTCCGGTCTTCAATCCACCGCGACTTAACGCCTTGCGGGGTGAACGGGTTCTGAACGGCGAAGGCGGCGGGATCACGGCGTGACCGGGGCAGGTGTCGGAGCCGGCGACGCCTGGCCGTTGCGGGCGCGGTTCAGGTCCAGCAGGTCGCCGACCAGCTGGTTGAGGTTCAGGGTGGTGTCCAGCGTCAGGTCGATGCCCGTGCCGGACGGCAGGGGCAGCTCGTGGTTCAGGAATTCGCGGCTGATGAAGTCGGCGATCGAAATGCGCAGTTCCTGATGCCGGGGCGGATCGTGACGGCCGCGGATGCGGAACAGGACGCCGATCCGGCCTTCGTCGAGGCTGTTCACCTCAGCCGAGAGCAGGTCGAACGACAGGTTTTCCATGGCCTGATAGGCGAGGTCCTGAATGGTGTTGGGTGGCACGCCCTCCCCGCCGCCGCCGGCCTCGAGCCCGCTGAGGGCCTCGCGCGCGATGGACAGGCGGCCGGGCTGGACCGCGGCCAGCGAACCCCCGGTGATGCGGACGCCGCCTTCCCGCGTCGAGGTGAAGGGCAGACGGCCCGAGACGAGGGCGTCCAGCTGGACCTTGTCGCCGAAGCCCGAGCCAGCGAGGACTTCGCCCAGCTGGACCTTGTCGAGGACGATGACGCCCGTGATCGGCTGGTTCGGGTCCAGCGGCACGGCGAAGGGCTCAACACTGATGCGGCCGCCGGCCGCGGCGAGGTCGCCGGCCTGGATCGTCACGCCCGCCTTGTCGAGGCCGAACGTCAGTTCGATGTCGGTCAGGGGCGCAACCGACTCCAGAAGGTCGGCGGTCAGGCGCTGGCCCGGCGCGGCGGTCAGGGGCGCCAGGTTGATGAAGTCGACGGTTCCGCGCAGACCCTTGACCGGACCCGCCGGGCTGACGAAGTCGAGGCCGGGGATGGTCAGGCGTCCCGAGCTGGTCCCCTCTGCATCAGCGCGCCAGTCGACGCGACCGTTGAAACCGACCGACCCGGTCGCGGGCGAACCGACGAAATCTCCGGCCAGGGGGCTGAGATCGCCGGGCTGAAGGCCTCCCTCGGCGAAGATCAGGGACGGGGCGTCGATGGCGATGCCGCCGACACCTGACCCGCCGTCATGGGCCAGGGTCAGGCGACCGAGGGCGGCGCCGTCGCGGGTCAGGTCGAAGCCGCCGGTCCAGTCCTCGCCCGTCATGCGGGCCGCGCCGGTGGCGCCGAGAGGGTTGAAGCGCAGAGGCGTGGTGGCGTCGGAGACCGTCGCGCCGGCGATGCGGGTGTCGAGGTTGATGCCGGACGAACCGCCGATGGCGGTGAAGCCGCCCTGGACGTCGCCGAAATGCAGGGCGAGGAAGGGGGCGTCGGCGCTGAACCCGCGCACGGCGCCGTCCGATCGCCAGCCGCCGTCCGCGATGCTGGCCAGCGGACGCGCCGCGGGACAGATCTGGCCGGCCAGCGCGGTGACGTCGCTTTCGTCCAGCTCCAGCCGCTCGACCGTGATCGGGCCGCAGCCGCTGGCGACATAGGTGACGCGGCCGGTCGACGAGGTCAGTTCCCCCCGGGTCTGGACGGCGATCCCCTTGGCGAGGCCGAAGTCGAGGGCGGCGCGGCCGTCCAGCGTGGCGGTGAAGCCGGTCGGAGTCAGGCGCCATGCGGGAATGGCGAACGCCGCCTCGGGCAGACCCCGACCCCGGGTCGCCGTCAGGCTGAGCGCGCCGCCGCCCGGCCGGCCGGGCGCGGCGGTGAAAAGGGGCGTGGCGGCGGGATGCAGCGTCAGGACGCCCCCGTTGACCGGACGCAGGGTGGCCGGACGGGTCAGGGCGACCCGGGTTCCGGACGGATCGGCGGTGAGGCTGAAGGCGGGAATGTCGACGGCGAAGGCGGACAGGGCCTGTTTCATCCCGGCCAGTTCAGGCACGTCGTCGCGGCTGGCGGGACCGAACAGGGGCCAGCGTCCGCGCGCGGCGGTCAGGGAGCCGGCGGCGTCGAAGCGCAGGCCCTGATCGACGACCAGATCCATCCGTCCGCCGCCCCGCGCGCCGGTCAGGACCAGATCGTTCCATGCGAGACGGTCGGCGGACAGGGCCATGGGCCCCTCGGCCTCCAGCGCCGCCCCCCGGCCCCCCAGCACCATGCGGGCGGAGCGCAGGGCGACCCCGGTTCCGTCCAGTCCGGAACCCGAGGCGCGGGCGGCGGTCGCCGTGGCGGGACCTTCCAGCCGCCAGCCGAAGCCTCGCGCGTCGCGGCTGAAGACGGACCGCGCGCGGTCCAGACGCAGGCGAGCGCCGGACGCGGCGGCGGGCCCCTCGATCCGCGCGGCGCGGACGTCGAGGTCGCCGGCGCCGTCGATGCGGAATGTCTCGATCCAGCCCGCGGTCTGGCCGGAGAAGGTCAGGCGGGCGTCGGCGCCCCGGGCCGTGGTTGCGCCGGACGAGAGGCGGGCCGCGGTGAAGGCGGCGTTCAGGGCGGCGCGACCGTCGCCCCGGCGGCCTTTCAGATCCGGATAGGGCAGGTTTCCGGTGACAACGAGTTTCGCCGCCTCGCCCTCGAACCCCGGCAGGGGCGCGCGGTCGGCGGCGGCGTCCAGCCGGACGGCGATGCGGTCGCCGGTGGTGGTCAGGTCGACGGCGGCCTGAAGACCCCGGGCCTCGGCCTCTCCGCTCTTGAAGGCGGTGGCCGGCATGCGGGCGATCAGCCGCATCAGCTTGCCGTTGTCGATCCGCGCGTCGCCCAGGATGTTGGTCGGGCCGTAGTCGGTGTCCAGCCGGACGCGGGCGCTCTCGACGATCACCAGGGGACCGCGGCTGTCGGGGCGGGGCGGGCGGCCGGTGAATTTCTCGACCAGGGGATCCAGCGAGCCGAGCGTCAGCTTGCCGCCGCGCACGCTGGCGCGGACCACCGGACGGACCAGGCGAATGCGGGTCGGGATGACGCCGAGCCCCCCCTTCGACCAGGGCGCGCCGATGCCGTAGTCCACCTCGACACGTTCGACGACGACGTCGGGGTTGGCGGGATCGCCGATGCGGACCCGGGCGACCAGGCCGTCCATCTCCAGCCGCTCTATATCCATGTCGGCGTCGACGCCCTGCTGCTCCAGCCAGCCGATCAGCACCTGACGCGTGGCGGCGCGGCGGTTGAGCCACAGCATCACGAACAGGATCAGCAGGACGCCCAGCACCCCGGCGGCGACGATCAGCATGCGTCGACCGGCGGCGCGCCGGGGCGGACTTGGGGAAACGGGGGCGGGCGTGGCGTCGGCGCTCATGGGCGGGTCATAGCCGGATGGAGACCCGGCCGGAAAGCCCGCTGAACAAAGCGGAAAACAGGTCCAATACTGTAAGCGTGACCACTGAAGCACAGTTGAGTGGCGCATCGGCCACTTTGAATGCATTCAGAGTCGGGCCGAGATGGGTCACACACGTTGCAGCCGACTCCTGTGCCCGCCCGATGGCGAATACACTGTTCAACTCGCGCGATATTCTCTTGGTTCACGCAAGCTTTACCAGCGACAACGGCTCCGGTTAACGGTCTGTAACGAACCGTCTTCCCATGATGGGACTGACCGGCTATACGGCCTGTCTCGCGAAGGGGTGGCTCCGGCGCGATCCTTGCTTCCAGTGGCTTGGCGCCGTTCGGCGTCGTCGTTTTTCGGGGACCGATGGCTCAGTTCGATCCACGTCGCCAACCGATGCGCATCGCACCTCACGCCCTGACGGCGGTGGCGGCGATCTCGGTGGCTCTGCTTGCCGGTCGTGTGTACCAACCCGCGAAAGCGGAAGAGGCTCCGCCTCTCACGCAAATTCAGATTTCCGCCCTGGCCGACCAGGCGTTCGCCGCCGCGGGCACCCCCGCCGGCCTGACCACGCCGGAGGCCATTCCGGTCCAGATCCGCCGCGGCGAGACCTTCGAGCAGGCCGTGCGCCGCACCGGCATCGCGCCGGAAGAAGCCTCGGCCGTCGCCGCCACCCTGTCCAACGCCATGGACGTCACCGCCATGCGGGTCGGCCAGCGGTTCGAAACCGCCATCTCCAGGCCGCGCGGCGGCCGGGGCGACGCTCGCCTGATCGGCCTGACCATGCGCACCGGTCCCGCGACCCAGCTGACCGTCTCCCGCAGCTTCGACGGCGCCCTGCGCCTGCGTGCGCTGGAAGAAAAGGTCACGCACGAGACCGTGGTTCTGACCGGCAAGGTCGAGGGCTCGCTGTCGCGCACGGCGCGGCGCGAAGGCGCGCCTGCCGACGTGGCGCGCGCCGCCGGCCGGCTGTTCTCGCACAGGTTCGACCTGGAACGGGACGTCCGGGCCAATGACGAATTCACCTATGTGTTCGGCCGCACCGTCACCGAGAACGGCCGCACCATCGGCACCGACGGCCTGCTGTACGCCGAACTGAAGGGCGTGGCCTTCTATCGCTTCCAGCCCGCCGGGGCGAAGGAGCCGCAGTATTTCGACGGCACGGGCAAGAACACGCGTTCGGCCTTCATGCGCACGCCGCTTGAGCGGGGCTTCCGCGTCTCATCCTCGTTCGGCTTCCGCCGTCATCCGATCGCCGGCTATCGCAAGATGCACCAGGGCATCGACTTCGCCGCGGGCATGGGCACGCCGGTGGTGGCGCCCGCGGACGGCGTCGTGGTCGAGGCCCGCCGCTGGGGCGGCTATGGCAACTGGCTGCGCATCCGCCATTCCAACGGTCTCGAAAGCGGCTACGGCCACCTGTCGCGCTACGCCTCCGGCGTCCGCGCCGGCCAACGCGTCCGCCAGGGACAGGTCGTCGCCTTCGTCGGTTCGACCGGCGCCTCGACCGGTCCGCACCTGCACTATGAACTGTGGCGCAGCGGCCAGCGGATCAATCCGGCCGGCGTGCGCACCACCGAGGGCACCATCCTGGCCGGGGCCGATCTGGCCGCGTTCAGGGCCGAAAAGGCCCGCATCGACCGCATCCGCGCCGCCGGCGGCGAACGCCGTCCGCAGGTCCAGCGCGCGGCCGTGGCTCAGGCCGCCGCCGCACCCGCCGGCCTGCGCCCCGCCCAGGGCTAGACCGCTTCCTCACCCCTGCGCATTCGCCGCGATCAAGGCGTCGTCGATCTCGCGCGCCCGGACCGAAGCCTCGCGCTGGAACAGCCGGTCCGCATAGGTCTTGAAGGCATCGCGCCCGGGCAGGCTCTTGAACTGCAGGCCCCAGCCGATCTGGCTGCCGACATAGGCGTCGGCCGCGCTGAAGCGGTCGCCCAGGATCCACGGACCCGGGCCTGACACCGCCGTCTCGAGTGCGTCGACCACCTGTTCGAAGCTGCCGTAGCCGGCCATGGCCGCCTTCTCGGAGGGGGCCAGAAGGTTCAGCGCCTTGGCCGTCACGGCCGCTTCCAGCGGGCCAGCGGCGAAGAACAGCCAACGGAAATAGGTCCCGCGCATCGGATCATCGTTGGCGGGCGCCAGCCCGGCCTCCGGGAAGGCGTCGGCGAGGTAGGCGCAGACCGCCGCGCATTCGGTGACTGTCACGCCGCGATGGGTGATGGCCGGAACCTTGCCCATGGGATTGATTGCCAGATAATCCGGAGCCTTCATCGTCGTGCCGTAATCCAGAACGACGGTGCGGTAGGGACGGCCGACCTCCTCCAGCATCCAGCGCGCGATACGGCCGCGCGACATGGGGTTGGTGTAGAAGACGATTTCGTCGGACGGCTGGCCCAATGTGACCTCCCTTGCGTTCCCGCGGCAAGCTAGACTCAAAGACGGCATGGAACAAAGACGAAACCTGTTGAAGGGCCTGGCGGCCGCAGCGGCCCTGTGGGGCGCCGGTTCGGGCGCGTGGGCGCAAACCCCGTTCCGCTCATCGCGCATCACCGTGACCACGCGCGGGCGCGGGCCGGACCTCATCCTGATCCCCGGTCTTGCCTCGACGGCCGAGGTGTGGCGCGGGCTGGCGACACAGCTGGAAAGCCGGCGGCGGCTGCATCTGGTTTCGGTGCGCGGCTTCGGCGATCTGGCGGCCCAGGCCAATGCCGACGGCTCGGTCATGCCTGGCGTGGCCAATGAGGTGCGACGCTACATGGCCGAACAGCGCCTGGCCCGGCCCGCCGTCATCGGCCATTCGATGGGCGGTCAGGTCGGCATCCGGATCGCCGCCGACGCGGGCGTCCGGGTGGGACGGGTGATGGCGGTGGATTCCTCGCCCTTCTTCGCCGCCCTGATCAGCCCGGGAGCCACGGTCGGCGACGTCGAGCCGCTCGCCCAGCTGGCCTTTCAAGCGATCCAGTTCCTGGGTGACGAGGCGTTGCGGACGCGCGGCCGGTCGATGGGACTGGAGCTGGGAGGGGCGGCGGACGCGGTGTTCGGCTCGATGGGCTGGCAAGGCGGAGACCGGCGGGTGCTGGCCCAGTCGCTGTATGAGGTGATGACGGTGGACCTGCGCCGCCGCCTGCCCGACATCGTGGCGCCGGTGACGGTGGTCTATGGCTGGAGCGCGGACCAGAATTCGCCGCGCGCCAGGGCCGACAGCCTGTTCCGAAGCGCCTACGCCCGCCTGCGCCGACCCGCGACCTTCGAGCGGATCGAGGGGGCCGAGCATATGGTGATGATTGACCAGCCGCGGCGGTTCCTGGCGGCGGTGGAACGATTCCTGGCCTAGTCGGCGTCGGGCTGGACGTCCGGATGGGCGGCGGCGAAGGCGAGCTGCTGTTTCGCCGCCTCGTCGATAGCCAGCAGGCGCGGGAAGGCGTCGAGGGGGACGTTGAAGCGCCGGGCGGAATAGATCTGCGGGATCAGATAGCAGTCGGCCAGGGTCGGGGCCGCGCCGAAGCACCAGCCGTGGCCGTGTTGCGCGACCAGCGCCTCCAGGGCGGTGAAGCCCGGAATGATCCAGCGCGCGGCCCAGGCGTCGATGGCGGCCTGATCGGCGCCGAAGGTCTCCCGCAGGGCCTTGCCGACGCGGAGATTGTTGAGCGGATGGATGTCGCAGCCGATCACGGCGGCCATGGCGCGGACCCGCGCGCGGTCCAGCGGATCGGGCGGCAGCAGGGCCGGGGAAGGGTGCGTTTCTTCCAGCCATTCGAGGATGGCCGGGCTCTGGGCCAGGACGGCGCCATCGACCTCGAGCGCCGGCACCATGCCCTGGGGATTGAGGACTGCGAAGGCGGCCGACTTGTGAGCCCCGGTGCGCAGATCGACGCCTTGCTGGGCGTAGCGCAGGCCCTTGAGATTCAGGGCGATGCGGACGCGATACGCCGCGCCCGAGCGCCAGTAGCCGTGCAGGATCATCGCGGCGTCACCGTGAAGGCGAGCGGCTGCAGACCGCCGATTGACGCCTCGACCCGGTCGCCGGGCTGCAGCGGGCCGACGCCCTCGGGCGTGCCGGTGAAGATCAGGTCTCCGGGGCGGACGTCCCAGAGAGTGCGCGCCTTGGCGAGAATCTCGGCCGGATTCCAGACCATGTCGTCCAGCCGGCCCGACTGACGGGCTTCGCCATTGACCGACAGGGCGATGGGCGCGGCCGGATCCGGCAGGGCGCCCAGGGTGATCGGGCCGCAGGGGGCGGACTGGTCAAAGCCCTTGGCCGCGTCCCACGGACGGCCCTTCTCCTTGGCCGCGGCCTGGAGGTCGCGGCGGGTCAGGTCACAGCCGACGGCCCAGCCGGCGATCGCCCCCTCCGCGCCGATCGCGCAGACCAGTTCGACTTCATGGTGCAGGTTTGAGGTGGCCAGGGGAAAGACCGGATCGGCGCCGTCGACCACCGCATCGGCGGGCTTGGTGAAGAAGAAGGGCTCGGCCCGTTCGTGGCCCATCTCTTTCGCATGGGCGGCGTAGTTCTGGCCCACGCAGAGAATGCGCCGCACGGGGAAGCGCTCGACGCGTCCGTGGATCGGCAGGGAGGGGGTGGGAGCGGGGTCAAACAGCCAGTCGGTCATGACGTCTGTCTATGCCCGGATGCGACGCTTCGCCAGCCGTCGGAAATGGTGCAATGCGGGAACCGGCGTGTCGCGGTGGCGTTCCGGATCTGAAGTCTCTATTTAACAGCCAAGCTTGAACATCGGAGCGCGCATCATGGCCACGACCAAGGCGGCACGAACTGCCGTGAAGAACGATCTCAATACCCTGAAGGACGACCTGAAGGTCCTCGGCGCCGAGGAAAAGGCGCGGCTGCGCGAGAAGGCGGCGGACGCCGAAACCCGCGTGCGCGCCAAGGCCGCCGAGGCCGAAGCTCGTCTGCGCGAACAGTCGGATGTCCTGCGCGAGCGGGCCCGCGGCTATTACGACACGGCCCGCGTTCGCGGTCAGGAATACTATGACGAAGCGCAGGATCGCTTCGACGAAGCCCAGCGCTACATCACCGAGCGGGTGCAGGAGCGTCCCGTGCAGTCCACCGCCATCGCCCTGGGCGTCGGCGTCGTGCTGGGTCTGCTGCTCGCCGGCCGTCGCCGCTGATGTTCGGCGGGGGCCTGGCCAGAGGTCTGGTCAAAAAAGCCGTCGCGGCTTCGGCCGCGGCGGGCGCCGCTCTGGTGGCGGTGCTGGCATTGGGGGCGACGATCTTCTTCGCCCTGCAGCTGATCGTCGTGCCCCTGGCGGCTGCGGCGATCACCTTCCTGCTGTTCGCCCTGGTCGCAGTCGTCGTGACGATGATGTTGTTGGCTCGCAGCGAGGCCGAAGACGAACTGGACGAGGACGAGCCGTCCGGTCTGGGCGCGCGCGCCTACAGCCTGTTCCGCCAGCGCCCGATCCTGGGCACGGTGGCGGCTCTGGCCGGCGGCTGGATCTTCCTCAGGAATCCGGCTCTCGCCACCATGGTCGCGGCCGCCTTCACCGAAAAGCCGCACGGACGAGGCCGCCGCCGCTAGCGGCGGAACGGGGTCGGGTCCGGAACGTTGGTCCCTGAGGCGCGGTGCAAGCCGTTCCTGGATCAACCGCTCTGGAAGGAACCGCTTATGCTTCGTTGGGCTCTAATCTTTCTCGTTCTGGCGCTGGTCGCGGGCGCCCTGGGCGCCGGTGGCATCGCCGGGCTTTCGATGAACATCGCCTATGTGCTGTTCGTCGTCTTTATCATCCTGCTGATCGTGCATTTCGTCACAGGCAGGGGACGCCGCATCTAGGCGAACGATACGTCTGAAAGAACGAGGCCGCGGTCGCTCAGACCGCGGCCTTTTCCTTTTCGCCGGCCACGTTCGGGTCGGGCGCGGTGGCCGTCTTGCGGGTGTCCTGACGGCGCGGCAGCTTCCAGGTCTGGCTCGGCTCGAACCGCTCGCCGTTCCAGGCGATGGAGGTCACCGTGATGTGGTGCGCGTCCCATTCGATCTGGTTGAAGCTGGGCGGGGCCCCGCGTTCGCGGTGCGACAGGGTTCCGCAGCCGACGGCGTAGGAGCAGTGGTCGCCCACGCCGATGGGCAGGGCGAAGGGCACATGGACATGGCCGGTGGCGATGATATCGACCCCGGCCTCGGCGAAGATCAGGGCGGCGCGGTCGCCGCGTTTGACGTCCCCGGTCATCGGCGTGCCGATCATCTCGATCAGCGGATGGTGGCAGGCGAGGATCCGCAGCGCGCCCACCGGAGCCTGACGCAGGGCTTCGGCCGCCTTGCGTGTCTGCATCAGGTCGATGACGCCCTTGGACCAGTTGGTCCGGGCCTGCCAGCCGCGCGCGGTCACCACGCCGCGCACCATCACCGTGGGGCTGAGGAACTGGTGGTCGTGGGCAGGGTGGCCCGTGGCCTTCTCGAACGCCTTCCACGGCGCGAACAGGCGGGCGAACAGGCTCCAGTAGGGGACGTCGTGATTGCCGACGATCACGAACTGCGGATCCGGCATCTGATTTATCCAGCGCCCGGCGGCCGCGAACTCGGCGGGGAAGCCCTGCTGGGTGATGTCGCCTGTGATCAGGACCAGATCTGGCGCATTGCCGTGGGCGTATTCCAGAGCGGCCGCGCAGGCGTGCTTGTGTTCGACGCCGAAGTGGATGTCCGAAAACTGGAGAATTCGCCCCACTAGACGGCGTCCCCGGCGGCGGCCGGAATGGGGGCCAGGGCCTGGAACGCCTTGCGGATGAATTTCACATTCGCCTCGTGCGCCAGCAGGATGGGTTCGCCGTCGATCACGGCGGGGATGCGCGAACGGGCGTGAATGGTGGCGCGCTGGATGGCCTTGGTGGTCACGGCCGGATCCTGACGCCAGTCGCTGAACACCGCGTGCGCGGCCAGACGAAAGGCCTGGGCCGCATCGGACGGGTTCATCGCGGCGGCCTCAAGGCCCGTGTTCTCGTCCATTACCCTGGAGATCATCGGGCTGATCAGCACCAGGGCCTCGGCGCGACGGGAAGGCTTCCCGTCCAGCGAGAAGCGCATCTTGCCGGAGAAGGCGCGGCGCAGGGCGCGGCGCCCGTACATCCAGGCCAGCTTCAGCTTGCCGTCGCGGACGGCCTCCCGCGCCGGCGCCCACAGGGCGGGCGAGCCCAGGATGGCGGCGCAATAGAAGATCCGGGACGTCTGGCCGTCGGAAACCTCGCCGCCGGCGACGCATTGGGGGACGCCCTCCTCGAGTGCAAGCCTGAGGGCGGCCTTCCAGTCGGCGGTTCCGTACAGCGCCTTGGGCAGCATGTTCATGGTGCCCCCCGGCAGGGGTGCGACCAGCGGGCCGTCCGGACCCGCCCGTGAGGCGATGGTCCCGGCGGTGCCGTCCCCCGCCAGCACGAACAGCACATCAGGCCCGGCGTCGAGGGCGGCCTGTATCTGGGCGTCGAAGCTGTTTGAGTCGAGGGCGACGACAGAGGCCTCGCAGGCATATTCGGCCAGAATGGCCTCGGCCTCCTGGACCGCCGTGGGGCCAACACCGCCGGAGTGCGGATTGACCAGCATGATGACCCGCCCCAGCGCGACGTGGGGCGTCAGCATGCGCGGTTCGACGGCCGCGTCATTCGGCGCGGCCGTCGGATCAACGGTCGGGATCAAGGCGTCTGTCATGCCGCCCGAACGCCCCGGTCAGGGCGATGTTCCGGCGGCTCGGCCTCAAGCGCGGCTATTGCTTCTTCAGCTCGTTCGAAGCGGCGGCGGCCCCGGCCTGGGCGGCGTCGCCGGCCTTCTCCGCGGCGGCGACAGTGGCGTCAGCGGCCTGGTCCGCGGCCTCGGGCGCCTTGCCCTTCACCGTGTCGACGCCCCTGGCGATCCAGCCGTCGACGATGGCCCCGCCCTCGGCCAGCGAGCGCTCCTTGACTCCCAGCACGGCCGTCAGCACGCCGAACAGCGCCAGAAGGGTCACGATGATCCCCACCAGCGGATTGCCCGAACGGCGTTTCGAGCGCGCCCACACCGGGCTGTGCTCGCCATCGTCCGCCATGCGGACCGGTTCAGAAAAACGCATACAAGACCCCCGTCTCTTCCCATGAAGCATCGGCGCACGCGTCTGACGCGGCGCCGTCCCAACCTGACACAGGCCGGACATCCATAATAGCGGGGGAACCGCCACGCTTATCCAGCGTTCTCACCGCAGGGGCGAACCCCAGGGATGAAGGACATACCCATGAACAAGGCAATCATCGCGATCGCGGCTACCGGCCTGCTGGCCAGCGCCTGTGCGAGCGACGGCTACGGCGGCACCAATGAAACGGTTCGTCAGGGCGCCATCGGCGCCGGCCTCGGCGCAGTCGCCGGCGCCATCATCGGCAACAACGTCGGCAGCGGCAACGCCGGAACCGGCGCGGCCATCGGCGCCGTCGTGGGCGGCGCGGCGGGCGCCATTCGCGGTTCGCAGCAGGACCGCAACAACCAGCAACGCTACCGGGACAGCTCGAACCGGTACTACTATTGCTACGACGGCCGTCAGGACGAATGCTATTGGGAGAACGGCCAGCGCCGCTACTAGGCGTCGGCTTTTCGACTGAATATCAGGGCGGTTCGTCGGATGGCGGACCGCCCTTTTCATGGGTGGATGGAGGGCGGAAGATGAAGCGATCGATTGTGCTGGTGGGGGTGACAGCCGTGGCCGTTGCGGGCTGCGCCGTGCCCGGGTTCAGGAACCGGAGCGATCTGGTGGCCGAGCCGTCGGCGTGCACCGCCAAGCGGTTCGAGGTGTATTTCGCCGACAGCGAGGCGCGGCTGACGGAGCCGGCGCGGCAGGCCATCGGCATGACGGCGGCCCAGCTGCAGGGGTGCGAGATCCGCAAGGTGCAGGTCATGGGCCTGTCGGACGCCCGGGGCGGGGCGGCGGCGAACCAGAGCCTGTCGGAGCGGCGCGCCCTGGCGGTGGCCGAGGCGCTGACGGCGGCCGGCTGGCCGGCGCCGGTGTTTGATGTCGAGGGGGCGGGCGATACGGGCGCCGAGGCCGCCAGCGGCGTGCGCGAACCCATGCGTCGCCGCACCGAAGTGCTGATCGACGCCGTTCCGCGCAACTGAGGCGACACGCCGCTGCGACGGACGGTGACGCGGCGGGGTCGGGACGGCTAAGGTCGCCCCGACGCCTCGTGGAGCCCGCGTGTCCCTTTTTCCCCGCATCCTGATCGCCGCAGTACTGTGGCTGGCCGCCCTCCCGGGGGTATCGGGCTCCGCCATGGCCCAGTCCGCGTCCGCATCGGGGCCGCAGCGGACCGAGCGGATCGAGGCCGAACTGGTCCCGATGTCGGCCTGGGCCGCGCCTGGTTCGACGGCCGTGGTCGCGGTCCGACAGACCATCAAGCCCGGCTGGCATACCTACTGGCGCAATCCCGGCGATTCCGGGGGCGCGACGACCCTGACATGGACGACGCCGCAGGGCGTGAAGGCGGGGGACATCGTCTGGCCCCTGCCCGAACGCCAGCGGCTGGCGGGCCTGATGAACTACGGCTATTCCGGCGAGGCTTATCTGCCGGTCCCGGTCGAGATTCCCGCCACCGCGCGCGCGGGGACGGTGCTGCCGCTGACGGTCAGGGCCCTGTTCTTCGTCTGCAGCGCCGAGATGTGCGTGCCGGAAGAACTGACCCTGAGGCTGGACGTGCCGGTGCGCGAGGGCGCCGCGCCGCTGGACCCGCGCCACGGGGCGGCGATCACGCGCGTTCTGGAGTCGGCGCCGCGGCCGGCGGGGATCGAGGCGCGCCTCGCGCTCGAGAACGGCGCGCTGGTGCTGAGCGCCGCCGGCGGGCCGCTGGCCGGGCGCGATCCCGGACCGAGCTATTTCTTCCCGTTCAGGGGCGGCGTCGTCGGACACGCGGCCGCCCAGACGGGCGCGTGGGGACCGCGGGGCCTGACCTTGCGGCTGGAACCGGGCGGGGCGACCCGGGCGGACGGCCTGACCGGGCCGGTCGAGGGCGTGCTGGCCACGGCCCATGGAGCGTTCGAAATCCGGGCCGAGCCGGGGACGGCGCTGGCCGGAACCTCCGGATCAGGCGATCTGGCGGCGGCGCCCGACGGCGGCGCGGACGCGGCGCGCGCCGACAAGCCTGGTCTGGCGGTCTTCCTTCAGGCCGTGCTGTTCGCGGTTCTGGGCGGGGTGATCCTGAACCTGATGCCGTGCGTCTTCCCGATCCTGGCCATGAAGGCCGCGGCGCTGGCGGCCTCGGCCCATGACGCGCGCCACGCCCGGCGCGACGGCCTGGCCTTCCTCGCGGGCGTGCTGACGACCTTCCTGCTGCTGGCCGGCGTGCTGCTGGCGTTGCGGGCGGCGGGCGAGGCCGTGGGCTGGGGCTTCCAGCTGCAGTCGCCGCCGGTGATGGCCGGGCTGGCGTTGCTGATGCTGGCCGTGGCCCTGAACCTGTCGAGCGTCTTTCACGTCGGCGCGGGGCTGCAAGGCGCCGGATCGGGCCCGCTGGCGCGGCTGCCGGGCGGACTGGGCGCCTTCTTCACCGGCGTGCTGGCGGTCGTGGTGGCGGCGCCCTGCACCGCCCCCTTCATGGCGTTCGCCCTGGGAGCGGCGCTGGTGATGCCGTGGCCGCTGGCGCTGGTGGTCTTCCTGGGCCTGGGACTGGGACTGGCCCTGCCCTATGTGGCCGTCAGCCTGACGCCCGGGCTTCTGGCCCGTCTGCCGCGGCCCGGTCCGTGGATGGAGCGGCTGAAGGGTCTGCTGGCCTTCCCCCTGTACGCGACGGCCCTGTGGCTGGCCTGGGTGTTCGGGCGTCAGGCGGGGGCGGACGCGCTGGCCCTGCTGTTCGCGGCCGGCGTGCTTCTGGCCTTGGGATTGTGGCTGGTCGGCGGAGCCCAGGCCGAGCGCACGGCCGGACGCCGCGGCGTGCTGCATCTCACGGCGGGCGCGGCCGCCCTGTTGCTGGCCGCCGGAGCGGGGTGGCTGGCGGCCGTCGCGCCGGCCGGGATTCCGGTCACCGAACCGGGCGAGGGTCCGGCCGGGCTGCGGTCCGCGCCGTGGTCGCCGTCGGCCGTCGAAGCCGCCCTGGCCGAGGGGCGGCCCGTGCTGGTCAATTTCACCGCCGACTGGTGCGTGACCTGCAAGATCAACGAGCGAACCTCCCTGACCTCCCCCGGCGTGGCGGCGGCCATGGAGCGGGCCAACGCCGTCTATCTGGTCGGCGACTGGACCCGGCGCGACGACGCCATCACCGCCGAGCTTCAGCGTCACGGACGCTCGGGCGTGCCGTTGTATCTGCTGTATTCGCCTGGATCCCCCGAGCCCCGCATCCTGCCCCAGCTGCTGACCGAAGGGGTGGTCGTCGACGCGCTGAAGCCCGCCGGGGACTGAACAAACGTCACGCTTGTGGCGCTGAACGAGCCGGAATCGGCCAAACCGGGCAGGCTCAAGGTCATTTCGGGGCGGCCGAAACAAACAGTCACGCGTCGTGTTAGCCAATCGGTGCGAGCCCTCCCGCTCGCTTTGACAAGGTAGACATCATGCGAAAGACCGCGCTCCTCACTGGCGTCGCCGGCCTGTTCCTCATGACCGCTCCCGCGTTCGCCCAGGACAGCACGGCCCCGCAGACGCCGCCGGCCCCCGCCCCCGCCGAGGCGGCCGCTCCTGCGCCGACGCAGAATCTGACCCTTCAGCCGGGATCCGACGTCAAGGGTTCGGATGGCGCGGTGCTGGGCAAGCTTGAAGGCGCCCGCACGACCGAAACCGGCCAGGAACTGACGGTGCGCGGCGCCGACGGTACCTTGCGCGGCATTCCGGTCGCCGACGGCGTGCGTCCGGACGGAACCGGCGTCGCCGTGGGCTGGACCAGCGCCCAATTCTCGGCCGCCGCCGCGATCGAGGACGCCGCGACGCCGGTCGCTGAGCCCGCCGCCGAGCCCGCCGAGGAGGCCGCGTCCGAGCCGGCCGAGCCGGCGACCCCCGCTACGCCGGCTATGCCCGCGGACCCGGGCGTCGCCCCGGCCACGCCCGCGGCGCCCGCAACGCCGGCGACGCCGGCTGCTCCGGCCCATCCCGAGGGTCACCACGGCGCCACCCCCCCCGGCGAAGGCCAGAAGCCGGACAAGCCCGGCGCCTGATCCCTGATCGAGGCAAGAATAAAGGGCGGCTCCGCACGGAGCCGCCCTTCGTCGTTTCAGACAACCCGCGCGCCCGGCTGACCCGTGGGCGCCGCGTCCGCCACTGAGGCGCCCGGACCTTGGCGCCCTTGCCCAACAGCGGACGAACCCAACGTCCGCGATGGGTGGGAAGCGGACGTCCCCGTTTACTCGATCGCGGGCGGTCGGCGGCAAGCGTAAGCGACGCTGTAGGGCTTTCCGAAACAGGAAATGAGTCCGTCCAGCACATCCAGATTAGGGGGCCAAGCGACCGCTCTACCGCCCGGAACGATCAAGCTTGCATCGCGGGGTAGCCGGGATAGCTGATCCCTTGCTGTCTGCAGCCGTGCCATTTCACCATCTAGGAACGCGATACTCCCTTCTCGATAGAGCTTCTGCCACTGAGGCTCTCCCGGATATGCAGCCTTCTTCATAAGGTCGAGGGATCGCGCAGAGTCCCCTTGCACGGCCAGCACCTGAGCCTCGTGCCACATGAGCAGGCTGGCATTCGCCGGGCCGAGGCTAGGGCCGTGCCGGGACCGATATTCAGCCAGCACATCGTCCGCGTAGTCAGAGCAAGCCAAGCTGCTATCTAACGAACGCCAGCCATCCACTCCCTGATCGAAGGCAGCGAACGACATATCCATCATTGCATCAGCGTCTGCCTGGCAACTGTCTGCGGCGGGCTTGGCACAGCTCGCGACGCCGAGGCACAAACAAACCACGAAAACTGTTCGGATCATGCGCGCCCCTTAAGCTGCTGCCGCAGACCCGCTGCCGCATCCGAACGTTGATGCCTCTTGGGCGTGCTGACAAGCGAAGGCGGCGAATGTCCGCTTCGGGTCGGGTGCCGTCATAAGTACCGGGCCGCAAACCGGACATTCGACACGGGAGGCCGGATGCGGACCTCGCCGGGGTCGGTTGGGGGTGGTTAGCGGACGGAGGCGCGTGCCGGGCGGATATCGCGTTCTCATTCCACCCGGCAGAAGCAATAGATGAACTGCTGAGGCGTCCCCCAGGGCGTCTCGTGCAACTCGGTGACGCTGTCCAATAAACGAAACTTCGTCCCGAACTCGTCGTGCAGGTGTTCCGCGTCGTAGCGCACGACATCCAGTCCACTGCACTTCTCCGGACCATCCAGGCCGAAGGTCGCGACAATGACGTGTCCCCCAAGCTTAACCGCGCGGGCGACCTGACGCACATATGCGGCCCGGTCATCTGCACTCGTCAGGAAGTGGAATACGGCCCGGTCGTGCCAGACATCATAGCGAGCGGCTTCCAGTTCGACGGCCGTAATGTCCCCGGTGATCCAATGCACCGAGGCGGCAGAAGAGCCCAATCGGTCCTTCGCTACTTCAATGGCCGCCGGGGAGATGTCGAGCACCGTCACGTCACTGTAACCGCGCCCGACAAGGTCATCGACCAAGGTCGCTTCCCCGCCACCGACGTCAATGACCGCGCTGCCGCGGTCCAGCGCTGCGTGTTCGATGAGCCTCAGTGAAACATCCAGGTGGGGGCGATACCAGCTGACCTCGTCCACTGCCCTGGTCTGATAGACGTTTTCCCAATGAGCCTTGGTCGTCATCACCGCCACTCCCGAACTGTGCCTGGAAGCTGGGGTCCGGGCCATCTGAACGCCAGAGGGGCAGGTCGGAATTTCCGCAATCGGTCGGAAGCGGAACCAGGCCCGGCAGGCAGGTCACCGGCCTGTCCGCCATAGAAAAAGGGCGGCTCCGGATGGAGCCGCCCTTCGTCGTTTCGGAATGCGAAGCGCCTAGCCGCGACGCTTGACCAGGCCAACCAGGAACAACAGCAGACAGGCGCCGAGGAAGGCGACCAGCAGCGTGATCAGGTTGAAGCCGCCGACCGGAATACCCAGCAGGTTGCCAGCGATGAAGCCGCCCAGCAGGGCGCCGATGACGCCGACGATCAGGTTCGTCACGAGGCCATGGCTGCGGCCCATAACCTTTTCCGCCAGCCAGCCGGCGACGATGCCGATGACGATCCAGCCAATGATACCCAAGCCCATGTTGTCTCTCCCTTGAAGCCAAATGCTCTGTCGCCGTAATGCGCGTGAACCGTAACGGTTGCGGAACGCCCCGCAGAACATTGCTCACCGACTCTCCCCCGTCAGGCGAGCACGGCACGGTGCTTGCCGCGTGAAGGGCGAGCCGTCCCGCTTCGGGACAGCCTGCCAACACGGGGAACAGGGGCCATGGCCACCGATATCGACCTGCATCTGGGACGCCGCCTGCGCCGCCGCCGGCGCCTGCTGGGCCTGACGCAACAACAGCTGGCCAACCAGGTCGGCATTCGCTTCCAGCAGATCCAGAAATACGAGTGCGGCGCCAATCGCATCTCGGCCGCCCGCCTGTGGCAGCTGTCCGAGGCGCTGGAATCGCCGGTCAGCTATTTCTACGACGGTCTGGAAGAAGCCATCGAGCGCCGCGAGGTCGCCAACCAGGGCGGGGAGATGTTTTCCCGCAAGGAAACGCTCGACCTGATCCAGGCCTATTACCAGCTGGACGAGAAGCCGCGCCGGCGCCTGCTGGATCTGGCCAAGTCGCTGCACGTCGAGGCTGACGCGGCGTAGAAGTGGCTAGTGATTAGTGGCTAGTGGCGAGTGATTGGCGCTGCGGCGCCCGGCGGGCGGACTGAAGCCGCAGTCGGGGGCTGGCCCTGCGTGATCCTAGCCACTAGTCACTAGCCACTAACCACTGGCTTGCCTCCATGACCGAATTCGAACTGTTCGCCGTCGACCTGGCCCGCGAGGCCGCGCGCGTATCCCTGCCGTATTTCCGGGGCGCGTATGAAGAGAGCGACAAGGGCGGGCCCGGCGCGTTCGATCCCGTCACCCAGGCCGATCAGGAGGCCGAGGCGGCGATCCGCCGGCTGATCGCCGCCCGCTATCCCGACCACGGCGTGATCGGGGAAGAATATGGCGAGGACCGGCCGGACGCCGAACACGTCTGGATCCTGGACCCGATCGACGGCACCCGGGCCTTCATCGCCGGCCTGCCGCTATGGACCAATCTGATCGCGCTCAGGACCGGGGGACGGCCCACGGTGGGTGTTATCGGGCAACCCTGTCTGGACGAGATATTCCTGGGCGGGCCTTCGGGAGCCCGGCTGCTGAAGGCGGGCGGAGAAACGCCGCTGGCCGTGCGGCCGTGTCCGCGCCTGAACGACGCCCTGATCGCCACCACCGATCCCGACATGTTCACCGGCGCGGAGCTGGGCGCCTGGACCCAGGTGCGGGCCGCCGCGCGTCTGGCCCGGCTGGGGTGCGACGCCTATGCCTATGCCATGGTGGCGGCCGGCCGGATCGATCTGGTCGCCGAAAGCGGTCTGAAGGTCTGGGACTGGTCGGCGCTGGTTCCGGTCATCGAGGCGGCCGGCGGCGCGGTCAGCAACTGGCGCGGGGAAGCGCCGGACGGCGGCGGCCAGATCCTGGCGGTCGGGGACGTCGGCATCCGGGAGCAGGCGCTGGTGACGCTGAGACGGGCGGCCATCTAGCCCGGCGGATTCAGGGAATCACGCCGCTTCGGTGGGCTCGCTGGCGGGCAGGGGCGACAGGTCCTCGACGGGCGAGACATAGGCGCCCATGGCGTCGAACTCTTCCAGGAAGACCGCGCGCAGGTCGTCGGTCTCCATGATGACTTCGTGCTTCGAGCCCGGAACTTCCACGTAGCGGCCGCGGCCCAGCCGTTTGGCGGCCCATTTGTTGGTCTGTTTCCAGACCCGGTCGTCCTCGCCCGCCTGGACGATGGCGACGGGAATCCGGACCGCCTTCAGCGCCTTGGGCTTCAGGGCCCGTTCGCCCGCGTCCAGACCGACGGACAGCCAGCCCCAGGTCGGGCCGCCGACGGCCAGATGCGGGCAGGCGTACAGCTGTTGCCGCCATTGTTCGTAACGGCTTTCGTCGGACGTCAGGGCGTCCTTTTCGAAGGTGTGGTCGAACGGGTCGTCGGCGTCGTCCAGCACATAGTCTCCGGCCTTGCCGTGACGCAGGTTCCAGCGCACCGCCAGCTTGACCGACCACATCGACCGCTTTCCGGTCTTGATGCGCAGCATCGGGCTGGTCAGGATCGCGCCCGAGAAGCGGCTTTCGCCGCCCTGCAGCGTCATCAGGTTGAAGACTCCGCCCATCGAATGGCCGACCATGACCCAGGGCTTGGGCGCCCTTTCTTCCCAGGTGTCCAGCAGACGGGCGTAGTCGTCGAGGAATTCCTCGACCGCCCGGGCGTGGCCCTTGAGCCGGTCCGGCAGAAGGCGGGCCGACAGGCCCTGACCGCGCCAGTCGTGGGCCAGGACGCACCAGCCGCGGGCGAGGAAATTGCCGATGACCTCGTAGTATTTCTCGATCGGCTCGGTCCGGCCGGGGCTGACGATCACCGTGCCGCGGGGCTTCCTGGCGACGAGGGCCGAGGGCGTCCAGAAGGCGGCGCGCAGGCGCAGGCCGCCGGCGCCGCGGAACCATTCGCCCACGCCGCCCGGAGGCGCGGAGGCGCCCGGGACCCCCATCAGGGGCGCATTGGCGGCATAGGCGACGGCTCGGTTCACTCTGGCTTCCTGAATCTCAAGGTCATGCGATCACTCTCTCCGATGCGGTCATACTTCGACCGGTCGAAGGCCGGGTTCGGCGGCGAACCGCGCGGGGCGGTCAGCGACATCGGCGGCAGGGTCTCGACCCCGAACGGATGATCCTTGGTATCCCTTTCATTCGCGTTGATTTCCGACGCGGCGACGAAGGCGAAGCCCGCTTCCGCCGCCAGTTGTCTGACGAACGCTTCCTGGACGTATCCGTTCGCGGCGGCGGGGTCCTGATCCTCCTCGGGCCCCAGGCGGTGCTGTTCGACGCCGAGGATACCGCCCGGACGCAGGGCGGCCCAGGCGTCGGCGAAGGCCTTTTCGGCGATGCCGGCGGCCATCCAGGCGTGGATGTTGCGCATGAACAGGGCCATGTCGGCCGTGCCCGGGGCGGTGACCGGGCCCGAGGTCGGGCCGAAGGCGCTGAGTTCGATCTCGCCGTACAGGCGCTCGTCCGTCGTGAACCGCTGCTGGAAGGCGGCCATCAGGGCGACCTGGGACGGATCGGCGGCGGGACCGGTCTGGAAGCCGGCGGCGACGTATTTGCCCGCGCCCTCGGCGAGGTAGGGGGCCAGGATTTCGGTGTACCAGCCGCTGCCGGGCCAGAATTCGACCACCGTCATGCGCGGCTGAAGGCCGAAGAAGCGCAGGGTCTCCATCGGATGTCGGGCGGCGTCGCGCGCCTTGTCCTGGGCGCGCCAGGGGCCGGCGACGGCCCACTCCAGCGAACCCTTGGGCGGGCCGTCAGGGGTCGGAGGCGGTTCGGCGGTCTTTTCCTCGCGGCCGCAGGCGGCCAGGCCGGCGACAGCGACGACCGCGACGCCGGACAGCAGGCCGCGGCGCGACAGCGGCCCTTGGCGGCGTTCCGTGGATTCAGCCATGCACGCTCCCCGCAGGGCGGTCCTGTCCGATCAGACGCCGCCCCGGCCAGCAGGCCTTAACCGTGTTCCCCAAGCCCGTCAAAACGGTTCCCGGCATGACGCGCAGTCAGGCCGGCTTGCGGAATCGCAGGGTCATGCGGTCGCTCTCGCCGATCGCGTCATACTGGGCCCGCTCGGCCTCGGTCAGGGGCGTGGGACGGTCGTTGGCGTTGCCCTCGCGCGGCGCGCTGGTGCGGACGGGCGGCAGGGTCCAGACGCCGTACGGATGGTCGCGGTCGTCCTTGGGATTGGCGTTCAGCTCGCTGCGGGCGTCGAGCACGAAGCCGGCGGCCTGGGCGGCGTGGATGACGTAGCTTTCGGAAACATAGCCCCAGGGGGCCGTCGCGTCGGCGTTCAGGCCCTCGGCGCTGCGGTGCTGTTCGACGGCCAGGACGCCGCCCGGTTTCAGCGCCTTGAAGAAGGCGGCCATATACGGCGCCGTGCGGCCATTGCCGTGCCAGTTGTGGAAGGCGCGGGCGACCACGACCATGTCGGCGGTCCCGTCGGGCACGCCCATGCTCTCGAGCGGGCGGTTGACCGGGACATAGGTCCCGCCGGTGGCCTGGGCGTAGGGCTCCAGGATGTTGCGCCACCAGCCGGCCCGGCCGGGCTCGATCTCGACGACGGTCGAGCCCGGCGTCAGCCCCCAGAAGGTCAGGGTCTCCAACGGATGACGGAAGGTGTCGCGGGCTACGTCGGCGGCGGGGCGGGCGTCGGAACCAACGGCGGCCTGGAGGGCGGCGTCCTCCTGCAGGACCGGCGGCGTCATGGCGGCGCGGCGCACCGTGCGCTGGGACGCCGTCTCGTTCAGGGCCGGAAGCGCCGGCAGGGCTTGCGCCGCGGCGATCGAGGGCAGGGCGAGGGCGGTGGTCACGGCGAGGACGAGCAGGCGCATGGGAGGCTCCACAAATGTGCGGCGAACCCTACGGCCTCCGCGCACGGGGGCAAGCCTTCCGAACCGACGGCGACAGATTGGCGCGGTCTTGACGGCGCGCGCAGGCTCCCCACATCGGGTTCGAGGCCGCCGGTTCCGGGGCCTCCAGACCGGACGGGGCCGAGCATTCGGACCGTCGGGGCTGAACCCCCACCGCCGTCCCGGGCCAAAACGCTGGGGCGGTTCAACCTTGCTGTTCCTCAGGAGGATGACCCATGCGTACCTATGATTTCACCCCGCTGTACCGTTCCGCCGTCGGTTTCGACCGTCTGGCCGGCCTGCTGGAAAGCGCCGCGCGCACCAGTCAGGAAAACGGCTGGCCGCCCTACAATATCGAGACGACGGGCGAGAACGCCTATCGCATCGAGGTGGCGGTCGCCGGCTTCAAGCCCGACGAACTGACCCTTGAGGTCAAGGAGAACCTGCTGACCGTCACCGGCCGCAAGACGGCCAATGACGACGCGGCCGGGCGCACCTATCTGCATCGCGGCCTGGCCGAGCGGGACTTCGAGCGCCGGTTCCAGCTGGCCGACTATGTGGTGGTGAAGGGCGCCGACCTGGCCGACGGCCTGCTGTCGATCGAACTGGCCCGCGAACTGCCGGAGGCCCTGAAGCCCCGCCAGATCGAGATCAATACCGGTCAACGGCTGATCGAAGGCAAGAGGTCCAAGGCCGCCTAGCCTCAAACAGCGCGAAGCGCGCGAGGCAAAACCTGGAGAAGGGCGGCGTTCGCGCCGCCCTTTTTCGCGCGTCAGGCGAGGGGCGGGGGCATGCCGCGCACGCTGCTGAGCGTGGCGTCGGTCAGGTCGGTCTGGGTCATGATCGCGCCGTGCAGCTTGGCCCGGCTGAGATCGGCGCCGTTCAGCACCGCGCGGTTGAGATCGGCGCCCGACAGGTCGGTCCCGCGCAGACAGGCCCCCGTCAGATCGGCAGGCAGCAGGCGGTCGGCGGCGATCATCAGCGGCCCCAGCCTGGCGCCGCGCAGGTCGGATCCGTTCAACCGCGCCCGTCCCAGCCGAGCGCCCCGCAGGTCCGCGCCCTTCAGATTGACCGAGCGAAGATCGGCATCCTCGAGATGCGCGCCCTGAAGCTGCACACCCTCCATGTCGAGGCCGTAGAAGACCGCGCCCTTGGCCGACAGGGCGGTCAGGTTGTAGCCTTGAATCGAGCGCAGGGCCCGCAGGTCGACGCCGTCGAACACCGACGGGCGGCCCTGCACCCCGCCCGTCTCGCACCACTGGGCATGCTCGGCCAGCATCTCGGCGGCGGGCATCTTGCCGACGGGCGCGCCCGCAAGGCGGTCGTCGGTAAGACAACCCTCCATATTGGCCCCGTCCGTCCGCCACATCGCCATCTTGCAACCCACCAGCACTGCGTCGCGCATGTCGGCGCCCGACAGGTCGGCCCCGGACAGGTCGGCGCCGGCCAGGTCCGCGCCGCGGAAACTGGCCTGCTTCAGGTTCGCCCGGACCATCTTGCAGTCCTTCATGATGGCGTCGGTGAAATCGGCCGCCACGGCGACGATTCCGGTCAGCTTCGAGCGTTCCAGGTTCGCGCCGGCCAGGCAGGCGCCCTGGGCCTGGGTGTCCTGACGCGACCTGGCCTCGACCACGCGGAAACCCAGCTTGGAGTCGGCGGCGGCGATGGTGCCCTCGCGCAGGTCGGCCTCGAACAGGTCGGCGCCGCTGAGGTCGGCCCCGCGCAGACAGGCGCCGCGCAGGTCGGCCCGCCGCATGCTGGCGTCGACCAGGATGCAGTCCTGCATGTCGGCGCCGAAGAAGGTGGCGTTGTCGAGCTTGGCTCCCGTCAGATCCGTCCCGTGCATGCAGGCGCCCGCGAAATCAGCGTCGGCCAGGTTGCGACCGGCGAGGCTGAGGCCGGACAGATCCATCCAGGCGAGAACGGCGCGGGCGCCGCCGGGCTTTGCCTGCCACAGACGGTCGTGCCGGGCGCAGATGGCGTCCAGTTCGGTCTGGTCGATGCGCCTTCTGGCGCTGGATGAGGCGGTAGGCACAGGCGACATAGTCCCGTTCTGGCACGGCGGCGCTTAAGGAAGGCTGAAATGGTTACCGGCGGAGCCTTGTTCCCCCGTTTACAGAACTCTCGAGCCCGGCAACGGCGCCGTCAGGCCGTAAGCAACCCCTGCGCCTGAAGCGCGTCGGCCAGTTCCCCCGTCGCGACCCAGACGCGGGTGTAGCCGGCCTCGCCGAGGCGTTGCAGCTCGGTGGTCAGGTCGGCCTTGGCCGAGGCGGCGAAGCGGGCGTCGAAGCCGGCGCCGTCCTCGCTGACGCGGACCATCGGCCGGCCTGTTTCGACCCGGTGAAGATAGCCTTCGTAGAGGACCGCGGCCTCCGGGGCCAACAGGCCCGTCTCGACCTCGAGCCCCGCCTTCCTGAGCCGTTCCACTCCCCTGCCCGCGGCGAAGGGCGACGGGTCGACGGCGGCGACGACCACGCGGCTGATTCCGGCGTCCACCAGGAAGTGGGAACAGGATTTGCGACCCGACGAGCGGGCGCCGCAGGGCTCCATCGTGACATAGGCGGTGGCGCCGCGCGCCTGGTCGCCGGCGGCGGGCGCGGCCTGTTCCTCGGCATGAGGGCGGCCGCCGGGCGCGGTCGCGGCCTCGGAAACCATTTCGCCATCCCTGACGATGACGCAGCCCACGGCCGGGTTGGGCCAGGTCTGACCCATACGCGCCTTGGCCAGCTCGATGGCGCGGCCCATGAAGCGGATGTCGTCCGAGGCCTGGCGCGCGGTGGTCATGCGCGGACTTCCGGCAGCGGGGTCGCCCGGGCGGCGTCCAGATAGCGGGCGGCTACCGGCTTCAGGTCGGCGTCCAGGTCGATTTCCAGGGGATTGCCGGTCGGAATCTCGACACCGACGATCCGGTCGTCCGGCACGGCGAACAGATGTTTGACGATGGCCCGCAGGGAGTTGCCGTGGGCGGCGATCAGCACGTCCTCGCCCGCCGCGAGCCGCGGCGCGATGGCGGCGTTCCAGTAGGGCAGGACCCGGTCCAGCGTGGTCTTCAGGCTTTCGGTATCCGGGATGGTCTGGCCGGCGTAGCGGGGGTCGCCGGCGAAGTCCCATTCGCCGCCGGGGGCGAGCGGCGGGGGCGGAATGTCGTAGCTGCGGCGCCAGATCTTCACCTGGGCGTCGCCGTGCAGGGCCGCCGTCTCGGCCTTGTCGAGACCGGTCAGGCCGCCGTAGTGGCGCTCGTTCAGCCGCCAGTCCTCGATCACCGGGACGTCCTTGAGGCCGGCTGAATCCATGGCCAGGGCGCCGGTGCGCTTCGCGCGCTTCAGCACCGAGGTGAAGATGACGTCCGGCGTGAAACCGGCCTCGGCGATCAGCTCGCCGCCGCGCCGCGCCTGGGCCTCGCCCTCGGCGGTCAGGTCGACATCGACCCAGCCGGTGAAGCGGTTTTCCAGGTTCCACTGGCTCTGGCCGTGTCGCAGCAGGATCAGGCGGGGCATTCAGGTCTCCGAACGGGACTCCGGGGGTAGGACTGGCGGCGACGTGGGTCAAGCCGAGGCCCGTTGCAGCCAAGGCGCGGGGCTGGCGTTGTTGTGGCCCCGGGACCGCCTGCTATACCGGGCGCCGCTTCCCAACAGGACCCGACCATGATCAAGCCCCGCCAGGACCTTCGCCCCAACACGGCCGACTACGAGACCGTGCCGCTGGTGAAGCCGACGGGCTTCCGCGAGTACGACGCGCGCTGGATCCTGGAGAAGGAGATCAACCTTCTGGGCATCCAGGCCCTGGGCCTCGGCCTGGCGACCTATGTCCACGAGATCGGCCAGACGCCGCGCATCGTGGTGGGCCATGACTACCGCTCCTATTCCCTGTCGGTGAAGCAGGCGCTGATCCTGGGCCTGCTGGAAGGCGGGATGGAGGTGCTGGACATCGGCCTGGCCCTGTCGCCGACGGCCTATTTCGCCCAGTTCGAGCTGGACGCGCCGTGCGTGGCCATGGTCACGGCCAGCCACAACGAGAACGGCTGGACGGGGGTCAAGATGGGGGCCCAGCCGCCGCTGACCTTCGGCCCCGACGAGATCGGCCGGCTGAAGGATATCGTCCTCAACGGCGAAGGCGTGGGCCGCAAGGGCGGGTCCCTGACCCGGGTCGAGGGCTTCCGCGAGGCCTACCTGGCCGACATCGTCTCCAAGGTGAAGCTGACCCGGCCGATCAAGGTCGTGGCCGCCTGCGGCAACGGCACGGCGGGCGCCTTCGCCCCCGAGGCCCTGCGCCGCATGGGGGCCGAGGTGATCGAGATGGACACCGAGCTGGACTACACCTTCCCCAAATACAATCCGAACCCCGAAGACCACGCCATGCTGATGCAGATGGCGGCGAAGGTGCGCGAGACGGGGGCCGATCTGGCCCTGGGCTTCGACGGCGACGGCGACCGCTGCGGCGTGGTGGACGACACGGGCGAGGAGATCTTCGCCGACAAGATCGGCCTGATGCTGGGCCGCGACCTGAGCGCGCTGCATCCCAATGCGACCTTCGTCGTCGATGTGAAATCGACGGGCCTGTACAAGACCGACGAGGTCCTGAAGGCCAATGGCGCGACCACCGTCTACTGGAAGACGGGGCACAGCTATATCAAGCGCAAGACCGCCGAACTGGGCGCCCTGGCGGGGTTCGAGAAGTCGGGCCACTTCTTCTTCAACGCGCCGCTGGGCCACGGCTATGACGACGGGATCGTCGCGGCCGGCGCCGTGCTGGCCATGCTGGACCGGAATCCGGGCAAGAGGCTGAGCGAGCTGAAGGCCGCCCTGCCCGACGCCTGGACGTCGCTGACGATGAGCCCGCATTGCGACGACGAGCTGAAGTACGAGGTGCTGGAGCGGATCGTGGCCGAGTATCAGGCCCTGGCCGACGCGGGCGGCTCGATCCTGGGGCGGAAGATCGTCGAGGCCATCACCGTCAACGGGGTGCGGGTTCACCTCGAGGACGGGTCATGGGTGCTGGTCCGCGCGTCCTCGAACAAGCCGGAGCTGGTGGTGGTGGTCGAGAGCATGCGCTCGGCCGACGATATGCGGGCGCTGTTCCGCGAAGAGGTGAAGCCGCGGCTGGCCAAATACGCCGAGGTCGGGGCGTATAACCAGGAGATCTGAGGGACCGTCTCCTCCCCATCGCGTAGCGATGGGGAGGTGGCTCGGAGGCGCAGCCGATGAGACGGAGGGGGCGACTCGGTGACAGGGGTTGGTGATCCATCGGCCCCGCCGGCGTCGCCCCCTCCGTCACGGCGCGAAGGCGCGCCGCGCCACCTCCCCACGATGTGGGGAGGAGACTCCGGTTACCGCGGAGCCCGTTTCGCCAATATCCGCTGCAGCGTCCGGCGGTGCATGCCCAGACGCCGCGCCGTCTCCGAGACATTGTGATCGCACAGCTCATAGACCCGCTGGATATGCTCCCAGCGCACCCGGTCGGCGCTCATCGGATTGTCGGGCGGCTCGGGGGCCTCGCCGGTGGCCAGCAGGGCCTTGACCACGTCGTCGGCGTCGGCCGGCTTCTGCAGATAGTCGACGGCGCCGGCCTTGACCGCCGCCACGGCGGTGGCGATGGCGCCGTAGCCGGTCAGCATGACGATGCGGGCGTCCTCGCGCCGGTCACGGATGGCCTCGACGATCTTGAGGCCGTTGCCGTCCTCGAGCCGCATGTCCAGCACGGCGAAGGCGGGGACCGAGGTCTTCAGGGCTTCATGAGCCTCGGCCAGAGAGGCCGCGAGGGTGACGACGAAGCCCCGGCTTTCGAGCGCGCGGCCCAGACGGGTGCGCAGGGCGTTGTCGTCGTCCAGCACCAGCAGGGTCTTGTCGGCGAGGGCGGCGATCCGGTCTTCGGCGTCGGGCATCTGGCGTCTCCTGAAGGCTCAAGTCAGTAACAGTACGGGTGCGGTCAAGGTTCAGCCGCGGGGGTGCGACATCACGACGGGACTTCCAGAGCGGGCCGGGGCCAGCGGACAGCGACGCGGGCGCCCCTGGGCTGTCCCTTTCCACCGTCGCCGGCGCCGACGAAGACCTTGCCGCCGGTGCGCTCCAGCAGGGTGCGGGCGATGAAGAAACCCAGACCCATGCCGCCCTGGCTGGGGGCGATGGCCTCGGGCTCGGGCGGCGGGGCCGAGCCCTTCTTTCCCTTGCGGCCCGGCGTGGCGGCGGCGACCGAGGCCGCGATCTGGGCCGCCAGGGCGCGGCGCGCCTTGCCCTGCGGACGGCTGGTCACATAGGGCTCGCCGAGGCGGGGCAGGATGTCGGCGGGGAAGCCGGGGCCGTCGTCGACGACCTCGATCTCGATGAAACCGGCGTCGACGATGGCCCGGACCCGCACCCGGGAACCGGCGAAGTCGGCGGCGTTCTCGACCAGGGTCGACAGGCCGTGGATCACCTCGGGCAGGCGGCGGACGCGAGGCTCGGGCTCGCCCGAGGCGGTGCGAACCTCGACCTGAAAATCCAGGTCGAAGCCGCGGTGGGGTTCGATGACCTCTTCCAGCAGGGCCGTCAGGCCGACCACGGCGAAGGCGGAATCGCCCTCCTCGGGCTGTTGCGACAGGCGTTTGAGGATGTCGCGGCAGCGCTCGGCCTGCTGCAGGATCAGGGCGGCGTCCTCGGCGGCGGAGCCGCCCTTGGCCGAGGCGCGCAGCAGTTCCCGGGCCACGACCTGGATGGTGGCCAGCGGCGTGCCCAGCTCGTGCGCCGCCGCGGCCGCCAGCCCGCCCAGGGCCGCCAGCCGCTGTTCCCGCTGCAACACGTCCTGGGTGGTGGCGAGGGCCAGCTCCAGCTTCTCGGCGTCGGCGGCGACCCGCCAGGCGTAGGCCGAGGTGAAGATGACGCCGGTGAACAGGGCCAGGCCGATGCCGAAGCGGTACAGCGGCGGCAGGTTCAGCTCGGTGCCCGCCTGCCACGGCAGGGGCATGGAGAAGAAGAACAGGGTGGTGGTCGCGACCAGCACGAGGAAGCCCATGAAGGCCGCCTGACGTCCCGGCAGGGAAGCGGCGGCCACGGTCACGGGCGCGACCAGCAGCAGGCAGAAGGGGTTCTGCAGCCCGCCGGTCAGGGCCAGCAGGATCGACAGCTGCAGGATGTCGAAGCCCAGATGCGCCGCCGTCATCCGGCCGTCGGGCAGGGAGCCGTCGGTGCGCTTCAGCCGGGCGGTGGCGTTCAGGTTCATCGCCACGCTGACCGCGATCACCGCCAGACAGCCCCACAGCGGCAGGTCGAAGTGGAAATACAGGGTGGCGATGGCGACGGTCGCGGTCTGACCGGCGATGGCCATCCAGCGCAGAATGACGAGGGTGCGCAACGACAGGCCCCGGCTGCGGCGCGGCAGGTTGCGCCAGCCCGGGAAACGGTCCGGATCTTCGGGCGCGAAGGACGGCCCGGACTGCGGCATGGGGGGCTCTTGGGACAGGCTCACGCGTCTTCTATAGACCGGACGCGCGCGCATGGCGCGTTTTCGAGGGGGCCGTGATGCCGCGTCGTTCCATCCTGCTGTTCGCCGGAGCCTGTATCGCCATCGCGGCCGCCCTGGCCGTGACCACCATCGTGGTGGTCAATCAGCGCGAGGGCGTGATCCCGGCTCTGGAGACCTCGACCGGCCAGCCGTCGGTCGGCGGGCCGTTCCAGCTGGTCAATCAGGACGGGCAGGCGGTCGACCAGACCATGCTGGACGGGAAATGGTCGCTGGTCTTCTTCGGCTTCACGTACTGCCCCGACTACTGCCCCACGACGCTGGCTGCGCTGGAGGCGACGAAGCAGCAGCTCGGCGACAGGGCGAAGGACCTGCAGATCGTCTTCATTTCGGTCGATCCCGAGCGGGACACGCCGCAGGCCTTGAAGGACTATCTGTCGTCCGACGGCTTTCCGCAGGGGGTCATCGGCCTGACCGGCACGCCGGAGCAGGTGAAGGCGGCGGCGGACGCCTATCGCGCCTACTACCAGAAGGTCGGCGAGGGCGAGGGCTACACCATGAACCACTCGCTGACCGTCTATCTGATGGGGCCGGACGGGAAGTTCCGCAGCGCGCTGGCCCATGATCTGGGGCCGCAACGGGCGGCTGAGGTGATCGAACGGGCCATGGCGCGGGGGTAGTGAATTCTCCCTCCCCCGAAGTGGGGAGGGTGGTCGCGCAGCGACCGGGTGGGGAATTTCGGGCGTACCCCACCCTGTCGTCGCTTCGCGCCGACATCCCTCCCCACTTCGGGGGAGGGAGAAACCGGTTGCACCGCTAATCTTTTTGCAGTGCGATGCGTTCTATGGTGCTCTGCCGCGTACGGCGGGGGCCGTCTCAAGGATTCCATGCTCTATTCGCTTCATGAGCTCGCCTATCACTCGGCGACGCCGTTCCGGTTCGGGGCCCGGATGGCCCGCCAGTTCTGGAGTTCTCCGTTCAATCCGGCTTCGGACACCGCGCTGGGCCGCACGGCCTTCGCCTCGGCCGAACTGTTCGAGAGCGTGACGCGCCGGTACGGCAAGCCCGCCTGGGGTCTGGAGACCATCACGGTCGGCGGCAAGAACGTGCGGACGACCGAACAGGTCGTCTGGTCCTCGCCCTGGTGCAAACTGGTGCGGTTCGCGCGGCACATCGGTGATGTGAAGCGGGCCGGCAAGCCGGCCACGGCGCCGGCGGTGCTGATCGTCGCGCCGCTGTCGGGCCACTACGCCACCCTGCTGCGCGGCACGGTCGAGGGCTTCCTGCAGGACCACGACGTCTATGTCACCGACTGGGTCAACGCCCGTCAGGTGCCGATGCTGGAGGGGCGGTTCGATTTCTTCGACTACATCGACCACGTCCGCACCATGCTGGCCGTCATCGGCCCGCGCGCCCATGTGGTCGGCGTCTGCCAGCCGGGCCCGCCGGTGCTGGCCGCCTGCGCCCTGATGGCCGAGGACGAGGATCCCAATCGCCCGGCTTCGATGACCTTCATGGGTTCGCCGATCGACGCGCGTCTGTCGCCGACGGTGACCAACCAGCTGGCGGAGGAAAAGCCCTTCACCTGGTTCAAATCCAACATGATCCACACCGCGCCCTGGCCCTATCCGGGCTTTGGACGGCGGGTCTATCCGGGCTTCGTCCAGCTCTACAGCTTCATGTCGATGAACGAGGACCGCCACCGCGACGCCCATCACGAGTATTTCCAGCACCTGGTCAATGGCGACGGCGACGGCGTCGACAAGCACGAGGAATTCTACGACGAATATCTGTCGGTGCTGGACCTGACCGAGGAATTCTATCTCCAGACCATCGACATCGTCTTCCAGCAGCACCTGCTGCCGCGCGGCCTGCTGGAGCATCGCGGGCGCAAGGTCGATCTGACGAAGGTCACGGACATCGGCCTGATGACGGTCGAGGGAGCCAGGGACGACATCTCGGGCGTGGGCCAGACCCAGGCGGCGCACACCCTGTGCGCCGGGCTGACGGACGAACTGCGCACCCTGTACGTCCATCCCGAGGTCGGCCACTACGGCGTCTTCAACGGGCGCCGGTTCCGCGACGACATCTATCCGGCGGTGCGCGACTTCATCGCCAGACACGAGGCCATCTGTGCAGTACCGGAACGGCCAGCGGCTGCCGCCTGAGGGACCGGAACGTCTCGGCGTAGCCGCGAGGCTGTCGGTCAATCCGCGCGCCCGGCGGCTGTCGATCCGCATCGACGCGCGCGTCGGCGAGGCGGTGCTGATCGCGCCGTCCGAGCGCAAACTGGCCGACGTTGTCGCCTTCGCCCGCACCAAGGCCTCGTGGATGCGCCAGCGTCTGGCCGAACGTCCGCACGGGACGCCGCTGGAGCCCGGCGCGGTCATCGACCTGTTCGGCAGGCCGACGCGGTTGATCGCCACCGGCGGCGCCGGAGCGGCGCGGCTGACCGAGGATGAGGACGGCCCCGTGATCGCCTCGGGCGGCGAGGGCGAGGCCTACGCCCGGCGGGTGGAAAACCTGTTCAAACGGGTGGCGCGGGAAACCCTCCAGACCCGCACCGACGTGCATCTGCGCACCCTGGGCCAGCGCCCCGTCAGGATGTCGATCGCCGATCCGAAATCGCGCTGGGGCTCGTGCAGCCCGCACAATCGCAGCATCCGCTACAGCTGGCGCGTGGTCATGGCCCCATCGGCGGTGATCGACTATCTCGCCGCCCATGAAGTGGCCCATCTGGTCCATGCGGATCACAGCCCCGCCTACTGGTCGGTGGTGCAGAGCCTGGTCGGCGACCACCGGCCGTTCCGGAAATGGCTGCGAGACAACGGGCCCGCCCTGCACGCGGTGGGGCGCTGACCGCTCCTCCCCATGAGCGGAGCGAATGGGGAGGTGGATCGACGGCGAAGCCGGCGAGACGGAGGGGGCGACTCGGTGCGACGGGATTGGCGATCCACCGGCTCCGCCGGCGTCGCCCCCTCCGTCACGGCGCGAGGGTGCGCCGCGCCACCTCCCCACGCGTGGGGAGGAGACCCGGTCTCCTCAAAAGAACAGCGGGTCGGCCTTCTTTTCGGGCGGGGGAGCCGGTTCAGGCCGCTGGTCCGACGCGTCCCGTTGAGGCTGGGGCGCGGTGGGGCGGACGACAGGCGGGCCCGGTTCCGGACGGCGCGGTTCCAGCGTCGGCTGATCCTCGGGCGGAATGGCCTCGTCGGCGGGCGGGCTGTCGCCGAACAGGTCGCCGATCTCGCCCAGCAGGTTCTCGACGGGACTGGTCGGCGCCTGCCAGCCTTCGGGCATGGCCGGACCGTTGGGGATGGCCGGGGCGTTCAGGCGCGGCAGGGCCGCCTCCATGAAGCCGCGCCAGATGGCCGCGGGGGACGAGCCGCCGGTGACGCCGCGCATCGCCGTATTGTCGTCCTTGCCGACCCAGACGGCGGTGACGAAGCCGCCGGTGTAGCCGACGAACCAGGCGTCCTTGTAGTCCGAGGTCGTGCCGGTTTTGCCCGCCACGTCGCGGCCGGCGATGGCCGCCGATCGGCCCGTGCCCGAGGTCATGACGCCGCGCAGCATCTGGTTCTGGTAATAGAGGAAGGGGTTGGAGATGGCCTGCACCGCGCCGTCGGCCCGGGCCGAGCGCTGGTAGATCACCCGCCCCTGCGGCGTGCGGATGCGGCTGATGCCATAGGCGCGCACGCGCTTGCCGCCGTTGGCGAAGGCGTCGAAGGCCTGGGCCATCTCAAGCGGCGAAACCTCGACGGCGCCCAGGGCCATGGCCGGCTCAAGTCCGATGCGGCTGGTGATGCCGAGGCGCCGCGCGGTGCGGGCGACATTGTCGCGGCCGATCTGGTCGGCCAGTCCGGCGGCGACGGTGTTGGTCGACTGGGCCACGGCGTTGGCCAGGGACATCTCGCCGTTGAAGGTCCCCGAATAGTTGCGCGGCGACCAGTTGCCGATGCGGATCGGCGCGTCATTGACCCGCGTCTCGGGCGTGTAGCCGCTTTCCAGCGCAGTCAGATAGACGAAGGGCTTGAAGGCCGAGCCGGCCTGACGGCGGGCGTCGACGGCGCGGTTGAACTGGCTGTCGGCATAGGAGGCGCCGCCGATCATGGCCCGCACGCGGCCGTCCCCGTCCAAGGCGACCAGGGCCGCCTGCTGCACGCCCTTGGACCGGTCGCGCCGCAGGATGCGGTTCACGGACCGTTCGGCCTGGGTCTGCAGCGTCAGGTCCATCGTGGTTTCGACGATCATGTCCTCGGTCGGTTCGCCGACCAGTTCGCGGATCTGCTTGTCCAGCCAGTCGATGAAATACTGGGCGTGCTGGCTCGACAGGGTGCGCGACACCCGCACGGGCGAGGCCGCGGCCTCGGCGCGCTGTTCCGGGGTGATGACCCCGGCGTCGACCATTTCGTTCAGGACCACCGTGGCGCGCGTCCCGGCCCGCTCGCTCTCCGACACGGGCGAATAGCGCGACGGGGCTTTCAGCAGGCCGGCCAGCAGGGCGGCCTCGCCGACCGTCAGCTGTTTGGCGCTCTTGTCGAAATAGCGCTGCGACGCGGCCTCGATGCCGTATGCGCCGGCGCCGAAATAGACGCGGTTCAGATAGAGGGCGAGGATCTCGTCCTTGGAGAATTTCATCTCCAGCCAGACGGCCAGCATCAGCTCCTGGACCTTGCGCTTGATGTTCTGGTCCGGGCTCAGGAACAGGTTCTTGGCCAGCTGCTGGGTCAGGGTCGAGCCGCCCTGGACCACCCGCCCGGCGCGCATGTTGGCGGCCATGGCGCGGGTCATGCCGACGGGGTCGAAGCCGGGGTGGTGGTAGAAGCGCCGGTCCTCGATGGCGATGAAGGCGGCCGGGACATAGTCGGGCAGGGAGGCCAGATCAGCCGGGGGCGCCTGTTGGGTCCCGCGCACGGCGATCAGGGCGCCGTTGCGGTCCAGATAGGTGATCGAGGGCTGGCGATCGACATTGTACAGCGTCGAGGTGTCGGGCAGATCGCGGGCGAAGACCGCGAAGAAGACCACCAGGAAGATCAGGCCCCAGACGGCCAGGACCGCGGCCCAATAGACCAGCCTCTGCACCGGCGTGCGCGCGGGCCGGGGGCCGCCGGCGTTGCCGCCGCGTCCGAAGCTGAAGCCGGAACCCGCCATGGAAACCTCATCTGACCTGGACCGGTCGTAGCCGATCAGGCCGTCAACGGAAACGCCCCCGTAGGGATTGTCGGCATGCCGACAATCCCTACGATTCGAAAGTTGGCGCGCGACTGAGTCCGAAAACCGGAAACCACTTTTCGGGTCGCGCTTACCGATCACACGACCGTGAGGGACGTTTCCGCCGAAACCATGACGCTTTGGGCCCCTATTTCAAAAACGCGTTCACCTCGGCGGCGAACCGGGCGGGCTGGTCCAGCATGATGAAGTGGGCGCTGTCGTCGATCCGCGTGAACCCGGCCGAGGGCAGGGTAGCGAACGAGGCGCGGTAGATGCCGTCCACCATCTCGTCGGTCATGCGCGGGTCGTTGAACCTCACATACAGGACCTGGGTGGGGGCCGTGATGCGGGGCAGTTCGGGGCGCAGGTCGGTGACGATCAGCTCGCGGAAGGCCGAGGCGGAGACGGCGCGGTCGCTGGTCGCCGTGTCTTCCAGCGGCCCGGCGCGCAGGGACTCGGTGTTGATCATGCTGGTGACGGAGGCGGCGGCCTGCTGGCGATAGGCTTCCTCGGGTCCCGCGGTCATGCCGGCGTAGATCTGGTCGGCCATCGGGGAGACGCTTTCCGCCGTGGCGCCCGGCGCGCCGAATATCGCGCCCATAAACGGCACCATGTCGACCACCATCAGCTTGCCGACGCTGTCGGGATGGCGGGCGGCCAGCATCATGGCGATGGTGCCGCCCATGGAATGGCCGATGACGGCCGGCTTGTTCAGCCGCTGTTCGGCGATGTAGCGGGCGAGTTCCTCGGCCACCGGAGCCGAGACAGGGCCCGTGGCGTTGTCCTTGGCGGCGGCGGCGGCGAAGCCCTGGATGTGGACGCGATGGACGCGATAGCGGCCCTTCAGTTCTTCCGTCAGGCCGTCCCAGACCTCGGGCGAGGACGACAGGCCGGGGATCAGGATGACGTCGCCGACGGGGTGCTCGGGTGCGTCGACGCGGACGTGGAAGCGGCCGGACTCGAAGTCGGCGTGGGCGTGGGCGTGGGCCGCCGCCGGCGCCGGCGCCGGGGCGGGAGCGGGACCCTGCGGATGATGCTGATGCTCCTGCGCGAACGCAGGCGCGGCGGCGAGGACGAGCGCCCCGGCGAGGGAGGCGGAAAGCGCCGCGACGGCGGTCATGGTCTTCATGGTCGGATCCCCGGAATTAACGGGCGACGCGCCCGTATCTGTCCTCTAGTCGCCGCAGAGGGCGTGATCGGATGCAGTCGGTCAAGACTTCGCGCATCCGGGCCGCTAAACTGAGATCATGAGCCCAGCCGACAGCGCCTCCGTTTCCGCCAACTCGCCCGAGGCGAAGGCCCCGCCGACGGCTTTCGGCAAGGGTTTCGTGCTGGACGCCTGGTATTTCGTCGCCCTGTCGCGAGACGTCGCCGCCGCCTCGCTGAAGCGGCACGAGCTGCTGGGAGAGCCGGTCCTGGTCGGCCGGACGCGGGCGGGTCAGGTCTATGCGATGCGCGACATCTGCCCTCACCGCGCCGCGCCGCTGTCGGCCGGGCGGCTGGTCGAGAAGCCGGGCGAGGGCGAGACGATCGAGTGCTGCTATCACGGCTGGCGCTTCCGACCCGACGGGGTCTGCGCGGCCATTCCGTCCCTGGTCGAGGACCAGGCCTTCGAGGCTGATCGCATCCGGGTGCGATCCTATCCGGCGCGCGAAAGTCAGGGGATGGTGTTCGTCTGGGTCGCGTCCGACCCGCGCAACCTCGCCGGGCCGGACCATGAACCGCCAGTCTTCCCCGGCGTGGTCGGCGGCGAGGCCAGGCTGGTCGAGTGGATGGATTTCGAGTCCCACATCGACCATGCCGTCGTCGGCCTGATGGACCCCGCTCACGGCCCCTATGTGCATCAGCAATGGTGGTGGCGGTCCGCGCATTCGATGCACGAGAAGGCCAAGGCCTTCGAACCGCGCGAGCAGGGCTTCGCCATGGTGCGGCACGCGCCGTCGTCGAACAGCCGGGCCTACAGGATCCTGGGCGGCGCGCCAGCGACCGAGATCAGCTTCCGCCTGCCCGGCTATCGCTGGGAGCATATCCAGGTGGGGCCGAAGCAGGTCCTGGCCCTGACCTGTCTGACGCCGATCAGCGAGACCAGGACGCGGATCACCCAGATCTTCTGGTCCGACCACTGGGTGTTCGCGATCGCCAGACCTTTCCTGCGGATGGGGGTGGTCGCCTTCCTGAAACAGGACGGCGGCATGGTGAACCTGCAGAACGAGGGCCTGCGCTACGACCCGGCGCTGATCTGGATCGACGACGCCGACAAACAGGCGAAATGGTACCAGCAGCTGAAACGCGAATGGGGCAAGAGCCGCGCCGAGGGGCGGGCATTCGCCAATCCCGTGAAGGCGACGACATTGCGCTGGAAGAGCTGAAGGCCGCGACCTGATCCTGTCTCCTCCCTGTCGGCGCAGCCGATGGGGAGGAGACGAGGCCTACTGACGTGACAGCGCGCCGGCCAGGATGACGTCGATCTGTTTGCCGACCTGGGCCGTCAGTTGCTGGATGGTCCAGCCGTCGTAGGCCGCGCGGCGGTAGTTCGACAGCCAGGCGTCGTAGATCATGTCGCTGAGCAGGTGGACGTCGGCGTCCTGGCGCAGCTCGCGGTCGGCCACGCCGGCCTGGAGGGCGTCGGTGACGATCGAGATCAGCGGCTTGATGGCGGCGCGGGTGCGTATTTCGGCGGCGACCGGCTGGAACCACGAGCGGGCGATGACGGCCTGGACCAGCGGCAGCTGCTCCAGCGAGCTGTGGTAGCCGGCAGTCAGGGCGGCCAGCAGCCGGCCCCTCAAGCTGGTTTCGGCCGCGGCGGCTGCCTTCAGCGTATCCGCCAGCTTGATCAGGTCGGTCGCCAGAACGGCCTCGAACAGTTCGGCCTTGTCCTGGAAATTGGCGAAGACCGCGCCGGTCGACATGCCGGCGCCCTTGGCGATGTCGCGGATGGTGGCGGGCTCGTAGCCACGCTCGGCGAACAGCAGGCGAGCGGCGTCCAGCACCTTCTGGCGCGTGCGGACCTTGGCGGTCTGGCGGCGGTTCAGCCGGGGGGCTTCGCCCTCCACGTCGGTGGCGGGGGAGGCGGAAGCCAGGGCGGTATCTCGCATGAAACGACTACTCACGAAGCGGCGGCTGACACCCGCCGGTAAAAACTGGACGCCGAAGCGATGGGTCTTTCGGGGCGCGCGCGGCGCGCAGAAATCGCCTCAAGGGCGAGGACGGGCAGTCATCACGCAACGATGACCAAATTGGGGTAGCCGGATTAACGGGACGGTTAGCCAGGAGGTTAACGCGGCGTGGGCCGGACATCCGTCGCCTGCGTCTCAGCGCCGCAGCGTGGAGCGCAGGGCCCGGGCCCGGCGCGGTCCGTCGCCGCCGGGCATGGCCTCCTGGAACACCTTGCGGAACGCGTCGCGGCGCTCGTGGATCGAGGCCAGCACCAGTCCCATGGGCACGCCCAGGTCGATCAGGGTGTTCTCGGCCAGCTGAAGGCTGGCCTCCGTCGTCTCGGGCACGGCGTCGGTGACGCCCAGCTGGTACAGGCGCACGGCGTGCTTGTCGTCGCGGGCCCGGGCGATCAGGGTGAGGTCGGGCCGCAGGGCCCGCACCGCCCTGACCACCTCGTCGACCTTGGCCGGGGCGTCCATGGTCACGACCACGGCCCGCGCCGTGTCGATGCCGCTCAGGGCCAGCATCTCCGCGCGGGCGGCGTCGCCGTAGAAGACGTTCGAGCCCTCGGCGCGCCCCTTGCCCACGGTCGAGGCGTCGGCGTCTATGGCGAGGAAGCGCTGGCCGTGGGTCAGCAGGATTTCGCCGACCAGCCGGCCGACCCGGCCGAAGCCGACGATCAGCACCTGTCCCTCCTCGGCGTGGGGCTCCATGGCTTCCGCGGGGAGATCGGGATTCCGGACCTCGACGCGCCGCACCAGTCTTGACGCGATCAGGGCCATCAGCGGGATGCTGAAGATGCTGATCGTCGCCGCCAGCAGGACCTTCTGGGTGAAGTCGGGCGAGGCGATGCCCTCGACCAGGCCGGCGCCGAGGATGACGAAGGCGAATTCGCCGGCCGGACCCAGCACCAGGGCGGTCTCGATGGCGACGCGCCTGCCCAGCTTCCAGGCCCGCGCGGCGGCGTAGATCATTGCAGCCTTGAACAGGGTCATCAGGACCGCCAGGCCGAAGACCCCGATCGGATCGGCGGCCACCGCGTTCACGTCCAGCCCGATGCCGACGCCGACGAAGAAGACGCCCAGAAGCAGGCCCTTGAACGGCTCGATCGACAGCTCGACCTCGCGCCGGAACTCGGTCTCGGCCAGCAGCAGGCCGGCGATCAGGGCGCCGAGGCTCATGGACAGACCGGCGGCCTGGGCGGCAACGCCGGCGCCGACCACGACCAGCAGGCTGGCGGCGATGAACATCTCCTGCCCCTGCCCCCTGGCCTTGGCCCGGGCGACCGAGCGGAACATCGGGCGAAGCACCAGCCGGCCGAGAACGACCAGCAGGGCCAGACCGATAGCGGCGGGGATCAGGGTGAACAGGGCCGGCCCGAGCACCGAGGGATCGAACTCGCCCGCCGGCGTCCCGCCACCCTGGGCCAGGGCCGCCAGGACGGTGACCGTGATCAGGATCGGCGCCACGGCCAGGTCCTGGGCCAGCAGGATGGCGAAGGTGGCGCGGCCGGAGGTGGTGGAGATGCGGCCGCGCTCGGCCATCACGGGCATGACCACGGCGGTCGAGGACAGGGCCAGTCCCATGCCCAGGACCGCGGCCGAAACCAGCGGCTGGCCCATCAGCATGAAGACGGCGCCGAGGCCGACGGTGCACACCGCGACCTGGGTCAGACCGAGGCCGAACACCAGCCGGCGCATGGCCTTCAGCCGTTCCCACGACAGCTCCAGCCCGATCATGAACATCAGGAAGGCGACGCCCAGTTCGGACAGGGAGCGGATCTGTTCCGCGTCCGAGATCGTCAGCCAGGCCAGCCAGGGGACGCTGTCCGCCATCCGCGCCAGGCCATGCGGCCCCAGCAGCACCCCGGCGGCCAGAAAGCCCAGAACCGGGCTGATCTTCAGACGGTTGAACAGGGGCACGACGACGCCCGCTGCGGCCAGAAAGACCACAAGATCGCGATACTCGCCGCCGCCGCCGTGAATCGCCATCGCCCCCCCAATGACGGTCAGCCTACAGGCTGAAACGCCGTCCTGTCCGGGTCTCCGTCGCACATGACAAAAAATTCAGGCGACAGCCGGGAACCGCGGCGTAGGGTCCCCGCCGACGCTGTCCATAGAGATGCGAAGTCGAGGGAAATCCCATGAAGAAACTGCTCATCGGCGCCGCGCTCGGCGCCCTGCTGCTGCCCGCCTCCATGGCGGCCGCCCAGGACCATGACCACGGCTGCATCGACGAGGCCTGCACCGTCTTTGAACTGTTCCAGACGCCGGCCGAAGGCGCCACGGTGCTGGGCTATCAGGGCACGGAAGCCCCGAAATACGGGACCTGGGGCTTCGACCTGAACGGCCGCGACACCTCGGTGAGCCCGGGCGACAGCTTCATGCGCCATGCCAACGGCGCCGCGCTGGACCGCATGCAGATCCCGTCGGATCGCACCAGCTACGGCTCGTTCGCCCTGCTGCGCGAACTGTCCGACAACCGCGTCAAGGCGATGATCGAGGGCCTGACGGCCCGGACCGACCTGACCGCCGGATCGGACGAACAGAAGATCGCCGACGCCTATCGGTCCTACATGGACGAAGCCCGCATCGAGGCGCTGGACGCCCAGCCGCTGAATCCCTACCTGGCCGCCATTCGCGCCGCCAACACTCATGACCTTGCCGCCGTATACATGGGCGAGACGCAAGGCCGGATCGGCGGATCGATCTTCGGCACCGGCATCACCACCGACCAGAAGGCGCCGACCCGCTACGTGGTCTCGACCGGCCAGTCTGGCCTGGGCCTGCCCAACCGCGACTACTATCTGGAGCAGCGCTGGGCCGAGAAGAAGGTCCTTTACCAGGCCTATGTCGCCCGCATGCTGGAGATGGTCGGTTGGGAAAACCCGACGGCTTCCGCCGAGGCCATCGTGGCCTTCGAGACCCGCATCGCCGAGGCGCACTGGACCCCGATCCAGAACCGCAACCGCGACGAGACCTACAACGAATACTCCATCGCCCAGCTGGCGTCCGAGGCCCCCGGCTTCCCGTGGCAGGCCTATTACTCCGCCGTCGGCGTGGGCGAGGTCCCGCGCCTGATCGTCCGTCAGGACACGGCCATGCCGAAGATCGCCGCCATCTACGCCGAGACGCCGATGGAGGTCATCCAGGCCTGGCAGGCCTTCCACACCGTCGACGACGCCGCGCCGCGCCTGTCGCGCCGCTTCGCCGACGCCCAGTGGGAGTTCCGTTCGCGCGACCTGAACGGCCAGCCGATGCAGCGTCCCCGCGACAAGCGCGGCATCACCTTCGCCGAGGGCATGCTGGGCGAGGCCGTCGGCCGCCAGTATGTGGCCGAATACTTCCCGGCCGAGTCCAAGGCCAAGATGGAGGCCCTGGTCGCCAACCTGCGCACGGCCCTGGGCAACCGCATCCGCACCTACAGCTGGATGAGCGCCGAGACCCGCGCGGCCGCCGAGGAGAAGCTGAACAAATTCACGGTCAAGATCGGCTATCCGAACAAATGGCGTGACTATTCGGCGCTCGAGGTCCGGCCCGACGACCTGTTCGGCAACGCCGAACGCGCCGGCCTCTTCCAGTGGAACTACCAGCTGAACCGCCTGAACGATCCGGTCGACAAGACCGAATGGGGCATGACGCCCCAGACGGTGAACGCCTATTACAACTCGACCAACAACGAGATCGTCTTCCCGGCCGCCATCCTGCAGCCGCCGTTCTTCGATCCCGACGCGGACCCGGCCGTCAACTACGGCGGCATCGGCGGCGTCATCGGCCACGAGATCGGCCACGGCTTCGACGACCAGGGCTCCAAGTCCGACGGCGACGGCGTTCTGCGCAGCTGGTGGACCCCCGGAGATCGGGCCAATTTCGACGGCCTGACCACGCGGCTGGGCGAACAGTACGACCAGTTCGAGCCGATCCCGGGCTTCAAGGTCCAGGGCGGCCTGACCATGGGCGAGAACATCGGCGACGCCGCCGGCAATGCGGTGGGCCTGGAGGCCTATCATCTGTCGCTGAACGGCCAGCCGGCGCCCGTGCTGGACGGCGTCACCGGCGACCAGCGCTTCTTCTACGGCTGGGCGCAGGTCTGGCAGTCCAAGATGCGCGACGACGCCCTGCGCAACCAGATCGCCACCGACCCGCACAGCCCGGCCGAGTTCCGCGTCATCGGTCCCGTGCGCAACATCGACGCCTGGTACGAGGCGTTCGACGTCCAGCCGGGTTCGAAATACTACCTCGCCCCGGAAGACCGGGTGCGGATCTGGTAGGGCGTTTCACACGCTGACGAATGAGGGGTCGGAGCGGTGCTCCGGCCCCTTTTTCTTTCGTTGTGGATCTCCCTCCCCCTCCGGGGGAGGGTGGTCGCGTAGCGACCGGGTGGGGGCGGCCGGGGAACGAAAAACGCCGGCGTGCGGATCGCCGAGCCGCGCCCACCCCGTCGATGCTCCGCATCGACGACCCTCCCCCGGAGGGGGAGGGAGAACGACAAACCCTGAACTCCAGACGCAAAAAAGCCCGCCGCGGGGGATACATCGCGGCGGGCTTTCTTTCGCTCTTTGACGAGCGGACGTTTCCTCCCCGAAACGCCTCCGAGCCGCTGCTGCGCCGAAACGCTGCGCTTCCCGAGTGCGTCAAAAAGACGACATTTTCCGTCTCAAGTCAATGAAGGCATTGAGGAACTATCGGGAATTTAAAGGTTATCACTGATAACTCACGAACCTGTGCGCGCGCCCTCGACGATGGCGCGGACGGTCGCGACCAGCTCGCCTCGCGTGACCACCCGTTGCCCGGGGCGTTCGGATTTCCAGGCTTCATTGTCGGTCACGCCGGCGGCCAGGGCGCGGCCCGCGTCGAGATCCTTGACCGTGACCTGACCGGCAGCGATCTCGTCCCCGCCGAGGATGACGGCGGCGGGGGCGCCGCGCCGGTCGGCGTACTTCATCTGCGCCTTCATGCCCGCCCGGCCGAGGTAGAGTTCGGCGGCGATCCCGGCGTTGCGCAGCTCGGACACGGCGTCGAGATAGTGCTGCATGTCGGCGTCGGAGAAGACGATGACGACGACCGGACCGCGTACGGACTCCGCCCCGCCCCGCCCCGCCGCCTTCAGCGCTGAAGCCAGCCGCGAGACGCCGAACGAGAAGCCGGTGGCCGGCAGGCGTTCGCCGGTGAAACGGGCGACCAGATCGTCATAGCGACCGCCGCCGCCGATCGAGCCGAAGCGCACGGCCCGGCCCTTGTCGTCGGTCGTGTCCAGCAGCAGTTCGGCCTCGAACACGGCGCCGGTATAATATTCCAGCCCGCGCACGATGGTCGGGTCGAAGCGCACGGCGCCCTCGCTGACCTTCATCGAGTTCAGGGCCCGGTCGATGGCCGCCAGTTCCTCCAGCGCCGCCTCGCCGGTCGCGCCGAGGCCGCCGGCGCGGGCCACGGCCTCGAGCGTCGCCGCCCGCGACAGGCCCGCGTCGCCCGCCGAGGCGAGGAAGGCCTCGATGGTCGTGGCCACGCCGAGCGGCAGGTTGGCGCCCTTGGTGTAGTCGCCGGACTCGTCCAGCCGGCCTTCGCCAAGAAGGGCCGACACCCCTTCCCAGCCCAGACGGTCAAATTTGTCGATGGCGCGCAGGGCGGTCAGGCGCTGGCGCGGATCGGTGACGCCGCCCGCGTCGAACAGGCCGTCGAACAGCTTGCGGTTCGAGACCCGGACCACAGCCTGGTCGGCGTCCAGCCCGGCGGCGCGCAGGCCCTCGCAGGCCATGGCGATGATCTCCGCGTCGGCCTCGGGCCGGTCAGAGCCGACGGTGTCGGCGTCGCACTGGACGAACTCGCGGAAGCGGCCGGGGCCGGGCTTCTCATTGCGCCACACGGGGCCGAAGGCGTAGCGGCGGAACGGCTTGGGCAGGGTCTCCCAGCCCTGGGCCGCGAACCGGGCCAGGGGGGCGGTCAGGTCATAGCGCAGGGCCATCCACTGGTCGTCGTCGTCCTGCAGGGCGAAGACGCCCTCGTTCGGGCGGTCGGCATCGGGCAGGAATTTGCCCAGGGCGTCGGCGTATTCGAAGGCGCCGGTCTCCAGCGGCTCGAAGCCCCAGCGCTCATAGACCTCGGACACGCGCGCCACCAGGCGGCGCTCGGCGATCAGATCCGCGCCTCGGCGGTCGGCGAACCCCCGCGGGTTGCGGGCTTCGGGGCGGGACGGCGTGTCGGTGCTCATGCCGCGCGATTAAGCCATAGCCCGCCGCCGGGCAACGACGCCGATCAGCCTGCGGCCACGGAGGCCTTCCTCAGCGGCACCATCCGGCCATAGGTCAGGCAACGCCAGATCCACTCCAGCGGTCCCATGGTGAAGACCGACAGCCACAGCGGCGACCAGATCAGCTGGGCGGCCCAGACTGCGGCGACCACGCCCCACAGCGCGCCCGGTCCCATGCCGCCGAACCAGTGCGGGCCCCACGGCATATAGAACAGGGTCGACATGATCAGCGTCTGGGTCAGGTAGTTGGTGAAGGCCATCCGCCCGACGGGGGCCAGCACCCGGGTCAGCGGTTTCAGCCCGAAACGGGTCATCAGGATCAGCAGGCTGGCGTAGCCGACGGTGATCAGGGGCGCGAAACTGCCGCTCACGCCGGCCAGGCCGCCGGTCGGATCCTCGCCGTGAGGGGCGTGCGCCGCGATCCACTGAAACCAGCCGAGGAAGGCCAGGTTGGCCGCGCCGAGGACCAGAAGCAGAAGATAGACCCAGGTTGGCGACCGGCCCTGGAAGAAGCCGGATTTGAACAGGCCCATCCCCAACAGCATCAGCCCCCCGGTGATCGGGATCAACACCAGGCTGGCGGACTGCAGGATCGCCCAGGCCTTGAGGTTTTCGATCTGCGCCGCCGGCCAGCCCGACTGATAGGCCTGGATGCTGGCGGCCAGGGCCTCGGGCGTGACGTCGAATGGATTGCCGCCGCCCTGGGCCGCCGCTCCACCGCCGCCGCCGAAGGCCGCCTCCGCCAGCATGGCGCCGGCCGACAGCAGACCGAACAGCAGGTTCAGGCCGGCGCCGACCCGGATCAGCCTGCCGGCCTTCCATGAGCGCATCAGCATCACGATCAGACCGCAGTAGGCGTAGTGCAGCAGGATATCGCCGAACCAGAAGGCGGCGCCGTGGATCACGCCGAAGACCGCCAGCCAGAACAGCCGCCCGCGCAAAAGCTTGCCACGCGCCTCATCCGACCGCTCGCCGCCGATCAGGAAGATGGAGACGCCGAACAGCATCGAGAACATCGAGCGGAATTTGTCGCGGAAGAAGACGTCGGTGATCCAGGCGCCCAGGGTGTTCGCGGCGTCCATCGGATACGGCGGGGTCAGGCCGGACGTCATCTCCAGCGCCGGCGGCCAGACGAAGGACATGGCGTTGACTGCCAGAATGCCAAGGATCGCCCAGCCCCGCAGCATGTCGAGGGTGAAGATGCGGTCCGCGGGCTTCACCGGCCCCAGGGGCGCGTCCACCGCTCGCGGCGACGGCTGAATTTCGACGGCTGCCATGACATTGTCCCCCGTATCGGCCCGTCAAGCCTGGCCCAACCGGCCGCTGGGTCAAACGGAAATCAGCGGCGCGGCGTCATTCGGGGGCGCGGTCGCGCATGACGCCCAGCCGGTCGCGGACCGCGGGCTGGGGCATGAAGGCGATGAAGGCGGCGCACAGCCCGGCCCACAGGGCGTAGCTGACGCCCAGCAGAACGGCGATCGGAAGGCCGCCGACCCCGTAGATCAGAAGCGTCGTCTCGGTCGCGCCGGCGGCCTGGGCGATGCCCCCGGCCTCGAACCAGCCCACCACGGACACGATCAGGGCCAGCATGGCCTGAAGGCCGGCCGCCAGCAGGCCGCCGAAGAACATGAAGCGCCAGACCACGCCCAGACGGGTCGCCGGGCGGCCGGTCATGTCCCGCTCACGCGCCAGCAGCCACAGGCCGCCGGGCACGGCGGCCAGGCCGATGACCAGCACCAGCAGCCGCCAGTCCATCTCCAGGCTGGGCAGCCAGTTCCGGGGCGGCCACACGATCAGGGTGATGACCAGCGGCGGCCACAGGGCCCCGGCCAGCGCCGCCAGCACGATGCGTTGCGGGTCGCGTCGCCAGGACACGCGCTGCTGGCCCGGGAAGTCTTCCGGCTTTTCCAGCGTGGGGATCATCGGGTCGGCGCCGGTTCCGGGCCGGAATAGTCGTAGAAGCCGCGGCCGGACTTGCGCCCCAGCCAGCCGGCCTCGACATATTTCACCAGCAGCGGACAGGGCCGGTATTTGCTGTCGGCCAGGCCGTCGTAGAGCACGTTCATGATGGCCAGGACGACGTCCAGTCCCATGAAGTCCGCCAGCTCCAGCGGCCCCATCGGATGGTTGGCGCCCAGCTTCAGCGCCTTGTCGATCGAGGCGACGTCGCCGACGCCCTCGTACAGGACATAGACGGCCTCGTTGATCATCGGCACGAGGATGCGGTTGACGATGAAGGCGGGGAAGTCCTCGGAATTGGTCGTCGTCTTGCCCAGCGATTCCGCGAACGCCACGGCGATGTCATAGGTCTGGGCCGAGGTGGCGATGCCGCGGATGATCTCGACCAGCTTCATCACCGGAGCCGGCTTCATGAAATGCAGGCCGATGAAGCGTTCGGGCCGGTCGGTGACCGAGGCCAGCCGGGTGATGGAGATCGACGAGGTGTTGGACGCCAGCAGGGTGTCCGGGCCCAGGTGCGGCGTCAGGTCGGCGAGGATGGATTTCTTGACCGCCTCGTCCTCGATCGCGGCCTCGATCACCAGATCGGCCTTGGCGGCGGCGGCGAGGGAGGGCGCGGTGACGATGCGCGACAGAGCGGCGTCGGCCGCGGACTGGTCGATCAGGCCGCGCGCGACCTGACGGGCCAGGCTGGCGGCGATGGCTCCCTGGGCCTGGGGCACGCGGTCGCCGGCGGCGTCGTACAACAGCACCTGATAGCCGCCCGCGGCCACGGTCTGGGCGATGCCTGCGCCCATCTGGCCTGCGCCGACGATGGCGACGGATCGGATCGTGGTCATGAAGTCCGGTTGGCTGGCGGGCGCTTGGCCCGGTCGGAGCGGCACCTTAGGACCCTCGCCGGACGGCGCAAGGCCGGAAGCGCGGGACCGTGGTGAACGGGTGGAGGCGTGTCGCGGCGGTCGCGTTTATCCCAGCATCTGGATCAGCACGGGCGCCGTCAGACGGTTGAAAAGGATGCGGATGAAATTGATCAGCAGCAGGACCACGATCGGCGAGATGTCGATTCCGCCCAGCGGCGGAATGATACGGCGGAACGGCTCCAGGATCGGGGCGGTGATCCGGTCCAGGAAGTCCGCGACCTGGCTGACGAACCGGTTGCGGCGGTTGATCACGTCGAAGGCGAACAGCCAGCTTATGATGGCCGACAGGATGATCGCCCAGGTCATGAGCGACAGGATCGTATTGACCAGCCAGACGATGGCGTAACCCATGAAGGGACTCCGGAAACGGGATATGTTCCGCTTCTAGCGTGACCGCGCGCCACGTCCAAGGATTCCGGCGTCGCAGCGGCGCCGGGCTTCAAGCCCGTTGACACTCCCGGCCCGGCCCTCGTATGTCGCGCCCTCGCCTGCACCCGGAAACGGGGCCGTAGCTCAGTTGGTAGAGCGCGTCGTTCGCAATGACGAGGTCAGGGGTTCGACTCCCCTCGGCTCCACCAGGCACCCGCACTGTCGACATGACCCAGTCCACCAATCCAGCTCCTGTGCGCTCTCCCGGGCCGGTGACGGTGGCCGCCCTCTACCGGTTCGCGGCCATTACCGACCGCGAGGCGGTACGCGACCGGCTGGAGGCGCTGTGCCGGCCCGACGTGCGCGGCACCCTGCTGGTCGCTCATGAAGGGCTGAACGGCGCCATCGCCGGCCCCGGGCCCTCGGTCGAGCGCGTGCTGGCGGGCATTCGCGCCCTGCCGGGCTTCTCCGGCCTCGACGTCAAATACGCCACGGCGGACGCGATGCCGTTCCACCGCCTGAAGGTGCGGATCAAGCCCGAGATCGTGACCATGGGCCGGCCGGGCCTCGACCCCGCCGACGCCGGGACCTATGTCGCGCCCGCCGACTGGAACGCCCTGATCCGCGATCCCGGCGTGGTCGTGATCGACACCCGCAACGACTATGAGGCCGGGGTCGGCGCCTTCGAGGGGGCGGTCCAGCCCAATACGCGCGGCTTTCGCGATTTCCCGGACTGGTTCCGGACCGAGGGCCGGGCCCTGCTGGACCGGCCGAACCCGCCGAAGGTCGCCATGTACTGCACCGGCGGCATCCGCTGCGAGAAGGCGACGGCCTTTCTCAAGGCCGAGGGTGTCCAGGACGTCTTCCATCTGGAGGGCGGCGTCCTGCGCTATCTGGAGACGACGCCCGAGGCCGAAAGCCTGTGGCGGGGCGAATGCTTCGTCTTCGACGAGCGGGTCGCCGTCGGCCACTGCCTGGCGCCGGGCAGCCACAGCCTGTGCCGGGGCTGCCGGATGCCGGTCAGCGAGGAAGGGCGGAAGTCGCCGCGCTATATCGAGGGGGTCGCCTGCGACCGCTGCGCCGATGCGCGGACGGAGGCGGATCGCGCGCGTTATCGGGAAAGGGCCCGTCAGGTCGAGATCGCGGAACGGCGCGGCGTGACGCACATCGGGGCGGTTCAGACGCCGCCGGAAGACTGACCTACTGGTCCTCGTCGAACTTCCGCTTGACCAGCTCGGCCAGGGCGGCGACGGCGGCTTCGGCCTCCGGGCCTTCCCCCACGATCTCGATGCCGCAGCCGTTGCCGGCGCCCAGCATCAGCAGGCCCATGATCGACAGGGCGTTCACCGTCACGCCGTCGCGGGTGACGTGGATCTCGGCGTCGAAGCTGGAGGCCAGTTTGACGAATTTGGCCGAGGCGCGGGCGTGCAGGCCCCGGGTGTTGCAGATGTTCGCCGTGGCCGTGACGCTCATTTCTCGCCCTGAAGCACCCAGCTGGCCACCGAGATGTATTTGCGGCCGGCGTCCTGGGCGTGGGCCACGCAGGCCTCCAGCGGCTCGCGGCCGCGCACGCTGGCCAGCTTGATCAGCATCGGCAGGTTCAGCCCGGCGATGACCTCGGCCTGGGTCTCTTCCATCACCGAAATGGCCAGGTTGGAAGGCGTGCCGCCGAACATGTCGGTCAGCAGGATGACGCCGTCGCCGTCGTTCACGGCGTTGGCGGCGTCGACGATGTCGCGCCGGCGGCGTTCCATGTCGTCCTCGGGACCGATGCAGATGGCCGCGACCCCGCGCTGGGGGCCCACGACGTGCTCCATGGCCGCCAGGAATTCCGAGGCCAGTCCCCCGTGGGTGACAATCACCAGCCCGATCATGAAGGCATTACCAAAGCTCGCGCCCCGCGTCCGGCGGCTATTCAGCTCGCCGCAAGCCGGGCGGAATAGCCCAACTCCGCGCCGGGTTAAAGCGGGCTGGTCAGCAGTGTGACCTTTTCGACCGCGGACGGCTCGAATCCACACAGCCGGACAAGGGGCAACGGAACCCCGGCGAGAATGATTTCCGCGGCCTCGGGCAGCCGTTCGACCGGGTCCGCCGACAGCTGAACCGCCAGCACCAGCCGGACCATGTCGAGGGCGCAGGCGGGCAGGACGCCGACGCCCCGCGCCTCGATACGTCCGGTGATGGTGGGCGGGCATGTGGCGTAAAGCGCGCGCCCCGAGGCGAACACATGGGCGTAGTCGTCCGCCACCAGCCGCCAGCCATGGCCGATCAGGCGCAGTGCCAGGTCGCTCTTGCCGGCGCCGGACGGGCCGATGATCAGCACGCCGCGCCAGCCACTGCCCGGGGTCCAGCGCGCGGCGACCGTGCCGTGCAGAGGCTGGTCGCTCATCCACGCCGGCCCGCGGGCGCCAGCGGCAGGGCGACCTCGAAGCGGGCGCCCTCGACCGCGCCGTCGGGACCGGTCCGGTTGGTCGCCTGTATGGCGCCGCCGTGAGCCTCGATGATCTGGCGCGCGATCGACAGGCCGAGACCGGAATTGGCCCCGAAGGCCGTGCCCTTGGGCCGCGAGGTGTAGAACCGCTGGAAAACGGTCTCGAGGTTTTCGGGCGGGATTCCGGGTCCGTCGTCGTCGATCGTCACATGGGCCGAGCGGTCCGGATCGGTCGCATCGCGGGACAGGGTTGCCCGCACCAAGCCGCCCGGCGGACTGAACGAGCGGGCGTTGTCGATCAGGTTGCGGAACACCTGGCCCAGCGGTCCGTCGCGGCCAACGACGAGGATGTGGTCGCCCGCCGGAGCCTCGAAGACAATCCGCGGTTCGCCCGGCTTTCGCCCCGCCTCATAGACGCCGACGATCTCGGTCAGGAGGGTGGTCAGGTCGATCGTCCGCGGCCGGTCGCGGGCCAGTTCGGCGTCCAGACGAGAGGCGTTGGAGATGTCGGTGATCAGCCGGTCCAGACGCCGTACGTCCTGTTGCAGCAGGACCGTCAGCTTCTCGCGCTGGGCCTCGGTCCTGACCAGCGGCAAGGTCTCCAGCGCCGAGCGGATCGAAGTGAGGGGGTTCTTGATCTCGTGCGAGACGTCGGCGGCGAAGCGTTCGATGGCGTCCATGCGGTCGGACAGGGTCGCGGTCATGGTCTCCAGCGACCGGGCCAGGTCGCCGATCTCGTCCTTGCGGCTCTCCAGATCGGGCAGGGAAATGGCGCGGGCGCGCTGCAGCCGGACCTCGTCCGCCGCCGCCGACAGCCGCATCACGGGCCGTGCCACGAACAGGTGCATCAGCAGTGAGCCCAGCAGGTTCACCGCCAGGGCCACCAAGGCGAAGGGCATCAGGGCGCGGCGCTGGGCGGCCAGGGTCTGGTCGACATCTCCGGCCTCCAGCGTCAGAACCCCCAGCACCTGCTGCACATGACGCACCGGGATGGAGACGGACACGACGCGGTCGCCGCTTTCCGAACGGCGCAGGCTCGCCTGCGTCTCGCCTTCCAGCGCCCGCTCGACCTCCTCGGCCAGGACCGCGCGGGCCTGGTTCAGATCGGCTTCGTCGCGCGCGCGTTCGGCCGCGTCGGGTTCCTGGATCGGCGTGCCCGCCGGCCGCGCGGGCGGCAGGGGCTGACCGGGAATGGACTCGGTGACCTGATAGCTGTCGGCGACCGGGATGCCGTCGAGGTCGAACAGGCGTGCGCGCTGGCCTTCGGGGATGATCACGTCGACGAACAGCTTGCCCGCCTCGATCGCGTCGAAGGTCGGGAAGGGCTCTCCCTGGGTCACGCCGCGCTCGCCGAGCACCTGAACCAGAATCTCGCCCTGCGCCTGCAGCGTTTCCTGCCGCGCCGCGATCAGACCGCGGCTCCATTCATTCAGCAGCAGCGCCCCGACGAACAGGATCAGCAGGCTGAGCAGGTTCAGGGCCAGGATCAGGCCGCCGAGCCGCGACCCCCCGAAGCGTTTCAACGGGCGGCGCGGTTCGTCGTCTCCCGGCGGGAGCGGATCAGCTTTCGCGATAGCGGTATCCGACGCCATACAGGGTCTCGATGGCGTCGAACTCGGGGTCGACCACCCGGAACTTCTTTCGCATCCGCTTGACGTGGCTGTCGATGGTGCGGTCATCGACATAGACCTGATCGTCGTAGGCGGCGTCCATCAGATTGTCGCGGCTCTTCACGAAGCCGGGGCGCTGGGCCAGGGCCTGCAGCAGCAGGAACTCGGTGACGGTCAGCTTGACCGGCTTGCCCTCCCAGGTGCTCTCGTGGCGGGCCGGGTCCATCGACAGCTTGCCGCGCTTGATGGCCTTGGACGAATTCTCGCCCGAGGGCTCGGGCTCGCCGCCGTCGGCGCCGGTCCGGCGCAGCAGCGCCTTGACCCGCTCGATCAGCAGACGCTGGCTGAAGGGTTTGTGGATGTAGTCGTCGGCGCCCAGGTTGAAGCCCAGGATCTCGTCGATCTCCTCGTCGCGCGAGGTCAGCATGATGACCGGGATCTGCGAGGTCTGGCGCAGGCGGCGCAGCACCTCCATTCCGTCCATGCGGGGCATCTTGACGTCAAGGATGGCCAGATCCGGCGGACTGGCCTCCAGCGCCTCGAGCCCGGCGGCTCCGTCGTGGTAGGCCGTGATCTTGTGACCATGGCTTTCCAGCGCCAGCGAGACGGAGGCGACGATGTTCTCGTCGTCGTCGACCAGGGTGATGTTGGCCAAAGGCGGTCTCCTTGCAGACTCTTCGTTCGCAGTCTCAACGCACGGCAAGCGTTACCGTTCTAATCCATCATTGTTCGGGGCCGGTCGACCGAAAACCCGATAACATCGGTCACGAGACCTGAAGATGGGGCGCGTGACCATAATCCACAACGAAACCCCCCCTTAAAGCCTTGGCGTCATCATGGAGAGGAACAGTTCGAGCGTTTTGATGGCCGGCTCCGTCCACTACGAAGTTTATATCCGGAAGACGGCGCCCGCCCCCTGGACCCTCCAGATGGCGACTGAAGACCGCACGATCGCGGTTCAGGCGGCCGAGGACATGCTGGCGGACAGCCGCGCGGCGGCCGTGCGGGTAACCAGGGAAGTCCTCGATCCCGACACCATGGAGTTCGCCAGCTCGACGGTGCTGACCCGCGGCGCGCCCGAGGTGCGGCACAAGCGGGTTGTAGCCGAGGACCAGAGCGGGCCCCGCTGCAACGGACCGCAGGATTTCTACACCCCCCAGGCCCGCGAGCTGATCGGTCGGGTGCTGGAAGACTGGCTGGCCCGTCAGGGCGTGACGGCGTTCGAACTGCTGCACCGCCCCGACCTGGCCGAGAAACTGGAAGCCTCGGGCGTCGAACTGCAGCACGCCATCCAGAAGGTGGCGGTGCCCGAAAGCCAGGCCGTCGGTCAGCCGGTCCACGATCTGGTCCGCCACTATCAGAAGGTGGCTGACAAGGCCGTCGAGCGGGTCATCGCCGCGGGCCGGCGCGGCCAGTTCCCCAGCCTGGAGGACTGTTCGATCGCCGATCTGGCCCATCGGCTGGCGGGCCAGCCCGACCGGGCCTTCATCATGGGCGGAGTGGTGTCGTGCGCCCTGACCGGAATTCGCGGCGGCCGTGCGCGGCTCGATCGGCTGATGGATCTGGCCGACCGGGCGCCGATGGACGGCCCCCCGCGCGCCATGGTGCTGGTGCCGATCGAACAGCTGCTGTGCGAGATGCTGGCGGCGCGCACCAATCTGACCGACATCCTGGGGCCGGCGCTCGATCAGGGGGCCTCGCTGGCCGCCGTGGTGCGAATGGTGGCTCCCAACGAGATCGCCGCCCTGATCCGGCAGGACGCCCGGATGGCGCTCCAGATGCCGAACGTCGATGGTCCGGCCGCCCGGCTGGGCGAGCGGCTCGAGGCCGGCGAATTCCCCCTGCTGGCGTCCGCCCTGGCGCGGATGGTGCTGCGCGAGCTGATGAGCCCCCGCCGCCTGCGCCCCAACGACGCCGCCGGCGAGATCGACATCCTGCGCACCCTGGCCATGGCGCTGACGGTCACCGCCGGCCGTCTGCTGACGCTGGAAGAGGTGCAGAACGCGTTCAACGAGCGCTCCAAGGCCATTGTCACCGCCGATTTCGTCGCCGCCTACGCCAAGACCTGCACCACGGTGCTGTGCGAGGCCGAGGCCCTCACCCGGCTGTGCGAGAACGTCACCGGGACGGCCAACAAGCGTTCGGCGGCCCGCTGGCTGTCGGCCTGCGTGGGTTCGCTGCGGTTCGAGACCGAGATGCGCGCCGCCGCCGTCGGCCAGACCGCGGCCCAGAAGCTGGGCGTTCTGGCTGCGCTCCAGCGGTCCGTGCACGCCTGCGGCCTGAACGAGCGCGACGACGCCGGGATCTCGGAGGCCATCGGCACGGTGGGGGGCGCGGTCGAGAGCGAGGCGAAGATCGTGATGATGCTGGCGCGTTCGCCCGCGCCCCTGCAGCAGAAGCTGTCGGTGCTGTTGCGCATGGCCGCCGGCGAGACCGCGCCCATGGGCCCGGCCGCCGACCGGGCCAGGTCCGAAGCCATCAAGCTGTTCCGCGCCCCGGAATCCCGCGCGACCCTCTCGGCCACGCCGGAAGCCCTGGCCCCGCTGAAGGGGCTTATGAAGGCGGCCGGCCTGGCCGCCTGATCCTTCCGGCGCCCTAGTCGAAGATGTCGAAGATGCTGTCGCGCTTCTTTTTCTTGTAGCGGTAGTCGTCGTCATCGCGGCTGCGATAGCGGTCGTCGCGATATGCCGGCTGTCCGCCCCACGGTTGCGGCGCCGGTTGCTGCGGCGGGTAGGGCTGCTGGGCCTGTTGCGGCGGCGCGGCCTGGGGCGCGGAGGCGCGGCCGTCCTCGGCGGCCGACGCCATCAGCTTCTCCAGCTCGCCCCGGTCCAGCCAGACGCCGCGGCAGCTGGGGCACATGTCAAACTGCACGCCGCCCCGCTCCAGCGTCTGCATGGCGGCGTTGTCGTTGGGGCACATCAAGAGCGGCATGGGCGTCTCCATTCACGGGTTCCGCCGATAGAGCTAGGGCGCGGTGAAGGTTCCGCCAACGCGGCGAAGGGCCGCGTCAGGCCGCCGGCGCCCCGCCGCCCGCCGCGATCCAGGCGTCGACCTGGTCCTCCAGCACCTCCAGCGGCACCGAACCCGAACCCAGGACGACGGCGTGGAAATCGCGGATGTCGAAGCGCGAACCCAGCGCGGCCTCGGCCCTTGCGCGAAGTTCGCGGATCTTCAGCTCGCCGATCTTGTAGCTGGTCGCCTGGCCCGGATTGGTGATGTAGCGCTCCACCTCCTTGACGATGTCGCGCTCGCTCAGCAGCGAATTCCGCTGGAAATATTCGATGGCCTGTTCCCGGCTCCAGCGCTTGGCGTGCAGGCCGGTATCCGTCACCAGCCGCACCGCCCGCCACAGCTCAAGCGACAGCCGGCCGAAGTCCGAATACGGGTCCGGATAATAGCCCATCTCCTTGCCCAGCCGCTCGGCGTACAGGCCCCATCCCTCGGCATAGGCGCCGTAGCCGCCGAAGCGCCGGAAGCGCGGCATGCCCTCGATCTCCTGCGCATAGGCGATCTGGAAATGGTGGCCGGGCGCGCCCTCGTGATAGCTGATGGCCTCTATCTGGGGCTTCAGCACCTGGGTCATGTCCGACAGGTTGACGTAATAGATGCCGGGTCGCGATCCGTCCGGGGACGGCGAATTGTAGAAGGCGACCGAGGCCGTCGCCTCGCGCCACGGCTCGACCGACCGCACTTCCAGCGCCGCCGCGGGCAGGTCGTGGAAATACCGCGGGGCGTCCGTCATCACCTGGGCGATGAAGGCGCGGGAGTCGGTCAGATACTGTTCCTTGCCCTCGGGCGTGTTCGGATACTGGAACCGCGGGTCCGTCTTGATGAAGGCGAAGAATTCCTGGAGCGAGCCGGTGAAGCCGACGGCCGCCTTGATGACCTCCATCTCGGCCTGGATGCGCGCCACCTCGGACAGGCCGGTCTCGTGGATCTGGTCCGCCGTCAGGTCGGTGGTCGTCGAAAGCTGGAGGCGGGCGTTGTAGAAGGCCTCTCCGTCCGGCAGCCGCCAGACGCCGGCGTCGCGGTCCGGCATCGCCGCGGCCAGCACCTGAACCTCGGCCAGCGCCGCCAGCACGCCCTCATAGCCGCGCTTCCATTCACCGGTCAGGGCCGCGCGGCCCTCGGCCAGCAGGCGGTCCTTCGTGGCCTGATCGGCGTCCAGCGCCCCGACCTTCTTCTGGAAGTCGGCCCAGACCGGATTGTCGGCGCCGCCGTCGAAGGGCGCGCCCGTGATGATGTTGCGGGTATTGGCGATCGAGGGCTCGAAGACGAAATTCGGCGAGATCACCCCCTTCGAGGCCCGGTCGCGCAGTTCGGCGGCGATCTCGCCCATGACGCGTTCGGCGTCGCGCAGGCGGGCCACATAGGCCTCGGCGTCGGAGACGCTGCCAACGCGGTGGTTGTTGATCATGAACACCGGCAGGCCCGTGGTCGGGTTGCCGTTGGCGGCGAACTGATAGCCCCAGTCGCGCCACCGGTTCGACAGCCGCGCCTGCTGAACGCCATATTCGAACAGCCGCCACGACATCCGGCTGTCGGCGCTCAGGGTCCGGGGATTGAACTGGTCGTTGAGCTGCGCCAGCTGATTTTCGGCCATGGCCAGCGCCCGGTCGGACGCGGCGTCGGTGGCGTCGTCCAGCTTGTCGTAGTCGGTCTTCAGCCCCAGCGAGGTCATGGACTGCGGGCTCAGCGCGATCCGTTCCTGGAAGGCCTGTTCGAAGAAGGCCGCCAGCCGGGCGTCCTCGCTCTGCGCGGGGACGGTAGCGGGCGCGGGCGCGGGAGTCTGGGCCAGAGCGACAGCGGGGGCCCCCGCCAGCATGGCGACGACGGCGACGGACGAAACGAGCAGACGGCGCATGGAAACCCCCGGAAACTGTGAGGGCGCGACCATCTCCGGTCAGGGCGCGGGGCGCAAGCCTCGGGCCCTAGAACTGCCGCCAGCTGTCGCCCGGATTGCGTTCGCCGGGGTCGACGCTCTGCTGACCCCAGGCGACGATCATCAGCAGTTTGTGGCTGCGGATGCGGAATTCGCCGGTCATGGGCACGACCGCGCCCAGCGGCGCACCCGTCCTCGGCTCATAGAGGAAGCCCGAAAACTCGGCGACGCCGACCCGGTCGCGGCGGCTGTAGATCGACAGTTCCGGCACGGAGACGACATTGAAGCTGTCGTTGATGGGCACCCGCATCTCGGGCAGGCCGAAGACGCGGCGCATCTGTTCCAGCGACAGGGCCCCGGCCCGCAGTTCGAACACCGCGTCCGCCTCGGCCTTCGACGGCGCCAGGGCGTAGCCGGCCTCGGACAGGGCCGCGCGGATCGCGCTGACGGCGTAGGCGGCGTTCTCGGCCTGGAAGAAGGCGGAATCGACGAAGACCCGCGATCCGGCCGGGATCGGCAGGGTCAGGCCCTCGACGGCGCGGTCGGCGGCGCGGGCGACCAGCAGCTGTTCGGTCGCCGTGCGCGCCGGATAGGTCTCGGACGTCGAGGCGCAGGCCGCAAGGGCCGAGGCCGCGGCCAGGACGGCGATCAGGCTCTTCAAGGTCACCAGCTCCCGGAATTGGGCATCGACGCCCACGGTTCGGCGGGCGCCAGCGGCGCGCCCTCCTGCAGCAGTTCGATCGAAATGCCGTCGGGCGAGCGCACGAAGGCCATGTTGCCGTCGCGCGGCGGTCGGTTGACCACCACGCCGCCGTCCATCAGCCGTTGGCAGGCCGCGTAGATGTCGTCGACCCTGTAGGCCAGATGGCCGAAATTGCGCCCTCCGTCATAGGGCTGGGGGTCCCAGTTGAAGGTCAGCTCCACCTCGGGAGAGCGCTCGGCTTCGGCGCGGGGCCGATCCGACGGCGCCGCCAGGAAGACCAGCGTATAGCGCCCGGCCTCGTTCTCCATGCGCCGCGTCTCCACCAGACCCAGCAGGTCGCGGTAGAAATGCAGCGAGGCTTCGAGGTCCGTGACCCGGACCATGGTGTGCAGGTAGCGCATGGAGACGTCCGTCCTGGGGAGAGGCGGGAAGGCGGTCTCTATAGCGACCCTTCGCCGCGATCGCGAATAACGGAGGGTTTCGGAGGATGCGCCCGCCCCCGCCGCCTGCTAGACGCGACCCGTCCGGCTGTCGCCCAAGGGAACTCATGCTTCGCAAGCTCTACGATCGGGTTTTCGCCCTGGCCCGCAGCAAACACGCCACGCCGGCCCTGGCCGTGATCTCGTTCACCGAGAGCTCCTTCTTCCCCGTTCCGCCCGACGTGATGCTGGCCCCCATGATTCTGGCGCGGCCCGACCGGGCCTATTTCTACGCCACCGTCTGCACGATCGCCTCCGTGCTGGGCGCGATGCTGGGTTATGCGATCGGCTATTTTCTGACCGACGTCGGGATGATGATCCTGAGCTGGCTGGGAAAGGCCGATACCTTCGAGGCGTCCAAGGCCCTGTTCCAGCAGCACGGGGCCTGGGTAATCCTGATCAAGGGTCTGACGCCCATCCCGTTCAAGCTGATCACCATCGCCTCGGGCATCTTCCAGTTCAACTTCCCCCTGTTCGTGGCCCTGTGCGCCGTGACCCGCGGCGCCCGCTTCTACGCCGAGGCCTTCATCCTCAAACGCTGGGGTCCCCCGATGCTGGAGATGGTCGAAAAGCGGCTGGCGATGTGGAGCCTCATCGGCCTGGCGGTGCTGGTTGGCGTCATCGTGGCGGTCAAGCTGCTCTGATCCGGCGAGTCTCATCGACGCGGCGTTCAGGCCCGGCTATGAACATCGTCCGATGAGAGACCTCTATCGACTTCTGACGCGGTGGTGGACCGCCTTCGCCCTCGCCGCCTCGCTGGCGATGCTGGGCGCGGCGCATGCGTTCGAGCGGTTCGCCGGTCTGGCGCCCTGCAACCTGTGCCTCAAGCAGCGCGAAGTCTACTGGGGCGCGGTCGTCATCGCCCTGGTCGCCACCCTCTGGCACCTGGTCAGCCGCGGCAGCCGCGGCACGCCCCGCATCGCCGCCTTCCTGCTGGCCGTGGTCTTCGCCACCGGATCGATCACGGCTGTCTTCCACATGGGCGGCGAGTTGAAGTGGTGGGACCTGCCCGCGACCTGCTCGGGTGGCGGCGAGGTCAACCTCGAGGGACTGGCCGCGCTGGCCCTGGGGACCGGGCCGGTCGAAAAACCCGTCTTCTGCGACGCGGTGGCATGGCAGTTCATCGGCCTGTCCATGGCAGGATGGAACGCCCTGATCTCGGCGGCCCTCGCCGTGTTCAGCCTTCTCGCCGCAAAGAGGCCCAAGGATGCCAGAGCGCCTCGAACCTGAGTCCCCCGGAGCGGATCCGACGGTCGACCGGCGCATTCCGCTGGCCCGGCCGGGACGCGGCGCCAGCCGGCGTCGCCGGGCCGAGATCCTGCGCGTCGATCATGCGGGCGAATACGCCGCCGTCCACATCTATCGCGCCCAGAAGGCCGTGTTCGAGGGCCGCGCGGGCAAGGCGGCGCTGGCTGGGGACCTGGGCGACATGCGGGACCAGGAGGCGGTGCATCTGGCGCGCTTCGACGCCCTGCTGAACGCCGAACGGGTGCGCCCCACGCTGATGACTCCGGTCTGGCGGCTGGCCGCCATGGCGCTGGGCGCCAGCACCGCCCTGATGGGCGATAAGGCCGCCCACGCCTGCACCGAAGCGGTCGAGAGCGTGATCGAGGAGCATTATGCCGACCAGATCGCCGAACTGCGCGACCGGGATCCGGCGCTGGCCGCGGAACTGTCGGTGTTCCGCGACGAGGAACTGGTCCACCACGCCCATGCGGTCGACCACGGGGCTCGCGAGGCTCCCGGCTACGGCCTGCTCAACGCGGTCATCAAGGCCGGCTGCCGTGTCGCCATAAAGATCAGCGAAAAGGTCTGATCGCGCGCCCGGGTTGCGATCCGCGATCCGGCTGGCATTATGACGTCAAAGTTTCCACAGGAGATCCTGGTGTTCTTCCCCGTCGCCTTGTTCGCTTCCCTCGTTCTCCAGCAGCAGACTCCCCCTGCCGCGCAGATCCCCGCCCCCGCGCCGGCCCAGGCGTCCGCGGCCGCGCCGCAGACCGAGCCGGCGACCCTGCCGACCGTGAACGTCGCCGCCACGCCCGCCGAGGCGGCCCAGACCTGCCGGATGGAAGCCGTCACCGGATCGCGCTTCGGCCGCCGCGTCTGCCGCAACAACGTTCAGACCGCCGAAGAAGCGGCCCAGAGCCGCGAAATGCTGCGCCGCATGCAGGGCTCCCGCATGCCGGACGGCTGAACCCTCAGGGTTCACGCCACTCCAGGTCGAAGGCCAGCAGCAGGGTCCGCTGCCGCGGATTGTCGTTGTCGTCCGACAGGATGTAGAGGCGCGTTCCCGCGGCCACCGCCGTCGTCGCCACACCTTCGAAATTATCGGTCGTCGACGGCAGGCTGAGGGTCACAAGCACAGGCCCAAGGCGGCCTGAAGCGTCCATGCGGCGCAGGCGCGCGCGCATGTCGATCGGCTCACGATACATTCGCTCGACGACGAACCAGCCGCCGCCGGCCGGGTCGCGGTCCATGCCGGTGATGCGCCAGTCGGCGACGGCGGGAGGCGTCGCGGGCGGCGGCGTAACCGCCGTGCAGCGCGCGGGCCTGCAATCCCACACCCCGCCGGCCTCCGCGGCGGCGCGCAGCCCCTCCGGACCGGCCGCCAACGCCTCCAGACCCTCGTTGCCGGGCGGAACCGGTGGAACCGCGCGCGGCGCAGGACGGCCGGTCAGCGCGTCGAGCAGGCCGTAGGACCACAGGCGCGGCGTCTGTTCGAAGCCGACGATCAGCTCGCCATCCGCCGTAATCGCCAGGCTTTCAGCGTCGCCGTCCGCCTTGGTCGGGAAGGGGCGACCGTCTTCGGCGGTCAGGTTGCGCAAACGCAGGCCGGACAAACCGGCAAGCCGGCCGCGCCGGTCGAACGCGAGCCGACCCCGCACCAGATCGCCCGCGTCGGTGACCGCAACCATGTCTTCACCGGCCAGCTTCAGGTCCGACAGGCCATGCAATCGATGGCCCCTCGGCGCGACGATCTGGATACCGCCGGCGAACCGCACGCCGGGCGCCAGTTGAGCTCCGCCCGGCAAGCCCAGGCCGATCTCGCGAATTTCGGCGGCGGCCGGCGTCCAGCCGCCGTCGGCCCCCCGCCACGGTTCGGAAACGGCGCCCGCGCCCGCGCAGGCGCCCAGCAGCAATGTCAGGACGGCGGCGGCGAGCCGCCTCACGCGGCCTTCCGGCGGCGGCCCGCCGAGACGGCCTTGGGCTCGGCTTCGAACAGGGCGGCCAGATTCTCGACCATGGCCCCGGCCAGTTGCTCGACATCGACGATCGTGACCGCGCGGCGGTACCAGCGGGTCACATCATGGCCGATGCCGATCGCCATCAGCTCGACCGGCGAGCGGGTCTCGATCTCGGCGATGATCTGGCGCAGATGCTTGTCCAGATACAGGGCCGCATTGGCCGACTGGGTGGAATCGTCGACCGGCGACCCGTCCGAGATGACCATCAGGATGCGGCGCGACTCGGTCCGGCCCAGCAGACGCTCGTGGGCCCAGGTCAGGGCCTCGCCGTCGATGTTTTCCTTCAGCAGCCCCTCGCGCATCATCAGGCCGAGGCTCTTCTTCGCCCGCCGCCACGGCGCGTCGGCGGACTTGTAGATGATGTGGCGCAGGTCGTTCAGACGGCCCGGATTGGCGGGCTTGCCGGCCGTGATCCAGGCCTCGCGCGACTGGCCGCCCTTCCAGGCCCGGGTGGTGAAGCCCAGGATCTCGACCTTGACCCCGCAACGCTCCAGCGTCCGCGCCAGAATGTCGGCGCAGACCGCCGCGACCATGATCGGCCGCCCCCGCATGGAGCCGGAATTGTCCAGCAGCAGGGTCACCACCGTGTCGCGGAACGGGCTTTCGCTCTCGGCCTTGAAGCTGAGCGGCGAGGTCGGGTCGGTGATGATCCGGGTCAGGCGGGCGGTGTCCAGCACCCCCTCCTCAAGGTCGAAATGCCAGCTGCGGTTCTGCTGCGCCATCAGCCGGCGCTGCAGTTTGTTGGCCAGCCGAGACACCACCGACGACAGGGCCGTCAGCTGCTGGTCCAGCAGGGCCCGCAGCCGCTCCAGCTCGTTCGGATCGCACAGGTCGGCGGCGTCGATCACCTCATCATAGGCCGTGGTGAACACCCGATAGGCGTCGATGGCGCGCCCGTCGTCGGCGGTCTGCTGGCGGTTGGGCAGGGAGCCTTCGTTGACGTCCGGGCCATCGTCCGAGGCCTCCCCGTCGGGGTCGCCGGGCGCGCCGTCGGGACGGCTGTCGCGATCCTCGCCCTGATCCTTGTCGTCGGTCGAGCCGTCCATGGACTGGCCCTCGCCGCCGCCGGCGTCCTCTTCCTCGTCCTGATCGTCGGCCGCGTCCGGATCCTGCGGATCCGGCTCCTCGTCGCCCTGATCGTCCGAGGCGTCGTCGCCGCGCCCGTCGCCGGGGTCGAGCTCGAGGGCGCGCAGAACGTCCTTCAACCGCCCGGCGAAGGCGGTCTGGTCGCCGGCCACCTCGGCCAGGGCGTTCAGCTTCGCTCCAGCCCTGTCCTCGATGCTCGTGCGCACGAGATCAAGCATGGCCGCCGCGCCGTCGGGCGCGGGCTGGCCGGTCAGGCGTTCGCGCACCAGCAGGGCGACGGCCTCCGCCACCGGCACACGCTCGGCCTCGGTGACGCGCAGGGCGCCCATCTTCTCCAGACGGGTCACCAGGGCCGCGCTCATGTTCGCGCGGACCCCGGCCAGGGCGGTCGATCCCACGGCCTCGACGCGAGCTTGCTCCACCGCCTCGAACACCTCGGCGGCGCGGCTGTCCACCGGCCGTAGCCGGGCGTGCAGGCCTTCGTCGTGATTGGCCAGCCGCAGCGCCAGCCGGTCGGCCTGGCCGCGCAGCGCGGCATTCTCGGGCGAGCCCGGATCGCGCGGCGGATGCGGCAGGGTCAGGACGCCGTTGGCCAGCTTCGGCCCATCCGAACCGAAGGCGACCTCAAGCTCCGATTGCTCGGCCAGCGCCCGCGCCGCATGGGCGAGGGCGCGCTTGAAGACGTCGGCGGGCGTGTCGGCGGAGGCCATAAGGGTCAGATAGCGGTTCTGTCCCGCCGGGAGAAGGCGGACAAAGCCCGTCTCCTCCCCATTTCATGGGGAGGTGGATCGTCGGCGCAGCCGGCGAGACGGAGGGGGCGACCCGGTGACAGGGGATTGGCGGGCAAGCGGCCCAAGCCGGCGTCGCCCCCTCCGTCACGGCGCGAAGGCGCGCCGCGCCACCTCCCCACGATGTGGGGAGGAGACGGAAGTCAGGCCGCGTTCACAGCCTTGGACACCGCCGACTTCAGCTTGTCCTGGTGCGCGCGCATGCCGATGGCGATCAGTTCGGCGGCCTCGCCGGCGTCGCCCCAGCCCTTCACCGTGACCGACTTGTTCTTCTCCAGGTCCTTGTAGCGGGTGAAGAAATGCTCGATCTGCTCGACCAGGATGGCCGGCAGCTGCCGGTAGCTGGCGATGTCGGTGTAATAGGGGTTCAGCTTGTCGACCGGCACGGCGAGGATCTTCTCGTCGCCGCCGGCTTCGTCTTCCATCTTCAGCACGCCGATCGGGCGCGAGCGGATGATGCAGCCCGGCACCACCGGCGTCGGGTTCAGCACGATGACGTCGCAGGGATCGCCATCGTCCGACAGGGTGTGCGGGATGAAGCCGTAGTTGCCCGGATAGTACATGGCGGTGTGCAGGAAGCGGTCGACGAACAGGGCGCCCGACAGCTTGTCCATCTCGTATTTCACCGGCAGGCCGCCCTGCGGGATCTCGATGATGACATTGACGTCCCAGGGCGGGTTGGGGCCGACGGGGATGGCGTCGATATTCATGGCGCGCTCGATTATGGTGCAGTGCGATACGAAGTGGCGGGCGTGATAGGCGCGCAAGGCGCCCGAAGCAAGGCGGAGGATGGTTTGGCGCTATCGCTGGTGACGCGGTCACTCGCGGCTTGAGCGCAGGGCCGAGCCGCGCGACGATGCAGCGGTGACGAGGAGCATCCGATGACCCTGTTCGACTGGCTGGCCCTCGGCCTCTTCATGCTCTGCTGGCTCGGCTACGGTCCGCTGCTCAGCGTCCTGGCCCGGCGCAGCGGCACCCTGAACGACGACATGCTGGTCATCCGCCGTGTCTGGATGACCGCCATGACCCATCGCGAGATCCGCCTGGTCGACAGCCAGCTGATGGGCCACACGATCAATTCCGGCGGCTTCTTCGCCTCGACCAATCTGCTGCTGATCGCGGCGGTCGCCAGCGTCCTGTTCGGCGGGGAACAGGCGCTTCAGGGGTTCGCCTCCGTCGGGGCCGACGATGTCCCCACCCGTTTGCTGGAGGCCAAGCTGGCGCTGATGCTGGTCTGCCTGGCGCGCGGCCTGCTGGATTTTATCTGGTCGATCCGCCAGCTGAACTATTCGCTCGCCCTCATCGGCGCGGCCCCGGAAGTGCATACCGAGGCGGATCGCGTGGCCCTCGGCGACGCGGCGGCCAACCTGCTGAATCCGGCCCTGAGCGCCTTCAGCCAGGGCGTGCGGGGCTATTATTTCGCCCTGGCCGCGGCCGCCTGGCTGTTTGGACCGCTGTGGCTGGCGCTGGGCGTCGCCGCCGCCTTCTGCCTGCTGATCTGGCGTCAGGCCGGCTCCCCGGCCGCCCGCGCCATCCGCAGCGCGCGCCGGTTGCTGGAGCCCTGAGGTCTAACAGCCAAGGCTGTTCGCAGATGCGCTGGCACGCGGACAATTTTTGCCGCCGAAATCGGTTACACGCCAATCACAGGGAACGACCGTGCCGTTACACGGCGTGAGCGCAGGTGCGAAATACCTTCTTGACGATTTGTGCAGCGCACACTAGCTTGATTTTCGACGCCTCCGGGCGTCATGCCCTTCCTGGGCGTTTCCTCCCTATAGACTTTTATGCCGCGCCTTCGGGCGCGGCTTTTTTTACGCCTCGCCGGCCAGCAGCGCGGCGATCACCCTCGCGACCCCCTTCTGCGTCCGGGACCAGCCGGCCGAGGGCGTGCGGGCGGCCTCATCGAAATACAGGGCGCGGTTCAACTCGATCTGGATGGCGTGGAACCCCTCGTCCGGCCGCCCCCACGTCTGGGTCGTCCATCCGCCCGCATAGGGCTGGTTCAGCGCCACCCGCCAGCCCAGCGCCTCGAACCCCCGCCGCAGCCGCCGCGTCAGCCCGGCTTCGCAGGACGAGCCGTGCCGGTCGCCCAGCACCACGTCCGGCCCGCGCGCGCCGCCCGACGCCTGGGTCGCCCGCGCGGGCATCGAATGCCAGTCCACCAGCACCGCCTCGCCATGACGCGCCCTGGCCGCCCGCATCTGCTCGTCCAGCGCCGCGTGATAGGGCGCGTGCACCCGGGCGATCCGTTCGCGCGCCTCGGCCAGCGTCAGCCGGCGGGCGTACAGCGGCTGTCCGTCGCCGCTCAGCCGGGGGATGACGCCGTATCCCGCCGCCGTCCGGGCCGAGCCCGTCCCTTCGCCCAGCCCCTCGATGAGGGCCGGATCCAGATCGGCGGGGTCCCGGTTGAGATCGACATAGGCCCGGCCCAGCCGCCCCAGCACCAGCGCCGCCCCGCCTTCGACGCCCGAAGCGATCAGCTGGTCGACGAGGGCGTCCTCGGCGCTGCGCAGACTGGCCTCGGTCAAGGCCGGATCGGCGTCCATGTCGGTCGGATACAGGTCGCCCGAGTGGGGCGAGGCGAAGACAAACCGCCCTCCCTCGACGCCCCCCGGGACGGCCCGTGCAACGGTGAAACCCGCCGCGCCGTTCGCCCGATTTCCCCCGCTGTCCCCTGCATTCATGCTGCAGCCATAGCCTGTTTCCGCCCTTCATCCACAGAGGAGGGCTTTGGCGTTCCGCTGATTTTCATGGCGAGTTTACCAGTGCGGGCCTAGCTTCACGGAAAGACGATCCGGGGCGAAAATCATATGGCGCGCATTCTTCTGGCCGAAGACGACCACTCCCTGCGTGGGTTCCTGACCCGCGCCCTGGAGCGGGCCGGTCATTCCGTGGTCGACTGCGAGAACGGCGACGACGCCATCGACGCCCTCGACCAGGGTCCGTGGGACCTGCTTCTGACCGACATCGTCATGCCCGGCGCCGACGGCATCGAGGTGGCGCGCGTCGCCGCCGCCCGCCAGCCGGGCATCCGCATCATGTTCATCACCGGTTTCGCGGCCGTGGCCCTCAGCGCCGCCCAGGCCAGTCCGCAGGCCAAGGTCCTGTCCAAGCCGGTCCACCTTCGCGACCTCGTGGGCGAGGTCGAGCGCATGGTGGCGGCGGCCTGAAACCCGCCGCGAGCGGTCACGATCATGAGATCGTATCGCCTTGGTTTCGCCCTTGCGGTCAGCGCCCTCAAGGGGTTATAGACCGCTCCTTCCCGTTCCGGACCCGTCCGGAACCGTCTTGGCGGATGCGTAGCTCAGCGGGAGAGCACCTCGTTGACATCGAGGGGGTCACAGGTTCAATCCCTGTCGCGTCCACCATTCCTTCCCTGACAAGCCAGCACGACAGGCGCCGGCCGGTTCTCCGTCCGTGATTGAACCTTCGGCCGTTTCGGGGATTGCCCTGTCATGGCCCTCAATCTCGACACCCTCCTCGAAGGTTCTCCGGCTTACGGCGTCGTGGACGCCAAGGACGGAGCCGTGCTGTTCCAACGACCCGGCCACGAGGCGGCGTTCGACGCCCTCGCCGCCGAAGTGCTGGACGCCTCTGGCGCGGATTTCGAGGCCATACCGCTGACCGACGACGGCTATCGCTGCGACCGGTTGTTCGTCGCCCCTCTGCGTGAACACAGGTCCTTCGACACCCGGTAGCATCCCCCGGAGCGACCGACGGGCTCACATCGCCCCACGGCCGCCCAGAGATGTCGATCGTGAAGAACGGTTGACCATCCCGACGGTGCGTGACCAACGTTATGCGACCGCAACATGCGGCCGGTTCGGCCTGACGTGTCAGCGATCCTGCCGTCCCTCCGAGTCTGTCCCGGGGGCCTGACATGAGACTCTTTACACTGATCGCCGTCGCCACCCTGCTGGTCGCAGGGTCCGTCGCCCGTGCGGAGCCGGGTGATCCCATCCCCGGAACTGAGGTAGGTCTGGAAGGCGAACCTGAGTGGACCGTCGCTGTGCGACCGTCAGACCGTCGGGGCAATGTCGTATTCGTCGGCCTGGGCCCCGGCCGCTACACCGTGTTCGTTCCGGACGCCTCCCGGCTCCGGGCGCCGGTGCGCATCCGCATCAACGCGAACCTTCCGGCGCCCGAAGGGCAGGACTATTCCATTCAGCCCGGTCGCGGGCGGGCTTACGCTCTCGACGCCGACGGGCGGCGGCTGGTTGTGACCGTGCCCCGCGCGGGCGGCCGGATCAGCGTCAATGTCTCGTCGATCTTCGACCGGTGGGGCCGACAGGGAGACTCCCGCCCCTGATCGTCCCGCGAGTCGGTCGGCGCCGACCGGGAAGTCGCCAGGCCCGGGGCTATGGCGGTCAGTACCAAAGCTGGAACCGGTCAGCCAATCGCAGTACGTCGTGCAGCTCGATGAAGCGCAACTTCAGCTATGTCTATTCGTGCCGGGCCAGCGCTCAACCCTGCACCTGACCGCCGAACGCCATCGGCACGGGCCCGTTCATGTCACGACCGAAACTTCGACGCCTGCTGGACCTGCCGGGCGTCTCCGATCTGGAGATGAAGGCGCTGATGAAGCCGCGCCACGCCGATCCGGATGCGCGCGCCGAATTCCCCGACATCGATGCGACGGCCCAGGCCGCCTTCGGCCTCACCGTCGAAGCCGCCGAGGCTGTCGCCCTGCCTGCTGACTGGGACGGGATCGAACATCTGGACGGCTTCGAACTGACCGACGCCTTCGCGGCCGAGGGCTGGGACGTCACCGACGACCGGCGCAAGCCATTGCGCATGCTGGGCCATTTCGCCCTGCCGCTGGCCCTGGCCATGCGCGGCGTGGCCGGCGAACTGCCTTTCCAGCCCGAGGACACGACGCCCGAACCCTGGGGCGCGGGCATGGCGGCCGAGGCCAAACGCTTCCGCAAACGCTAGGAGCGGGCGTCAGGGCCGGGCCGGGATCTCCAGCCCGCGCTGCACCGCCGACCGCGCCAGTCCGCGCTCCAGCCAGGCCGGGACGTTGCTGAGGCTGTCGAACTCGACCAGCTCGCGGGCCTCGTAGAAGCCGATCAGATTGCGCACCCAGCCCAGGGTCGCGACATCGGCGATCGAATAGTCGTCCATGATCCAGTCGCGGCCCTCGATCCGCGCTTCGAGCACGCCCAGAAGCCGTTTCGATTCCGCCACGTAGCGGTCCAGCGGGCGCTTGTCCTCAAAGGCCTTGCCCGCGAATTTGTTGAAGAAGCCGACCTGGCCGAACATCGGGCCGATCGCGCCCATCTGGAACATCACCCACTGGATGGTCTGGTACCGGGTCGCCGGATCGGCTGACAGCAGCTGGCCGGTCTTCTCGGCCAGATAGATCAGGATGGCGCCGGATTCGAACAGGGCCAGCGGTTTTCCGCCCGGACCGTCGGGGTCGAGGATGGCGGGGATCTTCCCGTTCGGGTTCAGCGACAGGTATTCCGGCGTCCAGCTCTCGTTCTGGCCGATGTCGACCAGATGGGCCTCATACGGCAGGCCGATCTCCTCCAGCATGATCGACACCTTCACCCCGTTGGGCGTGTTCAGGGAATACAGCTGCAGCCGGTCAGGATGGACGGCGGGCCAGCGCTGCGTGACAGGGAAGGCGGACAGGTCGGCCATGCAGGGCTCCAGGGCGGGGGACGCCCTCCATGTTGGAAGCGCCGCAGGGAACCGCAACGCCGTGGGTGGCGGAACAGGCGCCGCGCAGGGGAGCCGGGTCTGGACCGCCGCGCGCCCGCGATGCATTGGAGGCGGATGTCCGATCTGTTTCCTGTCCCCTCTCCCGCAGACTGGCGCGTGCTGGCCGAAAAGGCGCTGAAGGACCGGCCGCTGGAAAGTCTGGTGCATCTGGACGCCGACGGCCTGGCCGTGCGGCCCCTGTATGCGGGCGCCACCGGCGTGAAAGCGATCTCGGCGCCCCGGCCCTCGGACGCCGACGGACGGGCGTGGGACGTGCGCACCCTGATCGAGGGGGACGACGCGGACGCGGTCAACGCCGCCGCCCTGGCCGATCTGGAAGGCGGCGCGGCCTCCATCCTGCTCAAGGGCGCCGTGCTGGCCGACTCCGAACCCCTGTCGCGGGCGCTCGACGGGGTGGCGCTGGAGCTGGCGGCGGTCGGACTGGATGCGGGTCTGGACGGGCCTGAGGCGGCCAACGCCCTGGCCGTGGCGGCCAAGGGCTCGCCGCGCGCGAAACTGATGTTCCACATGGACCCCTTGTCCGCCTTCGCCGAAACCGGCGCCGCGCCGCGCGCGATCGACGAGCATCTGACGCTGGCCGCCAATACGGCGGCGCGCCATGCGGGCGCCTATCCCGACGCCTGCTTCTTCCTCGCCGGCGGCCGGGTCGTGCATGAGGCCGGCGGCTCGATCGCCCAGGAACTCGGCTTCGCCGCCGCCAACGCCGTGGCCCTGATCCGGGCCGCCGTCGCCGCCGGCATGACAGCCGAACAGGCGCTGAAAGGAACCGTACTGGGCGTATCGCTCGACCAGGAATATTTCGACGGCCTCGCCAAGGTCCGCGCATTGCGTCTGATCTGGCGGTCGGTCGCCATGGCGTTCGGCGCCGGGACCCCCGCCGTCATCGAAGCCCGCTCGTCACGGCGCATGCTGTCGGCGCGCGATCCCTGGCCCAACCTGCTGCGGCTGACGGCGGCGGGCTTCGCCGGCGCGGTCGGCGGGGCCGATGCCGTCGTGCTGGACGGCCTGTCACGCGCCAACGGCCGCTCGGACGCCTTCGCCCGGCGTCAGGCGCGCAATACGCAGGCGGTGCTGATGGAGGAGGCCCATCTCGGACGGGTCGATGATCCGGCCGCCGGCTCGTGGTTCCTCGACGCCCGCACCCGCGATCTGGCCGAGGCCGGCTGGGCCGAGTTCCAGCGCATCGAGGGCGAGGGCGGCCTGATCGTCGCCCTGCGCACCGGCGACGTGCAGGATCGCGTCGCCGCCGCCCGCGCCGAACGCGAGGCGGCCCTCGCCGACGGCCACGCCCAGATGGTCGGGGTGACCAAATTCGTCGATCCTGACCCGCGCCCCGCGCCGTTCGAGGCGGAGGCGAAGACGCCCCGCCAGACCGGCGGCGACGCCTGCGATCCCCTGATCCCCATCCGCTTCGCCGCACCGTTCGAGACCCAGACCTGGGAGGCCGCCCGATGAACGCCCCCGACTTCACCAAGGTCGCCCTCGACCTCGGCTCGACCGGCGCCGGCCCCGCCCGCGACGTCTGGAACACCCCCGAAGGCCTGACCGTCCGGACCGCCTACGGCCCCGACGCCGTCGAGGGCCTCGACTTCATCCACGGCCTGCCGGGCGTCGCCCCCTATGTCCGCGGCCCCTATCCGACCATGTATGCGTCCAATCCCTGGACCATCCGCCAGTACGCCGGCTTCTCGACCGCCGAGGCGTCCAACGCCTTCTATCGCCGCAACCTCGCCGCCGGTCAGAAGGGGCTGTCCATCGCCTTCGACCTGGCTACCCACCGCGGCTATGACTCGGACCATCCGCGGGTGAAGGGTGACGTCGGCATGGCCGGCGTGGCCATCGACAGCATCTACGACATGCGGACCCTGTTCGACGGCATCCCGCTGGACCGGATGTCGGTGTCCATGACCATGAACGGCGCCGTCCTGCCGATCCTGGCCCTTTATGTCGTCGCCGCCGAGGAACAGGGCGTGCCCCACGCGGCCCTGACCGGGACCATCCAGAACGACATCCTCAAGGAGTTCATGGTCCGCAACACCTACATCTATCCACCCGGGCCCTCGATGCGGATCGTCTCGGACATCTTCGCCTGGACCGCGGCCGAGACGCCGAAATTCAACTCCATCTCGATCAGCGGCTATCACATGCAGGAGGCCGGGGCCTCGGCCGATCTGGAGCTGGCCTACACCCTCGCCGACGGCGTCGAATATCTGAAGGCGGGCGTCGCGGCGGGCATGGACGTGGACCGGTTCGCGCCGCGCCTGAGCTTCTTCTGGGCCATCGGCATGAACTATTTCATGGAGGTGGCCAAGCTGCGCGCCGGCCGCCTGCTGTGGGCCGAGGCGGTGTCGAAATTCGGCGCGAAAGACCCGCGCTCCCTGTCCCTGCGGGCCCACTGCCAGACCTCGGGCTGGTCGCTGGCGGCCCAGGACGTGTTCAACAATGTGCCCCGCACCATGGTCGAGGCCATGGCCGCGGCCGGCGGCCAGACCCAGAGCCTGCACACCAATGCGCTGGACGAGGCCCTCGCCCTGCCGACGGACTTCTCGGCCCGGATCGCCCGCAACACCCAGCTGCTGCTGCAGATGGAGACCGGCCTGACCCGCGTCATCGACCCGTGGGGCGGCAGCTTCTACGTCGAACGCCTGACCCATGAACTGGCGAACAAGGCCCGCGTCCTGATGGCCGAAGTGGAGGCCCTGGGCGGCATGGCCAAGGCCATCGAGGCCGGCGTGCCCAAGATGCGGATCGAGGAGGCCTCGGCCCGCACCCAGGCCCGGATCGACACGGGCCAGCAGACGGTCGTGGGCGTGAACCGCTACCTGTCCGACGCCGTCGACGACATCCCCATGCTGAAGGTCGACAACGCCGCCGTGCTGACGGCCCAGATCGACAAGCTGAAACGGCTCCGCGCCGAACGCGACGAGGCGAAGACCCAGGCCGCCCTGACCGCCCTGACCGAGGGCGCGCGCGGAACCGCCAACCTGCTGGAGCTGTCGGTTCAGGCCGCCCGCGCCTGTGCCACCGTCGGCGAGATTTCCGACGCGCTTGAAGCCGCCTTCGGCCGCCACGTCGCCACCGTGAAGACCGTGTCCGGCGTCTATGCCAAGGAGGCCGGCGCCGATCCGAAAATATCCCGCGCCCGCGACATGGTCGCCGCCTTCGTCGAGAACGACGGCGGCCCGCCGCGCATCCTGATTGCCAAACTGGGCCAGGACGGCCACGATCGGGGCCAGAAGGTCATCGCCACCGCCTATGGCGACCTGGGGCTGGAGGCCACGGCCGGCTCCCTGTTCCAGACGCCGTCGGAGGCGGCTAAGGAGGCGGTCGAGCGCAACGTCCACGCCGTCGGCGCTTCATCCCTGGCCGCCGGTCACCTGACGCTCGTGCCCGAACTGAAGGCCGAGCTGGAGAAGCTGGGTCGGCCCGACATCATGATCGTGGTCGGCGGCGTGATCCCGCCGTCGGACGTCCAGACCCTGATCGACATGGGCGCGGCCGCCGTCTATCCGCCCGGCTCGGTCATCGCCGACACGGCCATCGACCTGATCGAGAAGCTGAACCGGCGGCTCGGCTACGCCCAGAAGCCCTAGGGCCGCTGGCGCGGCTGCAGGGCGGCGACTTCCGCCTCCGTCAGCTGGCGGCTGATGCGGACGCGGCAGACGGTCGAGGGCGAGGTCGAGCCGGGCACGACCACCCGCGCCCAGTCGTCGGTGCACAGCCGTGAGCCGGCCATGCCGCCGTCGGGGATCAGCGCCACCTGCTGGGCGAAGTCCAGATCAGGGCAGCCGCCCACCGCGTTCAGCTCATAGACCGCGTCACGACCGACGCGCAGGAAGACCTGGTCCGGACGGCCCCTGGTGTAGTTATTGACCTGGCTGACGCTGAAACACTGGCGCGCCCGTGGCGGATCGCCGCCGTCGGCCGTGGCAGGACCCGAAGCCGTGGTCCCGGTCGGCGCGCAGGCCGTGAGTGCAAGGGCGGAAACGACGGCGCTGGCGGTGAAGGCGGCACGCATGGCGATGCTCCGGTATGCGGTTATCCTGTCCGTCAACCGTCCGCCGCGCTGACCGGTTGCGCAAGCCCCGTGCTCTTCAACAACCGTGCGGGATCGACCCGCGCCGCCAGATCGCCCGGCAGGGGCGACGGAGCGCCGAGGGCGAGGGCCGCGACATGCTCGGCCAGCAGGGGCGCGGCGCAGAAGCCGCGCGAACCCAGACCGCCCAGCACGAACAGGCCGGCCCGCCCGGGAACCGCCCCCGCCAGCGGCAGCCGGTCGGGCGTCGTGGCGCGAACGGCGGCGCGCGCCTGCCCCGACCCCGCCGCCTCGACCCGCGCGGCGAGCCCGGGCAGGCGCGCGGCCAGCGCCGCCCGATTGCGAACGCTGTCAGCGGCCCGAACCTCGGTCGAGACATCGCCGCGGTCGTGGGTTGCCCCGAACAGGAAACCGTCGCCGGTCGGAACCGCATAGCCGCCCCAGGCGACCGGCGGCATGGTTGCGCCCTCCACCCAGTCCGCCTGTCCGCGCACCGGCGCCAGCGGACCTTCAGGCCAGAGACGGGCCGCGCCCCAGCCGGCGGCGATCACGACGATGTCAGCCTCGACGATCGTTCCGCCCCGGCCGTCGGCCAGTCGCCAGCCTTCGCCATGGGGTTCGAGACGGGCCACGTCGGCGACGACGGCATCGGCCTCTCCCAGCCACCGCTCCAGCACCGGCGCGGGCCGCAGCGCCATCGCCCCGGCCATGAACAGGCCCCCGCCCACGGGCTCGCCAAGACGGCCGGACGCGGCCCCGGCGTCGACCACCGCCATGGCGCCCTCCGGCCAGACCGGCTGGGCCGCGATCTTGCCGAACCGCCCGGCGTCGCGGGGCTGCTGTTCCAGCTGCAGCACGCCCTGGGCGACGATCGCATCAGGAACGGCCTCGTAGAGCGCCCGGGCCCGCTCCAGCGCCTGTGCGAACAGCGCTCCGATACCCGGGTCGCCGGCGTCCAGCCGGGGGGTGACGAGGCCGGCCGGAAATCCCGACGCCGCGGCTCCGGGCCGATCCGCTTCGACCACCGTGGGCCGAACCCCCAGGGCGGCGAACGCCCGCGCCAGCGACGCGCCCGCGATCCCCGCGCCGACGATGGTCACGGATGGCCTCCGCGGCTCACCGTCAGCCGCTTCCGGCAGCCATGCCTCCAGCCGCTCGCGCTTGCGGCCATGGCCGGGTCGTTTGGCGACCGCGAAGCCGCGCTCGGCCAGCCCGCGCCGCACCGAACCCGCCACGGTGAAGGTGGCTGCGCGAGCGCCCGGCGCCGACCGGGCGGCGATCCGGTCCATCACCGCATCCGACCACATGGCCGGATTGGTCGAGGGCGCGAACCCGTCCAGAAACCAGGCGTCCGCTCGTCCCGTCCATTGCTCCAGCGCCCGCTCGACATCGCCGACCGCCAGATCCAGCACGGCGTTGAATCCGGGCAGGTCCAGCCGGTGAAAGCCCGGTGTCGGCGCCGGCCACGCCGCCAGCAGGGCCTCCGACGCCCCGGCCAGTTCCGGCCAGGCCGACAGCGCCCGCGCCGCCTCCTCGCGCCGCAGCGGAAAGCCCTCGACCGAGAACACATGCAGCCGCCCGTCCGGCGGACCCTCGCGGCGCCACAGGTCCAGCAGGGCGGCGATGTTCAGCCCCGTGCCGAAACCCAGTTCCGCCACCGTGAACCGGCCGCGCCCGGCCCAGGCTTCCGGCAAGCCGCAGCCGGTCAGAAACACCGCGCGCGTTTCGGCCAGGCCGTCTTCACGCGAAAAATAGACGTCGTCGAACCGGCCCGAACGCGGCGCGCCGTCTTCGGTCCAGATCAGGCGGGGCGAACGGTCTTCGGCCATGACCACGGCCTATACGCGTCCCGGCTCCGGGCAAGAAAAAAGGGCCGTCCCGATCCGAAAGCCCGGACGGAGGCGGCCCTTGATCCCCTACGCCGGCCCTATTGGGCGGGCTGGCTGTTCTGCGGCGGGTTCAGGCGGCGCTCGGTCTCGGTGACCGTGGTCCCGGCGGCGGCCGGAGCCTGGGCGTTTGGAGCCATGGCGCCGCCATTGACCGTCGCGCTGCCCGACGAAGACATCGTCTGGCCGCCCGTGCTCGCGCTCGAACCGGACGCCGAACCCCCGGCGTTTGCGGCCGATGCGCCCCCGGCGGCCGAACCTTCAGCGGTCGCGGCCGTGTCGACGGCGGCGCCCGAAGCTTCGGCGGCTTCGGTCGAGGCGTCGGTCGTGTCTTCGGCGGGCTTGTTGCAGGCGGACAGGGTGAAGGCCGCGGCGGCGGCGATGATCAGGGCGGCGGTGCGCATGACAGAATCCTTGTGGCTGCCGGCGGTGGGTCCCGACCATCAGGATGCCGACCGCCAAGCTTGTTGCACAGGTGAAATCCCGTCGGGCGACCGATGTTCCCGCTACGGTTCCGGCGCAAGAAAAAAGGGCCGCCCTTGAGGGCGACCCTTTCGTTCAACGAGGCCCGAAGGCCGTGTCGATGTCGCTCTTAGTGAGCGGCTTTTTCTTCAGCAGCCGGGGCAGCCGGGGCCATGGCGGCGTCGGCGGCCGGAGCAGCGGCGGTTTCGGCGGTGGCGGCGGCGGCGGTCGCGTCGGCGGCGGCAGCGTCGGCGGTCGCGGCAGCGTCCGTGGCGGTGTCGGCGGCGGCAGCGGCGTCGGCCGAAGCGTCGGCGGCTTTGTCTTCAGCGGCGGGTTGGCAAGCAGCCAGGGCCAGAGCGGCGGCCGAAGCGGCGATCAGAGCGGTGATGCGCATGGTTTTCTTCCTTCAGAAGGTCACACGAGGTCATGAATCCTCGCAATGCCGGAGATAACGGGATCGTGAGCAGGAGCGCAAGCTAAATTCTCACGCATTCGTGAACCCGTGTAACGCAACCCTGTGCCGGAGGACGTTCGCGCCGCCCCGATCGCTGTTCGCGCGGCCTGTTGTGGCGGAAGGCTGGTGGCGGCGAGGTTGTGGACGATTCGGTCGGGAGGGCTGTCCTGGCGGGGTCGTTTCGTCCGATGGCGAGGGGCCGGCGCAAGCCGTTCCCGGGTTCGTGACAGCCGGTGATCCGGCGTGACCCGTTCGTGCTTCCGGGCTCAGCCGTCGGCCGGCATCCGGCCCGCATTGACGGCGATCCGCCCGATCAGACCCTTGACGATCAGGTCGACGGGCGATCCCTCGCGATAATCGGCGGCGGCGACGAAATTGACCCGGTCCTCGGAGATCAGCCGGTGGATCTTGGTGGTGTCGCGCGGCGTGGTCTCGGGATCATAGACCGCGATCGAGAAGCCGCCCTTGGTGTGCATCATCTTCATGGTCGGCACGTCGGTGTCACCGTCGCCGAGGAAGATCATCCGCTCGAACGGAATCGGCCGCTCGTCGTCGGGGATGAAGCGGTTGATGCGCTCGTCGTCCCAGTGGTTGAACACGCCCTTGTTGATGCGGAACAGGTACTGGGTCTTGGTCGTGTAGTTGACGCCCACCGCCGGCCAGATGGCCACGTCATTGTCGTCATAGACGTATTTCGAGGCGTAGACGTGCTTGAAAGCCCTGGCGATGGGGCAGCCCTCGATCATCTCCGTCAGTCCGGCCGAGATGATGTAGTGCTCGATCTCCAGCCCGAACTGGTCGCCGAAGGCGTCCATCCGCTCGAACCAGCTCATGTCCCGCAGCCCCTCGAACAGGGCCACGTCCTGGCCGTGGTCGCGCAGCGCCTGTTTCGTCACCGGCTGGCCCGCCCGCTGGGCCGCCGCCAGCATCATCTGCATATACATCAGGATGCCGTCGCCATCGGCCTTCTGGGTCTCGGGATAGACGCTGTCCCAGAACTGTTTCGGCGTCATCCCGATGGACGGAATGAAGCTGACCTCCTGCATGTTGCCGCGCGCCAGGGTGCCGTCGAAATCGTAGATCAGGGCGGTCTTGAGACGTTTGGCCATGGTGGGTCCGGCGACGGTGGCGAAGGAGTGATTAGTGGCTAGTGACTAGTGATTGGGGTGTCAAAGCGGCCCGGATCGTCGCCGATCACTAACCACTAGTCACTAATCACTAACCACCCGATCCTACCCCAGCCGCAACTCCGGCGCTGCCGCCACCACCGCCGCCTCCAGCGGCAGGTGCAGGATGAAGGCCGCGCCCTTGCCCGGCTCGCTCTCGACCTCGGCCCAGCCGCCGTGCAGCTCGACCAGCGCCTTGACCAGCGCCAGTCCGACGCCCGGTCCGCCGCGTTCGCGCCGCACGAACCGGTCGAAGACGTGCGCCTGCAGGTGATAGGGAATGCCCCGGCCGCTGTCCTCGACCCGGATGCGGATCTCGGACGTGGTGGCTTCGGCCGTCAGCGTCACGGCCCCGCCCTCGGACACCGAGCGGGCGGCGTTGTCCAGCAGGTGCTCCAGCGCCTGACCCACCCTCTGGGCGTCGGCGCGGATCGGCCGCAGGCCCGTCGGACAGGCCACCGTCAGGGTGGCGCCGCGTCCCTCGATCCGGGGGCGCGACTTCTCCGCCGCGTCGTCCAGCAGATCGCTGACCCGCACATCGCCCAGCGTCAGCTCCATCTCGCCGGCGTCGATCTGGGCCATGTCCAGCACGTCGTCGATCGAGCCGGCCAGCTGGTTGGCGGCGACGCGAATGGCCCCCGCGTGCTGGCGGCTGCGCTCGGGCAGGTCAGCCTGCATCTCCAGCAGTTCGGAATAGCCGACGATGGTCGTCAGCGGCGTGCGCAGCTCATAGGACACGCTGCCGACGAACTCCCGCTTCAGCGCCGTCGACTCCTCCAGCGCCTGGGCCTTGGCGGCCAGGGCCTGCTCCAGCCCGCGCTGCGCCGTCACGTCCGAGAAGGCCACCAGGGTGGCGCCGTCCGGGAGCGGCCGCGTCAGCCACGAGGCGATGCGGCCGTCGGTCGTGCGTCCCTCGCCGGCGATCGGCACCCGGCTTTCGGGATCGGGATCGGCCACCCGCGCCTTCAGACCCAGCCACAGGGCCGGATCGGGCATGGTCGACTGGCACAGGGCGGCGACGGCGTCGAAGTCTCCGGCGGCGTCGATCGCATCGCCGCTCAGGCCCCAGAAGCCGTCGAAGGCCTCGTTGTGCAGGCGGATGCGTCCGTCGGACCCGAACACGGCGACGGCGTCGCTCAGCTTGTCCAGCGTCGCCGTCTGCACCTGGATCTGGGCATTGAACCGGCTGCGCAGCTTCAGCTCGTCGGTGATGTCCGAGAACAGCAGCAGCACCCCGCCCAGCGGGTGCGGCTGGCGCACGACGCGCAGGGTGCGGCCGTCCGGCAGGGACCAGCTGTCGTCCGGCGCGGCCTCTGACGCGCCGTAGAAGTCCAGCTCATTGGCCTTCCAGCCGGCGTAGTCGATGACCTCGGGCAGCAGCCGACGCTGGCGCAGCTTGTCCAGCAGTTCGGCATGGGTCGGCCGTTCGTCCAGCCAGGCGGGGTCGATGTTGAACAGGGTCTGGAAGGCGGTGTTGTGGAAGGCCAGCCGCTTGGACGGACCGAAGATCGCCACCGCGTCGGCCAGATGGTTCAGCGTCTCGTCATGGGCCTCGACGTGGCGGCGCAGGGTGTCGCGCGTCTCCTCCGCCTCGGTCATGTCCAGGGCGAAGGCCAGCACGGCCCCGGCCCCGCCCTGCACCGGCTCGGCCACGATCCGCCACGCCCGCCGCCGTCCGCCGCCCGTGGTCCAGCGGAAGCCGTCCTGATGCTGACGGGTGCGGCCCGCCTCGGCGACGATGGCGTCGGCCCCGCGGTCGAAGCTCAGCCCCTTTTCGCGCGCGGCCTCGACGCTGTCGGCCTTCATTTCGGTCAGCCAGGCCTTGTTGGCCCAGGCCAGCCGGCCGGCCGCATCGGTGATCCAGGTCGGCGCCGGATAGGAGTCGGCCAGCAGGCCCAGCCCGCTCTCGGTCGCGGTGCCGACCAGTCCCAGACGTGAGACCTTCAGCCAGGCCGCGCCCGCCGAGGAACGCCCCTCGACCGCCCAGGCCCCGCTCGCGCCTTCCAGCACCGCATCAAAGGCCTCGCCCTGATCGATCAGGGCGTCCAGCCGCGGCCCCGCCGCCTCGCGCACGGCGTCCAGCACGACCAGTGACGGATCGCCCGGCTCCTCTCCATCGGCCGCAAGATCGTGGACCACCGCCTCCCACGCGCCGGGGGCCCCCAGCCGCCGCGTCCGCCCGTCAGGGGCCAGCGCCAGCCGCACATCCTCAAAGGCGCCCAGCGCCCCGTCGCAATCGGCCAGATCGGCGCGGGCGCGGACCAGGTCGGACTCGGCCAGACGGTGGCGGACCGCCAGACGGCGGCGCAGCCGGGCCGCCCAGGCGCTGAGCGCCAGGGCCAGCCCCGCGGCGCCCGCGGTCGCGACATAGGCGATGTCGGCCTCGGCCATTCCCGTCCCTGCTTCGGAGCCCCACGCCCCCGGGCCTCAAGCCGCGCAATGCGCGTCAGGCCCGACCAGAATTTGATTCGGTAACCATAACCCGCGTCGCCGGATTTGCGAGCGGGCGTCGAACGCCCGATATGGGCCGGATGACCGACTGGACCGATCAGACCGCCCCATCGCTCGACGATTTCGCCCGGCTGGCGCGTCAGGCCTTCGACGCCTTGCCCGACCCGTTCCGCTCGCTGGCCGGCGAGGTGATCATCCGCGTCGACGACTTCGCCGACGAGGAGACCCTGACCCTGATGGAGATCGAGGACCCGTTCGAACTGACCGGCCTCTACCACGGCGTCGACATCGGCCTTCGCGACGGCATGGGTCCGGCGGCCGAGGCGTCGCGCATCTTCCTGTACCGCCGTCCCATCCTCGACGAATGGTGCGAGCACGGCGACGTCGGCCTGTCCGAAATCATCGCCCACGTCCTGATCCACGAGATCGGCCACCATTTCGGCCTCGACGACGACCGGATCCACCACATCGAGGATACGGACTAGAATTCTCCCTCCCCTTCATGGGGAGGGATGTCGGCGCGAAGCGGCGACAGGGTGGGGTACGTCAGGCATTCCCCACCCGGTCGCTACGCGACCACCCTCCCCATGAAGGGGAGGGAGAACGCTCCCCGCCTTAAATCCTTCCCGATCTGTGGTATAAGCCCCGCCTCCCTCTCCTGCAGGACTGACCCTTGAGCCTCACGCTCGATCTTTCGCGCACGTCCGCCGCCAGCAAACCGGCGGCTCCCGTCAACCTCTCGGGGCTGACGCGCACGGGCCTGCGTCAGGCCCTGATCGACGCCGACATCTGCCCGCCCGAGAAGGCGAAGATGCGCGCCAGTCAGGTCTGGGGCTGGATCCACCACTACGGCGTCACCGACTTCGCGGCGATGAGCAACATCGCGAAGGATACCCAGGCGAAACTGGCCGCCGCCTTCACCCTGGCCCGCCCCGAGATCGTCGAGCGCCAGGTGTCGAACGACGGCACCCGCAAATGGCTGATCCGCACGGCCCCGGGCATCGAGATCGAGACCGTCTACATTCCCGACGTCGGCCGCGCCGGCGCCCTGTGCGTGTCGTCCCAGGTCGGCTGCACCCTGAACTGCACCTTCTGCCATACCGGCACCCAGAAGCTGGTCCGCAATCTGACCGCCGCCGAGATCGTGGCCCAGGTCCAGGTCGCCCGCGACGACCTGGGCGAATGGCCGTCGCCCAAGGAAGACCGCCGCCTGTCCAACATCGTCTTCATGGGCATGGGCGAGCCGCTGTATAATCTCGACCACGTCGCCGACGCGATCGACATCATCTCGGACAACGAGGGCATCGCCCTGTCGCGCCGCCGGATCACCGTCTCGACCTCGGGCGTCGTGCCGCAACTCGACGCCTTGGGAACCCGCACCCAGGCCATGCTGGCGATCAGCCTGCACGCCACCAACGACGCCCTGCGCGACGTCCTGGTGCCGCTGAACAAGAAGTACAATCTCGAACAGCTGATGGCCGGCATTCGCGCCTATCCGGGCCTCTCCAACGCCCGCCGGGTGACGTTCGAATACGTCATGCTCAAGGGCGTCAACGACAGCCCCGACGAGGCCCGCGCCCTGTTGAAGCTGATCGAGGGCATTCCGGCCAAGGTGAACCTGATCCCGTTCAACCCATGGCCGGGCACGGACTATGAATGCTCGGACTGGAAGACCATCGAGCGGTTCGCGGCCATCCTCAACAAGGCCGGCTACGCCTCGCCCATCCGCACACCGCGCGGCCGCGACATCCTCGCCGCCTGCGGCCAGCTGAAGTCCGAGAGCGAGAAGGTCCGCGCCTCGACCCTGCGCAAGGCCGATCAGGCCACGCTCGCCGGAGCGGTCGAGGCCGCCTAACCTCCGGTTACATCACGACAAGATTCGTGATGGAGTGTGGCGCCGTCGCGCTTGCGGATTGGGGCGAAAACCGGGCAATCGTCAGGGATCGTCTGACCATCGGATCACCATGGACTCCTCGTCCCTTTCTCCCCTGCTCGAAAGCGCCGAGGTCCAGGCCTTCGCGACCGGCTTCCCCACCACCATGGCGCACCTCGGCGTGACCCTGGCCCTGATGGTCGGCGGCGCGATCCTCTATGCGATGCTGACTCCGTGGAAGGAGATCACCCTGATCCGTCAGGGCAATGCCGCCGCGGCCGTAGCCTTCTCCGGCGTGCTGGTCGGCCTGGCCATACCGCTGGCGGTCAGCCTCAGCGTCTCGACCTCGATCAAGGACATCGCCCTGTGGGGCGTCGCCACCGTGGTGATCCAGCTGCTGTCCTTCCGGCTGGTCGACATGATCCTGACCGGCCTGCCCCAGCGCATCCGCGAGGGCGAGATCGCCGCCGCCGTCCTGCTGGTCGGTGCCAAGCTGTCGACCGCCCTGATCCTCGCCGCCGCCCTGACGGGCTGACGCCATGGCCTTCCCCCGCCCCCCCGACTGGCTGATCTATTCAGCGGTTCTGGGCGGCCTGCTGATCCTGTCCCTGAATCGCCGCGAAAACGCCGACGCTCCACCGGCGCCGCCCGCCCCGGACGAGATCGAGGGCGCCTTGCTGGGCCCCGTGACTCCGTTCGACCCCGCCGTTACGGTCAACGCTCCGGACATCCCGTTCCAGCCCGCTTCCGGCACGGCCTTCTCGATCTCGCGCGAGGGCCGCTGGGTCACAGCGCGCCATGTCGTCGAGGGCTGCCGCCGCCCCGCCATCCTGGTCGGCGGCGGACGCGCCGTGGCGGCCGATGTGCGACTGGCGCCGCGCGCGGACATCGCCGTCCTGATCACCCAGGGCGGCGCCGACGCCCTGCCCGTGGCCAGCGTGCAGGGCCTGCGCACGGGCCAGCGCGCCTTCCATCCCGGCTATCCCCAGGCCCGCGCCGGCGAGGTCACCTCCCGCCTGCTCGGTCGCGAGACGCTGAAGGTGCGCGGCCGCGGCCAGCGCGACGAGCCGATCCTGGCCTGGGCCGAGGTCGGTCGCACCGACGGCCTGGGTGGCACGCTGGCGGGTCTCTCGGGCGCGCCCGTGCTGGACCGTCAGGGCCGCGCCATCGGCGTCACCATCGCCGAAAGTCCGCGCCGGGGCCGGATCTACACCACCTCGCCCGACACCTTCGGCCCCGCCGTCCGCGGCGTGCAGAAGGCCGACGAACCGCTGACGGGCCGCACCGTCACCATCGACAACTACGGCCTCGTCGCCGACGACCTGCGCCGCGAACTGCGGGTCGCCCAGGTGGTGTGTCTGTCGGCCTGATCGTCTCCTCCCCACGCAGTGGGGAGGTGGATCGACGGCGAAGCCGGCGAGACGGAGGGGGCGACTCGCTGAAAGGGGATTAGCGGTCCACCAGCGCAGCCGGCGTCGCCCCCTCCGTCACGGCGCGAAGGCGCGCCGCGACACCTCCCCATCTGCGATGGGGAGGAGACCTGCCGCCCTACCGCAGCGCCGCGCTGTCGAGGTTCAGGCTCGACAGCGGGATGACCTCGACGTTCGGATGTCTGGCGCGCAAGGCGTCGAGGAATTTCGACGCGTCTCCGACGATGACCACGCTGGACCGGTCGATCGGCACATTGCGGGCGAAGGCGGCCTGGACGTCGGGGGCGTCGACGCCTTCGACATTGTTCACATAGGCGGCCAGATCGCTCATCGGCAGGTCGTACAGCGCCAGGCCGGCGACCAGTCCGCCCAGCCCGTCCACCGTCTCCAGCGCGTCGCTGAAGGCGCCGGTCAGGATGGCGCGGCGGGTGGTGATCTCCTGCTCCGTCGGCGCCGTGGCGCCCAGACGGGCGACCTCGGCCAGGATCAGGTCCACGACCTCGGGCGCGGCGTCGTTACGCGTCTGGGCCGAGGCGACGAAGGCCCCCGCGTCCCGCCGGATGCCCAGCGACGATCGCGTGCCATAGCTGAGGCCTCGCTTGATGCGGATCTCCTGATTGAGGCGCGAGGTGAAGCTGCCGCCCAGCAGGGTGTTGCCGAGCGTCAACGGGAAATAGTCCGGCGTGGCGCGCGGCACGCTGCGCATGGCCACGGCCACCGCCGCCTGTCCGGCGCCCGGCTGGTCGATGACGATGACGCGCGGGGCCACCGTCTGGCCCGCCGGAGACGCGGTCGCCGCGGCGGCCGTTCCCGCCGGAGCCCAGTCGCCGAACGCCGACTGCGCCAGGGCCCGGGCCTGTTCCGGCGTGATGTCGCCCGAGAACACCAGGGTGGCGGCCTCCGGACGATAGCGGGCGGCGTGGAAGGCGACGATGTCGTCGCGCGTGATCGCGGGCAGGGAGGTCACCGTGCCGACCCCCGGCGCGCCATAGGGCGCATTGCCGTAGACGACCCGACCGACGGCCTGGCTCAGCACCTGGCCCGGCGTGCTCAGCGCCACCTTCAGTCCGTCCAGGGTCTGGGTCCGCTGACGGTCCAGCTCCTCCCCGGCGAAGGCGGGGTTGCGCACCAGATCGGCCATCAGGGCCACTGTCTGCGGAAAGACGTTGGCCGGGGCGTTGGCGAAGACATTGGTGAAGTCCGGACCCGCGCCCGCCCCGACACCGGCGCCCAGCTGTTCGATCTCGGTGGCGATCTGCGGGGCCGAACGCGTGGCCGTGCCCTGGGTCAGCAGATTGGCGGTCAGGCTGGCGGCGCCGGCCTTGCCCGCGGCCTCGTCGGCCGAACCGGCGTCGAAGCTGAGCCGCGCCGAGACCAGCGGCAGGCCGCTCTTCGGAGCCACCAGCACGCGCAGGCCGTTGTCGAGCCGGAAGTCGGCGATGGCCGGGGTCGCCGGCGACACCGCCGCGCCCGGCTCGGGCATGGCGGCGCGTTTGGCCTCGGGCAGCAGGGTGAAGATCTCGCCGACGGGCGCCAGGTCGGCGACCCGCACCGGCGCGTCGACGGCGGTGTTCTGCTCCGTCGTCGGATTCGCTTCGTCGGCGGCGAGATAGCGGATCGTCGCCGCGCGCTGCGGCGTCAGATAACGCCGGGCCACGCGCTGCACGTCGGCCGCGGTCACGGCCTGGATGTCGGCGATCTCGCGGTCGGCGACCGAGGCGTCGCCGTTGGTCCCGATCAGGGCCGAGCCCAGCACATTGGCGCGATCGTCGATGGTCTCGCGGCTGCGCAGGGCGTCCGCGACCAGCTCGTTCTTGGCCTCCGCCAGTTCGGCGTCGGTCACCGGTTCATCGCGGAACCGGGCGATCTCGGCGCCGAGGGCGGCGACCCCTTCATCGGCCGTATGGCCGTCGGCCATGATGGCGTAGGCGGTCAGGTGGCCGGCCTGCTGTTTCATATCCGGCGAAGAGCCGATCTGGGCGGCGATCTCCTGCTCATAGACCAGCGACCGGTACAGGCGCGAGCTCTCGCCGGTCGACAGGATGCCGTCCAGCACGGTCAGGGCCGCGCGGTCCGGGTCGGCGTATTTCACCGTCGGCCAGGCCAGCATCACCGCCGGCAGCGGCACGTTGGGCGCGTGGAAGGTCAGGTCGCGCGGGCCGGTGGGCTCGGGCTCGACCACATTGTTGGCCGGCAGCGGACGCTCGGGATTGGCGATGGGCGCGAAATACCGGTCGATCCAGGCGTCCAGCCGGGCCTGGTCGAAATTACCCGCCACGATCAGATAGGCGTTGTCGGGCCGGTAGTAGGTGGCGTGGAAGCGCCGCACGTCCTCCAGCGTCGCGGCGTCCAGATCCTCGATCGAGCCGATGGTCGTGCGGCGATAGGGGCTTTCCTGATAGACGGTGGCCGGCTCGAACACGCCGAACAGACGACCGTACGGGTTGGCCAGAATACCTTGCCGGTACTCCTCCTGCACCACCGCCCGCTCGGATCTGAACACGTCGTCGCCGACGACCAGCGAGCTCATCCGGTCGGCCTCGGCGAACAGCAGGCGCTGCAGGTGATTGGCCGGAATGGTCTCGTGATAGGCCGTCACATCGTCCGAGGTGAAGGCGTTGTTGTTGCCCCCCACATCCTCGGTCAGACGGTCGAAGGTCTCGTCAGGGAAATTCTTCGTCGCCTTGAACATCAGGTGTTCGAACAGGTGGGCGAAGCCCGAACGCCCGGCCGGATCGTCCTTGGACCCGACCTTGTACCAGACCTGCACCGTCACATTGGCCGTCGATGCGTCGCGCGCGGTGTAGACCTTCAGCCCGTTGGGCAGGGTGCGCTCGACGAAGCCCAGCGGCGGCACCGCGACGGCGGCGGGCGCGGTCTGCGCCATGACGGGCGCGGCGACCGGCAGGCCGAGCAGCAGGGCCGAAACGGCGGCGGTCAGGATCAGGCGGGACTTCATGGACGCGGGCTCCGAACGCCCGACGCGCGCGGGCCGCCGGACCCTATCAGGGCCCAAACCCGGCGCACCTTACGGAGTCGTAATGATCACAGACCCTTACCGTGCATCCCGGCGAAAGCCGGGATCCAGTTCTGTCCAGCTTGACGCCGGTGTTTCGGGATTGGCCGGGACGGGCCGTCTGACCCGCTGGATCGCCCAAAGCACCAGGTCCCGGCTTTCGCCGGGATGAGCGGCCGGGGTAGTCAGTCCAGTGTCAGCGCCTCGGCCAGCAGCCTGGCCTCCTCCGCGCGGCTGGAGCCGGTGCGCCAGGCCACCACGATCTCGCGGCGCGGAGCCTTGGCCGCAATGGGTCGCACCACGACGCCGGGCATGTCGGCCAGGCCCGCCCGCACCGCCATCTCGGGCAGGAAGCTGACTCCCAGCCCCGCCGACACCATCTGCACCAGCGTGTGCAGGGACGTCGCGGCGAAGACGTCATCGCCCTTGGGCGGATCGATATCGAAGGCCGCCAGCGCCTGATCGCGCAGGCAGTGGCCGTCCTCCAGCAGGATCAGGTCCTCGGCCTTCAGCGACCCCGCCGGGATAGGACCGGTCCCCGCCAGGGCGTGGCCGACCGGCGCGGCGGCCAGGATTTCGTCGTCGCCGATGCGGGCGTGGTCCACACCGCTGGCGTTGTAGGGCAGGGCGATCACCGCTGCGTCCAGCTGCCCCGCCTTCAACCCCGCGATCAGACGCGGTGTCAGGTCCTCGCGGATGAACAGCCGCAGGGCGGGGTAAGCCAGTTTGATGCCCGGCAGTTTGGTCGGCAGCAGGAAGGGCGCGACCGTGGGGATGACGCCCAGCCGGAACCGGCCCGACAGAGGCTTGCCCGCGTTCTTCGCCGCCTCGACCAGGTCCTCGGTGCGGGCCAGCACGTCCTCGGCCCGACGCACCGCCTCGGCCCCGACGGCCGTCAGCTGGACGTTGCCCCGCGTACGCTCGACCACCGGCGCGCCGAGGATCTTCTCCAGCTCCTGCACCCCGGCTGACAGGGCCGGCTGGCTGACATGGGCGGCTTCCGCCGCCCGGCTGAACGAGGCGTGTTCGGCCAGAAGCTTGAGATACTGGAGCTGTCGCAGGGTGGGGAGCATGCGATCGACATAGGCGGTCGCTATGCCGAAAGCCATGCTCATTCACATATCCTATGTGCGCGCCTTCGCGGCCCGAAGGCCGCGAAGGAATGCCGCGTCTAGACCGCCGCCGTGCCGAACTCCTCGTTCAGGGTCACGTCGAACCGGTCGGCGTTCATCACCCTGGTCCAGGCGGCCACGAAGTCGCGGACGAATTTCCCGCCCGCGTCGGCCGAGGCATAGACTTCCGACAGCGCCCGCAGCTGCGAGTTGGAGCCGAACACCAGATCGGTGCGCGTCGCCGTCCACCGCTGCTCCCCGCTGAGGCGGTCCGAGCCGACGAACGTCTCGTCGCCGCTGTCGTCGACCTGTTTCCAGGCCGTCTTCATATCCAGCAGGTTGACGAAGAAGTCGTTGGTCAGCTGGCCCGGACGGTCGGTGAGGACGCCGTGCTTCGACCCGCCGTGGTTGGCCCCCAGCACCCGCAGGCCGCCGACCAGCACCGTCATCTCCGGCGCGGTCAGACCCAGCAGCTGGGCCCGGTCGACCAGCAACTCCTCGGTCGGCACGTTGAACCGGACCTGCAGATAGTTGCGGAAGCCATCCGCCTTCGGCTCCAGCACCGCGAAGCCCTCGACGTCGGTCTGTTCCTGGCTGGCGTCGGTCCGGCCCGGCGTGAACGGGACCTCGATCGGGTGGCCGCCGGCCTTCGCCGCCTGCTCGATCCCCACCGAACCGCCCAGAACGATCAGATCCGCGATGGAGACGTTCAGGCCCGAGCCGGCCTTGATGTCCTCATAGGCCTTCAGCACCCGGGCCAGCTTCGCCGGTTCGTTGACGTCCCAGCTGCGCTGCGGCTCCAGCCGCAGGCGGCCGCCGTTGGCGCCGCCGCGATGGTCCGAGCCGCGATAGGTCACGGCCGAGGCCCAGGCAGTCGTCACCAGTTCGGACACCGACAGGCCCGAGGCCGCGATCCGGTCCTTCAGGGTCCGGATGTCGGCGGCGCCGATCACCGGTCCCTGTCGCGCCGGAATCGGGTCCTGCCAGATCAGGTCCTCGGCCGGGACCTCGGGCCCGAGGTAGCGGGCCTTCGGCCCCATGTCGCGGTGGCACAGCTTGAACCAGGCGCGGGCGAAGGCGTCGCCGAAACAGGCCGGGTCGGCGCGGAACCGCTCCATCACCTGGCGGTATTCCGGGTCGAATTTCATCGCCATGTCGGCGGTGGTCATCATCGTCGGCACCCGCTTGCCGGGGGTGTGCGCGGCCGGCGCCAGGGTGTCGTCCGGATCGCCCACCGGGTGCCACTGCTTCGCGCCGGCCGGGCTGCGGGTCAGCTCGTACTCGTGGTCCAGCAGCATGTTGAAATAGTCCATGTCCCAGGTGGTCGGCGTGGGCGTCCAGGCCCCCTCGATGCCCGAGGTGATGGTGTGGTCGCCGATCCCGCTCCCATGACCGGAGATCCAGCCCAGGCCTTGCTGGGCGATGTCCGCCCCCTCCGGACTGATCCCGACCAGCTTGGCGTCCCCCGCGCCGTGGGCCTTGCCGAAGGTGTGGCCGCCCGCGGTCAGGGCCACCGTCTCCTCGTCGTTCATGCCCATGCGGGCGAAGGTCTCGCGGATGTCGCGCGCCGACTGCAGGGCGTCCGGGACGCCGCCGGGGCCTTCGGGGTTCACATAGATCAGCCCCATCTGGATCGCCGCCAGCGGGCTCTCCAGCGCCATCTCCCGGTCGGGCTGGATGCGGGTCTCATTGCCCTCCTCGCCGACCCACTTCTCCTCGGTGCCCCAGTAGACGTCCTTCTCGGGCTCCCACACATCGGCGCGGCCGCCGCCGAAGCCGAATGTCGGCCCGCCCATCGACTCGATGGCGACATTGCCGGCCAGGATCATCAGGTCGGCCCAGGACAGATTGGCCCCGTATTTCTGCTTGATCGGCCACAGCAGCCGCCGCGCCTTGTCGAGGTTGCCGTTGTCCGGCCAGCTGTTCAGCGGCGCGAACCGCTGCTGCCCGGAGCCGGCGCCGCCCCGCCCGTCGCCGGTGCGATAGGTGCCGGCCGAGTGCCAGGCCATGCGAATGAAGAAGGGGCCATAGTGGCCATAGTCCGCCGGCCACCACGGCTGGCTGTCGGTCATCAGGGCGGTCAGATCGCGCTTCACCGCCGCATAGTCCAGCGACTTGAAAGCCCTGGCGTAGTTGAAGCCGTCGCCCATCGGGTCGCCAGTCCGGCCGTGCTGGTGCAGGATATCGACGGCGATCTGGTTCGGCCACCAGTCGCGGTTGGTCCGTCCCAGCAGGGAGCGCAGCGCCGCCGGCTCCTTCTTCGGATCGTTCAGGGGTGTGGGGCCGCCGGCGTGTCCGTCCATGATGTCCTCCTGCGTTCTGGGCGCGATTGGACCCACCCTAGACCTGTCGTGTCTTCAGGGAAAATCGATAAACCCTGTCGTCAGAAACAGAAAAACTTATGGAGACGCGATCAGGCGACCGCGCCGCCCTCCATCATGAAGGCGTTCAGCTTGTTGCCGTCCGGATCGCGGAAATAGGCGGCGTAGAACGTGTCCCCGCGCGGTCCCGGCGGCCCTTCGCAGGTCCCGCCATGGGCCAGGGCGACCTCGTGCAGCCGATGGATCTGCTCGCGCGACGCCGCCTCCAGCGCCACCATCACGCCGTTGCCGACCGTCGCCGCCTCGCCGTTGAACGGCTTGGTCAGCCCGATGCCCGGCGAACCGCCCGGCGCGCCCCAGGCGATCGCCCCCGGCCACTCCATCATCCGTCCCGTCCCCAGCTCTGCGGCGATGGCGTCATAGAAAACCGCCGCCCGCTCGAGATCATTGGTGCCCAGCGTCACGTAACCGATCATGTCCCAGCCCTCCCGTTGGCCGGCGATATAGACACGAACAAAACAGGAACTCAAGCCGGCGCGAGGACATGTCCCTTCGCCCTACAGCTTGAACGCCGCCATCATCAGTGCGTGGCGCTCGGCCATTTTCGCCATGGCCTCCCAGCTGGCGGCGTCGGCGGTGTGATGCGCCTGCTCGGTCCGGCTCGTCGCGCAGTCAGCTCTCGCGGTCGCCGCCGCTGATCTCGCTCTGTGGTCCGCAACGTTCCGCATGACGGGCCGGTCATACGCCAAGTGGTGGCGGATAGCGCGCTCTATCTACGGCTGAGCTTGGCCCGTCTCCGCCAGCCACCGCATCCGGCACGCCATCATCGCCGTCTCGCCCAGCCGGTCGACCAGCCGCCAGTTGACCACCGCCCCGATCGGGGCGCCGACCACCGGGATCAGCTGGGCCAGTTTGGCCAGGTCGATATAGTCGCGGTATTCGATCTGGAACCGCCGCCAGTCGTATTCCGTGATCGCCTCCGGCTGATCCACGCCGGCGATCCACCGCTCCAGCTCGGCCAGCGCCTCGGGACGCCGCTTCGCGCTGGCGAAGGCCAGGTGGAAGATGTGCAGCACGAACAGCCGTTCCCGCACCGTGTCGCCGCCCCAGCCGTATGCGCCGACCACGTCGCCCAGCATCCGCACCTTGATCGCCATCAGGGCCGGAAAATCCGCCGCCGCCAGCACGAAGCCGCCGGCCCCGGCGACCCCGCCCTCGACACTGGCCGTGGTCCGGTAGGTCCGGATCCTCGCCCGCGCCCGCAACTCGCGCGCCGCCAGCGAGCCGTCCGCCGCGGGCCGCGCCGCGACCAGATCCGAGCCGAACAGTATCCCCTTCGTCATCGCCTCCACGCCCGCGGTGATGATCGCATGCACCCGCTCCGGGATGATGCGGTTGATCCGCTCCTGCGTCCCGCGCGTCGCCCTGTCCCACAGCCCCGGCCGCTTCAGCATCCTGGCGCGCCACGTCGCGACCTCGGCGCGCACCGTCGTCTCATCGACGACCGTGATCAGGTCCGACGGCAGGGCCTCGGGGGCGACGAACTCGGGACGGGTTTCGGGCAGGCGGGCCATGGGCGCTCCGGTGACGCGGCGTCACGGTTGCAGGGGAAAGCGCGGGGGTCTAGACCGCCGCCACGGTTTCCCTCCTCCTCACCCCCACACAGACCGGCCTCAAGTAGCGCGAAGCGCGATAGGCCCCAGGAGAACTATATGGCTCGCGCGAAGATCGCCCTTATCGGCGCCGGCATGATCGGCGGCACCCTGGCCCACGTGGCGGCGCGTGAAGCGCTGGGCGACGTCATCCTGTTCGACATCGCCGAGGGCACGCCCCAGGGCAAGGCGCTGGACATCGCCGAGGCCACCGCCGTCATCGGCTCGGACGTCTCGCTCAAGGGCGCCAACGACTACGCCGACATCGCGGGCGCCGACGTCTGCATCGTCACCGCCGGCGTGCCGCGCAAGCCGGGCATGAGCCGCGACGACCTGATCGGCATCAACCTCAAGGTCATGAAGGCCGTCGGCGAGGGCATCAAGGCCCACGCCCCCGACGCCTTCGTCATCTGCATCACCAACCCGCTGGACGCCATGGTCTGGGCCCTGCAGAAATTCTCGGGGCTCCCGAAGGAGAAGGTCGTCGGCATGGCCGGCGTGCTCGACTCGGCCCGCTTCGCGTATTTCCTCGCCGAGAAGACCGGCGTCTCGGTGCAGGACATCCACGCCTGGACCCTGGGCGGTCACGGCGACGACATGGTCCCCATGGTGCGCCACTCGACCGTCGGCGGCCTGCCCCTGCCCGACGCGGTCAAGGCCGGCTTCCTCAGCCAGGCTGAACTGGACGCCATCGTCGACCGCACCAGAAAAGGGGGAGGCGAAATCGTCGCCCTGCTGAAAACCGGTTCGGCCTTCTACGCCCCGGCCGAGAGCGCCATCGCCATGGCCCGCTCCTACCTGCTGGACCAGAAGCGCGTCCTGCCCTGCGCCGTCTGGCTGTCGGGCGAATACGGTCTGAAAGACCTCTACGTCGGCGTCCCCGCCCTGATCGGCGCGGGCGGCGTCGAGAAGGTGATCGAATTCACCACCAACGACGAGGAAAAGGCCATGTTCGCCAAATCGGTCGAGTCGGTGAACGGCCTGATCCAGGCCTGCAAGGATATCGACGGAAGTCTCGCTTAAGAGCGCTGCGCCTGAACGACAAAGGCCCCGGAGCGATCCGGGGCCTTTTTCATTCCTCGGGTTCTCCGGCCGCCTCTTCGGGGGCGGCCTCGACCATGAGCGGCTCGGGCTGATCCAGCAGTGCGGGACCGTCCTCCGGGACGAGGAAATACGTCCACAGATAGAGGGTCCGCTCCTGCGTCAGCTCGCTCCGGCAGTCCTGTTCGGCATAGCCGGACGCGTCCCGGGCCAGGCCGCAGGCCGCGTCGGCATAGGCTTCCCACTGCGTCTGGCTCTGCGTCAGGGCCGCGGCGAAGGCCTCGCTGGACCCGGATTTGCGGCCCTGAAGGGTCGCGCTCGCCGCCGCCAGATACCGGTCCATTCGCTCCGTCTCTGCGTTCAGTAACATTTCCCCGCAGGCGCGGACGTCCATCCCGTTCATGGGGTTGGCGCAGCGATTGGCGGGATCGTTATAGTCCTGACCGGAGAGCAGGGCGGCGATGAGGAGCGTGATCATCGTTCGACGCTAGCACGCCGAACGCGGGTTCTCGGACTTATTGCGTTGGCGGGGGCCGAAGCCGGCCCCTGTCCGAACCGCAAGATCGGTCGGGCGCGCGACGGCCGCACGCGCCATACCATGATCGCCACGACGGATGAGGACGATGACGACGGCGCTCGACCATTACCATGCCCGGATGCAGAGGGTGCTGGATCACATCGACCGGCATCTCGACGGCGATCTGGACCTGGACGCGGTGAGCAGCGTGGCGGCGTTTTCCAAATTCCACTTCCACCGACAGTTCAAGGCGACCTTCGGGGTGTCCCTGCATCGCTATGTCCAGCTGGCCCGCATGCGGCGGGCCTCGAAACAGCTGGCCGACGGTCAGGGGGAGAGCGTCACCGACATCGCCATGGACGCCGGCTACGAGACGCCCGACGCCTTCGCCCGCGCTTTTCGCCAAAGGTTTCGGCAGTCGCCGTCGAGTTTCCGGAAATCTCCCGACTGGGAGCCGTGGCTTCAGGCCTGCAGGCCTCTCAACATAGCCAGGAGCAGGATCATGCAGACGACCTTCACCCCCGATCAGGTGACCATCCGCGAGGTCGCCCCGACCCGAGTGGCGATATTCGAACACCGTGGCGATCCCGGGACCTTCGACGCCACCCTCCAGCGGTTCATCGCCTGGCGCAAAGCCGCCGGACTTTCGCCCAGGACCAATCCGACCTTCAACATCTGGTATTCCGAGCGGCGTCCCGCGGATCCCGCCGACTACAGCATGGATCTATGTGTCGGCGTCGCTCCCGATCAGCCGATCTACGCCGGGGACGAGATGGTCAAGGCCGGCGAAATCCCCGGCGGACGCTGCGCGGTGCTGCGCGTGACCGGCGACACCCACAATCTGGAGCCCGCCGCCCTCTTTCTGTACCGCGAATGGCTGCCGGCGAGCGGCGAAGAGATGCGCGACTTCCCCATCTACTGCCAGCGCTTCTTTCTGGACGCGCCGGATCAGGGCACGGCGGCGGAGCTGTTCTTGCCGCTGAAGTAAAGGTGAGCCCTATTGCACGGGCGGGGCGGCCGCCCCCGCCGCCTGCGCCAGACTCTGTGCGAACGTCCGCAACATCTGCAGCCAGATCACCGTCGGCTCCTGCAGCTGCTCCGTCCCCGTCGCGGTCAGCACCACGTCGTACTGGGCCACGGCCCCGGCCGCGTCCGGCGTGGCGCCGGGGATGAAGAAGGCCTTCAGATAGCGGTTGCCGCGGTTCCATTCATTGATCTGCTCGACCGTGATCGGCCCCGAGAAGACGGCGCTGTATTGCACGTCGTCGCACAGGCCCGCGCCGGCGCAGCTGTAGAAGGTCAGGGTCCACGGCAGCGGCTGATCCGCGATGGTCAGGGTCTGGGCCCCTTCGGTCGCCGTGGGCTCGGCCACCGAACCGCCCAGTTCGATCAGCCAGGCGCGGGCGTCGGCGACGGCGACCCCCTTGGTCGCGGCGGCCGGCGCGGCGGGCGCCGGGGTCTGGGCGAGGGCGGGCGAGGCGGCGCCGAGGGCGAGGACGGCGAACAGGACGGACAGACGCATGGGATATCTCCGGAACCGCCTGACCCTGGACGATGGGCCCGAGCGGAATTGTGGCGTGGACCTTACGCCGTTCTTTCGCGCGCCAGCCACTCCGCGCCCGACATTTCGTTGAGGCGCGACACCGTCCGTTCGAATTCGAACGCCCCGACGCCCCTGGGATACAAGGCCTCCGGCGCCGCCTCGGCCAGGGCCACCAGCCGCGTTCCCGCCTCGTAGAGCGCATCGATCAGGGTGACGAACCGCCTCGCCTCGTGATGATTGGCCGGGCCCAGCACCGGCACGTCCTCGACGAACAGGGTGTGAAACCGCTCGGCGACGGCCAGATAGTCCTGCGGCCCCAGCGCCGTCCCGCACAGCTGGCCGAAGGTCGCCCGCGCCAGCCCGCCGTCGGTGCGCTCTATGACCACCTCGCGGCCCGTGACCTTCAGATGCGCGGGGCATTCGTCCTGCTCGCCCTTGAGGTCCGACCACAGGGCTTCGAACGCCGCCCGCGCGTCGGCGTCGGCGGGGGTGAACCAGACCCGGTCGCCCATCAGCCGGTCCAGCCGCCAGTCCCGCGCGCCAGAGACGCTGACCACCGCGCATTTCTGTTCGATCAGTTCGATGAAGGGGACGAACAGTTCACGGTTGATCCCGTTCAGATACAGCTGGTCCGGCGCCCGGTTCGACGTCACCGCCAGCACCACATTCTGCTCGAACAGGGCCTCGAACAGCCGGCCCAGGATCAGGGCGTCGGCGATGTCGGTGACCTGCAGCTCGTCGAAACACAGCAGCCGCGCCTCGGACGCGATCAGCTCGGCCACCGGCTTGATCGGGTCGTCGCCTTTCGATTGTCCGAACACGGCCTTGCGCGCCCTGGCGTCGCCCTCGCGCCACTGCCGCATAAGGTCGTGCACCCGGGCCAGAAAGGCGTGGAAATGGGCCCGCTTCTTCCGCGGCTCGGGCACGCAGGCGTAAAAAAGATCCATAAGAATGGATTTGCCCCGCCCGGGCGGGCCCCACAGATAGACGCCCCGCACCTCCGTCTGGCCGAACAGCCCGCCCAGAGGCGCCTTCTTGCGCAGGTCTTTCTCCAGCCGCGACAGCGCCTCGACCACCGGAACCTGCGACGGATCGGGCGTCAGCCGCCCGTCGGCCAAACGACGGTCATAAGCTTTGCGTATGCGTGAGGGCATTGTTCTCGGGCTTAGCCGGGCCGGCCGTCGCTGAAAAGCGATTGCTTCGCGGCTGCGAAAGCCCACATAGGCAAACTACGTCCGGTCCGCCGGACATCCACACACCACCTGCCCTCAAGCAGCGAGCGACCGCGTCGCGAGCGTAGGGCGTCCGAAGGACCAACCAACATGGGCTATCGCGTCGCCGTCGTAGGCGCCACCGGCAATGTCGGCCGGGAAATGCTGAACATCCTCGAGGAGCTCAACTTCCCCGTCGAAAAAATGCACGCCGTCGCCTCGCGCAAGTCCAAGGGCGTGGAAGTCTCCTGGGGCGACAAGACGATCAAATGCGAGGACATCGAACTGTTCGATTTCTCGACCGTCGACCTGGTGCTGATGAGCGCCGGCGGCGACGCCTCGCGCGCCTGGTCCGAGAAGATCGGCGCGGCCGGCCCCATCGTCATCGACAACTCCTCCGCCTTCCGCATGGACCCGGACGTGCCGCTGATCGTGCCCGAGGTGAACCCGGACGCCATCAAGCTGGCGACGAGGAAGAACATCATCGCCAACCCCAACTGCTCGACCGCCCAGCTGGTCGTGGCCCTCAAGCCCCTGCATGACGCCGCGAAGATCAAACGCGCCGTGGTCTCGACCTATCAATCGGTCTCGGGCGCCGGCAAGGCGGGCATGGACGAGCTGTGGAACCAGACCAAGGCCATCTACGGCCTCGGCGACGCGCGTCCGAAACTGTTCCCCAAACAGATCGCCTTCAACGTCATCCCCTACATCGGCGCCTTCCTCGACGACGGCTATACCGACGAGGAAGCCAAGATGTGGAAGGAGACGCACAAGATCCTCGATCCCGACATCAAGCTGACCGTCACCTGCGTGCGCGTGCCCGTCTTCGTCGGCCACTCCGAGTCGGTGAACCTCGAGTTCGACCGTCCCATCTCGCCCGACGAGGCCCGCGCCATCCTGCGCGACGCCCCCGGGGTGATGGTCATCGATAAGCAGGAGCACGACGGCTACATCACCCCCGTCGACGCCGCCGGCGAACACGCCGTCTACGTCAGCCGCATCCGCAAGGATCCGACCGTCGAGAACGGCCTGTCGCTCTGGATCGTCTCCGACAACCTGCGCAAGGGCGCGGCCCTGAACGCCGTCCAGATCGCCCAGCTGCTGGACGAGACGGGGATCATCAAGCCCGCCTCGGGGTATCGCAGCATCACGGTCTGACCCCCCGCCACAGCAATTAACACCGTCATCCTCGGGCTTGTCCCGAGGACCCATCCATCCGCCGCACGAGCCGACGCCGGTTCACGCCTATCGCCGCCCATGCGCCTCCCCGCCATGGGTCCTCGGGACAAGCCCGAGGATGACGGTGTGAAAGGATCCGGGGATGACGCCGAACCCGTCCGCCACCCCCCGCGCCGCCCTGATCTCCGCCTTCGGCTGCTATGCCATCTGGGGCTTCATGCCCCTGCTGTTCATGGGTCAGGCGGCCGTCGGCTTCGACTCGTTCGAGATCCTCGCCCATCGCGCCCTGTGGGCCGTGGCGGTCGCCGGCTTGCTGGTCGTCCTCGCCGGCCAGGGCGGTCAGGTCCGGTCCGCCCTGACGAACCCGAAGACCCTCGGCTGGCTGACCCTCTCGACCCTGCTGATAGGGGTCAACTGGGGCCTCTATGTCTGGGCCACGACCCATGAGGCGACGCTGGAAGCCAGCCTCGGCTATTACATCAACCCGCTGCTCAACATGGTCGTGGGACTGTGGCTGTTCCGCGAGAAGATCGACAAATGGGGCTGGGCCGCCATCGGCCTCGCCGCCGTCGGCGTGCTGTTCCAGACCCTCGCCCTCGGCCGTCCGCCGTGGATTTCCCTCGTCCTCGCCTTCAGCTTCGCCAGCTACGGCGTCATCCGCAAACGCGTGCCCATCGACGCCCAGGCCGGCCTGCTTGTGGAGTGTCTTCTGCTGGTCCCGTTCGGTCTGGCCTGGGTGCTGTGGCTTCAGCACACCGGCGCGGGCGTGGCCTTCGACAATCCGGTCAACACGGCCTGGGCGCTGCTGAACGGCCCCGCCACCGTCCTGCCGCTGGCCCTGTTCGCCTGGTCGGCCCGTCGCCTGCCCCTGTCGACCCTCGGCTTCATCCAGTTCCTCGCCCCGACGCTGCAGTTCGCCGTCGGCGTCTGGGCGGGCGAGGCCCTGACGCCCCTGCGGGTGATCAGCTTCGCCTTCATCTGGGGCGGGGCCGCCGTCTTCGCGGTCGCCGCCTTCTTCCGCCACAGGGCCGCGCGCGCGGCGCTGAAACGGTCGGCCGAACCCGCCTAGAGACCCTCGTACAGCGCCCCGATCAATCGTTGCGCCCGGGGGTCGCCGATCAGATGCGGCGACTGGCGCGTCATCACATAGGCCCCCGACATCCCGGCGTCGGGATCGGCGAAGGCGCAGCTCCCGCCCCAGCCGCAATGGCCGACCGCCGTCGGATTGGGACCGAAGATGTGCAGGCCCTCGTTGCGCATCAGCCCCGCCGCCCAGCTGACGTCGAACGGCACGACCCTGTCGCGGCCATGGATCCGCTCGCGCAACATTTCGGCCCGCACCCCGGGGGACAGCACGGTCCGGCCCTCCAGCGCCCCGCCGTTGGCCAGCACCCCCATGATCCGCGCCAGATCCAGCGCGGTCCCGTGCAGATTGGCCGAGGGCATCTCCATCATCCGCCATTCCGCCGAGCCGCGTCCGCCGGGGGCCGAGCCGGTATCGAGGAAGGCGGCGCGCTTGACCGCATCGATGACGCCCAGGTCCGGCGCCGCCGTCGGCTTCTTCATCTGGGCCACGCGGCCATGCTCGCCCTCGGGCAGGCCGATCCACAGGTCCAGGCCGGGGAAATCCTCGCGCAGCGCCGTCCCCATGCTCCGCCCGTCAACGATCCGGAACAGCTCGCCGGCCAGCAGGCCGATGGTGATCGGGTGATAGCCTGACGCCGTCCCCGGCGCCCACATCGGCGCCTGCTCGCACAACCGCGCCAGCGCCGCCTCGCGGTCGAACCAGATGGCCGGATCCACGCTCTCCGAGAATCCCGGCAGTCCGGCCTGATGGCTCATCATCTGCCCGACCGTGATCTGCGCCTTGCCCGCCTGTCCGAACGCCGGCCAGTACTCCGAAACCGGCCGCTCATAGTCCAGCAGCCCCCGCTCGACGCAGGTCGCGATCAGCAACGACATCACCGCCTTGCCGGTGGAGAACACCGGGGTCAGCGTCTGCTCATCGAACGGCCGCGTCCGCGCCGCATCGGCCCACCCCCCCCACAGATCGACGACCGTTTCGCCGCCGATGCAGACGCTGAACCGGGCCGCCTGCTCGTTCAGCCCTTCCGGCGCGTCGGTGAAATTTGCCGCGAAGGCGTTCCTCACGGCGGCGAAACGGGGCGGGCAGAGGCCGTGGATGTCGGGGAGGCTGGTCATGGGGAGGTCCTAGACAACCCGTCGCTGGCCGTCACCCCTTGCGCGATCCGGGCGTGAGCGGATCGCGGAAGGGCTCTGCTGGAAACAGATTGGCGTGCGGCAGTTCAACCGCCTGTGGCAGCAGTTCGTCGAAGCTGTCCTCGTCAAAGCGGCTGCCGCCGAAACGCACGGCGGCTCCATGCGGAATCTCGATCGCCAGAACGAGATCGGGCGCCTGGAGAACCGCGAGGATCCGCGCGGTCACCTCATCGATCGACAGATCCGTGCGCACGAAGATCCCTCCCTGCCCGCCGTGCCACGCCAGGCCGAGGCTGAACGCTTCGGAAAGCGCCGCCTGGACCCGTTCGGCCCGGTCAGAGTCAGCTCTCTCTCGCCCGAGGGTCTCGTTGGTTCCCAGACCGAACGACAGGAGGTACAGGCCCATTGAAACGCCCCTACTGCCGCCGCCCCGCCGACGCCTGCCGCGCCGCCTCGAACTCCGCCCCCGGGTTCCACTCCGGCCAGTCGCCGCTGTCGGCCAGATCGCGGCCCACGGCGTACAGCAGGTCGATGTCCACCGCGGCGGCGTCCATCACCCAGTCGCTGGTCCATTCGTCCGACGGCTTGTGATAGCGGTTCGCCACATAGTCCCGGCTGGCCGCGTTGTGCCCGGTGAACCCCGCCGCCCCGAACAGGGCCGGCACGCCCATCTTCGCCAGCGGGAAATGGTCCGAGCGATAGAAGCCCCCCGCCTGGGGCGCCGGGTCGGGGATCAGCACCCGCCCCTGTTCCGTCGCCCGCCGCTCCAGCCACGTATCCGTCTGGCTCTTGCCCGCCCCCATGACCACGATCTGCGGCGAGATCTCGGTCCCGGGCAGGAAGGAATCCATGTTGATATTGGCGACCGTCGTCTCCAGCGGCCACACCGGATTGGCGGCGTAGTATTCGGCCCCCAGCAGCCCCGCCTCCTCGGCCGTCCAGGCCGCGAACACCACCGACCGTTTCGGCGCCTCGCCCGCCTTGAACAGCCGCGCCAGTTCGATCAGCCCGGCCACGCCCGTCGCATTGTCGACCGCGCCATTATAGATGTCGTCGTCCCCCACCGGCGTCGCCCGGCCGAAGGCGTCCCAGTGGGCGCCGTACAGCACCGTCTCTTCCGGATGCTCCGAGCCCGGGATGCGGGCCAGCACATTGCGGCTCTCGATCCGGTCGGCGGTCTGGCCGAAGTCGATCGACATCGTCACGCCTTCCAGCGTCACCGGCGAGAATTCCGGCGTCCGCGCCGCCTCGCGCAGGGCGGCGTAGTCGAGGCCCGCGTCCACGAACATCTGCTCGGCGACCGGCCCCTGGATCCAGCCCTGGGCCGGGACCCGTTCGGCCTCCGGATCGGCGCGGACGATGTCGAATTTCGGGGCCGTCGACGACCCCTCCAGCACGCTCCAGCCATAGCCGGCGCCCGCCGTGTCGTGGATCACCAGCACCGCCGCCGCCCCCTGCCGCGCCGCCTCCTGGAATTTGTAGGTCCAGCGGCCGTAGAAGGTCATCGCATTGCCGTCGAACCTGCCGGCCACGGGATGCCCCTCCGGCGCGCCGAAGTCCGGATCATTGACGATGACCAGCAGGACCTTGCCCTTCAGATCCATGCCCTTGAAATCGTTCCAGCTCCGTTCGGGCGCGTCGACGCCATAGCCGGCGAAGACCACCGGCGCGTCAGTGACCGTGATCCGGCTCACCGGCCGGTCGCTGGACACCAGCACGTCCGGTCCCCGCTCCAGCGCCCGCGTCGCGCCGCCGCTCGAGACCGTGATCGTCGCCGGTCCGTCCTGCCGCGTCCGCCCCAGCTGCGCCGCCTGCACCCAGGACCCGTCCGGCCCGCCCGGCTCCAGCCCCAGGGCCTGGAACTGGCCGACGACATAGTCGACCGTCTTCTGCTCGCCCGGCGTCGCCACCCCGCGCCCCTCGAATTCGTCTGAGGCCAGCACCCGCACATGTTCGTTCAGCCGCGCGCCCTCGGCCTGTTGGGCGAGGGCGGGGCTGGCGGCTGTCAACAGGATCGTCGAGGCGAGGAGGGTCAAACGAAGGCGACGCATGGTCAGGGCTCCACTTTTTAATCCGCTCATCCCGGCGGAAGCCGGGACCCGGTTCTTTGGACCAGCCGGCCGTGCAGGACCAGCCCCGACCGTCGTCCAGCACACAGCCCCACAAAAGGACCGGGTCGCGGCTTCCGCCGGGATGAGCGGAAAACGGTGCGCATCATTGAGCGGGCGACACACCCGCCAGCCACCTCACCACGCCATCCGCTGCAACCACGCCCGACGCCATCGACGCCTGCAGCAGATAGCCGCCCGTCGGCGCCTCCCAGTCCAGCATCTCGCCCGCCGCGAACACGCCCGGCGCCGCCTTCAGCATCAGCCCCTCGTCGACCTGGTCCAGCCGCACCCCGCCCGCCGAAGAGATCGCCCGCGCCAGCCCCTGCACCCCCGTCAGCGTCAGCCGCACCGCCTTGATCCGCTTCGCCAGCTTGTCCGACCCGGCCGGCAGTTCGCCCGGGATCTCCCGCAGCAGCCCGACCGCCGGCGCGGACAGCCCGCCGGCCTTCCTCAGCCAGTTGGTCACGCTGTCCTTGCCGCGCGGTTTCGCCAGCCGCCCCGCCAGCGCCTCGACCGACAGGTCGGGCCGCAGATCCACGGTCAGCACCGCCGAGCCGTCCCGCTCGATCGCGTCCCTCAGCCCCGCCGACAACGCATAGACCGCCCCGCCCTCGATCCCGTAGCGCGTCAGCATCGCCTCGCCGCGCACCGTCTGGTCCCCGAAGGTCATCGCCACCGGTTTCAATGGTTGACCGGCGAACCGATCGGCGAACACCTCCGACCAGGCCACGTCAAAGCCGACGTTCGAGGGCCGGAACGGCGCGACCTCCACGCCCTCCAGCATCGCCGCCCACGCCCCGTCCGAGCCCAGCCGCGGCCAGCTGGCCCCGCCCATGGCCAGCACCACCGCGTCCGGCCGCTCCACCCGCTCGCCCTCCGGCGTCTGGAACACCCAGCCGCCGTCCCGCCCGTCATCCCCGCGAAGGCGGGGACCGACCCAGCGCGACCGCGTCCGCACCTCCACCCCCAGACCGCTCAACCGCCCCAGCCACGCCCGCAGCAGGGGCGAGGCCTTCATCGCCCGCGGAAACACACGCCCCGACGAGCCCGTGAACGTCGCCTGTCCCAGCCCTTCGGCCCAGCCGATCAGATGCGTCGGCGAAAACCGCTCCAGCCATGCCGCGACCGTCGCGCCCGCCGCGCCATAGCGACCGACGAACCCCTCCATCCCCTCCGAATGCGTCAGGTTCAGCCCGCCCCGCCCGGCCATCAGGAATTTTCGCGCCACGGACGGCATGGCCTCATGCACCACCACGCCCAGTCCCGCCTGCGCCAGCCGTTCGGCCGCCATCAGCCCGGCCGGCCCGGCCCCGATCACATGCACGGTCTTCACGTCGTTCATCGGGCAGCCAGTACCCTGTTCCAGCAGCCCCGGCGACCTGCACTCTCTCCTGTCGTCATCCCGGGGCGCGCAGCGACCCCGGGACCCAGCGGCGCGCGCGAGCGCGAACCTGTCGAGGACAGCCCTGCTCGACCCATCGAGCCCGAACAGATCGCCTTCGGCGCCGCTGGGTCCCGGCCTCCGCCGGGATGACGACAGGGACGCTAAAAAGCCTGTCCGGGAACGGCTGCATCGCGCATACGCTCATCCCCCATGAGCGTCGCCTTTACCCGCGAGGAGGATCTGGAGGCCACGGCCGCCGATCTTCCCGACCGTCCGATCTCCCCGCACCCGAACCTGGTCACGCCCCCGGGCCTGGCCGCGATCGAGGCCGCCCTGGCCTCGGCCCGCGCCGCCTACTCCGCCGCCCAGGCCCACGGCTCCATCGAGGCCGACCGCACCGCCATGGCCCGCGCCACCCGCGACCTGCGCTACTGGTCCGCCCGCAGAGCCACGGCCCAGCTGGTCGAGACCGAGGCCGACGGCCGCGTCCGCTTCGGCGGCTCGGTCACGATCGAACGTGAGGACGGCCGGGCCCGGACCTGGCGCATCACCGGCGAGGATGAGGCCGATCCCGCCGCCGGTTCCGTCAGCCATGTCTCCCCCCTCGCCGTCGCCCTGATCGGCAAGACCGTGGGCGACCAGGCCGTCGTCGCCGGCCAGACAGTGGAGATCGTCGCCGTCGATTGACCGTCAATGGTTGCCCCGGCCCTCCGCTTGCCCCACCTTGGGGAACACAAGGCGCTCCCGCGACGCTTCCTGCGCTCAAGCAGCGCGAAGCGCGGCAACGTCAACATCCCCGCGCTCAAGCAGCGCGAAGCGCGTTAGCGCCAAAAAGAGAGAAAGAGCCGCCCATGGCCCGCAAGCCCAACTACAGTTTCGAGCGTCAGGAACGCGACCGCGCCGACGCCAAGAAGGCCGCCGAGAAGGCCGCCGCCAAGGCCGAAAAGAAAGCCGCCGCCGCCGCCCGCAAGGAAGCCGGCCTTCCGCCGCTCGAGGAAGACTAGGGGCCACGGTCCCCCCTCTCTCCCGTCCAACCCGCTCGCGGGGATGAGCGGTATTCAGGTTGACCCCCACGGTCCGGCCCGTCCGCGCCCCCTCACGTCACAGCCAGCGCACCCTCGGCCCCCGCCCGCCCGGCGCCGGCATCAGCTGGGTCACCGCCCAGACCAGCGCATCCGCCCGGTCGGGACTGCGCCCGCCCACATCCTCGCTGCCCAGCCCCATCAGCTCCTCCTCCAGCGCCTCCAGCCCCGGCGCATGAACAACCCGTCCCTGCTCATACAGCGCCGCCACCGGCTCGGCCCGCGCGACCTTGCCGACCGAGGCGTGCACCCGCCGGATCGGAACCGACAGGCCCGAGGCCTTCAGCACCGCCAGCGCCATCGCCCCGCCGTTGTTGCTCTCGACCACCACCTGTCCGGCCCCGTGCGCCTCGACCGCCCGCCGCACCCGGTCGGCCCAGCCCTCGGGCGACAGCCCCCGCGCCGTCCAGTCCGCCAGCACCGCGACCCGGTCCCCGCGCCGCCCCGCGACCACGATCCCGCACGCATCCCGCGCCCTTCCCGACAGCGTCCCCGCCGGCGGATCGACGGCGACGACGATGCGGTCGAAGGGCGGCAATTCCCCCTCCGCGCTCAAGTAGCCCGAAGGGCGGTAGCGCCCTTCAAACAAGCTTTTCGCTCTCGCGATCTCCGCGAGAGTGAAAAGCGCCCCCTCATCCTCCAGCACCCGCCCGTCCAGCTCCTGCGCCGCCCGTCGCGTGCCGCCGTACAGCCCCTGCATCGCCGCCAGAAACCCCGGCGCCAGATGCGCCTCATTGGCCGCCGTCGGCGCATGGGTCCGCGCGCACCCGTCCTCGGCCAGCACCCCGCGCAACACCCGCCCCGGCCTGGGCGTAGACGTCAGCACAAGTCTGGGGGCGCTAACGCTCGCGACGCGGTCGCTCGCTGCCTGGGCGCCCGGAGACAGCCTGAGCCCCAATCTCAGCATCGCCAGCGTCTCCTCACACCGCCCCCAGGCGCAGAACTCATCCCCCCAGGCCGCATGGAACTGCGGCCCGCGCAGCCGTTCCGGCTCCTCGGCCGAGAACAGCAGCCCCACGGCCCCGCCCGGAAACCTCACCTGCCGCAGCGACGAGGCGAACGTCGCCCCCGTCCGGAACGGCAGGTTCAGCACCCCCGACGGCCCCTCGACCATCACCGTCCGCGCATCCCGGATCGTCGGCGCCACCAGCGCGATCCGCCCGCCCTTCCCCAGCGCCTGCGCCGTCTCCCACACCCACTCCGCCCCCGCCCGCGTCTTCCCCGCCCCACGCCCGCCGAGGAAGACCCAAGTGCGCCACGGGCCGATGGGCGGCCGCTGGCCCGCGTGCGCCACCGACCACCACTGGCACTGCGCCAGCACGTCCGCCGAGAGCACATAACGCGTATCTCCCTCCCCCTTGTGGGGAGGGATGTCGGCGCAAAGCGACGACAGGGTGGGGTGTGTCAGCCGTTCCCCACCCGGTCGCTCCGCGACCCCCCTCCCCACTTCGGGGGAGGGAGAAGCGCTGTCCTCACCCACCCGTCTCCTCCCTGTCGCGAAGCGACGGGGTCGAGGAACGGTCGGCGGAACCGACTGGACGAGCGGACCCCGAAGGGGTGGAGGGGTAATCCCGCACCGCCTCCCTTCGCAAGAAATCCAGCGCCGCCACCCGTCCCGGTTCCGTCGCATCCCCGCCGCCGTCCCCCACGGCCCCGCGCGCCAGCCGTTCCAGCGTCCCCGCCAGCCGCGCATGGGCATAGGCCCCCGCCGCCTGCCCGTCCCGCAGCAGGGCGATCGCCGTCGTCGCCGCCGCCCGCGCCGCCTCCCCCAGCGAGGCGTCCGCCGCCAGGGCCCGGCACGCCGCATCCGGCCCCGGAACCCCATCCTCGGCCCCCAGCGCCCGCACGGCCGCATCCGCCTCGACCGGCGTCAGCCCCGTCGCGGGCGGCGTCCTGTCGTCCTTGCGCAGCCAGCCCGCCTCGCGCGCGTGGGTGTAGAGGGTCCGCTCGGTCCCGCCGTAGGCCCGGACCAGCGCCTTGGCCGTGGCCCCGGCCTGGTACAGCCGCCGGATTTCATCCCACTCCGCCGCGCCGCGCCGGCAATGGGGTTGTCTGAGTATGGGGGTCGCTTGGGTCATGCCCGCATTATCGGGCCGCCCGTTCCTGCGGCTGGCAAATCGCCGCGAGAATCCGCCAGGGCCTTGAGACGGCGCGTCTTCTTCCGCTGAACCCGACTATAGATCGGTCGGATTGTCAGCAGAGCGCTCCTTCACGCCCCCGCCCCCTCCAGCACCCCCAGCACCTCGCCGAACAGCCCCTGCGCCTCCCGGTCCGCCAGCGCCTCGAAGTCGACCCCGGCCGTCATCCGCTCCAGCCGCCGCACCACCTCGCCGCAGTCCGCCCGCGCCCCCGGCGCCTCGTCCATCACCCATTCGGCGATGGCGGCGATGCTCTGCAGCGCCTCCTGGTCGGTCATCCGCCCGCCCTCCAGCCCCGCCACGGCCGCAATCTCCCCGATCTCGCGCAGGGCCCGGCGGCAGGTCTGTGGATCACGCAGTCCCATCCCCGCCGAACGCCTTGGGCTCACGCCGGTTCACCCCCACGCTTCCCTTCTCCCCTTGCGGGAGAAGGTGGCCCGAAGGGCCGGATGAGGGGGCTCCATCCCCCGCACCGGCGCGTCCCCCGCTACCAATCCCCCTCCAACAAGTCGGCGCGCCCCGCGCGCCCGACCCGCCCAGCCCCGGTCGCCCGACCCGGCGCGGGTCAAGGACAGGCCGTCCCGGCCTGCCGCGCGAGCGGCGCGCAGCGTCCTTGAGGCGCGCCGGGGCGGGTGGCGCTCCGTGCGGTTCTTCCCATGCAATGCGGCGGGCTTACGACGCGGTGAAGGGGTGGTCGCGCCCCGCCGCTGAGCCCCGACCGGCGTCGTCGCCATGGCCCCAGCGCTGATCTGGCCGGGCTAGGTCGGAGCGGGCGGTAGTTCGATGACTGTCTCAAGGCCCTCCGAACAAGCGCTTGTTCTCGCTATGCCCCTCCAACCGTGCGCGAGAGGCCGGTTGAGCCCGCCGAGACACTGAAAACTGGAACAACCGTAGAACGAATCGAGAATCTAGAGTCGCGCGAATTCAGGACACACTAGCTCGTCGAGAATTTCCTGATTTGGCCGAGCGATCTACCCCAAAGACACCACTAATATGGGGATAAGTGCCTTCTAGCACGATATATAGGGCCGCGGGCCTTGCGAGACTCGGAATCAGCCTTCACCGTTCACCCTGCCAGTGCATGGGCGTTCTGCACGCATGTTGGAGAATTGGGATGGCCAAAGCATCGCCCCCCAAGGGTCCGCACCGTTCGGCCTCATCGGGCCGGTACGTCACCACGGGGACCGCTGTGCGGAACCCGCGTGGCACGGTGTCGGAACCGCCGAAGCGGAAATAGCCGAAAGGCTTAAGGGCCCAGCAGACCAGCGTGATGCCGTCTAGCTGATGCACAAGAGGGGGAGGTCGGCCCATAGTTTGGACGACCTGGAACCGATCTCTCCCCTCCCCGCCACCAAAAGCTCTCGCCCTAGCGACGGACGCACTTTTATCGGCGACTGAGTCGATAGCAAGGCGCGCTCTGCCGCGGGTCCGCGAAGGCTGTTCGTGCCTTTGTTAGCAACCCTGTGGAGAGACCTTCCTGTCCATTCATTCCCGAGAATATCTGAACGGCGGCGACGTTGTCGTCGTCAACTGCACCCACCAGTCCAACGTGCTGGTGATGGATGATTCCAATCTCGCCGCGTACCAGCGTGGAGCATCCGCCCGCTACTACGGCGGGTTCTACAAGCGCCTGCCCGCGCGGATTCCTGTGCCTCACTCCGGCAACTGGAACATCCTCCTCGAAGCTCCCGGCGGCGCTCGCTACGGCATGAGTGTTATCCGCAACTGACTTATCCACACAGCGGCCTGTTGTTGCGGGCCAGAAAGAGATGAAGATGGCTCAGCGCCATGAAGTGACGTGCGTTGTCCCGGACGGATCGGATCCCGACCGGAGGATCGATCAAATCGGCGGCAAGGTAGGGTCCGCAAACGGAGGACCGTGGTCGCTCCAACTCGATAGGGCCATCGCGGGTATCGAGAACGGAACATGGGCGTTCTGGACGCAAGGCGGAGGCAAGGCGGCAAACGTCATAGTCGCGGTGCGTCCAAGTGGCCGGAAATACCTCAAGACCGAAGCCGATGGGATTGAGCCAAATAACCTGTTGGCTCTGCCGAAGTGCGCGTAACCGAGGAGCCCGGATCGAAGCGATCCGGGCTTTCTCGTTCCGGCAGCCAAACGAACGGCGTTCGTGCGTTGTGGTAGTCCGCTCTTTGTCCGTGTATCTGGCGCCGTCTGACGAAATCACCACCGCGCCCCTTGGGGCAGGAAGTATCCATGGCCATCTCATACGAACGAGCACGGTCCGCCGTTGAAAAGATCAAGAGGCACCAAAGCAAGTGCTTGGTGATTCACTACGCCTGCCAGAGTCTCTACGATGATCGCGAAGGATTATCGCCGAGCGTGTCCAACATTGTTGTCAAGGATTTCGCCAACGATCAGACGGTGAGTTTCGCGGCTCATATAGTCGCCGAGAGACTCGGTATCGCCAAAGAGGACATAACCGCGCGTTTCGCCGATATCGAAAAGGTACTTCTGGAGGATTTTTACGAGTTCGTTCGCAACCACAATGGTGACTACTGGCTGCACTGGAACATGATCAACATCCAGTACGGGTTCGAGACGCTCGCTCATCGATACAACGTCCTGACCGGCCGCAGCGCTCCCAATATCGACATCGACAACCGCATCAATATCGCCGGCATCCTCTATGGCCTTTATGGGGAGGGCTATGTGGCGGTTCCGCATATGCCGAACCTAATGACGCTTAACGGCGGCGTCCGGCGCGATTTCATTCCTGGGGCGGAGGAAGTCGAAGTTTTCCGGGCGGGCGAATACGCCCGGCTTCATGCATCTACCGTTTCAAAGGTGAAGTTCTTCTCGGACGTGGTTGAACTGGTGCTCGATCGCAAACTGCGAACGGCCAAATCGACGTTGCCGATGAAGATTGAGCGCAGTCTTGATAGCCTGTTGGCCAAAGCCGTCGCCCTCGCCGCAGCTGTCTACACGATCATCGATCTGTCGGTGAAGTTCGGGGGCCTCTTCTAGATTCGAGTTGCGAGCGAGAGCTTCGAGCCTCAGCGCCGACCAAATAAATGAGCAGTTCTCCGGACGCGCGCACTGTCTCAGCCCAGAGAACTGAACGATCGGCCCTTGCTGCCCCCCTCACGCCGCCCTCAACGGCTTGATCGCCGCCAGCTCATCCCTCACCGCGATCGCCGCCTTCGACAGATCGTGCTGCGTCTGAAGATTCATCCAGAACTCCGCCGTGGTCCCGAACACCCGCGCCAGCCGCAGGGCCGTGTCCGAGGTGACCGGCTGCTGCTCGCGCACCACCCGCTCGATCCGCGTCCGGTCTTTCAACCCCATAGCCCGCGCCAGGGCGCCGGGCGTCAGGCCGTAGTCGGGCAGGAAGTCCTCGCGCAGATGTTCGCCCGGATGGGCCAGGGGCTCGGCGAAGGTGGTGTGGTCACGGGGGGTCATCCGCGTGCTCCTACTTCGAATCCGGGAGTGTGTTTCTGATGCACGCCAGCAGTTGTTTCTGGGTCTCTTGGGGCGTGCCGGCGTCCCAAACGACAGTTTGCGAATGGTTGGTGTCGAAATGGGTTCGGTCCGTATCGAAAACGCCTCGCTCACAAGTGTAGATGACCGGCTTACCCAACCCCTCTGCAAAGCCAGCTTCCCAATAAGCTCCGTTGTTCGCGTGAGAAAGGTCGGCGATCACGAATTTGCAGAGCCGAAGTCGCGAGCGAAGGTAGTTATCAATCAGCCCCGCAGCGGGCCGATCACGCAGCACCTCCAACTTGTAGCCTGCCTCCTCGACGGCGGGACGAATGACGTTTGCTACGCAAGCCTCTAGGGTTTCGTCGCCATATTTCATGGCCATGAAAGCGAAATTCTCGCTCCGCTGACCTTTGGCGATTTCTCCAGCCCGCAACCATCCTTCCAGCGTTGGTGCGATCCGGATCGCGTTTGGGCCGTTCATGCTGGATGCGTCAGCGCAGGTAAGCAGGCCGCCACGCTCCATTGAAAGAATGAGGGCAGCGGATGCGTTCATATCGATAGCACCGATGGCGGAGGTCAGTGCCGGATCGATGCGATCGTAGAACCGACCGGCATAACGGAGCCGCACAGCAAGATAAGAAAGCGCGTTGTCTACCTGCTCCGGAATTGGCGGCAGAGCGGCGTGTTTCCGATAGTCATCAAAGGTCGCGGTCGTCACATATGGGGGCTCTGCTGAGAGTTCGTTCTTCCAGCGGAGGTCGTGGCTCATTGCCCGCCGCTGTTCCTCGTTCATCGGGTCTGCCCCGTCCACAAGGGCGGTCCCCGAAATTGTGAAGTCACCGCACGCCACACAGGCAACGCGGCTCCGGTCAAAATTTGGGACCCGACTGGCACGGGCCATATGACCATCCGCATTCCTGCAAACGGGACAGACAATTTCTTCCATCAAGTACTCTCCATGAGGACCATAACAGAAACCCCCGGCCATTTCTGACCGGGGGTTCGTTAGGTTCAGCCTGAGCCGAGCTTCGTGGACTAGAAGTCCATATCGCCCATGCCGCCCATGCCGCCGCCGCCCATGCCGCCGGCGCCGCCAGCGGAGCCCTTCTTCGGCGCATCAGCCACGGCCGCTTCCGTCGTGATCAGGATCCCCGCCACCGAGGCGGCGTCCTGCAGGGCGGTGCGCACGACCTTGGCGGGGTCGATGACGCCGGCCTGGATCATGTCGACATACTCTTCCGTCTGGGCGTTGAAGCCGTAGGTGGGCGAGGCGTTTTCCAGCACCTTGCCGACGACGATGGAGCCTTCGACGCCCGCGTTCTCGACGATCTGACGGATCGGGGCCTGGATGGCGCGGCGGATGATGGCGATGCCGGCGGTCTGGTCGGCGTTGTCGCCTTTCAGACCTTCCAGCGCCTTGGTGGCCTTCAGCAGGGCGATGCCGCCGCCGGGGACGATGCCTTCCTCGACCGCCGCACGCGTGGCGTTGAGGGCGTCGTCGACGCGGTCCTTCTTCTCCTTGACCTCGACCTCGGTCGAGCCGCCGACGCGGATGACCGCGACGCCGCCGGCCAGTTTGGCCAGACGTTCCTGCAGCTTCTCCTTGTCGTAGTCCGAGGTGGTGTCCTCGATCTGCTTCTTGATCTGGCCGATGCGGGCCTCGATCGCGTCCTTCTCACCGACGCCGTCGACGATGGTGGTGTCGTCCTTGGTGATGGTGACCTTCTTGGCCTTGCCGAGCATGTCGAGGGTGACGTTCTCCAGCTTGATGCCGAGGTCTTCCGAGATGACCTGGCCGCCGGTCAGGACGGCGATGTCCTCCAGCATGGACTTGCGGCGGTCGCCGAAGCCCGGGGCCTTGACGGCGGCGACGCGAAGGCCGCCGCGCAGCTTGTTGACGACGAGCGTGGCCAGGGCCTCGCCCTCGATGTCCTCGGCGATGATCAGCAGCGGGCGGCCCGACTGGACCACGGCTTCGAGGATCGGCAGCATCGACTGCAGCGACGAGAGCTTCTTCTCGTGCAGCATGATCAGGGGTTCCTCGAGCTGAACCTCCATCTTGTCGGCGTTGGTGATGAAGTAGGGGCTCAGGTAGCCGCGGTCGAACTGCATGCCCTCGACGACGTCGAGTTCGGTTTCGGCGGTCTTGGCTTCCTCGACCGTGATGACGCCTTCGTTGCCGACCTTTTCCATGGCCTTGGCGATCATGTCGCCGACTTCCTGGTCGCCGTTGGCCGAGATGGTGCCGACCTGGGCGATCTCGGAGTTGGCGCTGACCTTGCGGCTGGTCGATTTGATCTCGGCGAGCACGGCCGTCACGGCCTTGTCGATGCCGCGCTTCAGATCCATCGGGTTCATGCCGGCGGCCACGGCCTTGAGGCCCTCCTGGACGATCGACTGGGCCAGGACGGTGGCGGTGGTGGTGCCGTCGCCGGCCTTGTCATTGGTCTTGGAGGCGACCTCGCGGATCATCTGGGCGCCCATGTTCTCGAAGGGATCCTCGAGTTCGATTTCCTTGGCCACCGAGACGCCGTCCTTGGTCGAGCGCGGGGCGCCGAAGGACTTCTGGATCACGACATTGCGGCCCTTGGGACCGAGGGTGACCTTGACCGCATTGGCCAGAACGTTGACGCCGCGCAGCATCTTTTCGCGCGCATCGGTGGAGAACATAACCTGTTTGGCAGCCATCTGGCAGCTCCTAAATCTATGGTTTTGAAACGGAATTCAGCCGCGGGTGCTTACGACAGCACGCCCAGGACGTCGGATTCCTTCATGATGATCAGGTCTTCGCCTTCCAGCTTGACCTCGGTGCCCGACCATTTGCCGAACAGGATGCGGTCGCCGGCCTTCAGGTCCATGGGGACGTGCTTGCCGTCTTCATCGCGGGCGCCGGGGCCGACGGAGACGACTTCGCCTTCCTGGGGCTTTTCCTTGGCCGAGTCGGGAATGATGATCCCGCCCTTGGTCTTGGATTCTTCTTCCACGCGCTTCACGAGCACACGGTCGCCGAGCGGACGAAACGCCATCTGATTGTCTCCAACATCTTCGATTGAACCCCGGACGCGGTGCTTTGGCAGCCACAGCGCCCGAGTGCTAACGCGAGCGGCAAGTAGGGGGGCGAGGGGTCCGCGTCAAGCGGAGCGGCCTTCGAATTCTGGCGTTCTCCGGGCCTCCGGATGACTGGAACCTGAACAACCCGCTCCAGCGCCGTACAGGCTCCAACGGCTATATTGCCTCCAATGCCGGTCAATACCGGCGCCTCAGCAAGGAGCAATCCGATGCGCAATCTCATCAACCCGAAGACCGTCGGAGCCGGCGCGGCCGCCGCCCTGGCGATGGGCCTGGCGACGGCGAGCCCGGCCAGCGCCCAATCGTATGGCGATCCACTGGTCGACACGATCGTTCGGGGCGTTCTGGCCGTCTCCGGCCAGGACAGCCGGTACGGCTATGGCCAGGGGACCTGGCGCGGCCCGGACTGTCAGTACTATCGCGACGGCCGCTGCTACCGGAACATCGGCCATTGGGAGCGCGAGCACGGCATCAACAGCCGTGATCGTTCCTACGGCTACGGGAATGACCACCGCGCCTATGTGGAGGGTCGGACCTATTCGGGCCGGGGCTATTACCGGGACGGCCGCTTCTGGCGGAACCATGGCGAGTGGCGCAGCTACCAGAACCGCCGTGATCACCAGTACCGCTACGATCGCCGCTGGTGATGCCGGGTTTCGTCCGGCTGCGTGAGTATCGGCTGGACGAGGGCGAGGGAGGCGGGCGCTTCGGCGCCCGCCTTTTTCACATCAGACCATCAGCCGTTTCATCAGCTCGGCCGTCGAGGGATCCAGGCCAGCCGAGGGCTCGCCGTCGGCGACATCCCTCAGGATGGCCCTGGCCAGCACCTTGCCCAGCTCCACGCCCCACTGGTCAAAGCTGTTGATGTCCCAGATCACGCCCTCGACGAACGTCTTGTGTTCATAGAGCGCCAGCAGGGCGCCGACCGCTTCGGGCGTCAGCGCGTCCAGCAGTATGGTGGTCGACGGCCGGTCGCCGGGGAACGCCTTGTGCGGCGCCAGCCGGTCTGCCTCTTGAGCGCTCGCTCCTGAAGCCAGCAGTTCGGCCCGCGCCTGGGCTTCGGTCTTGCCGACCATCAGCGCCTGGGCCTGGGCGAGGGCGTTGGACCACAGCGGCGCATCGCCCTCCCGCGCGTCCACCGCCCCTTCGGATGTGTGGCCGACGACGATGAATTCCGCCGGCACCACCTGCGGGCCCTGATGGATCTGCTGGAAGAAGGCGTGCTGGCCGTTGGTGCCCGGCTCGCCGAACACCACCGGGCCGGTGGCGGTGTCGACCGGCGAGCCGTCGCGCTTCACCCGCTTGCCGTTCGACTCCATCTCGAGCTGCTGCAGGAAGGCCGGCAGGCGGCGCAGGCCGTGAGCATAGGGCGCAACCGTCCGCGCCGGCCGCCCCAGACCCTCGACGTTGAACACCTGGGCCATGGCCAGCAGGATGGGCGCGTTGGCCTCCAGCGCCGCCTCGGTGAAATGGGCGTCCATGGCCCGCGCGCCGTCCAGCACCCGCTCGAACACATCCCAGCCCAGAGCCACGGCCACGGACAGGCTGACCGCCGACCACAGCGAATACCGCCCGCCGACCCAGTCGCGGAAGCCGAAGGTGCGGCCGCAGCCCCACGCCTCGGCCTTGTCCGGCGCGGCCGTGACCCCGATCAGGTGTTTGACCATCCGCCGCGGCGACAGGCTTTCGGCCAGCCAGGCCTTGGCCAGATCGGCATTGGCCAGGGTTTCCTGGGTTGTGAATGTCTTGGACACCACCACCACCAGGGTGGTTTCAGGGTCCAGCCCGGACAGCGCCTCGCCCATGTCGCGCGGGTCGATATTGGCGACGAACCGCAGGTCGATGGTCGGCTCCAGCGGCCGCAACGCGTCCCACAGCAGACGCGGCCCCAGGTCCGAGCCGCCGATGCCGATGTGGACGATGGCGTTGAACGGCTGCTTGGTCCCGCCCGTCTCGGCCCCCGAGCCGATGTCGGCGGCGAATTCGGCCATCGCCCGCCGCACCTGATCAACCTCGGCCGACACCGGTTCGCCCAGCGCGCTGAACTCCGCGCCCTCGGCCGCTCGCAGGGCCGGGTGCAGCACGGCGCGACCCTCCGTGTTGTTGACCGGCTCGCCCGCGAACAGGGCGTCGCGGCGGCCCTCGACGTCGCAGGTGCGCGCCAGATCCAGCGCGGCCTCGAACCCCTCGGCGCTCCAGGACTGTTTCGACAGGTCCAGATACAGGCCCGCCGCCTCGACCCCCATCCGCTCCATCCGGCCGGGATCCGTTGCGAACTGGTGCGCGATGCGTCCGCCCGCGTCCTTGCGCGCGACGGCGCGAAGCATGTTGAGGGCCTGGGAGCGGGCGGTCATCGGCGGTCTCGGACAGCGACGGGGTAAACCCTCGTTTACGGGTGTAGCGTAAGCCGGTTCAACGCTGAATCCGTGATTCGGCCCATATTAAAGAGGTTCGCCATGTCCTGCGGCGTCGCCCTGGCGGTTTCCCTGCTTCTCGCTGATCCCAATGTGGCGCTGGCCGCGGCCCAGCCGCCAGCCCCGGTTTCGGCGCCTGTATCGGTCGCCGGCGAGCCCCTGTTCGCCGACATCGTGGCCCGCTCGGGCGCGCTGAAGAGCGTGGTTCAGGGCTGGATCGAGGCCGGCGTGATGAATCAGGCGGATTTCACCGCCGGCGCGGCCTTCACGGGCTTCAAGGTCCAGGCCGAGGCGCTGGCGGCCAGCGACATGCAGGGTCACCTGATCCTCAGGGAACGCGGCACGGACGGCGATCTGAAATGCATCCTGCGGGGCATCTCGGAAGACATGCCGAAGAAGATCGCGGCGGTCGAAGCCGCCGTCACGCCCGCCGAACGTCAGGTGGCGCTGGACGAGCTGGCCTATCTGCTGAACGACAACGTCGAGGTCATCACCGCTCCGCCGCAGCCCGAGGTCTGACGGCGGCCGGTCTGATGGCGGAAAGACGGGGCGAAAGCCCCGCCCGTCCTATTCCTCGCGAACGCGCTTCTTGCGGAAGCTCGGGTTCAGCACGGCCTTGCGCAGGCGGATCGACTTGGGCGTGACCTCGACCAGCTCGTCTTCCTCGATGTAGGCGATGGCCTGTTCCAGCGAGGGACGGCGCGGCGGCGTCAGGCGAACGGCCTCATCCTTACCGGCGGCGCGGATGTTGTTCAGCTGCTTGGCCTTCATCGGATTGACGTCGAGATCGTCCCAGCGGGCGTTCTCGCCGATGATCATGCCCTGGTAGGTCTTCTCGCCGCCGCCGACGAACATGATGCCGCGGTCCTCGAGGTTCCACAGGGCGAAGGCGGCTGTCTCGCCGTCGCCGTTCGAGACCAGCACGCCCTTCAGGCGGCCCTCGATCGCGCCCTTGTGCGGCTCATAGTGGCTGAACACCCGGTTCAGCACGCCCGAACCGCGCGTGTCGGTCAGGAATTCGCCCTGGTAGCCGATCAGCGAGCGCGACGGCGACTTCAGCGTCAGGCGCGTCTTGCCGGCGCCCGACGGTCCCATGTCCTTCAGCTCGGCCTTGCGGGCCGACAGCTTCTCGATGACCACGCCGGTGTATTCGTCGTCGACGTCGATGACGACGTCCTCGATCGGCTCCAGCCGCTCGCCGTTCTCGCCGGTCTGATAGACCACCCGCGGACGGCTGATGGAGAGTTCGAAGCCTTCGCGGCGCATGTTCTCGATCAGCACGCCCAGCTGCAGCTCGCCGCGGCCGGCGACCTCGAACGCGTCCTTGCCGCCGGTCTCGGTGACGCGGATGGCGACGTTGGCTTCGGCCTCCTTCAGCAGGCGGTCGCGGATGACGCGCGACTGCACCTTGTCGCCCTCGCGGCCGGCCAGCGGGCTGTCGTTGACCGAGACGGTCATGGAGATGGTCGGGGGATCGATCGGCTGGGCCGGCAGGGCCTCGGTGACTTCGAGGGCGCACAGGGTGTCGGCCACGGTGGCCTTGGACATGCCGGCGATGGCGACGATGTCGCCCGCCTCGGCGCTGTCCACCGGCTGGCGCTTCAGGCCGCGGAAGGCCAGCACCTTGGTGATGCGGCCCTGTTCGATGATCTTGCCGTCGCGCGACAGGGCCTTGATGGCCATGCCCGGAACGGCCTTGCCGCTCTCGATCCGGCCGGTCAGCAGACGGCCGAGGAAGGGGTCGCTCTCGATCAGCACGTTCAGGATCTGGAACGGCTTGTCCTTGTTCTCGACGACCTTCGGCTCCGGCACGTGTTTGACGATCAGCTCGAACAGCGCGTTCAGATTATCGGACGGCTGGTTCAGATCCATCGTCGCCCAGCCGGCCCGGCCCGAGGCGTAGATGTGCGGGAAGTCCAGCTGCTCGTCGGTGGCGCCGATGGCGGCGAACAGGTCGAAGGCGGCGTTGTGGACCTTGTCGGGATCGGCGTGGGGCCGGTCGACCTTGTTGATGCACAGGATCGGCTTGAGGCCCATCTTCAGCGCCTTGGTCAGCACGAATTTGGTCTGGGGCATGACGCCCTCTTCGGCGTCGACCAGCAGAACGCAGCCGTCCACCATGCCCAGGATGCGCTCGACCTCGCCGCCGAAGTCGGCGTGGCCCGGGGTGTCGATGATGTTGATGCGGGTGTCGCCCGTCTCGCCGTGCCACAGCACCGAGGTGCATTTGGCCAGGATGGTGATGCCGCGCTCTTTTTCCTGGTCGTTGGAGTCCATCGCCCGCTCGGACTGGGCCTCATTGGCTCGGAACACGCCCGACTGGGCCAGAAGCTGGTCCACCAGCGTGGTCTTGCCGTGGTCGACGTGGGCGATGATGGCGACGTTGCGCAGATTCATTTGACTATCAGACGTGCAAGGCGGCCGTGCGATAACGGGCCGCTGGATTTTGGCGACGGTGCGGGGAGCGCGCGCCTCTTACAGGGACGCACGCGGAAACGCCAGTGCGTGACGAACACGCACCGGCGTAACGGCGGATTCTATCGCTCAGGAAAAGGGCGGCGTGAAGGCGGTCAGACCCTCGCTGCCCGGCTCCGGACCCATTGGTACAGTGCGAAGGTGACCACCGCGAAGACCACGACCCCCGCCAGCATGGCCGGCCAGGTCGATCCCTCGGGCAGAAGCGCGAACGGCGCTTCATTCTCCGTGGCGCCGATGACGCCCGCGTTGAAGACCCCGAACAGGCTCTCGCCGACGATCAGGCCCGAGGCCAGAAGCACGCCCATGCGGCGCCCCACGTCGGCGAAGGAAGTCTTCTTCAGGCCCCGCTCGTACAGCCAGCCGCACACGGCGCCGATGACCAGCATCGTCGTCACCGCCGCGGGCAGGTAGAAGCCGATGCCCACCGCCAGCGGCGGCAGCTTGACCTTGCCCTTGGTCGCGGTGCTCAGCGCCAGGTCCAGCAGGATGACGCCAACGCCGATCAGGGCGCCAAGGCCGATCAGGTCCCAGCGCAGGTCCCCGCCGATGACGCCCCGCGCCAAGGCCGAGATCAGCGTCGCCTGCGGGGCGGCCAGCGGCTCGGCGGCGATGCCGGGAGGGCCGCCCTCGAAGCCGAAGGCGCGGTTCAGGGCGTTCAGCACGAAGGGGATGACGATGGCGCCCGCGACGACGCCGACGATCAGGGCCGCCTGCTGACGCCAGGGCGTGGCCTCGACCAGCTGGGCGGTCTTCAGGTCCTGCAGGTTGTCGTTGGCGATCACCGCGACGGCGAACACCACGGCGGTCACGATCAGGGCATAGGCGATGATCGACGGATCCGCCGGCACGCCCGCCACAGCCATGACCCCCAGCATCAGCAGCGAGGCCACCACGATGGCCAGGATGCCGACGCCCGAGACAGGGCTGTTCGACGAGCCGATCAGGCCGGCCATGTAGCCGCAGACGGCCGCCACGGCGAAACCGATCAGGACGACATAGATCAGACCGCCCGCCACCAGCATCGGCGTCGCGCCCGCCAGCGCGGGCGAGGCCTGGGCGAACCAGGCCAGAAGTGCGGCGATGCCAACAAGCGCGGCGACCGAAATGCCCGCGACCAGATTGATGGGAATGTCCTGCTCGGTCAGGGTCAGCACCTCGCCGGCGTTGCGGCGTCTGTTGGCCGCGAGGGCCGAGGTCAGGCCGCCGATCAGCGGTCCGGCCAGCTTCATCAGGGTCCAGATCGCGGCCACGCCGATGACGCCAGCGCCCATGAAGCGGACCTCGTTGCGCCAGACCGTCGTGGCCAGTTCTTCAGCGGAGGCGCCGGCCGCCACGGTGGCGGCGATGGAATCGATCCCGAAGCCGTTCAGCCAGGTCACATATTCCGGCGAGGTCATGATCGGCACGGCGATGAACCAGGCCACCAGCAGGCCGAACAGCTGCGCCAGACCGACCGTCAGGCCGATCAGGTGCCCGGCGCCCAGCAGGGCGAACTGCATGCCGAAGCCCAGACCCGTTGCCCCGCCGCCCAGGGCGACCGGCAGTTTGAAGAAGCGCGCCGCCTCGCCCGCGAACACCCGCCCGGCGGCCAGATAGGCGTAACCGCCCGACACGATCGAACCCAGAACCACGATCCACAGGCCCGACTTGTTCTCGCGCACCGCGCTCTCGGTCTGTTCCGCCCCGCGCGAGCCGACCTTCAGCACCTCGGCCGCGGCCACGCCTTCGGGGTAGGGAAGCCCGCCGTTGACCACCAGCGCCCGGCGCAGCGGGATCGAGAAGGTCACCCCCAGCACGCCGCCCAGGACGCAGATCGCGACCGATTCCCAGATCGGAAACTCCAGCCACCAGCCGATCATGACCAGGCCCGGCAGGACGAAGATGATCGAACTCATGGCCCCGCCGACCGAGGCCACGGTCTGGACGGTCATGTTCTCCCAGATGGTCGAGGTCTTGAACGCCCTCAGAATGGCCATGGAGATGACCGCCGCCGGAATGGCCGAGGCGAAGGTCAGCCCGACCCGCAGGCCCAGATAGGTGTTCGCGGCGGTGAAGATCACCGCCAGGAGGCAGCCCAGTACCAGGGCGCGCAGCGTCAGCTCGATACGCTTGACGCCGCTCACGGGCGCGCTCGCGGGTGTGTCCGTCATTGGGGTTCCTCTCCCTCGTTGCCCGGACCTAAACCGGAAATACGCCATCCGTCGAGAGGGGCGTCGAGAGGCCTGCATCAGAACGGGCTGAGGCCGCCGCTCGTTGACTTCACCGGCCAGCCGACGGAGCTTTGCCTTAACGGGAGAGACGATGATGCGGAAATGGGTCACGGCGGCGGTGCTGGGCCTCTTGTGCGTCGGCGGCGCGGCCAACGCCCGGGGAGAAGGCGAGGCGGCCATCATCCAGGGCCGTCAGGGGGCGATGATGCTGTCGGGGGTGGCCATGGGCGCCATGAAGTCGGCGATCGACACCGGCCAGGCGCCGTCGACCCAGCGCTTCAGCACCCGCGCCCTGGCGCGCTGGGCCCACGCCGTGCCCGGCATGTTCCCGGCGGGAACCGGCCCCGAGGCTGGCGTTCCCACCAGGGCGAAACCCGAGGTCTGGAGCGATCGCGCCGGCTTCGAGGCGAGGGCCGCCGACTATGCCGCCGCGGCCGACCGCCTGGCCGAACTGGCGGGCGGCGAGGACGCCGCCGCCTTCTCGGCCCAATGGAGCGTGGTGCGCCAGAGCTGCAACACCTGCCACACCGCCTACAAGCTCGACTGAGCCCGCCTCAATGAGCCCGCCTCACTGTGCCAGCATGCCGCCGTCGATCTTGAACTCGGCGCCGGTGACGAATTTCGACTCGTCGGCGGCCAGATAGAGGACGCAGTACGCCACGTCGTCAGGCTCGCCGATCCGCTTCAGCGGGATGCCGCGGCTGAGCCGTTCGTGCGCCTTGGCCTCGTCCCCGCCGGCCATGGCGATGAAGGGGTCCAGGATCGGCGTCTTGATGAAGACCGGGTGCACCGAGTTGCAGCGCACGTTCCAGTCGCCCTTGGCGGCCTCCAGGGCGATGGTCTTGGTGTACATCCACACCGCCGCCTTGGTGGCGTTGTAGGCGCCCATGCCAGGCGCGGCCGCCAGTCCCGCCACCGACGAGATGTTGATGATCGAGGACGGCGCCGAGGCCCGCAGATGCGGCATGGCGTGCTTGCAGCCCAGCATGATGGACTCAATGTTGACCGCCTGGACGCGGCGCCAGTTCTCCAGAGTATCCGTCTCGACGAATTTCAGATCCCCGCCGATCCCGGCGTTGTTGACCAGGATCGACAGCCCGCCCATGGCCGCGACCGCCCGGTCGATGACCGAGACCCATTCGGCCTCGTCGGTCACATCATGTTCGAAGGCGAAGGCCGAGCCCGGAACCTCGGCGTTGATGGCGGCGGCCAGCGCCCGGACGCCTTTCAGATTGACGTCCGTGACCGCGACCTTCGCGCCTTCGCGCGCCAGCATCCAGGCCATGGCCTCGCCCAGCCCGCCGGCCGCGCCGGTGATCAGCGCCTGCTTGCCGGCGACGCGTCCCGCCTTGCCCGTCATCACTTCGCTCCCATCGCGACCGCCGCCTCGTCGATGAACCGCGCCATGTCGACGTCCTTGTCGGTGACTCCGCCCGCGTCATGGGTCGTCAGCAGGATATCGACACGGTTGTAGACGTTCGACCATTCCGGATGGTGATCAACCTTGTCCGCCTTCAGGGCCACGCGGGTCATGAAGCCGAAGGCGGCGTTGAAGTCGGCGAACACCAGCTTTCGCGAGATCGCGGGCCGATCTCCGGCGTCTTCGCGCCACAGGGGCAGCGCCTTCAAGGCTTCCGCAACGTCAATCCGGTCCGTCATGTCATCCTCCGCGTCCCTTCCGCCCTATCCCGCCGGACGGACTGCCACAAGCGCGGGGAACGCACGGCGAAGCTTTGGCGTTACCGACCGTCGCTATTCAGGAAACGGGAGCCCTGCCATGGACAATATGTGGATCGCCGCGCTGGATCCCGCGGACCGCAAGCGGATCGAGCCTCATCTGCATGAGCGGCCCTTCGCCCAGGGCCAGATGCTGTACGACGCCGGCGAGGCGGTCGAGGAAGTCTGGTTCCCCATGAGCGGGGTGGTCTCGCTGATGACCATTCTCGACGGCGACCGCATGATCGAGACCGCCGCCATCGGCCGCGAGGGGCTGGTCGGGGTGACCTGCGGCCCGTCGAACGCCCGCGCCGCCAGCCGGGCCATCGCCCAGGTCGACGGCGTCTCCGCCTGTTGCCCGTCCGACGTCTTCGCCGAGGCCCTGCAACAGAGCGAACCCATGCGGACGGCGCTGGCCAGGTTCACCGAAAGCCTGTTCGCCCAGGTGCAGCAGGCCGCCGCCTGCAACGCCCAGCACCGGCTGGACGAGCGGCTGGCCCGCTGGTTGCTGACCATTCACGACCGCGCCGACAGCGACCGCTTCGGCCTGACCCAGGCGGACGTCGCCGGCATGCTGGGCGTGCGCCGCGCCACCGTATCGGAGGTTGGAGCCGAACTGGAGGACAAGGGTCTGATCCGCAGGGGCCGGGGCTGGATCGAGGTCACGGACCGCAAGGCCCTGGAGGGCGCGGCCTGTGGTTGCTACGGCGCCATGCGTAATCTGATGAAGGACCTCGGCGTCCCACGCCCCAACGCCGGAGCGAACGCCTGAGCGAACGCCTGACGCGGGGCGCTTCCCGGGCCTGGCCGCCGCGACCACGCGGCCCGGTGACGGCGGCGCGGCGACGCGCTAGACCGCCAGCATGACCGACACGGCCCATCCTTCCGGCAAGACCTCCTCCTTCGGCTTTCGCGACGTCGACGCGAAGGAGAAGGTGCAAATGGTGCGCGGCGTGTTCGACAGCGTGGCGTCGAACTACGACCTGATGAACGACCTGATGAGCGCGGGCGTGCACCGGCTGTGGAAGGACGCGGCGGCGGCCAAGCTGAATCCGCGTCCGGGCGAGACCATCCTCGACGTCGCGGGCGGCACCGGCGACATGGCCCGGCGCTATGCGAAGATGGCGCGGGCGGCGCAGGAGCGGCGCGGGGGTCCGGACGCCTCGGTCATCGTGCTCGACTACAACGCCGAAATGATCATGGCCGGGGTCCACAAGGGCGGCGAGCCCGAGATGTCGTGGTCGGTCGGCGACGCCATGGCCCTGCCCATGCCCGACGCCTCGGTCGACGCCTATTCGATCAGTTTCGGCATCCGCAATGTGGCCGACATTCCCGCCGCCCTCGCCGAGGCCCGGCGGGTGCTGAAGCCCGGCGGCCGATTCCTGTGCCTGGAATTCTCGCGTCCGACCGCCTCGGCGATCCGCAAGGCCTATGACGCCTGGTCCTTCCACGCCATCCCGCGCATCGGCGGCTGGGTCGCGGGCGACCGCGACAGCTATCAGTACCTGGTCGAGAGCATCCGCCGTTTCCCGGACCAGTCGACATTCAAATCCATGATTGAGGCCGCCGGGTTCAGCCGCGTGACGGTGACCAACCTGTCCGGCGGCGTGGCCGCCATCCATCACGGGTGGGCGATCTGACCAGCCGGATCGATCCCGCGACCCCGCCGCCCCCGCCGGCGACCGTGCCGGTGCGCCATCCGGTCGAGGCCTGGCTGCGCCTGCTCGGCTGGGGCTGGGTGCTGATCCGCCACGACGCCCTGGCCCCGCGCGAGATCACCCACCTGCTGCCCGTCTGGGTGCGCTGGCTGGCCCATCTGCTGCACGCCTTCGCCGGCAGGGAGGGCCGCGACGGTCGTCCGGGCCAGCGGCTGGGCAAGGCGTTCGAACACCTGGGGCCCGTGGCCATCAAACTGGGTCAGGTCCTGGCCACCCGCGCCGACATCTTCGGCGTCGAGTTCGCCCGCGATCTGGGGCGATTGAAGGATGCGCTGGAACCCTTCCCGACCGAGCAGGCCCGGCGCGAGGTCGAGCGCTCGCTGGGCCGGACCGTCGAGAGTCTGTTCACCGATTTCGGCCCGCCGGTCGCCGCCGCCTCGCTGGCGCAGGCGCACCCGGCCTGGCTGGCCGACGGCCGCAAGGTCGCGGTCAAGGTGCTGCGGCCGGGCGTCGAACGCCGCGTCGCGCAGGGGCTCGATTCCATGCGGCTGGCCGCCCGGCTGGCCGTCCGCTTCGTGCCGCTGGCGCGCCGGCTGGAGCCCTCGGCCTTCGTCGAGACCATCGCCCGGGCTCTCCAGCTGGAACTGGACATGCGGCTGGAGGCCGCCGCCGCCTCCGAGCTGAAGGACATCATGGACAGGGTCCGCGCGTCCGGCGGCGGGCATATGACCGCTCCCGCCGTGATCTGGGACGGCGTCGGAAAGCGGGTGCTGACGCTGGAGTGGGCCACCGGCGTGGCCATGACCGATCCGACGGCCGCCGAGCAGCCGGGGCTGGACCGCAACGGGCTGGCCGACAATCTGGTGCGCGCCTTCCTGACCCAGGCGCTGGACTACGGCACGTTCCACGCCGACCTGCACGAGGGAAACCTGTTCTGCCATGCGCCCGCCGAACTGACCGCCATCGACTTCGGCATCGTCGGCCGGCTGGGCCATGGCGAGCGGCGCTATCTGGCTGAGATCCTGTGGGGCTTCCTGAGCCGCGACTACGACCGCATCAGCCGCGTGCATTTCGAGGCCGGCTACGTTCCGCCCGAACATTCGGTCGAGGCCTTCGCCCAGGCGCTGCGCGCGGTCGGCGAGCCGGTGATCGGCAAGGCGGCCTCGCAGGTCTCCATGGGCCGGCTGCTGGGCCAGCTGTTCGAGATAACGGCCCTGTTCGACATGCATCTGCGGCCCGAGCTGATCCTGCTGCAGAAGACCATGGTCTCGGTCGAGGGCGTGGCCCGACGGCTGAATCCCGACCACGACCTGTGGGAGGCGGCCCGGCCGGTGGTCGAGCAATGGATCCGCCGCGAACTGGGCCCCCAGGCCCAGGTGCGCGACGCCCTGGAGGAGCTGCGCGCCACGCTGAAGGCCCTGGCCCGGCTGGCGCAGAACCCGCCGCAGCCGCAGACGGTGGTCATCCGCGAGACCCGGACGCCGGCGTGGATGGTCGTCGGCGTCACCCTCGCCGTGGCGGCGTCCGCGGCCGCCCTTGTTCTGTCGCTTTGGCCCGTCATCGTCTGAGGTCAGTTCTGGAGACGACCCCATGAAGCCGCTTCTGATCGCCGCTGCCCTTCTGCTCGTCCCCGCCGCGGCCCAGGCCCAGGTCGCCGCCGCCGCCATTCCGAACAGTTTCGACCGTTCGGCGACCCAGCCCCGCCAGGCCGCGCCCGTCCCCGCACCAGCCGCCGCCGCGCCCGCGACGGCCGCCACGCCCGCCAACCCCAGGTCCGAAGAAGTCCTGCGCGAGATCATCGCGGGCGGTCAGGCCGGCGCCCTTCCCTATGCGCTGATGACCGACGATCTCGCCGCCAAGGTCCGCGAGCAGGAGGCCGCCGTGCTGCCGATCCTGCAGGGCTTCGGCGCGATCCAGGCCCTCGACTTCGCCGGCAGCCAGGAGGGCGCCGACCTGTTCGCCGTCACCTTCGCCACGGCCGCGACCCAGTGGATCATCGGCTTCGACGAAAGCGGCAAGGTCGACGCCCTGCTGTTCCGCCCCGCCGAATAGCCGCCTTCAGTCGTCGGAGCCGGGCCGTCCCCGCCCGCTCTTGATCGTCGATCGTTTGGCCTTGCCCTCCAGCCGCCGCTCTTTCGAGGCGCGCGTCGGCTTGGTCGGCACGCGATAGACCGGCGCGATCGAGGCCTTGTCGACCAGTCCCTGCAGCCGCTCGACGGCGTCGGCCCGGTTCCGCTCCTGGGTGCGATAGCGCACGGCGGTGATCAGGATCACCCCGTCCAGCGTCAGCCGGCTGCCCGCCAGCTTCATCAGCCGCGCCCGAACCGGCTCTGTCAGCGACGGCGAATTGCGCGCGTCGAACCGCATCTGCACCGCGGTCGACACCTTGTTGACGTTCTGCCCGCCCGGCCCGCCGGCGCGGAAGAAGCGGAACTCCAGCTCGCTCTCGGGGATGACGGTCATCGGGGCCCCCGCTTCGCCCGCACCACGGCCTGGTCCAGCGCCTGCAGGAAGGCCGATCGGTCCTTCGGCCCGAACGGCGGCGGCCCCGAGGTCGCCACCCCCATCGACCGCAGATGCTCCCCCACCATCCGCCCGGCGAGCGCCGAGCCGATCGAGTCCGGCGTGAACGGCTGGCCGTTCGACTTCAGCGCCTGCGCTCCGGCCTTGAGGCAGCGGTCGGCCAGCGGAATGTCGGCGGTGATGACGATGTCGCCCGGCCCCGCCCGCTCGGCGATCCAGTCGTCGGCGATGTCCGGCCCGGCGTCGACCACCACCTGTTCGATCCAGGTCTCGCGCGGCGTGTTGATCCAGCTGTTGGACACCACGAACACATGCAGGCCGTACCGCGCCGCCACCCGATAGACCTCGTCCTTCACCGGACAGGCGTCGGCGTCGATGAAGAGGCGGGGCAGGGTCATGGGCGGCACCATACCTCTCCCTCCCCCTCCGGGGGAGGGTCGTCGGCGCGTCAGCGACGACGGGGTGGGGACGCTTCGGCGAGACAGGAGCCGGCGCTCTCGTCGCCGAGCCCTCCCCACCCGGTCGCTTCGCGACCACCCTCCCCCGGAGGGGGAGGGAGAACCGGCCTGCGCCCTACCTTGTATACGCCGGTGGCATCGCCCCTTCGCCGCCCGTCGCATAGCGGTCGCGCAGCAGGAACTGGCGGCTGGTCGGGGCCTGTTCGGCGCCGCCGATGAAGATGGTCTCGGCGATGCTGAGCGGCTCCAGCGGATCGCCGGACCAGACCACCACATCGGCCGCCGCCCCGGCGCGCAGCTCGCCGAACTGGCCGGCCATGCCGAAGATCCTGGCCGGATTGACCGTGATCGCCTCGATCGCCGCATCGTACGGCAGGCCGTGCGAAACGGCGTTGCCGGCGTTGTAGCGGGTCTCCCGCACCCGGTGAGAGCCGTCATTGCCCTTGATCGCGATCACCACACCGGCGGCGTCCAGCGCCGCGGCGTTCTCCATCCGCACGGCGCGCGTTTCGAGACTGCCCGGCAGGTTGGAGATCGGGTTCAGCAGCACCGGCACGCCCGCCGCCACGATCTGATCGGCGACCAGCCAGCCCTCTTCCGCGCCGTCCAGGATCACCTTCACACCCTCCTCACGCGCCAGCCGCAGCACCTGCTGGATGTCGGCCGCGCGGTGCACGGTGACGATCAGCGGCATGCTCCCGTTGGCGACCGGGATCAGCGCCTCCAGATCGGCCCGCGACAGGCTGAGGTCGCGCAGGCCCGCCCGGTCGTAGGCGGCCTTGTTGCGCGCATACAGCCGCACCTCGGCCAGGGTTTCCCTGAACTGGGTGAACTCGGCTCCGCGCGCCCCGCCGGCGACGCTGGCGCCGGCCTCGCCGAACGGAGCGACCATGGCCACCCGCGGCTTGACCAGAATGTCGGTCCCCTGCGCCAGATGGATCACCGCCGCCTGTCCGGCGAACAGGCTGGGCGCCTGATAACCGCCCTCGCCCACGCCGGCGAAGTCCGAGGAACCGTCGTCATGGGCGTGGCCGCCCGAGCTTCCCGGATGGCTGGGCACGACGATGGCCCGGGTGATGCCGCCCAGACGGGCGACCGGCAGGGTGAAGGACCACGGGTCCAGCCCGTAGCTGACGTCGAACGAGGCGCTGATCGAATTGGCGCCGTTCGACTGGTCGTCCGACCCGCCCACCGACGAGATTTCCGAGGCGCCCAGGCCGCTGTCCACGGCCACGAAGCCGGGAGCGACCACCTTGCCGCGCGCATCGATGACGCGGGCGCCCGACGGCGCGGCCCCGGTCCCGACCGAGACGACCCGGCCGTTCTGGATCACCACCGTCCCGTTTTCGATGACGGAGGTTCCGGTCAGCACCCGCCCGCCGGTGATGGCGGTCAGGGACTGGGCGAAGGCGGGCGATGTCAGGGCGGCGGCGCAGGCCGCGCCGAGGATGAGGCTCTTGAGGCGCATCAGCGGGCTCCCTGCGGGACGTTGGCGGCGGACAGACCATAGCCGGGCTGGCCCAGCTCATAGTCGGACAGCGGCTGATAGGCCGGGTTCATGCGGTCGAAGCTCAGGCCGCCGTCGATGAAGACCTGGTCGGCGCGGGCGTAGACGCTGAACGGATTGGCGCTCCAGATCACCACGTCGGCGCGCTTGCCGGGCTCCAGCGAGCCGGTCTGGTCGGCGATGCCCAGCGACCGGGCCGGGTTCAGGGTGATCCAGCTCATCGCCCGCTCCTCGGAGATGGTCATCCCCATGCGGCGGCCGGCGGCGAGACCCGCGGCGGCTTCCTGGTTCAAACGCTGGGTCAGTTCGGCGTCGTCCGAGTGGATGACCGCGCACGACCCCTGCGGCGCGTCGACCAGGGCGGCGTTGGCCTCGACCGCGTCCAGGGCTTCCATCTTGAAGCCCCACCAGCCGGTCCACATGTCGGCGCAGATGCCCTCGCGGGCCAGCAGCGGCGCGATCTTGTAGGCCTCGATGGCGTGGTGGAAGGCGGTGATCTCGTAGCCGAACTCCCTGGAGATATCGATCATCACCGCCATTTCGTCGGCGCGGTAGCAGTGGTTCTGCACCAGCACCGATCCGTCCAGCACCCCGACCAGGGTTTCCAGCTGCAGGTTGCGGGTCGGCGGCGATCCCTCGCCGTCATCGCGCCACTTGTCCCATTTGGCCTTGTACTCGCGGGCGGCGATGAAGGCGGCGCGATAGCCGGCGACATTGCCCATGCCGGTGGCCGGCGAGGTGTTGCGGCCTCCGTAGACGCGGCTGGGGTTCTCGCCGCAGGCCATCTTCAGACCGTAGGGGGCGCCGGGCATCTTCATGCCCTGCATGGTCACCGAGGGCACATTGCGCACCGTCACGCCGCGCCCGCCGAACAGATTGGCCGAACCGGGCAGGATCTGGAGCGTGGTCACCCCGCCCGCGCGGGCGGCGTTGAAGCCGGGATCCTGGGGCCACAGCGAATGCTCCGCCCAGACCTGGGCGGTGTTCGGATTGGTCGCCTCATTGCCGTCGCTCATGCCCTGCACGCCGGGCGAGGGATAGACGCCGAGGTGCGAGTGCACGTCGATGATGCCCGGGGTCACGAACCGGCCGCGCGCGTCGACCACGCGGTGGCCGCCGGGAACCGGGGTCGAGGCGTCGCCCACCGCGGCCACCTTGCCGTCGGTGACGATGACCACGCCATTCTCGATCTTCTGGCCGGCGCCGGTGAAGACCGTTCCGCCGACGATGGCCATGTTCTCGCGCGGCAGGCCGCGATAGGTCGAGGGGAAGGGGTCGGGGTTGGCCGCATAGTCCAGGCCCCGGGCCAGGGGCTGGCGCGCCTCATCGGATGAGTCATCGGACGACGGCGTGTCGTCGCCTCCCGTCGTGGCGCAGGCCGAAAGAGCCAGTGAGCCCGCGAGCACGCAGGCGAGGACGGCGAGGCTGGAACCCCGCAAGGCGTGAAGTCTCATCGAACGCTCCCCTGATACGCCCGATCCGAGAGTGGGGGGCGTACGTCGGAGCGGATTACAAAAGCCTCCGGGGCGCCGCGTCAAAGCCGGAAACATTACAAACCGGTAAGGCGGGCTTTCAGTTCGGGTTCGGACAGACCGTCGACCCCGACCATCTTGGTCCGCGACTGGCCGCCCCGCTGAATGGCCACGACCGATTTCGGCACGCCGAGCGCCTTGGCGAGCAGTTTGACCAAGGCCTCATTCGCCTCGCCCTCGACCGGCCGGGCGCGCACGCGGACCTTGAGGACGGTCCGCCCCTCGGCGTCCACATCCCAGCCGTCGATGCGATCGGCGGACGCGCCGGGGGTCAGACGGACGGCGATGCGCGCTTGTTTACTCAATTCCGCTCATCCCGGCGAAAGCCGGGACCCAGTGCCTTCGTGGGGCACGGTGCGTGGGATGAGTGTCAGCGCCAAGCCGGTTCAACCGATCGCCCAAAGAACTGGGTCCCGGCTTTCGCCGGGATGAGCGGAGAGAGAGAATGCCTACCCCAGCGCCTTCATCAGCTCCGGCACCACCGTCTTGTAGTCGCCGACGATGCCGTAGTCCGCGACCTGGAAGATCGGGGCGTCGGCGTCCTTGTTGATGGCGACGATGACCTTGGAGTCCTTCATGCCGGCGAGGTGCTGGATGGCGCCCGAGATGCCGATGGCGATGTAGAGGGCCGGGGCCACCACCTTGCCGGTCTGGCCGACCTGATAGTCGTTGGGGGCGTAGCCCGCGTCCACGGCGGCGCGCGAGGCGCCCACGGCCGCGCCCAGCTTGTCGGCCAGCGGGTCCATGACGGCGTGGAATTCCTCGGCCGAACCGAGGGCCCGGCCGCCCGAGACGACGATCTTGGCCGCGCCCAGTTCCGGCCGGTCCGACTTGACCATTTCCTCGTTGACGAAGGCGGCCTTGCCGCCGTCGGCGCCCGCGACGGTCTCGACCTTGGCCGAGCCGCCCTCGGCCGCCGCGTCGAAGCTGGTCGGACGCACGGTGATGACCTTCTTGGCGTCGCCCGACTGGATCGTCTCCAGGGCGTTGCCGGCGTAGATCGGGCGTACGAAGGTGTCGTTCGACACGACCTCGATGATGTCAGAGATCGGGGCCACGTCCAGTTTGGCGGCGATCCGGGGCATGAAATTCTTGCCGTCGGTGGTCGCGGGCGAAAGGATGGCGTCATAGCCGCCGGCGAGGCCGACCACGGTCGCCTCGACCGCCTCGGCCAGCTGGTGGCCCAGGCCGGCGCTCTCGGCCAGCAGGACCTTGCGCACGCCGGCAATCTTCGCGGCGGCATCGGCCGCGGCCTTCGAGCCCTGACCGATGACCAGAACATCGACCTCGCCCGACAGCTTCAGGGCGGCGGTGACGGTCTTGTGGGTGGTGTCGCGGACGGTGTCGCCGTCGCGGTCGGCGATAACGAGAACGGCCATTACAGGACCCCCGCGGTCTTGAGTTTCGCAACCAGTTCGGCGGCGTCGGCCACCTTGATCCCGGCCGAGCGCTGCGGCGGGGCCGTGACCTTGAGCACCTTCAGGCGCGGCGCCGTGTCGACGCCATAGTCGGCGACCGCCTTGACGGCGATCTCCTTCTTCTTGGCCTTCATGATGTTGGGCAGGGAGGCGTAGCGCGGGGTGTTGAGCCGCAGATCGACCGACACCACCGCCGGCAGGGTCGCCGACAGGGTCTGCAGGCCGCCGTCGACCTCGCGCGTCACCGTCGCCTTGCCGTCGGCCAGCACGATCTTGCCGGCGAAGGTCGCCTGGGGCCAATCCAGCAGGGCGGCCAGCATCTGGCCGACCGCATTGTTGTCGCCGTCGATCGACTGCTTGCCCAGCAGGACCAGATCCGGCTTCTCCTCGTCGACCACGGCCTTCAGCAGCCTGGCCACCGCCAGCGGTTCCAGATCGGCGTCCGACTGGATCAGCAGGCCCCGGTCCGCGCCCATGGCCAGGGCCGTGCGGATGGTCTCCTGCGCCTGGGTCACGCCGATGGAGACGACCACGATCTCGGTCACGGTCCCGGCCGCGTGATGCTCCTTGCCCTCCTTCATGCGCACGGCTTCCTCGACGGCGATCTCGTCGAACGGATTCATGCTCATCTTGACGTTGGCCAGATCAACGCCGGTCTGGTCCGCCTTGACGCGAGCCTTGACGTTGTAGTCGATCACCCGTTTGACGGGGACGAGAACCTTCATTGTAATATCCACGAAAGCGCCGGAATGTTGGGTGAGGGAATGGTACGCCTCATCCGGCCTGTCAACGTAACGCCGCGTCAACGGAGCCGATCCTCCGCGCCGCCCAGCCTCGGAAACTGACCATGCACCGCCTCCTGACCATGAAACGGCTCAGCATCCTGTTCCTGAGCGCCTTCGCCGTCCTGATGGGCGGCATGTTCGCCTACGAGAGCCTCGTCATCGCGCCCGGCGACCGTTGCGAAGCGGGCGGCAAATGGTGGGACCCGCAGGACCGGGTCTGCGCCCAGCCCATCTCCATCGCCGAGATCACCGGTCGTCCCAACCCCGGCGAGCGCGCCGCGGCCTCGGCCGAAAAGAACCGCGAACTGGTGGCGATCGAGGACTCGCTTGCGGCCCAGCAGAAGGCCCGCGACGCTGACGCCGACCGCCAGCGCGCCGCCCTGGCCGCGCAATAATTCGAACGGCGCCGGAAAGCCTGCGTCCGTTTTTGGCGTAGCCGCATGTTTGACTGACCGCGACCTCAGGTCCGGTCTTTGACGATCGAATCGCACCGGGAAGACCTGACGACCGTTCGGAGTGGACCGACCGCGCCGGCGTGCCGTGCACTCTGTGCACCGTGTTTTTGGTCGCGGACGCGGCTAGCGGGTCGCCCCGGGCTTCCACTTCACGTCGTCCGCCCCGTTGGCGTTGGCCCGGCGGGCGGCGACGAACAGGTGGTCCGACAGCCGGTTGAGATAGCGGATCGACGCCGGCGTCACCGCCTCGCCCGCCTCGACCAGACGCACGGCCTCGCGTTCGGCCCGGCGCGCCACGGTGCGGGCCAGATGCAGATGGACCGCCAGCGGCGATCCGCCCGGCAGGATGAAACTGTCCAGTTCCTTCAGGCTCTCGTTCATCCAGTCGATCTCGGCCTCCAGCCGCTCGACCTGGCTGTCGAGGATGCGCAGCGCCTCCCATTTGGGCGGCGGCTCCAGCGGCGTGGCCAGATCGGCGCCGAGGTCGAACAGCTCGTTCTGGATCCGGCCCAGCATGGCGTCGATGCGGTCGTGCTGGCCGGAATGCAGCCGCGCCGCGCCGACGACGGCGTTCAGCTCGTCGACCGCGCCATAGGCCTCGACCCGGGGGTTGCTCTTGGACACGGGCGCGCCCGAGGCCAGGCGCGTCTGTCCGCCGTCGCCGGTCTTCGTATAGATGCGGTTCAGGACGACCACGGGCTCAGGCGCCGTGCGTGGATTTCCACCACATTCCGACGCACAGCAGCGCGATCGCCACCGCCTGCAACGCGACCCGCAGCCGCATCAGCTTGTTGGAATGCGACCGCGCATAATCGCCCCCGCGGTACAGCGAATAGATGCCGAAGCCCAGGGTCACGGCCACCGCCGCGATGGCCAGCAGGATCAGGATGTTCAGAACGTCGCCCATGACCGCAATCTAGTCGGCGCGGCGCCGCGAAGCCAGCGCCCGGGTCCTTCCGCAGCAAAAAGGGCCCGCGTCCGAATGGCGCGGGCCCCTTCAGTCTCCCGGGCCAAGCGGCCTAGTAGCGGTAGTGGTCCGGCTTGAACGGGCCTTCGGTCGGAACCGAGATGTAGTCGGCCTGCTCTTTCGACAGCGTCGTCAGCTTGGCGCCCAGCTTGCCCAGGTGCAGCATGGCGACCTTCTCGTCGAGATGCTTGGGCAGGGTGTAAACCTGGTTCTCGTACGACTTGGCGTTGGTCCACAGTTCGATCTGGGCCAGCGTCTGGTTGGTGAAGCTGGCGCTCATCACGAACGACGGGTGGCCCGTGGCGTTGCCCAGGTTCACCAGACGGCCTTCCGACAGCAGGATGATCTTCTTGCCGTCCGGGAACTCGATGTGGTGGACCTGCGGCTTGATCTCGTCCCACTTGAAGTTCTTCAGGCCGGCGACCTGAATCTCGGAATCGAAGTGGCCGATGTTGCAGACGATGGCGTTGTTCTTCATCGCCCGCATGTGCTCGACGGTCAGGACGTCCTTGTTGCCCGTGGCGGTGACGAAGATGTCGGCCTCGCCGGCGACGTCCTCGACGGTGACGACCTCATAGCCTTCCATCGCCGCCTGCAGGGCGCAGATCGGATCGACCTCGGTGACCTTCACCCGGGCGCCGCCCTGGCGCAGCGAGGCGGCCGAGCCCTTGCCCACGTCGCCATAGCCGCAGACCACGGCGACCTTGCCCGACAGCATGACGTCGGTGCCGCGGCGGATCGCGTCGACCAGGGATTCACGGCAGCCGTACAGGTTGTCGAACTTGGACTTGGTGACGCTGTCGTTGACGTTGATGGCCGGGAACGGCAGGTCGCCCTTCTTGGCCATTTCGTACAGGCGGTGGACGCCGGTGGTCGTCTCTTCCGACACGCCGCCGATGGCGTCGCGGATCGCCGAATAGAAGCCCGGCTTCTCGGCGATGTAGCGCTTCATCACCTTGAAGAGGGCTTCCTCTTCCTCGTTCTGCGGATTGGCCAGCAGGGACAGGTCCTTCTCGGCCTTGGGGCCGAGCACGCACAGCAGGGTGGCGTCGCCGCCGTCGTCGAGGATCAGGTTCGGATAGCCGCCATCCGCCCATTCGAAGATCTTGTGGGCGTAATCCCAGTACTCTTCCAGCGTCTCGCCCTTGGTGGCGAACACCGGGGTGCCGTTGGCGGCGATGGCGGCCGCGGCGTGGTCCTGGGTCGAGAAGATGTTGCACGAGGCCCAGCGCACGTCGGCGCCCAGGGCTTCCAGCGTCTGGATCAGCACGGCGGTCTGGATGGTCATGTGCAGGCTGCCGGCGATGCGGGCGCCCTTGAGGATCTGCTGGGCGCCAAATTCCTCGCGCAGGGCCATCAGGCCCGGCATTTCGGTTTCGGCGATGGCGATTTCCTTGTTGCCGAACGGGGCAAGCGAGATGTCGCGGACGATGTAGTCGGTCATGAAGGGGGCTTTCCGGGAAGACTGTTCGCGCGGCCTATAGACCGGTCCCGGTCCCGGAGCAAGAAACACATAAGGATGTCTTTATGTGTTTCCGGTGAAAGTCTCGCCCGTACGTTTCATGCCACCCTGGTGGAAGGGAGCGAAACCATGCCTGGCCCGGATCTGACGCGTCGCACGATGGCCCTGGCCGGATTGGCCGGTCTGGCGTCGCCGACGCTCGTGCGGGCGCAGGATGCGCCTTCCTTCACGACCAGCGACGCCCGGCAGGGGCTGCTGACTGTTCCCGTGACGATCAACGATCGGGGCCCCTACGCCTTCGCCATCGACAGCGCCGCCAATGCCTCTGTGATCGCGCAGGACCTCGCCGTCGGCTTGACGCTGCCCGACGCGGGGGAGGTGACGATGCACACCGTGGTCGCCAGCGAACGCGCGCCGACCGTGCGGGCCAGCCGGCTGCGCACCGGGGCGCTGGACGCTCGGGACGTCCGGCTGGTGGTCACGGGCCGGCAGGGTTTGCTGGGACTGGACGGCCTGCTGGGAACGGACCTTCTGGGCGGTCTCAGACTGGTGTTGAATTTCAGGGGCCGGACGCGGGTCAATGTCACGCGCCCCCGGCGGCGCGGCGATCTGAATTTCGATGGCGTGCGGTTGAACGCCGAGCAGCGCTTCAACGGCCTGTTGCTCATCGACGCCATGGCGGGAAGCGTCCCCTGCAAGGTGATCGTCGACACCGGCGCGAAAATGACGGTCATCAACACCGCTCTCGCCCGTCAGGCCGACGCCCGGCCGCTGACCCTTCCCGACGGGTCCGGCCTGGGCCTTGTTCTGTCACCCACCGGCCGCGGCGCGGCGGGAGAGGCGATGCTGTTGCCCGAGCTTCGGCTGGGCGGGGCGCGGCTGACCCGGATTCCAGTACTGGCGGGCGACTTCCATACTTTCTCTGTCTGGGAATTGGCCGACCGGCCGGCCCTGCTTCTGGGCGTCGACCTTCTGGGCCTGTTCCAGACCGTGATCATCGATCTGAAGCGGGGCGAGCTGCTTCTGGACCATTGAGGGCGGTTGGTGTCTATCTGACGCTCTGTTGAGGGGGGACTGCATGAAGGCGACGATAGCGGGCGCACTGGCGGCGCTGACCATGGGCGGCGCGAGCCTGGCCCAGGAAACGACTCCGGAGCCAACCGGCCCGGTCACCCTGATCCAGGCCGGCCGGCTGCTGGACCGTCCGGGACAGGCGGCGCGCGGCCCCTCCACCGTGGTGGTGCGCGACGGCCTGATCGTCGAGATCCGCGACGGCTTCATCGACGCCTCGGCCTTCCCCGGCGCGACCGTCATCGACCAGCGCGACCGCTTCGTCCTGCCCGGCCTGATCGACAGCCATGTGCATCTGATTTCGGATCTGGGCGGGCAGGCCGGCTTCCTGTCCGGGATCACCGAAAACCTGCCGACCCACGCGTTCCGCGCCGCCGGGAACGCCCAGAAGACTCTGATGGCGGGCTTCACCACCGTGCGGAACCTCGGCGATGAAGGCGGCGTCACCCTGGCCCTGCGTGACGCCACGGCGGCCCACCGCCTGCCGGGACCGCGCATCGTCGACGCCGGAACCAGCATCTCGACCACCTCGGGCCATATGGACGGCCGTCTGGGCTTCAATGACGAGCTGCGTGAGACGATCCCGCACGACAACGTCTGCAACGGCCCGGAAAGCTGCCGCGAGGCGGTGCGCATCCAGGTCGGACGCGGCGCCAACGTCATCAAGATCGCCACCACCGGCGGCGTGAACAGCCGCATCGGCGCCGGCCTGGGCGCCCAGATGTTCGACGACGAGGCCCGGGCCCTGATCGAGACGGCGCATCTGTATGGCCTGAAGGTCGCGGTCCACGCCCACGGCGCCGACGGCATCAACATGGCGCTGCGGATGGGCGCGGACTCGATCGAACACGGCACCATCTTCGACGATGAGACCATCCGCCTGTTCCGTCAGTCCGGCGCCTGGTACGTCCCGACCCTGTCGACCGTGAACGGCTATATCGAGCGTCTGGCCGCGGACCCGAACGCCTATTCGCCCGAGGTCCTGCCCAAGATCCGCTGGCGCATCTCCATCACCGGCCAGTCGCTGGAGCGGGCGGTTCCGGCCGGGGTCAGGATCGCCTTCGGCACCGACGCGGGCGTGTCGAAGCACGGCCGCAACGCCGACGAGTTCGCCTTGATGGTCCAGCATGGCATGACGCCGATGGGCGCGATCCAGGCCGCCACCGTCAACGCCGCCGATCTGCTGGGCCTGTCGTCCGAGATCGGCACGCTGGAGCCCGGCAAGCGGGCGGACATCGTCGCCGTGGACGGCGATCCGCTGACGGACGTGACGGTCCTGACCACCATGGACTTCGTCATGCGTGACGGACGGGTCTATCGCGACGAGCGCTAAGTCCGCTTGGCTGGATCGGGTCGCGAGGCTAGGAAGTTCGCCATGACCACTGATCTCTCGACGCCCCGTCACGACTGGACCCTGACCGAGGTCGAGGCCCTGTTCGCCCGGCCCTTCATGGACCTGGTTTATGACGCCGCCACCGTGCACCGCGCGTGGTTCGATCCGTCCGAGGTGCAGAAGAGCCAGCTGCTGTCGATCAAGACCGGCGGCTGCGCCGAAAATTGCGGCTACTGCTCCCAGTCGGCCAGTTTCGACACCGGGCTGAAGGCCGAAAAGCTGATGGACGCGAGCGTCGTCCTCGCCGAAGCCATGGCGGCGAAGGCTGGCGGAGCCAGCCGCTTCTGCATGGGGGCCGCCTGGCGCGAGCTGAAGGACCGCGACACGCCGAAACTGGCGACCATGATCGCGGGGGTGAAGGCGCTGGGGCTCGAGACCTGCGCCACCCTCGGCATGCTGACCGCCGATCAGGCGCGCCAGCTCAAGGCCGCAGGTCTGGACTACTACAACCACAACCTCGACACCGGCCCGGAATACTACGCCCAGGTCGTGACGACGCGGACGTACCAGGACCGGCTCGACACCCTGCAGCACGTGCGGGATGCGGGCATGGCGACCTGCTGCGGCGGCATCGTCGGCATGGGTGAGGCGCGGCGGGACCGGGCCAGCCTGCTGCACGCCCTGGCCACCCTGCCGGAGCATCCCGACAGCCTGCCGGTCAACGCCCTGGTGCCGGTCACCGGCACGCCCCTGGGCGACCGGGTCAGGCGCGAAGGCGAGATCGACCCGATCGAATTCGTCCGCACCGTCGCCGTCGCCCGTCTGGTCTGCCCCAGGGCGATGGTGCGCCTTTCGGCCGGCCGCGAGACCATGAGCGCCGAGATGCAGGCGCTGTGTTTCCTCGCCGGGGCCAACTCCATCTTCGTCGGCGGCAAGCTGCTGACCACGCCCAACCCCGAACAGGACGAGGACGCGGCCCTGTTCGCCCTGCTGGACCTCAAGGCGATGGAGCCGAAAGCGATCGAGGCGGTGGCGTAATATTGCCGTCAGATCCGCTCTCCAGCCGCCGACGGAACAGGAATTTATTCCTCTCGCCGCCTTGACCGTCGCCTGGCCCGTCCCATGTCAGACGGTGCGGCCGGAGGGCCTCGCAACGGTCTTTGAAAATCGAACGACGGAGGTGGCGATTCCAGCCGCGTCCAGACGACGAGATTTCCGATAATATGGCGCGGTTTGGCCGGGCCGATCGCCGTCGGCTCGCTAACAGATTGATTTTCAACATTTTTTGGCGTCGGGAATTGGCACGGTTGGCGCTCCGAATTTCGAAAAACGCGCCAGCGGTTGGGGCGCGGCAACGAAATGTCCGATTGAACCTGGTCGTAACCGCCCCTTAAACGACCGACGCTACGGTCGGCGCATGGATCGCCGCGCCCTCCTCGGACTGAAATCCCGGACCCTCAAGGCCCGCGAGGGCTCGAGCGCGCCCCAGGCCAGCTATCTGCGTCTGCCGACCGTCACCGCCAATGTCGTCCGCCCGGGCGGACGGCGCGGCGTCATGACGGTCGAGACCGGGATCGACACCCCCGACGCCGCCCTGCGCGCCCGCGTGGCCCAGTCCGCGCCCCGGCTGCGCGCCGCCTACGCCGCGGTGGTCCAGCAGGCCGCCGGCGCCCTGCTGCCCGGCGCGCCGCCCGATGTCGAACGTCTGGTCGCCCAGCTTCAGGCCGCGACCAATGCGACCATGGGGCGGGCGGGCGCGCGGCTGCTCATCGGGACGGTGATGGTGGTCTGAATCAGTCCCTGGTGGGACTCACCTGGTTTGCATCGCCATAGGTCAGGGCCAGGAAGACGTCCTCCAGATCCGGATCCTCGGTGGTGATGTCGGCGATCGTCACGCCCGCGGCCCGGACCGCCGCCAGCACCTGTTCCACCGATGACTGCCCCTTGCGATAGGTGACGACGAAGGCCCCGTTCGGACGCGCGACCGCCTCGAAACCCTTCAGCGTGGGCAGGCCGTCCAGCTCTCCCTCGGGCGTCACCACGACATTGCGGGTGTCCAGCCGGCGCAGCAGCTGCGGCGTCGGCTCGCAGGCCACGACCTGGCCCCGGTTCATGATGGCGATGGTGTCGCAGAGCTCCTGCGCCTCTTCCAGATAGTGGGTGGTCAACAGCACCGTCACGCCCTCGGCGTTGATGCGCCGGACATAGTCCCACAGCTGGCGGCGCAGCTCGACATCCACGCCGGCGGTCGGTTCGTCCAGGATCAGGATCGGCGGATTGTGCACCAGGGCCTTGGCCACCATCAGCCGGCGCTTCATGCCCCCCGACAGGGCGCGCACATAGGCGTGCGCCTTGTCCGACAGGCCGAGCGCGGCCAGCAGTTCGTCCGAGCGCCGCTCCCTGGCTGGAACACCGTAGAAGCCGGCCTGGACTTCCAGCGCCTCGCGCGGGGTGAAGAAGACATCGGCGACGATCTCCTGCGGCACCACGCCCAGGGCGGCGCGGGCGTCACGCGGCTGCCTGTCAATGTCCCGGCCCCAGATCTCGGCCGTTCCTCCGGTCTTGTTCACCACCCCCGCGAGGATGTTGATCAGGGTCGACTTTCCGGCGCCGTTGGGACCCAGGAGGCCGAATATCGAGCCGCGGGGAATGACAAGGTCGACGCCGCGCAGGGCCGTCTTCGGCGGGGCCTTTTTCGTGCCGGCGTAGGTCTTCTCCAGCCCGTGCACCTCGATGGCGTTGACGGGCAGGGCGTTCGCTTCGGGCATGCGGGCTTTCCATTGGACTGGTCGGCCTAGGTAGGCTCGCCGGTCGCCGCCGCCAAGGCCACGCGCCCGTGTGTTCCCAGCTTAGTGTCAATGACGCTTGACATCACGCCCCAATGTGTCCAGCTTCCTTGTCATTATGAACAGCTTGCTTGACGGAGCCGCACCCATGACCCGCACGAGAATGATTGGCTGGACCGCCTTCGCCGTCTGCCTCCTTGGCTACGGGGCGTTCACGGCGATCATCGTCCTGAACCGGATGGGTCAGATGGATACGCGCGAGACCCTGTTGTTTGGCGGCCCCGCCGCCGTCGCGGGCGAGATCGGCCTGTGGGTCGCCGCCGGCAGCCTGGGCTGGTCCCTGTTCAAACGGCGCAAGGCGCTGTTCGACCGGGTCTTCCGCAAAGACGCCGGGACGGTTTGACGCCGGACCCCCGCCCGCCTAGGGAATCGATCCCGCCGCTTCTGCAGTTCCGAGATCGCGCCATGCCGCCCCGCCACCCCGACGCCATCATCCCGCCGCCGGAAGACATCGTCGTTCCGGGCAAGCGCGTGGCGTGCGACGGCGGCGGCGGCGCCCTCGGCCACCCGCTCGTCTACATGGACATGGGCGGCGACGACTTCGTCGAATGCGCCTACTGCGACCGCCGCTTCGTTCTGGACGCCCATCCGCGCCCCGGGAACGAATACCTCAGCCCCGCCGCCCGGCCTCCCGAAGCGCACTAGGCCTTCAATCCTCGGCGGGCGGCGCCGGCATCAGATCTCCGAATGGCGCCGCATCCTTCAGCGCCCGGACGAATGACGGCCGCGCCCTCAGCCGCCCGTGCCAGGCCTTCAGCAGCGGCCGATCGCCGAGCGGAACCAGCCGTCGGCCATAGGTCAGGATCGGCGCGGCGCAGCAGTCCGCCAGGGTGAAGCTCTCGCCCGCGCCCCAGGTTCGCCCGTCCGACAGCCGTTCCTCCAGCTGGTCCCAGCATCGCGCCAGCACAGCCTCTTCCTCGGCCTTGCCGTACGGGTCCCGCTGGTCCTCGGGGCGAAAACCGCCGAACACGATCCGGTTCATCGGTCCGCCCGCATAGGTGTCGACGATGCGGTCGACCAGCCGCGCTTCCAGCGCCACGTCGGGGTCCGCCGGGATCAGCCGCCCCCCGCCCGCCAGCCGGTCCAGGTATTCGATCACGATACTGGATTCGAACAGCGTCCGGTTCGCCCCGGTATCGACCAGCGCCGGCATCTTGGCGAAGGGGGAGACGGCGCGGAATTCGGCCATGACGGCGGCGTCTTCATGCTGGATCAGCTTCAGCTCGAACGGCAGATCCAGTTCGTAGAGCGCCACCGCCGTCTTCTGACCGTAGCCCGAGTAAGGATGGGAATAGAGACGCAGAACCATACTCAGACAGCCTTCCGTTGCGACGCCAGCCACGCGTCCAGTTGATCCAGTCCGGCGGCCGTGCCCTCTTCCCGCTCGGCCCAGCCGTCCTCGCCGAAATAGACGCCCTGCTCGTTGAAGGTCAGGACCGTCCCGTCGCCGTCGGGCGTAAACTCGACCGTCCCGAGCGAAGCCGAAATCTTCCGGCCCGCCACGTGCATGACGAAGGCGAACACGATCCGGTGGTCGGGAACGATGTCCAGAAACCTGCCTTCGAACAGATGCTCCGCCCCGTCTTGCCCGCCACCGCGGCTGACTTCGCGGCCGCCGACGTGGAAATCCAGCTGCTCGATGACCGGTGCGATGACCTCTTCGCAGCCCATCCATCGCTGTTTGACCTCGCGGTCGGCGAAGGCGGCGAAGACCCGTGCCGGCCCCGCGCCATAACGGCGGGTGACGGTGAAGGCGCCGAAGAACAGTTTGCTCACGGCTTTTCCTTCGCTGTGCGGGTCAGGATCAGATGAGTCGCCTTCTCGCCCGCGGTGCTGGAGGTGATCTCATAGCCGAGAGCCGGCAGTTCCAGGTCCTTCCACAATGCGTCGCCCCGGCCCAGAACCACCGGAGAAATGGCGATGTGCATCTCGTCGATCAGTCCCGCCCTCAGATACCGTCGAATAGTCTCGGCGCCGCCGCCGATCCGGATGTCCCTGTCACCGGCCAAGGCCCGCGCCCTCTCCAGCGCCGCCTCCATGCCACCGGTTTCAAACTGGAAGAGAGTGCCGTCGCGCATCGGCACGTCGGCGCGAGGGTAGTGGGTCAGTACGATCACCGGGACCTTGAAGCCGGGATCTTCGCCCCACCAGCCCTTCCATGTGTCGTCGGCCCAGTCGCCCCTGATGGGCCCGAACATATTGCGCCCCATGATCCACGCGCCAACGCCCTCCATGCTGCGGCTGGCGAAGTCATTGTCAGTGCCCTCGTGACCGCCGGACTGGCCGAAACGCGTCCGAAATTGCGGGGTCGGAATGAACCAGTGGTGCAACATTTCTCCTCCCACGCCGAGGGGATGCTCCAGGCTTTGATCGGGTCCGGCGCAGAATCCGTCGACCGACACACTGAAGCAATCGACGCGCACCTTGCCGCTCACCGGGTCGCATCCAGTTCGCGGCCGAGGGCGTCCAGCAGTTCGGCGCAGCCCTGTTCGCGCATCCGGATATCGTCCGCCCCGTCGAAGAAGGCCCCCTGTTCAGTGTAGATCAGGCGCGTGCCCGAACCGTCGGCGACCAGTTCGGTCGTGCCCAGGGAAGCGGAGGCGCGTTGTTTTTGGCCGTCGACCTCCCGCCCCATGACGTAGGAGCAGACGATCCGCTGGTCCGGCGCGATGTCCAGATAGTCGGTGTCGTTGAACCAGGTTTCGTTGCCCTTGTCGCCAAGGCGGAAGCGCCCGCCGGCGCGGCCGCCGACGCGGAAATCGTGCTCCCACTCATGGATGGTCCAGCCTTCGCCGTCGACGAACCAGCGGCGGAAAGCCGCTGGTTCGGAATAAGCCCGGAACACGCGCGCGGGTGAGGCGTCGTAGCGGCGCTCGACGGTGAATGTTCCGTGGGCGACGGAGGGGGCTTTCATCAGTGATCTCGTCCCTTGTATCTGGCCAGTTCGGCCGCCAGGCTGTTCAGAGTCGTGTCGAGGCCAAGGCTCGCGTTGGCCCGCGTGTCGGGTTCCAGCGCCTCTATCTGGATCGTCAGCCTCAGCAGGGAGCCGCCGGCTCCGATGGAAATCTCGACCGCCTGCAAGACGTGACTGAGGGCCCGACCGGCTTCTCTCACCGTTTCAGGCCCCACAGTCCGCTGGTCCGACCCGATCTCCAGATATCTGTTCTCCACGGCGTGACGCAGGTGGTCCGGCGCCCCGACAATCTCCGGACCAACGCCGCCGGTGCGTAATCCATCTCCATCATGGACAGGCCCGGGCCCGGACACAGCATCATCCGCCCCGTTGACGCGCAGCTGGTAGCCGAGCCGAGGCACGGTCTCGATGATCACCGACCGTGAACCATCCCGGGCGAACACCTGCCTCAGCTTCCCGATCGTCCGATTCAAGGCGTCGTCGCTGACGAAGCGTCCATTCCAGCATTGGGCGATCAGGGCTTGGCGGCTGATCGTGCGATTTCGCGATCGCGCAAGCACGACAAGGACCTGGAACACCCGCGGCTCCAGCCGCGCGACATGTTGGTCCGTCTCGATCTCGCGCACCGCCGGACGGGCGTGAAATGCGCCGAGGCGAAAGGCCGGTTCGTTGAACAGATCCACCGGCCCGACCGGGAATTTGAAGATGCTCATCGATCTTGCTTGCCCTGTCGAAGAATTATCCGGGAAATCCTCCTCCATTGAGCTGTTGGGCCGGGCCCGCGCTTTCATTTTTCGGCTAGAGTTTCGAGGGTCATCTCATTCCGCGGCGGCGGACTTTCGGGCCCGGCCAGTTCCACCACCAGATTGTCGAGGGTCGCGGCGTGGCCCTCACGGGCGCCGTCCAGCATGCCCGGCTCGACCGCGACCATCTGTATGGTCAGTTTCAACATGGAGCCGCCGGGCCCGTCCGAGATTTCCACCGCGTTCAATGCGTGACTCAGGACCCGGCCGCCCTCCCTGACCGTTTCCGACACCACGATGCGTTTATCCGGCTCGATTTCCAGGTAGCGGTTCTCGACATGATAGCGCAGGTCGTCGGGAGAGCCGCAGCGGCACAGGTCGATGCCGCCCATGCGAAAATCGTGCACGTCGTAGACAAGCCTGGCGCCGGGCGGGACCGCCCAGCGTTCGCGCGCCCGGGGATCGGCGAAGGCGGCGAACAATCTCCCGGGCGAGGCGTTGTACTCGCGCTCGAAGGTCAGGGTCTGGTGGCGAAGTGTCATTGTGGCTCGTCCCCGGTCTCGTCCAGAAAGGCTCCCAGTCGGTCGAGACTGCGTTCGACCGACTGGCGGCGCGCGTTGATCCAGCGCTCGGCGGCGCTGAGAGTCTGGGCTTCGACGCGGCAGGTTCGGACCCGGCCCGTCTTCTCGGAGGCCACGAGGCCCGACGCCTCCAGGGTCTTCAGATGCTGCACCACCGCCGACATCGACATCGGGAAGGGCGCGGCCAGTTCGCTGACCGACGCGGGACCGCGCGACAGCCGCTCGACCATGGCCCGGCGGGTCGGGTCGGACAGCGCCTGGAAGGCCATGTCGAGTGAGGATTGATGCTGAAGCATTCACTTAAGTATCAATCCTGGACGATGGACGCAAGCCCGTCGGAAAACGGGGCTAACGGGGCGTTAATCGACGCGGCTCAGGCTGAACCACAGACCTTTTCCGGAGGGCTTGATGTCCACCATCCAGACCGGCAGCTATCGCCGCCAGCGCGATCATTTCGAACCCCAGGACGCGGATCCCGCGGAACAGCGGCGCGTGCGCGGCCTGCTGGAGCAGATCGACTACTCGGCCTTCGTCGCCAATCGCGAGATCATCGGCCAGATGCTGCCGCGAATCGACGCGCCCGCTTTTCAGCGGCTGGCCATACTGACGGCCACGGCGCGCGGAAAATGGGTGGCAGAAAGTCTGCGCCAGTCGGAATCGGGCGCGCCCTCGACCCCCGACCAGATCGCCCGGCTGACGTCGGCCCGCACGGCCTATGAGGAACTGGCGGAGGCCTATGAAGGTCTGAGGCGGATGGTCGAGCGCGGATACGTCGCCATACGATAGGGCCAAGGCCCTATCGCTCGCTGACAACCTGAAGGCATGGGCCTGCGTCAGACCCGGACGCTGGTCCGATCAATCTAGCCGATCGGCTGGGGCCGGGTCGTGATCGGAGCCTCGGGATCCACCGGCGGCCGCTCCGCCTCGGTGGGGGGAGGCCCGGCGGGCTGGGCCGGGGCGATCTCGATCAGAGGGACCGGGGCGATGGCCGACGGCGGCGTTGCGGCGGGCGTGGAAGCCGGCGGCGTTGCGCGCACCGGGATCGTGGCTGCGGGACGCTGCGGCGCTGGCGCCGTTCGGGCGGACGAACCCTCGGCGGCCGGCGCTGGTGTCGACGCCGCCGCGGGAACCGGGGCGGCCGGGACCGGCTCCACCACGGGCGCCATGACAGGGGCCGTCAGGACCGCTTCCACCGGCGGCGCAAGGGCCGCGGGCTCCACGAGGGCTGGCGCCGGCGCGGTGGCCGGCGGGCGGGTCATCAGCCAGCCACCCAGGGCGATGACCGCGACTGCGGCGGCGGCGATACCGCCGTACAGGGCAGCCCGGCCGGGGGCCTTCCCGCGGGCGCTGGCCGCCTGCAGGGTCGAGCCGGCCGCCGCCGGTTCAACGGCGACCGCCCGCGGCGCGGGCGCGACGGCCAGCGGCGGTTCGGGGCGGGCCCGCGTCGGCGATGGCTCGACCGGCGGCAGCGGGCGGACCGTCAGATCGGGGGCGGAAGAGGCGGCGACGGGCGCTTCCTCGACAGGAGTCGAGGCGACGGGGAGCTGGGCGACCGGGGTGGGCCGCGGCGACGGCGGCGCGACCGGTTCGGGTGCGGACCGGGGGGCCGCGCGGGGGATCATCGAGCCACTGAAGATGCCCGGGGCGGGGCGGGGCGCGGGCGTGGACTCGCGCGGCGGTTCGGGCAGCGGCGGCAGGCGATCGCCACGGGGCAGCGGGCCGGCGCGGAACACGGTCGCCGGCGGCCGACCCCAGACGACGGGACGGCGGAACGGCTCGGGCGTTCCATTCAGGGGCTTGTCGGACTCGGTGGACATTCGGACTCCCGCGCGCCGGGAGGGGGCGCGCTGCATCAATGCAGAGGCCCCGTTCGAGGCATGGTAAGGGTGTTCGCCGATCTGGCCCGTTTCGTGACGGGCATGATCTGACCCCTAGTTCTTCAGCCGATAACCGGTCCTGAACATCCATCCCACGATGGCCAGGCAGACGAACAGGAAGCCCAGCGTCGCCGCCAGACTGGCCCCGATGCCGACGTCGCCGGAACCGTAGAAGGTCCAGCGGAATCCCGAGATCAGATAGACTACGGGGTTGAACAGGGTGATCGTCCGCCACATCGGCGGCAGCATGTCGATCGAATAGAAGGACCCGCCCAGGAAGGTCAGGGGCGTGACCACCAGCATCGGGATCATCTGCAGCTGCTCGAAGCCGTTGGCCCAGATGCCGATGATGAATCCGAACAGGCTGAAGGTCGTCGAGATCAGGATCAGGAAGGCCAGCATCTCGAGCGGATGCAGGATCTGCAGCGGCACGAAGAAGGCCGCCGTGGCGAGGATGATCAGCCCCAGCACCGCCGACTTGGTCGCCGCCGCCCCGACATAGGCGATGACGATCTCGAGCGGCGACACGGGCGCGGACAGCAGTTCGTAGATGGTGCCGGTGAATTTGGGGAAGTAGATGCCGAACGAGGCGTTGAAGATCGACTGGGTGAACAGGCTCAGCATGATCAGGCCCGGCACGATGAAGGCGCCGTAAGGCACGCCGTCGATCTCGGTCATGCGGCTGCCGATGGCCGAGCCGAAGACCACGAAATACAGGGCCGTAGTGATCACAGGGGTGACCAGGGACTGCCAGACGGTGCGCAGGGCCCGCGCCATCTCGAAACGGTAGATGGCCCAGACGCCGTAGCCGTTGAAGGCCAAAGCCCTGGAAGATTGGCTGTTCATGCCGCGGCTCCCGTTGTCTTGTCGCGGTGGACCAGGCTGACGAAGATGTCCTCCAGCGAGCTCTGGCTTGTGTGCAGGTCCTTGAAGGCGATGCCCAGGTCCGACAGCGTGCGCAGCAGGGACGGCACGCCGGTCTTCTCGAGATTGGAATCGAAGACGTATTCCAGCTCGTTCCCGTCGGCCTTCAGCGTCGGCGACCATTCGGCCAGTTCCGGCGGCACGGCGGCCAGCGGCTCCTGCAGGTTCAACGTCAGGGTCTTCTTGCCCAGCTTTTTCATCAGGGCCGAGGTCTCCTCGACCAGGATCAGTTCGCCCTTCAGGATCACGCCGACCCGGTCGGCCATCTCCTCGGCCTCCTCGATGTAGTGGGTGGTCAGGATGATGGTGACGCCCTTGTCTCGCAGGCCGCGCACCAGGTTCCACATGTCGCGGCGCAGTTCGACGTCCACCCCGGCCGTGGGCTCGTCGAGGAACAGGATGTCGGGTTCATGGCTCAGCGCCTTGGCGATCATGACCCGGCGTTTCATGCCGCCGGACAGGGTCATGAGCTTGTCGTTGCGCTTGTCCCACAGGGACAGTTCGCGCAGCGTCTTCTCTATATGACCGGGGTTGGGCGCCTTGCCGAACAGGCCGCGGCTGAAGGTCACCGTCGCCAGCACGGTCTCGAAGGCATCGGTGGTCAGCTCCTGGGGCACCAGACCGATCTTCGAGCGGGCGGCGCGATAATCGGACTGGATGTCGTGTCCGTCGGCGACGACCGTCCCCGTGGTCGGGGTGACAATGCCGCAGACGATCGAGATCAGGGTCGTCTTGCCGGCTCCGTTGGGACCCAGAAGGGCGAAGATCTCGCCTTTGCTGATTGTCAGGTCGATGGGTTTGAGGGCTTGCAGCCCGGACTTGTAGGTCTTGGTCAGACCCGTGATCGAGATAACCGGTTGCATGCACGCCCTCCGTGGCGCCCGCAGATATGCGTCCCAAGGCCGCACCTCAAGGCCGGCGCAAGCCAGCGGAGCCATATTCGGAGCCGGGAGTTACGGACGCCGTGCCCAGCCCCCTCGCTTCCCTCCGATCCCGTCTGGCCCGCGCGGGCGACTACGGACGCAAACGGTCGCCGCTGCTGCGTCGCGTGCCGCCGCTGCATGACCTGCTCGAGCTGGCGGCCCGGGTCGGGTATGGCGCGCGCGGTTTCGTCTATCTGTCCGCGGGATTGCTGATCCTGCTGGCGGCCGCGGACCTGGTCGGAGACGCCGTCGGGGTCAAGGGCGCCATTGCCTGGGTCGCGCTGAGGCCGTTCGGCCGTCTGTGGCTGTTGCTGTTGGGGCTGGGGCTGACGGCCTTCGTCACGTGGCGGCTGTTGCAGGCGGTGTTCGACGCCGATCACGAAGGCACGAGCCGCCACGGGCTGATGACCCGCATGGGCCAGGGTTTCAGCGCCATGACCTATGGCATTCTGGCCTTCAGCGCCTTTGGCCTGCTGATGGACAAGCCCACCGACACGAAGTCGGCCGATATCACGAAGAGCCGGGAACAGGCGGAGGCCGTGCTGTCCCTGCCCTTCGGCAACTGGCTGCTGGCCGGGGCCGGTCTGTGCATACTGGGGATCGGCCTGGCCAACATCAGTCGCGCATGGCGCGAGGACTTCACCGAATACCTCGCCTGTTCGCCCAGGATGGGCCGGCGGGTCGCGCCGCTGGCGCGGGCCGGATATGTGGCGCGTGGTCTGGCCTATGTGCCGCTGGCCATTCTGGTGATGCTGGCCGGACTGCGCGCCAAGGCGTCGGACGTCACCACCTTCGGCCTGGCCCTTGACGCGGTCGAGCGTCAACCCGCCGGTCCGTGGATTCTGGCCGTCACCGCGCTCGGCTTCGTCGCCTTCGGGGCCTTTTCCTTCATCGAGGCGCGGTTCCGCAGGATCAGGCTCCCGCGCGTTCTCGATCCCCTGACCTGAATTCGGTCCCTGTCGCGTCCCTGCGGAACCTGCGCCGTATCTGCGCTATTCATTCTCTGCCGGAGCCTGTCTCGCCATGCGTACCGCCGCTGCCGCTCTCATCCTTTCTCTCAGCCTGTCCGCCTGCGTCACCGCGCCGGGTCCTGACGAGGTCCGCGCGCCCCAGCCCACGAAGGCTGTCGATCCCGAGCGCTTCTACACAGGCCGCTGGCTGGAGATCGCCCGCCTGCCCATGCGCCTGACGGACGGCTGCGTTGCGGGGGCCACCAACTATGTGCTGGTCAGTCCGGCGCGGGTCGATGTGCGCGATACCTGTCAGGTCGACACCCCACAGGGCCGGGAGAAATCGATCGGCGCGCGCGGCGAAATCCTCGATCCGGGGACCAGCGCCAAACTGCGCGTCCGCTATTTTGGCGGCCTGATCACATGGGACTACTGGGTGCTGGACCGCGCCGAGGACTACAGCTGGTTCATCTCGGCCGACCCGACCTTTGAAAAGCTGTGGATCTACACTCGCGAAGTCCCCGACGCCGCCCAGCGCCAAAGGCTTGTCTCCCGCGCCGAAGCCTTGGGCTACGATGTCAGCCGTCTGGAATTCCCCGCCTTCTGACCTTCACCCGGAAAGCCGCCATGTCCCGCCCGCCCCTGCTCGCCGCCTCGATCACCGCCCTGACCCTCGCCGCTTGCGGAGGCAGTGAGGCGCTGGATCCCGCCCTCGGATTCGGTCCCGATCCGACATTGCCGGCGCCGCAGAGGGCCCTGTTCCCGACGGTGAACGTCGCCGACGCCGTCGGGTGGCCCGTCGGGCGGACGCCGGTCGCCGCCCCCGGCTTCCGCGTCCAGCCCTTCGCCAGCGGGTTGGACCACCCCCGCTGGCTGTACCGCCTGCCCAATGGCGACATTCTGGTGGCCGAGACGAACGCCCCGCCCAGGCCTGCGAATATCGACGCCGGAGCCGGGGGCGGCATCCGCGCCTGGGCCCAGGGTCTGTTCATGAAGAAGGCGGGCGCCCGGGCGCCCAGCGCCAACCGTATCACCCTGCTACGCGACGCCGACGGGGACGGCGTGGCCGAGACGACGACCGCCTTCCTCGAAAACCTGATGTCGCCCTTCGGCATGGCCCTTGTTGGAGACACCCTCTACGTCGCCAACGCCGACGCCGTGGTGGCCTTCCCCTATCAGGCCGGTCAGACGCGGATCACCGCCGCCGCGCGCAGGATCGTCGACCTGCCCGCGCAACGAAATCACCACTGGACCAAGAGCCTGGTCGCCAGCGCCGACGGATCGCGCCTCTATGTCGGCGTCGGCTCCAATTCGAACATCGGCGAGAACGGCCTGGACGAGGAGGTGGGTCGGGCGGCGATCTGGGAGATCGATCCGGCGACGGGCAGCCACCGCATCCATGCCTCGGGCCTGCGCAATCCGGTCGGTCTGGCCTGGCAGCCGGACAGCGGCAAGCTGTGGGTTTCGGTCAATGAGCGGGATGAGCTCGGCAACGACCTGGTGCCGGACTACATGACCTCGGTCACGCCCGGGGCCTTCTACGGCTGGCCGTGGAGCTATTATGGCCAGATTGTCGACACGCGGGTCGAACCGGCCAACCCCGATATGGCGGCCCGCGCCCTCAAGCCCGACTATGCGCTGGGATCGCATACCGCGTCCCTCGGCCTGACGTTCGGCGAGGGCGGCATGTTCCCGGCACGGTACCAGGGCGGGGCCTTTGTCGGCCAGCATGGGTCGTGGAACCGCAAGCCGCGCAACGGCTATCGCGTGATCTTCGTCCCGTTCGCGAACGGCGCGCCCGCGGGACCGCCGCAGGATATCCTGACCGGCTTCATCAACGACGAGGACCAGGCCATGGGTCGACCGGTCGGGGTGCAGTTCGACCGCCTGGGCGCCCTGCTGGTCGCCGACGACGTCGGCAATATCATCTGGCGAGTGTCGCCCGCACCGGCGCCCTGACAGAAAAAAGCCCCCGGCGGGTCCGCCGGGGGCCTCCGTACCAGGAGCTCGATCAGTCGAGCGGCGCGACCACGATGATCGGCGCCGGGGGTTGGGCCGGCGCGGGTGTCGGCGTGACCGTCGCAGCGGGAGCGGGCGCCGTATTCAGCGTCGATGTGGAGGACGTCGCCGGAGTGGGGGTGACGACGCGGGCGACCGGAGCGGCGGGTGTCTGCGACGCCGTGGGCGCTGTCGCCCGAGGGGCGGGAGCCGGGGTGACGGCCCGGCGGACCGGGGTCGTCGGACGGAGCACGGGAGCGGGAGCCGCAACGGCCCGCACCGGGGCCGGCGTCGAGACGCTGGCGGCGGGCGAAGCGGCCGCCACCAGCGGGGTGGCGGCGACGACCGGAGCGGTCACTGCCGGTTCAGCCAGCGGCGCGGCGGTTTCCTCGCCGTTCATCATCATCATGGCGCCGAGGCCGCCCAGAACCAGAACGCCCACGGGCGCCAGGATCATCCACGTCCTGATCTTGCCGCCGCCGCGCGCAGCCTTGCCGCGCCGGGCGTAGACGGGAACGAAGGGCTCATCGGTTGCGCCACTCAGGCGCGGGCTCAGGTCCTCGCGAGGAGCGAAGGCGGGAACTTCAACCCGGTCGCCATAAGGCTTCAACGGGTCAACGGGATAGGTGACTGACATGAAACTGTTCCTCCAATCGTCCGGAAAGAACAACTCTGCGAGATCACGGTTCCGCGATTTCGGTGTAGTCGCGAAGAAACACCGTTGTCGCCACAATTGAGGCGACAACGGTGCAGCATTACGGTGGCGGTTTACTCAGTTCTGGCCGTCAGAAGTTGCCGAGTTCTGAAATCGACAGGACGGCGGGCTGAGGGTCGCCGATCGAATAGGTGCCGACCCAGATTTCATACCGGCCGGCCTGAGATCCGAGGGTGATGAGCGGGTTGTTGTCCTCGCCGGAATCGTCGTCGCAGTACCATTCGCCATTGGGACCGTTGACCACCAGGGTCGTGTCGGCCTTGGACAGCACCGAGATCTTCAGGTTCAGCGAGCCCTTGCCGCTCCAGTTCAGGCGGAAGTCCGGCGCGCGGGTGATGTAGCCCGAACAGCCGCTGCCCGCGGCGGTCGCGCTTGTGTCGCCGCCAGCTCGCAGGCTGACCAGGTGCGGATCGGGCGTGAACCCGGGGGCCAGGGTGATGTCACCGTAATTCGGCTCGGCGTTGTAGTCCTGGGCTGCGGCGGTCCCGGTGAATGCCAGGGCGCCAGCCGCGACGGCGATCAGAAGTCGCATTGGTTCAAGTCCCCCCGGGGCCCCTCCCGCGGCCCGGCGCCGCAAACCCCTGTTCGTCGATTAAGCCCTCGCCCGCGACAATCTTCAAGCGCCTGCCTTCAAATCGGCACGCTGACCCTGCGTCACCGCCGCATCGGCGCCACGCCTTCCCGCAAAGCGGCGCGCGACGCCTCTCAATTGCCGATCCGATTCCCCTGCCGGTTGACCGCGGCGATGGGCTTGTTCATCACCAAGTGGGGCGACGGACGACGGAGTAGGCACGACGATGGGTCTGGTGGCGAACATCAAGCGCAATATGCGTTTCGCCAAGGGGCTGCGACGCCTGCTCAATCGCATCAAGCCGATCGCCCTGGATAGTCCCGACCTGGTCTGCGACGACTGGGAAGAGGCCGTCGACAAATTCCCCGACCACGTCGCCATCGAGGATGACCGCCATAGCCTGACCTACCGCGAGCTGGACGCCATGGCCAACCGGTTCGGCCACTGGGCCCAGAGCCGACGGCTCAAGCGCGGCGACATCATCGCCCTGGTGATGCTGAACCGGACGGAATACATCGCGGCATGGCTGGGCTTCTCCAAGGTCGGCGTGGCGACCGCCCTGATCAACACCAATCTGACCGGCCACGCCCTGGCCCACTGCCTGTCGATCTCCAATGCGTCCCAGGTTGTCACCGACGAGGACTGCTGGAAGCGCGTCGAAGACGCCCGCGGCCTCTCCGGGCGCAATCTGATGCTCTGGGTGCTGGGCCTGAAGGACGAGGACGAGGCCGATGAACGGCGTGGCCTGGACAAGCCGGTTCGCAGCGGCTCTTCGGTGCGGCCCGCCCGCTCGGCCCGGTCCGGCCTGACCAACCGCGACACGGCGCTGTACATCTACACCTCGGGCACCACGGGCATGCCCAAGGCGGCGCGGATCACCCATGCCCGGGCCCGCACCTACATGCGCGCCTTCGCCGGGGCCACCGCCGCCACGGACAAGGACGTCACCTTCAACGTCCTTCCGCTGTATCACTCGACCGGTGGTCTGGTCGGGGTCGGTCCCGCCCTGCTGAACGGCGGTCGGCTGGTGCTGCGCAAGCGTTTCTCGGCCTCCGCCTTCTGGCCCGACGTCAAGGCGACCGGCGCGACCCTGTTCGTCTATATCGGCGAGCTGTGCCGCTATCTGGTCAACTGCCCCGAAAACCCGGACGACCGTTCGCACAAGCTGCGCCTGGCCTTCGGCAACGGTCTGCGGCCCGACGTCTGGAACGATTTCCAGAAGCGATTCGCCATTCCGAACATTCTGGAATTCTACGGCTCCACCGAAGGCAACGTCTCGGTGTTCAATTTCGACGGCAAGCCGGGAGCCATCGGCCGCGTGCCGGGCTTTCTCAGGAAGCAGATCAATTTCCGGCTCGTCCGCTTCGATACGGAATCCGAGGAGCCGGTGCGGGGCCCCGACGGCCTGTGCCAGCTGGCGAAGCCGGGCGAGGTCGGCGAGGCCCTGGGCATGATCAGCGACGACATCCGCCACTCCTTCTCGGGCTATGCCGACAAGGCGGCCTCCGAGAAGAAGATCCTGCGCGACGTGTTCGTGCGCGGCGACCGCTGGTTCCGCACCGGAGACCTGATGAAGCAGGACAGCGAGGGCTATGTCTATTTCATCGACCGCATCGGCGACACCTACCGCTGGAAGGGCGAGAACGTCTCGACCGCCGAGGTCGAGCAGCGCCTGACCGACGCCCCGGGGGTCAAGGAAGTCATCGCCTATGGCGTCCCTGTGCCCAGCCATGAGGGCAAGGCCGGCATGGTCGCCCTGGTCGTCGACGGCCGGTTCGCGGCGCGGCCCTTCGCCGACTGGGTCGATCAGGAACTGCCCGTCTACGCCCGTCCCGCATTCGTGCGGCTGATCAAGTCCGCCGACACCACCGGCACCTTCAAATACAGGAAGACCGATCTGGTGGCCGACGGCTTCGATCCCGACAAGGTCGATGGCGTCCTGTATGTGCGCGGCGGCAAGAGCGGTTACACCAAGCTCGGCGACGTCGCGCGGCAGGCGATCCTGAACGGCGAGACGCGGCTTTAGGGTTAGCGGTTCGCAACCGCCCCTTAATCATTAACGGCGATGGTCGGCGTCTCCCGCGCGCAGGACAACATCGCCCACCATGTTCCAGATTATCGGCATCGTGCTGCTGTTCGGCCTCGTGTTCGGCAGCTACATCATCTCCGGTGGCAAGATGGCGGTGATCCTTCACTCCCTGCCTCACGAGATGATGGCCATCGGCGGCGCCGGCGTGGCCGCCTTCCTGATCTCGAACAGCGTCACCACCATGAAGGCCACGCTCGGCGGCCTCGGCAAGGCCTTCGGCGGTCCCAAGTGGAAGAAGCAGGACTACAAGGACCTGCTGTCCCTGCTGTTCCAGCTGACCAAGACGATGAAATCCAAGGGCGTCATCGCCCTGGAGAGCCACATCGAAAAGCCCGCCGAGAGCACCATCTTCCAGAAATACCCCAAGGTGCTGAAGGACCATTTCGCCACGGACTTCATCTGCGACACGCTGCGCATGATGACCATGAACCTCGAGGATCCTCACCAGATCGAGGATGCGATGGAAAAGCAGCTGGAGAAGCACCACCACGAGGCGCTGGAAGCGCCCCACGCCCTGACCAACCTGGCCGACGCCCTGCCCGCCCTGGGCATCGTCGCCGCCGTGCTGGGCGTGATCAAGACCATGGGCTCGATCACCGAGCCGCCGGAAATTCTCGGCGGCATGATCGGCGGGGCCCTGGTCGGCACCTTCCTCGGGGTCTTCCTCGCCTATGGACTGGTCGGCCCGATCGCGACCCGGCTGAAGGCCATCGTCGATGAGGAATCGGCCTTCTACAAGATCATCCAGTCGGTGCTGGTCGCCCACCTGCACGGCAATGCGGCGCAGATCTCGGTCGAGATCGGGCGCGGCGACATCCCGTCCTCAGCCCAGCCCTCCTTCCTCGAAATGGAAGAGTCCCTGTCCGGCGCTCCGGCCGAAGCCTAGCCGCCGGCCCGTCGGAACGCGTCGCGCGCGGCGGCGAGACGCGAGGGCACCAGTCCCCGCAGGGACGTCTGGCCCGACTGCTTCATCCCGGCCTCCAGCCCCTTGCTCCAGGCCACCAGGCACTCGATGGCCACGCCGCGGGCGAGGTCGATGACAATGACGCTTCCGGTCAGGGCGAAACTGCGGTCCAGTCGGACACGCAGCCCCGCGGAGGACTGGTCCACGATCAGACAGGGCAACTCCAGCCCCGCGGCGACGATCACGCCCCGCGAATTGGCGGGGCGTCGCGGTTCGAAGCGGCGATCCGGAGGCTGATGCGTCATGCGGGTAAGGGTCCGGGGCGGCGGTCGCGATCAAGCACTACGACCTTGTCCGCGATAACACCGCCGTTCAGCATTCGCCGCGTGATGCGTTCGAAATACTGAATGAAGTCCGCCAGACGGCGACGCTCCTCATCGGGAAGGTCCTTCGGACGAACATCCAGCAGATCCGCCTCCTGCTGGCTGCGCCAGTCGAGCACGACCTCGAACCCGGGAGCCTTCAGGAATAAGACGGCGTCGAACCGGGCGGCGAAGTCGGCGTAGGAGCCGGCGACGAAGCCGTTGACGGCTCGCCGCCACGCCCCGTCGGCGTCCCGCTCGCGCTCCAGCGCATTGATCGGGACGGCGAGTGCGGCCTCATCCTCCGGCAGCGCGCCCAGGCACCAGGCGTCGATCAGGATCGCCGAAGGGCGGCCTTCGAAGATCCGCCAGTCCCGGATAGGTCGACGGTCGTCTGCGCGCTTGTCGAAGTCGGGGATCAGGACCTTGTCATGAGGCCGGGCCGTGCTCAGAGCCTTGATCAACCGGTTCAGCAAACGAAGATCATGCGTACCCGGAGGACCGCGCGTCCGGAACAGCGGGTGCACTTCGTCGGCCATCACCTCGCGCCGCGCGCGCGTCAGATAGACGTCGTCGATGGAGATCTGAATTCCGCCGAACCTTTCGGCGGCGGCGCGGGCCAGGGTCGTCTTGCCCGACCCCTGGGCCCCGACGACGGCGATCAAGGGCGGCCCGACCGCAGTTCGGGATCCGGTCGCTATCAGGCGGCCGATCAGATCGATCATCCCGGGATCGGCTGGGCCCACGGTTCGTGTCAGTGCTGGTTTTCGGGGAGGCGCACGATCAACCCGTCCAGATCGTCCGAAACCCGGATCTGACAGGACAGGCGGCTGTTCGGCTGGACGTTCTCGGCGAAGTCCAGCATCGACTCCTCCATGGCCGAGGCGCGGCCCGTCTCGGCGGCGAAAGCCTCGTCGACATAGACGTGGCAGGTGGCGCAGGCGCAGGCGCCGCCGCAGTCGGCGTCGATGCCCGGGACATTGTTGCGGATCGCGCCTTCCATAACGGAGAGGCCATTCTTGACCTCAACCACATGTTCGCGGCCGTCGTGTTCGATGTAGGTGACCTTCGCCAACTAGGCCGCCGTTTCCGTCTTCTTGCGCGACGGGGACACCATCAGCTTCTTGGTCTTCGCGATCGCCTCGGCCGGGTTCAGCCCCTTGGGACAGACCTGGGCGCAGTTCATGATGGTGTGGCAGCGATAGAGCTTGAACGGATCCTCGAGGTCGTCGAGCCGCTTGTCGGTGGCGTCGTCGCGGCTGTCGGCGATCCAGCGATAGGACTGCAGCAGGGCGGCGGGGCCGAGGTATTCGGTCTGGTTCCACCAGTAGCTGGGGCAGGAGGTCGAGCAGCAGGCGCACAGGATGCACTCGTACAGGCCGTCCAGCTTGGCCCGGTCCTCGGGCAGCTGGATGCGCTCTTTCTCGGGGTCGGGCTCGTCGGATTGCAGGTAGGGCTGGATCGAGTCGTACTGGGCGTAGAACAGGGTCAGGTCCGTCACCAGATCCTTGACCACCGACTGGTGCGGCAGGGGCGCGATCGAGATCGTCGAGGAGGAGCACTCCTCCCAGCCCTTGGTGCAGGCCAGGGTGTTGCGTCCGTCGATGTTCATCGAGCACGAGCCGCAGATGCCCTCGCGGCACGAACGCCGGAAGGTCAGGGTCGGGTCGATCTCGTTCTTGATGTGGATCAGGGCGTCCAGCAGCATCGGGCCGTGATCGTCGGCCGAGATCTCGAACGTGTCCCAGCGCGGATCGGCGTCGACCTCGGGGTCGTAGCGATAGACCTTGTAGGTCTTGACGTTCTGCGCGCCGGCCGGGGCCTTGTGGACCTTGCCGCGAACGGGCTTGGAGCCCTTGGGGAGAGTCAGCTGGACCATCAGTACACCCGCGCCTTGGGTTCGATGTAAGCGATGTCTTTCGACATCGTGTAATTGTGGACCGGGCGGTAATCGATCTTCACCGCGTCGCCCGGCGCCTTCCAGGCGAGGGTGTGTTTCATCCACTGCTTGTCGTCCCGGTCCGGATAATCCTCGCGGGCGTGGGCGCCGCGGCTCTCGGTGCGGTTCAGCGCGCCCTCGATGGTGACCAGGGCCTGATCGATCAGGTTGTCGTATTCGAGCGTCTCGACCAGGTCGGTGTTCCAGATCAGGCCGCGATCGGTGGTCTTGATGTCGTCGCCGGCGGCGTGGATGGCGCGCAGCTTGGCCACCCCTTCCTCCAGCGTCTTGCCGGTGCGGAAGACGGCGGCGTCGGACTGCATGGCGCGCTGCATGTCGATGCGCAGCTTCGCCGTCGGGGTCGAGCCGTTGGCATGGCGGAAGCGATCCATCCGGGCCACATGGGCGTCGGTCGCCGAGGCCGGGACATCCGGCACCTTCGAAGCCTTGTCCACGACCTCGCCGCACCGCAGCCCGGCGGCGCGGCCGAACACGACCAGATCGGTCAGGCTGTTGGAGCCGAGGCGGTTGGCCCCGTGCACCGAGACGCAGGCCGCCTCGCCCACCGCCATCAGGCCGGGCACCACGCTGTCGGCATTGTCGCCGACCTTGGTCAGGACCTCGCCGTGATAGTTGGTGGGGATGCCGCCCATATTGTAGTGGACGGTCGGCAGGACCGGGATCGGCTGTTTCGTCACATCGACGCCGGCGAAGATCTTGGCGCTCTCGGAAATGCCCGGCAGGCGCTCGTGCAGGATGGCCGGATCGAGGTGGTCGAGGTGCAGGTGGATGTGGTCCTTGTTCGGGCCCACGCCGCGGCCTTCACGGATTTCGATGGTCATGGAGCGGCTGACCATGTCGCGCGGGGCCAGGTCCTTCACGGTCGGCGCATAGCGCTCCATGAAGCGCTCGCCCTCGGAATTGGTCAGATAGCCGCCCTCGCCGCGCGCGCCCTCGGTGATCAGGCAGCCGGCGCCGTAGATGCCGGTGGGGTGGAACTGCACGAACTCCATGTCCTGCAGCGGCAGGCCGGCGCGCAGCACCATGGCGTTGCCGTCGCCGGTGCAGGTGTGGGCCGAGGTGGCGCTGAAATAGGCGCGGCCGTAGCCGCCGGTGGCCAGGATCACCAGCTTGGCGCGGAAGCGGTGCATCGTGCCGTCGTCGAGCTTGAGCGCCGTCACGCCGGTGCAGGCGCCGTCCTGCATGATCAGGTCGAGGGCGAAATATTCGACGAAGAACTCGACCTCGCGGCGCACCGACTGGCCGTACAGGGTGTGCAGGATGGCGTGGCCGGTGCGGTCGGCGGCGGCGCAGGTGCGCTGCACCGGGCCCTCGCCGAAATTGCGCGTCATGCCGCCGAAGGCGCGCTGGTAGATCTTGCCCTCATCGGTGCGCGAGAAGGGCACGCCCCAGTGCTCAAGCTCATAGACGGCCTTGGGCGCGTTGCGGACCAGGTATTCGATGGCGTCCTGGTCGCCGAGCCAGTCCGACCCCTTGACGGTGTCGTACATGTGCCACTGCCAGCTGTCCTCGCCCATGTTGCCGAGCGAGGCGGAGATGCCGCCCTGGGCCGCGACGGTGTGGGAGCGGGTCGGGAAGACCTTGGTGACGCAGGCGACCTTCAGCCCCTGCTGGGCGGCGCCGAGCGCCGCGCGAAGGCCCGAGCCGCCCGCGCCGACGACGACGACGTCATAGGCGTGATCGACGAATTCATAAGCAGCCATCAGCCGTCAGATCCCGAAACCGGCGGGCAGGGGCGCGGAACCCAGCGCCAGCCGCACGATGAAGAAGACTCCCGCCGCCGCGATCACGAGGCAGAGCAGAAGGATCAGGCCCAGCAGCGCGCCGCGCGAGCCGGGCTTGTGGATATAGTCGTCGACGATGACCTTCAGGCCCATGTTCATGTGCCAGACGCTGACCAGCAGGGTCACGGCCAGAATTACGGCGTTAACCGGAGAGGCGAACCATTCGCGCGCGCCGTCATAGCCGCCGCCCGACAGGACGAAGCCGCTCCACAGACCCCAGAGGGTCAGGGGAACGAGGATCAGGGACGACAGCCGTTCGGCGGTCCATTCGCCGGCGCCGTGGCGCTCGGAGACCTTGACGCCCTTCACGAAGGCCTTGGTTTCGGCGCTCACAGCACGACCCTCCCCGAGGTGAACAGGAAGGCCCAGAACGCCACCGCTCCGACGACGCCCAGGATGATGGAGCCCCACGACAGGGCGTCGGCCGTCCGGGGCGACAGGCCCACGGCCGCGTCCCAGATCAGGTGGCGCACGCCCCCGGTCAGGTGAAGGAACAGGGCCAGGGTCAGGCCGAACCAGACCAGCAGTCCCAGCGGCGACCCCATCCAGCCGGTGAAGGTCGCATAGGCGTCAGGCCCGAAGGCCAGGGCCATCAGCCACAGGGCGATCAGCACCGATCCGACCGATAGCGCGCCGCCCGTGAACCGGTTCAGGATCGAGGCGAACATGGTGACGTGCCAGCGCCAGATCTGGAGATGGGGCGACAGGGGTCGGACGCGGCCATTGGGCTGAATCACGAAACGGCCGGTCTGGTCGTCGCCAGAATTGGGGGTCGGATCGTTGGAGGCGTCGCCCGGCAGGGGAGAGGTCGACATATTGCGAATGGTTCTCAGAAACCTGAGCAAAATCAGGCGCTCGAAATCGGTGATCAGGCTTTAGTCCAGCGGAGCGGCGGGGGTCAACGAAGCTTGAGAGCGGGCGGCGATATGGCGCTATCCCGCCGGCGAACGGCGAGTCTCCTGGCGAAGGCCCGACACCGCCGCCTGCAGGGCGCTGGCGCCATAGGGAAGGGCGGCTCCCCGGCCCCAGACCGGGTCGGGCCACAGTCCGTCGTCGTGACGACGGCCGACCACATGCACATGCAACTGCGCCGTCACATTGCCCAGGGCCCCGACGTTCAGCTTCTCAACCGCCCGTCCCGCCGCCCCGCCCAGCATCCTCACCAGCTCGCCGGCCCGGACGACCTCGTCCATCAGCGTCGCGCGATCAGCCGGCGTCAGGTCCTCCAGTTCGCGCAGGCCCGCGCGGCGGGGGATCAGGATCAGCCAGGGAAAGCGCGCATCATCCTGCAGCCGCACCTCGCACAGGGGCCAGTCGCAGACGACGGCGGAGCCGGCCTCGAACGCGGGATCAGCCTTGAACGGAGCGGTCATCCTGCGTCAGTTCAGCCCGTAGACGACACAGGCCCGGTCGGTCAGTTCGCGCAGCGGCGGCTGCAGCGCCAGCCGGGCCGCCTCGATCTGGGCTTCGGACGGCGCGGCGCCGGGCGCGGGCGGAGGGGGAGGAGCCGACGGTGCAAACCCGCGCTCCATCCGCGATCCGGTGACCGCGATCTCGTCCACATTGGTCGCCAGCCCGGGCCCCGAGGAATAGGATGGCCAGCCGGCCAGCACGTCGGTCTCGCAGGCGCGGCCCGTCGGATCGATCACCCGCACCCCGCCCAGCGACGTCCCGGCGTTGGACGCGGCCTCGCGCGCTCGCCGCGCCGCATCCTTCACGGCCTCGCCCTGCAGCCAGGTCTTGGTCGAATTGTCCGGTTCGAGATTGAAGGAGACCGCGCTGGCCGAGGTGGGCTGGGCGGCGATCACCGTCGCATAGACCCGCTCCAGCACCGAAACATCGCGGATGGTGACGCTGACGTTCGCATTGGCCTGATAGCGCTCGATCTGGTCGGCCCGGGCGTTGTCGCGCAGGACGCCGTTCTCGTCGCGATACTGGTCGTATAGGGGGCGCGTCGTCAGGCTGGTCTCGACCCTGACCTTGTCCACGCCATAGGCTGCCAGGGCCTGGCTCAGCGCCCGCACCTGATCGGCGGCCTTGCGCGAGGCGTCGGCGGCCGAGCGGTCGATCGCCAGGAAGGTGGCGCCGAAGTTCGCCCGGTTGGCGGCGACCTCGGTGCGGACATGGCCGACCGAGGCGATGACGGGATCGCGCATCCACCAGGGCGCCGGCACATAGCGCTCGCCGATCGTTGCCGGTGGCGTCTGGGCCGCGGCCAGGCCGGGGGCGGCGGCTGCGGTAAGGGCGGCGGCGGTCAACAGGGCGGCGGTCAGGCGACGCATGGGTGTGTCTTCCTCTGATGTGCACGCCGACCTTGCCGGTCGGGCCCCCCTTCGTAAAGCCGCGATCCGGACCGACGGCGCCCATGTGAAGTATAGATAAAATCTATGGATCAATATGATGTCCACTCATTGACTTTGTGCACCGCACAAGCCATTTCGCGGTTGCAGCGCCGCTCCCCCGGCGCTCCGGATTCTTCCTTCAATCGACTTCAGGAGAACAGCCATGCTGGGCGTTGGTCAGAAACTGCCGGACTTCAAGATCATCGGCGTCAAGCCGGGCTTCAACAACCACGAGGAAAACGGCGTTTCGGCCTTCGAGGCCGTCACCCAGGACAGTTTCGAGGGCAAGTGGAAGGTCATCTTCTTCTACCCGAAGGACTTCACCTTCGTCTGCCCGACCGAGATCGCCGAATTCGCCTCGCTGGCGCGGGACTTCGAAGACCGCGACACCGTCGTTCTGGGCGGCTCGACCGACAACGAGTTCGTCAAACTGGCCTGGCGCCGCGACCACGCCGACCTGTCCAAGCTGCCGATCTGGCAGTTCGCTGACAACGGCGGCAAATTCGCCCGCGACCTGGGCGTCCTCGACGAGGCCGAGGGCGTCGCCCTGCGCGCCACCTTCGTGGTCGACCCGCACAACATCGTGCAGCACGTCTATGTCACCAATCTGAACGTGGGCCGCGCCCCGGCCGACACCCTGCGTGTCGTCGACGCCCTGCAGACCGACGAGCTGTGCGCCTGCAACCGCCCGGTGGGCGGCGAGACGCTCGCTGCGTAAGGCGGCGTCCTGAGTAGCGGGAGGCGGCAGCGTTTGTATCGCCGCCTCCCGCGCTCGCTGTTTTTTGGGCGCTATGCTCGGCTCGCGGAGCCTTGCGACTTGAGCGCGGTCGCGCCCGACCACCCATGACTTCATGCGGCTCAAGCAGCGCGCGACCGCGTCGCGTGCGATAATCGCTTCCCGAAGGGAACCTCCCAAAATGTCGATCGACGCCCTGCGCGACCTGATGCCCGCCTACGCCAGGGACATTTCGCTGAACCTCGGCTCCCTCGCCTCGGAGACGGTGCTGAACGACCAGCAGAAATGGGGCTGTTTCCTCGCCTCGGCCCATGCGGTCGGCGTCGCTCCGGTGGTCAGGGCGATCGAGGCCCAGGCGGCGACCATCCTGTCGCCCGAGGCGATGAATGCGGCCAAGGCCGCCGCCGCCATCATGGGCATGAACAACATCTACTACCGGTCGCTGCACCTGATGAAGAACCACGAATACACGACCATCCCCGCCCGGCTGCGGATGAACGTCCTCGCCAATCCGGGCGTCGAGAAGATGGATTTCGAACTGTGGTCGACGGCGGTCTCGGCCATCAATGGCTGCGGCTCCTGTCTGGACGCCCATGAGGGCGCGCTGCGCAAGCACGGCGTGCCGGCGACCCAGGTGCAGGCGGCGCTGCGCATCGCCGCGGTGGTCCACGCCGCCAGCCGGATCGTGGCGTCGGAAACGGCGCTGGCCGCCTAGGATCCGGACTCCGCCGGGGCCTCGCCGTACTCCAGATAGTGGAGCCAGCGCTGGTAGCCGGCGCCCATGACCGCATCGACATCGTCGGCCATGGCGCCGATGCCCGGGCCTTCGACCGTCATGGTCCAGGTCGGGGTCCAGCCCCGGTTCGCCGCGGGCCAGCTGACCACCAGTTCCGCCCGGGTCGTCTTGCCGCGCAGCGGTCCGAAGGGCGCGTCGAACACCATGCGGTCGGCCGTGACCGAGACGGTGCGGCCATGGTCGAAGTCGGTCCCGTCGGCCAGTGTCTCGCACCAGCAGCCGCCGGGCGCGAGGTCGAGGCTCAGATTGGCGGCCGAGCCGGTATAGGTGTGGGCGGCGTCCCACCACCGGGGGAGCGCCTCGAATGCGGCTGGAATGTCATCGGGCGCGATCTCGGCGCCGACCGCATAGCGCAGGGTGAAGCTGTCGGCGGTGCGCGACACGACCTCGGCGGCTGCCGGCGCGGCCGAAAGGGCCAGGACGGCGGTGGCGATCAGGGGCTTGAGCATGGACGATCCTCCCGCCGCCATGGGGTGACGAACGGCGCCGGTCGTCAAGCCGGGGTGAAGGTCAGGGGCGCGCCCCAGAACTGGCTGACCAGGTCCGACTGCGGCCCGGCCTTGCCGCTGGTCAGGAAGTCCCGGCGGCCCGAGCCGCCCAGATCGTATTCCGGATGCCGCTCGAAATAGCGCGCCAGGGCGTCCGCCACGGCCGTCGGCTGGTGGATCACCGGCGTGCCGGGCGGCAGGGCCGCGGCGAACAGATCGGCGACGATCTCATAGTGGGTGCAGCCGAGGATGGCCTGGTCGGGATGGCGGCCGATGCGGCGCCGCAGGGCGTCGACATGGTCCTCGACCACCACCTTCAGCTCCTCGAGCGGAGCGCCCAGCTCGATCAGGCCGGCCAGGCCCGGACAGGGCTCGGAGAAGACCGCCAGATCCTCGCGCCGTTTATCGATCTCGATCTCATAGACCCGGCTCATCGCCGTGGCGGCGGTGCAGAAGACGCCCGTGATGTCGATGGCCTCGATCTTGTCGGGGCGCCGTTCGGCCTCATAGGTCCAGGGCAGGCCGGTGGCCGCCTCGATGGTCGGAACGATGATGCCCAGCACATTGATCGGGCGGCCGTGGCGCGCCCGCGCCTCTGGCACCCAGCTCTGCTGCAGCCGGCGCAGGGCGATGGCGCTGGCGGTGTTGCAGGCCAGGACGATGACATTGGCCCCGGCCTCGAACAGCCGTTCGCAGCCCGCGCGCGTCAGCTCGACGATCTCCTCGCCGCCGCGCCCGCCATAGGGGGCGTTGGCCTGGTCGGCCAGATAGACGAAATCGCGGTCGGGAAACCGCCGCGTCAATTCGCGGTGGACCGTCAGGCCCCCCACGCCGGAGTCGAATACGCCTATCGCCATGGCGCGGGCTTTAGACTTGCTGCCCGTCCCCGTCCACCAACGAAGATTACGGCCCGTTCATGTGACAGTCAGCGGCGCGAGCGCCTAGAGTCATGGCAACGAACGCCACGCACGGAGTTTCTCATGCACAGACGTCACCTTCTCATCGCCGGGGGCAGCATGCTCGCCCTCTCGGCCTGCGCCTCGAACGGAATGCCCATGGGCGGAGGAAATCCGACCGCGGCCCTCGCCGCTGACGCCGCCTTCGCTCGCGCCGTCCTTCCGGTTCAGACGCCGCGGGCCGAACTGCTGCAGCCGTGGACCGGACCGTTCGGCGGCGTGCCGCCGTGGGACAAGGTGACGGCGCCCAAGCTGCGCGCAGCCCTGCTGGAAGGCATCGACCTGCAGCGCGCCGAGATCGAGGCGATCGCCAACAATCCCGAGCCGGCGACCTTCGCCAACACCATGGTGGCCATGCAGATGGCCGGCGAGCCGCTGGACCGCGCGGGTTCGATCTATGGCGTCATGACGTCGAATATCGGGTCTGACGACTACAACGCGGTCGACACCGAGGTGTCGCCCCTGCTGTCGGCCGCCGGCGACGAGATCACCTTCAACGAAAAGCTGTTCGCCCGCATCAGGACGGTGGCCGACAGCGCCGCCTCCGCCGGACTGACCGCCGAGCAGACCCGGATCGCGGAACGCAGCCGCGACGCCTTCGTGCGCAACGGCGCCGCCCTGGACGCCGCAGGCAAGGCCGAGCTGGGCCGGATCAACACCGCCCTCGCCAACGCCTTCACCGCCTTCAGCCAGAAGGTCGTGGCCGACGAGAACACCTGGACCGTCATTCCGACCGAAGCCGGCGTGGCCGGCCTGCCCGCCTCGAACAAGGCCGCCGCGGCCGCCGCCGCCCGTAGCCGCAACGTCCAGGGCTGGGCCATCGTCAACACCCGCTCCAGCGTCGATCCCTTCCTCAGCTTCGCCGACGACCGGGCCTTGCGCGAAGTGGTCTGGAAGAAATTCGTCAACCGGGGCGACAACGGCGACGGCAACGACACCAATGCGATCATCGCCCAGATCGTGAAGCTGCGTCAGGATCGCGCCCGTCTGCTGGGCTTCGGCAACCACGCCGAGTGGCGGATGCAGGACACCATGGCCAAAACGCCGCGCGCGGCCATGGATCTGATGAACCGCGTCTGGGCCCCGGCCAAGGCCCGGGTGACCGAAGAGGTCGCCGACATGCGCGCCATCGCCGGCCACGACATCGAGCCGTGGGACTACCTCTACTATTCGGAGAAGGTCCGGAAGGCGAAGTACGACCTCGACCAGAACGAGCTGAAACCCTATTTCGAGCTCAACAACGTCCGCGCCGGCTCGTTCGAGATGGCGCGCCGCCTGTACGGTTTCACCTTCGACAAACTGCCCGCGGGCGCCGTGCCGGTCTTCCATCCGGACGTGACCGTCTATGAGGTCAAGGACGCCGGCCGGCCCATCGGCCTGTACTACGCCGACGACTATTCGCGCGCCGGCAAGCGTTCGGGCGCCTGGATGACGACCTACCGGTCGCATTCGACCTATGACGGGGAGAAGAACACCCTCGGCTCGAACAACAACAACTTCGCCAAGGCCGAGGGCACAAACCCGATCCTGATCTCGCTCGACGACGCCGAGACGATGTTCCACGAGTTCGGCCACACCCTGCACGCCTATGCGTCGAAGGTGACCTATCCGGCGCTCGGCGGCACGCCGCGCGACTATGTCGAATATCCGTCGCAGGTGCATGAACACTGGGTGCTGAGCCGGCCGATCCTGGACGGCTTCATGAAGCACTACCAGACCGGCGAACCGATGCCGCAGGCGCTGGTCGACAAGGTCCAGGCGGCCCAGACCTTCAACCAGGGCTATGCCACCGTCAGCTATCTGTCGTCGGCCCTGGTCGACATGGACCTGCATACCCGGACCACGCCGCCGACCGACATCGACGCCTTCGAGCGCGAGAGCCTGGAACGCTACGGCATGCCGAAGGAGATCGTGATGCGGCACCGCCTGCCGCAGTTCAATCACCTGTTCACCTCGGACGCCTATTCGGCCGGGTATTATTCCTACCTCTGGTCAGAGGTCATGGACGCCGACACCTGGGCCTATTTCGAGGAGTCGGGCGACGTCTTCAATCCGGACATCGCGAGCCGCTACAAGGCGATCATCCTCGCCGAGGGCAACACCACCGACCGCGCCGAGGCCTATCGCCGCTTCCGCGGCCGCGACCCGGACGTGACGGCCCTGCTCAAGGTCCGGGGCTTCCCGGTCTCCTAGGGAGCCCTACCGCCCTTCGGGCTGCTTGAGGGCGCCGCGCGGAGCGCGGGTGCAAAACGAGAGAGGCCGGCGAGCGATCGCCGGCCTCTTTTGTCTGTGCGGTTCAGGCCGGCCAGGCGGGGGCGACCATGGCGAGGATGCGGTCGCCGCGACGGGCGCGGACGTAGTCGTCCTGGCGGGCGGTCGGCAGACCGCGCACGGCCTCCTGCTGCACGCGGCGGACGCAGTTGTCGTTGACGAGGGCGCGCGGCCCGATGGCGCACGCCTCGCGGGCTGCGGCGGCCGTGCGGGCGTCGAAGGTCTCGGCGCCGGCGGCGGTCGACAGGTTGAGGTCGCCGAACGGCACGCGGACGGTCTGGGCGGCCGCCGGGGCTGCGTACAGCAGGGTCGCGGCGGCGAGGGCGAGGGCGGTCTTGATCATCTGAAAATCCTCCTGTCGCGGGGGAGTGCGACGACAAGGCAGATGAGGGTCTCGTGTGACAGCCGCCAGACCGGAAATACGACAATTACTCAACATCAGACCGAGAACTGACCAACAAATCACAAGCATGACTTATGTCAGACAGGGCCGCCCCTGCAGGCGGCCCCGCTTGATGTCAGGCGACCAGGGGAAGGCGGCTCAGGGCGTAGTCGACCTGCACCGGGCCCGGCAGCAGCCGCACGGCTTCCGCCTGCACGGCGGCGCGGCAGAAGGCCCGGTCGCTGATGCGGCTGCCGGGCTTCTTCGCCCCGCGGCACAGGGATCGGGCGGCGGCTTCAACACGGGCGTCGAAGGTGTTGGCGCCGGCGGCGCTGGACATGTCCAGATCGCCCCAGGCGATGCGCGCCTCCTGGGCCGAAGCGGAGCCGGCGGCGGCGAGGGCGAGGACGGCGGCGAGAGAAGCGAGGGTTTTCATGGCGAACTCCTGCGGAGATCAACGTCGCTCTTGGCGGCGACAGGGCGTCTGATGCGCCCGGCCCGTTGCAGCCTCGTGAGCGTTCCGCGGCGAAATAGCGACGCCGCATGAATTCGCGGAAACCTGAACGGCGATCAGCGAAAACCGTCCGCCGCCTTGTCTTCGCCCCGCTTTTCCGCCATAAGCCGCCGCTTCCGACGCAAGTGAACCTCGCGTCTCCACCCACACGACCCTGGTTTCGACCAGACGAGGTGGGCGAGAACCCTCTGCCGACGTGATCGTCGCCAGAGGCTATTTCTCTATGGGGACCGAGCCGCCCGTCGCAACGAGGTTGTGAATGTTCGAGGCTCTGAACGAGCGGCTGACAGGCGTCTTCGACCGGATCACCGGGCGCGGCGCCCTGTCCGAGAAGGACGTCTCCGAGGCGATGCGCGAAGTCCGCGTGGCGCTGCTGGAGGCCGACGTCGCCCTGCCCGTCGTCAAGGACTTCATCGCCTTCGCCACCGAGCGCGCCACGGGCGAGGACGTCATCCGTTCGGTCAAGCCCGCCGATCAGGTGGTCAAGATCGTCTATGACGGCCTGGTCGAGATGCTGGGCGGGGACGAGCCGACCCCGATCAATCTGAACGCCACGCCGCCCGCCGTCATCCTGATGGCCGGCCTGCAGGGCTCGGGCAAGACCACGACCTCGGCCAAGCTGGCGCTGCGGCTGACGAAATTCGATCGCAAGAAGGTCATGATGGCCTCGCTGGACACGCGTCGTCCGGCCGCCATGGAGCAGCTGCAGACCCTCGGCAAACAGATCGAGGTCGCGACCCTGCCGATCGTGGCCGGCGAGTCGCCGATCCAGATCACCAAACGCGCGCTGCAGTCGGCGAAACTGCAGGGCTACGACGTCCTGATCCTCGACACCGCCGGCCGGATCACCCTCGACGAAGCCCTGATGGCCGAGGTGGCCGAGGTCGCCGCCGTCTCCAAACCCGTCGAGACCCTGCTGGTCGCCGACAGCCTGACCGGCCAGGACGCGGTGCGCACCGCGAAAGCCTTCCACGACCGTCTGCCGCTGACCGGCCTGGTCCTGACCCGCGCCGACGGCGACGGTCGCGGCGGGGCCATGCTGTCGATGCGGGCCGTCACCGGCCTGCCGATCAAATACATCGGCGCGGGCGAGAAGGTCGACGCGCTGGAAGTGTTCGACGCCCGCCGCGTCGCCGGCCGCATCCTGGGTCAGGGGGACATCGTCGCCCTGGTCGAGAAGGCCTCGCAGGAGCTGGACCAGTCCAAGGCCGAGGCCATGGCCCGCAAGCTGGCCAAGGGGCAGTTCGACCTGAACGACCTCGCCGCCCAGCTGCAGCAGATGAAGAAGATGGGCGGTCTTCAGGGCATCATGGGCATGCTGCCCGGCGTCGCGAAGATGAAGGCCCAGATGGCCGACAGCGGCGTCGACGACCGTATGATCGCGCGCCAGGAAGCCATCATCTCCTCGATGACGAAGCTGGAGCGCAAGAAGCCCGACCTGCTGAACGCCAGCCGCAAGAAGCGCGTCGCCAAGGGCGCCGGCGTCGAGGTTCAGGAGATCAACCGCCTGCTGAAACAGCACCGCCAGATGGCCGACATGGTGAAATCCATGTCGCGCGGCGGCGGCAAGGGCATGAAGCAGATGGCCGCCATGATGGGCGGCCTCGGTGGCGGCGGTCTCGGCGGCGGCCCCGACATGGCGCGACTGAAGGCGATGGGGGGCGGCCGCATGCCCGAACCCGGCGCCGACGAATTGAAAGCCCTTCAGGACCGCATCGCGGGTCTGGGCGGCGGACAACTTCCGGGGGGCCTTCCGGGCCTGCCCGGCCTTCCCAAGAAATAATCCGACTTAACGAAAGAGACTGAAAATGCTGAAGATTCGTCTGGCCCGCGGTGGCGCCAAGAAGCGCCCCTACTACTACATCGTCGTCGCCGACAGCCACTCGCCGCGCGACGGCAAATTCATCGAGCGCGTCGGCACCTACAACCCGATGCTGCCGCGCGACGGCGAGCAGAAGCGCGTGACGCTGAAGACCGACCGGATCTCGGAATGGCTCGCCAAGGGCGCCCAGCCGACCGACCGCGTGGCCCGCTTCCTGAGCCAGGACGAAGCCCTGGCCGGCAAGGTCAAGTGGACCCAGTCGAACAATCCGAAGAAGGCCGAGCCGGGCAAGAAGGCCCAGGAACGCGCCGCCGAACGCGCCCAGCGCGAAGCCGACCGCGCCGAGGCCGAAGCCGCCGCCAAGATCGAGGCCGCCGAGGCCGCCGTCCGCGCCAAGGAAGAAGCCAAGGCCGCCGCCGAAGCCGCCAAGAACGCGCCGGCGCCCGAGCCCGAAGCCGCTGCTGAAGAGGCTCCGGCCGAAGCCGCCGCTGAAGAGGCCCCGGCCGCTGAAGAGGCCCCGGCCGCTGAAGCTGAAGCCGTGACGGAAGAGGCTCCGGCCGAAGCTGCTGCTGAAGAAGCCCCGGCCGCTGAAGCGACCGAGGAAGAGAAGACCGAGGCCTGAGCCTCATCCGTGCATCCCGGCGAATGCCGGGATCCAGATGACAGAAAGCAGCGCCCGAAGCTCGGGCGCTGCTTTTCTGCTATCTGGCGGCGGAGTTTGGATCTGGGTCCCGGCAGTCGCCGGGACGCACGGAGTTTCTTGCCATGACGACCGACAGCAAACTCATCCTCGTCGGCCAGGTCGCCGGCGGGTTCGGGGTCAAGGGCGAGGTGCGGGTGACCGCCTGGACGGCCGATCCCATGGCCCTGCTGTCGTACGGCGTCCTGCTGCGCGCCGACGGCACGCCCGGCCTGACCCTGACCTCCGCCCGGCCCGAGAAGACCGCCGTGGTCGGCCGTGCGAAGGAGATCGCCACCAAGGAACAGGCCGACGCCCTGCGCGGGCTGAAGCTCTACATCCACCGCGACCGCCTGCCCGAGCCCGACGAGGACGAATTCTACCTGACCGATCTGGTCGGGCTGGAAGCGCGCGACCCGGACGGCGTCGTGCTGGGATCGGTCCGCGCGGTGCAGAATTTCGGCGCCGACGACATGCTGGAGATCGCCCCGGCCCTGGGCGGGCCGACCTGGTACCTGCCGTTCACGAAGGAGGCCGTGCCCAAACTACACATCGCGGACGGCTGGCTGCTGGCCGTCAAGCCGACCGAGATCGGCGAACGCGAACCGGACTGAAAGGTCCTGCAAAGACCGCCATTCGACGGCACCGCATGAACTGCAACGGGTGAACGGCCATTCTCGCCATCAGCGCCGTTCCCGCCGATCCGGCGAAGGCCGCCGCCGGAGCCCGCGCCGGCCTGCCGCGTTTGCCCGTCATGCCGTCCAGCGTGATCCGCCGCTTCAGCTATGATGAACCGCATCGCCGCCTGCGGGTGACCTTCACCTCGGGCGACGTCTACGACTATGCGGGCGTGCCGCCGGAGGTGGAGGCGGCCTTCCGCGCCGCCTTCTCGAAGGGCCGGTTCTTCGCCTCGGACATCCGCGACCGTTATCCCTATCGTCGAGTCGAAGTTTCAGTGACTGAATCGAGCTAGAAAATTGGCTGCTCGAGTCTCCAGCAAGACATCAGGTTCGCCGTTGCCGCTCTTCCAAATTCCGCAATCAACCCTCCATTGCTGCTGACCTCAACCCGCGTATTCATCGTGTGGTCGGGTTGAGTTCCTCGACCCCAGACGGTGGTGCCAAGGCCGTCAGCCGTCAGCGTAACCGGGCGGCGGCCGGACGGCTCTGCTTCCGATGGACTAACTCCAGCGATCTCAATGCGGGGCGCGGCCAAAACCGTCATCCAGACCAATGTGTTATAAAGTGCGGGACAGTCTCGCGAGCTTGCCCAGGTGATTTGTCCCGCCTCACCCCGCGCCCCACTAACCCGACGGGCTGCATATTCAATCCAAGGGACGCCGGTAGGCAGCCTTGTCTCCCGGTTCGGAACCGTAAAGAAATCTACCGTCTGCCAATCGCCGGTGATGGCCTCGACCGTCGAATAGCCGCCTTGCGATCGGGCCCCGTTGAATAGAGGCGCCGACGTGGCGGCATCTGCGGCCTGCTGAGCGGTAGCCGACGATGCTGTTCCAAGCGCTATCGCTATGAGGATCCAGTAACGACTAGTTTGAACAAGGTTGGGCATCGGGATTTACCTCGGGGCCAGGATTGCTTTCATCCCCATTCAGATTGGTCTCATTGTAAATTCGAATCTGCAACCGCGCTGGGCCTCCGGGATCCGCCCGCGTTCCCACCATATACAGCCTGAGCGCATGCGGATCACCGCCGGCGTTCTGTATGGTCGAGAAGGCTGCTGGAAAGACATCCGTCTGGTCGGGCCCGGAAGGATAAGGTCCCGATCCAGGATGAGAATGCATCAAACCTATAATGTGAGCCGGATTGATGCCTGTAAAATCCCATCCAACCGTTCCAGCCCCCAGTTCTCCCACAAGCATGTTCCCCGAATAAACAATTCCCGTCGCAGGATCGCGGGCGATTACGATCGAGCGCTCCCGGCCATCCAATAGCGGGTCATCAGCATCCGCTTGCATTCTTCGCAGCCCCTCTGCCGCAGCCGCGTCGGTGTTCCATTCCTTTGCCGTTCCGGGACTAGCGCAAGGATCGACGTAGGTACCCGGGGTCGGGTCCTCGTCACCTACCTCCTGCTGGTGGGTTTCCCCGTCATCCCCTGTGCCCCCACTTCCGCCGGCGCCGGCGGGCCGGGGGAAAAGTCCGCCCTCAGTGCGGCGCTGGCCGGTCACCCAGATGTCGCCCGGATTGGTTGGTGGTTGATCCGTCATCCCGATCTCCTTGCGGAAACAACCTGACATTCAACAACTCACCCCCGTCGAATCACTTATGGTTGATTGGTCAAGCTTCCTCGTCCGCCGCCATGCCCATCATGTGGAAGCCGGCGTCGACGTGGATGACCTCGCCCGTGGTCGAGAAGCCGAGGTCCGAGCACAGCCACAGGGCGGCGCCGGCGACGCCCTCCATCGAGGTGTCCTCCTTCATCGCCGACATGGCCCGGCCCTGGCTGATCATGCCGCGGCCGCCCGAGATGCCGGCCAGCGACAGGGTGCGCATGGCGCCGGCCGAGATGGCGTTGCAACGGATGCCGCGCGGCCCCAGGTCGCGGGCGATGTAGCGGGTCGCCGCCTCCAGCGCCGCCTTGGCCACGCCCATGGTGTTGTAGTTGGGGATGGCCCGTTCCGACCCGAGATAGGTCATGGTCACCAGCGAGCCGCCGTTGGGCATCAGTTTCGAGGCGCGCTTGGCCACGTCGACGAAGCTGAAGGCCGAGATGTTCATGGCCAGCAGGAAGCTGTCGCGGCTGGTGTTGTCGACGAAGCTGCCCTTGAGTTCGTCCTTGTTTGCGAAGGCCACGGAATGGACGACGAAGTCGATCGTGCCGAAGGCCTTTTCCAGCTCGGCGAAGGCGGCGTCCATCGAGGCGTCGTCGGTGACGTCGGCCTGGATCAGCAGTTTGGCGCCGACGCTCTCGGCCAGCGGCCGCACGCGGCGCTCAAGCCCTTCGCCCAGATAGGTGAAGGCCAGTTCGGCGCCCTGGGCCGCCAGCTGGGAGGCGATGCCCCAGGCGATGGAGTTGGCGTTCGCGACCCCCATGATCAGGCCCTTCTTGCCCTTCATGAGTTCGCCGGTCGGCATGTTCCAGCCTTCGGAAGCGGCCATGGGATGCATCTCCATCTTGCGTCGGCCGCTCAGGTCGGGGCCGTTCGGTGTGGCCGGAGGGGTAGCAGCGGCGGCCGCGCGGGGGAAGCCGCGTTGGCGCCCCGGGCCCGCCGCGTTCCCCTTGTCGCAAATCGACGTTATGGTTGTACCGCTTCGACAGGAGGACGGCATGAGGGTCGATCGTCTGAAGGGGGTGGTCGAAACCACCGGGGCCCGCATCGTCCACGAGGTCGCGCCGCCGGCCTCGGGTCGGGCCGCGCCCATGGAGGCCAGGACGGCCGAGGCCGTCGATCTGCTGAAGGCGCGCGTCGACGCCACCGTCCCCGGTCAGCTGGAAACCCCCGAACGGCAGGCGCTGCGCACGCTTCAGCTTCAGGAGGGGGGCCGCAAAGCCTCCCTGTCCGAGCTGGAGCGGACCATCGGCAGCGACGACCTGGTCGACCTCAACTATCTGCTGCGGGGGCTGGACGCGGCGCGGCCGGTGGGGCGGATCACCATACTGGACGGCGGCGGGCGGGCGCTGGGCGACGCCACCGGCTTTCTGATCACGCCGAACCTGCTGCTGACCAACCAGCACGTCTTTCCCGATGCGGCCACGGCCGCCGGATCGCGGGTCGATTTCGACTGCGAGCTGGACAGACTGGGGTTTCCGCGCCCGACGACCACCTTCGCCTTCGATCCGGGCCGGTTCTTCGTCGTCGATCCCGCCCTGGACATGGCCCTGGTCGCGGTCCGCGCCCAGCCGCTGAGGGGCGACGGGCGGCTGTCGGATTTCGGCTGGCTGAGGCTCAGCCCCGAGGTGGGCAAGATCAACGTCGGCGAGGCCATCACCATCATCCAGCACCCCAACGGCCGGACCAAACAGGTGGCGATGCGGGAGAACCGGCTGCTGGACATCACCGCCGACCACCTGACCTATGAGTCCGACACCGCGCCGGGGTCGTCGGGCGCGCCGGTGTTCAACGATTCCTGGCAGGTCGTGGCCCTGCACCATTCGGGCGTGCCGCGTAAGGACGCACAAGGGCGCTGGCTGCTGCAGAACGGCAAGCCGGCGACGGACGATGACGACGACGCCGACATCGACTGGATCGCCAACGAGGGCGTCCGCGCCAGCCGTATCGCCACCACGGCGCTGGCGCTGGCGCCCGCCGGGGCGCTGCGGGGCGAACTGGAAGCCTGCTGTCTGGGCCGGGCCGAGTCCCCGGTCCCGGCGACGGAGCGGTCGATGGCCCCGATGCCCGGGGGCGCGCCCATCAGCCCGTCAGCCGCAGGGCCGGGCGGGTCCACGGTCCTGACCGTGCCGCTGACCATCACCGTCAGCCTCGGCCAGACGACCGGGTCGGCCATCGCCGCGAGCGCGGGCGCGGGAGCCGGCGCGGTCGAGAAGGTGGTCGAGCCCTGGCACGACCCGGACTATCCCTCGCGGACCGGCTACGACCCGCGTTTCCTCGGCGTCTCCGTGCCCTTGCCGACGCTGCGGGACGCCTCGGCGGCCGCGCGGATGCACGACGGCGGGGTGGTCGTGCCCTACCAGAATTTCTCGCTGGTCATGCACAGGGCGCGGCGGCTCTGCCTGTTCACGGCCTCCAACGTCGACGGGTCCCCCACCGCCAAGGAGCCGGATCCGACACAGTCCTACAACCGCGACGCCCTGGGCGGTCTGGGCGAGAACGATTTCGAGCGCTGGTTCCTGGACCCCCGCCTGCCGGCCGACGCCCAGCTGCCGGACCGCTTCTTCGACAAGGACCGCAAGGCCTTCGACAAGGGCCATCTGGTCCGGCGCGAGGAGGTCTGCTGGGGCGCCGACTACGCCCAGGTGCGCCGCGCCAACGGCGACACCTATCACGTCACCAACTGCACCCCGCAGGTGGCCGGCTTCAACCGCTCGAACCGCCGGGGGGTCTGGGGCCTGCTGGAGAATCTGATCGAGGCGCAGGGCCGGGTCGAGCGCTATTCCCTGTTCGCCGGGCCGTTGCTGGCGGCGGATGACCCTGTCTTCGTCGGCGTGGATGACGATGGGCAGACGCAGGTGAAGGTCCCGCGCGCCTACTGGAAGGTGGTGATCGCGCGCGGTCAAACCGGGCTGGAGGCGTTCGGCTTCCTGCTGGAACAGGACCTGACCCAGGTCGCGTTCGAATTCGACGTCGACCCGGTGTGGCGCGCCCGCATGGTCCCGCTGAAGGCGCTGCAGGACCGCATCGGCCTGATCCGCTTCCCCCGGGCGGTGATGCGGGCCGACAAGGGCGTCTGAGGCGTCAGCCCGCCTCGGCCTCGCGCCGCCGCGTCAGCCGCCGCAACAGCGGGGCGGCGGTGACGCCGTGAACCAGGATCGACACCAGGATGATGAAGCCGACGATGGCCCACAGCCGCTCGCTGTCGCCGAACTCGCCGTGGTTCAGGGCATAGGCGATATAATAGACCGAGCCGACGCCGCGGATGCCGAGGAAGGACAACAGCAGCCGCTCGCGCATCGGCTGGCGCGATCCGATCATGGCGATCATTCCCGCCACCGGCCGCACCACGAAGACCACCGCCATGCCGATCAGGGCGTCGGTCCAGGTCAGGGAGACCAGCAGGCCGTTGGCCAGGGCGCCGCCGAACAGCACCAGCAGCAGCATCATCAGCAGGCGTTCGATCTGGTCGGAGAAGTCGTGCATCTCCTGATGAAACTCGTGATCCCTTTCCCATGCGCGCAGGGTCAGGGCGCAGACGAAGACGGCGAGGAAGCCGTAACCGTGCGCCAGCTCCGCCGCGGCGTAGGCCAGCAGGGTCGCCGCCACGGCCACCAGACCGTCGCCGAACCGGGCGGCCGCCTTGCCGCGGCGGAAGACCAGCCGCCCGAACAGCCGGCCGCACAGGACGCCGACGCCGAGGCCCGCCACCAGCTTCCAGCCGACCTTGATCGTGAACCAGTCGGTCAGACCCGGGGTCGTGGCGAGGCCTCCGGCAGCCGCCAGTATGGCCAGATGCACGAAGGGGAAGGCCAGGGCGTCGTTCAGTCCGGCTTCCGAGGTCAGGCCGAAGCGGACCTCGTCCTCGTCGCCCGATTGCGGGGGTCCGACCTGGACGTCGGCGGCCAGCACCGGGTCCGTGGGCGCCATGGCCGCGCCCAGCAGCAGGGCCATGGCCAGGCCGAAGCCGAGGCCGGCCATGCCCAGCCAGGCCACGGTGACAATGGTCAGGGGCATGGCGATGGCCAGCAGCCGCCAGGTCGAGGCCCACCGCCGCCAGCCCAGCGGCCGGTCGAGTTTCAGCCCCGCGCCCATCAGGCTGATGATGACCACCAGCTCGGTAAGCCGCTCGGTCGCCGTGTCCCAGGTGCGCGGGTCGGGGTTGAACGACAGCAGGCCGGTGCTGAACACCACCACGCCCAGGGCCACGCACAGTATGGCCAGGGTCAACGGCAGCTTTTTCAGCCCCGTCGGCGCCCAGGACACCAGCAGGACCACCGCCCCGAGGCCGAGCAGGAACAGGATGTAGGGGTCGAGGGTCAGGTCCGGCTCCCGCGCGTCAGGTTGTGAGGGGTTTCATTACCGGAAAACCCGGTCAGGATGCAGGGAACGCCGAGCGGAGTCATTCGGATGCGCGCCTTGATCCTTCTGTCCGCCCTGGTCGTGTGCGGTTTTGCGGCCCCGGGAGGCGCCATGGCCCAGGCCGGTCCGCCGCCGTTGCGGGTCAAGGTGCTGCTGGCCTCTTCCCCGCATCTCGACGCTACGGCGCGGACCCGACACGAGGCCATGCTGCAGAGCCTGTCGGCGGGCGGGTCGTCCGGCGGCTGGTTCGAACTTCTGCCGACCGGGCTGGACCTTGCCGAGTTCGAGCACTGCACCATCTCGGCCCAGGACACCCGCACCTGCGCCAGCCGCCAGTTGGCCGAACAAGGGGCGACGGGCGCGACCATCGTCGTCCTCGCCGGCGGCGCGGGGGAGCGCGCAAGCTGGATCTGCGTGGGGACGGGCCCGCAGCCGTCCAGCCCCGACCGGCAGTTCATCCGCTTCGACCTGAACGCGGCGCTCGACACCGCATCTCCAAAACGCATGGGGACCCGCGCGGCGGCGGCTGGCTGCATCACCAGCGCGGGCGCCGAGAGCGGCTGGTAGAGCCGCCGGTCAGACCTTGCTGAGGATCAGCGTCCCGTTGGTCCCGCCGAAGCCGAAGCTGTTGGACATGACGTGCTTCAGTTCGCCGTCGTGGCGCTTCCTGAGGATCGGCATGCCCTCGAACTCGGGGTCGAGGTTTTCGATATGGGCGCTCTCGGCGGCGAAGCCGTGCTTCATCATCAGCAGGCAGTAGATGGCCTCCTGCGCCCCCGCGGCGCCCAGCGAATGGCCCGTCAGCGACTTGGTCGAGGAGATCATCGGCATCTGGTCGCCGAAGACGTTGCGCACCGCGCCCATCTCCTTGGAGTCGCCCACGGGCGTGGAGGTGCCGTGCGGGTTCAGATAGTCGATCTTCGGGTTGCCGGCCATGTCGAGCGCCAGCTTCATGCAGCGCTCGGCGCCCTCGCCCGAGGGGGCGACCATGTCGTAGCCGTCGGAATTGGCGCCGTAGCCGGTGACCTCGGCGTAGATGGTCGCGCCGCGCGCCACGGCCCGTTCATATTCTTCCAGCACCACGATGCCGGCCCCGCCGGCGATGACGAAGCCGTCGCGGTCCTTGTCATAGGCGCGGCTGGCGACCGAGGGAGTCTCGTTGAAGTTGGACGACATGGCGCCCATGGCGTCGAACATGTTGGACATCGACCAGTCGATGTCCTCGCAGCCGCCGGCGAAGACCACGTCCTGCTTGCCCCAGGCGATCTGCTCCGCGCCCGCGCCGATGCAGTGGGCGCTGGTCGCGCAGGCCGAGGAGATGGAATAGTTGATCCCCTTGAGCTGGAACCAGGTGGCCAGAACGGCCGAGGGGCCGGAGGCCATGGCCTTGGGCACGGCGAACGGGCCAATGCGCTTGGGCGAGTTTTTCTCGATCGTGGTGGCCGCGGCCTGAAGGATGATCTGGGTCGAGGGGCCGCCCTCGCCGACGATCAGGCCGATGCGCTCGGACTGGATCTCCTCGGCGGTCATGCCGGAATCCTTCAGCGCCTCCTCGAAGGCGATGTGGCCCCAGGCGGTGCCGTTGGCGAGGAAGCGGGCGGCGCGGCGGTCGACCAGCGGGGCCCAGTCCTCGGCTGTCACGCCCAGCGCCGGCGGGGCCCAGACCTGCGAGCGGAAGCCGTATTTGATGTGGTCCGGCGCGGCCACGACGCCCGAACGCGCCTCGCGCAGCGAGGCCGTGACCTCCTCCTGGCCCGTGCCGATGGAAGAGACGATACCCAGGCCGGTGACGACGACACGCCGCATGATGGTTTCCTTCTTGAACTCGGTTCGCCGCGTTGGCCGCGATCTTGAATTGACGGTTAGCCGCCGACGGGTTCCGTCGCGCCGAACAGGCCGACCCGCATGTCGGCCGCCGTATAGATGGGGACGCCGTCGGCTTCGAGCACCCCGTCGGCGATGCCCATGACCAGGCGGCGGTTGATGACCCGCTTCAGCTCGATCTTGTAGACGACCTTCTTGATGTCCGGGGTCACCTGGCCGGTGAATTTGACCTCTCCGACGCCGAGCGCCCGGCCGCGTCCGGGTCCGCCGATCCAGCCGAGGTAGAAACCGACCAGCTGCCACATGGCGTCCAGGCCCAGACAGCCCGGCATCACGGGGTCGCCGATGAAGTGGCACTGGAAGAACCAGAGGTCCGGATGGATATCCAGCTCGGCCTCGACATAACCCTTGCCGTGGGAGCCGCCGTCGCCGTTGATCTGCGTGATCCGGTCGAACATCAGCATCGGCGGGGCCGGAAGCTTGGCGTTGCCCGGACCGAACAGATCGCCCCGGCCGGCCGCCAGCAGGGCTTCATAGTCGAACGACGACGACGGATGTTGGGTCTGGCTCAACGCGGCGCTCTCTTGCTGGAGCCCGGCCCGCTTGCGCGGCCTTTGGCCCGGTGTCGCCGTGGAGGTACACGACGCGAACCGGACGCTCAATGTTTTAGAGGCGGGGTTTGAGAGGGCGGGATTCCGGAGGCTGGGCCTCAGACCAGTTGGTCCGGCACGGGCGTGGGGCCGGCGCGATAGCATTCGCAGGCCACGCGTTCCAGCGCCGTGCGGTCGGTGATCGTGACCTTGCCGCGCGAATAGGTGATGGCCCCCGCCTTCTGCAGGGTCTGGGCCGCCTCGTTCACCGTGGTGCGCTGCGAACCCAGCATCGAGGCGAGATATTCCTGCGTCAGGTTCAGAGTGTCGCCCTCGACCCGGTCGTGGCAGCGCAACAGCCATTTGGCGAACCGCTGGTCGGCGCGGTGCAGGGCGTTGCAGGCCGCGGACTGTTCGAGCTCGTTCTGGACCGCGACGGCGTAGTCCGCCAGCACGGTGCGCAGGCCCGGCCGTTCGTTCATCAGCGCGCGCAGGCGAACGGCCTCGACGCGGCGGGCGCTGCCCGCCGCCTGGGCGGCCAGGCGGGAATAGGTGTGGGCCGAGGCCGCGGCCGCGGCCGGACTGGTGACCCCCTCGGAGCCGACCATATAGGCCTCGACAGTGCGTCCATCCTCCATCACCGCCATCGCGGAGATGATGCCGGTGTCGACGAAATACAGGTGGGTGACGAGGTCGCCGGCCTCGCAAAAGACGTGGCCCAGCGAGAAATCATGGGGCGTCGCCGCCGCGGTCAGCGCGTCACGATCTTCTGGAGTCAGTTGCGCAATCAAATGGTTGCGAAGCATGGCCGGAGGCATCTTCGCCGCTTAGGGGAAGCCGGAATGATCCGTCCGTCGAAATCCGACTTTTACGGAACGTCGCGCTGGCCCGCCCTTGTTCTAGCACGTCGCGGACTACGGGTTCCCATGCCAAATAGCCGGATCGGCGGGTCGCTCGAGACGCAGGACCATGCGGTCGCCGTCGAACACCTCGACCCCGCTGCATGTGCCGTGCTGGCCCAGCTGGCGTCCCGCGTTGCGCGCCGCCTCGCCGTCGTCGGCGCATTCGATGAAGTCGAGCGCCGGCGAACGGCCCCGACGGTCGAAAAACAGAAACTGGTAGGTACGCATTGGACGGACCTCCCCCATACGGACGACATGACGTCAGCCGTCCGGCATCCTTATGTCGGCTGCTGGACCTTGTCGAAACACAGCTGCGCGACTGTGACGCTTCTAGCGGCCCCGTCCCGCCGGCCGCGAGGCGCTGCACAGCGCCCGCTCCTGGGCGCCGAAGACCGCCGTCTGGCGGACCCAGCCCCGCAGGCGGCGTACGCGGACCTCGCACCAGCCGTCCTCGCAATTGTCCATCGAGGCCAGGGCGTGGGGGCTCAGGCGGGCCCGTACGGCCGCCGTGTCCGAACGGCCGGCGCGGATCGGGATTTCGGCGTCCGAGGCGTTCAGCAAACTGCGGCGGCTGGACACCACGCTGCGATGGACCCAGGCGACCGCGCCCTCGGGGTCGCAGATCTTGCGCCATTCCGTCGTCTCGGCGACGACCTGAACCGGCAGGCCCGAGGCCCGGTATTCCCACAGGATGCGGTAATCCAGTCCGGGGCCGAAGCGGGCCCGGACCTCGGACGACTTCAGCGACAGCCAGCGCGGCACCGGCTGACCGCTGGGCGTCGGCCGTCCGTCGGGCATGGTCTGGCCCGCGCCGGCGATCACGCCGGCGCCGAGAACCGCCGCGATGACAGCCAGCCTTTGGAGGCGGGAGCGAGCTTTGCTAGACACCGTCTGCATCCGTGAAATCCAAGGCTTCGAATGTCAGCGCCCCGGCTTAAGGTCGTATTAACCAGACGCCTTCCGGACGCGGTCGAAATCCGCGCGCGCGAGCTGTTCGACGCCGAACTGAACCTGACCGACCGTCCGATGGACCGGGCGGCGCTGGAGGCGGCCGTCCAGCGCGCCGACGTGCTGGTCCCCACCATCACCGACGTGATCGACGCCGATCTCATCTCGAAGGCCGGCGACCAGCTGAAGATGATCGCCAATTTCGGCGCGGGCGTGGACCATATCGACATCGACGCCGCCGTGGCGCGCGGGATCATCGTCACCAACACGCCCGGAGTCCTGACCGAGGACACCGCCGACCTGGCCATGGCCCTGATCCTCGCGGTCAGCCGGCGCATCGTCGAGGGGGCCCAGGTGGTGGCCGCGGGCGGGTTCGAGGGCTGGACCCCGACCTGGATGTGCGGGCGCAAACTGTGGGGCAAGCGGCTGGGCATCGTCGGCATGGGCCGCATCGGCCAGGCCCTGGCCCGGCGCGCGAAGGCGTTCGGGATGCAGGTCCACTATCACAACCGCAAACCCGTCCCGGCCATGATCGCCGAGGAGCTGGGGGCGACATACTGGGACGATCTGGACCAGATGCTGGCGCGGATGGACCTGATCTCGCTGAACTGCCCGGCGACGAAGGACACCCATCATCTGCTGTCGGCCGAACGGCTGGCCCGGCTGCAGCCGCACGCCATCCTGATCAACACCGCCCGCGGCGAGCTGATCGACGAGGCGGCCCTGGCCGAGGCGGTGGCGCGCCGCGCGATCGCCGGCGTCGGGCTAGACGTCTATGAGCACGAGCCCGCCATCCATCCCGGCCTGCTGAATCACGCCAATGTCGTTCTGCTGCCCCACCTGGGCTCGGCGACCCTGGAGGCGCGTCAGGACATGGGCGACCGGGTCATCGCCAACATCCTGACCTACCAGAACGGCCACCGCCCCGCCGACCGGGTCATTCCGGCCATGCTCTAGGTCTCAGCCGTTCGCGCAAACCGGACAGTGCGGATCGGCGGCGATCCGCGCCACCCGGGATGAGCCGGCCAGACCGTCGTAGATCAGCAGGCGGCCCGTCAGGGGCTCGCCCGCGCCGGTGATCAGCTTGATCGTCTCCAGCGCGGCCATCGAGCCCACGACCCCGGCCAGGGCCCCGATCACCCCGACGCGGGCGCAGGTCTCGGCGTCGGGCGGGACCCCGGGCGTCAGACAGCGGTAGCAGGGACGGCCCCGGAATACGCCGACCTGCCCGCTCCAGCGACCCAGGGCGCCCGACACCAGCTGAACGCCCGCCGCGACGCAGGCGGCGTTGACGGCGAAGCGCGTGGGAAAGTCGTCGGTGCCGTCGATGACGACGTCGCAACCCTTGATCAGGCGCGCGGCGTTGGCGCCGGTCAGCCGCTCCGCGACCGGCTCGATATGGACATGAGGATTGAGAGCGGTCAGGGCGTCGGCGCCTGCCTCGACCTTGGCGCGCCCGATGTCTGATGTGGCGAAGGATACCTGGCGCTGCAGGTTGGACAGCGCCACCGCGTCGTCGTCGATCAGCCGAACGGCCCCGACACCGGCCGCGGCCAGATACAGGGCCGCGGGCCCGCCGACCCCGCCCATGCCCACGACAGCGACGCGGGCGGCCTTCAGCCGTTGCTGACCGGGACCACCCACCTCGGAAAGGACCAGATGGCGGGCGTAGCGTTCGATTTCATCGTCGGAAAAGCTCACCCCTCTCCGTTAGGCCGTGATCGGCCCGACGTCACGGGTTGACGTCACGAGGATTGGCGTCACGCCGCCGTGCGATACTCGAGTATGGCCTGGGCCTCGTTCGCCGTGATGCTCGACAGGCAGCTCAGACCCAGTCGCCCGAGCAGGGTGGCGGGATCGGAGCACAGCCCCATGGGTTCGGCGAGCATGCGCGCGGCGACCGGCGTGTCGACGAGAATCCGGTGACCCGAATGGCGAGGATCGACCAGTAGCCGGCGCATCAGGCGGTCGATGTCGGTGCGCGCCCCCTCGATGACCTGAAGGATATGCCCCTGATGGAACATCACGCAGCTGGTGATGTGGTCGCGCCGGTTATTCCGTTCGGCATGGCCCAGAATCTGGGCGACAGACAGGGTCGACACGCCGGTCGCGCCGACCGCTTCGCTGGAATAGATAACGCGATGAAGCACGATATTTGCTCCGACTACCTGAATGTCTGGAATGGATGTTCAAATTTACCGGGTTACATAGGCTAAAACGTGACATGTTCTCGTTGTTGTATTTGCTCGACTTCCGGCTTGCCCCGCCGCATTTCGGTCGCCATGTCTGGGGCATGACAAACGCGAACCCTTCCTTCCCCGACTGGCACGGCACCACCATTCTGGCGGTCCGAAAGGACGGCCGCACCGTGATCGCGGGCGACGGCCAGGTCTCCATGGGCCCCACCATCGTCAAGGGCGCGGCGCGCAAGGTCCGCGTCCTGGCCGGCGGCAAGGTGCTGGCGGGCTTCGCCGGAGCCACCGCCGACGCCTTCACCCTGATCGAGCGGCTGGAAGCCAAGCTGGAGCAGTATCCCGACCAGCTGGCCCGCGCCTGCGTCGACCTGGCCAAGGACTGGCGCACCGACCGTTATCTGCGCCGGCTGGAAGCCATGCTGCTGGTGGCGGACAAGACCTCGATCTTCACCGTCACCGGGGTCGGCGACGTGCTGGAGCCGGAACATGGGGTGGCGGCGGTCGGGTCTGGCGGCAATTTCGCCCTCTCGGCCGCCCGCGCGCTGATCGACCATACCGAGCTGGACGCCGAACAGATCGCGCGCCGGGCCATGGCGATCGCCGCCGACATCTGCGTCTACACCAACGGCAATCTGACGGTTGAGGCGCTGGACTGATCTTTCCGCGATTTAACGGGACAGGTCCGCGCTTATGGCGATGAATGGCGGCGGGAGATCTGCTCATGCGCATGTTCGTCATCACCGCAATCATCGCCGCCGCTTCGCCCGCCGTCGCCCGGACGCCTGACGCCGCGCCCGTCGTGGCGGCCGAACGGGGCTTCGCGGCGGACGCGCCCTCGATGGGTATCGCCGGCAGTTTCAACAAATGGTCGACACCGGACGCCATCGTGATCGGCGGCGGACAGGTGCTGCGGATCGGAGAGGCCTATCCCGACGGCCCTCGTCCCGCTGACGAGCCACTGCTGGAATGGTGGCCGAATTTCGCGGGCATCTCGCGCTCGGGCGACATGGGCTTCACCACCGGCGGGGTGCAGGTCGGCGGACGCCGGACGGGGCACTATTTCACCGTCTGGAAGCGCCAGCCCGACGGCTCGTGGAAATGGGTCTACGACGGCGGCTCGGGGGCCAGCGCCGCGGACGTGCCGGGCCCGGACAGCGAGCCGGTCATCCTGCCGGCAGCCCCTCTTCCCGGCACCTATCGGAACCCGGCTCTGGACGTGGAAGGCATGACCCCGGCGCTGCCTTCCGAGGCCGCGATGGCGGCCGTTCAGGACGAGGAAGCCGCGCTGGCGGCCAAGGCGGCGGCCGACCAGAAGGAGGCCCATCTGCGCGTACTGGCTGACAACGGGCGGCTGTACGTCGCGCCCCTGCCGCCGGCGATCGGGCGCGGCGCCTTTGCGGAAGCCTTGTCGGGCTGGCCGGCGACGTTCGAGTTCGGGCGCACCGAAGGCGGCGGAGCGTCGCAGGCAGGCGACATGGTCTGGACCTACGGGCCCGCGAGCTGGACCCGTGACGGTCAACCCCGGCGGGGCCACTACGTCCGCATGTGGCAGCGGCAGGCCGATGGCTGGAAGATCGTTCTGGCCCAGCTGATCCCGGCCCCTCCCCCGCCGCCGGCGCCGCCACCCCCTCCCGCTGCGGGCTGAGCCGCCCTATCTGCTTTCCATGACCGACCTCTCCCCCCGCGAAATCGTTTCCGAACTCGACCGTTTCATCGTCGGCCAGGACGACGCCAAGCGCGCCGTCGCCGTGGCCCTGCGCAACCGCTGGCGCCGCAAGCGCGTGCCCGACGAGCTGCGCGACGAGGTGACGCCCAAGAACATCCTGATGATCGGCCCCACCGGCGTCGGCAAGACCGAGATCGCCCGGCGCCTGGCCCGACTGGCCGGATCGCCCTTCCTCAAGGTCGAGGCCACCAAATTCACCGAGGTCGGCTATGTCGGCCGCGACGTCGATCAGATCATGCGCGACCTGGTCGAGGCGGCTCTGGTCATGGTCCGCGACAAACGGCGGGCGGGCGTCAAGGCCGCGGCCGAGGGCCTGGCCGAGGAACGGATCCTCGACGCCCTGGTCGGACCGGGCTCCCAGCCGGCCACGCGGGAAAGCTTCCGCAAGAAACTGCGGGCCGGCGAGATGGACGACAAGGAGATCGAAATCACCCTGGCCGACACGGCCTCGCCCATGCAGGGGCTGGACCTCCCCGGCGGCGGCAATGTCGGCATGATCAATCTGTCGGAAATGCTGGGCAAGCTGGGCGGCGGGCGCACCAAGACGGCCAGACTCACTGTCCGCGACGCCGTCGGGCCCCTGACGACAGAGGAAAGCGACAAGCTGCTGGATCAGGAAAGCCTGACCACCGAGGCGATGGCGCTGGCCGAGAACGAAGGCATCGTCTTCATCGACGAGATCGACAAGGTGGCGGGCCGCTCGGACCGCTCGGGCGGCGACGTGTCCCGCGAGGGCGTGCAGCGCGATCTGCTGCCGCTGATCGAGGGCACGACGGTCTCGACGAAATACGGGCCCGTGAAGTCGGACCATGTGCTGTTCATCGCCTCGGGCGCCTTCCACGTCGCCAAGCCGTCGGACCTGCTGCCGGAACTTCAGGGCCGGCTGCCGATCCGGGTCGAGCTGAAGGCCCTGACGCGCGACGACTTCGTGCGCATCCTGACCGAGCCAGAGGCCAATCTGATCCGCCAGAACCAGGCCCTGCTGGCCACCGAGAACGTCACCCTGACCTTCACCCCGGACGCGGTCGAGGCCATGGCGGACGCGGCGGTGGCGGCGAACGGCGCGGTCGAGAATATCGGCGCCCGGCGGCTGGTGACGGTGATCGAGCGGGTGCTGGAGGAAACCAGCTTCAAGGCTTCGGACCTGACCGGCCAGACCGTGGCGTTCGACGGCCCCAGGGTGCGCGACCTCGTCGGCGATCTGGCGCGGGACGCCGATTTGAGCCGGTTTATCCTGTAGGGGCCGCCACCGGCGGCGGGGCCTACCGGAGACCCGTCGACCAACCCTTTCGAATCGTGAGGGAGACCAGCGCGGCGGCGATTACGATCATGGCCAGACCCGTCTCGCGGGGATGCATGTCCGTCCAGCTCGGATAAAAACCGTCGCGCCGTTCGGCTATTGTGGTCGCCAACAGGCAGATCAATCCGACGTTAAGAAACATCACGGCGGCGGCGATCAGCGCGGTCGTGCCGCCGGCGCGGGCTCCGCCTTGCAGACCGATCAGCCCCGCTACGGCCACGGCGGGAAGGCCGAAGATCGGCAGGTAGAACTGCCAGGCAATGTCCGCCGAGGCGCCTCCCTGCATCCCCCATTCAAATGCCCGGAACAGCCATTGGATCAGGCAGGAAACGAGGACGATCGCCGCAGCCGCGGACGCGGCGACGGGATGCAGCCGCCATGTTTCACTGTCGGCGTTCCGGAGGTTGTTCGGCGCTCGGCGCATTGGGACTCGTTGCAAAGCCAAGGATCGGACGCAATGGCTCCCTGAGTCGATCACAGAACTCCATCAGGAGCGAGGCGCGTAGTGACATACGCCCTGGCTTGAAACCGGAACACAAGCGGAACATAAAGCGGGATGCCCGCGGAACTCCTGCAGATCGACCTCGTCTTCAGCCGCCCCGAGACGACCCTGTCGGTCACGCGCGGCGCGGCGCGGCTGATGGTGGATCTGGGCTATGCGCCGCTGCTGGAGGTGGGCCTGCCCAATGGCCGGCGGGCCGACGTCATGGCCATCGGGCCGCGCGGCGACATCGTCATCTGCGAGGTCAAGTCGGGGCTCGACGACTATCGCGTCGACCGCAAATGGGGCGAATACGGACCCTTCTGCGACGCCTTCTATTTCGCCGTGGCGCCCGAGTTTCCGTCCGACATCCTGCCCGACCACCCGGGCCTGATCGTCGCCGACGGCTTCGGCGGGGCGGTGGTGCGCGACGCGCCGCTGGCCCCCCTGGCGCCGGCGCGCCGCAAGGCCCTGACTATCGCCTTCGCCCGGCTGGGGGCCATGCGGACGCTGCGCGACTACGCCGCCGGCTGAGTCTCCACCACCGGCCCGCTCTCGCCTGCGGACATGATGGCCGCCGCTGAGGCGGCGCAGCCGCTCAGACTGGTCTCGCCGATCCTGACCATGGCCGTCAGCGGATAGGTGCGGTCGCTCATTCCGTCCGAGCATTCGGTGGCGACGAGGGTGATGCTGAACGCCGTTCCGGCCGCCGTCTTCGACTCCCACGTCGCCGTGGTGCCCTGCACGACCGGCCGGGGCTGGGTCGCGCGGTGCTCGGGCGGCTCGGGGCTCGTATAGACCAGCTCCGTCCCGGTCAGCTCGACGCTCCAGAAAGGCTCGGTCCCCAGCGCCCGCAAAGGCTTGGTCAGATCAACGCCCGCCAGCGTCGGCGCCGGTTCGGCGGCCGGCGGCGCGGCCTCGGGCTCTCCGCCCTGTGAACAGGCCGACAGGGCAAGGACGGATGCGGCGGCGAGGGCGATCAGACGCATGGGGGGTCTCCGGAATCTGCGCGCAAAAAGCGCGGCGCGGACGTCGCGGTCAAGTCCGGGGCGTCAGAGCCAGCCCTTCCGCTTGAACCATGCCAGCGGCAGCATGACCGACACCACCATGGCCGTCAGGGCGGCGGGATAGCCCCAGGGCTTGGACAATTCGGGCATGAAGTCGAAATTCATGCCGTAGATCGAGGCGATCAGGGTCGGCGGCAGCAGGGCGACCGCGGCCACCGAGAAGATCTTGATGATCGACGACTGCTCGATGTTGATCAGGCCCAGCGCCGCCGACAGCTGGAAATTGATCGAGGCGGCGATCGTGTGATTGTGCGCCGACAGGCTCTCGGCGTCCCGCGACAGGGAGCGCAGATGGGCGCGGGCCTCGCCCTTGCTCATCCGCTCGTCGATGCCGACGAAGGCGAAGATGCGCGTCAGCCCGGCCAGGCTCTGCTCGATGCGGGCGTTGGTCATCTGCGCCCGGCCCAGTTTGGTGATCAGCTTTCCGAACCCGACCGTCCTGCCGCCCGAGAAGACGTGGCCGGCGATGCCTTCAACCCGAACCACCGTTCCGGACAGGATGTCGGAGGCCCGGTCGATCACCGTCTCCATCAGATGCAGGAAGATATCCGTCCCCGTGGCGCAAAGCCGGGGCTCCCGATGCAGCTTTTCGACCATCAGGGCGAAGGGCTTGGGATCGACGTAGCGGATGGTCACCAGCGGCCCGTCGGTGACCACGAAGGTCACGGGTTCAACGCCCGGAATCTCCTCGTCGCCGTGGGTGATGATGTCGGCGGTGGCGTAGGTGGCGCCGTTCTCGCGATAGACCCGGCTGGACGCCTCCAGCTCGGCCATTTCCTCGCGCGTGGGAACCGACAGGCCGAGCGCCTTCTCGACGGCGGCCTCTTCCTCGATGTTCGGCTTGACCAGGTCGATCCAGACCGCGTCGGGCGGCAGCACCCAGTTCGAAAGCTCGACGGGCGGTTCACAGGCCGAACGGCCGGCGCAATAGACACGGATCATGCGGGAAACCCGCGGCCGGCGATCAGGTCAGGGCTGACCCGAGGAGGCGTCCGCCGAGGCCATGAGCACGCCCTCGACGGTCTGGGCCGGGGCTTTGTAGATGAAACCGTAGGTCGGATAGACGGAGGTGCCCAGATCATGGATCGGGTTGTACCAGACCTTGACCGCGCTCCAATCACCCGAGGGCGAAACGTCGACCACGGTGACGTTTTCCTCGACCCGGCCGCGGCTGCCGCCCCAGTTGGCGTGGGTCACGCGGATCACCCGGTCGGTCAGGATGTCGGAGACGACGGCGACGTGACCCCGGCTCATCCGGCCGCTGGGCTGGAAGGCCAGCACGGCGCCGGTCTCGGGACGGCCGCCGGTGCGGAACTTGCCCTGGGCCTGCCGCCACCACGTCAGGGCGTCGCCGAAGATGTTGATGCCCGAAAACATGCGGGCGAAGGTCACGCACTGCCAGTACGGCTCATCGGCCTTCGCAACGGGCGCATAGCCCAGCGCAGAAAATCCGAGGGTCGCCGCAACCGCGGCGGCTGTGAGCCGTTTCATCATGCTGGCGTGTGTCCCCGACGTCCGATGACCAAGCCTTAGACGATAGTTTTCGTGGGTTGAAGAACCCTTTCAGGCGAATCCGTGTGCGGTTTTGTCGCACTTCGTCGCGCCCGACGCTGATCGGCCAGACCCCTCAAAGCCTTGCGGGCCGGGCGTTCGACCAGGTGATAGGTCGCCATCGCCGTGACCGGAATGGCCGCGACCACGACCAGCCACACAATGATGTGAAATCGCTTGTCGTCGGCCCCGGTCACCCGCGCCGCGACATTGGTCATGACCAGCAGCACCGGCGCGCAGACCATGTAGATCGAATAGCTGATCTCCCCCAGATAGACCGCCGCCTTCGACCCCATCAGGCCCGCGCGGGCGTTGTCCAGCGAACCGAGGCCGAGAATCAGCCCACCCGCCAGCAACACGGTCACGGGGTCCCACAGGCCCAGCGATGCGCTGACGATCAGGCCGAGACCGCTGATCAGGGCGACCGGTCCGGCGTACGGGACCGGCGCGCGGCGATAGACCAGGTACAGGGCACAGCCGAGGGCGAAACAGGGCACGATCCTGAGCGCGCCCCAGCGGAACGTCGCCTCGGTCAGGGAGAAGCCGGCCAGCGGCTGGAAGATCGCGTAGATCGCCAGCGCCAGCGCGACCGCTCCCGCCACGGCCACGAACGGGCGATCCCGCAGTCGCCAGGCGACGAGGGCGTAGAGCGGGAAGGTCAGATAGGCGAACCATTCGGCCGAGATCGACCAGGACGGATGGTTGAAGGCCGAGATCGGGGCCAGACCCCAGGCGTGGGTCATGGTCAGGTGGGCCGGCAGGGCGCGCCAGTCGGTCAGGCTGCCGTCGATGCTCAGACCCGCCGCCGTGCCGGCGACCCCCAGGGCGACCATGCCGAACAGGGTGACCAGATGCAGCGGATAGACCCGCGCGATCCGCGCCCACAGGAAGCCGCCGTAGGAATACCGCTTCCGGCCCGCCGCCTCGAGATAGACGTGGCTGAGGATGAAGCCCGACAGGACGAAGAAGACCTCGACGCCCAGATATCCCCTGGTCACGGCCACAGGGACCCAACCCACATCCAGATGCGGCCACGCCGTATAGAGCACCACCCAGAGGGCGGCGAGAAAGCGGAGGCCGGTAAGGGCGCGCAGGTCGGGAGGGGTCTGAACAGGCGTCATGGCCAGCGAAGGTAGGCTCCTGTGGTCTAAGAACCATTAAACCGCAGGCAGGGCTGAGTTGTTTGTTTACGGTTGCCGGCCTATATATGGCGCGTCAGCCGGGTGTGGATTTGCGTCAGCGAGTCCCAGCTTCGGCCCCGGTTGGCACCTCATTTCATGGCCAAATCTTGCTGCCAATCCCCGGGATGAGCGCGATCTTGTTCTTGATTTCCAGGACCGTTTGTTCAGAGCGGGATAAATTCGCAGCAAGCCAGACAGGGTAGCTTTCGCGAGGCTGTGGCAATGCGAGAAACGTTTCTATCTTACGTCTACCTATCCGATACCCCTTCAGCGTGAAGTAGGTCAGCATATCTACTGCTTGAATGATGCGGTTGTTGTGTGACTGCACAAAGTGGACGGAGTCGATGATCGACTGAACCTTCACGCTCTTGTATCCCCAAGTCGTGGCGAACTCTTTGAAGATAGCAAAGTCGTCAATTAGATTTTGGCTCACTTCGTGGTTTTCGTCCGCAACAAGAAGCCCTAGTGCGCCCTTCCTCTGCAGATAGGGCTCGAGATTCTCGACGAGAAATTGAAACGCGATACGGTGGGGATGGGCATTGGCAAACGACCGCAGCTTATCGACTCCGAAGTAGCTGAAACTGTCCGAATGTCGCGAAACGGCATCCACGATCTCGCCAATGGTGTCGATCCGGACTTGGGGCGCGACCCCCTTTGCCCATCCTGAGCCGCCGTACAAATCGGCTGCATGAAGCTCAAATCCCGGACGCCTACAAAGTAGGGGAAAGCGCCGGTTCACGACTTCGGCCAGTGCATCCTCGAGTGGCCGAACCTGCGAATCTTCAACCAGCAGACAACCGATCAAATGAATCGGTTGATCGGGATCAGGTCGGGCGCCGGTGTTCCCGGATTCATCAAGATAAGCGAGGAACAAACGCTAAGCCGCGCATTCCGCTGGCCTGGCCTCGCCCGGCGCATACATCTCGCAGGAGCGATCGATCTCGCCCTGGATCATGGCGCAGGGATTGGCGGCGTTGCAGGGCGGATGGGTCGCGGGGCTGACGGCGATGCAGCGCTGGACCAGCCGGGCGGAGGCGTCGGCGCCGACCTCCGCCAGACAGGAGCCCGGCTCGCCGGTGGCGGCGGTCTGGTCCGGGACCTCTTCCTGCGGCGGCGCGTCGGCCGGCATTTCGGGCGGCGCGGCGTCCACCGCGGCGGGTTCGCCTTCGGCCGTCGTCGAGGCGGGCTGCTGGCAACCGCCGATCAGAAGGGCGATGGTCGCAAGGGCGAGAACGGTCCGGCGCATCAGGCTCTCCGATCAGTCGCGAGAAGGGTCACCTTAGGCATGGTTCGCGCCCCCGCGAAAGCCCGCCGGGCCGGGCTTATCGGCCCAGGGCGGCCCGCTGCATGGCGAACAGGTCGGCGCAGCCGCCCTCGGCCAGCTGGAACAGCCGGTCGAACTCGGCGCGGGTGAAGCCGCGCTTCTCGCCCGTGGCCTGGATCTCGACGATGGTCCCCGAGCCGGTCAGGACGAAGTTGGAATCGGCCTCGGCGGTGGAATCCTCCTCATAGTCGAGGTCCAGCACCGGCTGATCGCTGCACACGCCGCAGCTGATGGCCGCGACCTGGTCGAGGATGGGATCGGTCTTCAGCACGCCCTCGGCGCGCAGATAGTCGAACGCGCTCGCCATGGCGACCCAGGCCCCGGTGATGGCCGCCGTGCGCGTGCCGCCGTCCGCCTGGATGACGTCGCAGTCCAGCACCACCTGGCGCTCGCCCAGCAGCTTCAGATCGACCACGGCGCGCAGCGAGCGGCCGATCAGCCGCTGGATCTCCTGCGTCCGGCCCGTCTGTTTGCCGCTGGCGGCCTCGCGCCGGCCGCGGGTGTGGGTGGCGCGGGGCAGCATGCCGTATTCCGCCGTGACCCAGCCCGACCCCTTGTTGCGCATCCAGCCGGGGACGTTCTCTTCCACCGACGCCGTCACCAGAACCTTCGTGTGTCCGAAGGTGACCAGGCAGGAGCCCTCGGCGTAGCGGTTCACGCCGGTCTCCAGCGTGACGGCGCGGAGTTGTTCGGGCGTGCGTTCGGACGGGCGCATTGCGGTATTCCTTGGAAGCGGCGGCTGGGGTGCTTATCCTGAAACCGTGACCCTGTCCCCCGTGAAGACATGAAGCCCCCCCTGCTGACCTCGACGGCAATGGAGACGGGCAGCCTGACCGGCCTGGATCAGCGCGCCCGCGACATCTTCCGCCGCATCGTCGAGACCTATCTGGAGACCGGCGACCCGGTCGGCTCGCGCACCCTGTCGATGACCGGGGTCGCCCTGTCGCCCGCCTCGATCCGCAACACCATGCAGGACCTGACCATGGCGGGGCTGCTGGGCGCGCCCCACACCTCGGCGGGCCGGATCCCCACCCACGCCGGCCTGCGCCTGTTCGTCGACGGCCTGCTGGAGATCGGCGACATCGGCGCGGACGAACGGCGCGAGATCGATGCCCGCCTCGCTGGCCGCGGCCGCAGCTTCGAGGAGGCGCTGAACGAGGCCTCCAGCCTGCTGTCCGGCCTCGCCGGCGGGGCCAGCATCGTCGCCAGCCCGATCCGCGAGGCCGGGGTCAAGCACGTCGAATTCGTCGCTCTCGGCCACGACCAGGCCCTGGCCGTTCTGGTCGGCGACGACGGCTCGGTCGAGAACCGCCTGATGCCGCTGAAGGCCGGGGTCACCCCCTCGACCCTGACCGAGGCGTCCAACTTCCTCAACGCCCGCCTCAAGGGCCGACCCCTGCACGAGGCGCGCACCGAGATGCGCACCGAACTGGACGCCGCCCGCCGCGAGCTCAACGCCGCCGCCGCCCGCCTGGTCGAGGACGGCATGGCCGCCTGGTCGGGCGGGGCCGAGCGGGAACGGTCCCTGATCGTGCGCGGCCGCGCCAATCTGCTGCACGACCGCGAGACGGCCGAGGATCTGGACAAGGTCCGCATCCTGTTCGACGACCTGGAGCAGAAGGAGCAGCTGATCGGCCTGCTGGACGGAGTGTCCTCGGCCCAGGGCGTGCGCATCTTCATCGGGGCGGAAACGCGGTTGTTCTCACTTTCGGGTTCCGCCGTGATCGCGGCGCCCTATATGACGGGCCGACAGCGGGTCCTGGGCGCCATCGGCGTGATCGGACCCGCGCGACTGAACTATGCCCGCATCATACCGTTGGTGGACTACACCGCCCGGGTGCTGGGGCGAATGCTGGACGGACAAGAGCCTTGAGCGACACACACGACGACTTCCCCCACTCCGAAGAGCTGGCCGCCGACATCGCGGAGGCCGGGGCCAACGCCGAGGCCGGCCTTGACGACGGCCTGGGCCCCATCGACGCCCTGATCGCCGAGCGCGACCAGTGGAAGGACCGCGCCCTGCGCGCCGTCGCCGAGGCCGAGAACACGAAAAAGCGGGCCGAGACCCAGTCCAACGACGCCCGCGCCTACGCCATCCAGCGCTTCGCCCGCGACCTGCTGGGCGTGGCCGACAATCTCGAGCGCGCCCTTGCGGCCGCGCCCAGGGACGCCGACGCCGGCGAGGCGGGTCTGGTCACGGGTCTGGAGCTGACCCAGAAGTCGCTGCTGTCGGCCTTCGAGGCCAACAATCTGAAACGCGTCGCCCCCGAGCCGGGCGAGGCCTTCGATCCCCACCTCCATCAGGCCATGATGGAACAGCCGTCCGACACCGTTCAGGGCGGTCAGGTGATCCAGACGCTTCAGGCCGGCTACGCCCTGTTCGGCCGCACCGTGCGACCGGCCATGGTCGTCGTCGCCGCCAAGGGCTCCGGGGCCGCGGCCGGAAACGCCGCCTATGTCGCGGCCGGCGCGACCGGCGGCAATTTCGACGGGAAAGCCTAGGCTTTCAGCCGGGCCTCGAACAGGGCCAGCAGCTTGCCCCACCCATCGGCCGCGTCCGTCGCGCGGTAGCTGTCGCGATAGTCGGCGTGGAAGCCGTGCGGCGCGGCCGGATAGACGTCGATCCGGCTGTCCGTCTGGCCCGCCCGCTGCAGGGCCGCGCGCATGGTCTCGACGCTGGGCAGGGGAATGCCCCGGTCCGCCTCGCCGTACAAGCCCAGCACGGGCGCCTTGAGATCGGCGGCCAGATCGACCGGCCACGGCTGGCCGGCGGCGATCTGTTCGGGGGTGGCGTTGGCCGCCGGCGCCAGGCGGCCGTACCAGGCCACGCCGGCGTCGATCGCGGCGAAGCGCGCCGCCGCCTGCCACACCACCTTGCCGCCCCAGCAGAAGCCGGTGATCCCGACCTTGTCGGTATTGGCCCAAAGCTGCGAACTGGCCCAGTCGAGGGTCGCGGCGATATCGCCCATGACCTGCTCATAGCCCGCCGCGGCCACGATCTGCTGGATGCGCGTCATGTCCGACAGCGGCGCCGGATCCTCGACCCGTACGAAAAAGGCCGGGGCGATGGCCGCGTAGCCGGCTTTCGCCAGCCGGCGGCAGACGTCGCGGATATATTCGTGGACGCCGAAGATCTCCGACACCACCACCACTACCGGGAAGGGACCGTCGCCGGTCGGGCGGGCTATGTACGCCGGCAGGCCGAAGCCGTCGGGCGCCGGACAGGTCGTCTGCTCGATGGTCAGGCCGTCGTCGCCCGTGGTGATCGGCGCCGCCTGACGCGCCAGCGCCGCGGGGGCGTAGCCGGCGAAGGCCAGTCCGCCGACGACCCCGGTCGCCAGGGCGCGGCGGCTGAAGCGGAAATCATCGGCCTCCGGGCCCTCGGGGCGGATCAGGTCGGTCATCGGCGGCCTCCGGCTTGAAGAGGTCGGACCTTGGCCCGGAGCCCGCGGGCCGTCCATTCACGATTGCTGTGAAGCTACGAGGCCCTGCGCAGGGTCAGATTGATGCGCCCGCCGCCGGGAACGAGGCTCGACGAGCCGGCGATCACCCGGTCGATCCCGTGCCGCGCCAGCCGCGCCGGACCGGTCAGGGCGCAGACGTCGCCCGACGCCAGCCGGATCGATTTCGTCGGCCCGCCGCCCGCCGCCCCGATCCGGAACACCGCCGCGTCGCCCAGCGACACCGACAGCACCGGCGCCGTCATGTCCGCCTCGTCCCGGTCCTGATGCAGACCCATCTTCGCCCCGTCGCGGTACAGATTGACCAGACAGGCGTCCGGCGACGCCGCCCCCGTCAGCTCCCGCCAGAGGTCCAGCAACAAGCCCGGAATCGGCGGCCAGGCCGCACCCGTCACCGGATGCGTCGCCTGATACCGGTAGCCCGCCCGGTCCGACACCCAGCCCAGCGGCCCCAGACTGGTCATCCGCACCGAGAACGGTCGCCCGCCCGGCGTCACGGGCCGGTAAAAGGGCGCCTGCGCCTCGGCCGCCAGCACCTCGGCCAGCAGGCCGCCCTGTTCGGACGCGGAAAGGGCTCCCGGCCAGAACCGGAAGCCCTCCATTCCCGTAGCGATCTCAGGGCGCGCGCTGCTCATCCTGACAAGGTAGCCACGCACGGCCCGGCCTCAAGTAGCCCAAAGGGCGACAGGCCCCACGAACAGGCTGGGCGCTCCGCGATCAGCGCGTGTAATAATAATCCGCGATCTCGCAGACGTTGATGTTGTTGCGGATCAGGCTCTGGCCGTTGGTGAAATCGGCCTTGAAGTCGAACAGGCAGGCGCCGGTGCCGTCGTCGATGTTCATCACGATGCTGGCGTTGTTGGCCAGGACGTCGTCGCCCAGGATGTCTTCCTCCCAGTCGCTCCGGCTCGTGTTCGACGCATAGAAACGCAGCATGACCCAGCCGGTATTGTTGTGGATGCGGACGCGGCGGTTGCGGCCGTCGCGCGATTGCACCGGCGCGGAGGCGGCGGCGGGCGTGACGACGGCGGCCCGTTCGGGGGCGGCCACGGTGACGGCGGCGGCCGCGGTCGACGCCAGAGCCGCGAGAATCAGGGCGGCGCGGGCGATGGTCTTGTGAATGTTCATTTCGGTTTCTCCCCGGAGACCAGCCCCCCTCAGGCCGGTTAAGGCCCCATTTACTACACCAATGTTCGTCGAAATCATCCCTTCTGATGCAAGATCGAATCTTCGCTCCAGGGCGTTTGGGACTTGCGGGCGGGGGGGTGTTTCCCATATCGGCCACAACCGTCCTAAAACCCCGCAACGCGTGGGGCTTTGTGGCCGTAACCGTACCAATCGACCTCAAGACCCTGACACCGGGGGCGGTCACGCGCGGCGCTTCGCTTTAAAAGGCCGCCGCACCGCCCGCTGAAATGGAGTGAAAGACCACACATGGCCAAGATCATCGGCATCGACCTGGGCACGACGAACTCGTGCGTCGCCGTCATGGACGGCAAGAACCCCAAGGTCATCGAGAACGCCGAGGGCAACCGCACCACGCCCTCCGTCATCGCCATCCAGGAGGGCGGCGAAACGCTCGTCGGCCAGCCCGCGCGCCGTCAGGCCGTGACCAATCCGACCAACACCTTCTTCGCCATCAAGCGCCTGATCGGCCGCTCGTTCGACGACCCCGTGGTCGCCAAGGACAAGAAGATGGTCCCCTACGAGATCGTCAAGGGCCCGACCGGCGACGCCTGGGTGCGCGCCAACGGCAAGGACTATTCACCCCAGCAGATCTCGGCCTTCACCCTCGGCAAGATGAAGGAGGCCGCTGAGGCCTACCTCGGCGAGACCGTGACCCAGGCCGTCATCACCGTGCCGGCCTATTTCAACGACGCCCAGCGTCAGGCGACCAAGGACGCCGGCAAGATCGCCGGCCTCGAGGTCCTGCGCATCATCAACGAGCCGACTGCGGCGGCCCTGGCCTATGGCCTGGACAAGAACGACGGCCAGAAGATCGCCGTCTACGACCTCGGCGGCGGCACCTTTGACGTCTCGATCCTCGAGATCGGCGATGGCGTCTTCGAGGTGAAGTCGACCAACGGCGACACCTTCCTGGGCGGCGAGGACTTCGACCTGCGCCTGGTCGACTACCTGGCCGACGAGTTCAAGAAGGAGCAGGGCGTCGACCTGCGCTCCGACAAACTGGCCCTGCAGCGCCTCAAGGAAGAGGCCGAAAAGGCCAAGAAGGAGCTCAGCTCCACGACCCAGTACGAGGTCAATCTGCCGTTCATCACCATGAACGCCTCGGGCCCGCTGCACCTCAACATCAAGCTGTCGCGCGCCAAGCTGGAGGCCCTCGTCGACGACCTGGTCCAGCGCACCATCGAACCCTGCGCCAAGGCGCTGAAGGACGCGGGCCTCAAGGCCTCGGACATCGACGAAGTGGTGCTGGTCGGCGGCATGACCCGCATGCCGATGGTCCAGGAAGCCGTGAAGAAATTCTTCGGCAAGGAGCCGCACAAGGGCGTCAACCCCGATGAAGTCGTGGCGCTGGGCGCGGCCGTTCAGGCCGGCGTGCTGCAGGGCGACGTCAAGGACGTGCTGCTGCTTGACGTGACCCCGCTGACGCTGGGCATCGAAACCCTCGGCGGGGTCTTCACTCCGCTGATCGAACGCAACACGACGATCCCGACCAAGAAGAGCCAGGTCTTCTCGACCGCCGACGACAACCAGTCGGCCGTGACGATCCGGGTCTTCCAGGGCGAGCGTCCGATGGCCGCCGACAACAAGGTGCTGGGTCAGTTCGACCTGATGGGCATTCCCCCCGCGCCGCGCGGCATGCCGCAGATCGAGGTCGCCTTCGACATTGACGCCAACGGCATCGTTCACGTGACCGCCAAGGACAAGGCGACCAACAAGGAACAGTCGATCCGCATCCAGGCCAACGGCGGCCTCTCGGACGCCGACATCGACAAGATGGTCAAGGAAGCCGAGGCCAACGCCGCGGCCGACAAGGCCAAGAAGGAAATGGTCGAGGCGGTCAACGCCGCCGACAGCCTGATCCACTCGACCGAAAAGGCCATGGCCGAACACGGCGACAAGGTCGGGGCCGAAGAGAAGACCGCGATCGAGACTGCCCTGGCCGAACTGAAGACGGCCAAAGAGGGTACGGATCCGGAAGATATCCGGACGAAGACCAACACCCTGGTCCAGGCCTCGATGAAGCTGGGCGAGGCCATGTACGCCTCGCAACAGGGCGCCGGCGACGACGCCTCGGCTGAAGCCCCCGCCGACGACGGCGTGGTCGACGCCGAGTTCGAGGAAGTCTCGCCTGACGGCGACGACGAGAAGAAGAGCGCGTAGGCCACACCGGCTCCGCATTCACCCCGGCCCCGCCTGTCTGATGACGGGCGGGGCCGTTTCATGAACTTGCATCATTTTCCCGGGCGCCCATGTCAGCCCGGTCAGCCGTTTCGGTCATTCGCCCGCCAAGAGGCGAGACCGTCGGCACGGGTAAGAGGACGAACGCCTGATGGCGACGCGTGACTATTACGAGGTTCTCGAGGTCGAACGGACCATCGACGCCGCCGGCCTGAAATCGGCCTATCGCAAGCTGGCCATGAAGCACCACCCGGACAAGAACGGCGGGTGCGAGGACGCCATGGCGCGTTTCAAGGAAATTTCCGAAGCCTATTCGATCCTGTCGGACGACCAGAAGCGCGCCGCCTACGACCGCTTCGGCCACGCCGGAGTCAACGGCGGCGGCGGCGGGTTCGGCGGCCAGGGCCAGGGCTTCACCGACGTCAACGACATCTTCTCCCAGGTCTTCGGCGAGGCGTTCGGCGACGTCTTCGGCGGCCGTCAGGGTGGCGGAGCCCGCCAGCATGGCCCCCGCCGCGGCTCCGACCTGCGCTACGACCTCGAGATCACGCTGGAGCAGGCCTACAAGGGCGCCGACGTGGAGATCGCCGTTCCCACCACCGCGGCCTGCGACACCTGCGAAGGCACGGGCGCCAAGGCCGGCACCAAGCCGACCACCTGCACCACCTGCCAGGGCGCCGGCCGGGTCCGGTCAGCCAACGGCTTCTTCCAGGTCGAGCGCACCTGCCCCCGCTGCGGCGGCCAGGGCCAGATGATCGCCGAGCCCTGCACCAGCTGCGCCGGCCACGGCCAGGTGCGCAAGAACCGCAAGCTGCAGCTCAAGGTCCCCGCCGGCGTCGACGACGGTTCGCGCATCCGCCTGTCGGGCGAGGGCGACGCCGGCATGCGGGGCGGTCCGCGTGGCGACCTGTACGTCTTCCTGTCGGTGACGCCGCATGAACTGTTCGAGCGCGACAACCTCGACCTGCTGGTCACCGTCCCCGTGCCCATGACCACGGCGGCCCTGGGCGGCGAGATCGACGCCCCCTGCCTGACATCCGAAGCCTGCGACGGCCGCTGCCGCGCGCCCGTCAGCGTCCCCGCCGGCTCCCAGACCGGCAAGACGGTGCGCATCAAGGGCAAGGGCATGCCGCATCTGAACGGCAAGAACCGCGGCGATCTGGTGGTCGAGCTGTTCGTCGAGACTCCGACCGACCTGACGGCGCACCAGAAGGAGCTGCTGCAGGAACTGGCCGCCTCGCTGGGCGAGAGCCAGACCCCGCGCAACTCGTCCTTCGCCGGCAAGGCCAAGCGCTTCTGGGCCGACATCCTGGGCTCGGAAGCGCCGCAGTAGGTCGGGCGTCCCGGGATGACGGCGCTCGCGAATGCCGCCACTATGTCCGTGAACTGACAGGGGTCTGAGTTGAGCGTCATTTTCCACGCCGGCATCTCCGGCGCCCGTGGCCGCATGGGCCGGGCTGTCTCAAGCGTTCTGGACGCCCGCGACGACGTGGTTGTCGCCGCCCGGTTCGACCGCGGCGAGACGCCGGACCTGTCGCTGTGCGACGTCATCATCGACTTCTCGACGCCCGAGGCCTCGGTCGAACTGGCCCGGGCCTGCGCCGAACGGGGGGGTCCGGCCCTGGTCATCGGCTCGACCGGCCTGACGCCCGAGCAGGAGACCGACATCCACAAGGCGTCGGAAAGGATCGCCATCGTCCGCAGCGGTAATTTCTCGCTGGGGGTCAACATCCTGATCGGTCTGGTCGAACATGCCGCCCAGCGTCTTGACCCGCGCGACTGGGACATCGAAGTGCTGGAGACCCATCACCGCAAGAAGGCCGACGCCCCGTCGGGCACCGCCCTGATGCTGGGCGAGGCGGCCGCCAACGGGCGCGGCGAGGATCTGGCCGACGTCCGCACCCCTCCCTATGACGGTATCACCGGCGAGCGCGAACCCGGCAAAATCGGCTTCGCCTCCCTGCGCGCCGGCGGCGTCATCGGCGAACACACGGTCCTGTTCGCCTCCGAGGACGAGACCCTGACGCTCAGCCACTCGGCCATCGACCGCTCGCTGTTCGCGCGCGGCGCCGTCGCCGCCGCCGCCTGGGTCCGCGGCCGCAAGCCGGGCCTCTACGACATGCAGGACGTTCTCGGTTTTCGCCAGGCCTGACGGCCTCCCTGGGGCGCTACCGCTCCCGACGCGGTCGGTCGCTGCTTGAGCGCAAGCATGCGCGAAGCGCCAGGCCGCGTCGGGTCGGGAGGTCCCGAAGGGCCGACGACCGCGGCCCACCAAAGATGCTGAGGCCCTTGGGCCTCAATGCGCGTGACGGCTGCGGCCGTGACCGCGTCCGACGAACAGCGACTTGATGAAGAAGAAGACCGCGATGACGATCGCATAGCCCAGGAACAGGGCCAGCACGGTCATCCAGAAGGTCAGGCTCAGCAGGTTCGGCAGGACCATGGCTCCGCCGTCCAGCATGGGCCGCAGCACACCGATCAGGATGTGCACGAGGGCCGCGCCCAGCGCCGTCGCCCACAGGCGGCTCCAGGCAGGCATCATCAGGGCCGCGATCACGGCGATCAGCAGGCCCATGATCTGGTTGACGCTGTCGAACCCGCCCTGGGCGAGGCCGAAGATGCTGGTCAGAAACGCGCCGATCGAATCGAACAGGGACTCCATACGCCAACCTCCTGGATACGGCCGAGCTTGGCCGGAAGCAGGGTTAACGCGCCCCGGGACGAATGGCTCCGCTTAACGTCCGGTCGAGCCGAAACCGCCCGCGCCGCGCGCCGTTTCGTCCAGCGCCGCGACCTCCGTCATCTCCGCTTGGGCGTACGAAGCGATGACAAGCTGGGCGATGCGCTCGCCGCGGCGGATCACGAACGGCTCTTGGCCGTGGTTGATCAGGATCACCCCCACCTCGCCGCGATAGTCGCTGTCGATGGTGCCGGGTGAATTCAGGCAGGTGATCCCGTGCTTGAGCGCCAGACCGGACCGGGGCCGCACCTGGGCCTCATAGCCGGGCTCCAGCGCGATTTTCAGGCCCGTGGGCGCCAGAACCCGCGCCCCCGGCGTCAGCGTGAGGGGCGCGTCCTCCGGCACCGCCGCCCGCAGGTCCATTCCGGCCGACCCGGCGGTCTCATAGGCGGGCAGGGGCAGGCCTTCGGCATGGGGCAGGCGTTCGACGCGGACGGTGGTCATGCGAAAGAGCTCTCAGGCTTTGAAATGATCGGCGATTCTGGCGGCCAGCTTCCTCGCCACCTCGGTCTTGGACTGGCGCGGCCAGCTTTCCGCCGAGCCGTCGCGGGTGAACAGGGTCACGCTGTTGCCGTCCGACCCGAAGACGTCGTCGGACACGTCATTGCCGACGATCCAGTCACAGCCCTTGCGCGACAGCTTGGCCCGGGCGTTGACCTCCAGATCGGTCGTCTCGGCCGCGAAGCCGACGACCAGTTTCGGGCGCCGCTTTCCGGGGGCTGACACGCTGGCCAGAATGTCGGGGTTCTCGATCAGGGCCAGCGAGGGCGGCCCGCCGGGCGCCTTCTTGATCTTGCCCGAGGCCACGCCGTCGACGCGCCAGTCGGCCACGGCGGCGCTCATCACCGCGATGTCGGCAGGCAGCGCCGCCTCGACCGCATCCTTCATCTCGCGCGCGGTCTCGACCTGGATGCGCTCGACCCCGACCGGCGACGGCAGGGCCACCGGCCCCGACACCAGCGTCACACGCGCGCCCAGTTGCGCCAGGGCCTCGGCGATGGCGTAGCCCTGCTTGCCGCTGGAGCGGTTGGTCAGGCCCCGCACCGGATCGATCGGCTCGAACGTGGGACCGGCCGTCACCACCGCTCTCCGCCCCGCCAGCGGGCGGCCGTCGGGCCCGGCCAGCAGGCCCTCTATCGCCTGCAGGATCGCTTCCGGCTCGGCCATCCGGCCCGGGCCGAACTCGCCGCAGGCCATCTCGCCCTCGTCCGGCCCGACCACGGCGACACCGTGGAAGCCGTCGAAGCTCTTCAGCCGCGCCATGTTCGCCTGCACCGCCGGATGCAGCCACATCCGAACATTCATCGCCGGGGCCAGCAGCACCCGCTTGTCGGTCGCCAGCAGCGTGGTCGAGGCCAGATCGTCCGCCAGTCCGTTGGCCGCCTTGGCGATCAGCCCCGCCGTCGCCGGCGCGACCACGACAAGGTCAGCCCAGCGCGACAGTTCGATATGGCCCATGGCCGTCTCGTCTCCGGGCATGAACAGGGCCTGGCGCACCGGATGGCCGGTCAGGGCGGCCAGCGACATTGGGGTCACGAACTGGGCGCCGGCCGGAGTCAGCAGGCTCATCACCTCGGCCCCGGCCTTCTTCAGCAGGCGCGTCAGCACCAGCGCCTTGTAGGCGGCGATGCCGCCGCCGACGATCAGCAGGATCTTGCGTCCGGACAGGGCGGCGGTGGTCATGCCGGTCATCTAGCCATCCCGGCGCCCGACGTCGAGGGAACGGCGCGCAAAACGGAACATTGCACGAACACAAGACCTGTGGTTATGGTGAAGCTCCAGTGTTTCAACCATGGGAGGATTGCGATGGTGTCGAGATTCCGGATCGGGGGCGCGGCGCTCCTCCTGCTGGCCGCGTCGGCCTGCGGCAATGGCGGCTCGGCTGTCGAGACGCGCGACCGCGCCGCGGGCGGCGGAGACGCGACCCTGACCGCCGCGCCGGATGCTCCGGCCCGGGCGGCCCGCGGAGAACCCGCAGCGGCACAGGCGAAACCGGTGCTGACGGCCAACCGGCGCGAGACGGTCGACGCCAAGATCACACGGCTGTTCGAGCGCAACGGCGCGGATTTCGGCGCCCGGACCCCGCGGGACTATCTGGCGAAAATCGAGGCCTTCACCAGCCGGCCGCCGGCGGGCACGGACCGGGTCGAACGGCCGAATGGCGATGTGCTGCTGTATCAGGCCTCGACCAACACCTTCGCTGTCGTGTCGCGCGACGGCGTGCCCAAGACCATGTTCAAGCCGCGCGAGGGCTCGGTCTACTGGGTCGAGCAAAAGGAGCGCGCACCCGCGTTCGGCCAGCGGCGGGCGCCGGCGGCTCGATAGGCGGACGTTGGACCGACCAGGGTCAGGCCTCGTCCGTTTCCTTGCGGTCGGCCATGTCGCGGATCAGTTCCAGCGCCAGTTTCTGCTGCCGGCTGGACAATTGGGGCGCCAGGCGGCCGATCTCGATGGTGTAGCGCGTGGCCGGGAAATCGTGCTCGTACGCCGCGCCGCCCTCGGCCATGCCCGCCGCCTGGGCGCCGTTCAGACCCTCGAAGAAATAGCCGATATCAACCTTGAAGAAACGGGCGATATCCCAGAGCTTGGAGGCCGAAATCCGGTTGGCCCCTTTCTCGTATTTCTGGATTTGCTGGAAGGTCAGACCCAGGGCGCGCCCGAGGTCACTCTGGTTGTAGCCGAGCGCCAACCGTTTCTCGCAAACGCGCCGGCCGACATGCCGGTCCACGGGATGAGGGCCGTCTTCGCCCTTGCCTCTCGCCATCGTTACTCGTCCTTCGGTTGGTACCGTCGAGCCTGAATGCGCCCGGCAATGGCCGCTGTCATCAAAAAATGCAAAAACCCCGCCGCCACGCCCAGCCCTGGTTGAGTAACGGGTTCCAGGCCTCGCGTGACGCGCGAAACTCCCCTGAAAGGGGAATTCGCACCGGCGTCAGGCGTGCAACTGGCGGCGGCGCAGCCGGCTCCACGGCGCCGCCAGGGCCAGTCCGGCCAGGACTGCCAGCCAGAACGGCAGGTCTCCGAACCGCCCATACGGGGTCACCCCCACCGGTTGCGGCAGCCGCGCATCGATGACCCCGCTCTCGCCCGGCTCCAGCCGCTGGTCGCCGACCACCCGGCCCCAGGGATCAATCATGGCCGAAACGCCGGTCGGCGTGGACCGGACCACCGGCAGGCCCGTCTCGATGGCGCGGTAGCTGGCCAGGTTCAGATGCTGCAGGGGCCCGGAGGTGCGGCCGAACCAGGCGTCGTTCGAGATGTTGACGATCCAGCCCGGCCGCCCGGCCCCGCCCGGGGTGAAGCCCGGATACAGGCTCTCGTAGCAGATCAGCGGCTGGGCCCTCGGCGCGCCGGGAATGTCGATCGGCGAGGGCAGCGGGCCGGGGCTGAAGTCGGTCGGCATATGCGTCAGGCTGCGCACGCCCAGCGCTCCCATCAGCCCGCCCGCCGGCAGGTATTCACCAAACGGCACCAGCCGGTATTTGTCATAGGTGGCGGTGATGCGAAGACCGCCGGCGCCCTCGTCCGTCAACACGAACAGGCTGTTGTAGTAGCGCCCGCCCTCGGGCGCCGCCGGGTCGGGCACGCCCCGGCCCAGGCCCATGATCAGGCTCTGGCCCGGCTGCACCGCCCGGGCGATCGCCTCGGCGTCGGGCGAGCCCGGGGCGAACACCTGGTTGGCCGAGGCCGGCAGCGCCCCTTCGGGCCAGATGATCAGGTCCGGCGTAACCGCGCCCGGACGGGCGGTCAGATTGACGTAGCGGTCCACGATTCCGCGGTAGGCCTCGGGCGACCATTTCGATTCCTGGGGCACGTCCGCCTGGACGATCCGGACCACGGTGTCGGTCAGCTCCAGCCGCGCCTGCGACAGCCGCATCGCCCCGCCCACCGCCAGCGCGCCCAGCGCCGCCGCCCCCAGAACCGCCGCGCCGATCCGCGCCTTGCGCGATCCCGCGCCCGCCAACGGGCCGAAGGCGGCCGCGCCGGCCACCGTGACGAGGCCCAGACCATAGACGCCCGCCACCGCGGCGAACTGCGACACCGCCGAGCCGGCCTTCCAGCTGGCCCCGGCCGGATTCCACGGGAAGCCGGTCAACACATGGCCGCGCAGCCACTCCAGCAAGCAGAACAGGGCGGCGAAGACCAGCACCCGCCGGACCCCGTCGGGCATGAGGCGCCGATAGAGGGCCGTCGCCGTCCCCCAGAACAGGCCCAGGCCGATCGGCAGCAGGCTGGCCGCGAACGGCGCCATCCACGCCTGGGCCGGATTGACCAGGAAGGCCTCGGCCACCCACCAGCAGCTGATGAAGAAATAGGCGAAGCCGGCCAGCCAGCCCATCCAGAAGGCGCCGCGCGCCCCGGCTGACCGTTCGGCCAGGAACATCAGCAGGGCGTAGCCCAGCAGGCCGGGCAGGACGCCGAACGGCGGATGCGCCAGCGCCGCCGCCGCCCCGGCCGCCAGCGCCAGGCCGATGCGGCCGAAGCGCAGGATCAGCCGCGCGCGCGGTCCGTCCCTGAGGCCGTCGTTTTCAGGCTTCGCCGTTGAGTGAGTCATCGCGCCTGTATGGGTCGGCGACGCCCAGGCTGGCAAGAATGGATCGCTCCTCGCCCTCCATCGTCTCCGCCTCGGCCTCGGCCTCATGGTCGCGGCCCAGCAGGTGCAGGACGCCATGCACCGTCAGATGACTCAGATGGTCGGCCAGGGTCTTGCCCTGCGCCTCCGCCTCGGCCGCGCAGACACCGTAAGCCAGCACCAGATCGCCCAGATGCGGTGCGGCGCTCCCGGCCGCCGGGAAGGACAGCACATTGGTCGGCCGGTCCCTGTCGCGGAACCGGGCGTTCAGGTCGCGCACAGCCGCGTCGTCCGTCAGCAACACGACGACGTCGCCCTCGACGCGACCCAGGGCCGCCGTCGCCGCCCGCTCCGCCACGGCTGCGGCCTCGGGCAGGGCGGCGGTCCAGGCCGCGTCCTCGATCTCGACCTCGATCACGAGTCGGGGTCCTCGAGATCGGCGGCGGGACGGCGGCTGGCGGCGTCGGCGTCATAGGCGCGCACGATCCGCTCGACCATGGCGTGGCGCACCACGTCCTGGGCTTCGAACCGCTGCACCCCGACCCCCTTCACGTCCTCGAGGATGCGCAGGGCGTGCTTCAGACCCGAGTCGCGCGGGTTCAGCAGATCGACCTGCGACGGGTCGCCCGTCACCACCATCCGCGCGCCCTCGCCCAGCCGGGTCAGGACCATCTTCATCTGCAGCCGCGACGTGTTCTGCGCCTCGTCGACGATGATGTAGGCGTGGGCCAGGGTCCGGCCGCGCATGAAGGCGATCGGGGCGGCCTCGATCTCGCCCTTGTCGCGCCGGCGGCGCACGTCCTCGGGACCGAGGATGTCGTTCAGCGCCTCCCAGATGGGGGCCAGATAGGGATCGACCTTCTCGTTCAGGTCGCCCGGCAGGAAGCCCAGCTTCTCGCCGGCCTCGACGGCCGGTCGGGTGATGACCAGCCGGTCCACCTGCCCCCGTCGCAACAGGGACGCGCCATAGGCCGCCGCCAGGAAGGTCTTTCCCGTGCCCGCCGGGCCGACGCCGAACGTCAGTTCGCAACGCGACAGCAGGGACAGATAGTTGGCCTGGGCCGCCGTCTTGGGCGCGATCGCCCCGCGCCGTCCGACCGGCAGGGCGATGGCGTCGGGCGCCACGCTCCCCTGCCCCGCCCGCGGCTGGGTCGCCGCGGCGCCCAGCGCCGTGCGCACGTCGGCCTCGGTGATCTCGGCGCCCGTCTCGGCGCGGCTGGCCAGGGTCTCGATGACCCGCTTGGCCTGCGACCGGTCGCGGGCCGAACCATTGATCGACACCCCTCCGCCGGGCGTCTCGACCAGAACCTTGAAACGGTCCTCGATCAGGGCCAGGTGCCGGCTGCCGGGACCGATGACGGCGTGCAGGGCCTCATCGCCCAACGCCAGAAACTCACTCTCACGCGCCATGCACACTCCCAAGGCCGTCATCCTCGGGCTTGACCCGAGGATCAGATGTCGTGCGTCCTGTTGAGGAAAGCGAGGCGCCCATCGCGGGCCAACCCGACACATCCAGATGCGGATCGTCTGATCCTCGGGTCAAGCCCGAGGATGACGGAACTGGGGTCAGGAGGCGGCCGGCCAAGGAGTTCTGTTGTCCCTTCAGGATCTCGACAGGAACGATCCGGCCGATCAGATGATCCGCGTCGTCGACGTGAACCGATTGCAGCCACGGCGAACGCCCTATCGCCTGCGCCCCGTGACGCCCCTTCTTCTCGAACAGGACATCGAACGTCCGCCCCGCCTTGTCCACATTGAACGCCAGCTGCTGTTCCGCCAGCAGGGCCTGCAGGGCATGCAGCCGTTCGCGCGACACGTCGTCGGGAACCTGACCGGCCATGGTCGCGGCCGGCGTGCCCGGGCGTGGCGAATACATGAAGGCGAAGGCGGACGCGTACCTGACCCTGCGGACGAGATCCATCGTCTCCTCGAAGTCCCGATCCGTCTCGCCCGGGAAGCCGACGATGAAGTCGCCCGCTATGGCGGTGTCGGCCCGGCTGTCGCGGATGCGGCCGATCAGCTCGAGATATTTCGCCCGCCCGTGCTTGCGGTTCATCAGCCGCAGGATCCGGTCCGATCCCGCCTGCACCGGCAGATGCAGCCACGGCATCAGGGCGTCCAGCTCGCCGTGCGCCGCGATCAGCTCATCCGACATGTCATTGGGATGGCTGGTCGTATAGCGGATGCGGTCGATGCCGGGGATCCCGGCCAGGGCCCAGGCCAGCCGCGCCAGGGTCGACGGTTTCCCGTCCGCCCCCTCGCCGTCATAGGCGTTGACGTTCTGACCCAGCAGGGTGACCTCGCGCACCCCCCGGGCCGCCAGCTCACGCGCCTCGGCCAGCACCGCCGCCAGCGGCCGCGACCATTCGGCGCCGCGCGTATACGGCACGACGCAGAAGGTGCAGAATTTGTCGCATCCCTCCTGCACCGTCAGGAAGGCGGTCGGCCCGCTGACGCCCCGGGCTGACGGCAGGGCGTCGAACTTGTCGACGGGGGCGAAGTCGGCCCCGATCCGCTCGCCCCGCGCCCGCGCCGTGCGGGTCAGAAGCTCCGGCAGCTGATGATAGGCCTGTGGTCCCACCACGATGTCCACCGCCGGCTGACGGCGCATGATCTCCTCGCCCTCCGCCTGGGCGACGCAGCCGGCCACGGCGATGATCATTCCCGGCTGGCCGGCGGCCAGGCGGATGTCCCGCATCTCGCGCAGCTTGCCCAGTTCGGAATAGACCTTCTCGGCCGCCTTCTCGCGGATATGGCAGGTGTTGAGAATGACGAAATCCGCGCCTTCGGCCGTGTCCGTCGTGGCATAGCCCAGCGGCCGCAGCACATCGGCCATGCGCTCGGAGTCATAGACGTTCATCTGGCAGCCGTAGGTCTTGATGAACAGGCGCTTCGGCGCGGCCTGTCCGTCCGACGCCGCGGGCGGGACGAGGGTCTCGGTCATGGGCTGCTTTTAATCCGGCCCGGACCCGCGCGCCAGCAAGGCGCCGCCGCCTGCGCCGCCCGTGGTCAGGTAGTCGTCGATCAGGTAATCCGCCGCGTCCGGAACCCCGCCGACCACGGTCACCTCGCGGATGACGTCCAGGCGCCTGCGCAACCGCCGCCAATCGCCGTAGCTGTGCCGCAGCATGGGGGTGAAGGTCGCCAGACCCCGCCGGACGGGTTTGCGCCGGGTATTGCCCGTATTGAACGCCGCCAGTTCGATGTCGGCGGCGTGACGCCGGGCCAGACCCAGGGTGTCGAACACCAGCACCCGTTTGACCGCCCCCGCGTTCGCACGCGCGCCCAGCAGACCGGCCAGGCTCTTTTCGTCGGGCCAGAAGAACACCCGCCCGTTCAGCATTTGCAGCCACTCGGCGGCGGTCAGGCCGTCATCCAGACAGGCCGCGAGCGCCGTCTCGCTGAGTGGAATATTGTCGGTGATCACGGCGCGGCCGTGCGCGGGATGCTGGAGGGCGATCGATGTCGGGCGCCGCCGCCGCTCGATCGCCCCGCGCTGCTCCGGCGGTGTCCCGAACAGGTCCAGCAACCGCGATGTCGACAGCAGGCCGTGCCGGCGAACGCCCTCGAGCGCATCGGAGGCGGCGACGTGATAGAGCTTGGGGTGCAGGGCCGCGAGGTCTTCGGGCGTCACGAATCCTGGATCGGATCGACCCGCGCCGCGTGGCGCTTGAAGATCAGGCCTTCGCGCTTGCCCGGCTCGGCGCCCTCGATCGGCTTGCCGTAGAGCTCCAGCTTGTGGCCGATCAGTTCGAAGCCCAGCCGTTCGGCGATCTCGGTCTTCAGCCGCTCGATCTCGGCGTCGAAGAATTCGATCACCTCGCCCGACCGGGTGTCGATCAGATGGTCGTGGTGGTCGTCGCCCGCCTCTTCATAGCGGCTGCGCCCATCGCCGAAGTCATGTTTCTCGACGACGCCCGCCTCTTCAAACAGCCGGACGGTGCGATAGACGGTGGCGATCGAGATATGGGGGTCAATGGCCGAGGCGCGGCGGTACAGCTCCTCGACGTCCGGATGATCCTCGGCGCTCGACAGCACGCGCGCGATGACGCGGCGCTGTTCGGTCATCCGCATGCCGCGTTCGGCGCAAAGCTTTTCGATCCGGTCCATGCGCGCAAGGATAGGCGGGCCGCCCGACTTATGGAAGCCGTGCGGTCAGGTCGAGAGCCAGCAGCAAGGCGTCCCGTCGCGAACCATCCGCCCGGGCGTAATAGCGGGGCCGCCGCCCGACCTCGAGGAACCCCGCGCGGGCGTAGAGGGCGCGCGCCGCCGCATTGTCCTCGGACACTTCCAGAAACAGCCGCATCGCCCCGCGCGCCGCCGCATCGGCCGCGCCGCACGCCACCAGTTCCGCGCCAAGGCCGCGCCGCCGGGCCCCGGGCCGCACGGCCAGGGTCAGGATCTCGGCTTCGTCGGCGACCGTCCGCATCAGGATGAAACCGTCCGGGTCCTCGGCCAGATGAACCCCGGCCTGGTCCAGCAGACTCTCGAACGCCCATGCGTCCCACGCCGCGTCGAAGGCCTCGGCGTGCAGCGCGGCCAGCCGTTCGGCGACATCGGTCATGACGGCCGCGCGGGCCGGGCCTGCCCCGGCAGGCGGCTGGGCGGGGTGGCGTCGGGCGCCCGCAGATACAGGGGCCGGGGCGGCGATGTCGCTGGATCGGCCGCCGCCGCCAGCCGGGCCAGCGCCTCGGGGCCCGGTCCCGCCAGCGGCCTCTGCGTCAGGGACGGGAACGCTTCGGCGAACAGCGCCGCGCCCGAGCCGATCAGCACGGCCCCGGGCGCCAGCGCCGCGATCCGCCCGGCCGCCGCCTCCAGCGACAGGGCCTCGGGCGGCCCCCCGGCGACGCCCGCCGTCCAGAACCGCGCATAGACCTGCCCCCGCCGCGCATCGATCAGGGCCGCCACGGAACCCGTCGGCGCCCCCGCGGACTCCGCCAGCGCATCCAGACTCGACACCCCGACCACCGGTCGCCCCAGGGCCGCGCCCAGGCCCTGGGCGAAGGCCAGGCCGACCCGCAGACCCGTGAACGACCCCGGCCCCACCGTCACCCCGATCCGGTCGACAGCCTCGAACGCCAGCGCGGCCTCGGCCATGGCGTCACGCGCGAACCCCGCCAGCCGTTCCGAATGCCCCTTGGTCATGAGCTCTGACCGCAGGCCCAGCCGGCGAACCTCCGTCCCCTCGACCTCGAATGCGCCGGCGGTGCACAGGCCCAGCGCCGTGTCGACGACCAGAACCCTCACGCCCCCGCCTCCGAAGACCCGCTCAGGGCTCCCCCGCCAGGGCCTGAACGATCCGCGCCACCGCCTTGCGCACCTCGCGATCCTCGATCATCGGAAAGCCCGTCGCCACGGTCCGGCCGTCGGTCGTGGCGGTGATGAAGCGCAACCCGGCCCAGCCGTCGTCGACCGCGCCCCGGGCCGTCTCGACCGGGGGAAAAAAGCTCTCGACCGAGGTTCCCAGCACCGTCGCGGCCCGGTGCAGCCGCGAGGCCGAAATGCGGTTCTGACCCGTCTCGTACTTCTGCACCTGCTGGAAGCTGATGCCCAGCTGCTGGGCCAGGGCGCTCTGGGACAGGCCCAGGGCCGACCGCCGCAGGCTGATGCGCGCGCCCACATAGGCGTCCACATCGTTCCGTCCGCCTGTTCTGGCCATGAGCGCTCGCCTCCCTTTCCACACGGAAAGGTTTCATGGAACCGAAAATAGCGCAACTAAAAAGTTTCATTCAGTGCTCCAGCCGCGCCACGACGGCGGAGACCGACCGGGTGTCGGCGCGCGCGATCCGTTCCTCGGCGCCCAGGCCGCCCGCGCCCCCGCGCACCACCAGCACCTCGGCGTCGGCCCGGTCATACAGCCTGACCCGCGTCTCGCCGTCGGCCATCTCGATGACGCAACCCTGATCCCGGCGCGGCCAGCGGCCCGGTTCATACTCCAGCACCACGCCCGAGGCGGCCCAGGGCGCCAGGTCGTCGTTGGAAAGCTGCACTCGCCGGCCCGGGGCAGCCGCCGGGGGCGCGCCGGTGAAGCCCCGGCCCGTGCTCGCCACGCCGCGCGTATCGCCCGGCCGCTCCGGCCTCTCGTCGGCGGGACCCCGCGCCAGGGCCAGCGCCTCCGCCGTCGCGCCGATCGCGGCCGTCAGCCGCCGCTGCACGTCGGGGCGGAACAGGCCGGGACGCTTGCCCGTCTCGTACAGGCCCCAGCCCTGGCTGGTCATGCCGGCGCGCTGTCCGGCCTCGGCCTGACTCAGGCCGGCCTCGCGGCGCAAGGCCGCCAGGGCCTCGCCGAGACGCCGGGCATCCTCGTCGCTTTCAAACCGGGGCATGGGGCGATGATGGCGCCGTCCGCGCGCGGAAGCGAGGACGGATTCGTTTCAGGAGCACTCAAGCAGCAGCGACCGCGTCGCGAGCGATAGCGCCCAGGAACCTTCAAAGCACCTGTTCGACGCGGGTCACTTCGGGGATGTAGTGTTTCATCATCTGCTCGACCCCGGTCTTCAGCGTCGCCGAAGACGACGGGCAGCCGGCGCAGGCCCCGCGCATGCGCAGGGTCAGGACGCCGGTCTCCTCGTCGAAGGCGTCGAACAGGATGTCGCCTCCGTCCTGGGCCACCGCCGGACGAACCCGGCTGTCCAGCAGCTGCTTGATCTCGGCCACGACCTCGCTGTCCTCGCCCATGTCGGCGTGCGCCGCCGGCGCCGCGTTCCGCATCAACGGCTCGCCGGAGACGAACTGGTCCATCACGGCGGCCAGGATGGGCGCCTTCATCGTGCTCCACTCCGGCCCCTGGGCGTCCCGGGTCACAGAGACATAGTCATAGCCGAAGAAGACGCCGGTCACGCCCTCGAGCGCGAACAGGGCCTCGGCCAGGGGTGAGGCGGCCGCCTCTTCCGCGCTGACGAAGTCGGTCGGCGAATTCGCAACGTCCCGCCCGGGAAGGAATTTCAGGACGTTCGGATTGGGCGTCGGTTCGGTCTGGATGAACATGGCGCTCAGATGCGCCGTGCGAGGCGCTGGTTCAAGGCCCTATGACGGTCTCCCTCCCCCTCGTGGGGAGGGTGGCTGTCGCACAGCGACAGACGGGTGGGGAACCGCCGCACGGTCTGCTTCACCATACCCCACCCTGTCGTCGCTGCGCGCCGACATCCCTCCCCATGAAGGGGAGGGAGAGGCTGACTGCGTCACGCCAGATCCTCGATGTCCTTCTCGGTCAGCTCGCCCGGTACAATGGTCACCGGCAGCTTGCGGCCCGTGAAGGCGGCGCCCTGTTTGACCACCGCCGAGACCAGCGGCCCGGGTCCCCGCCCGCCGTGGCCCGCGGCCAGGACCAGAATCTTGATCTCGGCGTCCTCGCCGACAACCTTGCGGATGGCGTCCTGGGGCTCGCCCCGCTCTATCAGCAGCACCGGCGTGGCCCCCGACCGTTCGGCCGCCTCCTCCGCCCATTTGTTCAGCAGGGCTTCGGCCTCGACCCGGGTCTGGCGCTCGATCTCCTCGCGCACCCCCGCCCAGTGGGCGTCGGACGCCGCCGCCGGGATCACCCGCAGCAGCGTCACCCGCCCGCCCGTCGAACGCGCCCGCCGCGCCGCATAGCGCAAGGCGGACTCGAACTCGGGACTGTCATCGACGACGACCAGAAACTTGCGCGGCATCGGCCCTCTCCCTCAACCCCGGAAGCTATCAGAACCCGGACGCAGGCGCGAAGCGCCAGGCCGCGTCGGGTCGACCCAAAGGGCGGCGCGAAGCATCAAAAGGCGGAGCCTTTTGACCGCGGCCCGACAAGAAGGCTTCGTCAGCTTGCTGACGAGGCTATCTCACGAATGGCGCTGTTGGCGATGGTCAGTTTGGCGAAGGTCCAGCCCGAACCCGAGGCCTCGATCTCGTCGACCGAGGTGCGCACGCCCTCCACCGTCGCCTGACGCGGTCCGATCCAGGCGTCGACCGCCGCCTCGGCGGCCGCCTCGCTGGCCCCGACCGAGACTTTCGACGCCCTGGCCACGGCCCGGGTGAGCAGCACCTGCTCCGCCATCAGATCCTCGATCAGACGCCGCACCGCCAGCCGGTCGAAATGATCCGCCGACGGTACATTGTTCGCCGCCGACCTCAGCCGGTCGAAGTCGAAGGCCGCGCCGACCTGATGGTACAGCATCGCCATGGCCGGTTCGGGCCAGCCCGCCTCGCGCGCCAGATCGCCGATGTCGGCCGTGGCGACCAGCGGCCGCAGCATGGCGAAGTCGCGCGCCATGGCCTCGGACGCGCCCAGTCCGATGAAGGTCTGGACCCGGCTTTCCAGTCCGGCCTGTTCGAAGCGCGACAGCACCGCGCCGCCGGCGGCGCGCAGGGCGTCCGCCGCCGGGCGATAGGCCTCGATCAGCTGGTCGACGGTGCAGTCCTTGCGCATGGCCCGGCGGGCCAGCCAGAAGGTCTGGCGGCGCAGCACGGTCGCGATCTCGCGGTACAGCACCGTCTGGGCCTCGGCCGGAATTTTCAGATCCAGGGCCGACACCGCATCCCAGGCCTCGTCGAGGCGGAAGATCTGACGCGCGGCCTCGAAGGCGACGACCATGGCGCCCGTGTCGCACCGCGCCGACTGGCGCAACCGCTCGGGGAAGGTCGGGCCGGCCATGTTGACGATCTCGTTCGACAATATGGTCGAGACGATTTCGCGGCGCAGCCGGTGCCGCTGCATGTCGGCCTCGTATTTGGCCAGGGGGGCCGGGAAATAGCGGACCAGGGTCCGTTTGAAGAAGGCGTCGTCCGGCGCCGTCGAGGCGACGATGTCGTCGAACAGCTCCAGCTTGGAATAGGCCGTCAGCACCGCCAGCTCGGGCCGGGTCAGCGCCTGGCCCGCGGCCTTCATCTCGGCCAGTTTCACATCGTCGGGCAGGCCCTCGACCTTGCGGTCCAGCTTACCCCTGGACCCCAGCCACTGCATGAAACGCTGCTGGGAATCGAGCGCGGCCAGCCCTTCCGCCTCCTGCAGCGAGACGGCCAGGGTCTGGTCGTAGTTGTGCACCAGCACCTTCAGCCCGACCTCGTCGGTCATCGAGGCCAGCAGGGCGTCACGGTCCCCGGCCTTCAGCGCCCCCGAGGCGATGGCCGCCCCGGTCAGGATCTTGATGTTGACCTCGTGGTCGGACGAATCCACGCCCGCCGAATTGTCGATGGCGTCGGTGTTGATCCGGCCGCCCGCCCCGCCTGCACCGGAACGGGCGAAGGCGATGCGCCCGGCCTGGGTCATGCCCAGATTGGCGCCTTCGCCGATCACCTTTGCGCGCACGTCGGCGCCGTCGATGCGGATGGCGTCATTGGCCTTGTCGCCGACCTGGGCGTCGCTCTCGTGCGGCGCCTTCACATAGGTCCCGATACCGCCGAAATAGAGCAGCTCGGCCGGAGCCTTGAGGATGGCCTTCATCAGGGCGGCCGGGTCCAGCACATCGTCCTGGATGTCCAGCGCCGCCTTGATCTCGGGGCTCAGCTCGATCGACTTGGCCGAGCGCGGGAAGACCCCGCCGCCCTTCGAGATTCTCGACTTGTCATAGTCCTGCCAGGACGAGCGCGGGACCTTGAACATCCGCTCCCGTTCGACCCAGGAACTGGCCGGATCCGGGTTCGGATCAAGGAAGATGTCGCGGTGATCGAAGGCCGCGACCAGTTTGATCGCCTTCGACAGCAGCATGCCGTTGCCGAACACGTCGCCGCTCATGTCGCCGACGCCGACGACGGTGAAGGGCTCGCTCTGGATATCCTTGCCCATCTCGCGGAAGTGACGCTTGACCGCCTCCCACGCGCCGCGGGCGGTGATGCCCATCTCCTTGTGATCGTAGCCGACCGAGCCGCCCGAGGCGAAGGCGTCGTCCAGCCAGAAGCCGTAGTCGCGGGATATGCCGTTGGCGATGTCCGAGAAGGTCGCCGTGCCCTTGTCGGCGGCCACGACCAGATAGGGGTCGTCGCCCTCGAAGCGGATGACCTGGGGCGGCGGAACCACCGCGCCGGACTTGTCGATATTGTCAGTGATGTCCAGCAGACCCGACAGGAAGGTCTTGTAGGCGCGGATGGCCTCGGCCTGCTGGGCGTCGCGGTCGCCGCCGGCGCGCACGATCGCCGCCAGGCATTTCGGGAAGAAGCCGCCCTTGGAGCCGACCGGCACGATGACGGCGTTCTTGACCTGCTGCGCCTTGACCAGGCCCAGCACCTCGGTGCGGAAGTCGTCGCGGCGGTCGGACCAGCGCAGGCCCCCCCGCGCCACCGGCCCGAAGCGCAGGTGCACGCCCTCGATATGCGGCGCCCAGACGAAGATCTCGCGGAAGGGTTTGGGCAGCGGCAGGTCGGCCAGCTCGCGCGAGGCGATCTTGATCGAGATATGCGGCTTGGGCCGGCCGTCCGGGCCGGTCTGGTAGTAGTTGGTTCGCTTGATCGCCCGCACCAGCAGCGCCAGGCGCCGCAGGGCGCGGTCATGATCCAGACTCTTCACATTCTGCAGCAGGGCGTTGATCTGCTCGCCCAGCCTGGCGACCTCGGCCTCCCGGCTGGCGGCGTCGCCGCCCTTCGCCAGGTCGAACTTCGCCTCGAACAGCGCAAGAATGGCCCGCGCCACGGCCGGATAGTCGCGCAGCGCCTCTTCCTGCACGGCCTGCGACGGATCGAGACCGGTCTGCTGGCGATAGCGGGCCAGGGTCCGCACCAGCGCCGCCTCGCGCCAGTCGACGCCCAGTTCCAGCACCAGACGGTTGAAGCCGTCGCTTTCGGTCAGCCCGGTCCAGACGGCCGAGAAGGCGGCCTCGAACGGCCCCTTCACATCCTCGAATTTCAGACTCCCGCCGCGCGGGTCCTCAAGCAGGAACTCGTGCACATGGATGTCGGCGTCGCCCGACGGGTGCAGGGCATGGCCCCACTCTTCCAGCGTCTTCATCCCCATGTCGGCGAGAATGGGCAGCACATCCGACAGCGGCACCGCCGAACCCCGGCGGTACAGCTTGAAGCGGAAATTCAGCGGGCCGTCCGCCGGTGTGCGGAAGGCGCGCACGGATACCGGGTCGCCCGACCCGACCTGCCCCGACTCATTCAGCCCGTCGACCGCCTGCAGGTCGCGCACGGCCTCGTCGGCGTCATACCGGTCGCGATAGCCGGCGCCGAAGGCCTCGGCCCAGCGCGCGCTCAGCGGACCGACGGCGACATCGTCCACGTCGGCGGCGCGCAGGGCGGCCTCGAACCGGTCGATCCAGCTGCGCCCGGCCTCGGCGACCTCGGCCTCCAGCGCCGCATGATCCGGGCACGGATGATCGCCGGGCGTCACGCCGATGATATAGTGGATTCGCACCAGCGGCTGGTCCGACAGCTGCGGATACCAGGCCGACAGACGCCCGCCCCAGGCGCGCACCAGGATGCGGCCGATCCGTTCACGGACCGAGGCGTCGAAGCGCTCGCGCGGGACGAAGGCCAGGATCGAGACGAAGCGGTCGAACGGGTCCTTGCGGGTGAAGATCTTGATCCGCGGCCGGTCATGCAGGTGCAGTATGCCCAGCGCGATCTCCAGCAGTTCGTTCTCGGTGACCTGGAAGAGTTCGTCGCGCGGATAGTTCTCGAGGATGTTCCTGAGCCGCTTTTCGTTGTGACTGCCCGGCGTCTTGCCGGCGCGGGTCAGGGCGTTGGCGACCTTGCGGCGGATCAGCGGCACCTGGGTCGCGGTCTTGTCATAGGCCTCGGCGGTGAACAGGCCGACGAAGCGGGTCTCGCCCGACGGCCGGCCGTCCGGCCCGAACCGCTTGACCCCGATATAGTCCATATAGGCGCGGCGATGGACCCGCGACCGCACATTGGCCTTGGCCACGGTGACCGGCTCGGACAGGTCCAGCTGCTTCTTCATCGATTTCGTCAGCACCGCCGGCTCATTGGCGCGGCGCAGCACGGTGCGGTCCGGGTCCGCCAGCACGCCCAGGCCGGCGCCCGACTGCGACAGCGGCGCCTCGGCCTCATAGCCGCCGTCCTTGTTGCGCGGATAGTCGTAGTCGCGCGCGCCGAGGAAGACGAAATGATCGGCCTGAAGCCATTGCAGGAAGGCCAGGTTCTCGGCCAGGACCTCGGCGTCCACCCCGGGGGGCGAGGTTTCCAGATGGGCGATCGAGCGCGCCATCAGGGCGTTCATCGCCGCGTGACCGGCCACGGCGCTGCGCACGTCGCCCATGGTCGCGGCGAGGCCTTCCCCCAGGGCGTCGCGGCGCTCCTGGGGCAGGGGGTCGAGAACGACGATGATCACCGAGACCCGCCCGCCGTCCCGCTCGACCAGCGGATGGAACATCGACCGCACCGTCACCCCGGCCTCGGCCAGTTCGCCCATGACGCTGTCGACGAGGAAGGGTCGGTCCTCCTGGACGATGGCCAGACTGTCATAGCCGGTCGGCCGGCCGTCGGCGCCGGTCAGCGGCCCCAGGCTGATGCGCGCGGTCTCGCCCGCCTTGCGGCCGTCCGCCGAGCGCCAGACCGAGGCCAGCAGGGCCGCCAGATCGGCGCCGCCCAGTTCGGGCGCCTCGTCGGCGGCGTAGTCGTCCCATGCCTGCAGCAGATAGGATTTCGCCTCCGGGCCGGGCTTTCCGCCGACCGCGCTCGCAAACCCGGCCTCCAGTTCCTCCAGGGTGATCGCCTGAGGGAGCTTGGCAGCCAGTTCGCCGGACATGGGCAGGTCTCTTGCAGACGCGGCCTCTGCATCGGCCGCTGGAGTGATCGCCAGACTAGGCCGCTTCGCCGCAGGGGCAAGGGTGCTGTCAGACGGCCGCCTGACTAGGCCAGTCGGCCCGTTCCGGGAACCCCGAAAACGACAACGCCGGCCCCGTTTCCGGAGCCGGCGTCGCTGATCGTCGATCCTGGAAGGGACCTAGAAGCGGACGTTCATGCCGATGCGGAGCGCGTGCAGCTCCAGACCGTCGTTGCCGCGGGTGATATCCGTGCCCGCCGTGTTGGGGGCCAGGACGAAGGGGTTGGTGGCCGGAGCCGTCCCCTGACCGACGCGGACGACATGATCGCCGGGCTGCAGGTTGGAATACAGGTACTCGCCCGTGACCGACAGGTTCCGGGCCAGTTTCCACTCGACGCCGGCGCCCAGCTGATAGCCGTCGGCGTCGTCCTCATTGACCGTTTCGGTGAAGCTGTTGGCGCCGTTGGTGGTGCGGAAGCTGTTCTCGACTTTGGCCTTGGCGGCGCCGCCGGTCGCATAGAGCAGGGCCGGGCCGACGGCGAAGCCGACGCGGGCGCGCAGGGCGGCCATCTGTTCCACCTGACGGGTGAAGACATAGGCGGCCGGCGTGGTGCTGAAGGACGTGACCGAGTCTTCCAGATCCACGGCGCTCAGTTCGCCGACCAGGCCGACGACCAGCGGGCCGAACTGCATGTCATAGCCGGCGCGGATCGAACCATCGACGCCCGTGGGGTCGACGTCGCAGCTGTCGCCCGCGGCCTGGGCCGTGGCCGAGCCGTCGCACGAGCCGGGACCGAAGGCGTTGGTGGTCGTGCCGCTCAGAACGACGGTGTCGTCGAACTGGCCGTCGAAATCGCGGTCGAACACCAGGCCTTCGCCGGCGTCCTCATTGTTCTCAACCACGCCGCCGTAGACGCCGATGTAGGGGCCGCTCCAGTCGGGAACCGATTGGGCCAGGGCGGGCGCGGCGACGCCGGCCAGCAGAACCGCCAGGGACGCGGCGGAGAGAGACTTGTACATGGGGAGGTATCCTGGGAGCTTTCGCGGACTGTCCGCGGTTCGCCCTTCCGCGCCGCTAACGTGGCGGAATTCGGCGCGTTCCGTCCGAACACGTCCTTTGTCTCTCGAAGGGGCGGGCCTGTTGCGGAGATGTCGCGGCGCGATTCCGCACGCGGGACCCTGGAAAAGACAAGGCCGCCGAACTTTCGTCCGGCGGCCTGCTTGGGATCGGCGCCCGGGAGGGGGAGGGTTGGCGCCGATCTGTCCACCGCGGCTTGGGGGAGGGGAGGGGCCGCGGCGACAGGGATGAGATAGGCGCCGGTTGTGACCAATCAAGGGCGGTGAAACGCCCTCAATCGGCCGCCCCCTGCGGCGGGTTGACGCGGACCCGCCTGCTTCGCGCGGGCCCGGGGTCGTCCTCGTCGGCATAGGGTTCGCCATCGCCCGACATCAGGATGGCCATCCAGCGCGAGCCCCTGAACTCGGCCAGAATGGCCATGGCCATGACCGCCAGCGGCGTCGAAAGGAACATGCCGACCACGCCCCACAGCTGCCCCCACAGGGCCAGCGACAGCAGCACCACCACGGGATCGATGTTCTGGTTGTCGCCCTGCATGCGCGGCTGGATCATGTTGCCGCTGATGAACAATATGGCCTGCAGCCCGACCAGCAGCACCGCCGCGGGCCAGTAGCTTTCGAACTGCACCAGGGCGAACATCGGCGGGGCCAGACCCGCGACGGCCCCGCCCAGCACCGGAATGAAACCGACGATGAAGATGACGAAGGTCCAGAACTCCGCGTTCTGAAGGCCCACGGCCCGCATCAGCAGCCAGGCGGCGGCGCAGATCATGGCCCCCGTCACCGTCTGCACCCACAGATAGCCCTCGACCCCGCCGCGCACCCGCTGGAATACCTCCAGCGCTTCCGACCGGGACTCGCGGGCGGGGAACAGGCCGACCAGCTTGCGCCGGAACCCGGACTGCGACGCCAGCAGGAAGGCCAGATAGACCATGACGAAGAACGAGCCCGACAGCACCCCCTGGGCCTGCCTGGCGGCGCCGGCCAGATAGCCGCGCACGTCCAGCTGGCTCAGCAGCTCGGCCGCCGTCGGGGCCGCCTTGATCCCGAACAGCCGCCCGCCGTCGATCAGGATCTGGTCGATCCGGGGCCCTATCCGGGTGGTGATGCCCGTCGCCTCGTCAAAGAAGCCCGTGGCTCCGTTCACGATGAGGGCGATCGAGGCGAAGAAGCCCAGGACGACCAGCAGCAGGGCCGCCGCGCCGGCCCAGCGACCGGGAATGGGGGTCCGGTCCTCGATCGACCGCTTCACGCCGTCGATCATGATCATCAGGAAGACGGCCATGGCCAGCGGCGTCAGTATGCCCCGCAGCCAGTAGAGCGCCGCCCCGGCCGCCACCACGGCGATCAGCACGAGCGCGTTGCGCGCGACGGTGGAGGCCGGCAGGGCGATGGGCGGTTTCATGTCCGCATCGTCGGCGGCGTCGCGCGTCCGGTCAATGATCTCGACATGGCGCTTGAAGCCCGCCGCTCGCCGCGACAGGGTAAAGCCCATTCAGGAGTTCTCCATGACCGACGCGCCCGGCATCTTCCTCGGCCAATCCATGGACGGCGCGCCGGCCAGTGGTCCCGGCCTGCCGGAAATCCTGCTGCTGAACCGCGCCAACCGCCACGGCGTGGTCGCCGGCGCGACCGGCACCGGCAAGACCGTGACCCTGCAGATCATGGCCCAGGGCTTTTCCGACGCCGGCGTCCCGGTCTTCTGCGCCGATGTGAAGGGCGACCTGTCGGGCATCTGCGTTCCCGGCTCGCCCAACGAGAAACTGCTGGCCCGCGCCGCCTCCATGGGGCTGACGCTCCAGCCGAAGGCCGCCCCGGTCGTCTTCTGGGACCTGTACGGCCTCAAGGGCCACCCGATCCGCACCACGGTCAGCGAGATCGGCCCCCTGCTGCTGGCGCGGATGCTGAATCTGAACGACGTGCAGGAGGGGGTGCTGTCGGTCCTCTTCCACGTCGCGGACAAGGAAGGCCTGCTGCTGCTCGACCTCGACGATCTGCGCGCCATGCTGGCCTATGTCGGCGAGAATTCGGAGCGTATCGGCCGCGAGGTCGGCAATGTCGCCCCCGCCTCCATCGCCTCGATCCAGCGCGCCATCCTTCAGCTCGAACAACAGGGCGGCAAGGCCTTCTTCGGCGAACCGGCCCTGAAGCTTGAGGACATGATGCGCACCGGCCTGGACGGCCGCGGCCAGGTGAACGTTCTCGACGCGACGAAGCTGATGGCCAGTCCGCGCCTCTACGCCGCCTTCCTGCTGTGGCTGCTTTCGGAACTGTTCGAACAGCTGCCGGAGGTCGGCGACCCCGAAAAGCCGCGCCTCGTCTTCTTCTTCGACGAGGCCCATCTGCTGTTCAATGATGCGCCCGACGCCCTGCGCGAAAAGGTCGAACAGGTCGTGCGCCTGATCCGCTCCAAGGGCGTCGGCGTCTATTTCGTCACCCAGAACCCGGCCGACATTCCCGACAGCGTCCTGGCCCAGCTGGGCAACCGCATCCAGCATGCGCTGCGCGCCTACACCCCCGCCGAGCAGCGCGGCCTGAAGGCGGCTTCGCAAAGCTTCCGCGTCAATCCCGCCTTCGACACCGCCGAGGCCATCCAGGGTCTGGGCGTGGGCGAGGCCCTGGTCTCGGCCCTCGACGAAAAGGGCGCCCCCCGCGTCGTCGCCCGCACCATGATCCGCCCGCCCGACAGCCGCCTCGGCCCCGCCACCGACGCCGAACGCGCCGCCGTCATGGCCGCCAGTCCGGTGCGCGGCCTCTACGAGGCCATGGTCGACCGCGAATCCGCGGAGGAAATCCTCACCGCCCGGCGTGGCGAGGAAAATCAGGCCGCCGCCGACGCCAGACTGGCCGAAGCCCGCGCGAAAGCCGACGCCGCCGCCGCGAAAGACGCCGACAAGGCCGCCGCCCGCGCGAAGGAACAGGCCCGCTACGACCGCGAAGCCGCCCGCCCCCGCGCCGCGCCGCGCCGCTCGACCCGGGAGACGCCGATCGAGGCGGCGACCAAGTCGGTGCTCAGGACAGCGGGCTCGACGCTGACGCGGGAGTTGCTGCGAGGCCTGCTCGGCGGGTTGAAGCGGCGGTGATGGGGCCCCCCTCCCTGGGGGAGGGCCTGAGCGCACAACCACACCCCCTTGTCGTCATCCCGGCGAAGGCCGGGACCCAGCGGCGCGCGCGAGCGCGAACCTGTCGCGGATACGTCTGCCAGATCCATCGTGCGTGAACAGGTCGCCTTCGGCGCCGCTGGGTCCCGGCTTTCGCCGGGATGACGACAGGAAAACTGTGACGCTACTCCGCGAACCTATAGTCGCTTTGGCGAGAGAATATCTCACCGCATCAACGGCTTCTGCTTTTCCCAAACTCTATTGCCAGCACGGGGTCCCGGCCCCCTATCATTCTCCTCATCCCGTCGCGGGGGAGGGCGTCTGGCGCCAGGGCCAATCACGTGCGGCGGGAGTGATCGTTGCGGGACGCCGCGCCTCGCCTTCGGGCGGCGCGCGCGGCGGAACTGGACCACCCTAGAGGACGGGTTGCTCCCCCCTCCGGCGTGCGAAGGGACTGTCCTCCGGTTTGAAACGGAGGAGCCCGGGGGCCTGGCCGCCCCCGCCCGTCCGGGCTTAGTTTCGAAAGGGCCTAAATGGCGAGAGATCGGGGGCCGAAAACTGGCGACACCCCGGTTGGCCATGGGATGCCCGCCCCGAAGCGCTCGGAAGCCGCGATCACGCGGAGCGAAGGCGGCGACGCCGAAAACACATCCCGGTCCCCGTAACGCGAAAGCAGGGGGCCATCTATCGGTTCCGGGCCAGCCGCCCGCGCTCCGCCACCTCCCCGCACTTTTCGGCGGCGACGCCGGAAAGCGCTTGAGCCTGTCCGTCTTTGACAATCGAATGAATGGCCCGCGCCCCACCCCCTTGTCGTCATCCCGGCGAAGGCCGGGACCCAGCGGCGCCGAAGGCGATCTGTTCACGCACGCTGCATCTACCAGCCCTGTTCCCGACAGGTTCGCGCTCTCGCGCGCCGCTGGGTCCCGGCCTTCGCCGGGATGACGACAGAACCTACCCGCGCGGAACCAGCCGCCACATCCGCAGCGGATGGCGCACCGCCCCCGCCTCGGCCCCCGCCGCCTCGCCGCGGCCCATGTAGAGGTCCGCCCGCACCGGCCCGCGAATAGCCGAGCCGGTGTCCAACGCCACGACCAGACCCTGATACCCGCCCCGCGCCCCGGCCAGGTTGCCGCCGTCGGCCGAGATCCACACCAGATCGCCATAGCGCCAGCTGGCCGGATCGACGGCGATGGCGCGCCGCGCCGGCAGCGGGATCCCCGCCGCCCCGGCCGGGTCGCCGCCGTCGTCGGGGTCCAGCTTGAAGAAGATGTAGCGGGCGTTCAGCGCCATGACCTCTCGCGCCTCCGGCCCCCGATGCGCCGCCAGCCAGCCGCGGATGGCGTCGCCCGAGGTCCCGTTCGGCGGCAACAGTCCCCGCTCGGCCATCGGCCGGGCGATGCCGGTGAAGGGCCGGCCGTTGTCAGCGGCGTAGGCGGCGCGGACCCGCGACCCGTCCTCCAGCGTCAGATAACCCGACCCCTGGATCTGCATAAAGAACAGGTCCTCGGCCCGCATCCACGCCAGCGGTGGCGCGCCCGAGACCGTCTCCGGGTCCGCCTCGATATCGGCGCGGACGGGCAGGGTCTGGCCCCGCGTCCAGCCCGCCGGTCGGGCCAGAACCGGCGCATCGAACTCGGCGTTCGGGGCGGTGCGCGCGGCATACTCCGGCGCGAAATAGGAAGTCAGCAGGCCGGGCCGGCCATCCTCGGTCTCCGCCGCCACGACGGTGAAGCCGCTCTCGAAAAAAGCCCGCGCCGCCGAGGGCGTCACCGGCCTGGAGGTCTGTTTGATCCTCATGGCCCGGTCGCACTGGGCGCGGGCCGCCGGCTCCCGCGACGCCGTGCAGCCGACGGCGTAGGCCTCGAACGCCGCCAGATGATCCTCGCCGTTCCAGCCCGGCAGCACGGTCGGGCTCAGGCCCGCGTCCGCAGCCGGACGCGGCGGCGCGGGCCGGGGCTCGCCCGGAACAGGGGCTGGAGCGAGAGGCGCGGTCACGCACCCCGCCAGCAGGATCGTCAGGGCCAGGGCGGCGGCGCCGGCCCGGGGAGTTCGCCAGCGGCGCACGCCGCCCGCGATCATGCGGCGGCGGGTTCGGTGCGGGCCAGAACCCAGTTGGGGTCGGCGGCGCCCAGGGTCCGCTCGAAGGTCCACAGTTCGGCCACCCGCCGTTCCTCGATCTGCGGCTCGGCCGCCGCATCGGCCGAGGTCACGGTATTGCGCAGTTCGGCCAGGAAGCGGACCTTGGCGGTGGCGCGGTCTTCCTCGGCCGAGGCCTGTTCCAGATCGGCGCGGGCCGGGTGCAGGAATTCGGCGACCTCGCTCTCGGCCCGGGCCTCGCGCGCCGCGATCCCGGCCTCGAACGAGGCCATGACCGTCGGGGTCAGCAGCGGCTTCAGCGTCTCGCGGTCGCCGGCGGCATAGGCCCGCACGATGGTCTCATGGGCCTGACGGGCGCCCTCGAGAAAGCGCACGGGGTCGAAATTCGGGTCGCGCGCCTTCAGGCTGGCGATCGAGGCCAGGGTCACGGCGTCCAGAACATTGGGACGGCCGGCGGCCTGATCCGGACGGACCCCCGGCGTCGCGAGGGCGGCGGGCTTGGCGCGCGCATCCTCTTCCGGCTGCCGCCCGACCTTCTTGCCCAGCACATTATAGAGCTGGAACAGGACGATGGCGGCGATCACGGCGAAGATGACGATCTGGATCTGGACCGGCGGCACTGGCAATCCTTGGCTGGCGTCCGCGAAACGACGGCCGCGGCGACTGACGATTAGGGGCTCATATAGGGGCGCGCAACATGAACCGCTGCTGAGGTTGGGCGAGCGTCGTTGCCGCACCCCCGGCCTCGTGCTAGTCGCCGCGCCTTCCGGGCGCCTGAAATGGCGCCGTTCACCCTCTTCAGACAGACCCGACCGATGACCGACGCCGCCCCTCCCGCCGACGCCAAGCCTGCCGCGCCCGCTGCTGACGCCGCCCAGGGCCCGCAAGGACCCGGCTTCCGGATCGTGGCCCAGTACGTCAAGGACCTGTCCTTCGAGAATCCCAAGGCCCCCGACAGCCTGCGCGTCGACGGCAAGCCGGCCATCGACATGGGCGTCGAGATGAACGCCCAGGGGCGTCCCGACGGCCTGTTCGAGGTCGAGCTGCGCCTGACCATCAAGGCCACCACCGACGCCATGACCGTCTTCAACGTCGAACTGCAGTACGGCGGCCTGTTCGCCCTGCAGGGCGTGCCCGAGCAGGACATCGAGCCGCTGCTCCTGATCGAGTGCCCGCGCTACCTGTTCCCGTTCGCCCGCGAGATCATCGCCCGCGCCACCTCGGACGGCGGCTTCTACCCGCCCTTCATGCTGGACCCGATCGACTTCGCCGGCATCTACGTCGCCCGCCAGCAGTCCATCGCCCGCGGCCCGGCCGAGAGCGGCAAGGCTTAAGCGGAAACTCTCCCTCCCCCGAAGTGGGGAGGGACGGCGAGGCGTGAGCCGAGCCCGGGTGGGGAAGTTTGAAGCAACCCCCATCCGGCCCCGCGGCTGCAATTCCCCACCCGGATCGCTGCGCGATCGTCCCTCCCCATGAAGGGGAGGGAGAGGCGGTCAGGCCGCTTCGACCTCGACGCCGTAACCCTTCCACAGCGACCAGTCCTTCAGCGTCGCCTGCAGGAAAGCCTCGTGCGCCGCATGCTCCGCCTCGCTCCCGCGGGGCTGGAGCGGTCTTGGGCGCGGGGGATAGCCGGCCGCCGCATGGGCCGCCGCCGCCGCGGTGACGACGCGCGACGCCGACAGGTCCAGCCGCCGCTCCTTGCCGCCCTTGAGCTCCAGATAGACCTCGGCCAACAGCCGGGCGTCGATCAGGGCGCCGTGCAGGCTGCGCTCGACCAGGCTGATCTTGTAGCGCTTGCACAGGGCGTCCAGCGAGTTCGCCATGCCCGGAAACCGCGTCTGGGCCAGCTTCAGCGTGTCGATCCAGCGGTCCTCGGGGAACAGCGCCCGGCCGCATCGGCCAAACTCGTGATCGATGAAATTGCGGTCGAACTGGGCGTTGTGGGCGATGATCGGCGCGTCGCCGATGAAGTCGCACAGGTCGATGACGATCTCCGCGAATTTCGGCGCATCCTTCACATGATCGTCGGTGATCCCGTGCACCCGGATTGCGTCGGCCGGGATCAGGCGCTCGGGATGGATCAGACGATGAAACGTCCTTCCCGTCGGCAGCAGATCCTCGATCTCGATACAGCCGACCTCGATCATCCGGTCGCCCGTGCGGGGATCGAAGCCGGTGGTTTCGGTGTCGAGAACGATTTCGCGGGACATGCCCCTTATTGGCGCGCTTCGCCCGGTTTCGAAAGGGCCGCGTGGGGTCGGGAGGTCCCGAAGGGCCGACGATCGCGGCCCGCTCAGATGCCGCGCCGGGGCGGCGACCATCCCGGAGCCAGAACCATCCCCACGATTTCCTCGACCCGGGCCCGCGCCGCCTCCAGCCCCTCGCCCGTATCGACGACGAAGTCCGCCCGGCGGCGCTTTTCTGCGTCCGGCAGCTGCCGCGCCAGGATGGCCTCGAACCGTTCACGGGTCATGCCGGGCCGGGTCAATACCCGCGCCGCCTGCACCTTGGCCGGCGCCGTCACCACCACCACCGCGTCCACCCCGGCGTCGCCGCCGGTCTCGAACAGCAGCGGAATGTCCAGCACGGCCAGCCTGACGCCCCGCAACCGTGCGGCCTCCAGATCCCCGAGTCGCCCTTGCAGCACCAGCGGATGGACGATGGCCTCCAGCCGCCGGAACGCCTGCTCGTCCCGCCCCAGCGCCCTGGCCAGTCGCGCCCGGTCCACGGCCCCGTCCACCACCACCCCCGGAAACGCCTCGCCTACGGGCGCCACGGCGGCGCCGCCCCGGGCGTAGAGCCGGTGCACGGCGTCGTCGGCGTTCCAGACCAGCGCCCCGGCGTCGGCGAACATCGCCGTCGTCGTCGACTTGCCCATGCCGATGGAGCCGGTCAGGCCGAGAACGATCACGCCGCCTCTCCCAAAGCCCGCAGCGCCACGGCCCGCACATCCACATCCGGCGGCTCGACGCCGAACAGCGCCCGGAACGACGGCCTCGCCTGACCGATCAGCATGGCCAGCCCGTCCACCGTCGTCAGCCCTCGCGCCCGCCCTTCAGCCAGAAAGGCGGTGACCAGCGGCCGGTAGGTCATGTCCATCAGCACCGTGTCATCCGGCAGCGCCGCCAGATCGATCGTCGGCGGAACGCTCAGCGCATTGACCACCAGCGCGGCCTCGCCCAGGGCGCCGACGTCAGCCACCGCCACCCCCAGATCAACCGCCAGCACCCGCGCCCGCTCCACCGTCCGGTTCAGCACCCCGACCCGGGCTCCCGCCGCCTTCAGCGCCGCCGCCGCCGCCCGCGCCGCGCCGCCTGCGCCCAGCACGATTACCGGGCGGCCCCGTACGTCCAGACCCGGGGCCTGTTCGGCCAGGGCGGCCACCAGACCATGACCGTCCGTGCTGTCGGCCCGGACCCGGCCGCCCTCGAACACCAGCAGATTGGCCGCGCCGCAGGTCCGCGCCGTCTCACCCGCCTCATCCGCCAGGGCGAGCGCCTGCCCCTTGAACGGAGCCGTCACGTTCAGTCCTCGCAAGGTTCCGCGCCGTCCCTGATCCACCAGTTCGGCGAAGGCGTCGGCGTCCGCCGGCCCGAAGGCGCGATAGACCGCGTCCAGTCCCGCCGCCGCGATCCACGCCCCGTGGATGACCGGGCTCAGGGAATGCGCGATCGGTTGTCCGGCGACGCCCGCAACCATGGTCATGACCGCAGCACTCCGGCCCGCCGCAGCTCTTCCAGCACCGGCCACAGCGGCAGACCCAGGACGGTGAAATAGTCGCCCTCCACCACCTCGAACAGCTGTGCGCCCATCCCCTCCAGCCGATAGGATCCGACGCAGGCCAGCAGTCCGTCGCCCTCGGCTTTCAGATAGGCGTCCAGAAAACCGTCCGAGAAATTCCGCACCCGCATTGTCGCCGTGTCGACGCCCGACCAGAACACCTGCCCGTACCGCGCCAGCGCCGCGCCCGAATGCAGCTGGTGCGCCTTGCCCCGCATCGCCATCAGCCCGTCCCGCGCCTCGTCCCGGGAAGCAGCCTTCGACACCAGCCCGCCTTCGAAGGCCAGGGTCTGGTCCGCCCCAAGCACCCAGGCCTCCGCATCGTGTCGCGAAACCGCCAGCGCCTTGACCCGAGCCAGCTCGACCGCCAGTCCCGCGGCGTCGGCCGGGTCGTGCGTGGCCTTGACCGCATCCTCGTCGATGTCGGCGACCTGGACCGAAAACGGCACGCCGGCGCCTTCCAGCATGGCCCGGCGGGCGACGCTCTTTGATGCAAGGATCAGACGCTCGCCGCGCTCATGCAGCCCGAGGGTCGACGGCGCACCGGAAATGCTCACCAGGTCGCTCCCAGCCGGCGCGTGCGGCGCTCGTTCAGCACATTGATGATCGCGGCGGCCGTCTCCTCGACCGAACGACGGGTCACGTCGATAACCGGCCAGCCGCGCCTTTCGAACGCCCGGCGCGCCCTGACCGTCTCGTCGCGCACGGCGTCGTGATCAACATAGGAGGACGCCCGCGTCGCGTTCAGCCCGTCCAGCCTGTTCTTGCGGATTTGCACCAGCCGATCGGGCGACACGGTCAGGCCGACGATCAGCGGATTCTTCAGCCCGACCAGCCGTTCGCCGTCCTCCTGACCCGGCACCAGCGGCACATTGGCGGCGCGGATGCCGCGGTGGGCCAGATAGATGCAGGTCGGGGTCTTGGAGGTGCGGCTGACCCCGCACAGCACCACATCGGCGCTTTCCAGCTGGGCTGTCGTGCCCTGGCCGTCATCGTGCGCCATGGCGAAGTCCAGCGCCGCGATGCGGTTGAAATAGTCGGTGTCGAGCGCGTGCTGCGCCCCCACCCGCGTCGACAGGGCCGCCCCCAGATAGCGCGACAGGGCGCCGACCAGGGGATCCAGCGCCGCGATCTGCGGCATGTCCAGCCTGCGGCACCCCGCTTCCAGCTGTTCGCGCAGCTCCCGATCAACCAGGGTATGCAGAACCACGCCCGGCGAGGAAGCGATCTCCTCCAGCACCCGCTCCATCTGCTTGTCGTTCCGCACCAGGGCGTAGATGTGCTCGATCGGAATGACTCCGTCGAAGCGCGCCACCACGGCCTTGGCCATGGCGTTCAGGGTCTCCCCGGTGGAATCCGAGACCAGGTGGACATGGAAATAGGTGGCCAGTCGCGTCGGTCCCGTGGTCCGGCCCGTCCCTGTTGCGCCCGGCGTCATCGGCGGCTGTCCATATGTGCGAGACTCCTGTGGACGGGGCGGGGCGCCGTTGGCCCGCGGCTGTCGGTCTTTCCCTATAGCCGGGCCGGACGAGGGCGGCGAGCGGGGACAGGGGTGGACGAGACATGCATCGCCGGGCCGGTTCATCCCAAGGCCGTCATCCGTCACCGGTTCGCCTGTGGAGATCCTTAATGAGGGGTTAACGGCGCCCAGCCGCCATGGTCGGCCCCTCCCCGAAAAGCCCGTCCTTAATGCCTCGTTAGGACTTATCCCCGCTTTCACCAGCCCGGTGCATGACGGTGCGGCGTCTGTGACCATTTGCGGAAAACCCATCCGTCCGCGTCCGAACGATCCGGCTTATCCCCGCCATCCCCCGTACTGTCTTCTACCTCCAAAACTTTCGAATCTTTCTTGATAAGGATTGAAGGGGTGCGACACGGGTCGGGCTTGAGCCTGAACCGGGCCACCGGTAGGACCGGGTCAGATGACCGTCTCACCCCCCACACCGTTGCTTCTCAAGGTTCTCTCCGGGGAGACGACCTCACGTCCACCGGTCTGGTTCATGCGTCAGGCCGGGCGCTACCTGCCGGAGTATCGGGCGCTCAGGGCGACGACGCCGGACTTCATCTCCTTCTGTCTGGATCCGGAAAAGGCCGCCGAGGCGACGCTGCAGCCGATGCGCCGTTTCGGCTTCGACGCCGCCATCGTCTTCGCCGACATCCTGTTGATCCCCCGGGCGTTGGGTCAGGAGGTCTGGTTCGAGGCCGGCGAGGGGCCGCGGCTGGGCGCACTGCCTCCTGTTGAGGCCATGCGGGACCTGACATCCGGGGCCGGCGAGGCGCTGAAACAGGTCGGCCAGACCCTGTCGATCGTGCGGGCGCAGCTGGATCCGGAGCGCGCCCTGATCGGGTTCGCCGGCGCGCCCTGGACCGTCGCCACCTATATGCTGGACGGCGAGGCCCGGACGATCGGCAAGGGCGAACGCGCCCAGGCCCGGACCTACGCCTATGCCGAGCCGGAAAAGGTCGCGGCCCTGCTCGAGGTGCTGGTCGAGGCCACGGCCCATTATCTGAAGATGCAGGCCGACGCCGGGGCCCAGGTGCTGAAGATCTTCGAGAGCTGGGCCGAGGGCCTGCCGGAAGACCTGTTCGAAAGCCTGGTCCTGCGGCCTCATCAGCAACTGGTCCGCCGGGTGCGCGAACTGGGTGTCACCGTGCCCCTGATCGGCTTCCCGAGGGGCTCGGCGGCGCTGGCGGAACGCTACGCCGCCGAGGTCGACGTTCAGGCCGTGGCCCTGGACACCGCCTGCCCGCTTGAGATCGGTCGCCGCGTCCAGGCGATCAAGCCGATCCAGGGCGCGCTCGATCCCCTGCTGCTGCGCGCCGGCGGCCCGATGCTCGATCGCCGCGTCGACCAGCTGCTCGAGGCCTGGGGGCAGGGACCGTGGATCTTCAATCTCGGCCACGGCATCCTGCCCGACGTCCCGATCGCCCATGTCGAACAGGTGCTGAAACGGATCGGCGCCCAATGAGCGGGCTGGTTGCCGGTCGCCGGATCGCCGTCGTCCTGTTCAATCTGGGCGGGCCGGACGATCAGGCCTCGGTGCGCCCCTTCCTGTTCAACCTGTTTCGCGACCCGGCGATCATCGGCCTGCCCGATCCGTTCCGGACCTGGCTGGCAGGACTGATCTCCAGCCGCCGCGAGGTCGGCGCCCAGGCCAACTACGCCCTGATGGGCGGAGGCTCGCCGCTTCTGGCCGAGACGCGCAAACAGGCCGCCGCGCTGGAACAGGCGCTCGGGACCGCGCTCCCCGGAGACCAGGTCCGCACCTTTGTCGCCATGCGCTACTGGTCGCCCCTGACCGAACAGACGGCCGCCGAGGTCGCGGCCTTCGTCCCTGATGAGATCGTCCTGCTACCGCTCTATCCGCAGTTCTCGACCACCACGACGCAATCATCCCTGAAGCTGTGGGACCAGGTTTACATCGGGCCCGGCGCCAGCCGGACAGTCTGTTGCTATCCGGAGGCCCCCGGCTGGATCGCGGCCCAGGCAGGGGCTGTTCGGACCGCCGTCACGGCGGCTGCCGGCAAACCCGTGCGCGTTCTGTTTTCGGCCCACGGCATCCCCGAGAGTCTGATCGCGAAGAAGGGCGACCCCTATCAGGAGCAGGTCGAGGCGACTTGCGCCGCCATCGCCTCGGCCGCGGGACTGGGCGAGCGCGAAGCGGACTGGACGATCTGTTACCAGAGCCGGGTCGGGCCGATGAAATGGCTGGGTCCCTCGACGCCCGAGGCGATCGCCCGGGCCGCCCATGACGGCGTCGGCGTGATTGTCACGCCCGTCGCCTTCGTCTCCGAACACATCGAGACCCTGGTCGAGCTCGACATCGAATACGCAGAGATGGCCCACGGACTGGGCCTCACCCCGTATCTCCGCACGCCTGCGGTCGGGGTGGCCGCCCCCTTTATCCAGACGCTGGCCGAAGCCGTTATGGAGGCCTTGCCGCGCGGGGGAGTCGCGCCCTACGGTCCTGGCTGCCGGGCCGTCTGGAAGGCCTGCCCATCTCAATGCGCAAGGAGGGCGGCGTGATGCTCGATTTCGCTACGTTCGAGGTGGTGCGGGGGCTGCATATTCTGGCGGTCATCGCCTGGATGGCCGGCATGCTCTTCCTGCCGCGTCTCTATGCCTATGACGCCGAACAGGCCGACAAGGCCGAGCCGCTGCGCTCGGAGATGCGATCCCTGCTGCGAATCTGGCAACACCGGCTGCTGAAGATCATCATCAATCCGTCGATGATCCTCGCCTGGGTGTTCGGGGTGTGGCTGATCGTCATCCATATGGTCGGCTTCGATGAAGGGTGGAGCTTCCTGGCCCAGCCATGGATGATCGCCAAACTGGCGGGCGTGGTCGCTCTCAGCGGCTGGCACGGCTTCCTGGCGAAAGAGCTTCGCCGCATCCGCGCAGGGACGTCCGTCCGCACCGGAAAGTTCTGGCGCATGACCAACGAGATCCCCTTCCTGATCGCCATCGTCATGGTGCTCTCGGTCACGACCCAATGGACCTTCGGCCAGGCCGGCGCTTGACCTGACCCCCCCAGGCGTGGTTTCGCTGATCCCGAACCGTTCCTGGCCCAAGAGCCTTCCACGCCGGGCGGTCCCTCTCTCCCAGCGACGCCGATCGGATCTCTCCCGTCGGACCCCGTCGTTCTCCCTGCCGGCCGCAAGGCCAGACATTGTCAGCCCGCCCGGTCTCGCTTGCGCGAGCGCCCGGCTGCGCATGTGTAAGAAGCCTCCCATGACCGACGTCCGCGACACCGATCCCACCGCCCCTGAAGCCGAAAACCTCGAAGGCGAACAACCGTCAACGGAATTGGCCGCCGCCGACCTGCCCATGGTCGATCAGGAGTCCGGCGACGAAGAGGACGACGGCGAACCGATCGTCCCCAACGGCCGCATCACCCTGCAGGAGCTCAACGACAAGACGCCCGAGGAACTGGTCGCCTTCGCCGAGAGCCTCGAGATCGAGAACGCCGGCAACCTGCGCAAGCAGGACCTGCTGTTCGCCATCCTGAAGACCCTGGCTGACGAAGAGGTCGAGATCATCGCCTCCGGGACGCTGGAAATCCTGCCCGACGGTTTCGGCTTCCTGCGCAGTCCGGACGTCAATTATCTTCCGGGTCCGGACGATGTTTACGTCTCTCCCTCGCAGATCAGACGCTTCGGCCTGCGCTCGGGCGACACCATCCACGGCGCCGTCCGCGGCCCGCGCGAGGGCGAGCGCTATTTCGCCCTGCTCAAGGTCGACACGATCAATTTCGAGGACCCGGAAACGGTCAAGACCAAGGTCCTGTTCGACAATCTGACCCCGCTCTATCCCGAAGAGCGGCTGCACATGGAAATCCAGGACCCGACCCTGAAGGACCGCTCGGGCCGGGTCATCGACATCGTCGCCCCGCTGGGCAAGGGCCAGCGCTGCCTGATCGTCGCCCCGCCGCGGGTCGGCAAGACGGTCATGCTGCAGAACATCGCCAAGTCGATCGAGCGCAACCACCCGGAAGTGACCCTGATGGTCCTGCTCATCGACGAGCGCCCCGAGGAGGTCACCGACATGCAGCGCACGGTGAAGGGCGAGGTCATCGCCTCGACCTTCGACGAGCCCGCTACCCGCCACGTCGCTGTCGCCGAAATGGTGATCGAAAAGGCCAAGCGCCTGGTCGAGCACAAGAAGGACGTCGTCATCCTGCTCGACTCCATCACCCGCCTGGGCCGCGCCTACAACGCCACCGTCCCGTCGTCGGGCAAGGTCCTGACCGGCGGCGTCGACGCCAACGCCCTGCAGCGGCCGAAACGCTTCTTCGGCGCCGCGCGGAACGTGGAGCAGGGGGGCTCGCTGACCATCATCGCCACCGCCCTGATCGACACCGGCTCGCGTATGGACGAGGTGATCTTCGAAGAGTTCAAGGGCACCGGCAACTCCGAGATCGTGCTGGACCGCAAGGTCGCGGACAAGCGCATCTTCCCCGCCATCGACGTGCTGAAGTCCGGCACCCGCAAGGAAGAGCTGACCACGCCCAAGGATCAGCTGGCCAAGACCTATGTCCTGCGCCGCATCCTGAACCCGATGGGCCCGCAGGACGCGATCGAATTCCTCATCGACAAGCTGCGCCAGTCCAAGAACAATGCGGACTTCTTCCAGTCGATGAACACCTGATGCGGCTTCGGCTGTTTCACGTGAAACATGGAGCGGCGGCATGAAGGTCAACGTTGAAGTCGAGTGCACGCCCGAGGAGGCCCGCGTCTTCATGGGCCTGCCCAATGTCGAACCGCTGAACGACCATCTGGTCGCCGAGATGAAGCGGCGCATGGACGAGAACATCACGGCCATGCAACCGGACGAACTGATGAAGACCTGGACCAGCTTCGGCCTTCAGGCCCAGGACCAGTTCCGCAAGCTGATGGAAACCGCCGTCACCGGCGCGACCCGGCCGTGACCTCCGTCTCCTCCCCCGCAGGGGGAGGGGGACCGCGAAGCGGTGGAGGGGGCCTGTCCGCATCCGCCGGCGTCGCCCCCTCCGTCACGCCGCCAAGGCGGCGCGCCACCTCCCCATCGCTGCGCGACAGGGAGGAGACATGAGCACCATCTTCGCCCTTGCCACCCCTCCGGGCCGGGGCGCCATCGCCATCCTCCGCCTCTCCGGTCCATCCACCGACGCCGCCCTGACCGCTCTCGGCGCCGGCGGCCTTAAGCCGCGTCTCGCCTCGCTGCGGACCCTGACCCATGCCGGCCAGGCCGTCGACCAGGCCCTCGTCCTGCGTTTCCCCGCCCCCAACAGCTACACCGGCGAGGACTGCGCCGAGCTCCACCTCCACGGCGGCCGCGCCGTGGTCGAGGCCGCCAGCCAGGCCTTGATCGCCCTCGGCCTGCGCCCCGCCGATCCCGGAGAATTCACCCGCCGGGCTTTCGAGAACGGCCGCATGGATCTGGCCCAGGCCGAGGCCGTGGCCGACCTGATCGACGCCGAGACCACGGCCCAGGCGGCCCAGGCGCGGGGCCAGCTGGACGGCGCCCTGTCGCGCACCTACGCCGGTTTCCGCCGCGACCTGCTCAAGGCCATGGCTCTGGTCGAGGCCGAGATCGATTTTCCGGACGAGGAGATTCCCGACAATCTGGCCCGCACGGCCGGACCGGTTCTCGACGCCCTGATCGCCGATCTGGGCGCGGCCCTGGCCGACTCCCGGCGCGGCGAGCGGGTGCGCGAGGGCTATCGCATCGTCCTGATCGGCGAGACCAACGCCGGCAAGTCCTCGCTGTTCAACGCCCTGATCGCGCGCGAGGCCGCTATCGTCACCCCGATCGCGGGCACCACCCGGGACGTGCTGGACGTTGATCTGATCATCGGCGGATACGCCGTGACCCTGTCGGACACGGCCGGCCTGCGCGAGTCCGACGATGTCGTCGAGGCCGAGGGCGTTCGACGCGCGCGGGCCCGGGCCGAGGCGGCGGAGTTGCGGCTCTGGGTCCGCGGCCCGGGCGATCCGGCGGGCGCCGCGGCCGACCATGTGAGGCCGGGCGACCTGTTGATCCTCAACAAGGCAGACCTCGGAGAGGCGGAACCCGTCGCCGGCATGGAAAGTCTCGCGATCAGCACCGCGACGGGGCGGGGGTTGGCTGAGCTGCACGACTGGATTGCGGCCCGGCTCGCCCGCGATCTGTCGGGCGCCGATTTCCCGGCGGTCACCCGCGAGCGCCACCGCCGCCGTCTGACCGAGGCTCTCGCGGACGTCGAGGCGGCGCGGCGGGCGCTCGACCACACGCCGGAAATGGCCGGCGACGATCTTCGCCGGGCGGCGGAGACCCTGGGCCGGGTCACGGGCGCCATCGGCGTCGAAGACATTCTCGGCGAGGTCTTCTCGACCTTCTGCATCGGCAAGTGAGGTGTTTCACGTGAAACCACTCTCCGGCGCCGGTGGCGTTTCGGGCGCTTTTGCCCTATCTCCCCGGCCATGAAATCCTTCGATGTCATCGTCATCGGCGGCGGCCACGCCGGCTGCGAGGCCGCGGCCGCCTCCGCGCGCGCCGGGGCGAAGACGGTGCTGCTGACCCAGAAACTCGAGACCGTCGGCGAGATGTCGTGCAACCCGGCCATCGGCGGACTGGGCAAGGGCCATCTGGTGCGTGAGATCGACGCCATGGACGGCGTCATGGCCCGGCTGGGCGATGTCTCCGGCATCCAGTTCCGCCTGCTCAACCGCTCCAAGGGGGCCGCGGTTCAGGGGCCGCGCAGCCAGATCGACCGCCGCCTTTATCGCGAGGCCATGCAGACGGAACTGGCGCAGACGCCGAACCTGACCCTGATGGCCGGAACAGCCGAAAGCCTGATCCTCGACGGCGGCCGCGTCGTCGGCGTCGTCACGGGCGAGGGGACCGAGGTTCGCGCCGGCGCGGTGGTGCTGACCACGGGCACCTTCCTCAACGGCGTCATACACAAGGGCGACCAGCGCATCCCCGCCGGCCGCCACGGCGAGGCGCCGTCCACCGGCCTGGCCGCCGACCTCTATGGCGCGGGCTTGCAGATGGGCCGGCTAAAGACCGGCACTCCCGCCCGCCTCGACGGCCGCACCATCGCCTGGGACCGGCTGGAGATGCAGGCGGCGGACGCCGAGCCCGCGCCGTTCAGCTTCCTGACCGACCGCATTGACGTGCCCCAGATCGCCTGCGGGGTGACCCACACGACCGAGGCCACCCACCGGATCATCGCCGACAACCTGGGCGACAGCGCCGTCTATGGCGGCCACCTGTCCGGCCGCGGCCCGCGTTACTGCCCCTCGATCGAGGACAAGGTGGTCCGGTTCGCCGACAAGGCCTCGCACCAGATCTTCCTCGAGCCCGAGGGCCTCGACGATCCGACGGTCTATCCCAACGGCATCTCGACCTCGGTGTCCGATGCGACCCAGGCCGCCTTCCTGCGCACCATTCCGGGGCTGGAGGCGGTCGAGGTGTTCCGCTTCGGCTACGCCATCGAGTACGACTATGTCGATCCGCGCGAGCTGACGCCGGCGCTGGAGGTCAAGAAGCGGCCCGGCCTTTATCTGGCCGGCCAGATCAACGGCACCACAGGATACGAGGAGGCCGGAGCTCAAGGGTTGATCGCCGGCCTGAACGCCGCCCGCGCCGCCGCCGGCTCGGACCCCATCATCCTTGGCCGGGACCAGGCCTATATCGGCGTCATGATCGACGATCTGGTCACACGCGGCGTGACCGAGCCCTACCGGATGTTCACCAGCCGGGCCGAGTTCAGGTTGACGCTGCGGGCCGACAATGCGGATCAACGGCTGACCCCCATCGCCGAGGCGGCTGGAATTGTGTCGTCCAGGCGGTCACAGGCTTTCGCAGCCAAATCCGCGCAGCTGGCCGAGGCGGCGGCTGTTTCACGTGAAACGGTCTTTACGCCCAGGGAGGCCGGGGCTTTGGGGATCCACGTCAACGCCGACGGCCAGCGCCGCTCGATCCGCGACCTTCTGGCCTTCCCCGGTGTGACTCTGGAGACCTTCGCCGCAACCCGGTCCGAGATCGCGGGCTGGTCGCCCCAGGTCCGCCAGCAGATCGAGATCGAAGCGGGCTACGCCGGCTATCTGGACCGGCAGGCTTCTGACGCGGAGGCGCTGCGGCGCGAGGAGGCCCTGGCCCTGCCGGTTGACCTCGACTACGCCGCCATCGGCAGCCTGTCGAACGAGGTCCGTGAGAAACTCACGCTTGTCCGGCCGCGCACCCTGGGTCAGGCCGGGCGCATCGAAGGTATGACCCCCGGCGCCCTGACGGCGCTTCTGTCCCACGTGAAGCGCGCCCGGGTGGCTGCGTGACTCGCGTCGCCTTCGCGTCTCCTCTGCCTGAAATCGGGGAGGAGACCCGTCCATGACCCCCGAAGAATTCCAGATCCAGACCGGCGCGACCCTCGCGCAGATGGCCGACCTTCACATCTTCATCGAGCGCCTGACCGAGACCAATGCGGTGATGAATCTCGTCGGTCCCGACAGCCTGCCCGACGTCTGGAACCGGCATATCTGGGACTCGGCCCAACTGCTCGCGATGAAGCCCAATGCGAAGACCTGGGCCGATCTCGGGGCCGGGGCCGGGTTCCCCGGTCTGGTTCTCGCGATTCTGCTGAAGGATCGGTCCGACAGCCACGTCTGGCTGATCGACAGTCTGGGCAAGCGTTGCCGCTTCCTGCAGGAGGCGGTCGAAGGCCTGTCGCTGCGCGCCACCGTGATCAATGGCCGGGCCGAGGAGCAGAGGATAAAGGTGGACGTCGTCACCGCGCGCGCCCTGGCGCCGATGGAGCGGCTTCTGGCCTATGCACAGCCTTATCTACAGCGTGGCGCACAGGGGCTGTTTCTCAAGGGGGAAAAGGCCGAGGCTGAGTTGATCGAAGCCCGCAAGGTCTGGCAGTTCGATAGCGACCTCTCCGTCTCGCGCAGCGATCCGCGCGGCCGTATCGTTTCCGTCCGGAGCCTTCGACGTGTCCCCAACCGGTAAGACTCGCGTCCTCGCGGTTTCCAATCAGAAGGGCGGCGTCGGCAAGACCACGACCGCCATCAACCTGGGCACCGCCCTGGCTGCGATCGGCGAAAAGGTGCTGATCGTCGACATGGATCCGCAGGGCAATGCCTCCACGGGTCTGGGTGTTCCACGTGAAACACGACGGGTGACCATCTATGACGTCATCGTCGACGGCCGCTCGGTCGACGAGTCCGCCGTCCCGACCAGCGTGCCCGGCCTCCACATCATTCCCGCCGACGCCGACATGTCGGGCGTGGAGATCGAGCTGAGCCAGGCCGACCGCCGCTCCTTTCGTCTGCGTGACGCACTCTCGGGGCAGGGGGCGGATGGGCAGGCCCGGTATGACTATGTCCTGATCGACTGCCCCCCGTCGCTGAACCTGCTGACCCTCAACGCCATGGCCGCGGCGGACGCCGTGCTGGTGCCGCTGCAATGCGAGTTCTTCGCGCTGGAGGGCCTGACCCAGCTGATGAAGACGATCGAGATGGTGCGGCAGAGCCTTAATCCCACGCTGGAGATCCAGGGTCTGGTCCTGACCATGTACGATCGGCGCAGCACCCTGTCGGGTCAGGTCGCGGCCGACGTCCGGTCCCATTTCGGGGAGAAGGTCTATGAGGCGGTCATTCCCCGCAACGTGCGCGTGGCCGAGGCTCCGTCATTCGGCAAGCCGGCCTTGATCTACGACCTGAAATGCGCCGGCAGCCAGGCCTATCTGCGCCTCGCCCGTGAAGTGGTGGCGCGTGAGAAGTCCCGTCGGCTTCAGGCCGCGTGACGATGAATAGAAGAACGGAATCAGTGTCTTGAGCGAACGTCAACGCGGGCCGCAACGGGGATTGGGGCGAGGTCTCTCCGCCCTTCTGGGTGAACAGGTGGCCGAGAGCGCGCCGGTCGATGGCGCGCCCGCGCCCGCGGGCGTGCGCATGGCCCCGATCGAGAGCCTGAAGCCCAATCCGGAACAGCCCCGCAAGATCTTCAACAACGACGATCTGGCCGAGCTGTCGGGCTCGATCCGCGACAAGGGCGTTCTGCAGCCGATCCTGGTGCGGTCCCAGCCGGGTCAGGATGGCGTGTGGCAGATCATCGCCGGCGAACGCCGCTGGCGCGCGGCCCAGCTGGCGCGTCTGACCGAGGTGCCGATCGTGGTCCGCGAGATGGACGACGTCGAGGTGTTCGAGGTGGCGATCATCGAGAACGTCCAGCGCAGCGACCTGAACCCGCTGGAGGAGGCCGACGCCTATCGCATGCTGATGGAACGGTTCGGCCGCACCCAGGACGCCGTCGCCGGCGTCGTCGGCAAGAGCCGCAGCCACGTGGCCAATACCCTGCGCCTGCTGCAGCTGCCGGAAGAGGTCCTCTGGTTCGTGCGCCACGGCAAGATGAGCGCCGGCCACGCCCGCGCACTGATCACGGCCCCGAACCCGGCTGTCCTCGCCCAGCAGATCGTCGACGCGGGGTTGAACGTTCGTCAGGCCGAAGCGCTGGCGCGCCGCGCCGCCGAAGGGCCGAAGCCCGCCAAGGCGCGGGCGAAGGCGCCCTCTGGGGAGGGCGCGGCCGATGTGGTGGCGCTGGAGCAGGATCTGGCCGACGCCCTCGGCCTGAAGGTCCAGTTGTCGGACAAGGGCGGCAAGGGCGAGATCACCATCCGCTACGGCACGCTGGAGCAGCTGGACGACCTCTGCCGGCGGCTGATGCGGGGCTGAAGGCAACCTGTGCTAGGCTGATCCCATGACCGACAAGCCCAGCAATCCAACCGCCGAAGCCATGAAGCGCGCGCTCGCCGCCAAGAAGGCGGGGGGAGGCGCCACGCCCGCGGGCCTGCAGGGCGGCGAACGCGCCGAACAGAAGGCCCAGCAGGCGCGCAATCTGCAGCTCGCCAAGCCCGCCTTCCGCAAGGCTTCGAAGCGCGGCTAGGTCCGCCGTCTCCTCCCCACGCGTGGGGAGGTGGCGCGGCGCGGCTTCGCGCCGTGACGGAGGGGGCGACGCCGGTCTCGCCCGCCTGTATCTCCGTCTCCTGTTTCTTCCGATCCGTAGTCGAATTCCTCGCGAATCCGTCGCTGAATTCCTCGGTGTTTTCGGGCCGTTTCAGAGCCCCAGTCTTCTCGCCCGGGCGGATATCTCCAGCAGCAGCCGTTCGGCGATCAACTGGTCGGGCGAGCCCGTGGTCTTGGTGGCGATGTCGGCGGTGTTGATGCTGTCCAGTACCCGGTCGAGGTCCTCCAGCCGCCAGCTGCGGGCCTGACGCAGCATCTCGGCCTCCTGTTTCCAGAACACCCCCGCCGCCTTGGCCGCCTCCTTGGCCCCCGAGCCGTTCGCCTGAAGCACATTGATGCGGCGCAGACGGCCGAGGTGGATCGAGGCCTGTCTCACAGCCATGACAGGGGATTCGCCCTCGGCGAAGGCGCGGCGCAGCCCGGACTGGGCCGGGGCCGGGCGGCCGCCGAAGGCCTGCAACGCGGCGTCCTGCAGCGAGGCGTCGGCCTCGACCCCCAGATGTTGTTCCAGTTCGGCCACGTCGATCGTCTTGCCCGAGCCGGGGCCGATATAGAGGGCCAGCCGCTCGATCTCCTGCCGCATCAGTCCCCGTTCGCGAGGCAGACGGCTGACGAACCGGTCGAGGGCGTCGCCGGTCAGCCCGACCTTGTCAGCGGCCAGGGCCTCGCGCGTCATCCGGGCCACATCGCCAGCCTCATCCTCATAGCAGGCGATGCCCACAGCGCCTGAAGCCCCTTCAGCGGCCTTGCGCAGGGCGGAGTCGCGGCCCAGGGCCCCGGCCTCGATCACCAGCATGGCGTCGGGATTGTAGGCGCCCTCGGCGTGGTGCTTGAGAGCGGCGGCCAGCATCCGGTCGATCGAGGCCTTTTCGGATCCCAGCCGGACGCGCACCAGACGGCGGCCGCCGATCATGCTCAGCGCCGTCAGCGCCTCTTCCAGCCGCGCCTCGTCGCCATCGATGTCGCTGTCTGTGAGGACGGTGACGTTGAAGGGGTCGTTCAGGTCGGGGGTGATCGCCTTGCACAGGATTTCGGCGCGCTCGCCGACGCCCGAGCGGTCCTTGCCGTGGATGACGGCGGCGCGGACGCCGCGGTCGGGCGATGACAGGAAGCGATCGACCTCGGGCCGTTTGGTCAGGATCATGGTGCGACCCTCAAGGCCGCGCCGACAGCGCCCGCAAGATGTCCAGCCGGATCAGGCGCGCCAATTCGGCTGCGGCGCGTTCCTCGCCGTCCTGCTGGGCGGCGATGGCGGCGTAAGGCTGGTCGGCGGCGGCATAGGTGGTGGTGACGGTCTCGACACCGGAGACCGGTTCGCCACCGACCGCCGGCGTCAGGGTCCAGGCTCCGCGCACGGTGAGTTCATAACGGGTCGCGGTGTCGTCGATCCGGCGCCCCAGCGACTGGCGTGATTGTTCCAGGGACGTCTGCAGGCGGTACATCGGTTCCTGCGACCCGTCGCGGCCGAGAGCGTCCTCAAGCTGTTCGCGTACACGATAGCCGAGCCGGTCGTCCTGGGTGGAGACGGCGATGCGCGAGAGTGAGGATCCGGCGCCTGCCTCGCCGTACAGGGGTGTGAAGCCGCAGGCGGACAGTCCCATGACAGAGACAGCGGCGATGACAGACAACGACCAGGAGCGACGCATCAGCCGACCACCAGATTGACGATACGATCCTTGACCACCACGACCTTCCTCACCGTCTGACCCTCCAGCCGCGCCTGCACATCGGCGTCGGCCATGACGATCGCCTCGACTTCGGCCGGTTCCAGGCCTCTGGCGACGCGGATTTCGCCGCGGCGCTTGCCGTTGACCTGGATCGGCAGGACCACCTCGTCGTCAGCCGCCAGGGCCGGGTCGAACTCCGGCCAGTGCGCGTCCAGCACCATCCCCTGTTCGCCGAGGCGCGTCCAGCATTCCTCGGCCAGGTGGGGGGTGAAGGGCGCGATCAGCCGGGTCAGGGCCGACAGGGCCTCGCGCCGCGCCGCGCCGCCGGCCTTGGGCGTGTCGCGGATGGTGGCGATGAAGCCGTAGAGCTTGGCGATGGCCGAGTTGAAGCGGAAGGCGGCGACCCCTTCGGACACGGCCTTGATCGCCTTGTGGGTCTCACGGATCAGGGCGGCGTCGGCCTCGGGTTCGCCGGCGGCGTTCGGATCGAAGGCCTCGACCTCGGCCCAGACCCGCTGGACGAAGCGGCCGGCGCCCTCGACACCGCCGGGCGTCCACTGCACGTCCCGTTCGGGCGGACTGTCGGACAGGACGAACAGGCGGCCGGCGTCGACGCCATAGCCCTCGACGATCTCCTGCGGGGCGACGACGTTCTTCTTCGACTTCGACATCTTCTCGATGTCGCCGATGATCAGGCTCTCGCCGGTCGACAGCTGGCGGGCCGAGCGTTTTCCGGCCTGGTTGGTCAGTTCGACGTCGGTGGGCTCGACCCAGGCGCCGTCGGCGCGGCGGTAGGTCTCGTGGACGACCATCCCTTGCGTGAACAGGCCGGCGAACGGCTCCCGCACCGACATCAGGCCGGCGTCGCTCAGGGCCCGGCTGATGAAGCGGGCATAGAGCAGGTGCAGGACGGCGTGCTCCACGCCGCCGATATACTGGTCGACGGGCAGCCATTTGTCGGCGGCGGCCCTGGAGATCGGCTCGGCGGCCGTCGGATCGGTGAAGCGGGCGAAATACCAGCTGGAGTCGACGAAGGTGTCGAGGGTGTCGGTCTCGCGCACCGCCTCGCCGCCGCAGGACGGGCAGGCGACGTGCTTCCAGGTCGGATGACGGTCCAGCGGGTTACCGGGGGTGTCGAAGGTCACGTCCCTGGGCAGTTCGACGGGCAGCTGCTCTGGGGGCACGCCCACGGGACCGCATCTGGAGCAGTGGATCACAGGGATGGGACATCCCCAGTACCGCTGGCGGCTGACACCCCAGTCGCGCAGGCGATAGATGGTCGCCCCCTGGCCCTGACCGGCCGCCTCGATGCGGGCGATGGCCGCGGCCTTCGCCGGTTCGATCTCCATCCCGTCCAAGAAGTCGGACCGGAACAGGCGGCCGGGGCCCACATACGCTTCTGAATTCACGACGAAATCGTCGCCAGCGCCGTCGGGTCTCACGACCGGAATTACGGGCAGGCCGTATTTGCGGGCGAAGTCGAGGTCGCGCTGGTCATGGGCCGGGCAGCCGAAGATGGCGCCGGTGCCGTATTCCGACAGGATGAAGTTGGCGATCCAGACGCTGACCTCGCGGCCGTCGAACGGATGGATGACCCTGAGGCCCGTGTCGAAGCCGATCTTTTCGGCCTGTTCAATCTCGGCCTGGGTCGAGCCGCCCTTGCGGCATTCGGCGACGAAGGCGGCGGCGGCGGGGTTGGCTTCGGCGATCTCGCGGGCGATCGGGTGATCCGGCGCCACGCCCATGAAGCTGGCCCCGAACAGGGTGTCGGGGCGGGTGGTGTAGATCTCAAGCCCGTCCGGCGCGGCGGCGGGCGCGTCACCGGCCCATTTCCACGTCATCTGCAGGCCCTTCGACCGGCCGATCCAGTTCTCCTGCATCAGGCGGACCTTGTCGGGCCAGCGGCCTTCCAATTCCTTCAGCCCCTCGATCAGGTCGTCGGCATAGTCGGTGATGCGCAGGAACCACTGGTTCAGCTTGCGCTTCTCGACCACCGCGCCCGAGCGCCAGCCGCGGCCGTCCACCACCTGCTCATTGGCCAGGACGGTGTTGTCGACCGGGTCCCAGTTGACGACCGAGTCCTTGCGATAGACCAGGCCGCGCCTGAACAGCTCCAGGAACCAGGCCTGCTGTTTGCCATAGTAGGCCGGGTCGCAGGTGGCGAACTCGCGGGACCAGTCCAGCGACAGGCCCAGCAGCTTCAGCTGGTCGCGCATGGCGGCGATGTTGGACCAGGTCCAGTCGCCGGGGTGGATGCCGCGCTCGATGGCCGCGTTCTCGGCCGGCAGCCCGAAGGCGTCCCAGCCCATGGGGTGCAGGACGTCGAAGCCCTGGGCCCGTTTCGAGCGGGCCACGACGTCGCCCATGACGTAGTTGCGGGCGTGACCCATGTGGATGGCCCCTGACGGATAGGGGAACATCTCAAGCACATAGTATTTCGGCTTGCCGGTCCCCTCGGTGGGGGTGCGGAAGGCGTCGGCGGCCGCCCAGCGGGCCTGCTGGCGGGGTTCGGCGGTCTTGGGCTCGTATCGGGCCACGGGAATCCTTCAGGGTCGCTCCTGAAGGCGGGGCCAGAAGGAGGCGGTGGTCGTAGGGGAGGGTTAGCCGGCGTTCTGGAGGTTGAGCTGGCGCGCCTTGGTCAGGATGGCGTTTTCCAGATCGGTCTCGGTCTGTGCCGCCACACGGGCGCCGATCCAGGCGCCCGTCGCGTCGCGGACTTCCTTGGTCACCGTCACGTTCAGCGCATCGGCGCGAAGGCGGGTGTCGAGGATGAAGACCGTGGCCTTGAACCGCTCGTTCGGCGTCGCCGGGTCGGTGTACCAGTCGTAGTTGATGACGCCGCCCCAGGGATCGGCGTTGGCCAGGGGCATGAAGGCCATGGTGTCGAGGGTGGCGCGCCACAGATAGGCGTTGACGCCGATGCCGGCCTGGGCCGCGGCCGCCGACCGGGCGGGGGTGTTGCCGCCGCCGAATACGTCGCCCACGGTCGGTCCGAACGGACGGTCGGACGAGCAGCCGCTGAGCAGAACGCCCGAGGCGATAAGGGCGAACGACGCACCGCGAACCAGCACCATCGAGAAACTCCATTCGATCGAGACGTGCGGCGGACCGGTTCCACCCACGCGCTGGCTCGCCCCAACGTGGGTCGCAGCCGAAGCGAGGCTCTATAACACGGCGAAAAGGGGCGATGACAAGGCGAAGAAGCGTCCGGAACCCAAGGATCGTGTCTCGCGCCGGGCATTCGCGCGTCGCGAGAGCCGGCGGGCCGTGACGCTCGCGCCACAGGAGTCTTCCAGAGTCATGCGGAACCCCTTTCCAGCGGCGCCGTTTCGTTGACCGGGCTGACCAGCGGTGTCTATCTGCTGGGAGAGATCACGACGGGATCCCCGTCGTGACGTGAAGGGCAGGACATGCGCAGCAAAAGCGCCGTCATCGCTGGACTGACCGCGGGGCTTGCGCTCCTGGCCGTGGCCGACGTCGCGTCGGCCCAGACCGACGCCCGCACGCGCGCGCCCGCCGTCTCCCTGACCGACGCCCAATCCGCCCGCGCCGCCGTCGGCCCGTCGCGCCTGCGCTTCACCGAGCGCGGCCGCTGGGGTCTGGATCTGAACCTGGGCCAGCCGGAAACCCGCGACAGCAATGTCGGCGACGTCGAGGCCGGAGCCTATTACCGCGTCAACCCGCGCCTGCGCGTCGGCGCCGCCGCCGGCCTGACCGAGGCCGACACCGATCCGGCCCGCGGCCCGCAAACCGAGCGCCGCCAGGCTGCGCGGTTCCGGCTGGAATCGATCTTCCGCTTCTGACGCCGGTCAGGCGCCGAACGCCGCCTGGATCGCCGATACCCCCGCCAGACCGCCCGCGCCCGAGCCAATGAGGCTTTGCGCGTTCTTCGCGTCGATCCCGCCGAGGGCGTAGACCGGACAGGCGGCTGACGCCGCCAGTGTCCGAAAAACCGTTAAATCGAGCGGCGCCCTGGCCGATGAGGCGCCTCCCGCCGCGAACAGTGGCGACAGGATGCGGGCGTGAAGGTGCGCGCTGTCGAGCGGGGAGCCCGCATGGGCCGCGCCGGTGATCAGCCACTCCGGATGCGCTTCCGACAGGGGCCCGGCTTGATCCAGGGCGCGTTCGGGCAGGTGCAGGCCGTCCGCGCCGACCGCTTCGGCCAGATCGGCGTCCAGACCGATCAGAAGCCGAACGCCGGCCCTCGCCGTGACATCCCGCAGCCGCAGGGCGGCGCCCAGGGCGTCCGCCTGACCGAAATGACGGAACACCACCGCCGCCCCGGCCGGCAGCCGCGCCGCCGTTTCCCACGGGCGGGGCGTACGGATCGGGTCGGTAAAGAACAACAGCGGCGGCAGTGCCCGTGGCGCCCGCGCCCGGCTGACTTTCGCGGCGTCGCGTGCGAGGACACGGGCCACCTCCCACAGGGTTTCGGCGTCCGAGCGGTTCATGGCTTCCTCATCCCCCGATCCTGCCGACGCGTCCAGCATCGCCGGCCGCCTGGCCGCGCTCCGGCGGCGGATAGGGCAGGCTTGCGAGACGGCTGCGCGCGGGTCCGACAGCGTCGTCCTGACCGCAGTGACCAAGACCCAGCCGCCCGAGGCGATCGACGCCATTCTGGCCGCCGGCCAGCGGGTGTTCGGCGAGAACCGGGTGCAGGAGGCGCAGGCGCGGTGGGCTGGGCGCCGCGCTGCCGTTGCTGATCTCGAACTGCGCCTGATCGGGCCTTTGCAGACCAACAAGGTCCCGGACGCCCTCGCCCTGTTCGACGTTATCGAGACGCTGGACCGGCCCCGCCTGGCGGAAGCCCTCGCTATCGCCGCCGGCAAGGCCGGCAAGACGCCGCGGGTGCTGGTCCAGGTCAACACCGGAGCCGAGCCGCAGAAGGCCGGCGTCCTGCCGGAAGAGGCCGACGCCCTGATCGCTCTGGCGCGGTCGCTGGGGCTGACGGTCGAGGGGTTGATGTGCATTCCGCCTGTGGATGACGCGCCCGATCACCATTTTGTCTTGCTGGGAGACATCGCCCGCCGCAACGGGCTGGACGTCCTGTCGATGGGGATGAGCGGCGACTATGAGACCGCGATCCGCCTCGGTGCGACCCATGTCCGAGTCGGTTGGGCGTTGTTCGGGGAACGAAACACCCCTCAAACGGCCTCTATCGATTGAAAACCGCTCCGCTTCGGGTCCTGCCCTTGGCGGAACGGGCAACGCTCGCCATTCTGGTATCCATGCCCGCACCCAAGACCATCCTGATCATCGACGACGACGACGACCTGCGCGAGGCGCTGGCCGAACAACTGGCCCTGCACGAGGCTTTCCGGCCGGTGCAGGCCTCGACCGCCGCCGAAGGGGTGCGGATGGGCCGCGAGGTGCGGGCCGACCTGATCCTGCTGGACGTCGACCTGCCCGACATGGACGGGCGCGAGGCCTGCCGTCTGCTGCGCAAGGACGGCGTCTCGACCCCCATCATCATGCTGACGGGCCAGTCGTCTGATTCCGACACCGTTCTGGGGCTGGAGTCGGGGGCCAACGACTATGTCACCAAGCCCTTCCGCTTCGCCGTCCTGCTGGCCCGCATCCGGGCCCATCTGCGTAGCCATGAACAATCCGAGGACGCCGTATTCCGCATCGGCCCCTATGAGTTCCGGCCCGCCGCCAAGGTCCTGGTCGACGACAAGGCGCGCAAGGTGCGGTTGACCGAGAAGGAAACCAGCATCCTCAAATACCTCTATCGCGCCGGGGCCAAGGCCGTGTCGCGCGAGGAGCTGCTGACCGAGGTCTGGGGCTATAACGCCGGGGTCACGACCCATACGCTGGAAACCCACATCTACCGCCTGCGCCAGAAGATCGAGCCCGAGCCGGGCCAGGCGCGCCTGCTGCTGACCGACGCGGGCGGGTACCGTCTGCAGCCCTAGCCGGGCCGCCACTCACTGAGCACCGAACCTGTCGCGCCGTCCTCGAAGGCGATGCGATCCACGGTCGCGCCCACGACGCAGGCGGGCGGCCGATCGGGTGCGATGACCCTGCAGCGGATCACCCGCCCGTCGGCCCAGCCGGTCAGGCGGCCTTCCAGAACCAGCCGGTACCCCTGGGCGGGGGTTGCCACGGGCTGCTCGCCCTCGGCCCGAACCACGTAGGTGAAGTCGCGGTCGCCCGACCGTCCCAGCCGCGAGGCACCAGCCGGGCGAACCATGACCAGACCCGCCACCCGGGCCGGGAGCGGGACAGCCGGAGCGCCGGGCGTGCGGATGGTTCGGGCAGGGCAGGCCTCGGACCGCATCCATGGCTGGTTGATCCAGACGCCCGACAAGGCCTCGAACCCGTCGGGCGGGGGGCCGGAGACGTCGCCCCCGGTCCAGTCGGCCAGGGACAGGGTCAGGCGGATCGACCGCCCGTCGGCGGAGGCGACCCAACCGGGGGCGCCGTCCGTGGTCGAGGGCGCGCCCGGGAGGCCCGGTTCCGGGCCGAAACAGCCGAACGCCATCTTCAGGGTGAAGGTGCGGCCGGCCAGGGCGTCGGGCCCGGCGGGCGCGATGCCCGCCGCGGCGTCGGAGGCGGCGGCGTCGATGGCGGAGAGAATGGCGGCCCTGTCCAGCGCCGGCGAGGGCGGCGCGGGCGCGGGCGCGGGGGTTGCGGGTTCGGGCGACGCAGGCTCGGCTGGTCCGGACCGGTCGCAGCCGGCGGCGATGCATCCCATCAGGACGAGCGCCGCCGTGGTTCGCCGCGCGCTATTCACTGTCGCCTCTGAAACCATGGAACAAGCCTAGCATATCGTCCGCTTGGACAGGGGGCGCTCCTGTGCGGGGCTCCTTTCAGAAAGCCGCAGGGGGGCCGCGCCGTTCCATGACCTTCGATCAGATCGCGGCCCTGGTGGTCCTGACGGCGGTGGTCGGCGTGCTGGTCCACGGTCGGGTGCGGGCCGATGTCGTGGCCCTGTCGGGAGCCGCGGCCCTGCTGCTGCTGGGCGTGGTGCGCCCGGTGGAGGTTCAGGGCGCCTTCGCCAGTCCCGCGGTTATCGCCCTGGCCGGCCTGTTCGTCATCGCCTACGCCATAGAGCTGTCCGGCCTGCTGGGACTGATGATCCGGCAGGCGACAAAGCTGGCGGCGCGCGTCGGAGCGATCGGGGTCTGGGCCGTGATCGGCATGTGCGGCGTGCTCGGCGGTTTTCTCAACAATACGCCGGTGGTGGTGCTGGCGGCGCCGGTGATCCGCGACGTCGCCCAGTCGCTGAGGCTGTCGCCCAAACGCTTTCTGATGCCGCTCAGCCACGTCTCGGTGCTGGGCGGGCTGATGACCCTGATCGGCACCTCGACCAATCTGCTTGTCAACGACATGGCCCGCAATGCCGGCCAGCCCGTGTTCAGCCTGTTCGAGATCACGCCCGTCGGCCTCAGCATCGCCGTCGTCGGCGGCCTGTGGCTGTATTTCGTCGGCGCGCGCCAGCTGGGGCGCAGCGTGGAGGCCGACGAAGCGGAACAGGCGCGGTTGGCCGAGATGGAAGAGGCCCGGCGCCAGGCGGCCGAAGCCGTCATGGCGAAGCGGCGACGGCTCCTGCCATTCAACCTGCCGCGCCTGGGCGAGGCGCGCACCAACGAGGACGGCTCCGGCGACGCTCACCTGGGGGACGTGGCCCTGTTCGGGGCGGCCGACCGGCCCTTCGACCTGCGCCGCGCCCTGATCGCGCTCGGGGTGTTCGTGGCGGTGGTCGCGGCCGCGGGGCTTGGCCTGGCTCCGATCGCCGCGGCGGCCTTCGCCGGGGCCGTCGCCCTGATCCTGCTCAAGGTCATCACGCCCGAGGAGGCCTATGCCGGACTGCGTCCCGAGATCCTGCTGCTGATCGCCGGCATGGTGGTGGTCGGGGTCGCCATCGAGGTCACCGGCCTGGCCGCGATCGGGGCCGAGATGCTGATCGGGGTGATCCGTCCGTACGGGCCGCTGGTCGCCCTGATCATCCTGTACGGGGTGACCCTGTTCGCTACGGAACTGCTGTCCAACGCCACGGTGGCGGTGCTGATCACCCCGATCGCGGTGGCACTGGCCGAAAGCTTCGGGGTCGATCCCCGGCCGTTCCTCGTCTGCGTGATGATGGCGGCCTCGGCGGCCTTCGCCACGCCGTTCGGCTATCAGACCAATGTACTGGTCTTCCAGATGGGCAATTACAGCTACATGGATTTCGTGCGGGTGGGCGTGCCGCTAAACCTGATCACCTGGGCGGCGGCCATGATCGCGATCCCGATCTTCTTCCCCTTCTAGACCGCCAGATCGACCGTGACCGGGGCGTGGTCGCTGGGCTGGGTCCATTCGCGGACGGTGTCGTGGATGCGGGCCGTGCCGGGCGCTGCCGCCGGGGTCAGGCCGGGCGAGGTCCAGATGTGGTCGAGGCGCAGGCCGCGGTTCGACTTGCGGAAGTCGGCGGCGCGATAGCTCCACCAGCTGGCCAGCTTCTGCGGCTCGGGAATCTGGTCGCGTACGACGTCAGCGAAGCCGCCTGCTTCCTGGAGGCGGCGCAGGGTCTCGACCTCCAGCGGCGTGTGGCTGACGATTTTCGACATATAGCGGTGGTTCCAGACGTCATTCTCGCCCGGGGCGATGTTGAAATCCCCTGCCAGCAGCAGGGGCCGCTGCTTGTCGCGGCCCGCCATCTCGGCGGTCAGACGCTCGTAGAAGTCCATCTTGTGATCGAATTTCGGGTTCACCGCCCGGTCCGGCGTGTCGCCGCCGGCGGGGATGTAGAAATTCTGGATCTCGACGCCGTCGACCATGGCCGAGACGCAGCGGGCGTGCCCCTCACGGCAGACGTCCAGCCTGGGAGCCTCGGCGATCGGCTTGCGGCTGGCGATGGCGACGCCGTGCCAGCCCTTCTGGCCGCCGATCTTCAGGTGGGGCATGCCCATGGCCTCGAAGGCCGCCCGGGGGAACTGGTCCTCGAGGCATTTGATCTCCTGCAGGCACAGGACGTCGGTTCCGCTCTCCTCGACGAAGCGGGCGACCTGGTCGATGCGCAGGCGGACGGAGTTGATGTTCCAGGTGGCGATGCGAAGCATGGTGAAGGCTCTAGCATCTTTGTCGGGCCGCGGTCGCCGGACGCTTTGGGCGCTATCGCTCGCCGCGCGGCGGCTCGCTGCTTGAGCGCGGAACGCGCGCGAAGCGCCAGGCCGCGTCGGGTCGGGAGGTCCCGAAGCGTCCGGCGACCGCGGCCCGACAAAAAAGCGCCCGATCGGGGGGATCGGGCGCTGGAAGGTTCGTCTCTCGCCGCCGGGAAGGGGATGAAATCCGTAGCGGTCAGGCCGGCTCCCGCCGACCTGTTGCCAAAGTGCCACTCACTTGAAAAAATGTCAAGTTCGCTCCGGGCGTGACTCAGCCGCGGCGCGGACGGCGCGTGGGGTCGCTGAGCTGGAACAGGCTGGCGGCGAGGCCCGGGGCCGCTTGCAGGGTGGTCAGCTGGGTGCGGGTGCGGCCGCCCTGGGCGTCGGTGATGGTCCATTCATGCAGCCGCAGCGGCGAACCGGCGAAGGACAGGATGACCGAGCCATCGTTGGGCCGGCGATTGTCCCGCGCGGTGATGGCGAAGGCGCCGGACGCCATGCGGGTGACGCGGTCGATGCGCACGCCCTGATCCAGACGCACGGTCCGGGCGAGGAAGGTCGACAGAGGCGTCGAGCCCAGCGGCACCTGGCGGAAAACGTTCAGCCGCGGGTCGTAGCGTTTGACGTTGGAGCCGTCCGACACGACCAGCAGGCCGGCCGGGCTGGTGTATTCGAAGCGCATCTTGCCCGGGCGTTGCAGCCAGAAGCGGCCTTCCCGGCGCTGGGCGCCCGAGGTCTCGACGAAATTGCCCCGGGCCGAGGTCAGATTCTGCAGATAGGTCTGGGCCTGGGCCACCACGGCGCGATCCTCGGCCGAAAGGCCGGTCTGGGCGGCGGCGGGCAGGGCGGCGAAGGCCGCAATGGCGGCGGTTCCAAAGGCGAAGGCGCGGCGCGAGACGGTCATGGGGTCTTCTCCCGTTCGGGATGGTTGTTGTTCATGCCGTAATGCGGACTGCGAATGGCGCGGGCATGACCCGACCCTGACCATATTCCGGCGGCGGAATGAAGCGTCGTTCATCGACGGCGGTTCCGAAAAGCCGGAAATGCGCTCAAGCAGCAAGCCGACGCGCGGCGAGCGGTAGCGCGCCTACGCCATCGGCGGAGGCCCCGCCAGAATGTCGCGCTTGCCGGCGTGGTTGGCCTGGCTGACGACGCCTTCCTGCTCCATCCGCTCGATCAGGGAGGCGGCGCGGTTGTAGCCGATCTGCAGGCGGCGCTGGATATAGCTGGTCGAGGCCTTGCGGTCGCGGGTGACCACGGCCACGGCGCGGTCGTACAGGTCGTCGCCCGAACCGCCGCCGCCCTCGTCGTCGAACGCCGCGTCGCCGTCGCCGTCGGGATCATCGGTGATCAGGTCCAGATAGTCGGGCTCGGCCTGGCCGCGCAGGTGTTTGCAGACCTCGTCGACCTCCTGGTCCGTCACGAACGGTCCGTGCAGGCGGGTGATGCGGCCGCCGCCGGCCATGTAGAGCATGTCGCCCTGGCCCAGCAGCTGCTCGCCGCCCTGTTCGCCGAGGATGGTGCGGCTGTCGATCTTGGAGGTGACCTGGAAGGAAATGCGGGTCGGGAAGTTCGCCTTGATGGTGCCGGTGATGACGTCGACCGAGGGGCGCTGGGTGGCCATGATCAGGTGGATGCCGGCGGCGCGGGCCATCTGGGCCAGCCGCTGGACCGCGCCCTCGACGTCCTTGCCGGCGACCAGCATCAGGTCGGCCATCTCGTCCATGACGACGACGAGGAAGGGCAGGGGTTCCGGGCGGATCTTCTCGGACTCATAGACCGGGCGGCCCTGTTCGTCGAAGCCGGTCTGGACGGTGCGTTCGAAATGCTCGCCCTTGGCCACGGCCTCGCGGGCCCGCTCGTTGTAGGAGGCGATGTTGCGCACGCCGAGCTTGGACATGCGGCGATAGCGGTCCTCCATCTCCCGCACGGTCCATTTCAGCGCGACGACGGCCTTCTTGGGATCGGTGACGACGGGGGCCAGCAGGTGCGGGATGCCGTCATAGACCGACAGCTCCAGCATCTTGGGGTCGATCATGATGAAGCGGCACTCGGCCGGCGTCATCCGGTAGAGGATCGACAGGATCATGGCGTTGACCCCGACCGACTTGCCCGAACCGGTGGTGCCGGCGATCAGCAGGTGCGGCATGCGCGCCAGATCGGCGACATAGGGCTCGCCGCCGATGGTCTCACCCAGGGCCAGCGGCAGCAGGTGGGCGGGCTTGTCGTATTCGGTCGAGGCCAGCAGGTCGCGCAGATAGACGGTTTCACGCTTCGCATTCGGCAGCTCGATGCCGATGGCGTTGCGCCCCGGCACGACCGAGATACGGCAGGCGCGGGCGGACATGGAGCGGGCGATGTCGTCCGACAGGGCCACGACCCGGCCGTGCTTGACCCCGGGGGCGGGCACCAGCTCGTACAGGGTGACGACCGGGCCGGGGCGGATCTGGTCGATCACGCCGCGCACGCCGAATTCCTGCAGCACGCCTTCCAGCATCTTGGCGTTCTGCTTCAGCGCCTCTTCATCGACCGAGGCGACGCGTTTGGCCGGCTTGGTCAGCATGCCCAGCGGCGGCAGTTCGAAACCGCCCCCCGGACCGTTCTGGGGCCGGGCGAAGTCGAAGGCCACCTGGCTGTCGTCGAGTTCGCGCCTGGACGCCCTCGGCGCCTTGGCGGCGGCGACCTTGGGCTCGGGCGCGCTGCGGGCGGGAACGGGGGCGTCCCACGGCGGGTCGTCCGGGGCGTCGAGGCCGATCGTGGGATAGTCGTCCGGTTCGGGCGCCGGGCGCGGACGGGGCGGCGCCTTGACCGCATCGCGGCGCGCCCTGGCAGGCGACGGCGCGGGCGCGCGGCGACGGCCGGCCCAGTGGAAGGCGTCGCCCACGTCCGCCAGTCTCAGGCCGATGGCGTAGCCGATGGCCCACAGGGCCATGGGGAAGAAGAGAACGCCGGCGAAGATCGGGGCGCCCGGTAGACGCAGGGCCGTGCAGGTCATCCGCACCAGGCCGACGATCGCGTCGCCCCACAGGCCGCCGAGGCCGGCGGCCAGCGGCCAGGCGGCGGGCGGGGCGAGGGCCGACAGGGCGGCGGACAGGGCCAGAACGCCGCCGGCGGCGGACAGGGCCTTCAATCCCGTGGGCTTGAGCCTTTGCTGGATCACGTCGCCGATGGCCGCGGCGAGTCCGAAGGCGATCAGCAGCAGGGCGGCGGGGAAGGCGGCCATGCCCAGGGACTGCATGAACAGGTCGGCGAACAGGGCGCCGTTCAGGCCCAGCCAGTTGGTCGGAGCGACGCCCGAGGCGGCGTTGAGGCTGGGATCGACCGGATTCCACGACACCAGGGCGGCCAGCAGCAGGGCCGCCAGCAGGGCCTGGAGCACGCCGCGGAATTTGATCGCGATGGGCGCGCCCCAGACGATGCGGGCGCTCTCGAAGGCGCGATGGCCGATGGCGAGGGCGGCGGACATGCGAGGGCGGACTCCGGACGAGGACTGGCGCCTGTTGTCACCCGGGCAGGGTTAAGACGCTGTTTACCAGCGCACTGTCCCTCCCCCGCACGCGGGAGAAGGAAAAAGGCCGCGACTCCGCGGCACTGGACGCGCCCCCGATCCAGCGCGACAACCGGCCCATGAGCACGCCAGACCGTTATGACGTCATCATCGCCGGCGCCGGCCTGGCCGGGGCGACCTTCGCCCTGGCCGCCGCCCAGGGCGGGCTGAAGGTCGTGCTGTTCGATCCGCAGCCGTTCTCGCTGCAACTGGCGCCGACGTTCGACGGACGGTCGACGGCCATCGCCTTCTCGACCTTCCGCATGCTGGACGCGCTGGGCGTCGGTGCGGCCTTGCGGCCGCATGCCTGCCGGATGGACCGGATTCTGGTCACCGACGGCCATCGGCCGGGGGCGGCGTCGCGACCCGCGGGTTCCGCCTTCCTGCGCTTCGACGCCGACGAGATCGGCGACCGGACCGAGGGCGAGCCCCTGGGTTACATGGTCGAGAACCGGCGCATCCGGATGGCGCTGGCCGAGGCCGTCACGGCCGCCGGGATCGAGGTTCGGGCGCCCGCCGCGGCCGCGAAGATCGAGGCCGGCCCGGCCGGCGCCGTCGTCACCCTGGCGGACGGCGCGCGTCTGGGGGCACCCCTGGTCGTGGGAGCCGAGGGTCGTTTCTCGCCTGTGAGACAAAGCGCCGGAATCGAGACCGTCGGCTGGGGCTATGGCCAGAGCGGGGTCGTGGCCACCGTGTCCCTTGGCCGGGACCACGGCAATGTCGCCCATGAATATTTCCTGCCCTCGGGCCCGTTCGCCATCCTGCCGCTGACGGAACAGCGGGCCAGTCTGGTGTGGACCGAGACGACGCGCCGGGCGGACGCGCTGAAGGCCGCGTCGGACGCCGCCTTCCAGTCGCATCTGATGCGGCGGTTCGGCGACTTCCTCGAGGATGTGACGGTGGTCGGGCCGCGCTTCGTCTATCCGCTGTCGCTGCAGCTGGCCGAGGCCCTGACCGGCCCCCGCACGGCCCTGATCGGCGACGCCGCGCACGGGGTGCATCCCGTGGCGGGTCAGGGGCTGAACATGGGCCTGAAGGACGCCGCCGCCCTCGCCGAGGTGCTGGTCGAGGCCATGCGGCTGGGCGAGGACATCGGCTCGGAGACGGTGCTGGACCGCTACGCCCGCTGGCGGCGCTTCGACAATGCGGCGCTGGCGGCGGGCTTCGACGCCTTCGTGCGGCTGTTCTCGAACGACATCGCACCGGTTCGGCTGGCCCGGGGTCTGGGCATCGCCGCCGTCAACCGCATCGCGCCCCTGCGCCGCGCCTTCATGCACGAGGCCGGCGGCGCGACGGGGGATTTGCCGCGGTTGCTCCGGGGCGAGGCGGTCTAGTCCAGCTTCCGCGCCTCTTCCGGCAGCATGATCGGCACGCCGTCGCGGATCGGATAGGCCAGTTTGGCGCCCTTCGACACCAGCTCCTGACGCTCGCGATCATAGGTCAGCTTGCCGCGCGTGACCGGGCAGACCAGCACCTCCAGCAGGCGGGGGTCGACCGAGGCGGGGGTGTGGAAGGTGTCGGACATGGCTGCAGTGGCTAGTGGCTAGTGGCTAGTCGAGACTCGTAGGGCATAGGCGGCTCCTTGGCGACGGGTTGCAACGCCACAGGCGCTTCGACACTCAATCACTAGCCACTAGCCACTAGCCACTCTCCTCACTGCATCAACGGCGCATCGCCCTCGCCGTCGCTGGCGGCGTCGATCGTCAGCAGCGCCGTCAGGACCGAGGAGCGGTCGGTCAGGCTGACCGCCTCCAGCAGGGCCTGTTTCTCGGCCGGCTCGAACGGCAGGGCCATCGACAGGCTGTTGATCAGGGCCTCGGGCGGGGCCGTTTCGGCGGTGTCCCAGTCGATGTCGAGACCGCGCGTCTCCAGATAGGCGCGCAGGGCGTCCAGCAGGCCGTCGCGGTCCAGGCCTATGTCGTCCACGGGCGGGGCGCTGAGATCGTTCTCGAACGGGGCGAAGTCGGCGCGGATCTGGCGATAGGGCGTCTGGGCCGGCAGCTCGCTGGACAGACGGAAACGGGCGCAGCCGGTCAGGGTGATCAGATACCGGCCGTCCGACGTCTCGGCGAAACTGGTGATCCGCCCGGCGCAGCCGACGGGCGACAGGTTGGGCAGGCGGGCCGAGCCGGCCTGGGGCTGGAGCATGCCGATGATGCGGTCGCCGGCCATCGCATCATCGATCATGTTCAGATAGCGCGGCTCGAAGATGTTCAGCGGCAGCTGGCCGCGCGGCAGCAGGATGGCGCCCGGCAGCGGGAACACAGGGATGACCTGCGGCAGGTCGGCGGCCTTCACATATCCCTGCGCCACCCCGGCCTCCTATGCGAACAGAATGGAGGACAGACGGCGGCGCCCGTCCCGCGCGATGTCGGACGCCCCGCCGGCGGCGTCGAAGACGACCAGCAGTTGCTTGCGCGCGGCCTGATCGTTCCATTCCCGGTCGGCGGCGACGATGGCCAGCAGGCTGTCGACCGCGCCCTTCAGATCGCCGGCGGACGCCTGTGCCAGCGACAGGTCGTAACGGGCCTGATGGTCGGCGGGGGTGGCGGCGACCCGGGCTTCCAGTTCGGACGCGGCGCCGGTCGGGGCGGCCGAGGCGAGCGCCAGCTGGGCGCGCACGCTCTGGACGGTCGGCTCCTTCGAGTCCTGCGGGGCCATGGCGATGGTCTGGCGGGCCTGGTCCGTGTCCCCGTCGGCCAGATAGACGCGGGCCATGCCGGCGATGGCCTTTTCATTGGCCGGCTCCAGCGTCAGCAACTGGGCGAAGGCCTGGGCCGCGCCGCCGAGGTCGTTCAGCGACAGGGATTCCTCGCCCAGCGACAACAGCTGTTCGATGTCGGAGTTGGCGCTCGTGCCGCCGGTCAGCTTGTCGATGAAGGCCTTGAGCTGGCTGTCCGGCACGGCGCCCTGGAAGCCGTCGACGGGCTGGCCGTTGACGAAGGCGTAGACGGTGGGGATCGACTGGACGCGCAGCTGGCCCGCATAGGCCGGGTTCTTGTCGACGTCGATCTTGACCAGTTTCACGGCCCCGCCGGCGGCGCGGACGGCCTTCTCGATCATCGGCGTCAGGGTGCGGCACGGTCCGCACCAGGTGGCCCAGAAGTCGACCAGCACGGGCTGGGTCTTCGAGGCTTCGATGACGTCGGCCATGAAGCCGGCGTCCGAGCCGTCCTTGATCAGGTCGTCAGGGAGGGTGGTTGGGTCGGCGAGGCTCATGGTCGTCCTTCGGGGGTCGGTCCTGTGGTCGGAAAGGCGTAACGCGGCAGTCCCCAGATGGTCGCGGCGACCCTTCGTCTCAAGGGACAGGATCAGGAAGGATCGCCCCCCGCGCCGGCGGGGCTCAGCTTCCAGCGGATCTTGGTTTCGGAATCGGTGCGGGCCGAGCCGCGCACGACGATCTGCAGCGACCGCCGGGTCAGGCCATCGTCGATATGGACCGAGGGCTCGATGGCCACGTCGGGCCCGTCGGTGCGGAACCACCAGCCCCGGCCCGAATGGCCGCGCAGCAGGATGGAGCGGCGATCGCGGGCCAGCGAGGCCTGGACGCCGGGCTCCAGCTGGAAGCGCACGGCATAGGGGGCGGCGATGGCGCGGATCACCTCCTTCTGGCCGGGGGCGGGGTGCAGCCGCTCCTCGGCGCGCAGTTCGTCGAGACGCTGGTCCAGATACAGGCGGCGCTGATGCAGCAGGCCGTAGTCGTGGACCCAGCCGTCGTGCTCGACCTCCAGCCAGACCGCGCCCTCGCCGTCGCGCTGGTCGACGGCGAAGTGAAGCGGCCGGCCGACCAGGCGGTGGTCCAGAAGTTCACCGCGCCAGCCGCCCAGGGGTTCTCCGGTCGAGCCGTCGCCGAGGGTCAGGGTCGAATGGCCGGGGGCGAGGCGCAGGCCCTGGCGGTCGGCGGCGCGCGGGGTCCAGCCGCAACCGGTGACGATCCGGTCCTTGCCGCAGACGATCTCCAGCGCCATCGGCTGGGCGCAGGCGGCGGCGGACCAGGCGCCGCGCGCGGGGCTGGCGATATCGGCGGCGATGGTCAGCAGGGGACTGCGGATGCGGGCGACGCCGCCGACGGTCCCGCCCGGAGCCTCGGCGTGGACGTCGTCGTGGGCGCGCCCGGCCGCGACCCGGGCGGCGGTCGAGGGACCTCCGCCCTGCATGGTGATCAGCCGGCCGTCGGGCAGGTTCTGCAGGCGCAGGGCGTGGGTCAGGCGCCGGATCGCGGACCGCACGACGTCGGGCGTGGCTTCCGAGACCTGCGACAGGGCGTCGTCCAGCGTCAGCAGATCGAGCAGCAGTTCGAGACCGGCCTCCGGGCTGCGGCTGGCGTGGCCGCCGTCGGGCGCGACCGTGCGGTCCAGGGCGCCGGGCAGGCCGCGCAGGGCCGGGCGCCGCAGGGAGACGCCCGGGGCGCCGGCGAGGGCGCAGCCGGCGATGGCGGCGGCGGTCAGGCGTTCGGCCTTGCCCACCAGACCGCCGGGCGGGCGCAGCAGCTGGCGGCCCTGACGGCCGAGGATGTCGGCCAGCCTGAGCCGTTCGGCCTCGGTCGCCACCTGTCCCATACGTCGGGCGGCGCAGGCCAGATGACAGGTCCGGCGCGCCAGAATTTCCGGACCCCAGGCGAAGGGCGACCAGCGGGCGAAGGCGTCGGCCCATGCCAAGGTCAGCCGCACCGCCTCGCGCGCGCCGCGCTCGCCCTGCAGCATCAGCGACGGCAGCCAGGCGAAGCTGTGCAGCTCGACGGCGAAGGCGCGGGTCGGACTGGGCCGGTTCCACGGATCGTCGGGCGCGGCGGCCTCGAGGCTGGATCCGGCGAGAGTGAATTTGCCGCCGAGGACGATCTTGCCCTGGGCCGGATCGACGGGGCGGAAATCGCGCGGGGTGGCGGCGAAGCCCTGGGCCGGGCGGCCCTTCAGGGTCAGGCTGTAGCCGGGCAGGCCGTAGAGTTCGATCCACAGCTGGCGGGTCAGCAGCCGGCCGATGACGGCGGGCCACAGGCCGGGCCCGCTCGACACGCCGGTGGTCCTGACCGGCGTGCGCATCGGGGCGCCGCGCAGGCCGGGGATTTCTCCGGGCGCGGGACCGTCGGCTTCAGGACGGGCGAAGGGACCGGGAGGACTCACGCTGCCTTCAGCGCCTGGATATTGGCGGCGTAGGCCGAGGGGCCGCCCCGGAACACGGCCGTGCCGGCGACCAGGGCGTCGGCTCCGGCGGCGACGCAGGCGCCGGCGTTTGCGGCGGTGACCCCGCCGTCGACCTGCAGGTGCGCCTTCGATCCGGCGGCGTCGAGCAGGGCGCGGGTCCGCTCGATCTTGCGCAGGGTGGCGTCGATGAAGGACTGGCCGCCGAAGCCGGGATTGACCGACATCAGCAGCACCAGATCGACCAGGTCGATGACGTCTTCCAGCACGCCGAGGGGGGTGCCCGGGTTCAGCACAACGCCGGCCTTCGCCCCCAGCTGGCGGATCCGGCCCAGCGTCCGGTGCAGATGCGGCCCGCTTTCAGGATGGACCGTCAGAATGTCGGCGCCGGCCTCGCGATAGGCCTCCAGCCAGGGATCGACCGGGGCGACCATCAGGTGCACGTCGAACGGCAGGGCGGTGTGGGGGCGCAGGGCCTTCACCACATCCGGGCCGATGGTGATGTTGGGCACGAAATGGCCATCCATCACGTCGACGTGGATCCAGTCGGCGCCCGCGGCGTCGAGCGCTCGGACCTCCTCGCCCAGACGGGCGAAGTCGCTGGCGAGGATCGAGGGGCAGATCAGGGGCGCGGCCATGTCAGCGGGGATAAGGCGGGTCGAGGGCGGGAGCAAGGCGCGGCTTGGGTTTCGGCCGGCCCGGCGCTACACGGTTCGGTCATCGCCGTTTGGAGGACCGTCATGAGCGAGCATCTGGCCACCATCGAATGGAGCCGTGGCGACCAGCCGTTCCTCGATAAGCGCTACGCCCGCGCCCATGACTGGCGTTTTGACGGCGGGGCGCTGGTGCGCGGGTCCTCGGCGCCGTCCGACCTCGTGCCGCCGCCGCTGTCGGATCCGGCCGCGGTCGATCCTGAGGAGGCCCTCGTGGCGGCGCTGTCGAGCTGCCACATGCTGTTCTTCCTCGCCTTCGCGGCCAAGGAAGGGTTTCTCATCGACGCCTACCGGGACGAGGCTATCGGCGTCCTGGGCCGGGACGAGCGCGGAAAGACCTCGATCACAGCCGTGACGCTGCGGCCAGCCGTGACCTTCTCGGGCGCACTGCTGCCGGACGCCGCCGCTATCGATGGCCTGCACCACCGGGCTCACGGGGCTTGCTACATCGCGAATTCGATCCGGGCGGAAGTCACGATCGAACCGCGCTAGAGCCAGTCAACAGTGTCACCCGGACGCCGCGCAGCGGCGATCCGGGACGCCAGGGCGTTTCCAGCTCAGGCGGCGGGGGCCACGGCCACGTCGTTCAGCAGGGCGACAAACCGCCGCTCTGCCTCGGCCGCCAGCTCGGGATGATAGCGCATCGGCCCGGCCGCCATCGGCTCGTCAAAGGCGTGGCTGCCCTCGGCGATCCAGGTCTCGACCTCGGCCCCGCAGCGGCGGACCATGTCGTGCACCCGCTCGGCATTGCGAACGGTGGTCAGGTGGTCGGTGCGCGAAATCACGGCCAGCGTCTTCGGGCAATGCCGCCACGGCCGCATCCGGTTGAAGGCGCCGACGCCGACGTAAGGATAGGCCAGCCAGGCCCCGATCACCCCGTCCAGCGAGACGGCGCCGGGGTCCTCGACGCCCAGCATGCGGCGGCCCCGCTGCGAGCTCATCGCCTCCATGATGCCCCAGCCGCCATGGCTCCAGCCGGCGAGAACGATCTTCGAGGCGTCGACGTCGGGCCGCCGCGAAACGCCGTACAAGGCCGTGAGCACGTCGCCCGCCCGCTGCCAGCCATGCAGCAGCAGGCCCGTGCAGACCATGGCCATGGCGAACTGACGGCTCCAGCCGCGGGGCGCATAGGAGTCGACGATGACCGCCCGCCAGCCCGCCGCCTTCGCCGCCTCGGCGTATCGGGGCAGGTGATCGCGCAGGCCTCCGCAGCCGTGGAACAGGATCACCGTCGGGCGCGGCCGGTCGTCGTCGGGGCCGACGACGGTGGCGTGCGGCTCGAGCATCGACCAGCGCTGGGAGAGAGTCTGCATGGGGCAAGCCTGAAGGGAGGGGGCGTTCAAACCGCCGGCAATGGCAGAGGTTCCGCCTTCAGTGCCGGAAGACCCGCACCCCCGTAAAGGCCATGGCCACGCCGGCCTCGTCGGCGGCGGCGATGACCTCGTCGTCGCGGATCGAGCCGCCGGGCTGGATCACGGCCGTCGCCCCGGCGGCCACCGCTTCCAGCAGGCCGTCGGCGAAGGGGAAGAAGGCTTCGGAGGCGCAGGCGGACCCCTGGGCCAGCGAATGGGCCAGACCCTTGGCCTCGCCGGCCTCGCGGGCGCGGATGGCGGCGATGCGGGCCGAGTCGCGGCGGTTCATCTGGCCGGCGCCGATGCCGGCTGTCTGGCCGTCCTTCGCATAGACGATGGCGTTCGATTTCACGTGCTTGGCCACGGTGAAGGCGAACAGCATGTCCTCGATCTCCTGCGGCGTCGGCTCGCGGCGGGTGACGATCTTCAGGTCCGCGGCGGTGATGCGGCTGCGGTCGCGCGACTGGACCAGGAAGCCGCCGGCCACCGAGCGGAACACCTCGCCCGCGGCCAGCGGATCGGGCAGGCCGTCTGTGAGCAACAGGCGCAGGTTCTTCTTCGCCGCGAAGATGGCCTTCGCCTCGTCGTCGGCGCCGGGGGCGATGACGACCTCGGTGAAGATGTCGGTGATCAGCTTCGCATCGGCGCCGGACAGCGGCCGGTTGACCGCGACCACGCCGCCGAAGGCCGAAACCGCGTCGCACTCCAGGGCGCGGGCGTAGGCGGCGGCGAGGTCAGAGCCCACCGCGACGCCGCAGGGGTTGGCGTGTTTGACGATGACGCAGGCCGGGGCCTCGAACTCGGCGACCAGCTCATAGGCGGCGTCGGCGTCGGCGATATTGTTGTAGCCCAGCTCCTTGCCCTGCAGCTGGCGGGCGTGGGCGACGCCCGGCCGCGTGTCGCCGGTGCGGTAGAAGGCGCCGGTCTGGTGCGGGTTCTCGCCATAGCGCAGCGTCTGGGCCAGCGAGCCGCTGATCGACTTGCGCGCCGGGGCGGCGTCGCCGACCTGACGGGCGAACCAGCCGGAGACGGCGGCGTCATAGGCGGCGGTGCGGGCGAAGGCGCGGGCGGCGAGGCGCTTGCGCAGCTCGAGCGTCGTGGCTCCGTCGGCCTCGAGGGCCGCCAGCAGTTCGGCGACCGAGGTCCGATCGACGCAGACGGCGACATAGCCGTGGTTCTTGGAGCCTGAACGGATCATGGCCGGGCCGCCGATGTCGATGTTCTCGACCACGGCGTCGAAGCCGCCGCCCGACGCCACCGTGGCCTCGAACGGATAGAGATCGACCCAGACGATATCGATGGGGCCGATGTTGTGGGTGGTCATGGCCTCGGCGTGATCGGCCGCGTCGCGCACGCCCAGCAGGCCGCCGTGCACCACCGGGTGCAGGGTCTTGACCCGGCCGTCCATCATCTCGGGGAAGCCGGTCAGCTCGGCGACGTCCTTCACCGGCACGCCGAAGCCGGCGATGGCGGCCCGGGTGCCGCCGGTCGAGACCAGTTCGACGCCGAGGCCGTGCAGGGTGCGGGCTGCGTCCTCCAGCCCGGTCTTGTCGGACAGGGAGATCAGCGCGCGCTGCGGCGCCACGCGGTCCGGCGCGGGGGGAAAGTCGGGAGCGGCGGGCATGGCGGCGTCCGTATCTGGCGTTGGGGTCGGGGAGACGGGGCGCGTCTAGCACCGGAAGCGCCGCGATAGAACCGTCGGAACAGATCGACGCAAAAACACGATCGGCCCGGAACGTCCCTGGGGACATTCCGGGCCTCTCGGGCAGTCTCTTACGCTGGGCGCCCTACTCGAGCGGCGTCGTCGATCCGGCCCCCGGACCCGCGCCCAGATCGGCGCCGGTGATCGGGTTGCTGGCGGGGTCGGAGGCGAGGCGCTCCGACAGGGCGGCGATGGTCTTCTTCTGCGCGGCGTTCAGCCTGACGCTCGCCGTGCCGTCGCCGCCATCGACGGCCATCTGGTCTTCGCGCTCATCGACGAATTCCCACTGCTCGCCCTCGTTCCAGGGCCCGCGTGCGTCACCCTCGCCCTGGGACATGTTGTAGTATTTGTCAGCGAAGGCCGGATCGGCGGGGATCTTGCCCGGCGGGAAATTGGGCTCGATCGAATACAGGGCTTTCTCGAACGACTTCTGGTGCGCGACCTCGCGGGTCATGAGGAAGCCGAGCGCCTCCTTGATGCCCGGGTCGTCGGTCACGTTGATGAGCCGCTCATAGACGATCTTGGCCCGCGACTCGGCGGCGATGTTGGAGCGCAGGTCGCAGGCCGGGTCGCCGATCGAGTCGATATAGGCGGCCGTCCACGGCACGCCCGCCGAGTTCACCAGCGCCGGTCCTCCACCGTACAGGATCGAGGTCGTGTGGCTTTCGCCCTGGTTGTTCAGCGACATGTAGAGCTCGGCCTCGGTCTTCGACGCTTCGGCCAGTTCGCCCTTGGCGCCGCGGTTCAGCATGGAGACGATCGAGCCGATCACCTCGAGGTGGCTCAGCTCCTCGGTGGCGATGTCTATGAGCATGTCCTTGCGGCCCGGGTCCTCTTCCGCCAACGCCTGGGTGAAGTAGCGCATGGCCGCCGCCAGCTCCCCCTGCGGGCCGCCGAACTGCTCCAGCAACAGCGTCGCCAGCCCCGGGTTGGGCTCCGCAACCCTGACAGTATACATCAAGCGCTTGTTGTGCATGAACATGACGAGAATTCCTGACAAATGATCCGATGGGACCACAAGCTTTCGCCGCCCATTCAGTTCCTATGACAAGTTTCCGACACAGCCGGTCAGGGTCGGTATTTCAACCTCTACAGTAAAGCGTCGCCGAAGCTTCAGCATAAGGGGTGAGGCGTCACTGATTCCGGCGTCAGCCCTCCAGCCGGCTGAAATCCACCACCATCGGCTCCCGCCCGATCAGCGACAGGAAGCGCCGGAAATCCGCCTGCGCCAGCGCCATCGTGGCCGTATTGGTCAGCGGGTGGAAGTTGACGATCTCCGCGTCCCACAGCGCCTTGTCGAGCACGAAGGCGACGCGCCGGTCCGGGTCGTTGATCAGGGCCAGCGCCGTGACCGAGCCGCCGCGCACGCCCAAGGTCTCATACAGCAGGACCTCATTGCCGAACGACAGCCGGTCCGAGCCCATCGTCCGATGCGCCCGTTTCAGGTCGACCACCGTGTCCTGGCGCGCCGAAATCAGCCACAGCCGGCCCTTCTTGTCCTTCAGGAACAGGTTCTTGGTGTGGGCGCCGGGCAGGGCGGCCTTGAGCGCCTGACCCTCCTCGACGCGGAAGACGGCCGGGTGGTCGTGCGTCGTCGAGGCGATCCCCTGCTCCTTCATCCAGCCGAGCAGGCGGTCGCGGTCGTAAGCGGGCGGCGTCGGCTTGTGTTCGGTCATACGGCTTCGCTAGGGATAGGGACGTCCCCTCGATACCGCCCGGAGGCTCCCTGTGGAACTCGAATGCTATCCGATGACGCAAACGCCGCCGGACCTGGTGCCCGGCCGGCAGTCGCGCAACTGGATGGACGCCTTCGCCAGCCGGCACCCCTATCGCTGCCTGCCGCTGACCATGGCCAACACCACGGGCTGGGAGATCCTGTGTCCCCTGACCTTCACCGCCGAATGGAACGGCGGGCCCAGCCAGGCCGACATCGTCATCACGCCGGAGCGGCCGAACGCGGACCTGACGCATGTGGTGACCTCGCACTTCTCGCGTGGGGTCCTGACCATGCATCCGCAATATCTGTTCCGCACGCCGCCGGGCTGGGGCCTGCTGGCGGGCGGTTCGCCCAACCATCTGAAGGACGGCATCCAGCCGCTGGTCGGTCTGATCGAAACCGACTGGCTGCCCTTCCCCTTCACCATGAACTGGCTGTTCACCCGGCCGGGCAAGGTGAAGTTCGAAAAGGGCGAACCCTTCTGCTTCATCACCCCGATCGAGCACCGCAAGGTCGAGACCATGCAGCCGGTGATCCGGTCGCTGGAGTCCAATCCGGTCATGCACGGCCAGTTCGAGGCGTGGAACCGCGCCCGCACCGACTTCAACAAGCGTCTGGCCTCGGGCGACCCGGACGCGGCCAAGGAGGCGTGGCAGCGCTATTATTTCAAGGGCGAGATTCCCGAGGATCTGGGCACGGCGCCCGAAACCCACGTCAACAAGCGCCGGCTCAAGTCGCCGCGCGTGGGCTGAAGGAGTGGCTAGTGGCTAGTGGCTAGTGAGGTGCACCACAGCATTGCACGACCCACGAATCGCCAGCCAACAATCACTAGCCACTAGCCACCTACATGGGCCGGGTGACGCGCGGACCGAGGTTGGAGATGACCTCGCGGGCGTCGAAGGCGTTGGGGTCGCCGGCCGGCTTGGCGCCGCGGCCCATGACGATCTCGGCCGAGGCCTCGTAGCGGTCGATCTCGCGCACGTCGAAATCGCGGCTGCCCCAGAAGGGATCGCCCCACGGGCTCCAGTAGCCGCGGCGGTAATAGCGCCACGACGGACCCCAGTAGGGGCCGTACCGGTCGTAGTAGAAGGGATCGGGCGTGGCCTGCAGGCGCACGTCGCGGTCGGTGGCGCGGTTGACCGTGGCGAACCAGTCATAGCCGTTCTCGGCGGTGACCTCGGCGGCCCGCAGCAGCAGGGCCATCTCGACCTGGTCGCGCGAGGTGACGGAATTGCCCGAGAAGCTGACGCGGTATCGGTCGGCGTCGACGCGCTGTTCGGAATAGCCGTAACGGCTGCCCTGGCCGGCGGGACCGTAGGGGGTGGCCGTGGCGCAGGCGGACAGGGCGAGAGCCGCCGTCGCCGCCAGAAGCGCGGACCTGAGGAACCGATGTCTCATGGGAACTCTCCTTGACGCGACATGACGCGCCCTGCCTGCTGAACGGGACATGAACGGCGTCGTTCCGTTCTGACACAAACCCTTATAAACGCGTAACAATAAGGACGGCCGCGGCCAGAAGAAGAAGACCCGTCATGAGGGCGAACCCCTTGCGGAAACGCGGCTCGCCCATGCGCCGAGCCAGGGCCGCCCCGCCCAGACCGTAGGCGGACATGGAAAGCACGTCCATGCCGATGGTGGCGACGGCGAACAGCGCCAGTTGAGGCGCCGCCGGACGGTTCACATCGAGGAAGGGCGGCAGGACGGCGGTGAAGAACAGCACCGCCTTGGGGTTGGCGATCTGCACCATGAAGCCGTCGACCAGGGCGCTGCGTCCCATCCTGACCGTCGGCGCATCGGGATCGGCGGCCGTGCGGAAGGCGCCGCGCAGGGCGTTGACGCCCAGCCACGCCACATACAGGGCCCCGCCGATCGAAATCAGCCGGAAGACCTGGGGAAAGGCGATCACCAGCGCCCCGAGGCCGAGGGCCGCCGCCGCGAACCAGACCAGGGTGGCGGCGTTCATGCCGACCACGCCCAGAAGCGCCCCGGCCTTGCCACGCTGGACCCCGTTGGCGACCGAGAAGATGTTGGCCGGGCCGGGGGTGATCGCCATCACCGTCATGACCCCGAGGAAGGTCAGATACAGGTGCGGATCGACGGGCAGGCTGTCCATGCCGTCCTGTCGGGCGGCGCGGGGCTACGGTCAAGCCTGTCGAGCGGCGGGCCCGCCGCTCGGGGAGGCTGTGTGGCGCGGTTGCGCCAGCCCGGCCGGGCGGATCAGTCTTCGTCGGCCGTGGCCGGAGCCTCGACCGCTTCGCCGCTGACCGCGACGGCGACCCCGGCTTCGTCCAGTGAATCCATGGCCTCGCCGACGGTGTATTCGGCCACCAGGCCGTAGGTGGCCATGTGTTCCGGGTCATTGGAGGCCCAGGCGCCGTTCGTGGCGATGCCCTGGGCGGCCGCCAGGGCGCCGGGGACCTCGGCCATGGCTTCCGAGACGACCGCGCCGATATCGACGCCCGCCAGGGCCTCGGCGACGACCGCGTTCACATCGATTTCGGCCAGGGCCTCGGCGGCGATGGACGAGGCGTGCTGCGTGGCCGCGGCGGTGAAGGCGGTGACGTCGGGCTGATATTCGGTCCAGAGGGCGGCGATGCGCAGCTCGCGCTGGTCCTTGGTCAGGCTCTTGTCTTCGGAAATGGCCTCGGCGCGTTCGCCGAAGGCCTCCATGCGGGCCTCGAAGGCGTCGGCGGCGGCTTCCAGCGCGTCTTCGGACGGGCCGCGCACATCAGCGGCGACGGCGGCCGAGAGCGGCAGCAGGGCCAGGGCGGCGGCGAGGGAGAGGGCCTTGATCATCGGTCGGGTTCCTTGAGCGTGCACGCCCAGGTTCCGCCGAACGCCGTCCGGTCTCAAGTGAAATCGTGGTAAGGCGGCGGGCGCGCAGCCGCCGCCTTCCGGATCAATAACTTATTGCGGCGCCGCAGGTCCGGCGGGCGCCGCCGCGGCCGCGGCGGCCTGTGTGATCTGGCCGCGCACCATGGCGGGCAGGCCCTGGATCATGGGCACGACGGTCGAGGCCGCCGTCGCCATCTCCGCCTTCTGCTCCTCGGTCCCGGCGGCCGCCTTCGCCTCGAAGAAGGCCTTGAGCTCGACGCCGAAGGCGTCGGCTTCGGGCTGGTACCGGGCGACGATGGCGTCCAGAGCGGCGTCGGCGGCGGCCTGATCCCCGGCCGCGGCCGTTATCGCGGCCTGCATCTCGGTCCCCATCGCCTGCATCCGGGCGCCGAAGGCCTCCCCCTTCGCCTCCAGCGCGGCCTCGGCGGGATCGACCGCTTCGGCGGCCGGCGGCGCGGCCGGCGCGTCCTGGGCGAAGGCGGGGGCGGCGAAGGCCAGGGCGGCCGAGGCGGCGAGGATCATTCGGATGGACATGACGGCTCCTGGTGCGCGGAAGGAGCCATGCTCCCGCCGGGAGAATGACGGATATTCCGGAACGGCGCGAGGCGAATTTCCTCGCGATCAGCCCCGGTCGCGCGCGTCCCGCTTGCCCAGAACCCGCAGGCGCAGGGCGTTCAGCTTGATGAAGCCGGCGGCGTCCTTCTGGTCATAGGCGACGGCGCCGTCCTCGAAAGTGACCAGTTCCTGGTCGTACAGGCTCTCGGCGCTCTCGCGGCCGATGACGGTCGCATTGCCCTTGTACAGCTTGACCCGCACCGTCCCCGACACCTTCGTCTGGGAGTGGTCGATGGCCGCCTGCAGCATCTCGCGCTCGGGCGAGAACCAGAAGCCGTTGTAGACCAGATGGGCGTATTTGACCGCCAGCTCGTCCTTCAGATGCATGGCCCCGCCGTCGAGGGTGATGGACTCGATGCCGCGGTGGGCCGCCAGCAGGATGGTCCCGCCCGGGGTCTCGTAGACGCCGCGCGACTTCATGCCGACGAAGCGGTTCTCGACCAGGTCCAGCCGGCCGATGCCGTTGTCGTGGCCGTACTGGTTCAGGGCGGTCAGCAGGGTCGCCGGCGACATCGCCTCGCCGTTGATCGAGACCGGGTCGCCTTTTTCGAAGCCGATGGTGATGACGGTGGCGACGTCGGGCGCGTCTTCAGGCGACAGGGTGCGCTGGTGCACGAACTCCGGGGCCTCGACCGACGGGTCCTCCAGCACCTTGCCCTCGCTGGACGAGTGCAGAAGGTTGGCGTCGACGCTGAACGGGGCCTCGCCGCGCTTGTCCTTGGCGATCGGGATCTGGTGCTTCTCGGCGAAGTCGAGCAGGTGTTCGCGCGACTTGAAATCCCACTCGCGCCACGGCGCGATGACGCGGATGTCGGGCTCGAGCGCATAATAGCCGAGCTCGAAGCGGACCTGGTCGTTGCCCTTGCCGGTCGCGCCGTGACAGACGGCGTCGGCGCCGACCATGCGGGCGATCTCGATCTGGCGTTTGGCGATCAGCGGCCGCGCGATCGAGGTGCCCAGCAGATACTGGCCCTCGTACAGGGCGTTGGCCCGGAACATGGGGAAGACATAGTCGCGAACGAACTCCTCGCGCAGGTCGTCGATGAAGATGTTCTCGGGCTTGATCCCCATCTTCAGCGCCTTCTCGCGCGCCGGCGCCAATTCCTCGCCCTGGCCCAGGTCGGCGGTGAAGGTCACGACCTCCGCGCCGTATTCGGTCTGCAGCCATTTCAGGATGATCGAGGTGTCCAGGCCGCCGGAATAGGCGAGGACGACCTTCTTGGGGGCGGGCTGGGTCATGACGGGTCTTTCGGCGAACGCGGGGAGGCGTTGGGGCGTGTCGGCGCGCTTAAAGGGCCAGACGCCCCGCGATGCAAGGGCGGGAATGGGGCAGGGTCAGCCCCAGGGGCCTGACTGGATCGTGGGCGTCGAGGGCACGCTGGTCGTCGCCGCCCGCGGTGCGGCCTCGACGAAAGCCGGGCGGCGGGCTGCAAGACCGACCTTCGTTCCCTGTTCCATGAGGGCTCTGACGCGGTTGCCGGTGGCCGGGTGGGTCGAGAACAGGTTGTCGGCGCCGCGTCCGGCCAGCGGGTTGATGATGAACAACTGGCCCGAGGCGGGATTGCGCTCGGCCGTGGTGTTGACGATGCGGCGGGCGTGGCCGTCGATCTTCTGCAGCGCCGAGGCGAGGGCTTGAGGGTCCCCGGCGATCTCCGCGCCGACGCGGTCGGCCTCGTATTCGCGCGAGCGGCTGATGGCCATCTGCACCAGGCCGGCGGCCATGGGCGCCACGATCATCAGCGCCAGGGTCCCGACGACGCCGCCCGGCCGTTCGCGATCGTCGCCGCCGCCGAAGAACATCGCGAAATTGGCCAGGGCGGCGATAGCGCCGGCGACGGTGGCGGTGACCGTCATGGTCAGGGTGTCGCGGTTCTTCACATGGGCCAGCTCGTGGGCCATCACGCCGCGGATCTCGCCGCGCGTCAGCATGTCCAGCAGGCCGGTGGTGGCGCAGACGGCGGCGTTTTCGGGGTTGCGGCCGGTGGCGAAGGCGTTGGGCTGGTCGTTGGGGATGATGGCGATGACGGGCCGGGGCAGGCCGGCGTCCCGGGCCATCTGCGACACGTCGGCGACATAGGCGCGGACCACGGCGTTGGGGTGCTGTTCGTCGACCGGCTGGGCCCGGTACATCTTCAACACGATCCTGTCGGCGTTCCAGTAGCTGAACAGGTTCAGGCCGCCGGCGACGACCAGGGCGATCAACATCCCTGTCGCACCACCGATCATGTAGCCGACGCCCATGAACAGGGCGGTCAGGGCGGCAAGAAGAATGAAGGTCTTCAGGTGGTTCATGTCGGTTTTACTGGAACGCCGCTGGCGCCTTCGGGGAGAAGCCCTAACTTGTGGGGTTTAACGCCCAGGCTCAAGGCGAGGCCGCTGTGACCGATCATCCCACCCCCGAACCCGACGCCGCGCCGGCCCTGAACCGGGACGTGCCCCACGCCACGCCCGACCGGCCGCTGAGCGAGGCCGCGCGCCGCGCCCTGCTGGAAGCGGCCGGGCGCCGGGCCGCCGCGACGGAAGCCGAACTGCAGACTGAGCATGGCGGGCCACGCGGGCCCGAACCGACCCGTTATGGCGACTGGGAAAAGAAGGGTCTGGCGGTCGATTTCTGAGCTGAGCGAACGAAGGCGGGCGAACGGCGTTAACCGTCCTGTTCAGGAGACCTCCGCCGATGTTCCGATCGCTCGCCGCCGCCACGGCCCTCGCCACCCTCGCCCTCGCCGGCGCCGTTTCGGCCCAGACATATGGCCAGCCGGTCTATCTCAACGCTTATGGCCGGCCCGTGGGCGGTACGCCGCTGTCAGAGGTCGAGACCCGGTCCTATGTCGAGACGGGCCGATGGGCGGACGGATATTCCGACCGGCCGCGGATCTATGTGCCCGCGCCCGGTTATGGCCGCCCATACACGCGCCATGGGTCGGGCTACCGCTCGTACGGTCATGGAAGCGACCATGGGCATGGCTATGGCGGCGGCCGGTACGATGCGCCGCCCCGGCCCGGTTATCGCGACGCGTGGGGCTATGACGACGATCGCCCGCCGTCGACCTGGCGCGGGAGTTACGATCAGGACACCCGCTAGCGATACGATCGCGGTTGCGGCTGCGCCGACGTCTATTTCCACGACCGCTGATCCGGCGGGAATCGCGCCGGTAAGGTTAAATTGGAGGGTCTGAGGGGAAAGGAACCGGCCCGGTTTCGCCCCTCCGGTGCAATCCGAACCCTTTTCTTTCCAGAGACTTACAACGGCTCAACACCGGAGCCTGTCTCATGCGTATGCTTACCGTCGCGGCCGGAGCCGCTCTTCTGATCCTCGCCGCCAGCCCCGCGTTCGCGGGCGGTCCCACGGGCGGCGGCCGTCCCGGTTGCGGCGGAGGCTGTGGCGGCGGCGGTCACCCCGGCGGCGGCCGGAACATCAACGTCAACGTCAATGCGAACGCCAGCGCGAGTGCCTACGCCGGCGCCTCCGCCCGTTCGTATCTGAACGCCCGGACCTACAATGTCGGCGGCGCGCGCGGCGCGGTCGGGGGCGGCGCGGTCTATGTCGGCGGCGGCTATGGCGGCGACGCAGGCGGCTTTTACGGCGTCCCGGTCTACAACGAAGCCGTCTACCAGGGCCGGGCCTGCGCCCCCGCCCCGTTCGGCTATGTCCTGGGCGGCTTCGGCCGCGACGAGCGCTACGCCCCTGTCTGCGGCTCGCGGTACTATGAGGATGGCGACCGCGGCGGTCGCTACGGCTACAGCGAGCGCCACGACAGCTACGCCGGGAGCCGGTACGAGGAAAGCCGGTACGAATCCTATGAGGAGTACGGGTCGTTCGAGGCCCGTTCCGCCTATCGCGACGCCGACTATGGGCGCCGGGAAGAGCGTCACGAGGACCGGGGCGGCGACTACGTCACCGGCGCCCGCGAATACGACCGGGGCTATATGGATGGGCGGCGCGATTGCGATTGCCGCCCCGACGGCCGGGACGGCGAGCCTTACGTTCATGCGCCCGAGCCGGCCCCTTACGGCTATGCGCCGGAGCCTCCGCCTGCGTCGGTCTATGAGGCGCCCATGACGCCGAACCAGTACTACGGCATCGGCGGCGAAGCACCGTCGCCCCGGCAGCAATACCGCCAGGAGCCGGGCGAGCGAGGCTAGACGGCGCTCATTTCGGCGGCGATGGCCGCCGCCGCCCGAACCGGATCATCGGCGCCGACCACCGGCCGGGCGACCACGAGATGGGTCGCGCCCGAGCGCAGGGCGTCGGCGGGCGTCGCCACGCGTTGCTGGTCCCCCTTGTCGACGCCCGCGGGCCGCACGCCCGGCGTGACGATCAGGAAATCGGGTCGGCCGGCCGCGACGGCGATCTCGCGCACGCGGGCGGCTTCGAGCGGGCTGGAGACCACGCCGTCGACGCCGCAATCGAGGGCCTGCCGCACCCGGCGCTCGACCAGATCCGGGGCGGAGCAGCCGTAGCCGAGCTCGATCAGGTCGGCGTCCGACAGGCTGGTCAGGACAGTGACGGCCAGCAGTTTCGTGCCGGACCCGGCCGCGTCGCGCCCCTTGACCGCACCGCGCATCACCTGGGGTTCGGCGTGGACGGTCAGCAGGTCGCAGCCGCCCTCGGCCACGGCGCGGGCGGCGCCCTCCACCTGGGCGCCGATGTCGTGCAGCTTCCAGTCCTGGAACACCGACTTGCCTTCGGCCCGCAGGGCGTGGGCAAAGGCCACCCCGCCGGGTCGGGCCAGAAGCGTCAGGCCGACCTTGTAGAAGCTGACGGCGTCGCCCAGCCGGTCGACCATGGCGCGGGCCGCGTCCACGGACGGCAGGTCCAGGCCGACGATCAGGCGGGAGTCGGACCTGGCGGGGGTCGTTCCGGGGGTCATGGCGTCGCTCCTCTTGAACGGCTAGGGCTGGACGCGCGGGCGGGCGTCAGCCTTGATGGCCGCGTGGACGTGAATTGCAGGGCGAGGTCAGCACATGGACGCGGTCGATCTGGGGGTCAACCTGTTCGTAGCCCTGTTCGCCCTGGTGGATCCGATCGGAAACGTGCCGATCTTCGCCGCCGCGACGGCCGGCGCCAGCATGCGCCAGCGGCTGTCGGTGTCGTTCCTGATCTGCGTGTTCATCGTCGTCTTCCTGGCCTTTTTCTTCTTCACCGGCCTGGGGCTGCTGCAGTTCTTCGGCATTTCGCTGGCGGCGTTCCGGATCGCGGGCGGCATCCTGCTGCTGTTGCTGGGCCTCGACATGACCCGCGAGGATTTTCTCAAGATGTTCGCCGACGCCGACGCCGTGGCGGACGCCAAGGATGTGCGCGGCTATGCCCGTCGCCGGTTCCAGCGGCTGGTGGTGCCGTTCGCCATGCCTCTGCTGATCGGGCCCGGCGCGATCTCGACCATCATCATCCAGGCCGGCGAGGCCGAGAAGATCGGCCCCACGGGCCAGGCGGCGGGTGTCGTCGCCATCGTCGCGGCCGGACTGGCGACCTTCGCCTGTTTCGCCCTGACCGGACCGATCAGCCGCCTGCTGGGCGAGGTGGGAATGGCCATCATCGTCCGCGTGCTGGGCCTGATCCTGTGCGCCCTGGCGATCCAGTTCATCCTGATGGGCCTGTCCGAAGCCCTGCCCGGCATGATCTCGGGGGCGGTGACGACGCCGTATCCCCAGGGCGGTCACTAGATCCGCTTCAGCCGTTTCGCATGCCCGCCGACCATGTTCAGGGCCATGCGGTCGGGCAGATGTTTGGCCAGCCCCGCCAGAAGGTTGTTCATCGCGCCGGGCGTCACCTTCGGCCGGTTGGCCTCGCAGGCGGCGTAACCGACGCGCGCCACATGGTCGGCCGTCTGCCACATCCAGGCGGGATAGGCGGTCGATACCTCTTCGCGGGTCCCGTTGACGTCGTGGAACTCGGTCAGGGTGTAGCCGGGGCACAGGGCGGTGACGTGAACGCCCGTCCCGCGAAGCTCCAGATGCAGGCCCTGCGAGGCCTTGATCAGGAAGCTCTTGATCGGCCCGTACAGGGTGTCGCCGCCGGTGGCGGGCATCTGACCGGCAAGCGAGGCGATGTTGAGGATGCGGCCATAGCCGCGCTCGACCATGGCGGGGGCGAACAGCCGGGCCAGTTCGACCGGCGCGGACAGCATGACGCGGATCATGGCGGCGTGGGCGGCGGGGTCGGTGTTGAGAAAGCCGGCGGTGCGGCTGAAACCGGCGTTGTTGATCAGGCCGTCGACGGTCAGGCCCCGCTGCGCGATCGCGTCGAACAGGCGGCGCGGCGCGGCCGGGTCGGCGAGGTCTTCGGTCAGGACGGTGGTCGTCGCGCCCGTGTGGGAAAGGTCCTCGGCCAGGGCCTTCAGAGGGCCTTCGCGCCGGGCCGTCAGCACCAGATCCCAGCCATGTTCCGCATAGACCCGGGCGAGGGCGGCGCCGATGCCGGCGGACGCGCCCGTGACCAGCACGACCGGACGCGGCCGCGAGGGCAGGCTCATCTCAGGCGGCGACCGGGCAGGATGCGTGGGGAGCGAAGGCGGCCAGCGAGGCCGGATTGTGGTCCAGCAGATCGGCGATGGTGATCTTCGACAGGGCCGCGCCGGCGGCCTGGTCGGCGGCGGTCAGGGCCTTGGCGACCTGACGGGGGATGTGTTCGCTGACCGGGCAGCCCTTGGCCCCCGCCGGCGGCGACCCCAGGTGGGCGCAGCCGTTGACGGCGCGCAGCACGGTTTCCAGCGAAATGTCTTCCGGCCGGTGCAGCAGCCAGGCCCCGCCCGAGGCGCCGGGCCGGGTGGCGATCAGGCCGGCCTTGGCCAGCAGGGCGGTCACGCGCCGCACGACGACGGGATTGGTCGGGATGGAGGCGGCCAGAACCGCGCTCGGCGCCGCATCGGCGGCCGAGAACGCGCCCTTGTGGGCCAGATAGGCCAGGGTGTGGGCGGCGACGGGAAAACGTTGGCTGTCTGACATGGTGCGACCCTCAAGATAGGCGTTGCCAGCCTCTTTCACAAACCGGTCGACTTCTGGGCGCGCGGCCATGCAACCTTCGCACCCGCAGCACGATTGAACCGCGCAATGAAAGAGCCTAAAGGCTCGCCGCTCTTTTGATGGGAACCGCGTTGTGCGGGATCCCGGAGGAACTCTATGGCCGGGGCCTCTCCCCAAGGTGAAGACGGCGCCGGCGCCGCCGCCTCGAACTCCCGAACACCCTCCGACAAGTCTGTCGCCCCGGCCCATCCGCACCCCGCGGCGGCCGGCGAGGGCGGCCATGTCAAGGCCGGCAAATGGGGCCTGATCATCGGCGCCATCGGCGTGGTGTTCGGCGACATCGGCACCAGCCCGCTCTACGCCCTGCGCGAGGCCATCGGCCACGCCCAGCGGGGCGTCGGCGGCGATCTGGCCGTGATCGGCGTGGTCTCCCTGGCCTTCTGGGCGCTGATGATCGTGGTGACGTTCAAATACGTCATGTTCCTGATGCGGGCGGACAACAAGGGCGAGGGCGGCACCCTGGCCCTGATGGCCCTGGCCACCCATGCGGTGGGCCGGCGCAGCGCCCTCATCTTCATCCTCGGGATTTGCGGCGCGGCGCTGTTCTATGGCGACGGCATCATCACCCCGGCCATTTCGGTCCTGTCGGCGATCGAGGGCGTCAAGGACGCGCCCGGCGTGGGCGGGAAGCTGGATCCCTTCATCGTGCCCATCGCCGCGGGCATTCTGATCGCGCTGTTCCTGGTCCAGGCGCGCGGTACGGCGGGTCTGGCGCGGCTCTTTGGTCCGATCACGGCTGTCTGGTTCCTCAGCCTCGGCGTGCTGGGCCTGATCCACATCTTCGACGACGTTTCCATCCTGCGCGCCCTGTCGCCGCACTATGGCGTGATGCTGCTGATCAATGACGGCTTCCTCGGCTTCGTCATTCTGGGCAGCGTCTTCCTCGCCGTGACCGGGGCCGAGGCGCTCTATGCCGACATGGGCCATTTCGGCAAGGCGCCGATCCGCATCGGCTGGGTCGGCTTCGTCCTGCCATGCCTGACCCTGAACTATCTGGGTCAGGGCGCCCTGATCCTGGCCCATCCCGAGGCGGCGGAGAATCCGTTCTGGAGCATGGTGCCGACGGGAATCTACTGGCCGATGCTGGGGCTGGCGACGGCCGCGACGGTGATCGCCAGCCAGGCCGTCATCACCGGCGCCTTCTCGGTGACCCAGCAGGCGGTCCAGCTGGGCCTGCTGCCGCGCATCGAGATCAAGAACACCTCCGAGACCCAGGCCGGACAGATCTATGTGCCGGCGGTCAACAACCTGCTGATGATCGGCGTGCTGTTGCTGCTGTTCGTGTTCCAGAGCTCGCACAACCTGACCGCCGCCTATGGCGTCGCGGTGACCGGGGTGATGCTGATCAACACCCTGATGGCCTGGTCCGTCATCCGGCATAAGTGGAACTGGCCGGTCTGGGCCGTGCTGGCCGCCCTGATCCCGTTCGGCTTCATCGACACGGTCTTCCTGACCTCGAACCTGCTGAAGATTCCGGACGGGGCCTGGATGCCGCTGGTGCTGGGCGCGGCGCTGGTGCTGCTGATGTGGACCTGGGTGCGCGGCACCCAGATCCTGTCGGAGAAAACCCGCAAGGACAGCCTGCCGCTGACGGATTTGATCGAGATGCTGCGGGCCCGCCCGCCGCATCGGGCTCCGGGCACGGCCATCTTCCTGACCTCGGACCCCGACGTCGCCCCGGTCGCCCTGATGCACAATCTCAAGCACAACAAGGTGTTGCACGAGAAGAACGTCATCCTGACGGTGCGCACGACCGACCGGCCCCGGGTGCGCGAAGCGGACCGGATATCGCTGGAGCCGATCAGCGACGACTTCAAGAAACTGACCATCAGCTACGGCTTCATGGAGCAGCCCAATGTGCCCAGGGCGCTGGGGCTGTGCCGGAAACAGGGGCTGAAGTTCGACATCATGTCGACCAGCTTCTTCCTCGGCCGCCGCTCGGTCATCGCCTCGGCGACCCAGGGCATGCCGCTGTGGCAGGATCGCCTGTATATCTTCCTGATGCGAAACGCCGCCAACCCGACCGACTTCTTCCATATCCCGCCCGGCCGCGTGGTCGAGCTGGGCACGCAGGTGTCGGTTTGAGCCGCGATCCCGCCGCGGGCCGCAGCTCCGCCGCGCGCGGCCGCCGCATGGCGGACAAGGCGCGGGCCGCCACGCGCTCGCCCCGTCCGGCCAGACCGGACGCGGCGGATGCGCGCGACGACAGTCCCGACATCGGCGTCGAGGCGCGGCTGGCCGCCGGCGTTCTGCTGAACGCGGCGCTGGAAGGTCGCGGCGGACTGGATGCGGCGCTGGCCTTCCGTGAGGTGTCCAGCCTGCCGGGGCCGGACCGGGCCTTCGCTCGCGCCGTGGCCATGGCCGCGCTGCGCCGGCTGGGCGAGATCGACCAGATTCTGGACCGCAAGCTGCAGAAGGGGCCGCCGCTGGCGGTCCGCACCATCCTGCGCGTCGCCCTGGCCCAGATGCTGATCCTCGAGACGCCGGCCTTCGCGGCGGTGTCGACGGCGGTCAAACTGGCGGAACGCGAGCCGAAGACCCGGCCGTACAAGAACCTCGTCAACGCCGTGCTGCGCGGCATCGACCGCGAGGGGCCGGGCCTGACCACGGCCGAGAGCAATCTGCCCGAATGGCTGGCCGCCCGCTGGCGCGCCTCATACGGCGAGCCGACCCTGATCGGACTGGCCCTGGCCGCGCGCGAGGAGCCGGCGACGGACCTCAGCCTCAAGCCCGGGGTTGATCCCGCCGCCGTCGCCGAGGCCGTCGAGGGCGAGGTCCTGCCGGGCGGGACCGTCCGCACCGGGATCCGGGGCGACGTCGCCACCTGGCCGGGCTTCGACGACGGCGTCTGGTGGGTCCAGGACGCGGCCGCGGCCGTGCCGGGACGGCTGCTGGCCCCGAAGGCCGGCGAAACCGTCATCGACCTGTGCGCGGCGCCGGGCGGCAAGACGCTGCAGCTGGCGGCCTCGGGCGCGACCGTTGTGGCGCTGGACCGCTCGGCGGTGCGGCTGAAGCGGCTGACCGAAAACCTGCAACGCACCGGCCTGACCGCCGAGGTCGTGGCCACCCCGGCCGAGGACTGGGAGGACGATCGCAGCTTCGACGCCGTCCTGCTCGACGCCCCCTGCACGGCCACCGGCACCTTCCGCCGCAACCCCGAGGTCCTGCGCGCCACCAAGCCCGCCGACGTCGCCAAGCTGGCCGACGTCCAGCACCGCCTGCTGGACGCCGCCGCCGAACGGGTCAAGCCGGGCGGCCGGCTGGTCTATTGCGTCTGCTCGCTGGAGCGCGAGGAGGGCGAGACCCAGATCATCGCCTTCCTGCGCCGCAACACGGCGTTCAGGACGGCGCCCGCCGTTCCCGCAGACGTCGGCGCGCCCGACGAAGCCCTCACCCCCGAGGGCTGGCTGCGCATCCTGCCGTCGATGTGGGCGGAAAAGGGCGGCGTGGACGGCTTCTTCATCGCCCGTCTGGACCGGGTCGGCTGAGGCCGGACGTCAGGGCGCACCGACGCCCCGGACAGCGGACGCAGGGAATGTCCGCTGAGGGGGGAAAGGAGACTTCGCCCCAAGGTGGACAGTCGGCGCGGAAGCAGCAACCATTTAGGTATGACAAAGGGCAGACAACGCCGAGCCGCCGTCCTTGGGGGCATTGGCCTATTCATGATCGCCGGTGCCATCTGGTGCAGGGTCGCGCCATCCGACCTAAACGCGTCCGCGCCCCTCTGGGTAGACTTGCTCCCGGTGATGATATTCTTGATCGGGTTGGTTCTGTTCCTCCAGTCCGGCTTCAACGAACTGCTTAAAATCGTCAAAGAAGGGCGGAAGAGCGCGACGGACATGCAAGAGGCTCAACTCAGAGGGCTGACCCGTCTTGGAGTTGGGCTACTAGCCTTGATCGTGCTGGCGGGCGTATTTGTCTTCTCTGCCCGTTTGGCGGACGGGCGATTTGGCTGGGGCAGCACCGGACTTGCTTGGGCAGTCTACCTCACCGGGTTCGTGCTTTTGGCTACTGCTTCGCTGCTCGGCACATGGGCTCGATTTCGGGAAATCGAAATACTATCCGACCGGATTTAATGTCGGCAGCGTCCGCAAATGATGCTGTGGACGGCTCTCCACCCCTGCGGGAGCATGGGCTCCTGCTGAACAGG
>NZ_JAQSDY010000028.1 GCF_029946145.1 Brevundimonas sp.
CCCTCGCTCTTGACCTGCTCAACGGCGGTCTCGAAGGCAGCCTTGTAGTCGAACATGAGGATGATCCCGCGATGATTGATCCTCCTCCCACTGACGTCCTCGCGAGTCACCTCCGGGAAACCCCTGAGCAACCGCGATACGCCCCCTCCCGGATGGAGCGAACTACTGGGCGAGGATCGTCATCCGGACCAGTTCCGAAAGGCTGCGCGCCTGCATCTTGGTCATGACGTTGGCGCGATAGACCTCGACGGTGCGGGGGCTGATCTCGAGGTCATAGGCGATCACCTTGTTGGCGCGACCGGCGACCAGGCCGTCGAGCACCTGACGCTCCCGCGTGGAGAGGGAGGCGAGGCGAGCCCGCACCTCGGCGTCCTGTCCCTCGCGTTCGACGGCGCCCGCCTGGCCGGCGAGGGCCGAGCGGATCGACGACAGCATGGCCTCGTCGTCGAAGGGCTTTTCGAGGAAGTCCTTGACCCCGGCGCGGACGGCCTCGATGGCCAGCGGCACGTCGGCGTGGCCGGTCATGACGATGACCGGGTGGCGCACTCCCAATTCGGACAGTCGTCGAACCATCTCCAGCCCGTTCATGTCGGGCATGCGAACGTCGGTAATGATGCAGCCCGGCGCCAGGTTTTCCGCCTGGGCGAGCAGGGCTGCAGCCGACTCATAGGTCCTGGACGCCAGGTCCGCGGTGTCCAGCAGGAAAGCCAGCGAATCGCGGACCGCGGGATCATCATCGACGACATGGATGATCGGCTCATTCGCCATCGTAGAGTTCCTCTTCGGCTACAGAACGCAGCGTAAAGCAGAATCGGGTGCCGCCACCCGGATTCGGCTCCACCCATATCCGACCGCCATGCGCCTCGACGATGGTGCGCGAAATAGACAGGCCGACGCCCATGCCCGTCCGCTTGGTGGTGACAAACGGCTGGAACAGCTGATCGGCGATGTCCGGACTGATGCCCGAGCCCGTATCGGCCACGGTGACCTGGGCGTATTCATCCGCCACGGGGTCGAGGCGTATTTCAAGCACCTTGCGCTTTGACTCCTCCATCGCCTCGATCGCATTGCGGATCAGATTCAGCACGACCTGCTGAATCTGGACCTTGTCCGCCAGCACGAGATCGATATGGGGCGCAAAGCGGAACAGCACGCGGATTCCGTGTTCCTTGGCGCCGACCAGGGCCAGGGCGCTGGCTTCCTCGATCAGCTTGGGCAGGCTTTCAACGCGCCGCTCCGCCTCGCCGCGGGCGACGAAGTCGCGCAGGCGGCGGATGATGTCGCCGGCCCGCAGCGCCTGGTCCCCGGCCTTGTGGATGGCGTCGCGCAGCCGGTCCCGGGGGATCGCTTCGGCGTCCAGGAGACGCAGCGAACCCTTGAGATAGTTGGCCATCGCCGAGAGCGGCTGGTTCAGTTCATGCGCCAGGGCCGAGGCCATCTCGCCCATGGCGGTCAGGCGGGAGATGTGCACGAGCTCCGACTGCAGCTCCTGGAGCCGCTGCTCGGTCTGCTGACGTTCGCTGAGGTCCCGGACGAAACCGGTGAAGAAGCGCTGGTCGCCCGAGATCATCTCGCCGACGGACAGCTCCATCGGAAACGTCGAACCATCCTTGCGTTCCCCGACCACGACGCGGCCGACGCCGATGATCCGCCGCTCGCCGGTCGTCAGATAGCGGTCGAGGTAGCCGTCATGCTGTTCGCGATAGGGTTCGGGCATCAGCATCTTCACGTTTCGGCCGATCACCTCTTCGGGAGTCCAGCCAAACAGGCGTTCGGCCGTGGGGCTGAAGGACTGCATGAGGCCGCGCTCGGTGATGACGACCATGGCGTCGGGCACGGTCGCGAGGATGGACTGGAGGTGGGCCTCACGGGCCCGCAGGTCGCGGTTCACCATCACGGCCCGCGACCGCATGTTCTGGAAGGCCTCGCCGCCGGCGGTAATGACCGCCCCCAGCAAGAGGAAGACCACGGCCCCGACAAGGTCGCCGCCATTCAGCGCGCCGGTCGACCAGGTGACGTAGAGGCCGCAGGCGAAGCCGAGCACCGTCGCCACCGCCCCCGGTACGGCGCCGCCGAGCGCCGCGGCCCCGACCACGGCCGGTACGAAGAACAGGAGCGCCAGCCGGTCCTCCAGCCACGGGGTCGCGGCCAGACGAACGGCCATTCCCGCAGCGGCTCCGAGCACCGCCGTCGCCAACCCGTAACCGGTATGTCGGCTCGCCAGCATCCAGCCCCAGGGTGTGCGGGCCTCCAGCGCGTCTGTCGGGGTGGTCGTCATGGTCGCCTCCGCAACACCCCGTAGGTGAAACACCTGAATTTCACCAGACGAGGGCGGCGGCTACTTCACCGCCATCGGGCCGCCGGCCCCCAGTTCACAGTTTCGGAAGCCGCCATGATCGCTCCCCTCGTCGACCTGACCGTCCACCACGCCCCCAAGGGCCCGTCGGACCGTATCGCCTGGGGTTTCGTGAAGGCGCTTCGCTTCTTCGCCGACACCTTCTTCGCCAAACGCTACGGCCACCGCGCCGTGGTGCTGGAAACCGTGGCCGCTGTGCCCGGCATGGTCGGCGCGACGCTGAACCATCTGAAGGCCCTGCGCCGGATGAAGGACGACAACGGCTGGATCCGCACCCTGATGGACGAGGCCGAGAACGAGCGGATGCACCTGATGACCTTCATCGAGGTGGCGCAGCCGACCCTGTTCGAACGCTTCATGGTCATCGCCGTGCAGTGGGTCTTCTATCTGTTCTTCTTCGGCCTCTATCTGGTGTCCGCGAAGACGGCGCACCGGGTGGTCGGCTATTTCGAGGAGGAGGCCGTCCTCAGCTACACCCACTATCTGGCCGAGATCGACGAGGGCCGCAGCCCGAACGTGGCCGCGCCCGCCATCGCCCTGCGCTACTGGAACCTGCCGGCCGACGCGACCCTGCGCGACGTGGTGCTGGTGGTCCGCGCCGACGAGGCTCACCACCGCGACGTCAACCATGGCTTCGCCAACGAACTGTGCGGCGCCGCACCGGTCGCGATCGCTCCCTGCCCGCCGCATGTCGAACTGCAGCCCGCATGGAAAGCGGCGGCGTAACGACACCGACAGACCGAGCCTTTCAGAATGTCGCTCCGCACCCTTCCCCCCGCCTGGCGCTCCCACGCCGAGCGCAACCTGCCCCGCTACACCAGCTATCCGACGGCGGTCGCCTTCGAGACCGCCGCCGGGGAGGCCGAGGCGCGGGGCTGGCTGGCGGCCACCCGCGCGGACCAGACCATCTCCGCCTATGTCCATGTGCCCTTCTGCAAGCGCCTGTGCTGGTATTGCGGGTGCCACACCAGCGTCTTCCACGAGTACGACCGGGTGCGGGCCTTTTTCCAGACCCTGATGCTGGAGGTCGATCTGTGGGCGGACGCCATGGGCCCACACGCCGGCGCCGCCCATCTGCATTTCGGCGGCGGCAGTCCGAACGCCCTGTCGCCCGACGATTTTCGGACCCTGGTCCGGCACATGGCTGATCGCTTCGCCCTGCGCCCGGGCGCGGAAGTCGCGGCGGAACTCGATCCCGGCATGCTGTCAGACGCCTTCATCGACGCGGCGGGGGAGGCGGGGGTGACTCGCGCCAGCCTGGGCGTGCAGACCTTCGATCCGGCCGTCCAGAAAAAGGTCAATCGCATCCAGCCGTTCGAGATGGTCGCCGCCGCCAGCGACCGGCTGCGCAACGCGGGCGTTGCCGCGATCAATTTCGACCTGATGTACGGACTGCCGGGCCAGACGCCGGAGAATGTCGCGGCGTCCACGGAGGCGGCGGTCACCCTTCGGCCCGACCGGGTAGCCGTGTTCGGCTACGCCCATGTGCCCTGGATGAAGAAGCACCAGGTGATGATCCGGGAAGCCGATCTCGCCGATGGCGACGGCCGCTGGGCCCAAGCTGAGGCCGCCGACGAGACCCTGCGCGGGGCGGGTTATGTTCGTATCGGCCTGGACCACTACGCCCTGCCCGACGACCCGTTGGCGATCGCCGCCGAGGCCGGACGGCTGCGCCGCAACTTCCAGGGCTACACCGACGATCCGGCTCCCGTGCTGGTGCCTATCGGCCCGTCTTCGATCGGTCGCTTCGCCGAGGGGTTCGTGCAGAACGCCATCACGACCGACCTGTGGGGCCACGAGGTCGAGGCCGGGCGCCTCCCCGTCGCGCGCCGCCTGGCCGTCGACGCCGGAGACGAGCTGCGCGCCGCCGTGATCGAGCGGCTGATGTGCGACCTCGCGGTCGACGTCGGCGAGGTCTGCCGGGCGCACGGCTTCGCCGACGCAGTGCTGGACAGTTCGATCGTCGCCGCGAGCCGGCTGCAGGCCGACGGCCTGTGCGTTGTCGCCGGCCGGACCATCCGGATCCCCCCCGAGGCCCATCGCGTCATGCGCGTGGTCGCGGCCTGTTTCGACGCCCGTCTGCCGGTCGCCGCGAGCCGGCACGCCCGCGCGGTGTGACCTCGGGGACATCCCGCACTGGGGGAATCCCGGAGTTTGTCGGCGCACAACGTCCCGCCACGCTGATCAACGGAATGCAAGCTCAATTGGCCGGATTCGGGATCTCCCGCGCGGCCGCAAGGATATCGCGATGACAACCAAAAGACTTTGGATCGTCCTCGCCCTGATCATGGCGACGTCGTTCGCCGTGCTGGGGATGATGGGACGGGAGATAAACCGGCAGGCGCCGCCCATACCGGCGCAGGTCGTGGACACGACGGGGGCGGTCCTGCTGACCCGCGAGGACATCCAGACCGGTCAGCTGGCCTGGCAATCGATGGGCGGCCAGCAGGTCGGGTCGGTCTGGGGCCACGGCGGCTACGTCGCGCCCGACTGGTCGGCCGATCAGTTGCACCGCGAAATCACGGCCCTGCTGGAGATGTGGTCACAGCGCGACTTCGGCCAGTCCTGGGTCAGCCTCGACGACGAGCATCAGGCGGCGCTGAAGGCCCGGGTCAAGCGCGAGATGCGCACCAACACCTATGATCCGGCGACCGACACCATCACCGTCTCGGCCGACCGGGCCGCCGCCATGCGTGAGGTCAGGGCCCACTACGTCGCCTTGCTGAGCGACGACCCCGCCCTGGAATCCCTGCGCGAGCAGTACGCCATCGCCAACAACGCCGTGCCGGACATCAGCCGCCGCAACCAGATCGCCTCCTTCTACTGGTGGGCCAGCTGGGGCGCGGGCACCGAACGTCCGAACGACGTCATCACCTACACCTCCAACTGGCCGCACGAGCCGCTGATCGACAACGTCCCGTCCGCGGCCAACATCGTCTGGTCGGTCGCCAGCGTCCTGCTGCTGATCCTCGGCGTCGCCGCCCTGATCTTCTGGCATGCGCGACAGCCGAAGGAAGAGCACCTCGAGCCGCCCACGGCCGACCCGCTGATGGGCATGAAGCCGACGCCCTCCATGAAGGCGGCGGGCAAGTATTTCCTGACCGTGATCGCCCTGTTCCTGCTGCAGGTCGGACTCGGCGCCGTCACCGCCCACTATGCGGTCGAGGGCCATGACTTCTACGGCATTCCGATCTCGGAATGGATTCCCTACGCCATCACCCGCACCTGGCACACCCAGCTGGCGGTGTTCTGGATCGCCACGGCCTGGCTGGGCACGGGCCTCTACATCGCCCCCATCGTCTCGGGCAAGGAGCCCCGGTTCCAGGCCCTGGGCGTCAACGTCCTGTGGGTCGCCCTGGTGGTCGTGGTGCTGGGCTCGATGGCCGGCGAATGGTTCGGGGTGCAGCAGATCTTCGACCTCGACACCAACTGGTGGTTCGGTCACCAGGGCTGGGAGTATATCGACCTCGGCCGCTTCTGGCAGAGCCTGCTGTTCGTGGGCCTGCTGCTGTGGCTGCTGCTGGTGACCCGGGCCCTGTGGCCGGCGCTGCGGGAGAAGTCCCAGGCCAAGCCGGTGCTGGTGATCCTGTTCCTGTCGACGGTGGCCATCGCCCTGTTCTACGCCGCCGGCTTCATGTGGGGAAAACACACCCACATCAGCATGGTCGAATACTGGCGCTGGTGGGTGGTCCACCTGTGGGTCGAGGGCTTCTTCGAAGTGTTCGCCACCGCGGTGATCAGCCTGCTGTTCGTCCGCCTCGGCCTGGTCCGGCCCATGGTCGCCAATGTCGCGGTCGTCTTCGGCACCATCGTCTTCATGACCGGCGGGGTGCTGGGCACGGCGCACCACTGGTATTTCGCCGGCACGCCCACCTCGGTGATGGCCATCGGCTCGGTGTTCTCGGCCCTTGAGGTCGTGCCGCTGGCCCTGGTCGGCTTCGAGGCCTTCGAGAACTGGCGGCACACGAAGGCCGCGCCGTGGGTCAAGGCCTACAAGTGGCCGATCCTGTTCTTCGTCTCGGTCGGCTTCTGGAACCTGCTCGGCGCCGGGGTCTTCGGCTTCATGATCAACCCGCCGCTGGCCCTCTATTACATCCAGGGCCTGAATACGACGGCGACCCATGCCCACGCGGCCCTGTTCGGGGTCTACGGGATGCTGGGCATCGGCCTGCTGCTGTTCTGCTTCCGCAGCCTGGCCCGCCGGGAGGCGTGGAGCGACACGCTGCTGGCCTGGACCTTCTGGCTGCTGAACATCGGCCTGGCGATGATGCTGTTCCTGTCGCTGCTGCCCATCGGGGTGGTGCAGGCCTTCGCCAGCATAGAGCACGGCATGTGGTACGCGCGCTCTCCGGCGGTCCTGCACTCGCCGCTGGTCCAGACCCTCGTCTGGATGCGCGTCCCCGGCGACGTGGTGTTCGGGGCGGGGGCGGTCACCCTGGCGATCTTCGCCGCCAGGCTGGTGATCGGGGGTCTCAAGCTGAAGCCTGCGGTCGACCCCGCGGCCGAGCCTGCGGTTCTGCCGGCCGAGTAACGGGCCGACAGCGTAGAGGGCGGGGAGGGGTTCGCCTCTCCCCGCGCCTTCTTTTTCGAGAGGATATTTCTCCCGTGGCCACGACAGCCCAGTCCATCCGTCAGTACCCCGGCCCGCCCCTGTTCAGTTTCGGTTTCAGGCCCTTCTTCCTGTTCTCCGCCGTGTGGGCGGCGATCGCTGTGCCGATCTGGGTGGCGTCGATGACGCTGGGCGACGGGACAGTCGGGGGTATGGATGGCCGGCTCTGGCATATCCACGAGATGCTGTTCGGCTATCTGGCCGGGGTCATCGCCGGCTTCCTGCTGACGGCCGTGCCCAATTGGACCGGCCGCCTGCCGGTGACCGGCCTGAAGTTGACGGGACTGTTCGCCCTCTGGGTCGCGGGCCGGGCGGCGGGCTTCCTGCCGGCGCCGATGGCCGTTCCCGCCGCCGTGATCGACAGCGCCTTCCTGGTCGTCTTCGCCGCCGTGATCTGGCGCGAGGTGCTGGCGGCGAAGAACCGGCGCAATCTGCCGGTCTGCCTGATGGTGTCGGTGCTGGCGGCCGCCAACATCGCCTTCCATCTCCGCGATCAGATTCCGCTGTTCGGGCCGGGCGGAGAGCGGGCCGCCGTGGCGGTCATCACCGGCCTGATCGCCCTGATCGGCGGCCGGGTCACTCCCAGCTTTACCCAGAACTGGACCCGGGCCCAGGGAATCGCAGGGGGACCGACGGCCTTCAACCGCTTCGACGCCGGGGTGCTGGCCCTGACCGCCGTGGCGCTGGTCTCCTGGGTGGCCGCGCCCTGGTCGTCCCTGACAGGCGGGGTGATGGTTCTCGCCGGCCTGGCCAATCTCGCGAGACTGGCGCGCTGGCGCGGCTGGCTCGCGCGGCGTGAGGCGCTCGTCTGGATCCTCCACCTTGGATATGCCTGGCTCGGTCTGGGGTTGATCCTGCTGGGACTGGCCGCGCTGGTTCCGGACGCTGTACCGTTCACCGCCGGCGTCCACGCCCTGACCACGGGGGCCATGGGAGTCGAGACCCTCGCCATGATGACGCGGGCCACGCGGGGCCATACCGGTCGGCCGCGGGTCGCCGACCGCTCGACGACCGCCGTCTACCTGCTGATCCTGGCGGCGGCGGTTGTGCGGGTCTCGGCCCCGTTCCTGACGGAATGGACCGTCGCGCTGCTGGCGATCTCGGCGACGCTGTGGGCGCTGGCCTTCGCCGGTTTCGTCGCCGCCTATGGGCCGATGCTGTGGCGGAGGCCGCTTTGACATTGCGCCCGCGCAAGGCGGCGGCCGGCGGGGCGTGCGACGAATCCGACATGACCCGCCATGCCCGCGACTGCTTCGATCCGGCGCCGTGTCCGACCGACCTGTGCTGTTTCGGAGAGTGCCAATGCGCGCCCTCCGCCGCCCAGGGTGACCAGCGACGTCTGATCATGCAGGCGTTCGGCCTGGCGGCGGCGGCCCTGGCCGTCGCCGGATTGGTCGTGCCGCTTCTGCCGACGACGCCGTTTGTCCTCGTTTCAGCCTGGGCCTTCGCCCGGTCCTCGCCGCGCCTTGAGGCGTGGCTGCGGAACCATGACCGGCTGGGTCCGCCCCTGAAAGCCTGGGAGCAACGCGGCGCCATCCCGCGTGGGGCCAAGGCCGTGGCGGCGGTGAGCCTCCCCATCAGCGGCGTGCTCGTTCATGCGTCAGGAGCCGGTCTCGCCGTCACCGCCACGGCGGGAGTCGCGTTGGCCTGCGTGGGCGGCTGGATTCTGACCCGACCGTCCTGAGCGGCGCGCCGCGATGCTCTCCAAGGAGACCCCATGAGCCCATCCCCCGCCGCCGTGGTCGCCGGCGCCTTCTTCCCCGGCCCGCGCTCGGAAAACGAGACCTGGGTGCGCGGCGAATTCCAGGCGGTGCTGGATCAGTGGTTCGACTGGCGCAAGAGCCTGTTCGCCGACGATCCCTGTCTCGTCGGACCGGCGGAGCGGTTGTCGCCGGAGCGGCTGGAGCGCCGCGAAATCCTGTCCCGGGAACTGGCGGAGCTGTGCGGGACGCTGACCGCCGAGACCCCCACCTACACCCCCCGCTACATCGGCCACATGAAGGCCGAGGTGTCTCTGCCGGCGCTGCTGGGCTGGCTGGCGGCCATGCTGCACAATCCCAACAACACCTCGCGGGAGGCCAGCAGGGTCGGCACGGTGATCGAGGCCGAAGCCATCGCCATGTTGGCGGCCATGGTCGGCTACGATCCGGCGGCGGCCGAAGGCCATTTCACCTCCGGTGGCACGGTGGCCAATTTCGAGGCGGTCTGGCGGGCCCGCTACCGTCTCGATCACTGGCTCAGCCTCGGCCTCTACATCGCCGAAAAGACCGGCGAGCCTCTGGACGTCTTCGCCTCGGCCCACATGGGCTGGGACCGGTTCCGCGCGCTATGGGCCGAACACCGCCTGACCGACGCCGTGCTGCGCCGCTACAGCGCCGCCGTCGGCGTGCCGGCAAACATCTGGCTCCGGATCGGCCGCGCTTCCGGCCGCGACTACCTGGGTCCCGTGCTTCTGGTCCCGGGCAACAAACACTATTCCTGGTCCAAGGCCGCCAACCTGTTCGGCCTCGGCGAGGAGTCGCTCTGGGCCGTCGATCTGGATTCCGAGGGGCGGCTGGATGTCGATGATCTGGAGCGGCTGATCCTGCGAGCGGAGGCCGCGGGCCGGCCGGTGCTGATGGCGGTCGGCGTGGCCGGCACGACGGAGACGGGCGAGATCGACCCGATCGACGCCCTGCATGACCGGCTGGAGCGCTGGGAAGCCGACCGGGGGCTGCATATCTGGCGGCATGTCGACGCGGCCTATGGCGGGTTTCTGTGCGCCATACTGGGCGGTCCGGACGAGGATGTGCTGTCTCCGGCCAGCGCCTCCGCCCTTCGGGCCATCGGACGGGCGGATTCGGTGACCATCGACCCGCACAAGCTCGGCTATGTGCCCTACGCCTGCGGGGCCTTCCTGACCCGCGACACCGTCCGCTACGCCGTCTCGGCCTTCGACGCCCCCTATCTGGATCGCCCTGAGCTAGGCGACGGCAAATGGTCGTCGACCATGGAGGGCTCACGCTCGGCGGCCGGAGCGGCGGCGACCTGGCTGAGCGGGCGCACGATCGGCTTCGGACCGGTCGGGCTGGGCGCGGTCCTCGCCGAGACGGTCCGGACCCGACAGGCCTTTCAGGCCGCCCTCGGCGGCGCCCTGCCCGAGGTGAGGTTCCTCGAACCCGCCGACGCCAACATCGTCTGCTTCTCCGTGGCCGCTCAGGGCGAGTCGCTGTCCGCCGCCAATGCACGCACCACGGCCCTGTTCGACTTCTTCCACCGCTCTCCTGAGTTCTCGGTCTCCAAAACCACGCTCGGGCCCGATTATGCGGCGGCGGTCGCGCGCCATGTCGAGGGCTTCGGCGGCGTGGTCGATGCGCCCGGAATGGTGTTGGTCCGCTGCGTCTTCATGAATCCCTACTGGGCCGCGCCCGAACTCCGCGCCGTCCTGTTTCCGGCGTTCATCGCGCTCGTCCGCGAGAGTCTGGGGCAGGATTTCGACGCGGCGGCCTGACGCGTGACCTCAGTAAGATCCCTCTACGGGATACCCCGGAGGCGGAGAGTGTGCTTTCGTAAGTTGCTTCAATGTACTGAAAAGAAAGCGAAAAAATAGACGTTCAAGAAGTCTTTTGTGACATGTGGACAGCGTCCCGGAGAACGTTGTGCCCGCGCAATGTCATCCTCCGGGGAGGCTCCTAGACCTCTCCGCATCGGGGCCAAGCAAAGCGCCCATGGGATTGAACATGAAACTGATCGCTCTTCTCACCAGCGCCGCCGTCCTGGCCCTGGCCGCCGCCATCCCCGGCGCCGTCTCGGCCCAGGAGGCCGAAGCCGCCGCACCGGTGGCCGTCAACATCATCCGCAGCGCGAGCGACCTGCCCGCCCCGCTGACCGCCAACAGCCCGCGCCACCATGTGGTCGGCCTCGAGACCACCGAGGTGATTGGCCAGCTGGAGGACGGCACCAGCTACACCTACTGGACCTATAACAATAAGGTCCCCGGGCCCTTCGTCCGCGTTCGCGTCGGCGACACGGTCGAGGTCAATATGACCAACGCCGCCAACAGCGTCATGATGCACAACGTCGACTTCCACGCCGTGACCGGTCCCGGCGGCGGGGCGGCGGCGACCAACGCCAACCCGGGCGAGACCAAATCCTTCACCTTCCGGGCCCTGCAGCCTGGTCTGTACGTCTATCACTGCGCCACGCCGATGGTGGCCCAGCACATCTCCAACGGCATGTACGGCCTGATCCTGGTCGAGCCCGACGGCGGTCTGCCCGAGGTGGATCACGAATTCTATGTGATGCAGGGTGAGATCTACACCGAGGAAGACCAGGGCACGCCGGGCCTGCTGACCGAGAGCGTCGAAAAGCTCCTCAACGAGCAGCCGACCTATTACGTCATGAACGGCGCCTTCAAGGCCCTGACGGGGGACAACGCCCTCAAGGCCGAGGTCGGCGACACGGCCCGCATCTACTTCGGCGTCGGCGGCCCGAACAAGATCTCCAGCTTCCACGTCATCGGCGAGATTTTCGACACGGTGTACCGTGACGCCTCGCTGACCAGCCCGCCGGTCACCAACGTGCAGACGGTGCTGGTGCCTCCGGGCGGGGCGACGGTCGTGGACCTGAAGTTCGAGGTGCCCGGCAGCTACATCATGGTCGACCACGCCCTGAGCCGGGTCGACCGCGGCGCTGCGGGCATCATTGAGGTCACCGGACCGCAGAACCCCGACATCTTCCGGGGCTCGCCGGAAGCCCACAATCACATGGAACACTAGCCGCCAGTCTGGTGTGCGACTTGCGGCCGCCGGGGAGATTTCTCCGGCGGCCGTTTTTTTGTCCGGGGGTCAGGCCGCGGGCCTCACCCGCATTTCGAATAGCCGCACTCGAAACAGGTGTCGCAGCCCTCCTTGCGGACCAGGCCGCCGGCGCCGCAGCGCGGGCAGCAGGCCTTCGGACCGGCGGAGGCCGCCGGCGTGGGCGAAGGGGCGCTGTCGTCGGCGTCATGTTCCATGCAGGCGGCCGCGTCGTGGGCCAGATGGCGCTCGATGACCCCGCCGATCGCCGCCAGAAGCGACGGCACATAGCGGCCGTTCAGCCAGCCGCCGCCGCGGGGATCGAACACCGCCTTCAGCTCCTCGGCGATGAAGGAGACGTCGCCCCCGCGCCGGAACACGGCCGAGATCATCCGCGTCAGGCCCAGGGTCCAGGCGTAGTGCTCCATGTTCTTGGAGTTGACGAAGATCTCGAACGGGCGCGGGCCGTCCGGGCCGTCGACGTCGTTGATGGTGACATAGACGGCGTGCGGGCTGTCGGGCCATTTGATCTTGTAGGTCGAACCGGTCAGGGCCTCGGGCCGCGGGCTCAGGCGAACTTCGGCCGGCGGCGCGGCAACGGGTGCGACGGCCGGCGTGGCCGACAGCACCGAGCCGGTGACGGCGTTGGGCCGATAGGTGGTCAGGCCCTTGCAGCCCAGCCGCCAGCCCTCGACATAGACGTCGGCGAAGTCGTCGAAGGCGATGTCCTCCGGGCAGTTGACGGTCTTGGAGATTGAGCTGTCGACCATCTGCTGCGCCGCCGCCTGCATGCGCAGGTGCTGGGCCGGAGTCAGGGTCTGGGCGGTGACGAAGGAATCCGCCGGCGGCGGAGCTTCGCCGTGCAGCCGCTTCCACACGGTCAGGGCATAGTCCTCGACCGCCTCCTCGCGCTTCGATCCATCGGGCTGCAGCACCTTGCGGGTGTAGGCGAAGGCGAACACCGGTTCGACGCCGGACGAGACGTTGCCGGCCATCAGCGAGGTGGTGCCGGTCGGCGCGATCGAGGTCAGGCAGCCGTTGCGCAGGCCGTGCCGTGCGATCAGGGCACGGGTTTCCTCGTCGAGTTCGAGCAGGTTCGGCCGGTCCAGCACAGCGGGATCGTAAAGCGGGTAGGGGCCCTTCTCGCCCGCCAGTTCGGCCGAGGCGCGATAGGCCTCGCGCTTGATGACACCGAGCCAGCGCCGGGTTAGTTCCGCCGCCTCTTCCTCGCCATAGGGGACGCCGCAGAACACCAGGGCGTCGGCCAGGCCGGTGACGCCGAGACCCAGGCGCCGCTTGGCCCGTGCCTCTTCCGCCTGGGCCTCCAACGGGAAGCGCGAGACGTCGATGACGTTGTCGAGGAAGCGGATGGCGACACGCGTCAGCTCGCCCAGCCGTTCTTCATCGAGGGTCGCCCCGGGCTCGAACGGGTTGTTGACCAGCCGCGCCAGATTGATCGAGCCCAGCAGGCAGGCGCCGTAGGGCGGCAGCATCTGCTCGCCGCAGGGATTGCTGGCCGAAATGGTCTCGACGCCGGCGAGGTTGTTCCGCTCATTGACCCGGTCGATGAAGATCACCCCCGGTTCGGCGACGTCATAGGTGGCCTGCATCAGTCGGGCCCACAGGTCTCGCGCCGGCACGGTCCGGTACGTCTCGCCGCCGAACACCAGCGGCCAGTCCGCCCCCGCCTCAAGGGCGCGCATGAAGGCGTCAGGGACCAGCACCGAAACGTTGAAATTCCGCAGCCGCGCCGGGTCGCGCTTGGCGTCGATGAAGGCCTCGATGTCGGGGTGGTCGATGCGCAGGCAGCCCATCATGGCGCCGCGGCGCTGGCCGGCCGACAGGATGGTGCGGCACATCGAGTCCCACACATCCATGAAGCTGAGGGGGCCCGAGGCGTCGGCGCCGACTCCCTTGACCGGCGCGCCTGACGGCCGAACGGTGGAGAAGTCCATACCCACGCCGCCGCCCTGCTGCATGGTCACGGCCGCCTCGCGGACGGCGTCGAAGATGCCGTTCAGGTCGTCGGGCACCGTTCCCATGACGAAGCAGTTGAACAGGGTCACGGCGCGGCCGGTCCCCGCCCCGGCCATGATCCGGCCGGCGGGCAGGAACTGGAAGTCGGACAGGGTCTCGGCGAATCGCTCGCGCCAGTGACGGCTCAGCTTCGGGGTTTCGGCCTCGGCGATGGCCGCCGCCACCCGGGCCCAGGTCTGTTCGACCGTGTCGTCGCCGGCGCCCTCGGCAGGTGTGAATCGGTATTTGCTGGACCAGATGTCGGCCGCGAGCGAGTTGTCGAACGCCATGGGGAGTCTCCTTCCTCCCGAGGCTGACCGATTCTCTCCGGTGGGGCATTGTTCGGGCGCAACGACGGAACGGTCCCTGTTCTTCATTCCGCCCATGACCTCGGCCGGGCCGTGTTACCGAGGCGGATCAGGCATCCTCGAACAGATGAACGTAGGCTGTTTCTGCGGCACATCCGGGAATCTACGGAGGCCCGTGTTTGTTCGGCCGCAATGTCCAGATGTCTACAAAGACTAGAACAAGGTCATGCCGCGAACATCTCGCGCATCCACCTCAAAGGAACTCGTCATGTTCGTGAAATTCCTCCCCATGATCTGCGCGGCCGCCGCGCTGTTCGCCGCCGCTCCGGCCGTCGCCGGCGAACACACCGTCCAGATGCTGAACCGCGGCCCTGGGGGCGCGATGGTCTTCTCGCCCGCCGTTGTTCAGGCCCGGTCCGGCGACACCATCCGTTTCGTGCCCACCGATCCGGGCCACAACGCAGAAACGATCGCCGGGATGATTCCGGCCGGCGCCACCGTCCAGCGTGGCCCGATGGGACGGGAGTTCGTCCTGCGTGTGACCCAGCCCGGAGTCTACGGCGTGAAGTGCACACCGCATTACAGCATGGGCATGGTCGCTCTGATCCAGGTGGGAACGGCAAGTTCGAATCTGGAAGCTGTCCGGACGACCGTGGCGCGCACGCCGCCGATCGCGCGCCGACGCTTCACCGAGATGCTGACCCGGGTCCGCTGATCTGATCCGGGCGGGGGGCCGGCCTTCAGGGCCGGCCTTCAGCCGTCTCTCTGCAAGACCGACGGATCAACCGACGCCGGTCTGAGCCAATTGGCTGAGGGCGCGGGGGTCCCGCACGATGATCCGGCGACGCGCGCTGCCCGTCACGCCCCGTTGGTCCAGCGCCGCCAGGGTCCGGCTGACCGTATGCAGGGTGGAACCAGCCATCTCGGCGAGATCCTGACGGGTGATCGGAAAGTCGATCTCGATGCCGTCGCCGGTGGGTCGGCCGGCCTTCTCCATCAGACGCAACAGGGTGCGCGCGATCCGTTGCTCCACCCGTTCATTGGTCAGTTCTCCCATCCGGCCCTGGAGGTCCATCAGGCGCGTTCCGGCGGCCGCGGTTGAGCGCAGCCCGATCTCGGGATGGTGTCTGATAAGCTGGCGAAGGGCGGGGATGGTCCACCAGATCTCGACGCTGTCGACCACGGCGACCGCGTCCGCCGGGAATGCCTGATTCATAAGGGCCGCGACGGTGCCGTACATCTCGCCCGGCCCGATGAAGCGAAGCACGGACTGCCCGCCGTCGGCCCGGGTCTGAACGATCTTGACCCGGCCTTCCAGCAGACTGTGGCCGGTTACGCCCGGGTCGCCCTGGGCGAAGACGCGGGTCCCGGCCGACAGCCGCCGGACCGAACCGGCGGCGACAACGCCCTGCAGGATCTCGGCATCCAGGCCGGCGAACATTTCCGAGCGCCTCAGAATTTCGATGTCGAAGGCTATGGGCATGGCGCGTTTCGGCGGGCCGACGAGAGTGACGGCCATCTGACCAGAGCGGTTGCGATGCGGGTCGTCGACTCCGGTAAACCCCCTAGGGGGCGCTCCCGAATATCGCCGGGAACGGGGCCTGCCTAGAGTGCGGCGTCAAGTTCATCGGACCGTCCCATGCCCGCTCTTCGCATCTGTGAAATCACGGACCAACCCATCCCCACGCCGCGTGAGGAAACGCCGGATTGCCATCTGTGCGCCGTCTTCGCGAACGCTTCGGCGGCGCCGCGGTCACCGTTCGCCCCAGGCGAGCAACTGTTCCGGCAAGGTGATCCGGCGCGCCTGGTCTACCGCGTTCTGAAGGGTGCGGTGGTAAGCTACCGGCTTCTCAGCGACGGGCGCCGCCAGGTCACCGGCTTTCACCTGCCCGGGGACTTCGTTGGCCTCGAAGCCGGCGTCGAACACGCCATCGCCGCCGAGGCCCTGAGCATTGTCCACGCCCTGGCGATCGAGCGCGCGGAGCTGGCGGAGCGGGCCGTCACGGATATCGGTCTGGCCCGCGCCCTGTGGCAGATCACCGTCCGCGCCTTCCAGCGCAGTGAGGACCATGCCCTGATCCTGGCCCGGCAGGGTGCGACCGAACGCGTCGCCGCCTTCCTGCTCGATTTCGCGGCGCGCCTGGGAGACCCTGAGGTGATCGACCTGCCGATGACGCGGCAGGACATCGCCGACCATGTCGGCCTGACGATCCACACCGTCTCCAGGACCCTGTCCCAGCTTCAGACCGACGGCCTGATCGAGGCTCGCTCGACCCGGCACGTACGTCTGCTGCAACGCAGCCGCCTGGACGGCATCTGCGCGTGACCGCTCTTTCGCCCAATCCGCCGCGTCCGGCTGTCTTCCTCGTCGACGACGACCCGGCCGTCGCTCACGCTGTGCAGTTCTCGTTCGATCTTGAGGGGCTGAACGTCAGCAGCTTCCGGGACGCCGAAAGCCTGCTGGCGGCAGGGGATTTGCCTGAAAAGGGCTGTCTCGTCCTTGACTACCACCTGCCGGGCCTGGACGGGCTGGAGTTGCTCGACCGGCTCCGGGCGAACGACGTCCGCATGCCGGCGGTTCTGATCACGACCAACCCTCGACCGCATCTGCGGGCGCGCGCCGCCGCGGCGGGCGTCCCGATTATCGAGAAGCCCCTGCTTACGGACGCCTTGTTGACCGCTGTGCGAAGCGCGCTCGCTCACCTCGACCTGTAGCGCAGCGCCTTGCAGGGTGTCAGTCGCCCCGTATCCGGTTTCGGGGGCTGGCAGAGGACCGGGCCTCCTGCGGCGCTGGACGATCTCCAGCCAGCATCATCCCGGCGGCGATGACCCCGGCGGAGGCCAGCAGGCTCCCGGCCGAGGCGATACACAGGACGCAGTGGCGGCCGACCGGTCCGCAAAGGGCCGCGGCGAAAGCCATGTGATCGGCGGCCGCCACGGCGCAGGCCGACGAAACGGCGAACAGTCCCGCGCCGACCATGATCAGGCCGACGCCGAACTTTCCTGAATCCCGGGTGTCGCTGTGTTGCATTTCGAACCTCCCGACTGTTTGAGCCACGATTTTCCACCGGCCGCTTTGCGTTAGCGCAAAGCGGCGGACGGCGAGTCGGGGCACGCAGGGGCCTCTCTCACCGGGGCCAGCCGAATGCCGACAATCGTCTCACAGGATACCGATACGCCAGGCGATGTGATCGCCCTGTACCTGTTCGTGGGCGTTGCGGCGGTGGTTGCCCTGCTGGCGACCGCCTTCACCGACGACGCGGCCTTCCGCTTCCACGGCTATTTCCTGATGGCGGCTTCGGTCCTGGCCCTGGCCGCCATGACGATCGGCGTGGCCAACGGCCGTTTCCACTCGGACCCGAGCCGGTACGAGGACGGCGTCATCCGCGCCGGCGTGATCGCCACCATGTTCTGGGGCGTCATCGGCATGACGGTCGGCGTCTTCATCGCCGCCCAGCTTTCCTGGCCGGACATCTTCTATTTCCCGGAGCACGGCTGGCTCAACTTCGGCCGGCTGCGGCCTCTGCACACCTCGGGCGTGATCTTCGCCTTCGGCGGCAACGCCCTGATCTGCACCTCCTTCTGGGTCGTGCAGCGCACCTGCAAGGCGCGACTGGCCGGCGGAGTCTGGCCGTGGTTCGTGTTCTGGGGCTACCAGCTGTTCATCGTTCTGGCGGCCACGGGCTATGTCTCCGGCATCACCCAGTCGCGCGAATACGCCGAGCCCGAATGGTACGTCGATATCTGGCTGACCATCGTCTGGGTCGCCTATCTGCTGGTCTTCCTGGGCACCATCTGGAAGCGCAAGGAACCCCACATCTACGTGGCCAACTGGTTCTACCTGGCCTTCATCGTCACCGTCGCCCTGCTGCATCTGGTCAACAATGCCGCGGTGCCGGTGGGGCTGCTGGAAGCGCGCAGCTATTCGGCCTTCGGCGGGGTCCAGGACGCCCTCGTGCAGTGGTGGTACGGCCACAACGCCGTCGGCTTCTTCCTGACCGCCGGCTTCCTGGCGATGATGTACTATTTCGTGCCCAAGCGGGTCGAACGGCCGGTCTATTCCTACCGCCTGTCGATCGTCCACTTCTGGTCGCTGATCTTCATCTACATCTGGGCTGGCCCGCACCACCTGCACTACACGGCCCTGCCGCAGTGGGCGCAGACGCTGGGCATGACCTTCTCGATCATGCTGTGGATGCCGTCATGGGGCGGGATGATCAACGGCCTGATGACCCTGTCGGGGGCGTGGGACAAGCTGCGCACCGACCCGGTGGTCCGCATGATGGTCGTGGCCATCGCCTTCTACGGCATGTCGACCTTCGAGGGGCCGCTGATGTCCATCCGCACGGTCAACGCCCTGTCGCACTACACCGACTGGACCATCGGCCACGTCCACTCCGGCGCCCTTGGCTGGGTCGGCTTCATCAGCTTCGGCGCGATCTACTGCATGGTTCCGTGGCTGTGGAAGAAGGACCGGCTGTACTCGAACGCCCTGGTCGAGTGGCATTTCTGGATCGCGACCACCGGCATCGTTCTCTACATCACCGCGATGTGGGTCTCCGGCATCATGGAGGGCCTGATGTGGCGCGAATACACGCCCGACGGCTTCCTCGCGAACAGCTTCATCGAGACCGTGTCGGCCAAGCATATCCAGAACGTCATCCGCACCGTCGGCGGTCTGATGTTCCTGAGCGGTACGCTCATCATGTCCTACAATCTGTGGCGAACGATCCGCATGCCGTCCTCGCGCACCGCCGCGAACGTGCCGGCGACGACGATCGAGCCGCAACTCCTGCCGGCCGAGTGAGGATCGCACCATGTGGAAGAAGCACGCGAAATTTGAACGTCACTCGCTCTGGCTGGTCATCGGCATCACCATCGTCGTCTCGATCGGCGGCATCGTCGAGATCGCCCCGCTGTTCTGGGTCGAGAGCACGATCGAGGAGGTCGAGGGCGTCCGTCCCTACACCCCGCTCGAACTGGCCGGCCGCGACATCTACATCGGCGAGGGCTGCTACAGCTGCCACTCGCAGATGATCCGGCCGCTGCGCGACGAGGTCGAACGCTACGGCCACTACAGCCTCGCGGCCGAGAGCATGTACGATCACCCGTTCCAGTGGGGCTCGAAGCGCACCGGGCCGGATCTGGCGCGGGTGGGCGGCAAGTATTCGAACGAGTGGCACCAGGAGCACCTGACTGACCCGCGCGCCGTGGTGCCGGAGTCCAACATGCCGCCTTACCGGTTCCTGGCCGACCAGGACCTGGACCAGCACGCCATTCGGGCGAAGCTGAGGGCCATGCTGGCCGTCGGCGTTCCCTACACAGCCGACCAGATCGAGAACGCCGAGGCGGACCTGAACGCCCAGGTCGATCCCTTCGCCAGCGAGACATCGGACCTGCGGAGCCGCTACGGGCCCAAGATCATCCAGGGTGATTTTGACGGCAATCCGGCGCGCCTGACCAGGATGGACGCCCTGATCGCCTATCTGCAGCAACTCGGCGCCCAGGTCGATTTCCGGACCTACCAGGCCGAAGATCCGGACAATATGCGATGAGCGGGCTCGACTACGAAACCGTGGCGCGGTTCGCCCAGCAGGGCGGCACCCTCTATTTCGGCGCCGTCTTCATCGCCGGGCTGGTCTACGCCCTGTGGCCGAAGCACGGCGAGACCTTCCGCCGCCTTTCCCACCTGCCGCTCGAGAAGGACGAGGACGACCATGTCTGAACGCGAGCGCGACGAACATTCCGGCGTCGAGACGACCGGGCACGAGTGGGACGGTATCAGGGAGCTGGACAATCCGCTGCCGCGCTGGTGGCTGTGGGTCTTCTACGGCTGCATCGTCGTGGCCATCGTCTACTGGGTGCTGATGCCTGCGTGGCCCGGCCTGAAAGGCTATACGCCCGGCGTGCTGAAACAGTCCGACCGCGCCGACGTGGTCGAGCAGCTGGCCGCCCTTCAGACGCAGCGCGGCCGCGGCGAGACCCTGCTCATGTCGGCGTCGCTGGACCAGATCGAGGCGGATCCGGACCTGCAGGCCCATGCCCTTGCGGTCGGCCAATCGGTCTTCGGCGACAACTGCGCCAGCTGTCACGGCGTGGGCGGAGGCGGCGCCAAGGGCTATCCCAACCTGCGCGACGACGTCTGGCTGTGGGGCGGCTCGCTGGCCGAGATTGAACACACGATCCGCGTCGGCGTCCGGTCGGCTCACCCGGAGACGCGGACATCGCAAATGCCGGCGTTCGGACGCGACGGCATGCTCAACGCCGGTCAGGTCTCCGACCTGACTGAGTATGTCGTGGCGCTGTCCGGCCGCCAGGCGGACGCCACAGCCGTCGGCCGCGCACGGCAGCTTTATGCCGACAACTGCGCGGCCTGCCATACGCCGACGGGCGTGGGCGACCGCTTGCTGGGAGCCCCCAATCTGACCGACCGTGAATGGCTGTTCGGCTCGGATCGAGCCTCCATCCAGGCCCAGATCCACAATGGGCGCAACGGGGTCATGCCAACCTGGGAGGGCCGCTTCTCGCCTGCGGTGATCAAGGCCCTGGCCGTCTATGTCCACGTCAACGCCGGCGGCGGCGAGGCCTCCGGCGCGAGTGAAGTCGCCGCGCCATGACCATCATCATCGACCGGACCCGTGAGCGGCCGGCGACGGCGGGTCCGGTCTCGGTCGCCGAGCGTCAACGCGAGAAGGCGCGGCCCAAGGGTCTGTATCAGGCGCGCGTCCCGATCTATCCCAAGCTGGTTCACGGTCGGTGGCGTTGGCTCAAATGGGCGCTGCTGATCGTCATGCTGGCGATCTACTACATCACGCCCTGGATCCGCTGGGACCGTCCCGGCGCCCTGCCGGACCAGGCGGTGCTGGTCGATTTCGACGGCGGGCGCTTCTACTTCTTCATGATCCAGCTATGGCCGCAGGAGGTGTATTTCATCACCGGGCTGCTGGTGGCCGCGGCCCTGGCCCTGTTTCTCGTCACCGCCCTGTTCGGGCGGCTGTGGTGCGGCTACGCCTGCCCGCAGACGGTCTGGACCGACCTCTACATCTACATCGAGCGGATGTTCGAGGGCGACCGCAACGCCCGCATGCGCCTTGACGCGGCCCCGACGTCCTTCAACAAGCTGTGGCGCAAGGCCGGCAAGCACGCCGTGTGGATCGGCGTCGCCTTCGGCACCGGCGGGGCGTGGATCTTCTATTTCCACGACGCGCCCGACCTGATCCGCACCTTCTGGGTCGGGACCGCGCCAATGACGGCCTATGTCTCGTGCGCCATCCTGACCTTCACCACCTACATTTTCGCCGGCCATATGCGCGAGCAGGTCTGCACCTACATGTGCCCATGGCCGCGCATCCAGGGGGCCATGCTCGACGACCAGTCGTTCCAGGTCACCTACCGCTACGACCGCGGCGAGCCTCGCGGCCCGCACAAGAAGGCCGAGCCCTGGGAGGGTCGTGGCGACTGCATCGACTGCAACCAGTGCGTCGTGGTCTGCCCCATGGGCATCGACATCCGTGACGGAGCGCAGCTGGAGTGCATCAACTGCGGACTGTGCATCGACGCCTGCAACGAGGTCATGGACAAGGTCGGACGGCCTCGTGGCCTGATCGCCTATGATACCGACGCGGCGGTCGCGGCCCGGAGCTGCGGCCAGAAGCCGGAGCATCGTCTGATCCGGCCGCGCACCCTCTACTACGGCGTGGCGCTGATGCTCGTTGGGGGCCTGATGATCTGGGGCTTCAACACCCGCGAGCAGCTGGGCGTCCACGCCCTGCGGGACCGCAACCCGGCCTATGTCCGGCTGCATGACGGCGCGGTCCGCAATGGGTACACGCTGAAGATCGCCAATCACGGCTTCGAAACCACCACGGTGGAGATCAGCTACGCCGGCGTTCCGGGAGCGGCGCTGAGAATTCCGGGCCAACCGGGCGCCGATCCGCTGCGCGTCGATGTGGAGCCGAACCGCGTCACCCCGCTGCGCATCTTCGTCACCGCCCCGGCCGATCAGGTCGGCGAAGGCAGCCGGGACGCCGCCTTCGAGATTCGCTCGGGCGGGAAGACGAAGATCGTCCCCACCGCCTTCGAATACGGGAGCCAGCCGCAATGACCGCTCCGACCCGGTCGCCGAAGCCGCCGTTCGTCGTCAAGGGATGGCACGTCGCCGCGGGCGTCGTGGCCTTCTTCGCCCTGGTGGTCGGCGTCGACGCCGGCTTCCTGGTGATGGCCTACCGCACCCATCCCGGTCAGGTCGCGCCTCGACCCTATGAGGCGGGGCTGATCTACAACGCCGAACTGGAGCGGCTCCGCGTCCAGGAGGCGCTGGGCTGGAGGGCCGGGGCGGAGGCCCGTCCGAACGGCCTGGACGTGCTGATGCGGGACCGCGACGGACGTCCGCTCACCGGCCTCAAGGTGTCCGCCGCGCTCCAGCGCCCCGCGACCGAACAGGGGCGCGCCGAGGTCGTCCTCAGGGAAGAGGCGCCGGGCCAGTATGGCGCCGACCGCGTCCTCTCCGGCGCCTGGGACGCCCGGATCGAGGCGGTGGATGGCGCGGGTCGAACCTTCATCGCCGAGCGGAGGCTGACGTGGCCCTGACCTTCGAGGCGGCGACCGCGCCCGATATGTCGGCCTTCCTGCGCCGGCAGGAGGACGGCCGCGCCCGCCTCGACCTGCTGGTGACGGGCGCGCGTTGCGCCGGGTGCATCTCGAAGATCGAGCGCGAGGTGTCGCGTCTGCCGGGAGTCGACTCGGTCCGTCTGAACCTGTCGACCGGACGTCTCGCCATCGGTCTGGCCAGCGCCAGTGTCGATCCGGGGCGGATCATTTCGGCCCTGGACCGTCTCGGCTATCCGGCCACGCCGTTCGACCCCGGCGCCGCCATGGTCCAGCGCGACCGCGAGGGACGCCGGCTGATCCTCGCCCTGGCCGTGGCGGGCTTCGGCGCGATGAACGCCATGATGTTCTCGGTGCCGATCTGGGCCGGGCTGTTCGACCAGGAGCTGGGCCCCGCCACCCGCTCCATGATGATGTGGATGTCGGCCATCGTCGGAGCACCCTGCGCCATCTTCGCGGGCATGCCCTTCTTCCAGTCGGCCTGGCGGTCGCTGCGCGCAGGCCGGGCCAATATGGACGTGCCGATCTCGGTGGGTGTGATCCTGACCCTGGCGATCAGCTTCTCCGAGACGATCCTGAATGGCCGGGACGCCTATTTCGACGCCGCCGTCTCCCTGCTGTTCCTGCTGCTGATCGGGCGATGGCTCGACCATGTACTGCGGGCCAGGGCGCGCAGCGCCGCCGGGGACCTGCTGGCCCTGCAGGCGCCCACCGCCTGCGTCGTCGATGTGCGCGGCCGCGAGCGGACGGTTCCGCTCGGCGACATCCAGCCGGGCGACGTTCTTCGCGTTCGACCCGGCGACCGCATTCCGGTCGACGCCATCCTCGAAGCGGGCGAGGCGCTCCTCGACAACAGCCTGCTGACGGGCGAGAGCGCCCCCGAGCGGGTCAGGCCGGGGCAACTGTGCCGCGCCGGGGCCGTCAACACCGCCGGCCTGCTGACGGTGCGCGCCAGCGCCCGGTCGGAGGACTCCACGCTCGCGGCCATCGCCCGGCTGGTCGAGGCGGGCGCCCAGTCGCGCTCGCGCTATGTCCGGCTCGCGGACCGCGCCGCCGCCCTCTATGTGCCGGTGGTGCACGCGGCGGCGCTGGCCACCTTCGCCGGCGGCTGGGCCCTGGGTCTGGATCCCCGGGAAGCCCTGATCCGGGCGGTCGCCGTCCTGATCGTGACCTGTCCCTGCGCCCTCGGCCTGGCCGTGCCCGCCGTGCAGGTCGTGGCCTCGGCCCGACTGTTCCGCCGGGGCGTGCTGGTCAAGTCCGGGGCCGCGCTGGAGCGGCTGGCCGAGATCGACCACGTGGTGTTCGACAAGACCGGCGTGCTGACCGAGGGCCGTCCGGCGCTGGTGGGCGCGTCGCAGGCGGTAATCGCCATGGCCGCCCCGCTGGCCCGCGCCTCCAGCCACCCGATGGCCCGCGCCGTCACCCGCGCGGCGGGGGAGGGGCCCGTGGCGACGGATGTCGTCGAACATGCCGGTCTGGGCGTGGAGGGGCTGATCGAAGGGCGACGCGCCCGCCTCGGCCGGGCGGCGTTTGTCGGCGCCTCGACCCTGCGATCCGGCGAGACGGAACTGTGGTTCGGCTTCGAGGGCGAGACAAAGGTCAGGCTGCAGTTCTCGGATGTCGTCAGGCCCGACGCCGCCGCCACGATCAGGGCGCTGAAGACCCGCGGGATCACGGTGGAGATCCTGTCCGGCGATCAGGTCGGGGCGGTCAACGCCGTGGCCGATACGCTCGGCGTGACGGACTGGAAGGCGGGGATGCTGCCGCAGGAGAAGGCCGAGGCGATCGACCGCCTCGCCGCCGCCGGCCGCAAGGTGCTGATGGTCGGGGACGGGCTGAACGACACCGCCGCCCTGGCCCGGGCCCACGCCGCCATCGCGCCCGGCTCGGCGCTCGAGGCCAGCCAGAACGCCGCCGACCTGGTGCTGACCCGGGACGCCCTGATGGCGGTGGTCGACGCGATCGACGTGGCCCGTTCGGCCCGCCGCCGCGCTCTGGAGAATTTCGGCTTCGCGGCCCTCTACAACCTGGTCGCCGCGCCGGCCGCCATGCTCGGCTTCGTCAATCCGTTCGTCGCCGCCCTGGCGATGTCCGGTTCGTCGCTGGTGGTCACACTCAATGCGCTGCGGGTGAGGGGCGGGCGATGAACATCATCTTCCTGCTGGCGCCGTTCTCGGTGCTTCTCGGCCTGGTGGCCGTGGGAGCCTTCGTCTGGACCCTGCGCTCCGGTCAGTACGACGACATCGAAGGGTCGGCGGCCCGCATCCTGATCGACGATGACGCCGGGTCGGAAGGACCCGCGCCGGATTGACGATTGCTTCGAACACCGGCTCAACCGGCTTGCGAAAGCGCAGTCCGGTTCCGGCGACCGGGAGACGCGGGGACTGAGGTCGTCCATGGCGTTCCTCGCCGGGATTCTGGTCGTCGAGGAGAACAATCGCGTGGCGGCAAAAGGCCCGATCACTGTCGACCCCGCCCAGGTCCGCGAGTTCGCGGACGCCGGGGCGTTCTACGCATGGCTCGGCGAACACCACGCCAGCGAGAACGAGCTCTGGATCAAGATCCACAAGGTCGCTTCGGGCCTGCCCTCCATCACGCCGAAGGAGGCGATCGACGTCGTCCTGTGCTGGGGCTGGATCGACGCCGTGCGCAAGAGCTTCGACGAGACCAGCTATCTGCAACGCTACACGCCGCGGACCAGGACCAGCATCTGGAGCCAGATCAACGTCGACAACGTCACCCGCCTGATCGCGGGGGGCCGGATGACGGAGCACGGCCTGAAAGAGGTCCAGGCGGCGAAGGCCGACGGCCGCTGGGCCCGCGCCTATGGCGGCAGCAAGGACATGGCCATCCCGGATGACCTGCAGGCCGCCATTGACGCCGAGCCGAAGGCGAAAGCCATGCTGGCCAAACTCAGCGCCCAGAACCGCTTCTCCCTGGCCTTCCGCACCCACAACATGAAGACCGAGGCCGGGCGGAAGAAGAAGATCGCCGCCTTCGTGGACATGCTGAAGCGTGGCGAGACGATCTATCCCCAGCGGAACAGCTAACGTGCCGGCCTCCTCCGGCGACCTGTTCGGCAATCCAGCCGCGTCCGCGCAGATCGAGCGCCTCTTCTTCGGGATCATGCTGCCGTCCGACGCGGCTGTGGCGGCCTCGGGCGTGCTGGATGACGCCCGTGGCGAAAGCGGATTGAGAGGGGCTCCCATTCGTGTGGATCGGATGCACATCACCCTGATCCACGTCGGCGACTATGCGGGATCGCTTCCTCGAAGCGTCGTCGAGGACGCCGGAGCGGCCGCCGACGGCCTGTCCGAATCCGCTTTCGACGTAGCCTTCGACCGCGCCGCCAGTTTCGCGGGGGCGCCGGGCAAGCATCCCTGCGTTCTGCTCGGCGACACCGGTCTGGAGGCGCTGACGGCTTTCCGCGACCGGCTCTTCAAGGCGCTCCTTCGCGCCGGCGTCCGCACCCTGTCCCGCGAGGCCTTCACGCCGCATGTGACCCTGACCTACGGCGATCGACAACTGCCCGCACGTCCGGTCGACCCCATCAGCTGGCGGGCGTCGGAGTTCCTGCTGATCCACAGCGAGGTCGGGCGTTCGACCTATCACACGCTCGGCCGCTGGTCCCTTCGCGACTGAAGGGCTCCAGCCGGTGGGAAACCGCCGCCCCAGGTCGTAGGCTGCACCCGGGAATCGCGCTGATGCGCGACGATAGGGAACGGGCATGACGCGCAAGCCGACGACTTCCGACACGCCGCGCAAACGCGCGCGCGCCGCCGTCAAGGTCGCCCCCGGCGTCGCCGTCGAGGCCGCGCCGCCCACGCCGGCGAAGAAGAAGCCGCTGTGGGCCCATCTCTACTTCCAGGTTCTGGCGGCCATCGCCCTCGGTGCCCTGATCGGGCATTTCTGGCCGCTCTTCGGCGAGAGCCTGAAGCCGCTGGGCGACGCCTTCATCCGGCTGGTGAAGATGATCATCGCCCCGGTCATCTTCCTGACCGTGGCCACCGGCATCGCCCACCTTCGCGACCTCGGCCGGCTCGGGAAGGTGGTGGGCAAGGCCTTTGCCTATTTCCTGACCTTCTCGACCCTGGCCCTGATCATCGGCCTGGTCGTCGCCAATGTGGTTCGGCCCGGCGCGGGCATGAACGTGGACCCGGCCACCCTCGATCCGGCCGCGGTCGCGCAATATGCCTCGAAGGCCCACGAGACCTCCATCGTCGGCTTCCTGATGAACATCATCCCCGAGACCGTGGTCGGCGCCTTCGCCGGCGGCGAGATCCTGCAGGTGCTGTTCTTCGCCATCCTGTTCGGCATTTCGCTGGCCGTCATCGGCGATCGCGCCCAGCCCGTCCTGACACTGCTGGAAAGCGTGTCCGAGGCCTTCTTCAAACTGGTCGCCATCCTGATGAAGGCGGCGCCCATCGGGGCCTTCGGGGCCTTCGCCTTCACCATCGGCAAATACGGCATCGAGTCGGTGATCAACCTCGCCGCCCTTGTAGGGACCTTCTACCTGACCTCGGCCCTGTTCGTGGTCGTGGTGCTGGGCGCCGTGGCCCGGTTCAACGGCTTCTCGATCTTCAGGCTGATCCGCTACCTGAAGGAGGAACTGCTGCTGGTCCTCGGGACCTCGTCTTCCGAGGCGGCCCTGCCCAGCCTGATCGAGAAGATGGGCCGCGCCGGTTGCGACAGGTCGGTGGTCGGGCTGGTCGTGCCGACCGGCTATTCCTTCAACCTCGACGGCACCAACATCTACATGACCCTGGCGGCCCTGTTCATCGCCCAGGCCTGCGGCGTGGACCTGTCGCTGGGCGACCAGTTGCTGTTGCTGGCCGTGGCCATGCTGAGCTCCAAGGGAGCTGCGGGGGTCACGGGCGCGGGCTTCATCACCCTGGCCGCGACGCTGGCGGTGGTGCCCTCGGTGCCGGTCGCCGGCATGGCCCTGATCCTCGGCGTCGACCGCTTCATGAGCGAGTGCCGCGCCCTGACCAACTTCATCGGCAACGCGGTCGCCACCATCGTCGTGGCGAAATGGGAGAAGGGCCTGGACCGGGAAGCCCTGAACCGGGCGCTGTCGGGAACGCCCGGTCCGGTCGTGGCCGGCGCCGTGCAGGCGGACGCGGACTAGCCCCGCGCGGCGCGTTCCAGCTCGGCGATGTTCAGCCGTTTCATGTCCATCATGGCCGCGAAAACGCGCGTCCTGACGCCCTCGTCGGGATCCGCCAGAAAGCGGTTCATCGCATAGGGCACGATCTGCCACGACAGGCCGTAGCGATCCTTGACCCAGCCGCACTGTTCGGCCTCGGGCACGGCGGACAGGGCCTCGGTCAGCCGATCGACCTCGGCCTGGTCCTCGCAGTCGATCTGCAGTGAAATGGCTTCGGTGAAGGTGAAATAGGGGCCGCCGTTCAGCGCGGTGTAGCGGGCGCCGGCGAGGGTGAACTCCACCAGCAGGACATCCCCGGCCTTGCCGTTGGGATAATCGCCGAGCGAGCGGATGACGGCGTCGATGCGCGAATCCGGAAGCAGCGACACATAGAAGTTCACGGCTTCTTCGGCCTGCTTGTCGAACCACAGGCAGGGCATGACCTTCTGGCGAGGAGGGAGGGCTGTCATCGGGCGTCTCCTTTGCTGACCGGCGGTGTATATTAAACTCAACGGTTAAATGCAAGCGACGACGACGGCTTGCGGTTCCGGCGCGTCGTCGCCACACAGGCCGCCATGACCCCGACTCTCTACGGCATCTCCAACTGCGACACGGTCAGGAAGGCCCGCGTCTGGCTGACCGGGCACGGCGTGACCCATGACTTCCACGACTACAGGAAGGGCGGGATCGACCGTGCGCGGCTCGAGGGCTGGGTGGCCTCGCATGGCTGGGAGACGGTGCTGAACCGCGCCGGCACGACGTTCAAGGCCTTGCCGGATGCGGACAAGATCGGCCTCGACGCGGCGAAGGCCATCGACCTGATGCTGGCCCGGCCGTCGATGATCAAACGCCCGGTGCTGGATCTGGGAGACCGGACTCTGGTCGGCTTCAAACCTGACATCTACGCTGCGGCCATCGCCCCGTGACCGCTGTTAGCCTTGTCGTTTAAGCGCGCGGCAACTCCGCGCGCGCACGCTGAAGGTGCGGAGCTCGCGCGAGGGGTGTGATCCCATGTCGGATCAACAGACTATCCTGGTCGTCCTGATTGTCCTGGCGGCATTCCTGGCGGGACTGGGAATGTCTCGCCCGTCGGTGCGTCGCGGTCGTCCGATCTGGCGGAGCCGGCCGGCGACGGTGCGGCCGACAAAGGCCCGCGCGGATCGTGCAATCCCCGATGCGGCGGAGCAGCTCCGAACCGTGATGTCCGCGACGTTCAAGCGCCAGCGCCTCATGTCGCCCGATGAGGCGCGGGTCTTCCGGACCGCTGAGGCCGTCGTCCAGAGACTGGACCTGAAATGGCGTGTCATGGCGCAGGTCAGCCTCGGCGAGGTTCTGTCGTCCGCCGACCCGGCCGCTTATGCGACCATCAACAGCAAGCGCGTCGATATCCTGCTGATCTCGGCCTCAGGACACCCCTTGGCGGCCATCGAATATCAAGGCAGCGGCCATTACCTCGGTACGGCCGCCGCGAGGGACGCTGTCAAGAAAGAGGCGCTGCGGCGGGCCGGGGTCGCTTACATCGAGATCACGCCTGATCATGACGTAGCTGATCATCTGGCGCGTGAATTCACGCGCGTTTCGGCCAGCGTGAACCTGGGCGTCGCGGCCTGATCCGGGCCCGGATCTGCTGATCAGCGCGTCAGGGCGAAAGACGCCGGTTCCCCGCTCTGGGCGTCGGCGCTGAGCCAGACGTCAAACAGCCCCGGCTCCACGGTCGGTCGCAGGTCCGGGCCGAGGAAGCTCAGCTCGGCGAACGTCAGCGGCATGGCTGCCTCCACCGATCCGCCCGCCGGCACGGTCACCCGGCGGAACGTCTTCAGCAGCCGCACCGGCTGGGTGATCGAGGCGGTCTTGTCGCGGATGTACAGCTGGACCACCTCGGACGCAGCGCGGGACCCGGTGTTGGTCAGGGTGACGGAGGCGGTGATCTCGCCGTTCCACGCCATGGTCGGCGCCGACAGACGAACCGGCGAATACTGCACCGCCCCATAGGTCAGGCCGTGCCCGAACGGGTAGAGCGCCAGATGCGGCGTCTCGCGGAATTTCGAGGTGAACTCCCGGTCCGTCGGCCGCGACGGCCGCCCGGTCGCCTTGTGCGCATAATAGAAGGGCGACTGCCCCGACCGGTGCGGGAAGCTGACCGGCAGTCGACCGGTCGGCGCATGGTCTCCGAATAGCACGTCGGCCACCGCATTCCCCGTCTCCGAACCCAGGAACCAGGTGACCAGAATGGCCGGCGCATCCTTGACCGCCCCCACCAGCTCCATGCCCCGGCCGTTGCGCAGCAGGACGACGACGGGCTTGCCGGTCGCCGCCACGGCCTCGGCAAGCGCCAGTTGCGGCGCGGGAATGCCGATGTCGACGCGGGACTTGGATTCGGCCGACATCTCTGTGGACTCGCCGATCGCCAGCAGCACCACGTCCGCCTGACCCGCCGCCATCACCGCCGCCTCGATCCCGCCGGCCAGCGGCGCCTCGACGTCCGAGCCCTTGACCACGGTCAGGCTGGAGCCTTCGCCCAGCGCCGACCGCAGGCCCTGTTCAAGCGACACCGCCAGCTTCGGATCCTTGAAGATCGACCATGGGCCGAACAGGTCCGTCGCATCCGCCCCGAACGGCCCGATCAGGGCGTACCGCTTGCCCGCCTTTGGCAAGGGCAGCAGTCCGCCGTCGTTCTTCAGCATCACGATCGACTTGCGCCCGGCCTCGCGCGCCAGGGCCAGATGCTCGCGGCTGCCGTGCACCCGGCGCTCCATGCGCACGTCCGAGCCGCGGTAGGGATTGTCGAACAGGCCCAGCGCCGCCTTGGTCATCAGCACCCGTCGAACGGCCTCTTCCACCCGCGCGATCGGCACGTCGCCGGATTGAACCAGCTCCGGGATGTGTTTGAGGTAAAGCCCGCTCTTCATCGACATGTCGACGCCGGCCATCAGGGCCAGCCGCGCCGCGTCGCGCCCGTCGGCGGCGTAGCCGTGGGCGATCAGTTCCTGTTCCGATGTATAGTCCGACACCACGAAGCCGGCGAAGCCCCATTCGCCGCGCAGGATGTCAGTCATCAGCCATCTGTTGCCGCTGGCGGGCACGCCATTCAGGTCGTTGAAGGCGCTCATCGTCGACAGGGCGCCCGCGTCGAAGGCGGCCTTGAACGGCGGCAGATAGACCGAGCGCAGCTCCAGCTCGCTCATGTCGGTGGAATTGTAGTCCATACCCGCCTCGGCGGCGCCGTAGGCGGCGAAATGCTTGGGACAGGCCAGCAGCGACGACCAGGCCTTCAGGTCATCGCCCTGGAAGCCCCGCGTCCGCGCCGCCGCGAACAGATTGCCCAGCAACACGTCCTCGCCCGCGCCTTCAACCACCCGGCCCCAGCGCTGGTCGCGTCCGACGTCGACCATGGGAGCATAGGTCTGGTGCACGCCCGAGGCTCCGCCCTCGACGGCGGCGGCGCGCGCCGTGCGCATGGCCAGGTCCGTGTCCCAGCTGGCGGCCTCGCCCAGCGGCACTGGGAAGGTCGTGCGCAGGCCATGCACGATGTCGGCGGCGAACAGCAGGGGAATCCCCAGCCGGCTGTTCCTGACCGCCATCTCCTGCACCATCCGCGTGCCCTGGGCCCCCACGCCGTTGAACAGGGCGCCGATCCGGCCCGCGCGGATGTCGGCGGCCACGGCGGCCTGATCCGGGTTCAGGTCGCCGGGATTCACCCCCTCCGGCCGCCAGCGGAAGGGGTCATTCAGCAGGTTCAGCTGGCCGGCCTTCTCCTCGATCGTCATGCGCGCGATCAGTCCGTTGACCCGGTCCAGATCCGCCGCGGCCTGCGCCGCCGCGATCCGCGGCGCCATGACCAGGCCGGCGGTCATCGCGCCTCCGGCCAGAAGCGCGCGGCGGGTGGGGGCGGGGGAGGACGCGTGACGCATGTAACCGGTTTCCGCTGACAGGGCGGCCAGACCTAACGGCCGGGTTCGCCCGCGCCTAGCCTCGGCCGATCACAAGCGGTTGCGATCAGCCTTCGACCTCGACCTCGGGCCGGTCGTGACCGTCGGCGCGTTCGGTGATCCAGCGGCCCGAGGCGTCGGCGTATTCGATCAGGGCGTCCTCGTCCGGCACCTTCTGCTCCCGGGCCACGGCGACGGCCGCCGCTCGCGCCGAATCGTGGGTCGGATAGGTCTCGGAATAGGTGCCGCCCGACTGATAGGCCCAGCCTCCGTCATGCTCGACGATGCGATAGGTGATCTGGACCATGCGGGGCTCCTGTGCGGATCAAGTGTCCGCCAGCGAACGCGAGGCCGCAAGATGGGTTGCGACCGCCGCCCGGGGCAAGGCTCCGGAAAATTCCACGGGACCGCATCCGCTGGCGCGTGCGGCGCCGACTACCCTATGAAAGCGCGGGCATGGCGTCCGGCGTCTGAGGGATGAAGATCATGGAAGACCTGTTCCGTTCTTACTGGTGGCTGCTGTTCCCGCTGGCCTGGTTCGTGTTCGGCGGCTTCTCGAGCTTCCTCAACTATCGGCGCCAGAAGGATACGCTGAAGCTGATCCAGACCTATGCCGAGCGCGGTCAGGAGCCGCCCGCGGCCCTGCTCAAGGTGCTGGAGCGCCCGATCGATTCGAACGATGACGCCTGGCAGATGCGCAGCGCGCGGCAGGGCCGGCGACGGGTCCTGGTTCTCCGTGGTGCTGTTCGGGGTCATGGCGGCAGGCTTCGCCTATGCCAGCTGGTCCGACATCTACGGCGCCGGCGAGGCCTTCCTGATCGTCAGCTTCGTGCTCGGGGCCCTTTGCCTCGCCTCGCTGGTCTCGGCCCTGCGCAGCGGCGGACGCGGTCCGCGGAACTGATGCCGCCCGGGAACGCGCGCCATGGGGGGATTTCACAGCGACGCCGAGCTGGTGAGCCGCGCGCTCGCCGGCTCGGACGCCGCGTTTTCGCGGCTGGTCGAGCGACATCAGGCGGCCGTTCGCGGCTTTCTGCGCCGCGCGCTGCGCGGGGGCTGGGCCGAGGCGGACGACGTGGCTCAGGATGCTTTCCTCGCCGCATGGCGGTCGCTGAGGTCGCTCAGAGACCCGGCCGGGGTCCGCGCCTGGCTGTGCGGCATCGCCTGGCGCAAGGCCCAGGACCGGATCCGTGCGTCGCGCCGGGGCGCGGCCCGCGACGGCGCCTGGCTGGAAGCGGTCGCACCGCCCGCGGGCGTGTCTCACGAGGACCGGCTGTCCATGGCCGCCGCCATGACCGACCTGCCGCCGGACGTCCGCGCCTGTGTCGCCCTGTGCCTGGCGGACGGCTGGTCGCACGGCGAGGCGTCGGTCGCCCTGGGCTTGCCTCTGGGCACGGTGAAGTCGCATGTTGCCCGCGGTCGGACGCGGCTGCTGAAAGCGCTCGGAGGAACCGATGACGCCTGAACAGAAACTCCAGGCCCTGTTCGCCGCCGAAACGCCCCCGGCGCGCGACTACGCCTTCCAGGCGCGGATCGCCCAGCGGATCGCCCTGCGCCGGGCATGGATGACCGTCGCGGCCCTTGTCCCCTGGGGGGTGGCCGCCATCGCCATCCTGTGGGCCCTGAGTCCGGTCGTTGGTCCGCTGACCGAGGATATCGCCGCCCTGATCCCCGCCGCCGCCATGCTGGCGGGGGTGGCGGTCAGCGCCATGGCCGCCCTGGCCCTGGCGCGCCGGTTCAGCGCAGCCTGACGGTCGCCGCCACGCCGGACGCCCTCGCCTTACGAAAGTTTCACCTCGCCGTCCGCATCCATGGAGCCTCTTCACAGCCTCTTGTCGTCAGAAGCCCGAAGCATCACGCTCCGGTCTGACGAAAGAGGGGATACCCACATGGAAGACTTCATCCCGCTGGTGGCCATTCTGTCGGTCTTCGGCTCGATCACCGCCATTATCTTCGGCCCCACCTATCTGAAGTTCCGCGAACGCCGCGAAACCCAGGAGACGGTCCGTCGCGCCATCGACAAGGGGCAGGACCTGCCGCCTGAAGTTCTCGACGCCCTGACCAAGGACGTCACCAAGAACCTGCCCTCGCGGACCCGCGACATCCGCCGCGGCATCATCTGGCTGGCGGTCGGCATCGGCATCGCCGCCTTCGGCCTGATCAACGATATGGGCTTTAACGGCGAACACGACTGGGGCGGTAACGTCGGCGACGGCCTGCTGGGCGTCGCGGCCATCCCGGTCACCGTCGGACTGGCCTATCTGGTCCTGAGCTTCTTCAACAAGAACAAGGACTGAGCCGGGTCGGACAGGGGGACTGATCATGACCCAACCTCTGATCGACCGGCACGATGTCGAGCTCGCCGCCCTCGCGGCGGCGGGCGGACGGCGGGAGTTCGGCGAGCTGGTGCGCCGCCACGGTTCGGCGGTGCGCGGCCTGCTGCGGCGGATGGGGGCTCAGCCCTCCCTCGCCGACGACATCGCCCAGGACGCCTTCATCCAGGCGTTCGAGCGGTGCGCGGAGTTCCGCGGCGAGGGCACTTTCGCCGCCTGGGTCAAGCGGATCGCGGCGCGCCTGTACATCAAGCGTGTTGCAAAGGAAGCCCGTTACATCGCTGAAGTCGAACAGGAAGATGTCGCGCCCGCCGCCGATCAGGCGGGCCTGATGGATCTCGACGAAGCCCTCAAGGGTCTCAGCGAGCCCGAACGACTGTGTGTCTCCCTTTGTCACGGGGCCGGCATGGCGCATCCAGAGATCGCCGCCGCCCTGAATTTGCCACTCGGCACGGTGAAGTCTCATGTCAAACGTGGTCTGGATAAACTCCGCGCGCGGCTACAACCGCAATCCGCGCAGTCCGTGGGAGGAACGCAGCATGTCGGCTGACGAGTTCGATCCCGAAATCGAGCGCCTTTTCGCGCGCACCCCGCATCTGGCCGATGCGGCCCTGTTCAACGCCCGGGTCGAGCAACGCCTGCAGAAGGGCTCCCGCGTCCGCTTCTTCGCCCTGGGCCTCGCCGGGGCCGTCGGCGGCGTCGTGGCGGTTCGCGAGACCATGAGCGTGAACCTGGGTCTGGGCGAAGGCGACGGTGTGGTCGCGGGTGACGCCCTCGGTCAGGGCATCCGCTCCACCTCGCTCAGCGTCCAGAGCACGGTCCAGAGTGGTCTGGACCAGTTCGGTCTGGGCAATCTGGAACTGGGCTCCATGGGCGGCATGCAGCTGTTCTGGATCGCCGCCGGCGCCCTGATCGCCCTGGCCGCGGCCGGGGTGATGAAGCTGTCGCAGGAGATGTGATCCCGCCCCGTCGTCCCCCAGGGATGACGGGGAGCGGCCGCGTCGCTATCTAGGTCCCCGAACAGGAGGACCGCCATGTCCAGCCAGAAGCAGGAAACCGTCCGCCGCCTCGCCGCGCCCGACATCCGCAACCGCAAGGGCGGCGAGCCGATCGTCTGCCTGACGGCCTATGACGCCCCCACGGCGGCCCTGCTGGACGACCATTGCGACCTGCTGCTGGTCGGCGACAGCGTCGGCATGGTGGTGCACGGCATGCCAAACACCGTTGGCGTCACCCTGGAGATGATGATTCTCCACGGCCAGGCCGTCATGCGCGGCTCGAGGAAGGCCATGGTCGTCATCGACATGCCGTTCGGCAGCTATGAGGGCGGCAAGGAGCTGGCCTACGAAAACTGCGCCCGCGTCATGAAGGAGACGGGCGCCCAGGGCGTGAAGCTGGAAAGCGGCCCGACCGTCGCGGAAACCATCGCCTATCTGGTCCAGCGCGGCATTCCGGTCATGGGCCACGTCGGCCTGCGGCCCCAGGCCGTGCTGACGGACGGCGCCTTCAAGGCCAAGGGCCGGACCGACGAAGAGCGGCTTCGCGTCATGTCGGAAGCCGAGGCCACCGCTGACGCCGGGGCCTTTTCCATCGTCATCGAGGGCGTGGCCGAGGGCCTGGCCCGCGACATCACCGCGGCCGTCGACAAGCCGACGATCGGCATCGGCGCCTCGTCCGCCTGCGACGGTCAGATACTCGTCACGCCCGACATGCTGGGCCTGTTCGACTGGACGCCGAAATTCGTCCGCCGCTACGCCGATATGCGCGGCGAGATCGACCGGGCCGTCGCCGCCTACGCCGCCGACGTGAAAGCCCGCCGTTTTCCTGCCGAAGTCGAGACCTACTTCTCGAAAAAGCCCGTCACGCCCTAAGGGCTGCGTTGCGGCGGGCAGGCTGACCCTCTAGGGTCCGGCCGGATTGAAATTCGACGGCCTGAGCGCCGTTTTCCGGGGGCGACGTATCCGTGGTTGATGTTTTCGAGCAGGTCGAGGAGGAGCTCCGCTCCGACCGCTACAAGCGGCTCGCCCGCACCTGGCTGCCGGTCGCCGGCGGCGTGCTTCTGGTCGCCCTGATCGCCGCCCTGGCCTTCTGGGGCTGGGACAGTCTGCAGACGTCGAAGGCCGACAAGGCTTCGGTCGCCTACGACCGCGGCATGGAATCGATGCAGGCCAACAACCCGGTCGGCGCCGACGCCGCCTTCACCCAGGCGGCCAGGGACGGCAACGGCGCCTACAAGGCCATGGCCCTGATGGCGCGCGCCGGCATCGCCGTCGACGCCAACCGCATCCCCGACGCCATCGCCCGCTTCGACGAGGCGGCCAGGGCTTCCAGCGATCCGCTGCTGCATGACGCCGCCGTGCTCAAGGCCGCCTGGCTGGCCATGGACACCGAAACCCTCGCCCGGATCGAGGCCCGCCTCGAGCCGATCGCGAAGGATGGCCGCCCGTTCAGCGCCTTCGCGCTCGAGGCCCTGGCCATGGCGCGGCTCCAGAACGGTCAGGTCGCGCCGGCGCGTGAAGCGCTGGTGCTGCTCAAGAACGGTCTCGACACTCCCGAGATCGTCAGCCAGCGCGCTGATCTGACCATCGCCGCCATCGATTCCGGGGCCGCGGCGAACCTGAAGAAGATCGTCGACGCCCAACGCAGCCTTCCCGTGGCTCCTCCGGCCAGTCCCGCCGCCGCTTCGCCGGCCGGGCCTGCGCCCGCCGCCGCTCCGGCCCGCCCGTGATCCCCGCTTCCAGGACGTCCGCCATGAATCGCGTGCTCAAAGTCGCCCTTCTGAGCGGTGTCGCCGCCGCCGTCGCCTCGTGCAGTACGGTGCGTGACGCCCTGCCGTTCGGTCTGGGCGGCGCCAAGGAACCCCAGGCCACGGCCTCCGCGGGTCAGCGGATCTCGGTTCTGGAGTTCGAACAGCAGCTGGCGCCGTCGGCCGCCCTGTCCGGCCGCGACTTCTTCATTCCCGGCCCCCAGGCCGCGACGGCCTGGACCCAGCCCGGCGGCAACGCCGAGAATTCGGTCGAGCATGTCATCGCCGCCCCCGAGTTCGTCGTCGCCTGGCGGCGCGGAGTCGGCGCGGGCTCGTCGCGTACGCGTCAGGTCATGGCTCCTGTCGTGGCCGACAATGGCCGTGTCTTCGTGCTGGACGGCGAGTCCACGGTGTCGGCGCTCGACGCCGGCACGGGCGCCCAGGCCTGGAAGGTCGACATCAAGCCGGATGAGCGCGAAGGCGGCGGCCGCGGGTGGCTGGGCTTCGGCGGCGGCGGCACGACCGGCGGCGGCTTCGGCGGCGGCGTCGCCGTGGGCGGCGGCAAGGTCTTCGTCTCGTCCGGCTATCGCACCATGACGGCCCTCGACCAGACCACGGGCGCGGTCGTCTGGACCACGCCGGTGGACGTGCCGATCCACGGCGCCCCGACCGTGGCGGGCGGCCGGGTGTTCGTGGTCGACGTCGAAAATCAGATCCAGGCCTTCGACACCACCACCGGCGCCCAGGTCTGGTCGTATCGCGGCATCCCCGAGCCGGCCCGCATCATGCGCGCCTCCAGCCCGGCCGTGACCGGCGACACCGTGATCGCGCCCTTCTCGTCGGGCGAGGTCGTGGCCCTGCGCGCCTCGACCGGCCAGGCCGTCTGGCAGCAGGTCCTGTCGCGCACCAGCCGCACCAGCGCCCTGTCCGAGATCCGCGACATCGCCGGTCGTCCCGTGATCAGCCGCGGCACGGTCTACGCCGTCAGCCACTCGGGCGTGCTGCAGGCCATGGACATCCGTTCCGGCCAGCCCAAATGGGCGCCCCTGCCGATCGCGGGCGTCAACGCGCCCCTGCCGGTCGGCGACGTCATCTATGTCGTGTCCAAGGACGGCGAACTGACCGTCATCAACCGCGACAGCGGCCAGATCTACTGGAGCCGCGACCTCAACGAGGGCCGCGTGCGTCAGGAAGGCGGCTATTTCGGCTTCTGGGATCGGACCGTTCGGCCGGAATGGTCGGGGCCGCTGCTGGCCTCCAACCGTCTGGTCCTGACCAATTCGGACGGTGAACTGGTCGCCTTCGATCCCAAGACCGGCGCGCAGACGGCCTCGCTCAAACTGGGCGCCGGAGCCGTCTATCTGGCCCCGGCCGCCTACAACGGCGCGCTGTACGTCCTCTCCGACAACGGCGACCTCGTCAGCATTCGCTGACGCCGGACCACAAACTGCGTTAGAAGGCCGACATGGCTCTCAAAGTCGCCATCGTCGGCCGCCCCAATGTGGGCAAGTCGACACTGTTCAATCGTCTCGTCGGCAAGCGCCTCGCGCTGGTCGATGACCGCCCGGGCGTGACCCGCGACCGTCGCTACGCCGACGGCAACATCGGCGACATGGACCTGACCCTGATCGACACCGCCGGCTATGAGGACGTCACCGACGACAGCCTCGAATCGCGGATGCGTGAACAGACCGAGGCGGCGCTGGAAGACGGCGACCTGATCCTGTTCATGATGGACGCCCGCGAGGGCGTGACCTCGCTGGACCAGATCTTCGCCGAACGGCTGCGCAAACAGCACAAGCCCGTCATCCTGCTGGCCAACAAGTCCGAGAGTCGCGAGAGCGGCGGCGGCATCGGCGAGTCCTGGTCGCTGGGCTTCGGCGAACCCGTCGCCATCTCCGCCGAGCACGGCGAGGGCATGGCCGACCTCTATGCCGCCATCGTCGCCGCCAGCGCCGACATCTTCATTGAAGAGGTCGACGAGCCCGACAAGCCGATCCGCATCGCCATTATCGGCCGTCCCAACGCCGGCAAATCGACCCTGATCAACCGCCTGATCGGCGAGGATCGCATGCTGACCGGCCCCGAGGCCGGCATCACCCGCGACTCCATCTCGGTCGACTGGGAATACGAAGGCCAGAATATCCGTCTGGTCGACACCGCCGGCATGCGCCGCAAGGCCCGGGTGCAGGAGAAGCTGGAGAAGCTGTCGGTCGCCGACACCATCCGCGCCATCACCTTCGCCGAGGTGGTCGTACTGGTCATGGACAAGGACGACGCCTTCGACACCCAGGACCTGCAGCTGGCCGACCTGGTCGAGCGCGAGGGCAGGGCCCTGGTCTATGTCGCCGCCAAATGGGACCTCGAGACCGAGCCCCAGGCCAAACTGGCCAAACTGACCCAGATGGCCGAGGACAAGCTGCCCCAGCTGAAGGGCTCGCCCTTCGTCGCCCTGTCCTCGCACAGCGGCCGCGGCGTCGAACGGCTGATGCCCGCCGTGCTCCAGGCCCACGCCACCTGGTCGGTCAAGGTCAAGACCAAGGACCTCAACACCTGGCTGGCCCTGGCGACCCAGAGACATCCGCCCCCCGCCGTCGACGGCAAGCGGATCAAGCCCAAATACATGGCCCAGACCAAGGCCCGCCCGCCGACCTTCGTGCTGATGGCCAGCCGCGCCGAGTCCATGCCCGAGCAGTACAAGCGCTATCTGGTCAACAATCTGCGCGAATCCTTCGACCTGCCGGGCACCCCGATCCGCCTGCTGGTCAAGTCGGGCAGCGAGAACCCCTATGCGCCGGGCGGCTCCAAGTCGGGCCCCGAACGCTACAAGGGCGACGCCAAGACCGCGCCGCGCAAGGTCATCAAGAAAGCCGAACGCGCCGAGATGCTGTCCAACCTGCCCGGCAAGGCGCTGGAGCAGAAGAAGGCCGGTAAGACGAAGCTCAAGCCGCTGGCGGGGCTGAAAGCCAGCGCCAACAAGAAGGCCGGCTCGTCCGTCGCCGTCCAGAAGGGCGCGCGCGGCGGGGCGAGGCAGGTTTCGCGGTCGGGCCGGGTGCGGACGGGGCAGAAGCACCTGCCGAAGAAGTAGGGCGATCAGGAGAGCAAATCGCGACGAAGTCTTTCGAGCAGCGTCTCATAGTTCATTGTCGCAAGTTCCCCCTGTCCGAAGATGGCTGCTGCCGTATGTCGGTTCGGGTGGGTAGCAGTGAGATCTTTTTTGATGTCGCTGATCTTGTCCGTAACGCTCCACCCAAGAATTTTCTCGAGAACTTGGTGAGGTTCAGCGGGATGGGAAATCGTACCGACACGAATGTAGGGAACGCGATCGAAATAGTACAATGGGGATGAGCCACGCTCGACCGCGATACACAGGACTGCCAATCCGTCGATTTCAAGCCACTCTAGGTCGATGAGCGGGAGGGGCGAAACATGATGGCGAACCCAAGATTCAAGCCGCTCGCCGAGCGTTGAACGTTCCGCAGTCGTCATACCAACCACTACGCCGTCGTCCGAAACACCCAAGAAGACATGACCTCCGTCTGTCGAGGCCAAGGCGGCAATCTCTTTGCAGATTGCTACCTGTCTGGTCGGAAGCGCTGCCTTGAGCTCCACGCGGAGGCCTTCCCCGCTGGTGATGAGACGAACGGCGTCATCAATGTTCATCAGCGCTCTCCTCGACGTTTTAGATCAGCGCCGCCACGCCCGGCCCGCCGCTCCACTCCCTGAACTTCACCTCCAGCGCGGGTTCCAGATCGCCGCGCGCCAGCTCGACCATCAGCGGCCCGATGGCCGACGGATGGGTGACGTCCTCCGGATCCTCGCCCGGATAGGCCTGGGCCCGCATGGCGGTGCGCATCCGGCCCGGATCCACGATCGCGACGCGCACCGGCGTGGATTCGATCTCGTCGGCCCAGCATTTGACCAGCGCCTCGGCCCCCGCCTTGGTCGCCGCATAGGCCCCCCAGAAGGCCTTGGGCGCGCTCGCCACGCTGGTGGTCACATAGACCGCCCGACCGGCGTCCGACGCCTTCAGCAGCGGCTCCAGCGACCGGATCAGGCGATAGACGGCGGTGAAATTGGTCTTCTCGACCTTGGCCCAGACGCGCGGGTCGGCGTGGCTGACCGGCGTCAGGCCCGCGGCCCCCATGGTCGCCGCCGCCTGCACCCAGACGTCCAGCCGCCCGAACCGCTCGAAGATGGCGCCGCCCAGCCGGTCGATCGCCCCGCCGTCCACCAGATCGAACGGGATCAGGGTCGCGTGCTTGCCGGTCGCTGCGAAAATGGCGTCGTCCAGCTCTTCCAGCCCGCCCTGGGTCCGCGCCGTGGCGATGACGTGCGCGCCGGCCCTGGCCAGCGCCAGGGCGGTCTCATAGCCGATGCCGCGCGAGGCCCCCACGACGAGGGCGATGCGGTCTTTGAGAGGAAGGTCGGTCATGCCGGGCCTGATAGCCCGCCCGTCGGCCCGGCGAAAGTCAGAACCCCGGCGCGGGTTGCCACAGGCTGAGGCTGACGCCCTGGTCGTCGCTTATCACGACCGAGCGCCCCGTCGAGCCGTCCGCCGGAACCGCCGCCTTGCCGCCCAGTTCGACCACCCGCTCGCACAGGGCGTCGAGGTCATCGACGCGGAAATACATATGGGGAAACTGGCCAGGCCGCTCGGCCTTGGTGAAGCCGAACGCCGGCTTGCTGCCGGCGACATGGGCGTAGGTCGGGCCCGATTCGGCCTCGTTGAACGTCCAGCCGAACAGAGCCGAATAGAAGGCGCGCGCCTTGGCGACATCGTGAGTGTCGATGGTGAAATAGCCGAGCTGGACCATGCGACGCCTCTGAAACGGACCGTAAGATCCCTAAGCGCTGACCAGCAGCGAAAGTTGCCGCGCCGCCACCTCGCGCCCGCCTTCCTCGATCTCGCGATCCAGCAGACGGGTCGGGTATTCGCCGGTGAAATAGTGATCGGTGAACTGCGGATTGTGCGGATCGCGCGGCCCGGCCTCCATGGCGTCGTACAGGCCGTCGACCGACAGGAAGCCCAGCGAGTCGACCTCGAGATAGGCCTTCATCTCCTCCAGCGTCTTGTTGGCGGCGATCAGCTGGTCTCGTTCGGGCATGTCGATGCCGTAGAAATCCGGCCACAGGATCGGCGGACTGGCCGAACGCAGATGCACCTCCGTCGCCCCGGCCGCGCGAACCGCGCGCACCAGCTTCACCGACGTCGTGCCCCGCACGATCGAATCGTCGATCAGCACCACCCGCTTGCCCTTCAGCACCGAGCCGTTGGGGCTGTGCTTCATCCGCACCCCCTTCTGCCGGGCGCCCTGGCTGGGCTGGATGAAGGTGCGGCCCAGATAGTGGCTGCGGATGATCCCCATCTCATAGGGGATGCCGCTTTCCTGGGCGTAACCCAGCGCCGCCGGCACGCCGGAGTCCGGCACCGGCACCACCACATCGGCCTCGACCGCGTGCTCGCGCGCCAGCTTCATGCCCATCCGCTTGCGGACGCCATAGACCGAGCGGCCGTTCACGACGCTGTCGGGGCGCGAGAAATAGACGTATTCGAACAGGCAGGGCCGGGCCCCGCGGGTGGGGAACGGCTTCAGCGACTTCAGCCCCTCGTGGTCGATCACGACCACCTCGCCATGCTCGACGTCGCGCTCGAAGGTGGCGCCGATGGTGTCCAGGGCGCAGGTCTCCGACGCCAGCACCCAGGCGTCGCCCAGACGGCCCAGCACCAGCGGGCGGATGCCCAGGGGGTCGCGGGCGCCGATCAGCTTCGAGCGGGTGGCGCAGACCAGGGCGTAGCCGCCCTCGATCCGGCCGATGGCGTCGATGAAGCGGTCGACGATCTTGGCCTTCCGCGACCGCGCGATCAGGTGGAGGATGACTTCCGAGTCCGACGTCGACTGGAAGATGGCGCCTTCGCCGACCAGCTGGTTCCGCAGATACAGGAAATTGGTCAGATTGCCGTTGTGGGCGATGGCGATGCCGCCCTGGTCCAGATCGGCGAACATCGGCTGGATGTTGCGCAGGAAGCTGCCGCCCGCCGTCGAATAGCGGGTGTGTCCGACGGCCGCCGTGCCCGGCAGGCGCTCGGGCAGGTCGGCCCCGCCGAAGGCCTCGCCGACCAGTCCCATGTGGCGCTCGGTGTGGAAGCGGGTGTCATGCACGCTGGCGATGCCGCAGGCTTCCTGGCCGCGATGCTGCAGGGCGTGCAGGCCCAGGGCGACAATGGCCGAGGCCGCGTCCTTGTCCGCCCCCCACACGCCGCAGACGCCGCATTCCAGGCGCGGACGGTCGTCGTCCGCGTCGCGATGGTGCGTCCGGTGAACGACCGGGGCGGCGATGGAATGCTCAAGGCGGCTCATCGTGGGGCTCCGATGAAGCGGGGAACGCTAGCGTGTGGCGGACGGGCGCGAAGTATTGTCTCTTTGGGGCGGGGGCAAGGCCTTGTCTTCGGAAAACCCTTTGCTCACGGACGAAGTCACGACCGGGGTCAGGGCATCGGCGCCCCGTCCGATGCCCGGCAGCACGATCTGGATGACCCGCGCCGCGCCTGCCGTCACCGGCCGCAGGGCCGCCTCGCTCAGCCACCGCGGCGTTTTCTCGCCCGGCATGGCGGCGACGATGACCAGATGGATGGCCCCCAGCAGCACCAGCGACCGCGCCGCGCCGACGAAGATGCCGACGATGCGGTCGACTCCGCCCAGCTGCGGATGCGCCTGCGCCCGCTTCGACAGGATGGAGCCGAACAGGCGGATGCCGAAATAGATCAGAAGGAAGGAAAACACGGCCGCCGCGATGGTCCCCATCCAGTCCGGATTGACCAGGGCGCGTCCCAGCGGCGCCGTCAGCGGCAGGGCGACCAGGGCGATGAACGCCGCCAGCACGAAGCTTAGCAGGGTTATGATCTCGCGCGTACCCCCGCGCACCCAGCCGGCCGCGGCGGAGGCGAGGATGACCAGAATGGCGATAACGTCGAAACCGGTCATGCGGGCGCGGGGCTCTCGCTATCGCGGGCCGATATCCCCCACGCCGTCACCCTCGGGCTTGACCCGAGGGTCGGATTGTCCGTCCGCTCGTTCAAGGCCCGGTGGCCCCGCCATCCCGGCAAACCCGGCCGCGACTGGAGACGCCCAACGTCCGACCCTCGGGTCAAGCCCGAGGGTGACGGTCGAGAAAAACGCGGGAGGGAACGGATCACGACCCTCAATAGCGGTTTTGCGAGATTCGTTCGACCGCTTCGGTCAATCGCGTCACCGACGTCACCTTGACCCCCTTGTCCTTGACGGTCAGCGGCGGCGTCAGGGCCTGATTGAAGCCCAGCTTCTGCGCCTCGCGCAGCCGCGCCTCGGCCCGGCCCACGGCCCGGACCTCGCCCGACAGGCTGATCTCCCCGAACACGACGCAGCCCTGGGGCAGGGGGGTGTCGGTCGCCGAACTGATCAGCGCCGCCGCCGCCGCCAGATCCGCCGCCGGCTCATTGATTCGCAGGCCGCCCGCCACGTTCAGATAGACGTCCTGATCCCCGAACCCGAAGCCACACCGGGCCTCCAGCACCGCCAGCACCATGGCCAGTCGCCCGGTGTCCCAGCCGACCACGGCCCGGCGCGGCGTGCCATAGGCCGACTTCGACACCAGCGCCTGCATCTCGACCAGCACCGGCCGCGACCCCTCGATGCCCGCGAACACCGCGGCGCCCGGCGCCCGGTCCCGGCCCTCGCCGAGGAACAGGGCCGACGGATTGGCCACCTCGCGCAGACCCGCGTCGCCCATTTCGAACACGCCGATCTCGTCGGTGGCGCCGAAGCGGTTCTTGCCCGCCCTCAGGATGCGGAACGGATAGCCGCGCTCGCCCTCGAAGCTCAGCACCGCGTCGACCATGTGCTCGACCACGCGCGGCCCCGCGACCTGGCCGTCCTTGGTGACATGGCCGACCAGCACAACCGCCACCCCCTGCGACTTGGCCAGCCGCACCATCTCGCCCGCGCAGGCCCGCACCTGGGTCACCGAGCCGGGTCCCGCCTCATGAGCATCGGACCACAGGGTCTGGATCGAATCGACGATGACGATGTCGAATTTCTCGCGCTTCAGCGTCCCCAGGATGTCCCGCAACGCCGTCGCCGAAGCCAGCTCCACGGGGGCCTTCTCAAGCCCCATCCGCTTCGCCCGCGCCCGGATCTGCTCGACCGCCTCCTCGCCCGAGATATAGGCCACCCGCCGCCCCGACAGGGCCGCGCGGCCGGCCACGTCCAGCAGCAGGGTCGACTTGCCCACGCCCGGATCGCCGCTCAGCAGGATCGCCGAACCCGGCACCACCCCGCCGCCGCAGACCCGGTCGAACTCGGCCACGCCGGTGATGATGCGCGGCGGCTCGGGCGTCTCGGACTGCAGCCCCTCGAACTGCACCCCCCGTCCGCGCCCGGCCGCGCTCGTGGCCGGCTTCATCGCCCCCGGCGGCGCCGCGCGGCTCTCCTCGACGATCGAGTTCCACTGCCCGCACGCCCCGCACTGCCCGGCCCACTTGCCGTGCACCGCCCCGCAGGACTGACAAACATGGATCGCACCGTCTCTGGCCATGCGTCCGGCTTACAGGAGTCGCACGCGGTCGGGCAGGGGGCTCCCGCTGGGGTACGTCCGAAACTGACGTAGGAGCCGCCCTTCCGTCTCCTCCCCACGCAGTGGGGAGGGGGACCGCCCGCGCGACTCAGCGCGGGTGGTGGAGGGGGCGACTCGGTGTGAAGGGATCAGCGATCCACGGACCCCCGCCGGCGGCGTCCCCTCCGTCTCGTCGGCTCCGCCTCCGATCCACCTTCCATCTGCGATGGGGAGGAGACAGCGCCGCCGACGATGAGGACTCTCGCCCCCTCCAACCCGAGACTCTCGAGACATTTTTCTCGCCCATCCCGCCCCTTCATCCCGGTTCCAATCAACCCCGAAACCGCCTGCGTCCGCTTCTGACGCACGGCCATGCATAATGGTTCAAATCCCCACGGGGACGGATCTTTGACAGCACCCAGCCTCGCCCGGAGCCGCCTCAGGCCCCGGCGTCCGCTTCCCCGGCGACCCGGTCGTCCAGCCCTTTTGTCACGACGATTTTTTCTTGTGACGATCGGGACTCCCGCCCCCGGATTCGCCCGCCCGGCGGCGAACTTGCGCTCGCGTACACACGCCTGTTGCTCCCGCCGCCCCCGCCATGCCAGCTTCACGCCCACAGGGGAGACCATCACCATGCTGCACCGTCTGGCCGCCGCCGCCATCGCACTCACGCTCGGCCTCGCCGCGCCCGCACAGGCGGACACGCTTGTCGTGACCGCCGCCCGCATGGTCGATGTCGAGCGCGGCCGTTATGTCGACAATCCCGTCGTCGTCGTCACCGACGGCCGGATCACCGCCGTCGGAACCGCCGTCCCCGCCGGCCTGCCCGCCGACGTCCGCCGCCTCGACCTGCCGGGCCTGACCCTGCTGCCTGGCCTGATCGACATGCACGTCCACCTGGCCGGCACCCCCTATGTCTCGGGCTTCAAGGTGCTGGAGTACGCCGACGATTTCGAGACGGTGCTCCAGGTCCCCAACGCCCGCGCCAATCTGATGGCCGGCTTCACCACGGTGCGGAATCTGGGCGGCCCCGACTTCGCCGACGTCGCCCTGCGTCAGGCCATCGACGCCGGCTTCATAGAGGGGCCGCGGGTCATCCCCACCGGCGTCTCGTTCGGCGCCACCGGCGGCCACTGCGACCACACCGGCCTGCCGCGCTCCATGGCCCAGGCCAATGACTACAACGCAGACAGCGTCGACGCGGCCCGTCACAGCGTCCGCGAGGTGCGCAAATACGGCGCCCAGGTGATCAAGGTCTGCGCCACCGGCGGCGTCTTCTCGCGCAACACCGAGCCGGGCCAGCAGCAGATGACCCTGGCCGAACTGACCGCTGTCGCCGACGAGGCGCATATGTGGGGCCTCAAGGTCGCGGCCCACGCCCACGGCGCCTCGGGCATCGCCGACGCCATCCGCGCCGGTATCGACACCATCGAACACGCCTCGCTGATCGACGCCGAGGGCATCCGTCTGGCGGTCCAGCGCGGGACCTGGCTGTCGATGGACATCTACAACACCGACTTCACCCAGGCCACCGGCACCGAGTTCGGCGTCACCGAGGACAACCTCCGCAAGGACCGCGAGATCGGTCAGCTGCAGCGCGACAATTTCCGCGCCGCCCACCGCGCCGGGGCCCGGATGGTGTTCGGCAGCGACGCCGCCATCTATCCCCACGGCCAGAACGCGCGCCAGTTCGCCGTCATGGTCGAATATGGCATGACCCCGGCCGAGGCGATCCGCGCCGCCACCTGGAACGCCGCCCAGGCCCTCGGCCGTGAAGCCGACGTCGGCGCCATCGCCGCCGGCCGCTACGGCGATCTGATCGCCGTCTCGGGCGATCCGCTGGCCGATGTGCGGATGCTGGAAACCGTTCCCGTGGTCATCAAGGGCGGGGCGGTGGTCCGGGACGCGCGCTGACCCTCAAACGTGGACGCGCGGAACCCGCGCGGTGACCGAGGTCAGCAGCTCATAGGCGATCGTCCTCGCCGCGCCCGCCGCGTCGTCCAGCATCCGGCTCGCGCCGAACAGCTCGACCCGGTCGCCGACGGCGACATCCAGCCCGGTGACGTCGACGGCGCAGACATCCATCGACACCCGCCCCACGATCGGCCGCAGCTGACCCGCGACGGAAACCAGTCCCTTCGGACTGTAGGCCCGCAGCACGCCGTCGGCGTAACCCGCGGCGCAGGTCGCGATCCGCGTCGGCCGGCTCGCGACGAAGCCGCGCGAATAGCCGACGCTCTCGCCCGCCGGGACCTCGCGCACCTGCAACACCTCGGCGGACAGGGTCGCCACGGGCCGGATGCGATCGTCGGGCCGTCCCTCCGGCCCGCCGCCGTACAGGCAGATGCCAGGCCGCAAGGCGTCGAAGGCATAGTCCGGCCCCAGAAAGGCCCCGCCGGAATTCGCGAACGATCGCACCGTCGCCGGATACCGGGTCGCCGCCGCCGCGAAGGCGTCCCGCTGCCGCGCGTTCATGGGCTCGGCCGGATCGTCGGCGCAGGCCAGATGGCTCAGCACCAGATCCAGCCCCTCGAAAGGCTCCGGCGCATCCTCGACGCGGAACCCCAGCCGGTTCATCCCGGTGTCGATCTGCAGGCCGCAGGGCCCGCCTCCAGCGTCCCGCCATTCGGCCAGTTGCGCCCCGGTGTTCAGCACCGGCTTCAGCTCCGCAGCCCGCAACCGCGGCGCCCGTCCGGTCAGGCATCCATCCAGCACATAGATCGCGACGTCGGCGCCCAGCGCCGCGCGCAGCCGCTCGCCCTCGCCGGTGCGGGCCACGAAGAAGGTCCGCGCGCCCTCGGCCATCAGCCGCTTTGCGCACGCGGCGGCGCCCAGTCCATAGCTGTCGGCCTTGACCACCGGATGCACGGGCGCGCCGCCGGCCGCTTCCAGCGTGTGGAAGTTCGCGGCGAGCGCGTTCAGGTCGATGGTCAGCGTGGCCGGTGCGGGCATTCCGCCATCTATGGCGACCCGCTTGTGCGATGCAACACGCGCAGCCTACCGCCGCGCGAAAGCCTCGCCGCCCGCGTCGAACAGATGCGCCTGATCGGCCGGGACTTTCAGGCTCAGCGTCTCGCCCGCCGCGGGCCGCGCGTCGCCGGGCGCCAGCACCGTCACCGGCGTCTCCCCGGCGGTCAGATAGGCGTAGGTCGCATGGCCCAGCGTCTCGACGAAGGTCACGTCGGCGCGGATCGCATCGCCCTTGCCCGCCGTGGTCAGATGTTCGGGCCGCACGCCCAGAGTGACCTTGTCACCCGCCTTCGCCCGCGCCGCATTGACCGCGACCGTCAGGATTTCGCCCGCCGCCGTCCGCACCGTCGCGCCGGTCGCGCCTGCGGTGACGATCTCGGCCGGCAGCAGGTTCATCTTCGGACTGCCGATGAACTCGGCCACGAACAGGTTGCGGGGCCGCTCGTACAGCTCCATCGGCTTGCCGACCTGCTCGATGCGACCGGCGTTCAGCACCACGATCCGGTCCGCCAGGGTCATGGCCTCGACCTGGTCGTGGGTGACATAGACCATGGTCGTCTTCAGCCGCTCATGCAGGCTGGCGAACTCATAGCGCATCCGCACCCGCAGGGCGGCGTCCAGGTTGGACAGTGGCTCATCGAACAGGAAGACCTGCGGCTCGCGCACGATGGCCCGGCCGATGGCGACGCGCTGGCGCTGGCCGCCCGACAGGGCCTTCGGCTTGCGGTCCAGATAGTCGGTTATGTTCAGCGTTCCGGCCGCGCCGCGCACCCGCCGGTCGATTTCGGCCTTGTCGGCCTTCGCCAGCTTCAGCCCGAACGCCATGTTCTCGTAGACGCTCATGTGCGGATAGAGGGCGTAGGACTGGAACACCATGGCGATGCCGCGGTCGGACGGGCCGAGGTCGTTCACGACCTTGCCGCCGATGGCGATGTCGCCGCCGGTCGCCTCTTCCAGGCCGGCGATAGTCCTGAGCAGGGTGGACTTGCCGCACCCCGACGGTCCGACGAAGACCACGAACTCGCCGTCCGCGATCTCCAGATCGATGCCCTTGAGCACCTCGGTGGTCCCGAAGCTCTTGGTCACGCCGGTCAGCCGGACGTCCGCCATATGTTTCCTGCCCGCAGCTTCTTGCTTTGCGGTCACCGTAAACGGTTACAGGCAACGCGCAATCTTCCCGAACGACCGCGTAAGCCGGCCAATCGCTCAGATCATCTCGCGCGAACGGTGTGCCAGCTGTGTCGGGACTGGATGGCGGCCCGCTCCTCAGGGCTTATCGGCGTGACCGGTTCTCCCTCCAGCACCGAGTTCTCCCGCATCAATTCCTCGAAGCCCGGCTTCGAGAAGATGAAGGCGATTCCCAGCGGCTCGGACCCGGTATTCATCAGGCCGATCCTTACGTTGCGCGGGATATAGACGGTGCCGCCCGCGCTGACCGTCGCCTCGCGATCACCCAGCGTCACCCGGCCGCTTCCCTTGTGAACGAAGATGATCTCGTCGGCGATCAGGTGGCTGTGGGCGGGGATTTCCTGGCCCGGCCCGAGTTCCTCGTATCCCATCACGAGGTCGGAGGATTCGCCATTGCGGCGGTCGACCTTGATGATGAACGGATCGGGCAATCCCGGCTCCCCCGCGGCCTTGGGTCGTCGCACCCGCCGCTCGCCTTCACCGGCCTGGAGGATCAGCCCCTGGAGCGGGGCGCCCACGGCCTCGGCCGGGGGACGCGGAACCATTCCCGATGGAGAACACGACCAAACCGCCAGCATCGCCAGGCAGGCGACCCCGATCCTTGCGCCACGGCGATGCATCTGGAACCCCCCAGGGAGGCGACGAGCCGGTTCGGCGCGGCGCCCTCCCGAACCGGGACCATATGCCGGTCCGACGTCCTGGCAACCCCGATGGGCCGATTCAAGCCGAGGCGGGCGACCGTTGTCGCTAGCGGGGCGTCTTGCCCTTGTACGGCGCCCTGGCCTCAGCGGGCTTGCCGCGCGCGTCCTTGGCCGCCCACGGACGGTCGCCGCCCTTGGGCTTGCCCTTCCACGGCTTGTCGCCGGCGGCGGCCGGAGCGGCCTCGGCGTCGGAGCGCGGGGTCCAGGGCGTCTTGCCCTCGACCGGGGGCTTCTTCACCCACGGCTTCTTGCCCTCGGGCGTCGGATCGTTCGGGGTGCGCTTGACCCAGGGCTTCTTGCCTTCGGCGGCGGGCGCGGCGGCGTCCTCGCGCTTCACCCACGGCTTCTTCTCAGCCTGCGGACGGTCCTCGCGGGCCTTCCAGGCGGGCTTTTCGCCGGTCTCCTCGCGCTTGACCCAGGGCTTCTTGCCTTCAGCCGCCGGCGCTGTGTCGTCGCGTTTGACCCAAGGCTTCTTGGCGCCCTCGGGCCGGTCCTCGCGCGGCTTCCAGGCCGGCTTGTCGCTACCTTCCTCGCGCTTGGTCCACGGCTTGCGCTCGGGACGGTCGCCGGTCGGACGGTCGCCCGCGGGCTTCTTGTCCCAGCGGCTGACGGGCTTCTCCGACGGGCCGGGAGCCACGGCGGGATCGATCTTGACGCCTTCCTCGAGGCCCAGGGCGATGGCGGCCTCGAACTTGGCCTTCATCTCCTGGGTGATCTCGAACTTGGTCTCGCGCTCGAAGATCTTGATCGAACCGATGTCGCGCTTGGTCACATGGCCCAGCCGGCAGATGGTCGGCATCAGCCATTTCGGATCGGCGTTCTTGTCGCGGCCGATGTTGATCCGGTACCAGGTCATGTCGCCGCCGCGGGCGAAGTCCGTGTACGGAACGTCGGGCTGGCCCTTGTCGTTCTTGCCGGTGGCCTGCTGGCGCTTCATCCGTTCGTCGTCGAAGACGTCTTCCGGCGCCGGCAGCTTCTGCTGGTACAGGCGGATCAGGGCGGCCGCGACCTGTTCCGGCGTGCTGGTCTCCAGCAGCTTCCGGCCCAGGGCCAGAACCTCCTCATCCTCGACCGGGGCGGTCAGGACGGGATCGGCCAGCATGCGTTTGCGGTCGTTCTCGAGGATCATCTCGGCCGAGGGCGGGCCCGACCATTCGGCGTTGATCGAGGCCGATTGCAGCATCAGCTCGACCTTGCGGCGGCGCGTATAGCTGACCAGCAGGACCGAGACGCCCTTCTTGCCGGCGCGGCCGGTGCGGCCCGAACGGTGCAGCAGGCCGGCCTTGTTGACCGGGATCTCCGCATGGATGACCAGACCCAGATCGGGCAGGTCCAGACCGCGCGCGGCGACGTCGGTGGCCACGCACACCCGTGCATGGCCATCCCGAAGCGCCTGCAGCGCTTCCGAGCGCTGGCTCTGGGTCAGTTCGCCCGACAGGCCGACCACCGAGAAGCCCCGTTCGCGCAGGCTCGAGGTCAGATGCTTCACTCGCTCGCGGGTGTTGGCGAACACCAGGGCGCCGGGCGCCTCGAAATAGCGAAGCACGTTGACGACGGCCAGTTCGACCTCGTTCGGGGCCACGCGGATGGCCTTGTATTCGATATCGGCGTGCGAGGCGTTGCCGGCGACCGTGTCGATCCGCAGCGCGTTCTTCTGATAGGTCTTGGCCAGTTGCACGATGTCGCGGGCCAGGGTCGCCGAGAACAGCAGGGTCCGACGCTCGGCCGGGGCGGCGTCGAGGATGAAGGTCAGGTCTTCCTGGAAGCCCATGTCCAGCATCTCGTCGGCCTCATCCAGCACCACGGCCTTCAGGGTCGACAGGTCCAGCGAGCCGCGCTCGACGTGATCGCGCAGACGGCCCGGCGTGCCGACGACGATGTGGCAGCCGCGGTTCAGCGCCTGGCGCTCGACCTTGGGGTCCATGCCGCCGACGCAGGAGACGATGCGGGCCCCGGTCTGGGCGTACAGCCACTGCAGTTCGTTCGAGACCTGCAGGGCCAGCTCGCGGGTCGGGGCGATGACCAGAGCCACCGGCGCGCCGAACTCGGCGAATTTCTCGGCCTCGCCCAGCAGGGTGGGAGCCAGGGCCAGACCGAAGGCGACGGTCTTGCCCGAACCGGTCTGGGCCGAGACCAGCAGGTCGCGGCCCGAGCCGTCCTCATTCGGTCCGGCGTCCAGAACGGCGGACTGGACCGGCGTCGGCTCGGCATAGCCGCGTTCGGAAAGGGCGCGATCGAGCGCGGGATGACTGGCGGGGAAAGGCATGGGCAGTCCGTAAGGCGCCAACGCGGCGCGCGCCAGTCTCGCCCCGGGGAAGGGGCGACCGGCGAAGGGCGGGGTGTTTGCGCCCGGAACAAGGCCGAAGGGTGGCCCTGCTGATTTCAGGCCCCGACGAATGACCGCTGACAGACCGTCGTTTCGCGGGCAGAGTGGGGTTTCGGGGGACCACATGCTGAAGACCATACTCGCCGCCACCACCGCGCTGACGCTCGTCTCGATGGCCGGAGCCGCCTGCGCGCAGCAGTTGACCCCGCCGCAGAGGCCGGTCGGGAGCCGGCAGGCCGCGCAACAGACGACGGCTCCGGACGCACAGGGCGCGGGCTCCCTGACCAGCGGGCGGCCCGTTCGCGGTCAATTGGCGCGGGGCGACGACACCCTGCAGAGCGGCGAATACGCCGACGAATTCACATTCCCGGTCCGGCGCGGCCAGACCTATGAGCTGACGCTCTCATCCTCGGCCTTCGATCCCTATCTGCTCGTGCGCGGTCCCGGCGGCCTCAGCGAGGACAATGACGACGATCCGGGCGCGCGCGGTTCGCACGACAGCCGGCTGCGCTTCACCGCCCCGGCCGACGGCGACGTCGAGGTGTCGGCGACCAGCTATGAACCCGGCGAGACGGGAGCCTACACCCTGACCCTGGGCGGAGCGGCTACGAGACCCGGCGGATCCCCGGCCGCGGTGGCCGCTTCGGACGGTGCGATTCGCCTCGGCCAGACCCTGGACGGGCGACTGGGAGCCGGGGACCGTCAGCTGGAGGGCGGCGAGTACATCAACAGCTATGTGTTGCGGGGGCGACGCGGACAGACCCTAGACCTCCGTCTGACCTCAACGGCCTTCGATCCCTATGTCGCCATCAGCGGCCCCGGCGATTTCTCGGCCTTCAACGACGACGATCCGGCGGTGGCCGACGGGCGCAACAGTCGGCTGGTCGTCACCCTGCCGGCCGACGGCGACTACCGCATCACCGCAACCAGCTACGCCTCGGGCGAGCAGGGCGGATACCGTCTGGCGGTGCTGGACGGCACGGGGGCCGCAATCCCCGCTCCGCCGCCGGTGCGTCCGTCCGAGCGCGCTTCGGCCAACGGCGAGATCACCCTCGGCCAAGCGGTCAGCGGTTCGCTGGACGCCGGCGACGACACCCTCGATTCGGGCGAATACGTCGACCATTTCCGCTTCACCGGCCAGCGCGGCCAGCGGGTGGCGGTGGAGCTGACGTCCTCGGCCTTCGACGCCTACACCATCCTGACCACCCCGTCGGGGGACCAGCAGGAGAACGACGACGCCCGCGACGGCGGCCACGACAGTCGGCTCGACACCGTACTGGCCGAGGACGGCGAATACGAGGTCATGGTCACGTCCTACGCCCCCGGCGAGACCGGCTCATATCGCTTCAGCGTCAGCCCCAGCCTCGGCTCGCCGCGGCAGGCCTCGGTGCAGGGCGGGGCGCGAGTGTTCGCGGTCATGGTCGGGGTGTCCGACTACGGCGGGGCTCAAAGTCCCCTCGATTTCACCGACGAGGACGCCCGCAAGCTGGCCGAGACCCTGCGCGCGGATGGCTCGCTGAACGACGCCAGCGTGGTGCTGACCAACGCCGAGGCCACGGTCGCCGGCGTGCGCCGCGCCTTCGCCCGGGTCGCGGCCCAGGCGGGGCCGCAGGACACCTTCATGTTCTTCTTCTCGGGCCACGGCGACCAGTCCGATGCGCAGGTCAGCGGGCTGGAGCCGGATGGCAAGTCCGAGTCCATCGTGCTGCGCGACGGCGAGATCAGCGATGGCGAAATGGCCGGACTGTTCGGCACATTGCGCACGCGACTGTCGCTGCTGGTGATAGACTCCTGCTTCTCGGGCGGCTTCGCGCGCAACGTCGTGGACCGGCCGGGGGTGATGGGACTGTTCAGCTCGGAGGAGGATCTGACCAGCGCCGTGGCCGACAAATTCCAGGCCGGGGGCTATCTGTCCCACTTCCTGCGCGCGGGCATGGGCGGCGAGGCCGACGGAGACGGCGACCGGCTGGTGACCGCCGGTGAGCTGTCAACCTATCTGCGTCGCCAGTTCCGGGATCAGGTCGAGAACGTCGAATCCGAAACCCAGGACGGCCAGCGCAACTATCAGAACCTCGTCGTCGACCGGGGCGGGGTGCAGGTCGACGATGTGATCGTCCGGCTGCCCGCGACGGCGGCGGGCGGGCAGTGACCGGCGTTGAGCCGAGAGGGAGAAATGGTGGATGCGACAGGGATTGAACCTGTGACCCCCTCGGTGTGAACCGCCGCCGGGCCTGTTTCAGGTTGTTTCATCGCTTTTCAGCGGACGCGTAACTCATTGAACAAGAACGATTCGCGGTTTTTCCGCATTTCAGCGGTTTTCAACGAACTTCGCGTCAAAAGGCATCAATGGCGCCCACAAATCCTGAAAATGGGGTAATGTCCCAGTGCATCTGGCACACGTGGGATCGCCATGGATCGCTCAGTACAGCTTACCACCGACCGACAGATTCTCGCTCTGCGGCCGACGAAGACCATCTACGAAAAAAAGATCACCGGCAGTCGCGGACTGAGCCTGCGCGTGCTTCCTTCCTCGACCAAGCAGTTCGAGTTTCGCTACACCAACCGTCAGGGCGCCCGGCGCCGCCTCGCCCTGGGGACCTATCCTGACCTTTCGCTGGCCGAGGCTCGCCTCAAGGCGGCCGGCGTCCGCGTCGCGGTCGCCGACGGCCACGACCCTGTCGCGGAGCGCCAGGCGGCGCGCGCCAAGGCGCTGAAGATCGAAACCCTGGACGCTTTGGCGGAGGACTATTGGGCCGCCGCGGAGGTCGGGCTGCACGGGGGACGTCGAAAGCCCAAGCGGGCGGTCACGATCGGCAATGAACGCAGCGTCTGGCGCAACCACATCACGTCCGTGTTCGGATCGCGTGACTTCTCCGGCATCAAGCGCGCCGAGATCAAGGCGTTCATGCGCACGCTCGTGGTCGACAAGAAGCTGTCGCCCGCCAGCCTGGCCTCGATCGGCGGGGTGCTGCATGCGGTCCTCGGGTTTGCGGTCATGGAGGAACGGCTCGAAGCCAATCCGGCCGTAGGACTCGCACGGCCGTTGGCGCTTACATCCCGGGAGCGGATGTTCGACGACGCACAGCTCAAGGTGCTCTGGGCCGCGGCTGGCGATGCCTCCTTGCCACGGTCGCCCGGCGACAAGACAGCCGGAATTCACGCCCGTCTGGAGCCGGCCATGGGGTTGGCCATCCAGTTGTTGATGCTCACCCTGACGCGACGCAACGAGGTGGCGGGCGCGTTGAAAAGCGAGTTCGATCTTGAGGCGGGGCTCTGGACCATTCCTTCGGCGCGAGCGAAGGCGGCGCACCGGCACGTCGTGCCATTGAGCCCGGAGAGCCTGGACGTCCTCGAGGCCGCCTTCGCTCTGGATCCACGCAGCCCGTACGTCTTCCCCTCCGATCGCGTGGAGGGTCAACACCTCGATCCTCACGCCATCACGCGCGCGTTCGCCCGCACCTGCGCGCGCCGGAAGATCGAGTCGGGATCCCCTCACGATGTTCGGCGCTCCGGCGCCACGACACTGACGGGGCGGTATGGCGTGACGCGATTCATCGTCGGGCTGGTGCTTGGTCATACCCCCAACGAAGGGGCGGCCGTGACCGGGGTTTACGACCGGCACACCTACATTCCGGAGAAGCGCGCCGCGCTGGAAACCTGGGCTCGCCACCTCACCGGAGCGTCGGCGGTCGCGGGATCGAAATCACCGGCGCGGGCAACGGCGGCAGTAGATGCCGACCTCGTCCAGACCAAGGCGCGCGCGCGGACGAACGCCGAACAGGGCGAACTCCAGAACGCGGTCCTGGTGATGTGCATGGGAGCGGCGCGGGCCTCGGAAGAGGGGAACGTCCATCTCGACATCCTGGCCCAAGCCGGAATGGAATTCGCCAGCCGGGGCGCCAAGGATCATGTCCTGCGATGGATCGACGGCTTCTGACTGAGGCCGTGTAAAAACTCGAAGGAGTCAGTTTTCGAAGCAACGTTTTTGCCCCTGCACGCAGATAACGAAGCCACGGCGGAAGCCCCGTCCGGTGAATGCCTCCTGATCGGTAGAATTATGCCGTCAATTTTCGCAGAGACGAGTTTTTACACGGCCTCGACTCAAAGTGGCGGTTCGGAAGGTCCTCTATCGGGCAGGCCGCTCAGCCGAGCCGGCCGACACTAGTCATATGCCGCCTCGACACCTGCCGGCACAACGCTAGCGGTGTGCAGGGCGTCCGTCGGGAGCCGGATCGCCCAACTGAAGGTCGAGGGTGAGCCGGATTCATACTGATGGACAATGGCACGTGCGTAGAGGCGCTGGTCGTAGTGAGTGCCTAGTCTCAGCGACAGGCTGGCGGGCGCCGCCAAGAAGAGATGGACCAGCTTGGCCCGCTTGCCTTTGATGGCGATCATGACGTCGATGAACTGCTGCGCAAGCGCCATCTGCTTACCCCCCGACCAGTGTGTGGTGGTGGAATGCGTTGGCATGGTCAAGGCGACGACCGGAAGGTTGCCGACCCGAGCGTGTGCGGCGGGGAGATCAACCGGGAAGGAATAGCCGATCGCAAGAATGACCGCGTCGGCCTCGTCCACCAAGGCGTCTAAGCCTGACACCACGAACCGTTCGCCGTCGTCCGGTCCGTTCAGCTCCCGCCAGATGCGGGCTGATCGATCCCAATCCATGAAGGTGACCGGGGCCTCGTCGTCGACGAGGAGGCCCGCGAGGAACAACAGGGGGACCGGCGCGATCCCGCCGACGACATATTGGATGTCCCGGCGATCCCGCCCGGATTCCCGCGAGGCCAGTTGATCTCGCATCGACAGGAGCTTGCCGACGGCGATGTCGGGGGCGACGATGACGCCATTGATCAGGCCTTGGCGGACGTCGATGACCACGCCATCGCGGCGGGCGTCGAAGCGATCCGGCACGGCGTCCTCCAGCGGAGCGCCTCCGCCGTCGTGAAGCCCTCGAAACTCCACGGCGATCACGCGTTGGCGGGCCAGACGTTTGCGATCGGCGACGATCAGACAAATGCCGGTGCCCGCTAGGACCAGCACAAGAGCCAGCAGGACCGATGTGATGATCGACGCCGGGCCCGTGTCGGTGCTGTAGCTCAGGCTCATGGGACCGGCGTCGAACGGCAAGGTGATGCTGAAGGCGAGGCCGCCGAGCAAGGGGATGGCCAGAAGCACCGCGAACCGGATCAAGGCGAGGCCGGGGTGACGCCGTCGGAAGATCCAATCGGTCGCTGAGCGGATAAAGTGGTGGACGTGATGCATCATCGTGGGGCTTCCGAGATCGCGACTGGCTGACGGTCGCGGACGAAGAGGGTGAAGGACCGCTTTAGCGCGACCCAATAATCGAGCCGGGCGATCATCAGGACAGCGAAGTCGATGCCTCGCTCCCCATTGACGAGATCGAGCATCGAGGTCGTGTCTGTGGGACTGGGCCTCACAGGAAAACTCGGATGGGAATGCCATTCGCCTAGGTAGTTGAACCGGCCGTAGTCAGCGTCTGTCCGGGCGAAGAAGGCATCCAGGGCGGCGCGGTGCTGATCGGTGCCGCGGGTGAAATGAGCCATCCCGCCCTTTTGATCGTCGACCGTGAAGTCGACGATCCGGAAATGGCCGGGCTCGAGCTGTTCGCCCATGAGGACGCCGCCGATCTCCAGCCGTCCCGCTTCGCGCAGGTTTCCCCGCAGGCGTTTCTGGATCCAGACGGGGAGTTCGACTCTCACGCCGGTTCATCCTTCGGCTTCAGTTCGGCGACGAGGCGATTGAGGTCCTCGACCAAGGCCTCTGAGAAGTTTGGTCCCCATCGACCTTCTGGCGTGAAGTCGATCGGCCAGACGTCGAATGGAGCGTCGAAGATCCAAGACTTTTTGAAGCCGATGACATAGGCCGAGTGGGAGAGGTCCGACGGCGCGCCGAGCAGGGTGTCGATCACCAGTCGCGTCATATGTGCCGCGATGACCCCGACGTCGGCGTCGTCGGCGACCAGCGGCGAGCCTGCCTCTCGGGCCCCATAGCTGCCATCGTCCTCGGCCGCCCATGGCGTGCCTCGGGCCTGATACCAAAGCGCCATTTGGGCGCGTGCGAGAAGGGGCGGAGGCTCAACATCCGGGCGTGCGCGCGCGATCACGCCACCGATCCCGCCAGCATAGACCACGCCCCAGACCAGAGGCTTGCGCGCATTAGAGCAGACGCTCGAACAGAGATTGAAGGCCTCCGGCTCGGCCGTCGCATCGACGATCAAAACGCAGGTTTCCAACAGGGTGAGCGCCTGGGCCGTCGTGCCGCTGCTTTCTTGGCCGCCGAGGCGAATGTTGCGGGTCGTGACCTTGGCCTCGGGGCGGACATCTCGGACGGCGGCGGACAGGGCGAGGGTCTTGTTGAGACCTATCGCGCGGCCGTCCAGCGCATTGCGTACCAAGTTGCCGGGATACAAAAGATCGTCGTCCAGCAGCACGAAATGGTCGACGCCGCATCGAGCCAGGGCGACGGCAACCTTGGAGCCGACAGACCCGCAGCCGACGAGGCCGACCGTCTTGCCAGCCAGCGCGGCGTAAGCGTCGGGTAGCCGGGGGCTCGCCTCGGGAAGCGGCACGGTTCGGTAAGCGAAAAGGGCCGTCTTCTCCGAAGTCTGGTAACCCCAGACCAAGGTAGCGTCCCGGCCCTTGGCGAGGACGAAGAGTCTCAAACCCTCCTTGGGAGTATCCAAATGATGACCTGCGCCGGCGGCGGTCAGGGCCTCGCGCGCCTGATCGGTGTCGGGCTTGGCGATGAACCGAGTTTCGGGCGCGAGGAGGACCAGCCGCGCCTCGTAGGTTCGCCCCTCCGATCCTAACAACGGCTCCGACCAGAGAATGGCATCGCCCTCGCCGATAGTCGTTGGTCGCGCGAGTTCGACGCCGCCGACCTTGTATTCGCCGATGACGACCGGAAGGTCCGCGCCCGGTGGTAGGGCCGCCACAAGATCCGCAAGCGCATGGGGCCAGAGGAAGCGATAGTCCTCCCCACGTATGGTCTGGCCGAGCGAGAGGGCGTGCGCCGACGGCACAGGACCGGCGGCGGGATCGCCCTCTTCGCTGAGCAGGCGGTGGGCGCTTCGGACCATGTCGGCACCGGTGATCTCGGCGCGCCAGTTGTCGGCCCTGTGTTCGAGGCACAGCTCGCCGCCACGCCCCCACTGGTGTCCGGACAAGAGCACGTCCGCTGCGGCGGGTTTGACGGAGGGCGGGGCGTCCGGAAAATAGTCCGGATAGGTCATCACCAAGGGTACACGCCGCTCTCCCAGCGCGATCGTGAACCCCACGGTAAGGGATAGGCCCTCAAGCTTCCAGGCCACCTCCGAGAGCCAATCCACCTCGCCTTCCAGATCGGCGAGGCCGGCTTTTTCCTTCAGCGCGCGACCTGGCTGGGTGAGAAGCCAGTTCAAGCGAACCCTCGAGGCGACGACGGGACGCGCGGCGTGTCGGGGAAGGCCAAGCCTGCAGCAGGTGCGGTTCCAGCTGCGCGGACGCCGCGTCCGCCGCCCCTGAACGCCTCATCGACGCGACGCACGGCCGTTTCGCCGGCTGCGGCCTTTGCGATCTCGACGATCCGTCGACGATCAGTCTCGCGCGCCAGGGCTGCGAAATCTCGACGAGCCGTGGCCAACCAAGCATGGAAAGCGGCTTCACGCTCTGGGAACTCGGCCCATTTGTCGGCGAAATTCTCGAAGGGGTCGCTTGGGTTCGAAACCCAGGCCTGTTGGCCTCGCTGCTCGATGTAGTCATCCATGGTGTCCAGGATGGTCGCCAAGGCCTTGCCGATGGTCTCCTCGGACCTGTACGCACGCGCCGCCAAGGTGGTCAGAATAATGGAGATCGGCCAGTCGCACGCATCTCCCTCGCAACGCATGTCCCGGTGGTTCTTGAGGAGGATGATTGCGCCTTGGAGCGGGGTTCTCACCCTGTATTCGGGTATCTCATCGACGCTCGCTTTGGCCTGTTCTGCTAGAACTATCATCCTTTGGCGAAGCTGGGGCTCAATGCGCTCCTTGAACCATTCCACGTAACCGAGCGGATTAGATCGAGGCCACTGATCTGTGATAATACGATAGTCCGCTCGTTCGTTATCGGTGATGACAATCCCGGTACCCGCCAAGTCCGTCTTCATCGACGCACGCTCGAGTAAGGTGCGAAGCTGGGCACCGTTCGGCAACGCGGGGACCACATCCATGTGGAACTTTGCTTCGTCGGCGTAGTGAAGGGTCCAGCATCGGCGGCTCTCGTGGAGCGGCTTTTCCATGTTGCGGCTCTTGCGATAGGCCTCCACCTCCGTCCCAAGGCGTGTTTTGAGCGTTTCTTGTGCGAGCTGGTCCATGGACAGGGCGTGGAACTCACATACCGAATCCAAATCATATTCTCCGTCTTCGCTGATCGGCCTCAAAGTCGTCCCCAAGGCAAACGATCCTTGGACATAGACCTTGGGATCAAAGACTTTGACCGAGGACTGATCGCGACAAAGCCAGTTTCCAAGCGAAGTGTAGCTGCGTTCAGCAGCCTCACGGGCGGCGTCCGTGACACTAAGACTCTCCGCCAATTCTTCGAGGTACGAATCTGCTTGATCGGTAAGCGGATAGATCGAGGTCATGGAGCTCTCGCGTTTTCTGGTTTTGTTCTTCTATCTCATGCAGCAAAGCTTCCTCAACTCCTGATTTTAGATGCCTGTGGAGTTTCGCTTTTTGAGCCTAATGATCGGCCCTAATCGCTCTCTGTCCGAGCCGCTGCGGTGGGCGGAAAAGGCCCTTGAGTTACATCAGACAGGATGTCGGCTCGTGGACCGCGCAAGCATGGCTGCTTTTGGTGGTCCGCAGATATCGCAGCAGGCGATTCGTTATCTAGGTGCGGCGCCGAGAGTCCTTCCGTAGCGGTTTGTGCGCGGCCTTTTGCAGGCTGAGCCCGGATCGCATGCGTTCCCGCATCGCGTTCTCCCGTACGCCATAACGGGTCTCAACATATCGGAACGCGGCGCCCAAGCTTTCGAAATTCTGGCCGTCGAGCACTACCGGCTTTGCCGCTGCGGCGTTCTTGTTTGGCGCCAGAACGGCTTCTTCAGGCGTCATGCCTTGCCTCACCCGAAGGCAGACCGTACTCGCCGGCAAGCGGTAAGCTTCCGCTAGAGCATAGAGGCCACGATAGACGACGCCTTCCACCACGACTTGCCTGGCCTTCCGCTTCTCCTCGCCCGCAATAGCTTTGTCTGCTTTCGCCAGGGCCACGGCCGCGCTGCGTTCGCGACGATCGACCCAAGTGAAGTTTCCCGGTCCATAGGCGAGAGTGGCGTCGCGGCGCTTCAAGTCGCACTCGGCGCGGTCTGGACCGACATCTTTCGCAAACTGTTCGAAGCTATCCCACCCGGGATCACAAGCGGCGCCCGACAGCGCCACGCGGGCCCGGAGTGAGGCCCAGCGACGGTGGAGCGGCGTGTTGCTGGCGCCATGAGTGAAGCGGCCCAGAGATTTCCTGTATTCAGACCGCGTCGCGAGACGAAAGTTCGCCGGTCCCCAAGGCTGACGGCGATCCGGCCGGAGCAGGACAAGTCCCTGTTCTACACCGTCGATGACCGCGTCGCGGAAGGTGGGATAATCGTGCCAAGGTGCCGCTACGCCGCAGCCGCTGCGACGAGCGTCATTGTGCATAGAGAGCCAGCGCTTGTAAGCAGGCGTTGCACACTCCCCGTGCCGGGTGGCCTTGCGTCCGAAGCGGCCGATAAGTGCGCTGAGCTCGGCTTGGGAGCCCCAGCGAAAGTTGGTTGGACCCCAAGGCCGAAACCAGTCCAGTGGTACGAGAACCTTGCCCCTTACAAAGCCGGAGGAGACGTCGCGCTCGAAGGCGTCGAAATCGCGCCAGTCCTCGACTATGCCACGACCGGCCTCCCGATCTGCCGACTTGAGGAGATTGCGCCACCGCTGCCAATGCACCGTTCCGACCTTGGGGTGATCAATCAAGGATCCTGGGTGGATATTGAAGTTGTCCGGCCCCCACGGCTGACGATTATCGATGCGGACAAGGCGATCGCTGGGGGCGAGGGCCGCCAGGTCGGCCGCGAACTGCTCCCAGTTCTGCCAGTGGTCGGAAAGCTCGGAGTTCACATTGTTCCGCATCGCCCGCCAGCGCGACCAGAGAAAGCTGCCGGCGACGCCCTTTCCCCGGGTCTGGAATACCTTCAGCGGCGTCTCGAGTGACATCCCTTTTCGCAAGCGTTGGTGAGCCGCTCCCGGGGTCAGCCCATGCCGCTTCGCCATGGCTTCGGACGCTTCGAGGACAGAGCGGAACCTCTCGCCATCGACTTCGAGCGTGCGCTGTCCGCCTCCACCCAGGGCGCCGCCTCGGTGATAGTTGAGACCGAGGGGAATCCGCGTTCCCAATTTCTCGATCCACGCCCTCTCGCGGTCGGCCAGCTCCTCCGTGGAAACGCCTTCCTCCAGGGTCTCGACTGTAAAGCCTTCGGCTCCGTCGTCGAGGATAGCGCGGCCCAATGGCGATGCACGTTTCGGTGCGGAACGAACGTGCTGGCTCCATCGTGAGCGGACAGACACGCACGTAAGCCCGACATAGCGCTCTCCAGTAGAAAGGCGGGTCACGAGGTAGATTGCACCGAGCCTGCCGGAGGTTTCGAGCCTGGGAAGATCAAGCGCCCTGAGAAGCGGCCAGCCCTGGTGCATACGGCCATAGACGAAACCGCTGTCGATGCCCGCTTCTCGACAGAAGGCGGCGACAGATGGAAACCATCGCCCAGCCAACCCCGGGTAGCTGCGGCCCGTGTAGGTGAAAGGTGCCCGAACAGGTGGAGCGCGCTTGGACATGGATCGATCAGGAACACGCTGGTTCAATGGGACGAAGAGGCTTCAGTGCCCGGGTCAGCACGCAGATCAAGGCTTTCTCTCTCCACGGAGCCGGTTGAGGTCATCCGGCGACATTGGTCGTTGGTGTGGCAGGCCAACGAGGTGATGCGCGAGTTCGTCTGCGATTTCGGCGACGATGCGCTGGGTCAACTCGGGATCGTCGATCGGGGACTGATCGTCCGTGATGCCGTGGCGCTCGAAGATGCGGTTCACAATATGGGCCGTAAGCTCGGACCGGCCTCGCTCCTGCCAGAGCGATAGGGCTTTGGTGAACCGGGCGGTCGTCGCCTCAAAAACGTTTGATCGGTCCGGAGCGTCGAGCCAGGCGAAGGGCACCTCGGCCCCAGGCAGGATCCGGTCGGACCATTGGCCGGGCTCTAGCGGGTTTGAGGCGAGCGCCAAATGGAGGTCGGTCGGCCCCCCCGCTTCGGCCAGAACGGCCCGCCAGGCGATCAGGTTGTAGAGAGTGAAATGCGCCACCACCCGCCCGGCGGGATCGCTTCGGACATAGATCAGGTTGAACAGGGGGCCGAACCGCTCCTCCAGCAGGTCCGAAACGGGGAGGGTGCGGGGATCAAGGCTGCCCCTCTCCCGATTGAACTCGTCGCCTCCGGAGACGACGAAGTCGCGCGCCGAAGCAAAGGCCGGCGTCCGGAGACTGTCCGTTCCGACGTCGGCGGCGATCAGGCAGAACGCAGCCTTGCAGATCGAGCGCAGGGAATCTTCGCCGCCGAGCGCAAGCTCGTGATGCACGGTGCCCGCGCGGCGGCTCCTCCAGCTTCCCGTGCCGTTCTGCGCGAGCTGATCCCATACGCTGCTTTCCGAGGCGCCCAGAGCGGCGGCGACGTTGGGTATGATGCGGGTCAGCTCCGCCTCGTCCCTCGCGTTGATCTCGATGTCGAAACCGCCCTCGGGCCGCGGCGTGAAGACAAACGGCTTCTGGACGAGGTCCGGCTTGCCGTCGGGGTGCAGGATGAGGCGTTCTCCCCGGGTGTTCTCGATTCGCATGAGCGGCGGCGGCTTTCCCGTGCCTGAGTCGAGCTTCAGGAGATTGCGGAAGGCGGCGACCTGGTCGGTGATCGCCTTGTCGATAGTCGCCCCAAATTTGTTGTTGTGGCTTGAGCAGATGGCGCGCCGCGTCGTTTTTCGACCGCCGAGCGCGTTCAGCAGGATGTGCTCGGGCTTAGTCTCAGGCGTGAGCTCGGTGTCGCAGAAGATGCATAGGTTCATGGTCTGCTACATCCAGTCGAGCCGCTCGGCGTCCTCGTCGTGACGGCGGGCGTCCCAAGCGTAGGAATCCGCGATCGCGTTGAGCGCCTTGGCGGTGTGGGGGTGGTCATAGGCGATCGCTTTCGCCCAGTCCCTGAAACGCGCTTCCTCGTTTCGTTCAAGTTCCCCGCCGTCCCCGGGCAGTCGCGTCGTGACGCCCCGCCGGTTGAGCTTTCCGACCTGGAAGCCATTGAGCATCGGCTTGCTGCGGAACAGGTCGAGGGCGTCACGGACGGCCTCGGCGGGCCAGACTCCGTCCGCTCCCGGGGGAGACGCCGACAGCATGTTCCCGATCTTGCTGTCCGCGATGTCGGCACGTTGGGCGGCCCTGGCCAGGGCGCGGGCTTCCTTGATCCAGGCCTCCAGACGCGCGGCGTCGATCACGCCGTCGGGGCCAGCGCCCGGAATGTGGTCCCAGAGATCCAGCAGGCGATAGGCCTGAAGCGCGATCACCCGGAGCTGTTCGGGATCCTTGGGCTCGGGCTCGGACTCGTCCGTGGCGTCGCCGCCTTCGGTGCCTTCGGCGGCCTTGAATGCGAAACTGAGCATCTCGACGAACAGGGACGGCTGTTCCGACATCGCTCGGAGGATGACCTTGGCCGGCCGTCGCGAGTGCTCCAGCACGCGAAGATAGTTCCATTCCAGCCGGGCGAGGGTCGCATCCTCCAGGTCGGTCCGGTCGTCGAGGATCTGGAGGATCTCGGCGACGTAGTGCTGGAACATGACGGCCGAGTTGGAATCGCCGCCTTCGTCAGAAGGCTGGGCGGCGGCCGCCTCCAGCGCCTCGACCAGCAGGGCGGACGGCAACTGGGCCTTGCCCGGACGACAGGCCAGCGGCAGGGCGTGCCGGGCTCGGCCTACAGCGATCAGCTTGCGCACGGCGAAGGCGATGTCGGCTTCGTCCTCGCTCATCCAGAACACCGGCATGCGTCGCCAGTAGACAGCATCGATGGCCTCGCCGAGACGGGCCGCCTCGTCCCAGGTCGCGCGCCCCACGGGCAGGGCGCGGAGCAGGACGATCAGGGCGGTCTCCCCCCAGGCCTGGCTTTCGGCGAGTCCGATCAGCGTCGTCCCCCAGGCCGGGTCGCGATCCCGGCTCGCGGCGGCGACGAGGCCGTGCGCGAGGTTATGGACCCGCGTGTCATCGCTGCGCGCGGCCGACTCGATCAGCGCGTCGAGATCCGTTTCCGGAAGGCCGCCGTCGTAGAGGGCCTTGCCGAGGTAGCCGGCGGTCTCGGTCAGCCGGGCGAGCGCGAGCACCGCCGCGAGGCCGCCCTCTGCGAGGACCTCGCGGGCGGCGACCTTGCGCGCCTCATCGACATCGCGCTCCTGGGCCTCCCATCCCGCCGTGGGCGGATCCGGCAGCGGGGCGGACGGTTCGAACAGCCAGGCCGTCCGCGCCAGGCGGTCGACGGGCGCGAACCGGTCATAGACCTCCGCCAGCCGTTCGAGCACTTCGGCCGGCAGGGCCCAGTCCGCATCCTCGAACTGGCGATGATGGTGCAGGACGCGCCGAAGCTTGTCCCACATCGCGTCCCGCGCGGCGAGATCGTCCATCCCGGCCTCCGCGCCGTCCAGCGCGGCCAGCGCCGGTCCGGCGTCAGGCGTCAGGTCGCCGAGGCGATCGAGAAGGGCGCCCCAGCGCTCCGGGTCTATACCGACGTCCTCGACCAGCCGGCGGCTGATCTCTGCGGCGCCCCGGCCGACCACCGCCCAGGTGACGGTCTCGACCTTGTCCGTCGTGAAGTCCCGCCACTGCGGCTGGGCGGTGGGGCTGGCGAAATCGTGCCCCTTGGGAAGGACGCTGAGCATCACCTTCCAGGCGGCGGCCGGCTCGCGCTTGCGGATCAGGTCGAGCGCGCGAAGCCGGTCGGCGAGAGGGGCGTGGGTCTGCGGATTCCACAGAAGGTAGATTTCCCGCAGGCTGTTGGCGGGGCCGTTGGTGAAACGACGCGGCCGGACGTCGATCGCGTCGAGCCGCGCGAGCAGATGGGTGACGCGCGGCAGCAGGTCGGGCGACCAGGCCAGCGATTCCAGGGCCCACATCAGGTCGGACAGGTGTTCGGCCCCGAACAGGCCGCCCTCGTCATGGCCGAACAGGGCGATGATCGGCGGTTCGTCCGCATCGAGGCTGTCGTCGACCGCGTCCAGGAAAGCCTTCGGCGAGGCCTCGGCAAGAAGGCGGAAATCATCCGACAGCGACCACCAGCGCCGCGCGTCCGCCTCGCGAAGCACGCCGGCGACGATGAGTTCGGCGCGGCGGCCGGCATCAGGAACCGTGCGCACGCGATCGCCCCAGAGGGCGAGCAGGATCAGGACCTGGCCGATCCCGTGGCGCAGCAGGCCGGAGTATCGCGGCTGGACGCCGCGCAGGCCGGCGAGCCAGCGCTCGTCGGGCTCCAGATCGAAGCGGGGGTCGGCGGCGCCGAGCACGGCGCGGGCGGCCGCCTCGAAACGATCGAGATGGATTGGCGCCAGGGCATGCGCCAGCAGAAGCCAGGCGTCCGGCGGAGAGGCGATGCGCCAGGACGGCCCGATCTTGCGCAGCGGGCTGTCGAAGGCGCCGACATAGGGGGCCAGGGCGGCGATGACGTCGTCATAGGGCTGGTCGGCCATGGCGGCGAGGCGTTCGCGGTCGCCCTCGACCGTCTCATTCCAGCCGCCGATCAGCATCGCCGCCTTCAGGGCGGGGTGGGGATTCTCCGCCCAGGACGGAACGCGGTCCGGAGCGCTCGGGATCAGACGGCGCAGGACGGCGAGGTTCCGGCCGCTGTCGCGCGCCAGGGCCCGGGCGCGGGGCTCGGCGATGCCCGAGGCCAGCAGGGCTTCGGCCAGACCCTCGCGGGACGGCCGGGCGAGAGGACGGACCTCGCCGTGAGTCACGGGCCGGTCGTCATAGGCGAGCAGGACGTAGTGGCCGCGCAGGGTGAGCGACTGGGCCAGTCCCGGGTCCGGATCGGTCAGGATCAGGATGAGCGGGGCGGGTGCGTCCGCGAGCGCCCGGGCGGCGTCCGGGGTCGTCGCCACCAGGCAGCGGTTCCGGTAGGCCTCGGCCAGGTCGCCCGGGAGCTCCGCCAGGGCGGCGTGGAAGAAGGCGACGACCTCTTCCGGCGTGGAGCCCTGCAGGGCCAGGACCGAGGGCTCGGCGCGGAGCCAGCGCAGGACCTCGGCGGCGTCTTCATCGCGATCCGCCAGGACGAGGTCCGCGGTCAGCGGCCATTGCGTCGCCAGGGACCATTCGTTCCAGATGTCCTCAAGCTCGCGGATTCCGGGCGGGCGTTTGCCGAGCCGGGCGGCGAGCCACAGGCCGACAGCTGGCGTCTGTTCGATCCAGTGAACCAGATCGTCGGCGTCATAGACGCGCACCTCGCGCCAGACGCCTTCGGCCTGACAGGCCCTGGCCCAGGCGTCCTTGTCCGGCCATCGGCGTGGGGTGACGAAGATGTAGGCGCTCTCGGCCGGGACAAGCGGGGCCGGCTTTGCGGTGCGCTTGCGGAAGTCGTCCTCGGCCTTGCGCGCGATCGCGCTGCGCTGGGCGCCGATCTCCCAGCCCGTCTCGCCGCCGGGGACCCAGACGCCGCCTGTCTCCAGCAGGGTGCGGCCGTCCCACCCGGGATGGCGCACGCTTTCGTCCGAGGGAAACCGCAGCCGGGCCGCCGGGCCATGGGTGGCGAAGATCAGCCGTGACACCAGCGTCGGCAGGCTGACCGCCCCGTCCATGCGATCGGCCCATTCGGCCAGGTCCTCGGCGGATACCCAGCGCACCGGCGCCCCCGGTCGACCCGCGACGCCCGGCATCTCGGGCAGGGCCGGCCCGATCACCGCTCCGGTCAGCAGGAAGCGGACGCCGGCGCCCTCGAGAGCGTCCCGGATGGCCTGGGCGTTGTTCGCCACCGGCTTGCGATGACCGCGCTCGAAGTCGGCGACGGTCGAGGTCGCCACGCCCGCCCGCTTGGCGAGGTCCTGCTGGGACCACGCGAGCAGGGCCCGGGCGGCGCGAACGTGTCTGGCGGTCAGAGCGTCTGGTGACGAGGTTTGATTCATGGTCATATGAAATATATGACATCAGTGAAGAAGCAGCAAATGTTATCTTTTGCACAAGAAGGAATTTAAGAGTATGCGGAAGAGAACATTTCGAGGATTTGTCCTATGAATTATCGCGAACGCGCGCTGGAGCTGACCCGGGTCCGGGGCATCGCGCGCGCGCGCGACTTCACGGCCGCTGGCATCCCTCTCGTCTATCTGAAGCGGCTGACCGACGCCGGGGACCTGGTCCGCGTGGCGCGCGGTCTCTACCAGGAACCCGCCCGGGTCGGGGAGCACGTCGCCCATGAGCTGGCGGAAGCGGCCAGACGGGTCCCGCAAGGGGTGGTGAGCCTGATCAGCGCCCTGCGCCACCACGGCCTGACCACCCAGCTGCCCACTGCGGTGTGGCTGACGATCCCGCAGACGGCGCGCACGCCCAAGGTCGACGACCTGCCGCTTGAGATCGTCCGGGCGGCCGACGAGGTGCTCACCGCCGGGGTCGAGACCGTGCTGATCGAAGGGGTGACGGTGCCCGTCTACAACGTCCCCAAGACGGTGGCCGACTGCTTCAAGCATCGCCGCCGCATCGGGGAGGATGTGGCCATCGAAGCCCTGCGCGACGCGCTGCGCCAGCGCAAGACGACGCCGGGCGATCTCCTGCGCTATGCCGCCATAGACCGGGTCGCGGCCCGCATGACGCCCTACATCCAGGCCCTGCAATGACCGCCAGACCGCCCCGGAACATCCCGGCCTCCATCCGCGCGCGACTGCTCGCCTACGCCAAGGGGCGGGGCGAGCCCTTCCAGCGGACCCTGACCCGCTACGCCATCGAACGGCTGCTGTTCCGGCTGGCGAGCACGGAAGCCGTCGAGCGCTATGTCCTCAAGGGCGCCATGCTGTTCGTCACCTGGCCGGAACAGGCCGACCGGCCGACGGGCGATCTCGATCTGCTTGGCCACGGCGATCCGGATCCAGAAGCGGTCCGGGCGCTCTTTGCGCGGATCTGCGCGGTGGACGCGCCGGAGGACGGCCTGGTCTTCGATCCGGCCACCCTGAGGGTGGAAGCCGTCCGGGAGGTCGACCGTTACCAGGGCGTCCAGCTCAGCTTGCGGGCGGAACTGGCGGGAGCGGTCATCCCGGTCCAGGTCGACATCGGCTTCGGCGATCACGTCCATCCCGCGCCCCGGCGCCAAGTCTTTCCCAGCTTGTTGCCCGATCTGCCGGCGGCGACGCTGCTGATGTACCCGCCAGAGACGGTGATCGCGGAGAAGTTCGAGGCCATGATCCGCTTCGGGGAGGCCAACGGCCGCATCAAGGACTTCTACGACATCTGGGTCACGATCCGGACCTTCGACATGGATCTGTCCCATGTGGTCGAGGCCGTCGGCGGCACCCTGCGCCGGCGCGAGACCGCGGTCCCCGACGCCTCGCCGGTCGGCCTGACCGCCGCCTTTGCCGCCATCGCCGATGCGCGCGGTCTCTGGGCGGGCTTCCTGCGCCGCAGCCCGCCGGCGCTCGAGCCGCCGTCCTTCCCGGAGGTCCAGGCCGAACTGAGGCGGTTCTTCGATCCGGTGCTGGCCGCCCTCGCCACGCCGGAAGGGGTGCGCGGACGGTGGAGCCCGACCGCCGGCTGGCGCTAGCGTTCCGCTCCTAAGCGAGGTTCGAATAGCTGACACGGCGCGGTTTCGCTTCAGCCGCGGTCCCCATTGGTGATCGTGTCCACCCGGCTTGTCATGGGCTCTGGCGCCGGAGACCGTGTTGTCGTCAGGCAGGGGGTGCCGACGAACACCCCAGCTCCTCATCTAGGCCGGAGAAGGCGCGCTCCGCCAGACGTGGGAACAGCGTCAGAATGCAGTACTTCTGGCTCCTGACCGCCGCCCCGAATGTCGCCTTTCCGGACCGGAGCCAGAGTCCGCTCCTGGCGCTTCTAGGACCTTTAGGGTCAACAGCTGTTCAGGACTCAACGCGGCGGTAGGGAGCGTCCGCTTGCGGGCGGGGTGCAGATCGCCCGCCGAACGCGCAGGTCTGACGCCGTGCAGACTTTGAAGAAGTCCGCTTCGTAGGTCGACAAGCGGGTGCCTTCTTCTCCGAGCGAGTGGCACTGTTCCCGTGATGACCGCGAACCAGTCGAATTTCACAGGGCGGCGATCACCTCTTTCAGTATCTCGGCCGCCGGGCGCTCGCGCGGCGAGGGCGGGGCGTGGGCGTCCTGGACCAGCGACAGCACCAGCGGCAGCCAGCCGTCCCGGAGATCCGCGCTCAGTAGGGCCAGCGACGGCCGGGCCTCAAGGGCCACCCTTTCGATGCCTGGCGCCAGGGCGGCGCACAGGTCTGGCGGTGAGGTGACCAGATATTCGCGGCACGACAGCGGTCGGTTGGCATGGATCGAACACGCCTCATCCTCCAGGAACGGACAGGCGACGCCGGCGGCGAAATACTCCCGTGCGATTCCCTGGCGGTCGTCGCGGTTTTGATCGAGGCGCTCCATGAGGCCCAGCGGCGCGAGGGTGTCGAGGGCCGCCTCGAAGCGGCGGCGCACATGCCTGCGCCGGGGCTCGGGCATGGCCTCGACCAGTCGGGCCAGGGCGCGGGCTTCGGCGGGCGCGACGGGCACCAGCTGGCGACAGCAGGCGCCGCAGCCGGCGCGGCAGGAAACCTCCTGCCCCTCGGCCGCGACGCGGGCGGTCGCCCGGGTCGCGAACAAACTGCTCAGGCCGTGAACGATGGGCAGCACGTCCTCGACCGTGACGAGGCCGGCGGGCACGGTCATCTCAACCGATATCCGCTCTCCCCCGACCTCCAGCACCACCCGGCCGGTCGCGGTCGCCTCGCCTTCGGATGAGGCCGCTGACAGACGCACGACCCCGTCATCGTCGGGATCGACCCGTTGCGGGCGTGTCCCGCATCGAGCGCCGGCGCGCAAGGAATGGGCCGCGCCGGTCACTAACGCCTGTTGGGTCGGACCCGGTTGTCACCCGGGTTGGCCGGCAGGGCGCACTGCTGAACGCCTTCACGCGTGACGACCTCGCCCTGCTGGGCGACGCAGGCCCGGGCGGTGTAGTGGATGTCGATCTTGGTGTAGTTCAGCGCGAGGCCCTGTTTGTGGATGTCGGCGTCTCCCGTCGCCGGCAGGCGGCACTGCTGAACGCCCTCATGTCTGACGACCTCACCGCGGCGGGCCGTGCACGCCTGGACGCTGTTCACCCGGTCGATCTTGAGGAACATGTCAACGGCTCTGGTCTGGCCGGCGGGGCTCGATGAGTCCGCCGTGGTATCCCGACACGCACTGAGCTGGGCCTCAGGAAGGTGTTTGCCGTTGGCGCAACCCCTGAGCTGGGCGTCCTGGTCGATGTGATCCCGGTTCGAAGTCGTTCCGGGCGCCGTGACGACGGTCCCTGGCGTCGGACGCAAGCTTTCCTGCGCCTGGACCGATACGACGACGACGCCGAGGTCGAATATGGCCGCGCCGGCCAGGATGATCGCTGTCTTCCGCATGGTGTCCATTTCCTTGTTTGGGTCTTTGGGACGGGCGTCCATCGGCGGTGACCGGTCCCGCCTGTTGCGTGGTCGATACCTGCATCAGGGCCGGACGGCCCCCTCTGGGCGAGACGTCGCTGGCAGGCGGCATTGCTGGACGCCCTCGTGCATCAGAACGACGCCGCGCCGCGCCGTGCAGGCCTCAGCCGTATTCAACCGGTCGATCCGCCCCCATGACCATGACTCGATGTCGATGGGTCCGCCCGATGAGTTGATGGCCGCCTCTGGCACGGCGCCTGGCGCCGGGCGCCGTGCGCCGGGCGAAGGACGGTCGGTGTTCGTTCGGGCAATGAAGTCAGCGCCTTGAGATGAACTAACTTCAGTCAGCGCACTTCCACGGCTGGTGGAGCCCGCCGCCTGACCTTGGGACGACCGTCCCGGGGTGTCGGACTGGGCGTCCTGATCGATGTGGTCCCGGTTCGGCAGCCGTCCTCCGCCGGACCCGCCGATGCCGTTGACCGGTCCGTCGCGGGATTGCGCCTGGGCGGTCTCCGGCTGTCCCTGGGCGTTGGTGACCCGGCCCGTGACGACCGCCGCCTCCTGCGAGTACCGTCCGCCACCCAATCCGCCGATGCCGTTGACGGGCGCTTCGCCGGAAACGGCCCGGTACGACCCTTCGACCTGCACAGTGTCGGTCTCGCTATTGTTGATGAGCCGAAGCCGCTCACCGCCCGTTCGCGGTTCACCGCTCGTCGAGCCCGGCGCGACCGACGGGCCGCCGCGGGGGGCCGCCCTTGTCTCGACCGCGATCGTCGCGCCCGACGAGTTGAGGGTTGCGCTTTGAGCGAGAGCCGGCCCGGCCAGCAGGACGGCGCCGAGCATGACGAGGGTTCCTGTAGAGGTCTTCATGACGCGTCTCCCTTGAGGGGCGATTACGATGATAGGTTCAGTCCGTCCTCAGCACGTCGCCGCGCATCGGCGGCTCGCCGTCGATGATGCTGGCGATCGAGAGCCTGTCGCGGACCGTCTCGACCTGCACCCGGCCGATGCGGGACATTTCCACGTCGAGAATCTCACCTGTCCGCGGATCGGTTAGTGTGCGGCCCGGCCGCCAGACGCTGAGGCTCAGACCGGGCTGGACGTTGCGATCAGCCCCGGCGTTCAGATAGACGCCGTTGGCGGCCACATCGACGACGAGGGCTGACCAGGGCACGTTGCGCATGCCCGCGGCGATCTGGTCAACCGCCCGGACGATGGCGTCCTGACCGGCCTGGCCGATGGGTGTGGCGCGGAAGATCTCGCCGCCCAGCCGGGCGCCGCCCCAGTTGTCGACCAGCCCGGCCTCCGAGGTGCGCGACGAGGCCCGCCCCTCGGCGCTGGAGGTCGAGATGACCTGGCCGGTGGTGGTGTCGACGAGGCGCAGGGCGATCTCGATCACGGCGGTCTGGTTGCGTGTGCTGGCCCGGCCGCCCAGCAGTCCGCCCAGGGGGCCGCCGCTAATGCTCATCCCGCCGCCCCCGGCGGCGGCCTCGTATTTGGTCACGGCCCCGCGCACGATGGCGCTGGCCTCCATCGCTCCACCCCCCTCGACCACCAGGAAGCGACCGTCCTCGACCAGGGCCTGGGTCAGCATGGCGGTCATGCCGTCTGCGGTGACCGAGCCCCCGACCGCCTCGGTGGCCCGGAAGATGTCGACCGCGATGGTCTTCCTCAGACCGCCATAGGCGGCGCGGCTCTGGGGGGCGGCGAGGACGGGCGTGGCGGCGGCGGCCACGGTCAGGGCGCCGCCGGTCAGGACCAGGCGTCGGTTCAGGCGCAAGTCGACCATGTTCATCTCACCAGACTGACGGTACCCGTGACCGCCACGGTTTGGGGCGCGGCGGGCCGCGCGGGCGCCGCCCGGGCAGCGGGCGGCGGGACGCGCGGATCGACCTGTTGGTCCGCGCGTCCGTCGCCGTCATAGTCACCGGGGACCGGTCCGGCGCTGGTGGTATAGGGGAAGCAAAGGTCGCGGTCGGCTGGCGAGGGGCCGCGCGCCCTGTCCTGCGCAGGCCCCCGGGTGGCGGCGGGAAGGGCCAGTTGCAGCTCGGCGGGTGGGGCCTGGACCGCCGGCAACAGCAGCCCGATCAGGACGCCAATGATATGGTCTTCACCCTCGGCGCCTCCGGAGCGGTCGATCGCCGACCTGAGGCCGGGTCCGTTCAGACAGATGTTGTTGGCGCCAGCGGGCAGGTTGAGACGGAAGCTCCCCCGGGCGTCCGTTCGGGTCGTCGCGACAGGGCGACCGTTCTGGTACGAGGAGATCAGCAGGTCTGTAAGCACATAGCCGCGGGCGCCTGGCGTCGTTTCGGCGCTGGTCGTGGACATGGACAGGAGCAGGCCAGCCAGGCTCGCCAGCGCCATCAGTCCCACTCGCGATGTCATGATGAGAGTTCCAGTATCCGCTTAAAATATCTGCGGTTTTTCAAGCTGGTCACGGTTAGGCTTGGCTGTCAATCGGGCCCGAATGATCAAGGCCCGGGGCACAGGTTCATCGGCAGTGGTCGTCTGGGGGGCGGGGCAAGACGCCAATTCAAACGGGTCGAATATCTCGTCGGAATTGATCTGAATGCACATCTGCGCGGGGGCCCGGCAGTCGGACTATCGGATGTATTGACAGCGGCGCCTCTCGGTGACCAGCGTTGTCCGACCGCAAATGGCGGCCGGCATGGCCTTGCGGGGAAACCCAAATGACATCGAGATTCAAAATTGCCCTGATCAGCCTCGCGTTGGCGGTCCCGGGAGGAGTGGTCAACGCAGGCGAACCGATCCCCGGGGTCGATGTCAACCTGGGCAAGGATCCCGGGGGCACGGCGATCGTGGTCGCGACTACGGATCGGGAAGGCCGCTTCTCGGTGCAGGTGAGGGTCGAGCGGGGTGAATACGCGGTCTCGACGGCGTGCTCTCCCCGACAGGCCTGCCCATCAAACAGGCGGTTGACGCTCAGCGTCGATGGGCGGCCGGTCAGGCCTGACGCCCGAGGCCGGTACCTGTTTCCGGTTGGCGGAAGCCTGGGCACGGTGGTGCTCAGCGGCCGGGTCGATATATTCGACCGGTGGGGACGTCAGGCCGAGCCCGCCCGCTAGCGCCACGCTCGGGGGCGTCAGCAACCGGTCGCGCCCGGTCTCTCGCACAGGGCGGCGAAGCGGACGTTCCAACGCGCCTCGAACTCGGACTGTCGTGTTTCCGGAGATGGACCAGTATCTGTTCTTGGCGCGAAGCAGAACTCGCGTTTTGAAGGAGCCATGGCGAATCGCGTCAGGGTCAAGGAACGGTCAGAAGCCGAAGGCTCGGGTCGATCGGCCGGCGCCAATGCTCATCGACGCCGGCGGCCTGCGCGAACCGGGGCCATTCGGCGACGGCGGTGCTGACCTCCTTCAGGATGGTTCGGACGCGGTTGCGATTGAGCGACGCTGTCCGGGCGCAGGCCTCGAAGTCCTCGAGCGTGAAGTCGTCGCGCTTGCCGTTCATCGACATCTGGTGGCGGGCGGTCCAGTCGCCGTCAGGATTGAAGCTCCAGGTGATGTCGAAGGCCGGCGACAGCCGCCAAGCGCCGGCCCGGTCCATCAGGAAGGCGATGTTCTTGACATGGTCGTCCTGGTTGCGGGCGATGATGTTGAAGGCCATGCGCCGGAACTGTTCTTCCAACGCCTCCATCGGGAGGCCGAGGCGGCGCATGACGAACAGGGCCTGTTCGTAGGACCAGGCGTTCTGGTCGTTGAAATCGTAGTGGGCGAGCGCGGCCAGGGACTGCATGTGCAGCTTGCCGCCGCCGGGCAGGCGGTCGAACCGCCTGGTCATGAAATGGCGCCGGCCACCTTCTTCGAGAAGACGGCATTCGGCGACGGCGACGCCCGCGGCCATCGCCATCAGGGCATAGGCGTACTCGACGGCGCCGTAGCCCTGCGGATCGGTCAGCTCCTTGTCCTTGTTGCCCTTCACGCCGTCGAACTTCAGCAGCCAATAGTCGAAGCCGTCTCCGGCCTCGACCTGGCCCGACCGGACCTCATTGGTCTGGGCGTTCCAGGCGATCACCGCCTTGGCGCGGGCGCCGCCGGCGGAGGTGCCGACCCGCAGGATGTCGCGCAGCGCCTCGGCCTTTTTCTCGTCGGCGAACGACGAGAGGAGATCATTGCGATGGGTCAGGACTTCCGACGCCAGCTCGACCAGAGCGTCGAGCTTGATCCGGGTCGCGGCCTTGCGGCGCGGGCCCTTGGCCGGGGCGAACTCAAGGGCGCCCATGCCGCGCGCGCCAGTGTAGCAAAGCCGTTCGACGGCGTTGAAGCTCTCCGGCGTCCGGCCCTGGGTCGCGAGCCAGGCGTCGATCAGAGTGTTGCCGTACTTGTCGGGCAAGGCGTCGGCCAGCATGCCCGGCAGGCCGTGGAAGCTGCGCGGGTTGAGGTCGGGGAAGGTGTAGATCTCGGAAGCCAACGGCATCATCAGCGGCGCCGGCTGAATCCCACTGGTGAGGAAGGCGGGATCATAGGCGAAGGCGGCGACATCGGCGCCGTCTTCCAGGGACACGGCGCCGATGCGTCTTCCCCACAGACGGACCTCGGCGACGGTGGTCATGGTTCGTCACCCCAGGTCCACGGGGTCGCGGGTTCCGGAGTGTCGGCCGGGCGGGCGCGCTGACGCGTCTTGCCGTGGCGTTCGAGCAGGGCGATGGGGTTGGCCGGGGTCTCGGGCAGCAACCGGTCGAGGCCCTCCAGTTTGTGCAGGGCCCGGAGGCACCGGACCAGGTTGGCGGACTGGGTCGAGGCCCCGTCCTCGAGTCGCTCGATGGTTCGCTTGGACACGCCTGCGGCTTCGGCGAACTGGGCCTGGGTCATTTGTCGCGCGAGCCGTGTTTCCGCGACCCTGCGGCCAAACTCCACGAGGGCGGCGTGGTCGGCGGTAAGGTTGGTTATCTTCATAATTCGCCACTTTCGACGAGTTATATAGAGAATAAGAGTTAAGTCGTCAATAACGGCGATTTATAACTGGGAGCGGGGCGGATCATAAGTCGCCATTTATGGCGAGATAACGCCTATTTAATCCTATAACCCGCCAGAAATGGCGACATGTGGTGATCATGCCGCTTCAAGGCACGCCTGTGTGCCTGAGAAGCAGGCGGCGCTGGCGCTATGGGCAAACCATCGCGTGCGGCCCGTTCATGCTGCCGCGCCATCCAGCCAGGCGTCGTCGGACGAGGCCAGCACGCTTGTCGACGACGCCAGGGCGAAGGCGCTGGCCCGGCGCCAGAAGGGTCAGCTCCACGAGGCGGTGCTGTCGATTTGCATGGATCTGTCGCGCCATCAAGGCAGGGCCAACTCGCATCTGGCCATCCTGGGCAAGGCCCGGCTTGAGCGCGCGGCGGCGGGCTCGCGCGATCAGGTCGCGGACTGGATCGACGGGTTTCGCTAAGCGTTCAGAGAGGTCCCGATCAGGCCCGACGTACCGTTAATGACATCGGTCATGGACACAAGCCCGACTGTCGCCAGCAGGGCGAACATGGCACCGACGATGAACGTCGCCTCTGGTCCGATCCGGGACCAAAGCAGGCCGGCGACGACGCTGGCCGCCAGCAAGGATCTGTTTCGCCGGCAAGCCATAACCCATGCAGCAGGGCGCCTAACCGGCAATGTGATCCTGGCTTCTTCAGTGTCCCTGAGGCTTCTGACGTTTCTTCTGGTGGCGATTGTGCTCGCCGTGACGGTGTTCGCGGCAACAGCTTCTTACGCGCGCAAGGAAACGGTGTCAGGCTGGCTTACGCCCCCCGCCGGACTGATCCGCCTCACGGCCCGAGATGGTGGGGTCGTAGAGCGCGTTCTAGTCTCCGAGGGCGAGTTGGTGAAGGCTGGACAGCCGATCGCGACCCTGCGCCTTTCCCGGGCGCTGGAGCAAGGCGATGCGTTTTCGGCGCTCTCCGCGAGCCTATCCGGGCAGCAAGGCGCAGCCCGGGACCGGGCCTCGGCGACACGGGAGACCCTCGGGGCCGAGCGCAGCCAGTTGATCCGGCGGCGCGGCGGCCTCAGTGGTGAACGTGCGGAGGCCCGGCGGCGCGTGCAGTTGCAGCGTCAGAGGCTTGCCCTCGCCAACGACCAGGTTCCGCGCGCTGAAGCCATCGCCGCCCAAGGCTTCATGCCGGGACGAGAACTGGAGGCCCGACGCTCGGCAGCCCTTCAGGCCGACCTGGCGTTGTCGGAGATTACCGCCCAGGTGTTGGAATACGAACGCCAGATCAGCGAGGTCGACAGCCGCCTTGCCGCCATTCCGATAGATTTGCGCGCGGCCGAGGCAGAGGTGGCGGCGGTGCGGGCGAAGCTGGTCGGGCAGGAGACGCGGACCGAAGCCGAGGCAATCTACAACGTGGTGGCCACGGTGGCCGGCCGGATCGCCGCCTTGCCGACGGCACCCGGCCAGAGTGTCGCGGCCGGCGCAACCTTGGCGATCGTGACGCCCGGCGACGGTCCGCTGGAGGCGGAACTTTACGCTCCCTCCCGGGCCGCGGGGTTCGTTCGCGAGGGCCAGGAGGTGCGTCTGATGTACCAGCCTTTCCCGCATCAGAAGTTCGGCTCGGGAGCGGGACGGATTACCTCGGTCTCGCGGACCGTTCTGGCGCCGGACGAGGTCGCTGTCCGTGGCCTGAAGATCGATGGACCGGTCTTCCGGGTTCGGGTCCGGTTGGACCGTGAGAGCGTGTCAGCCTACGGCCGGGAAATACCGATGCGGCCCGGCATGCTGTTGACGGCGGACGTGATCATCGACCGGCGCAATCTTCTGGAATGGCTTTTGGACCCCCTGTACGCGGCCGGGCGACGCGGATGAACACGACGTCTGCGCTGCTCGACTTCTCAGGTCGCCGGAGGCTGCCGGTCATTCAGGGGGCGGAGGCCGCCGAATGCGGCCTGGCCTGCATGACCATGATCGCCCGCTATTATGGCCATGATGTTGATCTCAATGGATTGCGGCAGCGCTTTTCGCTGTCCATGTCAGGGGCCACGCTGCGCAGCCTGATGCAGTTCGCGGACAAGCTGGGCCTCTCGGCCAGGGCCATCCGCACAGAGCCAGAGCCGGCGCCCGCACGATGTCGATGGACGAGCTGTCCCGGCATTTCACCGATCGGCCGTTCGCGCATAGTCTTGGGCGTCCAAAGATCCTTCTCTGACTGCCTGCCGCAGCGCGGGGAGGGAGGCCACCATGAATTGCGTGTCGTAGGTCCCGGTCTCCGTCTGGCTGTGCTGGACGGCCAACCAGAGGCCACGCGCCGCCGGCCCTGTCCAGCCTGGCCAACGCCCGGAGGCGAGCACCGCGCGCGCGCGCGGTGTTGTCCTGATCGATGTGAAGAGCGGTCCGCAGAGCGCACCCCTCGTCAAAGACCGTTCCAGCACTCGCGGATGGCGGGCAGAGCCGCGCGAGATTGGCGTCCGTCCGCACTGCTTGGTCAGCATCCCATCGCGCTGCGAATTCTCGTTGCATGCAGTCGGAATCCTCGATCCGGCAATGCAGGGCGTGAGCCGCGGACAAACTGTTAAGCGGGTCGGTCGCGACCGGCACGTCCTGCGACGGTGAAGCGGACAAGACCAACACACCGGTCAGAAAAAGAAGCATTTTCGGTCTCACACTATGGTCATCTGACCGAGCGTATTGAACTAGCCTCAGCCTACGGGAGCGACCACCTTGACCGGCCGGTACGGCGTCACCCGGTTCGTCGTCGGTCTGGTCTTGGGACGTACACCCAGCGAGGGGGCCGCCGTCACCGGCGTTTACGACCGTCACACCTATCTGCCGGAAAAGCGATCGGCCTTGGCGGCGTGGGCCGGACATCTGACTGGATCACGGGCGCCCTTCGCCGAAAACGCGGGCGGATCCCTCGACCCGCGAGCGGTTGGACCTGCATCGGAGATAGAGGCGGCCAAGGCCCGGGCTCTTCAACTGGTTGCAGCCGGCGACCTGGACCAGGCTGTCTTCTTGATCTGCATGACCATGGCCCGCCGGTCCGAGATCGCGGCGTTACACTTGGACATTCTGGCGAAAGCGGGTCTCGATCTGGCGCGGAGCGGGCAGAAGGTCGCGATCGAGCGCTGGATTAGAGGGTTCCGCTGACAATGCTTTGGCGTCTGGTTGATCGTGAATAGCCGCTCCTGACTCATTGGACATCAAGGACATCTGCTCCGCAGAACCAAAGTTTATTCAGAGCGCATGGGAAGAGGCCTGTGACACTCGGCTCGCTTGTTCGGACATGACCATCTATCCGTACGACCCGAACCGGTATCGAAGTGTCCTAGGTGTTTAGTCCCGAGGTGAGGTGGGTCGGATCGTATCTGAAGCGATCTGGCTCGTCAGCCCAGGCCTTGCAGATGGCTTCGTAGGGCGTGAGGCCCTGTAAAGTCTTGAGCCGCTTGGCGAAGTTGTAGGCGTCGAGGAAGGCGGCGAGGTGCTGCCTGAGCTGTTGGTGGCTGTTGTAGTGATAGCGGCGGACGGTGGCTTCCTTCAGCGTCCGGTTCATCCGCTCGACTTGGCCGGTGGTCCACGGATGGTTTGGCTTGGTGAAGCGGTGCTCGACGCCGTGTTCGAAGCAGACGCGATCGAACTTGTGGACGCGGTAGCGGGCGGTGGGGCCGGAGCGATGCTGTGGCATGTCGCCGAACTGGACGCCGTTGTCGGTCAGAAGCGTGTGGATCTTGTAGGGCACGGCGTCGATCACGGCTCTGAGGAAGTCGGCGGCGATCTCGGGCAGGCGGCTGATGCCGTGGCGCTTCAGACAGAGGTGCAGCGACGACCGGGTCAGGCGCGGAAGCGTCGCCTGGAGCGCGTAAAGGCAGTCGTCCAGCGGCAGCAGGGTATGCTTGCGGAAAGCGACGACGATCGCCTCTTCCTCAGGCGAGAGGACGGTCGAGCGCACCGTCTTCGGCCCCATCGGCGCGTCCTGAACGAAGGCCCGCTTGCGCCACTTCGCGACGGTCTTGTGGTTGAGCCCATGCCGCGCCGCTAGTTCTTTGAGCGGAGCCTTCGATCGCTGTATCGCAGCTCGGACGGCGTGCGTGGTCGTGGCGCTGCCGTGGAGTATCTGGCCCATAATGCCTCCCGGAATGAAGAGTCAGCTTGACTGATTCCCCCACACTCCGGGACTGAACAGGTAGGCTCCCCGTACACGTTCCTTAAATTCCGGCGCATTTCTTCTGGGGGCTGCACTTCTCGATCCGGCGTTCGACGGCCATCATGTTGGGGATCAGACAGTCGCCAGGGAGGCTGCGATCTGGCTGAGTTCCGGGAAATCCGACAGACAGACGCGTGCGCTCGCAGCCAGTCTGTCCTCGGGCGTGCCGTGGGGGGCCAGGAACAGATATCGATTTCCGCCGCGCGTGCGGGCGAAGATGAGGTGCTCACCGGTAGCCGTCGTAGACGGCCAGCATCTGGACGCCCCGGTCGATGGCGCCGCCGCACGACCAAACCGTCGCTAGGGGCCGACATCGTTCGCATCGGCGCGCCGGTCGTCTGGTCGCGGCAGGCGCAGGGCGATGCCCAGAGCCCCGGCCAGACGGGTGTCGCGCCGATAAATGTCCTCACGAAAGGCGACACGGCCCTGTCCGTCGAGGAAGGCGGTCCAGTACAGCAAGCGCACGTCGATCGGTCGCCCGGTCGCCACACGGACGGTTCGGCCGCTGTCCAGCGCCTCATCGAAGCGGGCGAGCCGATCGGGGTCGGGCGCCAGCAGCAGGCGGGCGAAGCCCACGGCGTCCTGCACCCGCACGCATCCGTGGCTGAGATGGCGGAAGCTCTGGTCGAACGCCCCGCGCGAGGGGGTATCGTGCAGGAAAATGGCGTAGCTGTCCTGGAGTTCGAACTTGACCTGACCCAGGGCGGCGTTGGGGCCGGCGCGCTGGACTACCATGCCGTTCTGGATCGTCATGTTGTGCGCCCGCAGATAGGCTGGGCCGCGCGGCAGGATTTCCCGCCGGGCGATGGAGGTGGGCACCGTCCAGGGCGGATTGGCGACGACCGAGGCGAACGGCCGCTCAAGGCTGGGCGTCGGATTATCGGCGTCGCCCGTTACGACCCGCATGGAATGCACCGGCCGCCCGTCCTTCCAGTAGACCATGATGGAGGCGGCGGTGTTGACCTCGATCCGCTCCGGCGCCACGTCCCGCTTGAGCCAGCGGCGGCGTTCCAGGTTCAACGCGATCTGGCGGGCCCGGTCCTCGGCGGAGATCGACAGGGCCCGCTGTGTCGCCGGGCCGATGCGGGCATCCGCCTCCAGGCCATGGCGGACCTGAAAGGCCCGAACAGCCTCCTGCAGCAACGACCCGTATTCGACGGCTGAAGGGTACAGCATCGAGGCCGCCGCATCGCTCAGGTCGCCCTCCACCCGCAGGCGCGGCAGGATGGCGGGGATGCGCGGGTCGGAAGCGAAGGGTTCGATCGTCGCGCCCAGGGCGAAGGCGGGCCAGCCGCCGCGATCGGCGATGCCTCGGTAGCGGAGGAAGCCGTCGCACAGGCCCTGATAGCCCCGATCCTGGGGCGCGAGGCCGGCCATGGTCTCAATCAGCGTCCCGTCTTCGACGGCCTTCGCCAGAAGCGGCGGCGTATCGATGTGGTTTCGATCCATTTCCCACAAGGTCTCGACCGTCGTCGGATCGACCCGCCCGTGCGCCAGCGCGTCGGCCAGGGTGAGGATGGCCCGGGTGAGTTCGGCTTCGTCCAGAGCCAGACCGTCCGGCGCCGGGAGGCCGTGCCGGTCGGCCAGGGCCAGAGCCCGGATCGCCTCCTGGCGCGCCGGGCCGGACCAGGCGGAGCGGCGGCCGCCGCGTGCGGCGTAGAAATCTGTCGCCAGTCCTTGGACTGATGAGCCGGCCGGCATCCCGGTCTTGGCCCATGACGGGGCGGGTGCCAGCAGCGAGGCCAGCAGGATTCTGCGGTTCAGGAGGGGGGAGCGCTGTGCGGCCATGCGACCGACACCGCGTCGCCAACCTTATGGCAGCCTTAAGGTCGGCGGGTCCGTCAGCCCCAGCGCGCAAAGATGGCTGCGCCGTCTTCGGACTTCAGGAAGTCAAGGAAGGGCTGGGCGTCCGGATCCTGGTGGCCGCCTGCGGTCACGACCGCGCCCGCGTCGCGATAGATCCGACAAGGCTCCGCAACCTCGACGCGTCGACCAGGTCTCGGCGCGGATGCGACCGTCCAAGGCGGTGACGAGATCCGTCATCATCATCATCATCATCATCTCCGAGCCGAAGAAGATCAGGTCGCCGTCTGTCTTGGCCTGGTCCAGCCATTGCGGGCCCCGCGGGCCCGTCGCCCGTCCGCGCGGCTGCCAATCGTGACGCGCGTTCACGTCCGGGCGCTGACGAGCCAGACCTTGGCCGGCATCATGACTCCGTTCGGGGTCTGGCGATCATCGTATAGGTCCATGAGGTCGCGAGAAAGCCGCGTGACCGAGTCTGGTCCGATCGTTGCTATCCGGTCCCGGAATGCCATGCCGTCAAGGGCGAAGGCGACGGCCTGATCCGGCGTGGCGCCTGGGCCGCCAAACGGCAGATCGCCACTCCAGGTCTCGAATTCGATCCCTGAGAACCCATTCGTCGCGAGGACGTCGCCCAGATATTCGGTGTCCTCGAAGGCGAAGGGGCCGGGGGTCCGCGGTTCCGGGCGTGGCAGATCGATATAGCGGCGCATGATCGCGACCATGGCGGCCATCCAGAGATTATCGCGGGGCGCGGCCCAGACGGCCAGATCCAGCCGGCCACCGGGCCGGATCATGCCGCGTAGATTGGCGAAGGCCGGATAGGGCTCCGGGAAGAACATGCTGCCAAAACGCGAGATCATCCGGTCGAAGGGGGCCGCGTCCAGCTGGACCGCCGCGGCATCGGCACATACGAAGTCTACATCGATCTCGCTGGCTCCTGCCGCCCGCTCGCGGGCCCGACGTAGCAGAACCGGCGAGATGTCCAGCCCCAGAGCGATTCCGTCCGGCGCGACCGCGCGGGCGGCCGCGAGTGTCGTGGCGCCGCCTCCGCATCCGATGTCGACGACCCGTTCGCCGGGCGCGAGGGCGGCTCGGGCGAGTAGGGCCTCGCCGATCGGGGCGATCATCCCCTCGAATGTGTCGAGATGGGTGAGCCAGCGCGCGCCCATTTCGCCCGCCCAGTCCTCACCAGGCTCGGGGGCGTGAGCGGAGCGGGTCAGGCCCGGGGCCGTATCCGACATGTTGGTCTTCCTGTGAAGAGGCCGAGGGGCGCGGTCAGACCCGGTGACGCGCCGAATGGCGGCCGCTGACCGGTCCGCCCCGCGGCGGACGGGTCAGGCGCGAACACTCCGGCCGACAGGGGCGTCAGGCCAAGGATCATCACGGGCGAGCTCCATGACCGTTCCCCTTCCCAAAACCCCAATCGCCCAAGGTCGGGCCGGAACGATGATACCGAACAGGCGGTCAGGCTGCTGGCGATGACCGACGCGAGACCCGATTGAGCGAACGACATGGCCGTGATCCTCCCCGATGGCCTGCCCTGACTCTGCCTGCGGCCGTCTGGCGTTATACCGGCTCCTTCAGCTCCCGGCGAGTTCGAGCACGCCCCAAACGCATAGGCCGCCACAGGTGTCCAGATCTCCGGCCAGTTGCTTTCATAATTCCGGACGCCGATCCTTCCGATATCCGACGCCATCGGATCATCAGACCCACCCGTCAGCGCCTTGCGGGCCCGATCAGGGCGTCTCCATCGCCACGGGGGCCGAGAAACCGGTCTGTGGACCGGAATATCCACCACCCAAGGCCCGGACAAGGACGACGGCGGCCTGCATCCGCGACGTCACGACCGAGAGGGCCGCACGCTCGCTCTCGAGCGCCGTCGTTTGCGCCGTCACGACCTCGAGAAAGTCGCTCGCGCCTTCCTCATAGAGGATGAGGGCCAGCGCCTCCGTCCGTTTCGCGGCGTCCGCGGCCCGACGTTGCTGCGTGGCTTGCTCCGCCAGATCCCGGGCCGCCGCCAAGGCGTCCTCCACCTCGCGAAACGCCTCAAGGACGGTTCCTCGATAGGCGGCCGACAGCTCCGCGTGACGGGCCCGGCTCGCCGCGACCTCCGCCTTTCGCGCGCCGCCGTCCCACAGCGGGATCGTCGCCGAAAGGGGACCCAGGCTCCAGAAACTGGCGGGCGCCGCGAGCAGCGCGCCCTGGGCCGCCTGATATCCTCCTCCCAGACCGATGTTGAGGACCGGGAAATAGGCGGCCCGCGCGACGCCGATCCGGGCATTGGCCGCCGCCATGCGACGCTCGGCGGCGGCGATGTCGGGCCGCCGTCGCAATAGCTCCGAAGGAACGCCCCCTGGAATATGGGGCGGCAAAGGCCGGCTGCTGGACGGGGGGACGGTGAACTCCGAAGCGGCGTCTCCTGTGAGCGCCGCGATCTGGTTCTCGACCTGGACGCGACGGCGGTGGACGTCGACGCGGCGCGCTCGCGCGCCGGCGAGTTGCGCTTCGGCCCGGCCCACATCCACCCCCGACGCGACCCCGACCTCGTGACGGGTCGCGGTGAGCGCATGGGCGTGGCTGTAGGCCGTCACGGTCTGGTCCAGGAGCGCTAATTCCGAGTCCAGCCCACGAAGTCGGAAATAGGCGTCGGCCAGGGTGGCCTGCAGGCTCAGCCGGACATTGACCAGATCCGCCCCGCTGGCGTCCGCCTCGGCGCGGCTGGCCTCCACGGCGTCGCGGACCCGGCCCCAGAGGTCGAGCTCATAGCCGAACGCCGCGCCGAGGAAGGATTGATCATAGGCGTCTGTCGGCGTCTGGCCGCCCGCGCGGGTCCGCGACTGCTGTTGGCGTTCGACCCTGCCGCTGACGGTCAGTCGGGGATGAAGACCGGCGGAGTCGAGACCTGCGGTCGCGCGGGCCTGATCATATCGGGCGAGCGCCGCCGCGAGTGTCGGGCTCGCGCGATCCAGCTTGAGAATGAGCGCGTCGAGCACGGGGTCCTGAAACAGGCTCCACCAGCCACCTTGAGGGACAGCGTCGCCGGGCGTCGCCGAGGCCCAGGCCGCGCCGGCGCCTTGCCCCTCCGGCCCCGTCGCCAAGGCCTTGTAGACGGAAGGGGTCGGGGTGACCGGAAGTTCAAGCGGCGGGGCGAGGGCGCATCCCGAAAGCGCGGCGAACGCGAGAGGCCAGGCCAGCCTAGTCCTGAGCATTGGCGCGGCCCCGAGGTGGTTGTTGTCGGACACTCACCCGATCGCCGTCGGCCAGGGCGTCGGGTGGCGCATTGATAAGGCGCGCTCCCGGTCGCACGCCGTCGAGGATCTCGACGGTGCGACCCTGGTCGCGACCCAGGCGCACCGGGGTGAGGGACACCCTGCCTTTGGAATCGACCGAAGCGACGGAAGGCCCGTTGCGGCCGAGGATCAAGGCGCTCGCCGGGATGATGACGCCGCCGCCGCCGGTAACGGGGAAGGTGACTTCAGCGTAGCTTCCGGGTTTCAGCCGCCGCAGCGGGTTGTCCGCCTGGAGTTCCACCAGCATCGTGCCGGAGCGCCCATCCACGGCCTGGGCGCTCCGGGTCACCACCGCCGGAAAGGTCTCGCCGGGCGCCTCGGGCAGCCGCAGCTCGGCGCGCATGCCGGGCCGGATATCGGCGGACGCCGATTGCGGCACGCGGACCTGGACGCGCATTCGACGCGTGTCGGCGATCGTGAACAGCGGCGCTGCAGCCACGCCCGCCGTCACCAGGGCCCCGACTTCCGCCGAGCGGCTGGTCACGATCCCATCGAACGGCGCGGCAAGCCGTGTGAAGCCCCGGAGCGCGGCCAGCCGCTGGACGTTGGCCTGGGCGGCGTCCGCGACCGCCGCGCTGGCGGCCAGGGCGCCGGTCTTCTCGTCCGCGGCCTGGCGCGATACGGCATCCCGCTCCAGCAACGCGCTCCAGCGGTCCGCGGTGGCCCGCGCGAGGGACAGATCGGCCAGGGCCATCTGATGCTGGGCGCGCGCCTGGGCGAGTTGAAGGTCGAGTTCCGGCGCGTCCAGCACGGCTAGGATCTGCCCACCGCGCACCGGGTCGCCGATATCGACCAGCCAGCGTTCGACATAGCCGTTGGTGCGCGCGTGGATGTCAGCGGTGTTCCACGCCTGGATCTCCGCGGCCAGGACCAGCTTGCCTTCCGTGTCCGCGGCGGTCGCCTGGATCAGGCTGACGGTCGGGATCGCCGCCTCGCGGGAGACTTCGGCGAGCGCGTCGTCGTTCGCATCGCGCGCCCACGCGCCCCAGGCGATGATCGCGACCGCGCCAAGGGCGCCGGCCGCGAGGGCGGGATTCAGCCCGACCGCGCGAACCTTACTGAACATGGGCGACATCGAGTTTTCCTGCTGCGGAGCGCTGACCGGCGCGGCGGTGAACAAAGCTGAAGATGGCTGGCACCAAGAACAGCGTAGCGGCGGTCGCCACGATCAGCCCGCCGATGACGGCGCGTCCGAGCGGCGCGTTTTGTTCTCCGCCCTCGCCGATCCCGAGCGCCATGGGCGTCATGCCGATGATCATGGCCAGGGCGGTCATGAGAACGGGCCTGAAACGGACGAGCCCGGCTTCCAGAGCGGCCTGGGTGGCGTCCCCGAGGACGGCGAGCCGCTCGCGGGCGAAGCTGACGATCAGGATCGAATTGGCCGTCGAGACGCCCAGGCACATGATCGCGCCGGTCAGGGCGGGCACCGAGAGCGTCGTGCCGGTGACGAACAGGATCCAGACGATTCCGGCCAGGGCGCCGGGCAGGGCCGAGATGATGACCAGCGGATCGGCCCAGCTCTGGAAATTGACCACCAGCACCAGATAGATCAGCAGCACCGCGCCGATCATCCCCAGCGTCAGGCCCGCGAACGCCGCGTTCATCGTGGCGTACTGGCCGCGGACCGTGACCTTGGCGCCCTTCGGCGGGCCCTGCTCGAGATCCTTGATCACGGCCTTCACGTCACCGGCCACGGCGCCGAGGTCGCGGCCATGGGCGGTGGCGAAGATATTGATCGTCGGCTGGATGTCGTAATGGCTGATCACCGAGGCGACGCCGGTTCGGCGCAAGTCGCTCAACCCGCCCAGAGTTTGCGCGGCCGAACCGCCCGCGCCGGTCACCGGAAGCGATTGCAGGTCCTCGATGGAGCCGACCCGATGCTCCGGCACCTGGGCCACGACGGGGTAGGAGACTCCGTTTTCCGGGTTGAGGAAAAACACGGGGGCCGTCTGCGAGGTGCCGGCGAGGGCATTGCCGACACTGACGGTGACGTCGCGTTCGGTCAGGCCGTATTGCGCGATGCGGGCGCGGTCGACATCGATGTTCAGCTGCGGATAACGGGCGGACTGCTGGATGCGCGCGTCAGCGAGTCCGGGAACGGCGCGCAGGCGGCGGAGCAGCGTTTCCGCATAGGCCGCGTTGGCCGCGAGATCGCGTCCGCTGATCTGGATGTCGATCGGCGCCGGAGAGCCGAAGTTCAGAATCTGGGACGTGATGTCGGCCGGCAGGAAGGCGAAGCTCAGTCCCGGAAAGCTCTTGGGGAGTTCCTCCCGGAGCCGCTCCACATGGCGTTCGGTCGGGCGATGCCCTTCTTCCAGGGCGATCAGAATGTCGCCTTCGCTCGAACCGACCGTGCCGCTGTTGTTGTAGACCGTGTTCAGCGGCGCGCTGGACAGGCCGATATTGTCGACGATGGAGCGCAACTCGCTGTCGGGGATCAACTGGCGGACGCGCTGCTGGACGCGGTCCATGACGACCGCCGTCTCTTCGATCCGGGTGCCGGCGGGGGCGCGGACGTGAAGCGAGATCTGCCCGGAATCGACGCTGGGGAAGAAGTCGCGGCCAAGCCAGGGCGTCAGGGCGAACGACGCCAGCACCACGGCCAGAAACACGGGGATGAACACGCGCCGGCCCCCGAGGGCCCGGCCCAGCAGCCGACCATAGGCGATCCGCGTCCGCTCGAATCGCGCTTCGAACGCGCGCTGGAAGCGCACCAGGGGGTTGCGGGAGCCCGGTCTGCCGGCGGCATGGAGATCCAGGCCGGGCACATGCGGCCGAAGCAGATACTTGGCCAGGGTCGGGACCAGGGTTCGCGACAGCACGAAGGAGGCGATCAGGGCGAACACCACCGCCAGCGCCATCGGCACGAAGAGGTAGCCGGCGACCCCTGGCAACAGGAGCATCGGGACGAAGACGATGCAGATGCACAGGAGGGAGACGAAGGCGGGCGTCACGATCTGGGCCGCGCCGTCCATGATGGCGTCGCGCACGCCCTTGCCCTGCTCAAGATGCCAGTTGATGTTTTCGATGGTCACCGTGGCGTCGTCGACGAGGATGCCGATGGCCAGGGCCAGTCCCCCCAGGGTCATGACGTTCAGTGTCTGTCCGCTGGCCGAGAGGGCGGCGATCGCGGCCAGGACGGCCAGGGGTATGGAGAGGGCGATGATCACCGTCGATCGCCAGGATCCGAGGAAAAGAAGGATCATGAGCGAGGTGAGCGCCGCGGCGATCACGCCTTCTACGACCACGGCTTCGAGCGCCCCTCGGACGAAGACGGACTGATCGCCAATGGTTTGAATGGTGAGGGCGTCGGGGAGCCCCGCCGCGATTTCAGGGATTTTCGCCTTGATGCCCTCGACGATCGACAGGGTCGACGCGGACCCGCCCCGCAGGACCGTCATCAGCGCCGAGCGCTGACCGTTGACGTGAACGACGTTGGTCTGGGGCGCGCTTCCGTCGCGGACATTGGCGACGTCGCGGATATAGATGGTGGCCCCGTCGACCACCTTCACCGGCAGATCGTTCAGCGCCTCGATCGATCCCGGGGCGTTGTTGAGCTTTATGTTGTACTGGAACTCGCCGATCTTGGCGAAGCCCGCCGGATTGATCTGATTCTGGGCCGCGATGGCCAGCGAGACGTCCTGGGCCGACAGGCCGCGCGCGCGCAACGCCTGGGGGTCGAGGTCGATCTGCACCTGCCGTTGTCGTCCGCCGGCGGGGAAGGGGACGGCCGCGCCGGGGACGGTGATCAGCTGCGGTCGAACCTGATTGAGACCGAGATCGTAGAGCTGCTGTTCAGTGAGCCCTTCCCCCGAAAGGGCCAGCTGCACGATCGGGACGGTCGAGGCGTCATAGTTGACGATGAAGGGCGGGCTTGTGCCAGGGGGCAGCTGGCGAAGCATGGTCTGGGAAATGGAAGTCAACTGCGCGGTCGCTGTGCGGATATCGACGCCGGGCTGAAAATAGATCTTCACGATCCCCACGCCGGGCATCGACTGGCTCTCGATATGTTCGACATCGCTGACCGTGGCCGACAGGGCCCGCTCGAACGGCGTGATGATCCGCCCGGCCATTTCCTGCGGTGGCAGGCCCGCATAGGTCCAGGCCACGGCGATGACCGGCACCCGGATGTCGGGGAAGATGTCGATGGGCGTGCGAACGGCCGCCATGGCTCCGCCCAGCGCGATGAGGATGGCCATGACGATGAAGGTGAGCGGACGCGTCAACGCGATCCGGACGATCCCCATCATGACGCTGTCCGACCCAAGGCCGTCGTATGCGACGCTGCAACGCTCATCATGGTCCCTCAAGTCGTTCGGGAAGCCGAAGACGCGGCTCAGCTTAAGTCGATCTTAAGAGGCGGCGCGCCGTGACGACCGATCCGATGCGGGGGATGCTTGAGGGAAGGACGCTTCATTGCCCTGGGTTCCGGGCTAAGCGCCGAACCGAAGACCGGTAGGGGACCCGCCTGACGCTGAGGTTTCCCGGGGCCTTCTCCGACGGGATCAGGACGGCGGGTGGCCGCGAGCTTCATCGCCCTCAAGCCGCCGGACCCGACGTCGCAGATAGTACCAGACCAACAGGACGGTCACTGGCGCCGCGAGCGCCGCCAGCGCTTCCGGCGAGACGCCGTAGCTATGCGCCAACGGCTTGAGCCCATACCCCAGGAGGCCCAGCGCATAATAGCTGACGGCCACGACCGACAGACCCTCGACCAGATGCTGGAGCTTCAATTGGCGCGCGCTGGTCCGCTCGACCGAATGCAGCAAGGCGGTGTTCTGGGCCTGGACACGCATCTCGATCCGCGTCCTGAGCAGGGCCGTCGCGCGTTCCAGCCGCGTGGCCAGGGCGTCCAGGCGTCCCGAGAACGCCTGGCATGTCCGGGTCGCGGGGGTCAGGCGGCGGTCGATGAAGTCGTCCAGGCGCTGGAAGCCCTCGATGCGGACGCAGTCCAGATCTCGCAACCGGTCAGCCACGATGCCGGAATAGGCCGCCATGGCGCCCAGTCGGAAGGCGGTGGTCGCCGTCAGGCTGGCGACCTCGGCTGACAGCCGGCTGATCTCGTCGAGCAGCGTCTGATCGTTCCGGTCCTGGGTCAGTCGGTCCGAGACGGCGACCAGCGCGGCCTCCAGTCGGTCGAGGTCGGCGGCTCGCTCCTGAACCATCGGCAAGGCCAGCAGCGCCAGGTTCCGGTAGTTGCCGAGCTCCTGGACCCGCTGCGCCAGCCGTCCCAGATCGGCCGGATGCATGCCGCCCGCGGCCAGCACCAGACGCCCCCAGCCGTCATCATGGACCTTGAAATCGGACCACAGGCGCGCCTCGTCCTTTCGACAGCTGATGAGGTCCTCTGGATCGAGGCATGCGATGGCCCGAGCGGCAAAGGCCTCATCGGCCTCGACCACGATCTGGACCGCGCGGATCACCAGGCCCGGGGCAGCTTCAAGCCAGTCCAGCAATACGGACGGATGAGGCGTCAGGGAGAAGGGCTCGCCCGCCGCCTCGGAGATGATCGTATAGGTCGAGGCCTCGCTGTGCCGTTCCCAGAGCCAGACCTGTCCGCCGGCGATCCTGCCGCGTCCATGGCGGGGGAACACCTGATCCTGATCGCCCGACCGCGCGGCCAGGGCGAGGACCGACGCATATTCAAGTTGCCGGTCCTTGCCTTCGACAAGACGCAACACCTGCAGAATCCGGCACGGCGGCGTCAGGGGCGGCATCCGGCGGAGATGCATCTCCGAGACGATGCGCTGTCGCATCGGATGGCTCGACAATTCCATGCGACGCACCCCCCTAGTCGGCGATCTTGAGGCGCAACGCATTGGCCGTGACCGCCAGGGAACTGGCGATCATGGCGACGGCGGCCCAGGCGGGACTGAGCAGACCCAGAGCCGCGGCCGGCAACGCGAAGACGTTGTAGGCAAGAGCGAGCACGATGTTTTGTCGCAACCGTCGCCTTGCCGCGACGGCGAGGTTCAAGGCGTCGCTCACGCGGCCCAGCCCGCCGCGGGTGATGACGACGGCGGCCGTCGCCGACGCCGCGGTGTGCGCCCGCGAGACCGATATCCCGCAGTCCGCAGCGGCCAGCGCCGGCCCGTCGTTCACGCCGTCGCCGACGAACAGCACCGGGCCCCGTGAGCGGCGGACGAGTTCGGCCTTGGACAGGGGGGTGCAGCCGGCGAAAACACTGGACGGTTCCAGGCCGACCGCGCGGGCGACGGCATGGGCCGGACCTTCGGCGTCGCCCGTGGCCAGCAGGACGTCGATGCCGCGTCGCCGCAGTTCCAGGATGGTTTCGCCGGCCTCGGGATCGATCGCGTCCCCGATCAGCAGGTCCCCCACCGGGGTATCGTCCAACCATACCCGCAGCCGGGTGAGGCCCTCCGCGGCGCCGCCTTGTGCGCCGCCGACCCGGATCCGGCGGCCGGCGGGGTCGAGCGCCTGGGCGTCGCGGGATCCACGCGATCCTCCAGCCCCGAGGGGCCCGCCGTTACGCGCTGTTATGGCCCGCGCCAGAGGATGGTCGAGGCCCGTCTCGGCCCGGGCCGCGAGCGCCACGACCTCCGCCTCGGTCCAGCCGGCCCGGACCTCGACAGACAGGACCCGGGGCTGACCAGCCGTCAACGTGCCGGTTTTGTCGAAAATGGCCGTGCGCGGTCCGGTCAGACGTTCGATGACGCCGGCGTCAGCCAGACGAAACCCCCCACCGGCGGCGATCACGCCGCTGCGCAGGTGGACCAGGGGCGCCGCGAGAGCCAGGGCGCAGGGGCACGCCGCCAGCATGACGACCAGGCCCCGGACCAGGCCGGTCTCGATCGAACGGGTCATGATCGTGGAGACCAGAACCACGAGCAGCGAAACGATGGGAATGGCGGTCGTCAGAGCGCCGGCCGCGCGGCTCACGCTGTCGATCGGTTCTCCCCGCGCCGCCAGCTCCAGCGCGATCCGCCCGCCCATTCGGTCGACGTCGCGGTCGCCGGAGAGACGATCGACACGCACCTCAAGGGGGCGGACGAGATTGACCGCGCCGGCGACGATGCGGTCGCCGACCCCGAGAGCGCTCGGGCCGCTTTCCCCCGTCAAGATGGCGGTATCCACGGCGCTTTGCCCGCTCACGACGACGCCATCGACCGTCGACACGCCGCCCGCGCGGACCTGGACGACATCGCCGATCTCGAGCCGGTCGCCGGCCACCAGCTCCCAGCCTCCGCCGTCATCGCGCCGCTCGGCCGTGTCGTCGAACGGCCGGCCCAGGGCGAGCGTGGCGTCTGTCGCGTTTCGGCGGACGCGCGTCTCGATCAACCGGGCCAGCACCAGCAAGGTGACCAGCATCGTCGCGGTGTCGAAATAGACCTGCGCGCCCCCTCTCGCGAGATGGACCGCCGAGGTCGCGACCGACCCGACCACGCCCAGTCCGATCAAAAGGTCCAGACCGGGCGCGCGAAGACGGATCGACCGCACCGCCATCCGCCCGATGCCGGCGCCGCTGAAACCGATCACGGGCGCGGCCAGGACGCCGCTGGCCAAGGCGATCCACCACGCCACGGAAGAGGACAATCCCGGGTCCAGATAGAGCACCGCCGCGCACGCCATGGACCACATGCCGAAAGCGACGGCCACGACAAGGCGCAGCGTGAGTGATCGGACCTCCCGGTCCAGTCGCTGGCGAATGGTCAGGGGGTCGCTGCGGTCGAGCAGGCGATAGCCCGCCTGGCGCACACAGTCATGGACGGCTTCGGCGTCGCACCGGTCCGGGTCCCACTGCACGAGGGCCGAGGCGGTGACATAGTGGACGCCGGCGCTGACCACGCCGTTGATCGCGCGCAAGCGGCTTTCCAGGCCTCGCGCGCACCCGCCGCACCACAGCCCGTCCACGGCGAACAACTGCCGGGTGACGGCGGTGGCGGGCACCGGCTCTAGCGCCCGGTCGCCGGGTTAAAGGGCTCGGCCCTGGCGCGGACGGGCTGCGCGCCGACCCCCAGCAGGCGGCCCTGATAGGTTCGACCGTAGAAGGTCTCCTCGCCGGCATGGTTGCGGGCCGCGGTTTCGGCGACGGAGCCGGTCTGACGGGGATCTTTGGGCCGTTCCTGGCTGTTGATATAGGCCGCCACGTCCCAAGCCTGCTGATCGCTAAGGCGGTTGGTCTGGCCAAGTGGCATATTGGCCTTGATGAAGCCCGCCGCGGTGTTCACGCGCGCCATTCCGGCGCCCCAGTTATAGGATCGGGGGCCCCAAAGGGGCGGAAAGACCGAGCGGCCGTTGGCGTCGGTCCGGCCTTGACCATCAGCGGAATGGCAGACCGCGCAGTTGGCGGCGAAGACCTGTGCCCCGCGCGCGGGATCATAGCCGAGGGGGGTCTTCTCCAAGTCCGGATAGCCGGAGCCCGGCATATCGACACCCGTCGGAGCTCCGGTGGCGAGGAAATGCATATAGGTCTGAAGGTCCTTATACACATCGTCGCCGGCGGGCGGCGGCCCGCCGTGGGGCGAGGCCTGGGCGTTCATCGAATAGGTGAAACAGCCCTTGATCCGGTCCTCCATGGTGTTGATTTGCTTGTTTTTGGAACGATATTTCGGATAGGCGACCCAGGCGGCCCACATCGGCGCTGAGTCCGGCCGTCGCCCGCCGTCCAGATGGCAGGCCGCGCACGACAGGGTGTTGCCCACGAAGTCCGAGGCATTGGCCGGAGTGTTCATGAAGATCGCCTCGCCGCGCCGAATGGCGTCGCCGGAGGGACCGTCCGGGATGGCCGAGGACATCGGCGGCTGGAAATAGGCAGCTTGCTGGAAGCCGGTTTCATCATCCCCGTCGCTGCCTTTGCGATCCCGTATCCAGCCGGCGTCGATGACGAGGGTGCCGATCACGAAGATGGCTAGCCCCCCGGCCAAGGCGAAAATCGCATCGCGGGCCAGACTGCCCTTGTGCGGCTTGTCGGGGCCGGTGGCGGGTGGCGGGGAGTTGGGGTCATCGGACATGGTCTAGCGCCTGTCGTCAGGAGGTGAAGCGGGATTGGGCGGCAAGGTGGCCAGATAATCCGCCACGGCGCGGCGATCGGCGTCGGACAGATTGCGTGAGACTTCGTTCATCAGATCGACCGGGGAATTGTCGCGCTGTCCCCCGACCCAGGCGGAGAGCTGGGAGGCGGTGTAGGCGGGATGCTGAGCCGCCAGAGAGGGAAACTGCGGCGCGACTCCGAAGCCCGAGGGGCCGTGGCACGAGAAGCAGGCCGGCACATTCTTGGACCAGTCGCCGTAGAGCGCGAGGCGTTCGCCCCGCGCGATGTCGCCGCCGAGGGACGGCCGGGCCGTGGAAGGGGCCCGCAGCCGGGCATAATAATCCCCCAGCGCGCGCCGCTCGTCCGGTGACAGGGCGGAGGCCACGATGGCCATCGACTCGTTCTCGCGGGCGCCGGCGATATAGTCGTTCAGCTGTTTGACGATATAGGCCGAGGGCAGGCCGGCGAGACGGGGCACGGTCTCGCTGCCCTGGCCCTGGACGCCGTGGCAGGAGGCACAGGACCAGGCGTCGCCTCGCCCCTCGTTGATCAGACGGATCACTCCGGCGTCGATCGCCGCCGGGGGTGGCGCGACGAAGACGGGTTGCGGCGCCAGGGCCGGCGCTAGGACGGACGTTATCTCTGCGCCGCCGCGCCATGCCCCCCGGTTCGGAAAGCGGCGACGCTGGGTCGCGACGAAGGCAGGGGTGACCGGAGCGTCAGAGCCGCCCCAGGTCTGGCGCACATGCGAGGCGACGCGGGCCAGTTCCTCGTCAGACAGAACGCTGGAGAAGTTCGGCATATGGCCGTTGAAGGTTCGGCCGCTGACGGCGATGGGGCCGTCGATCCCGTGGAGCAGGATCTGCACCACGACCTGGGGATCGGCCGAGACGAAGGCGGAGCCTTTCAGGGGCGGCACCGCGCTGCGCACGCCCATGGCGTTGGGCTGATGGCAGGATGAGCAGCGGGCCTCGAAGATCTGCGCCCCGGAATTGACCGCGTGACGGGGCATCTCGGCCATCTGGGCGGCGCGTTTGGTCCGGCCTGTGGCGACGGCCTGGCTGTTGTCCCACAGGGTGAATCCGCCCCAGAGAGCGAGGGCGATGGCGATCCAGAGCACCGGGAGCGGGATGCGCCGAAACTCTTCATAGGGTTCATAGGCCTCGTCCGTCTCGCGCCGCTCGATCGCTTCGGGGGTTCGCCGCGTCCAGGGAAAGCGGATCATCGCGGCTCGCCCCTCTCGCTGTAGCCATCGTCTCTCAGCCCGGCGCGCGGCGCCGGGAACGTCCGATCCAGACTCTTGAGATAGGCGACGAGATCCAGGGCCTGGGACCGGGCCACCACCACCTTGCCCGCGGGCGCATAGCCTTGAGGCATGGCCACGACGACATCACCCTTGCCCGCCTCGTCCTTGATCTCGAAAAGATAGGGATAGGCGGGCATTATGCTCCAGTCGAACACGGCCCGGGGCTGGTAGAGGTGGGTCAGGTGCCAGTCCCGGCTGGGAAGCCGCGCGCCGACGTTCTGGAGATCCGGCCCCGTTCGCATGGTGCCTAGCTGGTGGGGCTGATCGTAGAAATAGTCCGAGGCCACCGAGGCGCGTCCCCAACCTCGTTCGGCGTCGGGGGCCTGGTCAAGCGACCGGGGCTGCTGGCTGTGACAGTAGACGCAGCCTTGCGAGACATAGATGTCGCGACCTCGCAGTTCCGCCGCCGTATAAGCCTCGAGACCCGGCGTCGGGGGCTCGGTCCGGATTTGGATCCCCGGCAGGATCACCAGTAGCAAGGTGGCGAAGGCCAGTATCGCGAGGGCGAGGACGCCAAGGGGGATGACGCGGTTCATACGGCGGTCGCCGGAACGGTGTCGGGCGGGGAATCAGAGACGTCCGAGGCTGACGATGGCGCCCGACCGTGCACGATCACCGCCAGGAAATGGGCGGCGAAGAGCAAATGACCCAGGGTCATCAGGGTTCCCCCCAAGGAACGGGCCTCGAGATAGGGTTTGAGCACCGTCACGCTGTCGGCGAACGGACGGGTCGCATCCAGCATCGCCAGGCCCTGCAGGACGCCCCCTACGGTGAGGGAGACGAAATAGATGGCGAAGCCGGCGACCACGAGCCAGAAATGGGCCGCGATCATCCTGGGCCAGGGCCAGGCGCGACCGGTCAGCCGCGGCAGGGTGTGGTAGACCGCGCCGAACAGAACGAAGGACACGAAGCCATAGGCGCCGAGATGGGCGTGGCCGACCGTGTATTGTGTGAAGTGGGTCACGGTGTTCACGCTGCGCAGCGCCTCGATCGACCCCTGGAAGGAGGCCGCCGTGTACATGAGCGCGCCCAGGGAGATGAATCTGAGGGGGATGGAAGCCTTGAAGACCCAGAGGTTGCGCGCGACTGTGACGTGCTGATTGACGGCCACGGCGATCACCGGGACGAACATCATCACGCTGTGGACGATGGACAGGGTGACGACCCAGGTGGGGACCGGGCCGCCGATCAGATGGTGGATGCCGACCTGGCTGTAGAAGAGGGCCAGGGCCCAGAAGCCGAGCAGCGACAGGCTGTAGGAATAGATCGGCTTGCCGATGATCTTGGGAATGAAATAATAGGCTGCGCCGACCCCGAGGGGGGTGAGCCACAGACCCAGGACATTGTGGGCGAACCACCAGTTCACGGTGGCTTCCTGCACGCCCGAATGCAGGCCGGGCAGGTTGGCGATGAAGAACAGGATCGGAAACCAGCACAGGGCGCCAAGATAGTACCAGCCGGTCACATAGATGTGGCCGACGTTGCGATTCAGCGCTGTTCGCAGCAGGGGCAGGACGAAACAGGCCCCGGCGGCGGCCAGCAGGATGTCGATCTGCCAGGGAATCTCCAGCCATTCCTCGCCGTCGGTCCAGCCGGAAGCGATGGCCGCGGCCCCGGCGGCCAGGGCGATGTTCCAGAGCGCGGCGCCCAGGATCGGAAGGCGCGGATGACGCAGCGCGGTGTGGAAGATGCGCGGCGCGATCCATATCGCCACCCCGATGCCGGTCAGCGACAGCCAGCCGTAGGCCACCATGTTCAGATGCAGGGTCCGGACCCGCCCGAAGGTCAGGGGACCATAGGCCGAAAGCCAGTCCGGCCAGTGCAGTTTGAGCGAGGCCATGACCCCGAACACGGACCCCAGCACAAGCCAGAAGATGCCGCTCGCCAGCAGGACCAGAACGGGCCGTCGCGAGACCGCGTCGATCCCCGCCCGCGCGGTGTCATAGTGGTGCGGGCCGAGGGCCTGTGGGTCGTCGCCGGCCATGGTGGCGTCGTCGGCCTGTCCGGCCTCGCCGGGGACGAACACCGTATAGGCCTGACCCTGGTGCAGTTCCATCTGACGGTTGGTCACCGCCCAGATCAGGAAGGCCAGCGCCAGCAGGGACACGAGGAAGCTGAGAGCCAGCAAAAGGCCGATCGTCACCGACACGCGCGTTCTCCCGGATCAGAATGCGACGGTGACATCTGCATATCCATAGACGGTATCGCCGGTATCGGGCGCGCCGGGCGCGTCGGTCAGAACCCGCCCCTTGAACAGGCGGGCCGCTCCGACTTCCAGCCAGACGCCATCGGGTCGCAGCGCATATCGCGCCCGCGCTTCGATCTGCTGCCCGGCGAACCGCCCAGAGCGACCCGAAGGGTCGGCGACCAAGGTCAGGCCGAGGGCGTCGGTCGGGCTGTCCAGCCAGAGCCCCCTGTACATCACCATCGCCTCGAACCGGCGGGAGGGCCTGACCTCGACCCGGGCGCCGGGCGACCTCAGGTTCTGGCGCGAGACGGGCCCGTAGAGCCCGGCGGGGCCGAACTCGAACCGACGGGCGCCGAACAGTGGATCAAACCGCGCGTAATGGTCTCCGCCTTCGTCGCCGCTGGCGTGGTCATACTGGACCGCCAGCCGGGGCTTCCAGACGCGATCGAAGGTTCGGCCCACTTCGGCGTGCATGAACCAGGCGCCGACGTCCAGATCGCGCGTGTCGGCCACGGCGGCCGTCCGCCGTGCCGTGCCGACCTGTCCCGCGGCCTCGAGCTCGAAATCCACGCGACCGGCCCGGGGCCCCCGACGCAAGCGAAAGCCGGGCGTCAACAGCCGCCTGTCCCGGGTCTGCAGGGCCGGGTCATCCTGTTCGTTCAGCCCATAGCCGTAGATTTCCAGGGTGGTGGCCCGATCATCAAGCGCTCCCACCCATGACGCGCCAAAGAACTGCAGGTCGGTGCTTTCGCGGTCCCATTCGACGGCATGGCCTTCCACGCCGGCCCGGTCGTCGGGCAAGCGGTACTGGGGCATGACCCAAAACGCGGTGAGGTTCCCGCCCCCCAGCGGGGTCTGAAGCCGCGCGCCCGTATAGCTGTTTGTCGTGTTGCGGAAATTCTGTCGCGAGACCAGCCGCTTGGACCCGACGTCCATCGTCATTCGGCCCAGGCGGAGAACGCTGTAGCCGTCGTCGCCGAGATCGATATCGGCAAAGGCCTGCGTCAGTTCGAGTCCGTTGACCTCGCTGGTGCCCACGGAGGACAGGGGATCCTGTCCGAACGCCCGAGAATCGTACAATTCGGTCCCGAAGCGAACGCGACCGGCGTCGTAGCCCACGGCCAGGGTCGCGCGGGTGAACAGGACGTCGTCATGTTCGGCGAAACGCGGACGGAACTGGCCGGCCAGGGTTTCCGCGCGAACCCGCAGGCTGCCAGATACGGTCCAGCGCGAGGGTGTGGCGGGGGCCACCGGAGCGATCACCGGCGCCGACTGCGCCGCGGCCGGATGGGATATCGCCAAGACCGCGAGGAGCGGTGCGATCATCGGGCGACGGGTCCAATACGACGAATCCTACCCATGGCAGGGGCGGTCAGGACGCCGCGGCGAACCAGTCCCTCCTCGACGACCCGGGTGACGCTGACGTCGTGCACCTCGATGTCCTGGCCCTGGGCGAAGGCGGCATAGCGATGCAGCCCTTCCAGCATGCCGACATTGGTGGCGGCGAGGTAAAGCCGGTCGGCTTCGATCGCGCGGCCATCGATCGTGACGTCGCTGACGCGCCGTCCAGCTGGACGGTTGAGGTCGAAGGTCCAGCCGATACCGGAGGTCTGCACCAGGCCTCCGACGCGGTCGAAGACAACCTCGGGTCCGAGGTTGGTGGCGCTCTGTTCGAGGATCGACAGGACCTGGGCGCCCGTCAAACGCAGCGTCACCATCCTGGTCGGATGGGGCAGCAGGGTGACGAGGCGCTCGCGCGTGACCGGTCCCGGGGTGATGGAAACGCCGTAACCTACGCCGGGCATGAAGGCGATGTCCGCGCCCGTGCGTTCGCGCAGCAGGTCGCCGACCAGAACGTCGAAGGGGCTTTCAGATTTGTACTGGCGTCCGATCCGATCATAGGCCGTGGCCAGGACCTCATCGAGGCGGGCGCGATGGGGTCCGTCCAGATCGGACACCAGGGCGGCGATGCGGGGATCCGGGTCGATCCGGTCGTTCCAGAGGTCGGTCACCTTGCCCTCGACCGCCGACACCTCGCCGTCCGCGTCCACGGTGACGGTCAGCTCGCCAAGAGCGGCCGCATCGGACACGGCCTGGGCGATCCAGACCCCGTTCTCGCGCTCGGGGGGATCGATCCGGTCGTGCGAATGAGCGGCCACGATCAGATCGATGTCCGGAACCTGTCGCGCCATCTCGCGATCCACGGCGGTGCCCTGATGCGACAGGACCACCACCACTTCGGCGGCCTCGCGCATCTGCGGCATCCACGCGCGCGCCGCGTCGATGCCATTAGTGAAGGTCACGCCGCGGGTATTGGCCTTGGACCCTGTTTCCCCGGTGTTGTGATAGCTGAGGGCCAGCACGGCGATCCGCACGCCGCCGACCTCGAACAGCTCCCACGGCCGTCCGAATATGGGTTCGCCGTCCGCCAGGGCGTTGGCCCCCCGCATCGGAAAGTCCGCCAAGGCCTGCAATTCCCTGGTCCGGTCCAGCCCGTAGTCGAAGTCGTGGTTGCCCAGGGCCATGAAGCGATAGCCGACCGCGTTCATCAGCCGGATCATCGCCTCGCCTCGCGTGGCGTTCCCGACCAGGTCGTCGCTGAAGGTGTCGCCGCCGTCCAGAAGCAGCACCGAGTCGGGCCCGACCTTCCGGCGCACGGTTTCGATCGCGGAGGCGAGGTAGGCGAAGCCGCCGATCATGGCGGCCCGGTCGAACTGGGCCGGGTCGCGGCCGGGATCGCCCGTCTGGGCGGTGGCGTCGCCCGGCGCGACCGGGAAAGGCGTATGACGCCCGTGCATGTCGTTGGTGTGCAACAGGGTGAAGGCGCGATCCTGGGCCAGAGCCGGGCGCGGCGCGGCCGCGACCACCAGTCCAAGCGCGACCGCGATCATTCCGAGCCTCATGCGTTTTTCTCCCGACGTTTTGCCGCAGGAGCCACACTTCCTACCTTAAGGCAGTCTTAAGGCTGGATTAGGCCCACCATTTTTACGACCACCGGTCGCTCCGCGGCGAGAGCAAATCCGGCGTCAGGTCGGGGCGGACCGTGATTGGGGTCGGGGCGGGGCGTTCGACGAACGTCGATGTTGCCGACGTGCTGGGGGCAAGGTCCGTTTCAGACCTCGGCGCGCACGTCGGTTACGGGCATGATCAGGTCAACCCGCAGCCCCCCAAGCGCCGAGCGCGCATAGTCCATCCGCCAGCCTTGAGCGCGCGCGCAGGCCTGGGCGATTGACAGCCCCAAGCCGTTGCCGCCCGGACGGGCGTTGGCCGCCCGGAAGAAGCGATGGCCGAGGCTGGTCAGATCGGAGAAGCCGACGCCGGGGCCGTCGTCTTCGACGATCAGTCGGGTCAAATGTCCGTCGGTCTCCAGGCGGACCTCGACGCGGGATTCGGCATAGGTGGCGGCGTTGGACAACAGGTTGCCGAGGATGACGGAGAGCGGATGAGGTTGCGCGTGCAGGCTCAAGGGGCCGGGCGGATGGATCGCGATGCCGGGGTGGTCTCCCGCCCGCTTGATGAGATCCGGCCAGAGGTCGGCCAGCGGGATCCAGCGTCGCTCTTCCAGGGTCGATGAGAGGGCCTCGCTGCGCGACATTTCCAGCAACTGGCTGACCAGTCGCGCGGTGCGATCGACGGACTCGGTCATCTGCGCCAAGGCGCCGTCGCGCACGGTCTTGTCCTTGGCGGCGGCGGCGATCTGGGCCTGGACGCGCAGGCCGGCGAGGGGGGTGCGCAGTTCATGCGCCGCAGCGGAGATGAATTGCGACTCGCGCTGTCGCGCCGCGTCCAGACGCCCGATGAGGCCGTTCAGGGCGTCGGTGAACGGCTTGAGTTCGTCGGCGGCCTCGGGCGTCATGACCGGGGTCAGGTCATCGGCGTCGCGCGCGGCGATGGCGCGGGTGACCGACCGGATCGGGGCAAGGCCGCGACCCACCGACATCCAGATCAGGCCCGCCATCGCCAGCAGCCCCAGCCCGGCCGGGGCGATCAGGCCTGCGATCACGCTCTGAACCAGATGGTCGCGCATGCCGAGATTGTCGCCGACCAGGACGCGGACGCCGGCCTCGCGGTTCTCGACGGCATAGACACGCCAGCGCTCCCCGTCGATCACCGTCTCGGAGAACCCCGTCGCAGCGGTCGTGAGACGCGAACCCGGAGCCCCGTCCGAACGACCGATGAGCGCGCCGTCAAGCGACCAGATCTGGCAGGACAGCTGGCGGGCGTAGGAGGTTCGGCTCGTGGCGGACGCCAGCGCCGCGGCGTCCGACGGTACGCGGGCGACATCGCCGCTGGACAGCAGGGACGACACCATGCGCGAGGCCTCAATCAGGCGGGCGTCGAGGACGCGCTCGACCTCGTGCTGGGTGCGGACATAGACCCAGCCCGCCGCCAGGCTCCAGACGACCGTCGAGGCAAGGGCGAGGATGACGAACAGTCTGAGGCGAATCGAGCTCATCGCAAGGCGTATCCCAGGCCGCGCATCGTTCGGATCAGATCGGCGCCGAATTTGGCGCGCAGATGGTGGATGTGCACTTCCACGGCATTGCTGCCGATATCTTCCTGCCAGCCATAGAGCCTCTCTTCCAGTTGTCCGCGTGACAACACCTGGCCCGGACGCTCGATAAGGGCCTCCAGGATCGCGAACTCGCGGCGCGAGAGGGGGACGTCCCGGTCGCCCAGCCAGGCGAGACGGGCCTTCGGATCGAGAACGAGATCGCCGTGTTTCAAGGGCGCGGACGCCCGCCCGAGGACCCTGCGACGGACCGCTCTCAGCCGCGCCGCGAGTTCCTCCAGATCGAAAGGTTTGCCGAGGTAGTCGTCGGCGCCCGCATCCAGGCCCTCGACGCGATCGGGTGCGGAGTCCCGGGCGGTCAGGAGCAGCACCGCCACCGCCATCTCGCGGCGTCGGACGAAGCGCAGCACCTCCAGACCGTCGCCGTCGGGCAGGCCGAGATCCAGCACGACGGCGTCGAAGCTGGAACAGTCCAGAGCGGCCAGGGCGTCCTGGACGGTGCGGGCGACATCGACGGTCCAGCCATAGGTGGTCAGACCGACCTGAAGGCCGTTGGCGAGAATAGGGTCGTCTTCTACGGCAAGGATGCGCATGGCGATCGGATCGGCCTCCAGGCTTAAGGCTGACTTAAGCTGCGATGACGATCGACGCCGCATGAAAAAGCGGTTCGCCTTCATTTCCGGCCTCAGGCTGGCCCTCGCCCTGATGGTCATGGCGCTGGCCGGCGGCCTGCCCGCCGCAGCCCAGGCGCCCCTGTCTCCGCAGGACGCCTTCGCCCTCTCGGTCACCCGCACCGAGGCCGGCGATGTGACCTTCGCGTGGCGCATCGCGCCCGGACACTATCTTTACCGGGGCCATACCGTGGCCACGGCGGCGGACGGCAAGACGGCGCTCGCCCTGGACCTGGCTCCGGGCCAGCAAAAGGACGACCCCGGCTTCGGCGTCGTCGAAATCTGGCGCGACGCCGGCCAGGCGACCCTGACCCAGGCGACGCTCGAAGGCGCCGGCTCTTCCCAAACGATCAACATCACCTATCAGGGCTGCGTCGAGGACTCGATCTGCTACCCGCCCGTCACCGAGACCGTGGCCCTGCCGGTTCTGCCGGAAGGCCGCGCGGCGCCCGCGCAAACCCTGGCGACCAGCGACCCTTCGGACCCGGTCGCGGCGAGCGCCAGCGCCCTGGCGATCGCCGCCGCCGAAGCGTCGTTCGCCGAAAGCCCCGGCGGCGTCGCCGCCCCGGGTCCCGTCGCCTCCGGAACCGGCGAGGTGCAACTCCAGTCGGGCGGCGGAATGGTGGAATCCCTGTCCCTGCACGGCGGCGCCGCTTGGGTGCTTCTGGCCTTTTTCGGTTTCGGAATTCTGCTGGCGTTCACGCCCTGCGTCTTCCCCATGTACCCCATCCTCGCCGGCGTGATCGGACGGGGCGTGGACGGGCGCGACCCCCGGCGAGGTTTCATCCTGTCCGGGTCCTACGTTCTGGGCCTGGCGTCCGCCTTCGCGCTTCTGGGCATGGCGGCCGCCTGGTCGGGGCAGAATCTGCAGATGGCGCTGCAATCCGTCTGGGCGGTCGGCGCGCTGTCGCTGGTCTTCGTGGTTCTGGCCGCGTCCATGTTCGGACTGTTCGAACTCCAGCTGCCGTCCGCCTGGACGTCGCGGCTGGCGGTGGACCGCGGCACGGGCCGACGCTCGGCGCCCTCCGCGGCGGGCATGGGATTCGTATCCGCCTTGATCGTGGGGCCCTGCGTCACCGCGCCGCTCGCGGGAGCCCTGCTCTACATCGCCCAGACCGGCGATCTCGCGCTGGGGGCCGGCGCCCTGTTCGCCCTGGGTCTCGGCAAGGGCGTGCCGCTGATCATGTTCGGCACCATGGGCGCGCGCCTTCTGCCCAAAGCCGGCCCCTGGATGAACCGCGTCAAGGCCGTCTTCGGTTTCCTGTTCCTGGCGACCGCCTGGTGGCTGGGATCCCGCATCCTGCCGCCGGTCGTGACCCTGGTGACTGGCGCCGCGCTACTTCTGATGGCGGCCGGGGCGCTCGGGCTGTTCCAGCGTGATCCGGCGCACGGCCTCGGCGCGCGGATGGCGCGTGTCGCGGGGCTGGCGGCGACCGTCTGGGGCGTGATGCTGTTGGTGGGCGCGGGCGCGGGCGCGACCGATCCCCTGCAACCCCTCGAGCCCTTCGGCGGCGCCCGGGCGGCGGCGGCTCCCCCGGACTACACCGAAACCGTGGTGACCGACGAGGCCGGGCTGCGACAGGCGACCGGCATGGCGAGCCAGTCCGGACGGCCGTCGCTGGTCTATTTCACGGCGGACTGGTGCGTGAGCTGCAAGGTCATCGAACGCGAGGTCTTCGAGGATCCTGAGGTCCAGGCCCGTCTGGGGGAGGTCTCGCTAATCAAGGTCGATGTCACAAAGACCGACGTCGAGGCGCGGTCCCTGATGGAAGCCTTCGCCGTGGTTGGTCCCCCGACGATGATCTTCCTGGACGCCGAAGCGCGCGAGCCCGCCGATACGCGGATCGTCGGCGAAACCGGAGCCAAGGGCGTTCTTGACGCCCTGACCCTGGCGCAGGGAGGCTGAGATGGGCGCGATCGTCATCGGGCCTCTGGTTCTGTCGGCCGAACGGTTCGCCATCATTCTCGGCGTGGCGGCCTTCCTGATCGTGTCAGGGATTCTCGCGAGCCGGGTGAGCGGACGGTTCAACCCCTGGAGCACGGTGGTGGCGCTGGGCGGCGTGGCCGTAGCGCGCCTGGTTCATGTGATCGGTCACTGGTCCTATTTCGAAGGGGACCTGCTGCGAATTTTCGCCGTCTGGCAGGGCGGTTTCTCCTGGCCCTGGGCCCTGGTCGCGGTCGGCCTCGCCAGCCCTTTAATTCTCAAACAGCGCCGTCTGATGGCCTATGGGCTCGCTCCCGTGATCGCGGCGGTCTTCGTCTGGAACGTCGCCTACCAACTGACCGCCCAGACCGACGCCAAGCCGATGCCGGACCTTACCCTGGCTCAGATCGACGGCGCCCCGCTGAACCTCGCCGAGGGCGATGGCCGACCGACCGTGATCAATGTCTGGGCCACCTGGTGCCCGCCGTGTCGCCGGGAAATGCCGGTCCTGGCGGCCGCCGAGGCGGCCAATCCGGACGTCCGGTTCCTCTTCGTCAACCAGGGCGAAGGTCCGGAAACGATCAACCGCTTCCTCGACGGCCAGGGCCTGGAGCTGGACACTGTTCTGCTCGACGAGGCGATGGCCTTGCCAAGACACTACGGGACGCTCGGCATACCGGTGACGCTGTTCATCGACGCCGACGGCGCCCTTCGAAAATCGCATATGGGCGAGATTTCGCCTGAACAGATCGACGCCGAACTGCAGGCCATCGCCCGCTGACGGTTCCCCATCATTCGAGACATCACTGGAGAAGAGCATGCTCAATACACATCATATGGTCGCCACCGTCCTGGGCGCCCTGACGCTGGCCGCCTGCAACCCCGCAGGGGCCGAGAATTCCACGACGGAATCCGCCGGCACGGCCACGCAGGACGGCGCCCTCGTCACCAGCGTCGGCTTCGCCGACCTGCTGCGGACGCCGGCCGCGCCGTTCATCGGGGCGGAGAAGGCCGACGTCACCATCATCGGCTTCATGGACTACAACTGCCCCTACTGCCGCCAGATGAACCCGGAACTGGCGGCCCTGCTCGAAGCCGACCCCAAGGTCCGCATTCTTTACAAGGACTGGCCGATCTTCGGCGAGCCGTCCACGGCGGCGGCGCGGGCCGCGCTTGCGGCTGGCTATCAGGGCAAATACGAAGCCGTTCACAACGCCTTCATGCGCTCGGCCAATCGCATCGCCGGCGAGGACGACATTCGGACCCTGGCTGAATCCGCCGGCGTGGACATGACCCGGCTGGATCGTGACCTCCAGACCCACCGGGCCGAGATCGACGCCGTCCTGGACAGAAACAAACGCGAGGCCTCCGCGTTGGCCCTTCAGGGCACGCCGGCCTTTATCATCAACGGCAACCTGATCCCCGGGGGCATGCCCCTGGCGCAGCTGCAGGCGGTGATCGCCCGCATCCGCGCGGGCGAACCGCTGCGCTGAACGGAGCACGACCGCCATGGCCCATCTTACCCTGCTTCAGATCAACGACCTGCACGGCTATCTCGAGCCTCACCCCGAAATGGTGCGAACCGGAGGCGGCTGGCGGTTCGAGAGGCTGGGTGGGCTCGCGCGCATCGCCTCGATCTTCGCCGAGGCGCGGATCGAGGCGGGGGGCGCCGCCCTGACCCTGGACAATGGCGACACCTTCCACGGCTCCTATGTCGCCCTGGAATCGAAGGGCGAAGCCCTGGTTCCCCCGATGAACGCCTTGAAGATCGACGCCATGACGGCGCACTGGGAGTTCGCCTATGGACCGGCCGGCTTCGCCACGCTCGCCGCGCAGCTGGACTATCCGGTGCTGGCCGCCAATGTCTTTCGCAAGGCGGACGGCGCTCCGGCCTTTGACGGGCGTCGCGTGTTCGACCGCGGCGGACTCAAGGTCGGGGTCGTCGGTCTGGCCTGTCCGATCGTCGACAAGACCATGCCCCCCAGTTTCAGCGAGGGACTGCGCTTCGAGATCGGCGTCGCGGAATGCCGGGATCACGTCGAGGCGCTGCGCTCGGACGAGGGCGTCGATCTCGTCGTGGTCCTGTCGCACCTCGGCTTTCCCCAGGACGTCCAGCTCGCCAACGACGTGGCGGGCATCGACGTCATCCACAGCGGCCACACCCACAACCGCATGCATGAGCCGGTGATGGTGAACGGCGCGATCATCTTCCAGTCCGGCTGTCACGGCGCCTTCGTCGGGCGGCTCGACCTGGACGTCGAGGCGGGGCGGATCGTCAGCCATCGACACCAGCTGATCCCCGTTGATGACAGCTGGCCTGAGGATCCGGAGATCGCGGCCCTGGTCGAGAACGCCATGGCGCCGCACCGGGACAGGCTCTCCGAAGTGGTCGGCCGCACGACCCAGCCGCTGCACCGCTACGCCATGCCCAGCGCGCCGATGGACGACGTCCTTCTCGACGCGATCGCGGCGGCGGCCGAGGTCGAGATCGCCTTTTCGAACGGGTGGCGTTACGGCGCGCCCGTCGCGCCAGGCCCGGTAACCCTGAACGATCTCTACAACATCATTCCGATGAACCCGCCGGTCTCCCGGGTCGATCTGACCGGAGCGGAGATTCACGAGCTTCTGGAAGACAATCTGGAGCGCACCTTCGCCGCCGACCCCTATGCCCAGATGGGCGGTTACATAAAGCGCTGCCGCGGCCTGACGGTGTTCGTGAAACTCGAGAACCCGAAAGGCGAGCGCGTCGATCGCCTGTTTGTCGGCGATGAGCCGGTCGATCCGGAGCGCGTCTACCCTTGCGCCTTCGTCACCACCCAGGGCGTGCCCAAGCGATATGGGACCGGGCGGCGCGATCTGCCGATCGATGCGATCACGGCCCTGCGACGCTGGCTGTCAAGGAACGTCGTCGGCGACGGTCCGCGGCCCCCCAGCGTCATTGTCGTCTGACTCTGGGCGCCGTTCATCCCGCATCCTTTCCGTGATCATGGAAGTTGTTGCGCCTGACGGCATCCGTCACCCCGGAGGATCATCGATGCGATACATCAGCCATGGCGGCGCACAGGTGGCGGCGCTGCATGACGAAAAGACCGGCAGCTGGCAGTATGTGGTCAGCGATCCGGACACGGGCGTGGCGGCGATCATCGACCCGGTGTGGGATTTCGACGAAAGGGCCGCCGCCACCTCCACCCGCAATGCCGACGCGTTGGTGGACCATGTCCGCGAGGCCGGTCTGAAGGTGGAGTGGATATTGGACACCCATCCGCACGCCGACCATTTCTCGGCCGCCCCTTACCTGCGCGAGAGACTCGGGGCCCCGACCGCCATCGGCGAGAAGGTCTGCGGCGTCCAGTCGCTGTGGAAGGACATCTACCGGCCGCCCGACAGCTTCGCGACCGACGGCCGCCAGTGGGACGGGCTGTTCGCCGCCGGCGACACCTTCCCGATCGGCGGACTGGAGGGCCGGGTGATGCTGTCCCCCGGCCACACCCTGGCGTCGATCAGCTATGTCGTCGGCGGCTGCGCCTTCGTGCACGACACCCTGATGATGCCCTATGCGGGCACCTCCCGAGCCGACTTTCCGGGCGGTGACGCCCACGTTCTGTACGGCAGCATCCAGGACATCCTGGCCTTGCCGGAAGAAACCGGCGTCTTCGTCGGCCACGACTACGGGCCGGACGGTCGGGAACCTGCCTGCTTCAGCACCGTGGCCGAGCAGCGCCGCGACAACATCCACGTCGGCGGCGGGCGCTCCGAGTCCGAATTCGTCACCCTCAGGGAGGCGAGGGACGCGACCCTGCCGCTGCCCAACCTGATGCTCTACGCCCTTCAGGTGAACATCCGCGGCGGCGTCCTGCCCGAGGCGGAGGCCGACGGTCGTGTGTTCTTCCGTATTCCCGCCAACTATTTTCCGGTCAGCCTGGGTTGAACGACGGACGCCGCAAGGCGCCCCCGCCCTCGCCCCCGCCGCCATCCGGCCCAGGAGAGAACCGTCATGGACATTCGCCCGCTCGATCAAACCCTCTCGATCTCGCCGCAGCTGAGTCCGGCGGAACTGCCGTCCCTCGCCGCCCGGGGCTATCGTTCCGTCATCTCCAACCGCCCCGACGGCGAGGCGCCCAGGCAGCCCGCGGCCGCCGAGATCGCCGCCGCGGCCGAGGCCGCCGGTCTCGAGTTTCGCCACATTCCGGTGGTCGGCGCCGCCATCGGAGCGGCCGACGTGGCGGCCTTCAAAGCGGCCCTCGAGAATCTGCCCGGCCCGATCCTGGGCTCCTGCCGCTCGGGCGCGCGCACGACGATTCTTTGGGCGCTGGCCCGCAGGGGGGAGCGGCCGGCCGACGAGCTGATCGCGGCCGCCCGGAGCGCGGGCCTCGATCTGGGCGGCCTCCGGCCGCGCCTCTAGGGGCGGGGCTGATGCCGGAGCCGGCGGCGCGGACGCCCCGGTCGTGACCGTGCTCAGCCTGGTTCAATACGTCCTCGACGCTGGTGCAGGCGCGGTCGTGGGCTTCTCGCTCGGCCTGGTCGGCGGCGGAGGATCCATTCTGGCCGTGCCGCTGATCGTCTATCTGGTGGGCGTGAAGGATCCGCATCTGGCGATCGGGACCAGCGCGTTCGCGGTCGCCGCCAACGCCGCCGCCAACCTGGTCACCCATGCGCGCGGCGGCACGGTGAAATGGAAGATCGCCGGGCTGTTCGCCGTGTCCGGCGTAATCGGGGCGCTGGTCGGCTCCACTCTCGGCAAGACCATCGACGGCCAACAGCTGCTGGCCCTGTTCGCGGTGCTGATGCTCGTCGTAGGCGCTTTGATGATGCGCGGCCGATCGGCTTCGGGTGATGCGACGGTCCTGCTGACGCGGAAGAACGCACCCAAGCTGATCGGCACAGGGACGGCAACCGGCATCCTGTCCGGGTTCTTCGGGATCGGAGGCGGCTTCCTGATCGTGCCGAGCCTGATGTAATCGACCCGCATGCCGATCTGTTACGCCGTGGGCTCTTCGCTCGTCGGCGTGACGGCCTTGGCCTGACCACGGCGTTCAACTACGCCCTGTCCGGCTGGGTCGACTGGCCGCTGGCCTTCGTCTTCGTCGGCGGCGGCGTGGTGGGCGGGTTGTTCGGCTCGCGACTGGCCAAGCACCTTTCCGACAAGAAGGGCGCGCTGAACTCGGTGTTCGCGGCGCTGATCTTCGTCGTGGCTATCTGCATGCTCTACCGAAGCGTCCGGTCTCTGGGATTTATCTGAGGTGATTTGTCAAATGACCTACCCCCTTAAGACTGGCGTAAGCCGCAGACGCTCTAGGTCGCGTCCAATCGTCAAAGGGAACTTCCAGATGACTGAGTTCGACAGGGTGGACGGCGCGAGAGATTTCATGACCCGGCTGAACCGGCGACGCCTTCTGGCGGTCAGCATCGGGGCGAGCGCGGCGGCCTACTCCGGGATGGCGGTGGCGGGTCTCAGGCCCGATCAAGGGCTGGGCATAGCGACAGCTCCTAACCCTCATGTGTTTCCGCTGATCCTGGCCATGAGCCTCGATCCCTCGCTTCCAGTGAGACTGCTGCCGATCGCGGAGTCGCGGGACGCCGACGCCCTGTTCGCTTCGGGCGAGGCGGATGCGATGCTGGCCATGACCTATGTTGCGGCCCAGAAGCGTCTGTCCGGCGCCGTTCCCGACCTTCGGCTTCACACCCTGACCACCTGGCGGGGATTTTTCCAGGTCGCGGCCGCCGGGGTGCGAGGTTTTCAGGATCTGAAAGGGCGGACCACCATCGTCAGCGGCCCGGTCGGATCCGGCCGAGGCGGCGGCGGAGACCTGATCTTCCAGGCGGCCGCCCGTCGCCAGGGGGTCGATCCCGTCAACGATCTCCAGGTGGAGTATCTTCCGATCAAAGCGGGCATGCAGCGCATGATGTCGGGTCAGGCCGCCGCCATCACCGTGCCCAGTCCGGGAAGCACGGGCCTGGTCGCCCGATCAAGAACGACGCCGGCAGCCGGGCCGGCCGCGCCGTTCACCGCCCTGGACCTGCAGGCGATCTTCTCAGGGTTCGCCGCCTTCCCCGCAAATCAATTGCCGCTCGGCGGCCTGCATGTGTCGGACAAGGTCCTGTTGGCCGGGGAGAAGCGCCGGCAGCTCGAGGTCGTCGTCGAGGCCTACCGCGACGCGGCGGAGCGGCTAACGGCCGATCCGGCGCTTTACGCGCCGCTGGTCGCGGCCAACTACGGACGGCATTTCGACCCTGTCGGCGCCGGCGACTTCTCCGCCCCGCTGCTCGCTCGCTCCCTCCACGCGGGCGATCTGGTCTACCGCGCGGCGCGCCCGGATCCCGCGCTCGGGCGAGATCTGCGAGCCTGGGTGGGCGAGGTTCTGGATCGACCGGTCGGCGCGGACTTTCTCGTCGAAGGCGGATGAGCAGACCCTCCGAATCCGGCCGCGACGCGCTCGACGGATCAAGGCGACCCCGCCGGTCGTTAAGGCCCTGCGAGACGCATCTCGTCGGCCTGGCGCAATCAAGAAGGACCGCCCCATGACGTCGCATACCCTCATCGTCGGCGGGGCGCTCGCATCGCTCTTGTGGGCCACGGCCTCCCTGGCCGACCCGCTGCATGTCTACGGACCGGGCGGGCCTGCCCCGGCGATGCGCGAGGCCGCCGAAACCTACACGAGGATGCACGGACGCGAGGTGACCGTCGTCGCCGGCCCGACGCCGCAATGGTTGGCGGACGCGAAACTGAATGCGGACGTGGTTTTCAGCGGGTCGGAGACCATGATGACCGACTTCGTGACCGCCATGGAGGGGCGTATCGAGGCCGCCGACGTCGAGCCCGTCTATCTGCGCCGGGCGGCGATCCTGGTGCGGCCGGGCAATCCCGACGGAATCGAGGGGATGGTCGACCTGTTCGAACCGGGCCACCGCATCGTGGTGGTCAACGGCGCGGGCCAGGATGGACTGTGGGAAGACATGGCCGGACGCGGGGGCGACATCCGCAGCGTGCGCGCTCTGAGAAAGAACATCGCCGTATTCGCCGCCAACAGCGCCGAAGCCAGGGCGGCCTGGGTCGCGGACCCCACCCTGGACGCCTGGATCATCTGGAACATCTGGCAGGTGGCCAATCCGGACGTGGCGGATCTGGTCGAGGTCGAGGAGCCCTACCGGATCTATCGCGACGCGGGCGCGGTCGTGACCGCGCTGGGGCGCGAGGATCCGGACAGCCGGAAATTCGTGGAGTTCCTTCAATCCCCGGCCGGGGCGGAGATCTTCCGGCGGTGGGGCTGGATGACCGAGGTGGCGCAAGACGGGTCGACCGCCGACTGATCGCCGCGCGATATCTGCAATGGAGACGAAGCCATGCCCTACTATTTTTCCAGGACGTTCGAGGACGGGTTCGACGCGATGGTCGGCCGGACCCGCGAGGCGCTAAAGCAGGAAGGCTTCGGCGTCATCACCGAGATCGACGTGCAGGCGACGTTGAAGACCAAGATCGACGTGGACTTCCGACCCTATCTCATCCTGGGCGCCTGCAATCCTGCTATGGCCCATGAGGCGCTGCAGATCGAGGACAAGGTCGGCACCATGCTGCCTTGCAATGTAGTGGTGCAGGAACGGTCGGACGGCCGTATCGAGGTCGCCGCGATCGATCCTGTCGCCTCCATGCAGTCGATCGGAAATCCGGCGCTGTCGGACAAGGCGGCGGAGGTCGCGGCGAAGCTTAAGGGGGCGCTGGAGCGGATATGATCTGTTCCCCGGCCTACAGACAGGCCCCAGGCTGGCGGTTCCCGGGAGGATCCGAGGTCTTACAGACCATGCCTTGCCTTTCCCTTCAGATCGCGACCATCGCTGAGCGTCGGCGGGCCGGTGCCTTGGCGGCACAGGTGTCCGGCGAACCGCAGAACTTCAACCTCGAGTGCGCCTAAGGTCTTCCAGGAATTCGACGAGGTGGGGCTGATGAAGCCCTCAGTCTACTGATGATTCCAGTGCGGTCGAGGGCGGCGACTAATGGCCAAGAATCCGCTAGAGGGCCTCCCTCTCTCCGCCCGGACGACGCGATACCATAGACACAAGCCCTGCCGTCGCCAGCAGGGCGAAAACCGCCCCGGCGATGAACGTCGCCTCCGGCCCCATCCGGGACCACAGCAAGCCGGCGACGACGCTGGCCGCCAGCAAGGTCACGCCGCTGGCGAGATTGAACAGACCAAAGGCCGTCCCGCGCATGTGCGACGGGGCCGTATCCACGACCAGAGCCGCCAACAGTCCTTGGGTCAGGCCCATGTGCAGGCCCCACAGGGCGACCCCGATCAGAACGCCTGGAACAGTCGCCACAAAGGCGAGGACCACGTCGGCGGCGATCAGAATCGCGAGGCCCAGGATGAGCAGCCAGCGTCGATCCATCCGGTCCGACAGGCTCCCGGCGGGCGCGGCCACCACCGAATAGACCACATTCATCACCACCATCACCACGGGCACAAGAGCGATGGCGAGGCCGACATCCTGCGCCCTCAACACCAGGAAGGCTTCGCTGAACCGCGCCATGGTAAACACCACGCCCAAGGCGACGACAGACCAGAACGCACCGCCCATCGCGAGCACATCGTTCCATCGGATCGGCGGTCGCGGATGACGCACGCCGTCGACAGGTCGGGGCTCCTGGACCGCGAAGATGAGCACCGCGACCGCAAGCGCGGCTGGAACCACGGCCCAGGCGAATACCGCACGGATGTCGCCCGCGAGAACGAACATGAGGCCCATTGCCACGAGGGGGCCGGCGAAAGCGCCGATGGTGTCGAGGGACTGGCGCAGACCGAACGCCGCCCCGCGGATCCCGGGCGGCGCGATGTCGGCGACGAGGGCGTCGCGGGGCGCGCCGCGAATGCCCTTGCCGACGCGGTCCGCGAATCGCGCGCCGAACACCTCGAACGGGGTCACCGCGAGCGGAAAGATCGGCTTGGTCAAGGCGCCCAGGCCATAGCCCGCCACCGCCAGCCATTTGCGGTGGCCAAGGCGGTCGCTGAGCCAGCCGGAGAAAACCTTGGTGATCGACGCGGTGGCTTCGGCGATGCCTTCGAGCAGTCCAACGAGCGCGACGCTCGCACCCAGGCCGGTCACCAGAAAGACGGGCAGGAGGCTGTGAATCATCTCCGATGAGACGTCCATCAACAGGGAGACGAACCCGATCGCCCAAATGCTTCGGGGGACCGCTCCAAGGCCAGACCTGAGGGGTGCGCTCATGCCGACGGTCTTAGCCCGGATCGACGCATCCAGACGAGTAGCCGATCGGCGCTCATGGTTTTGAAAGCTCGCCTGGGCAAGTTGAGGCCAATGAGGACAGGATCGAAATCCGCTCAAGCCGACGCCGACCGTCGTTCCATTCAACGCGAGCGCTGCGTTTTGCGCTGCCGGATTACTTGCGGTCCGTGGAACGAGGTCGTGGAGGCGATCCTTCGCGACGTCCACGAGGACGGCGCGCGGCTTCGCCTGAGTTCCCGCGTCGTCTTGACGGGCCGACTGCGCCTGGAGATCCAGCCAGGCGGCGCAGTGCAGATGGCGGATGTCGCCTGGCGACATGGCGATGAAATCGGAGTCCGATTGGTCGAGACGCTTGATGAGACGGTCGAGCGGCAGATCGAGGCCCTGCAGCGCGCCGGCGCACGGATGCGTCAATCAAGGTCTCCGGCGCCGAACGACGGCAGCTACTAGCCGCGAACATCGGCACCGGGGCGAGCAGCGCAGATTTCAGGACCGGCCGATGAGATGACCGCGGGTCCAGGCCCGGTCGATGCGGTCGGCCGCAAGCCTTGGACGGTCATCAGTGCAGCACTTCGCCGCCGACCGGATCGACTTGGCGAAGTTGGCCGGCCGCGTCCTGGACAAAAACCTCGACCCGAGCGCCCTTGTCGATAAGCGTCGTCGCCCGGACCAACGCGGACTCGATCGCGTCGACGCTGAAGTCGAATTGTCCGGAATTCTGTCCATCGCGCAGAACGCGCCAATCGCCATCGCCGCGGATCACCGTGAACTGTATGACTTCGGAATGTATGGCCAAGGGATCACTCCTTCCCTCACCGCCTGCGATGCAAGCGGTCGGATCAACCTATCCGGCGTCAAGGCAAGCTAAACAGGACCCTGAGCCAACCGATTTTCTGGAAATGCTCAAGGCCCTCGAACAGGGGGAAGGCTAGCAGCATGACGAGACCGTCTCTGAGCGTCGTGAGGAAAAACCGTGGCTGGACCTCGATGGTCTCCTGGTCGCGCCACTTCGAAAAATCAGGCCAGAAGCGGGGCGTACGGGCGACATAGGCCGCGTAGGTCGGCCCGAAGGCGTCGGCGAGCCACGCCTCCTCGCGTCTCACCGTGGCGGCGAACACCAGGACGGCGATCAGCACGAAGAGCCCGGCGATGGTCGCGCTCCCGGTCTGGGCCCCCATGCCGAAGGCGCCGAGGAAGCTGAAGACATACAGCGGATTGCGGCTGATCGAATAGGGGCCGCGATCGACGATCTCGGCCTTCTTGCGGCCGCCAATGTAGAGCGAGCACCAAGTCCGGCCGACAATGCAAACGACCATGGACGCCATGCCGAGCGTTTCGAGGCCCCCGTGCCATTCCGTCTCGCCGCCGATGGACTGGGTGATCGCCGCCAAAGCCACGACGAGCAGGATCGCGACCAGCAGCACCGCCTTGCGGACCAACTGGACGCGGCGGAGATCAAGGCCTTGAACGGAGTCTGGGGTGGTCATCTGGAACCCGTCTTGAGTAGCGACCGTACCACGCGCGCGGCGGCGACGGTCAGGAGGATAGCGTGTCCGTTCACCGCAGTCTCAGCGTCTGATCCGTTTGATGATCATGGTGAGGCTGCGATGGAGGTCGGCTGGAAAAACCGACGAAGATCCACCCCGGAAAGGTCCACAGGCCGAGGGTGACGCCGAAGAAGGCGAGCAGGGTCCGGGCGGTCGATCTCCAGCCCTCGGGCGCTGCGCGGTCAAGCGACGTCTCGCCGCTTTTTGGCCCGGATGCTCCACGTCGTCACCAGGACCATGGCGATTAGGATCGCGAGCAACACCGCCGTTGATCCAATGGTGCCGAAGCCGAGGCCGCCCTTGTCCGGCGTCTTGGTGAGCAGGTCGCCCATCGTCGCCCCGAACGGTCGGGTCAGCACGAAGGCGATCCAGAACAGCACCGTGCGCGAGATACGGGTGAAGAAGTAGGCGAGCACGGTCAGGCCGATCCCGGCCGCGATGAGGAGATTGCTGAGCCCGTAGCCGAGGCCGGAGCTATCCGCGAGGAAGTCTCCCAAGGCGGTGCCCAGGGTGTTGGAGACGAGGATCGCGATCCAGTAGAAGGTTTCGATCTTCGGATCGCGGATGTGATCGACGGCGATCGATCCCGTCGTCAGGCGCCACGTCGCCAGCACGGCGACCAGCGTCGTGGCGATAAGGGTCGCGCCGGTCGCGTAGCCCAGGCCGAGACTTCGATCCATGAAGTCCGAGAGGGTCGTGCCCGCCGTGCTCGTGGCGAGGATGACGGCCCAGTACAGGAACGGGTGGAATCGTCTGGCCCTCAGCTGGAGCATGAGGGCGACGATGAAGAAGCCGATCAACACCAATGAGCTCGCGGCGTAGCCGATGTTTAGAGTCATCGACAGCAGGTCGCCGCCGGTTTCGCCAACGGTGGTGGCGCATATTTTCATGACCCAGAAGGCGAAGGTGACCGTGGCGACCTTGCTCGCGGTATCTGCGATCGGAAGAGAACCGGCATGGGTCATGCGACAAGGCTTTCTGTGGTCGCGCGCGCGAACCTGATCGAAGCGACCAGGCCGGGCTCGCCGGATTGAAGGGAAAGTCGGGCATCGTGCAGGGCGGCGATCGCGGCCACGAGGGCGAGGCCCAGGCCGGAGCCCGGAGATCCACGGCTGTGATCGAGGCGATAGAAGCGCCGGGTGACCTTCGACAAATCGGCCGACGGGATTCCCGGGCCGTTGTCCCGAACCGCGAGGATGACCCTGTCGTCCTTGATGCGGGCGTCAAATCCAATGTGAGCCGGCGCGGGCGAATGGACAATCGCGTTTTCGACCAGGTTGGACACCATCTGGACCAGGAGGTCCTCATCTCCGGTGATAACGGCCCCGGTTTCCGCTCTGAACTCCAGCACGTGACCGGCTTGCTCGGCGACCGGCTGATAGGCCTCGAACACCCGTTGCATCATCTGGCCGGCGTCGATCGGGCCGAAGCCCGACCGTCCGGCGCCCGCCTCGATCTGGGCGATCCGCAGAAGAGCCGCGAAGATATCGAGCGTTTGGTCGAGCTCTGTGAGGGAGAGATCGACCGTCGCCTGGAAGGCCTCGACCGTGGTGAGGTTCGCCCTCGCATGTTCCAGGCGATGCCGCAGCCGGTTCAGCGGGGTGCGCAGATCGTGGGCGATATCCGACGAGACATGACGTATCGCCTCCATCGAGGCCTCCAGTCGGTCCAGCATGCGATTGAGGTTCTGGCGCAGCGTCTCGAACTCGGTTCCGAGCCCGATCGGCGGCATTCGGTCGCTCAGATGGCCCTGCATGATCCGCGCCGTCGCCGCGTTCACGCGGTCGAGCCGGCGGGCCAGGACGGCGCCCGACGCCAATCCTCCGATCGCCGCGAGCACGGTCATGCCGATCACGCCCCAGATCGTGAGGAGCCCCATCCACTCGCGCAGTTCGTGAATGGCGTAGGTGCTCTTGCCAACCACAAGGGAACCCCGTGGGAGTTGAGTGACCAGCACCTCGATCGTGGCCAGTTCGTCGGACGTTTCCCGACCGTCCGGCGGCGCCGGCGCCTTGACCTCGCTGAAGCCTGTGACGGTGGGTCTTGCTGGAAGTCCGCCCGCGAGGACGCGTCCCTCGGCGTCCAGAACGAGGTATTTCAGCGAGTCGGCAACCTGGATTCGGGACGCGACCCGGCGCGCCAGGATCGCAGGGTTCTCAGCCCCGCCGTCCGACAACAGGATCCGGGTTTCCGTTCGCAAGTCATCGCGGATCGAAGCGTTCGCATAGCTGGCGACGGACCAATAGAAGGCTGCGAACATCAGGGCGCCGCCGAGCGCGAAGATCACGGCGAACACGGCCGCCAGCCGCAGGGCGGACGAGGCCAAGAATCTAGGCGCGATCATCGATCGTATACCCCGCGCCACGGACCGTATGGATGAGATCCTGACGGAAGGGCCGATCGACCTTCGCCCGGAGCCGGCTCATATGCGCGTCGACCAGATTGGTCTTCGGATCGAAATGAAATCCCCAGACCTTGTCCAGCAGCATGGCCCGGGTGACGACTTGACCGCTATGCCGGACAAGAAACTCCAGAAGCTTGAATTCCTGGGGCGTGAGGTCCAGCCGGATCGATCCGCGTCGCGCCGTCCGGCCGCCGAGATCAAGCTGCAGATCTCCCACGTCGAGCACGGGTCTCAGATCGATGGACCGCGAGCGCCTGCCCAGGGCCTGAACCCGCGCCAACAACTCGCTGAAGACGTAGGGCTTGACCAGATAGTCGTCGCCGCCGGATTCGAAGCCTTCGACACGGTCGCTGACGCCGCCGACCGCGGTCAGGAATATGACGGGCGTCGCCTTGCCCGCGCCGCGAACTGCCCGGACCACGGACAGGCCGTCGCCGCCCGGCACCATCCGGTCGATGATCAAGACGTCATGGGCCCCCTCGAGCGCCAGATGCAGGCCGTCGTCCGCCGTCGCGGCCACATCCACCGTATGACCGGCTTCGGTGAGACCGCGCCTCACAAACTCGGCGGTCTCGGCGTCGTCTTCCAGAAGAAGCAGTTTCATGAGCGCGCCCTGGCGACGGGTGCGCCGCCCTGGTGAGGGGCGGCGTCCCGGGTCAATCGTTGTCTTCGGGGCCTTCACCGGCCTCGTCGGCTTCCTCGGCGGCTGCGGTCACGGCGCCGGTGGCCATGTCCACGACATAGGTCGCGACGTGGTCGCCGGCCGCGATCTCCACTTCCCAGTTGCGGCCGCTTTCGTCGTCGAACGAGGCCTCCATCGCCTTGCCCGACCCTTGGCGCTCAGCGATCGCGACGGCCTGGGCCAGCGAGACACGGGCTCCGTTGACAGCGGCGATCTCGCCGCGTTCGTCCTGCTCCGGCGCGCCGCTGTTGGCGGCGACGGCGGCGCCGCCGATGGCCGCGGCCGAAACGAGCGCCGCCGCGGACAAACCGATAACGAGTTTCTTGCGGGTCATTTGAAATCTCCAACCGCCCGGCAGCGGGCGTAGTCGGACCTTAGGCTCGACAACATTCGCCAACGCTCACGACGGGATTACAAGTGGGGGACGAGGAAACAGAGCGATGCAAATCCTCTATCAGGCAGGCGGAGCATCGGCCGGGGACTTCCCGAGTAACCGGCTTCACCAGACGTCGTTGCCGTGAAGGTCTGAATGAGGTCATAGGCCCTGACCGGCCCAAGGCGTCAGCACAAGGCCCCGCACCCGAAGTCCTGCCCCTGTCAGACGGCGACTGGCGGTCGCTTCCAGGCGCCCCGGATTAGCCAGCCCCCCGCCAGGATCATCGGGAGGGACAGCCCGCATTCGATATTCGCAAGGACCGTTGATCCGCCGCCACCGGCGGCTTTGACCGGGGCCAAGGTGGGTCATCTCTTCTGGTTCTGGAACAGATCGGCAGGCGCCGCGGATGGTCGATCGGCCCGGGATCTTCCTTGATCCTTCAACCGTCGCAGACGTCGCGTGAGATCCTTAAGGATCAGCTGTCGGGCCCGTGGCTGCATTTTGCGCCAGGATCGAATCTCCGGAACCGAACGGCCACAGCCCACGCACCAGCCGGTTCGGCCATCGAAGCTACAGACGTCGATGCAGGGCGAATCAGAGCTCATGGCGTGGCCGCCGTAGGCCGGACGCCGATCGGGACCGGAGCGGGGCTTGCCTCATCCGCTCTGGCCACGGCAGGCAGGAGCCGGGCCGAGTTGAGGATGAAGGCGAGCTCCGAGGCGACGTGGATGAAGGCCGCGAACAGCGGGTTGAGAAAGCCCGCCGCCGCCAGGCCGATTCCCAGGGCGTCGATGGCCAGGGTGCCGGCGAAATTCTGCCAGATGATCCGACGCGTCCGTCGCGCGATCCGCAAGGTGTCGACGAGGCGCACGAGATCATTTCCCAGAAGGACGACATCGGCGCTTTCCTGGGCGACGTCCGTTCCCGAGCCCATGGCGATGCCGACGCTCGCGGCGGCCAACGCGGGGGCGTCATTCACGCCGTCGCCCACCATGGCGACGATCCGCTTCTGCCCCACGAGCGTCTGGATGCGGGCGAGTTTGTCTTGCGGGAGCAGACCCGCTTCGATGTCCCGGATGCCGAGGCTGGCTCCCACGGCCTGGGCGACGGGAAGGGCGTCGCCGGTCAACAGAAGGGTGCGGATGCCGAGGCCGTGCAGCGCTTCTATGGCGCGCTTGGCCTCCGGCCGCACGGTGTCGGCGACCGCGATCGCGCCCAGCAGGCGGCCATTCCGGGCGACGTATACCTCTGAAGCCGCCTGGACGCCGACGCTGAGCGTGCCGGGGATCGACACCGCATTGTCCTGCATCCAGGTCTGATTCCCGACAAGGATCACGGAGTCCCCCACCCTGGCGACGATCCCTCGGCCCGGCGTATAGGCGAAGTGTTCCGGTTCGGTCACCGCTCTTCCCCGGCCCAGGGCGTAGGCGATGATCGCCTTTCCCAGGGGATGTTCGGATCGCAATTCGGCCGAAGCCGCCGCGCCGAGAAGGTCATCCGGCGTTGCGCCGGCCACGGTCACGACCGCCTGGACCTCGGGCCGGCCGAAGGTCAGCGTTCCCGTCTTGTCGAGCACGACGGTATCGACCTTGCCGAGCGTCTCCAGATGGACGCCGCCCTTGATGATCGCGCCGAGCCGGGCGGAGCGACCGATGCCGCCGAGGATGGCCAGGGGCGTGCCGGCGGCGATGCCGCAGGCCCCGGCGACGATGATCACTGAAATCGTGGAATAGATGTTCTGAGTGATCAGATAGGTCAGGACAGCCGAGCCGAGGGCGAAATAGACGAGGTAGCCGGCCATGCGGTCCGCGAGCCGTTGAACCGGCGCCCGGGACCGCTCCGCGCGCTCCACCGCTTCGATGATCTTGCCGTAGCTTGTGTCCCTGCCGATACGCTGGGCTTCAACTTCGAGCGCGCCGGACTGATTGATGGACCCCGCGAAGACAGCGGTCCCTTCCGTCTTCTCCACCGGCATGGATTCACCGGTGATGCGGGACTCATCCACGAACGAATGGCCTGACAAGACCGCGCCATCGACCGGAATACGTCCGCCCGGCGCGACGAGGATCGCGTCGCCGATGTTGAGTTCCTCGGCCGAAATGGTTCGGATGGCGCCTGTCCGGCGAACCGAGACCTCGCGGGGCAGAAACTCCAGCAGATCGCGGATGGCCTTGCGGCCGCGGCCGACCGTCAAACCCTCCAGCACCTCGGCCACCAGCACGAAGAGGGTGATGATCAGCGCCGTGAAGAGCTCGCCGATCGCCGCCGCGGCCACGATGGCGATCGTCATCGACAGTTCCATGGTCATGCGACGCTGAAGGACGTTCTCGAAGGCTTCCTTCAGGATCGGCCAACCGCCCACCAACAGACCGACGACTCCGATCAGACTGATCGTTTCCAGCGGCTCCCAAACCCGGAACCATACGAGCGCCGCTGTCACCGCCACGAAACCGATGCGGATCGCTTCCCGCCATTCGAATGGATGCTCGTGATCGTGACCATCGTCGTCGTGGTCATGGTCATGATGATCGCGGTCATGACCCGCGTCGACAGGGGCTTGCCCCGAACGGTCCTCACAATTCGGGGGGGCCGGGACGATAGTGCGGGCCTCCGCCTGGTCGGCGAGGGTAGGGAGGCTGCGTCCGGATTGCTCGCCCATCGGAGAGTCCATTTTCTGGCTGAATTCGGGTGAGGTCATGCCGACCCCCAAGGTTTGGCCGGTTGCGCGATCTGGATTTTCCGGTCGCGAGGTCGATCCTCGGCGGTCGTCGTCGCCATGGGCCCGGCTACTTTGAATAGCGACGAATGATGGCGATCAGTTCGTCGGCCCCGCTCCGGCGCTCGGCCTCGTTCAGGTCGGGGCGGGCCACGTGGTGCCGCAGGTGATCCTCGATCAGTTCCTCCAGCAGCCCGCCCATGGCTCCCCGAGCTGCGGCGACCTGCTGCAGAATTTGCGAACAGCCGGCTTCGGACTCGATCGCGCGCTCGATCGCGGCGATCTGGCCCGCGATGCGCCGGACCCGGGCGACGAGCTTCTTTTTGTTCGCGGAGGTGTGCGCCATGAATACTCCCCTATAGTATCTTGCGGCGGCACGCGAGACTCTCTAGAAGGCCGCTTCCTGTTGGGGAGTAGCTTCCGGCGTTTGATCGTCGGGGTCGGGTCAACACACTCGCGTTTCGACGCGTGGTCCGACCAGCGGAACCGCCGCCTAGCGAGACCAGCGCGTCCCACCGCCGCACCGGCCGGGGAGGGAGGCGCTGTTCTTTGCCCGGTGGATGCCCTTCATGACACCCGTCGCCATCGCAGTCCTGTCCCTCAGCATGTCCACGGACGCCTTCGCGGCCGCCGTCGGACGTGGGGCCACGCATCGGCCGACCCTGCCCGGCGCGATCAAGGCGGGCCTGGTGTTCGGCGTCATCGAGGCCATCACGCCGGTGATCGGCTGGGCGCTCGGCATGGTCGCCGCCGGCCTGGTCGAACGGATCGACCACTGGATCGCTTTCGGCCTCCTGGCCGCCGTGGGCGGCAAGATGATCTGGGAGGCGACCCGCGCCCGCGTTGAGGAGGAGAGCGACGCTCCACGCCGGTCGGGGGCGTGGGGACTGATCGCCACGGCGGTCGGGACCAGCATCGATGCGGCCGCCGTCGGCGTCGGTCTGGCTTTCATCGGCGCCAACATCTGGGTCATCGCCGCTTCGATCGGTTTCACCACCTTCCTTCTGACCACGATTGGCATGCTGATCGGCCGGGCGGTCGGCGAGCGTTTCGGCAAGTTCGCCGAACTCCTCGGAGGCCTGGCGCTGGTCGTCCTCGGGTTAACGATCCTGCTCGAACACCTGGGTGTTCTCGGGGGCTGAACAGGAAGACAGGGCGTGGGTTGAGCATCGGTCGCGGCCATCCTGGGATTGTCCACTGGCCTGGGCGCGCCGGCTCTCGCCTGCCGAGCGGGGCGCGCCGGTCGGAGACTGCGGACGGGCCGACGGCGCGCCACCTGGCCGCTGTCAGAGATATTTGGTGATCGCCTTGAACGCGACAACCGCCTGTCGGGCTTCCGCCGGATCGCCGTCCGAAGCGTGCGCGAGGCAATGGTCGATATGATCGTGGATCAGGGTCTTCTTGGCTGCTGCGACCGCCTTTTCGATCGCATGAAGTTGCTGGGCCAGGTCGAGGCAGCTGCGTCCCGCCTCGATCATGCCGATGGTCTTGCGCAGATGCCCCTCGGCGCGTTTCAGCCGATTGACGATCTCGGGGTGGGATTCATGAGCGACGTGAGCCATGATAGCTATGCTATCCCCCTGGAGGGGATATGGCTAGCGGCTTCATCCGCGCGTTTCAGACGGTTCCAGATGTTCTCCCCACTTCGTCACGCCGGCTATCGCCACCTCTTCACTGCCCAGGTCTCGGCCTTGCTGGGGACCGGGATGGCGACCGTGGCGCTCGGGTTGCTGGCTTACGACCTCGCGGGCGCGAACGCGGGCGAAGTGCTCGGCGCGGCCCTGGCGATCAAGATGATCGCCTACATCGCGGTGGCGCCGTTCGCGAGCGCGCTCTCGGCCCGGCTGCCCAGGAAGGTGCTTCTGGTTTCGCTGGACGTGGTGCGCGCCGGCGTGGCCGCCGCCCTGCCGTTCGTCGGCGAGGCCTGGCAGGTCTATGCCTTGATGACCGTGCTGTATGTGGCCTCCGCCGCCTTCACCCCGGCCTTTCAGGCGATGATCCCCGACCTGTTGCCGGACGAAGGCGAGTACACCAAGGCCCTGTCTCTCTCGCGGCTCGCCGCCGACCTGGAGAGTGTCGCCAGTCCCGTGCTCGCGGCCCTTCTGCTGGCGATGATGAGTTACAGCAATCTGTTCGCGGGCACCGCCGTGGGGTTCGTGGTGTCTGCTCTGTTCGTGGTCACCGCTGTCCTGCCCAAACTCGGCAAGGCGGTCCAGAGGCCCTTCCTGCAACGCCTCACCGGCGGCCTTCGTCTGTTCGCCCTGACGCCGCGTTTGCGGGGCCTGCTGGCCGTCAGCCTGGCGACGGCGGCTGGCGGAGCCATGGTGTTCGTCAACACCGTCGTTCTCGTTCAGTCGCGCTTTGGTCTGTCGGGCCAGGCGACGGCCTGGGCCCTGGCGGCGTTCGGCGGCGGCTCCATGACCGCGGCGGTGTTTCTGCCGCGACTGCTCGGTCGGCTGACTGACCGCTCGGCGATGGTGCTTGGCGCGGCGACGATGACGGGCGTGTTGCTGGCCGGGACCTGGTTGGCCGTCAGCTACGTCGCGTTGTTGGCGCTGTGGGTGATCATGGGTTTCGGATATTCGCTGACGATCACCCCGGCGGGGCGAGCTCTGCGCCGGTCATCCAACGCGGACGATCGGCCCGCGCTATTCGCGGCCCAGTTCGCCCTGTCCCACGCCTGCTGGCTGATCGCCTATCCCGTGGCGGGTCTGGTCAGCGCCGCGGTCGATCCGGGCGCGGCCTTTCTGGTGCTGGCGGGGCTGTGCGCGACCGGAACGGTCCTGGGCCTGCTGATCTGGCCTGCCCATGACCCCGAGAACCTTCCCCACAGCCATACGAATCTACCGGCCGACGACCCGCACAGGCGGGAGGGCGGCGCAGGGGATGAAGCGGACCACGCCCACCCCTTCGTCATCGACGAACGCCATGATCGTTGGCCGACGACGAAGGAGTGACGCTTTCGCTCAGGCGACCCGTTTGATCTCGCTGTACGCGCCCTCGGTGACCAGGGTGATCGTCACGGGTTGGCCCGTGCGATTGCGCCAGAACCAGCCGTGGCTGCCGGTGAAGGCGGCGGTCAGTTCATCCTCGACCCGCTCGGCCGAGCCCTTGTTGTAGCCGTGATAGTCGGTTCCGGGCCGGTCGGCGTGGGTGTCGTAGTTGATCCGCCCGCCGCTGCTGGTCCAGCTGAAGCGGGCCGTGGCCCCGGCTTGCATCACAAGCTTGATCTCGGCGCCCTGGTCGGGGGCCAGGGTCAGGACAGTCCGGTCGGAGCGCAGACCCGCCGGGGCCGCCAAGGCAGCGCCCGCCGGCATCGGCGCCGCCGCCGTCACGACGGGAAGTGAACCGCCCGTGGCGGCGGCCGTCGCTTCCGCGACGTCTTCGGCCTGGGCCTCGGCGGCGAGCGAGACCTTGATCCGGCCCATTTCGGTCAAGCCGAACAGTGAACCGACCCGGGTCGGATCGACGCCGTATTCAGCGGGCAGGACGACCGTGACGAGCAACCCTGTGGCGACCGCCACGGCGATGCCGGTGGACTTCAGCAGCTTGGCGGTCGAGGGCAGGTCCGCGTCGGTGGGTTTGTTGGCGTTGTACATGATGAGATCTCCGGTCAGACGACGAAGAAGCCGGCGAGCTGATAGCCCGTCAGGATGAAGCCGAGAGTCATGAGGACGACGTTGGCGGCATAGGCGTGCCGCCAGAAACTGCCCGTCTTGCGCCAGAATCCCATGACGATGAGGATGGCGCCGAGGGCCAGCAGTTGGCCGGCCTCGACGCCGATGTTGAAGGCGATCAGATTGCCGATCAGGCCGTCCGGCGACAGGTTGAAGTCCTGCAGCTTGGTCGCCAGGCCGAAGCCGTGGAACAGGCCGAAGATGATTGTCGCGGCCTTGGTTGACGGCTGGAAGCCGAACCACCGCTGGAAGGCTCCGAGGTTGTCGAGCGCCTTGTAGACGACCGACAGACCGATGATGGCGTCCACCAGATAGCTGGATACGCTGACGTCGGTCAGCACACCCAGCAGCAGGGTCGTGGAGTGGCCGATCGCGAACAGGGTCACATAGATGCTGATGTCCTTCATCCGGTAGAGGAAGAAGATCACCCCCAGCAGGAACAGCAGGTGGTCGTAACCCGTGACCATGTGCTTGGCCCCCACATACAGAAACGGCCAGAACAGGAAGCCCGAGGTCTCCTGAATATAGCCCTTGTCGCCATCGGCGACGCCGTGGGCGAGGGCCTGGCCGAGGCCGCCGTCGATCAGGAAGAACAGAAGGATGGCGACCAGCGCCATCGCGGGTGATTTGAGCCAGGACCAAGGGCCGCGGCGGTACGCAACTGTCATGAGAGCCTTCCGGAGCTTGGGGAGGGAATGGAACGGGGCGACATCAGGTCGGCCTGCGCTTGACGCGGAACGGCAGGTGGTCGAGCCAGGCGGGACGCGGACGATTCCCGGGCCGGTCGCGGCCGTGGACCAGGCTGTAGAGCGCCGGCAGCACGAGCAGGGTCAGCAGGGTCGATGAGATGATCCCGCCGATGACCACAGTGGCCAGAGGGCGCTGAACCTCGGCCCCGGTCCCGACATTGAGCGCCATCGGCACGAAGCCCAGGCTGGCGACCAGGGCGGTCATCAACACCGGCCGCAGACGGGTGAGCGCGCCTTCGCGGATGGCTTCGGGGATCGGCTTGCCCTCCTCGATCAGGCCCCGGATGAAGCTGACCATGACGACGCCGTTGAGCACGGCGACGCCGGACAGGGCGATGAAGCCGACGCCCGCCGAGATCGACAGCGGGAGATCGCGCATCATCAGGGCGGCCACCCCGCCGGTGAGCGCCAGGGGCACGCCGGAGAAGACGATCGCCGAGTCCTTCCAGGAGCGAAACAGGGCGAACAGCAGGCCGAAGATCAGCAGCAGCACAGCCGGCACCACGACCTGAAGCCGTTTCGCCGCCGAGATCAGCTGTTCGAACGTCCCGCCATAGGTGACCCAGTAGCCGGCGGGGATCGTCACCTCGGTATCGACCCGCTCCTGCACTTCCCCGATGAAGGAGCCCAGGTCGCGGTCACGGACGTTGGAGGTGACCACGATCCGCCGCTTGCCGTTCTCGCGACTGATCTGGTTGGGACCGACCGTGAGCTCGATCGTCGCCACTTCGGCCAGGGGCACGAACTGGCGTGCCTGCCCCTCGCTTGCCGGCAAGGGTATCTGCAGGCGGCCGATGGCGTCGGTGTTGGCCCGCAGACTCTCGGGCAGTCGAACGACGACGTCGAAACGCCGGTCGCCCTCGAAGATCTGCCCGGCCATCGTGCCGCCCATGGAGGTGGAGATGACCGACTGGACGTCGTTGACGCTCAGCCCCAGCCGCGCCATGGCGGTGCGGTTCGGGGTGATCTGGAGCACAGGCAGGCCGGTGATCTGTTCGGTCTGGGGATCGGCGGCGCCCTCGACGGTCGAGACGATGCCTTCGATCTCGGCCCCAAGCCTGAGCAGTTCATCGAGGTCGTCACCGAATATCTTGATGGCGACGTCGGCCCGCACCCCCGAGAGCAGTTCGTTGAACCGCATCTGGATAGGCTGGGTGAACTCGTATTTGCTGCCGGGAATCTCGTTCACGGCGGCTTCCATCTCCTCGACCAGTTGGCCGCGCGGCTTTCCCGGATCGGGCCAGTCGGAGCGGTCCTTCAGCATGATGAAGGTGTCGGCGACCGAGGGCGGCACCGGATCGGTGGCGACTTCGGCGGTGCCGATCTTGGCCACGACCCGCTCGACCTCCGGGAATCGGGCGATCCGGGCCTCCAAGGCGGTCTGCATCTGGATGGCCTGGCTCAGGCTGGTGCCGGGGATGCGCAACGCGTGCATGGCGATGTCGCCCTCGTCGAGATTGGGCACGAACTCCGAACCCATCCGTGAGACGCCGAAGCCCGCCAGCAACACAAGCGCCACGGCGATGCCGATCATCAGACCCCGGGTCTTCAACGCGAAATCGAGCGCCGGCTGATAGCCCACCCGCGCCCAGCGCATCACGAAGCTGTCCTTTTCCTCGACCTTGCCGGTGACGAACATGGCCACGGCCGCAGGCACGAAGGTCAGCGACAGGAGCAGGGCCGCCGTCAGGGCGATGACGACGGTGATCGCCATCGGGTGGAACATCTTCCCCTCCACCCCGGTCAGGCCGAAGATCGGCACATAGACCAGGGCGATGATCATCACCCCGAACAGCGACGGCCGGATGACCTCGCTGGAGGCCGAGGCCGCCAGGTCGAAGCGTTCTTCCCGGGTCAGAATGCGGCCGAGCCGGTGCTGGGCCTCGCCGAACCGACGCAGACAGTTCTCCACGATGATGACGGCGCCGTCGACGATCAGACCGAAGTCGAGCGCGCCGAGGCTCATCAGATTGCCTGAGGTGCCGGTCCGCACCATGCCGGTGATGGTCATCAGCATGGTGATCGGAATGACCGCCGCCGTGATCAACGCCGCCCGAATGTTGCCCAGCAGCAGGAACAGCACGACGACGACCAACAGGGCGCCTTCGAGAAGGCTTTTTTCGACCGTGTGGATGGCGCGTTCGACGAGGTCCGTCCGGTCATAGACCGGTGATGCCGTCACCCCCTCAGGCAGAGCGCGTGCCGCCTCCTCAAGGCTGACGGCGGCGGCCCGGGCCACCACGCGGCTGTTTTCGCCGGCCAACATCAGGACCGTGGCGAGCACGGTTTCCTGGCCGTCCTCGGTCGCCGCCCCGGTGCGCAGTTCTTCGCCCATGCCCACGTCCGCGACATCAGCCACCCGGATCGGAACCCCGCCCCGCGTGGCGATGACGACATTGCCCAGATCCTCCATCGTCGAGGCCTGGCCCGGAACGCGGATCAGGTACTGCTCTCCGTAGCGTTCGACATAGCCGGCGCCGACGTTCGCATTGTTGTTGTCCAGCGCATCGACCACCTCGGCCATGGTCACGCCATAGGCTGACAGTCGCTCCGGCTCGGGCGTCACATGATACTGGCGCTCGTAGCCGCCAATGGTGTTGACCTCGGTGACACCCCTGGTGTTGCGCAACTGCGGTCGGATCACCCAGTCCTGCAGGGTCCGCAGGTCCTCGGTCGTATAGGGCTGGCCATCCGGGCGCCGCGCGTTCGGCGCGGCGTCGATCGTGTACATAAAGATCTCGCCCAGGCCCGTGGCGATTGGGCCGAGTTCGGGCGTCACGCCTGGGGGAAGCTGGCCGAGTGCGTTCTGAAGCCGCTCGTTGACCAGTTGGCGCGCGAAATAGATGTCGGTGCCGTCGTCGAAGATGACGGTGACCTGGCTCAGGCCATAGCGGGAGACCGACCGGGTGTATTGCAGGCCCGGTACGCCCGCGACCGCCGTCTCGACGGGGAAGGTGATGCGTTGTTCGGCCTCCAGCGGCGAGTAGCCGGGAGCCTCGGTGTTGATCTGGATCTGGACGTTGGTGATGTCCGGCGTGGCGTCGATCGGCAGGCGCTGGAAACTCCAGACGCCGACCGCGCAGGCCAGAAGGACGAGCGCCATGACCCCCCAGCGGAAGCGGATCGACAGCGCGATGATGCGTTCAAGCATGGTCTGCGCGCTCCCTAGTGGTCATGGCTCGCGCCGGACTTGTCGATGTCCGCGCGAATGAGGAAGGCGCCGTCGACGACGTATTCGGTTCCGGGTTCGAGACCGCCCAGCACCTCGGTCCATTCCGGCGTGCGGCGGCCGAGCTCCAGCATCCGCACCTCATAGGTGTTGCCGACCTTGGCGTAGACGACCTGGAAATCTCGGAACGGCTGAATGGCCTTGGTCTGGACCGCCAGCGCAACTTCGCCCTGACCGACCTGGACCGTGCCCTGGACCCCCAGTCCCGGCCGCCAGACGCCGCCCTGGTAGGGCAGCGCGACGTGGGCGACCAGGGTCTGGCTCATGGGGTCGCTGGACGGCAGGACCGCCTCGATGACGCCGAGCGCGCGATGTTGGCCCGCCAGGCTGGTGATCTCGACGCGCTGGCCGACCCGGACGCGTTCGGCGTCGCGGGGATAGAGGAAGAACTCGGCGTGCAGCCGTGTAGGGTCTCCAATGGTCAGCATCGGCTCGCCATTGCCCGTGATGGCGCCGGGGTTGACGTTCTTGGCCGTGATCATTCCCGAGATCGGCGCCGTGACGGAATAGGTCTGCAGACTGTCGCTGGACTCGACGCGCGCCAGCACCTGGCCGCGCGAGACGCGTTGGCCCAACTGGACATTCATCGCCACCACCCGGCCCGGATAGCGGGCGTGGACTTCGCTCTGTCCCTCGGGCGTGATCTCGACCCGGCCGCTCAACGGCAGGCTTTCGCCCAAAATCGCCCCGCCGGCTCTCTGCGTCGTGACGCCGCCGGCCCGGGCGGCGTCGGCGGTGATCACCGTGCGGCCCTCATAGGATGGATAGGTCCAGGTCGAGCGCTTGCCCGCATGGGTCGCCGCCACTGAGACGTCGAACGAGTGCGGTTCCGCCACCACCGTGGGGCTCGCGAGATAGTCTGCGGTCGGGGTGAACGCGAAACGATCCACCTTGGGCCCCAGCCGCGTCAGGGCGATGGAGGCCTGGACCTGTCGCGGATCCAGCGGCTTGTTCTTCAAATAAGGATAGAGGCGATAGAGCGGCTCGGGGCCCTCCTCATAGATGGTGATCTCCAGGGAGAAGTCGCCGTCCCTGAGCAGGCGGCCGTTGTGCGGGCCCCGCTCATAGTCAGCGGCCGCCGCGGCCTCTGCGCCCTCGGACGTTTCAGCTCCGCCCTGTCCGCAGGCTGAAAGGCCGGCCGCGAGGGCCAGCAACGACGCGGCGATGATGCGCCGCGAGGGGGTATGACGGATCATGAGCGGGTCTCCAGGCCGAGCAGGTCGGCATGCGCGCCGGTCAGCCGGTCAAGGCGGGCGCGATCGATGTGAAACTGTTTGAGAACGGCGACGCGGCGGGCCTTGGTGGCGAGAAGCGCGGTCTGGGCGGAAATGACGTCGTTGTAGGTGAAGCCACCCCGCGCAAAGCCGTCGCGGACCAGCACAACGGCGCGCTCGGCTTGGGGCAGGGTTTCGGCGGCGATGCGCTGGGCCTCGAACGCCCGAGACGCCAAAAGGACCTGGAGACGGGCGATCTCGCGCTCCCGTTCCTGCCGGAGCGCCGCCATGTCGGCCTCGGCGGCGACGCCTTCGAACTTGGCGCGTTCGATGGCCCCCTCGTTTCGATCGTAGCGGCCGAGCGGGATGGACCCGCCGACCACCAGACCGAGGTCCTGCCCGTCCCAAAAATGACGGACGCCGACGCTGACGGTGGCGTCCGGCGTCGCCCGCGCCTGTTCGACGCTGACACGCGCCCGGGCGACATCGCGCTGCGCGGCCAGAACCGCGAGGTCGATCTCGGCGGCCGCGCCGGCGACTTCGCGGGCGGCGCTGGTGTCCTCGAAGTCGGCCGGGTCGAGAGAGAAATCCGACGCGCCGATCCAGAACCGTCCCAGCGTGGCGCGGGCGAGCCGGGCCTGAATTCCTGCCTGGTCGAAGTCAATCTGGGCCTGGGCGAGTTCGGCTTCGGCGCGGGCGCCGGCGAACAGAGGATCGCGGGCCATGTCGACCCGACGCTGCACTTCGATCTGGAAGCGTTCGGCCAGGGCGAGACGTTCGCGCGCGATCTCAAGTTCGGCCTGGGCCGAAAGGGCTTCGGCCCAGGCGCGCTGCACCTGTTCAAGGCGATCCAGCCGACGGATCGCGGCCTCCGCCTGAACGAGGGCGGCTTCGCCACGGGCCAGAGCCACACGAGCGGGCCGGTCGCCGCCCCGTTCGAACCGCTGCTCGTAGGACAGGGTCGTCTCGGTTCGGTCTATGATGGCGCCGCCGCCCAGCGTGGGCAGGTTTTCGACCATCAGGCCCAGCGTCGGATTGGGTCGGACGTCGGCCTGCCGAACGGCCGCGTCACCGGCGCGAACACGGGCCTCCGCGGCCGGCAAGCCCGGGTCGATGCCGGCGGCGCGCGCGAGCGCTTCCTCTAGGGTCAGGGCAGCCGCCTCTGCTGCGGCCGATGGCGGGGTCTGCGCGAGCGCAGGAAGCGACGGCAAGGCCGCGAGTGGAAGCGCCAGCGCCGAAACGGCCGCCAGACGCGCCCACGATCCGGCCAGGCCGGTGATCGGGGTGTTCAAGGAATTCTCCGAAAAAACGAGGTGCGCGCAGCCGTACGGCCGCGCCGGTTCAGACGACCGTGCGCATCCGTTTCGGAGGGTATTCCGGCCCGTCCCGGCTCAGATCGCCCAAGGCCGGAGCCTCGCCGGGCGTCCGGGCGGCAAGCCTTGAAGACAGGCCGTCGTCTAGCGGATGCTCGGCTCCGGGGAGCGCCCCATGGCTGTCGCCGCCGACCTGGTGTCCGTGACCCACGGGTCCTTCGTTATCGATGTCCTCGGGGGTGGCGTCGTCGGATTGATCGTCCGGCGCGACGTGGACATGATCCGCGATCTGGTCCGCCACCGTGTCGACTTCGACCAGCGCTACGGCGGGCCAATCGGCGGCATGAGCCATGCCGTGCTGCGCATCCGTCATGCCATGCAGCGTCGTCACCGCCAGAAGAGCGGTGCACAGAAAGACGCAGAAGGAACGAATCGAAGTTTGCAAACGGGATCCCCGACCTGCCTCTACTCGCGGTGCGACGCCCAGGCAACCGAGGCCTTCAAGACAGATCAACGCGCTGGCCGGCATTCGTGCGACGCTCGCCCGGCCCACAGAGAATCAAGCCGCACTGCCTACTCTGCACCCTCGCTACTCTGCACCCTCGCGACCCCGCCCTGCGACGTTGGCGCGATTGCGGTCGTGGCCGCCCGTGTTATAGGGCGGCATGAGACTCTTCTCGGTCAGACATGGGTGGATGGCGGCGTTGCTTGCGTCGTTCCTGGCCCTGTTTGTCCTTGCGTCCGCCGTCGAGGCCGCGATTTGCGCCCCGGAAGCGAGCGCTCACACCTCGGAGGCGGTCACTGAAGCCCCGACCGACCCCGACCCCGACCCCGACGCCGCCGGCGATCCGGACAGCCACGCGATCTGCTCGCACGGCCATTGTCATCACGGTGGAGTCGCGACGCCGCAGATCCCGTCTTCCCTGACGACGACGCCCAGTCGCGATATCGCACCCTTGCGACCCGCGGATCCTCTCGCGTCACGCATGCCCACAGGTCCGGACCGCCCTCCCAGAGGCTGACGGGATCGCGCGCGATCGCGCGCTCTCCACGTCAACCACATATGGGAAACAGGACCTATGCCATCCCCGTATTGCCGTCTGCCGCGCATAGCGGTCGGCGGAGCCGCGGTCGCCCTCTCGGCGATCCTGGCCATATTGACTCCCGGCTTGGCTTTCGCCGAACCGGTCACACTCGCCGAGGCGCTGGCACGCGCCTCCGCCTCCTCGCCGACTCTCGCCGCCGCTGAGGCGGACGTCGCGGCAGCGGTCGGTCGGGCTCAACAGGCAGGGTTCCGACCCAACCCCGAGCTTGGATTGGACATCGAGAATTTCGCGGGCACCGGCGCCTTCTCTGGCCTCGATGACGCCGAAAGCACGCTCAGCCTCGGACAACGCTTCGAACTCGGCGGCAAGCGGCCCGCACGCCAGCGCGCCGCCCATGCCGACGTCGACGCCGCCCGGCTGCGTCTGGCCGTCGCCCGCGCCGACCTGCAGCAGCAGGTGCGGGACGCCTACGCCGAAGCCCGGGCGGACAGCCGCCGGGTCGAACTGGCCCGCGAGCAGTTCCTGCGCGCTGACAACCTCCAGACCATCGCGACCGAACTGGTCGACGCCGGCCGCGAGCCGCCGCTGCGAGCCTTGCGGGCGCGCACCGCCGCCCTGGAAGCGGTCGGTCGGGTGCGGGCCGCCGAGGCGGAATTCGCTGAAGCCCAGCGAGCGCTCGCCGCCCTCTGGGGCGGTGGCGAGGCCCTGCCGGAGCCCGCCGTTCCGGAGCCCCCGTCAGCGCCGACCAGCGTCATCGATCCGTCCACCGCGCTCGACGTGCGTCTCGCCGAGGCGGAGGTCGCCACCTCGATCGCCGTCGTCGATCGGGAACGGACGCTGTCACGCCCGGACGTAACCGTCAGCATCGGCGCCCGTCAGTTCCGGGGAACGGACGACACCGCCCTGGTGGTCGGGGCTTCGATGCCCATCGGCCTGTTTGACCGGAACCAGGGCAATATCGCCGCGGCCAACGCCGACCGGACCGGAGCCGAGGCCCGCCGCAACGCGGCGCTCGCCGGCGCTATCCGGCGGACCCGTGACGCCCAGGCCGCGCTCCGGACGGCCGAGGCGCAACTCGCCTTCCTCGAAACCCAGGCCGAACCCGAGGCACTGGAGGCTGTGCGCATCGCGCGTGAAGGCTTCTCGGCCGGCCGCTTCACCCTGCTGGACGTGCTCGACGCCGAGGAGGCGCTCAACACCGTTCAAGCCGACATGATCAACGCCGAGCTGGAGCGCGCGCGAGCCTTCGCCGCCCTGACCCGCGCCACCGAAACCGAAGGGCCTACCCAATGAAGAGATTGACCAATCAACAGCGCCTTCTGGGCGGAGCGGCGGCGGCCGTCATCATCGTGGGCGGCTTCGGGGCCTTGAGCATGACCCGCAACCCTGAAGCCGCGCCGCAAGCCGCTGCTGACGCCGAGGAAGAGCACGGCGCCGGCGAGGCTCTGGAGATGGACGCCGCCCGCATCCAGGCGGCCGGCATCATCCTCGCCCCCGTGGGCAGTGGCTCGCTCAGCGCCGAGATCGTCGCCCAGGGCACCGTCGTGGGCACGCCCCAGGGCGAGGCCGTCCTAGCCGCCCGCGCCGACGGCGTGATCACGGCCGTCTCGCTCCGCCTCGGCGAAAGCGTTCGCGCCGGCCAGACCGTCGCGCTCATAGAGAGCCGCGAGGCCTCCTCCATCGCCGCCGAACGGGCGACGGCCCAGGCCCGGCTGACCGCCGCGCGCCAGGCGCTCGCCCGCGAGCAACGGCTGTTCGACTCACAGATCACCGCGCGACAGGACCTCGAGGCCTCCCAGACCGTCATGGCGGAAGCCGAGGCGGAAGCGCGACGGACCTCGTCCGCCGCCGCCGCCGCCCGGGTTTCCGGCGACGGCCGCAGCACGGGCGTCGTCAGCCCGATCAGCGGGCGGGTGACCGTGTCCAATGCGACGGCCGAGCCGCCCGCGACGTCCAGGACCGAAGAGTCCGCGCAGGCCCCGGAGCCCATGGCGATGGCGCAGACGCCGTTCTCCGCGGCCGAAACCAGGATGCACGAGGCCATGGCGGCGGCGGCGGGGGCCGACGCCGCGGAGTCCTGGGCGCGCAAGATGATCCCGCATCATCAGGGCGCGCTCGACATGTCCCAGGTCGTGCTGCGGGAGACCCAGGACGCCGACATTCGCCGGATGGCCCAGAAGACCGTCGAGATGCAGACCGGAGACATCGCCGAACTGCGGCGTTGGCTCGAGACGCGGGTCGGCGCGGCGGCCCCGGGCGGGGGCGGGGAACCGCCGTTCGCACCGGCCGAGGCCAGGATGATGGACGCCATGATGACCGCGGCCGGGGCGAACACGGACCAGACGTGGGCCAGCAAGATGATCGCTCATCACCAGGGGGCGCTCGACATGTCCGAGGTCGTGCTGCGCGAGAGCCAGGACCCCGGCATTCGGCGCATGGCGCAGAAGACGATCGACATGCAGACGGCCGACATCGGCGAGCTGCGCGCCTGGCTGCAAGCCCATCCCGCTAATCCCGGCTGATCCGGCGTCGGTGATCAGGTCGCGTCGAGGGCTTTAGGTCGCGGAAGGGCGGACCCATGGAGAACATGAAGACGATGCAGGCGATGAAGGGGAGCTACCGATCCTTCGCGATCGAGCTCATGCTGGATTTCATCATCATGTACCTGGTGATGTACACGATGATCGCGTCCGTCGATCACTTCCACTTCAACCTCAACAACGTCTACATGACCCTGATGATGGTCTCGCCGATGGCGATCCTCATGCTGGTGTTCATGCACTCGATGTATCCGTCGAAGCGGACCAATCTGCTGATCGGCGGGGGAGCCGCCCTGGTCTTCGCGGTCAGCTTCTGGGGCATGCGGACCCAGGCGGCGGTCGGGGACGCGGAATTCCTGCGTTCGATGATACCGCACCACTCGGGCGCCATCTTGATGTGCAACGAGGCGAAGTTGAAGGATCCCGAGGTGCTGGGTCTGTGCGAGGAGATCGTCAGATCCCAGGAGCGGGAGATCGCCCAGATGAAGGCCCTTCTGGCGCGGCTGTAGCCCGGCGGGCGCCCGCGAGGGCCGTCGGCGCCCGTCGGCTCTGCGGCAGCGTGTCGCGAGGGCGGGCCGCCCCGCTTGCGTAAGACCGTAGAGATCGTCGCCTCATGAAGGCGCGACCATGACTATCAGGAGTATCCCATGAATCTGGATCGTAGACTGCTGTTGCGCGGCGCCGTCGCCGGAGGCGGTCTCGCGGCCTTGCAGGGCTTTATGCCCGCCTGGGCCCAGACGGGTTCTCCCGGGCTGCGGGCGGACCTTCCGACCCTCGCCGGCCCGAACATCGATCTGACGATCGGTCAATCGCCCTTTACCGTGAACGGTCGGACCGCGACCGCCACGACCATCAACGGCGTGCTGCCCGCCCCGCTGTTGAGGCTTCGCGAGGGTCAAATCGCGCGTCTTTCCGTGACGAATACACTCGACGAGGACACTTCGATCCACTGGCACGGGATTCTGCTGCCCTTCCAGATGGACGGCGTGCCGGGGGTCAGCTTCCCCGGCATCCGCCCGCGCGAAACCTTCGTCTACGAGTTCCCGATCAGGCAGTCCGGCACCTTCTGGTACCACAGCCACTCGGGACTGCAGGAGGCGCTCGGACACTACGGTCCCCTCGTCATCGATCCGGCCGGGGCCGACCCGGTCGCCTATGACCGCGAGCACGTGCTGGTCCTGTCGGACTGGAGTTTCATGCACCCACACGAAATCTTCGAGAAGCTCAAGAAGAGCCCCGGCTATTTCAACCGCCAGCGCACCACCCTGGCCGGCCTGCTGGACGGCAGCGACCGGATGAGCCTCGAGGAGCGGCGCATGTGGGGCGAGATGCGGATGGACCCGCGCGACATCCTCGACGTCAACGGCTCGACCTACACCTATCTGATCAACGGCCACGGACCCGAGGAGAACTGGACCGGCCTGTTCCGGCCCGGCGAGCGGGTGCGGCTGCGCATCATCAACGCCTCGGCCATGTCGATCTTCAACGTCCGCATTCCCGGCCTGCCGATGACGGTGGTGCAGGCGGACGGGGAGAATGTGCGCCCGGTCGAGACCGACGAGTTCCAGATTTCGGTCGCCGAGACCTACGACGTCATCGTCCAGCCGACGGAAGATCGGGCCTACACGATCGTCTCCGAAGCGATCGACCGCTCCGGCATGGGTCGGGCCACCCTGGCGCCGCGTCTGGGCATGACCGCCGAGGTTCCTCCGCTGCGCGAGGTTCCCAACCTGACCATGCGCGATATGGGCATGGGCGGAATGGATCACGGCAGTATGTCCGGCATGGACCACGGAAGCCCCGCCGCGGGCGCGGCTCCGGCGGACGACAGCGCCGGCATGTCCATGGCCGGCATGAACATGCGCGATCCGGAGAACGCCCCGCCGGACATGGCGGTGGGCGTCGGCGTGGACATGGTCTCCATGGACCCGGCGAACCGTCTCGGCGAGCGTCCGATCGGCCTCACGGACGTTGACCACCGCGTCCTGGTCTACACAGACCTGGTGTCGCTCCAGCCGAACCGGGACCAGCGGGCCCCGAGCCGGACAATGGAGATCCACCTGACCGGCAACATGGAACGGTTCATGTGGGGCTTCGACGGCAGGAAGTTCAGCGAGCTGGTCGAGCCGATCCGCTTCGAGCGCAACGAGCGGGTGCGGGTGACCCTGGTCAACGACTCCATGATGGCTCACCCGATCCATCTGCATGGGCATTTCTTCGAACTCGTCACCGGCGGCCCGGCCGGACACCAGCCGCTCAAGCACACCGTCAACGTGGCGCCGGGGGGCAAGGTCAGCTTCGATCTGACCGCCGACAATCCGGGCGATTGGGCCTTCCACTGTCACCTGTTGCTGCACATGCATGCCGGGATGTTCAATGTCGTGACGGTCCGTCCGATGGAAGGAGCCGCATCGTGAGAACCTCGGTCGCGATCCTTCCCCTGATCCTCGCCGCGGCCTCGGCGGCGGCGGGAACGCCGGCGCTGGCGCAGAGCCACGCCGGACACGCCATGCCCGCGCCTGTTCGCCAGACGCTCCCGGAGGGTTGCGTCGCGCGCAGTTCCCCCACCGCCGATGCGTCCCGGACAGGCACGGCCGGAGCGCCGACGTGCCCGACGGGCGCCGTGCCCGTTCGTCTTCCGGCTCCGGCTCACGACATGTCCACGATGCGCCAGACCCAGCCTGCTTCGGCCTCGGCGTCCCCTCATGCCGGTCACGACATGTCGACCATGGGCCAGGCCCAGCCTGCGCCGGCGATGCCGGCGGGGCACGACATGTCGACCATGGGGCAGACCCAGCCTGCTCCGGCCACCGCATCCCCTCATGCCGGCCATGACATGTCGACCATGGGCCAGACGCCACCTGCGGCGGCCATGCCGGCGGGGCACGACATGTCCACGACGCATCAGGCGCAGCCTGCTCCGACCGCCGCGTCCCCGCATGCGGGCCATGACATGTCGACCATGGCCCAGACGCCGGCGGGTCACGACATGTCAGGAATGGCCATGCCGCCCGACGTCCCGACCAGCGCGGACAATCCGGGGCGTCCGCCGGAAACCCCGGCTCCGGCGGGCGCGACAAGCGGGCCGACCAACGCCGCCGACCTGCTGTTCAACCCAGCTGAAATGGCGGCGGCCCGCGCCCAGCTACGGATCGAGCACGGCGACGCCCGCACGACGGCGGTCATCATCGACCAGCTGGAAGCGGCCTTCGGCGACGACGAGGATGGCTACGCCTGGGACGCTCAGGGCTGGACCGGCGGCGACATCAATCGCCTCTGGTGGAAGTCGGAAGGGGAAGGCTCCTTTGGTGGCGAGGTCGAGGAGGCCGAAATCCAGGCCCTCTACAGCCGGGCGTTCCGACCCTTCTTCGACTTCCAGACCGGCCTGCGCCAGACGTACCGACCGGAAGGCGACCGAACCGACCTGGTCGTCGGCATCCAGGGGCTGGCGCCCTACTGGTTCGAAGTCGATGCGGCGGCCTTTCTGTCCAACAAGGGCGAGCTGACGGCGAGGGGGGAGGCCGAATACGATCAGCGGATCACCAACCGCTGGATCCTCCAGCCCCGGGCCGAGGTGGTGCTTTCGGCGGAGGACATCCCCGAACTCCGGATCGGGTCCGGCCTCTCGTCGCTCCAGATCGGGGCCCGGCTGCGATACGAGTTCCGCAGGGAGTTCGCCCCTTACGTCGGCGTGGAATGGACCAGGAGCTTCGGCGAAACCGCGGACTTTCTGGAAGCGGACGGACGTAGCTCGGAGGACACCCGGCTGGTCGTCGGCATTCGAGCCTGGTTCTAGCGGCGCCGCCGCATCGCCGAGGATCGCTTTGCGTTGGCATGGCGTCGGGGCGATCGAGACCGCGAGACGTCAACGTGAAACGCCGCGCAGGGGGACTGCGCGGCGTTCCCCACGTTGGATTTGGCTCCCCAGCAGGCGGGAGGCCGTCTCCTCAGTGAACCATGAAACGGACGACGCCGTTCATCTGGTGGCCGTCGGCGCCCTTCGCGCCCCAGGCGGCGGACCAGGATCCGGGTGCGAGGGCGGTGAGAGGCGCACGGACGGTGGTGGCCGGCGGCGCGTCAGCGGACACAGCCACATCGACGGACTGGTCTCCAGGACCCGTCAGTGTGAGTGAGGTCAGGACCATCGGGTGTGGAAAGGTCGCGGAGAAGGCCGTCGGGGCTGCGGCCAGCATGGCGTTGTCCGCAGGCGTCGTGACAACGCCATTGCCCGGCGCCTGCATGGCGGCGTGGTCCTGCGCCGACATGCCCGCGTGCGAATGGTTTTGGGCGTGGACGAGCGAGACGGGAGCCAGGGTCGCGAGAGCAACCAGGCTGGCAAGGATTGAACGGTTCATGGGAGGACTCCTGATGCTTACGCGAACTATTGCGGGGGCGGCATCGTCATGCCGTCCATCTTCGACATGTCGTGGCCATCCATTTTCGACATGTCATGACCGGCCATCGGATCGGCGGGGGGCGACGTGGGGGCCGGCGTAGGCCCCGCCGGTCGAGGCGCCGAGGCTCGGCGGGCGGCGGTCGCCGCGGGCGCGGCCGCCTGCGGCTGGGGATTGGGAGCGGCGGCCGGCGCGGCCGCCATCGAGGGCTCCATCGGCGCCGCCACCGGCGCGTCCGGCGCCGTCTCGGTCTCGACGGGTTGAGGCTCTGCGGCCGGCTGGCAAGCGGCCAAGGCGACGGCCGAGGCGGCAGCCAGGATCAAGTATTTCATGGGTGGCAAGCTCCTGAAGAGAAGGGCACGGTCGGGTCGATTTCCAGCGACCCCTTCATACTGGATTACGCGGGCGCACGCCCCAGCCCTCGCCGCCGCTGTCGATCAACGGGGTAAGGGCCCCGGCGCGAGCGCAGGGGCCCGGGCGCGATGAGGTTCAGGATGCCCTTCGAGCCGATCACTTCGGGACAGCCTGGAGGGCCGTTGAATCGTCGCCCAGCGCAGCGGACAATTTGCGACGGGCCCGCGCCACGCGGGTCTCCACCGTCTTGATGGAGACCCCAAGCATGCCGGCGGTCTCCGCCTGACTGCGCCCCTCGATCGCCGTCAGCAGAAGCGGCGCCTTGAGATGCGGGGGCAAGCGGCTCATGGCCTCGTTCAGCCGCGAGAGCCGGGCGCTGGTTTCCATCAGGTCATCCACCGCCTCGGCGCCGTCCGGCACGGCCATGGCTTCCGGCGACGCAAGATCGACGCCGCCCCGGATGAGCCGCCGGACGAAACGACGGCGGCTCCAGTCCCGGCATTTGTTTAGCGCGATGGTTCGGATCCAGGCTTCGAAGGGCCGCGTCGGATCGTAGCGTCGGATGTTCACCCAAGCCGCCGCGTAGGTGTCCTGCAACAAATCCCAGGCGTCCTGTTCGTCGCCGACATAACGTCGAACGAAACGGAACAAGCCCGTCTTGGTCTGCCGCATCAACTCGCTGAAGGCCGCGCGGTCGCCGCCGGCGGCGCGGGCTGACAGGGCGTTGGGGCTCTCCACCCGGAAGGCTAGCTTTCGTCGGACGCGAGGGCCGCGACGATGCGATCGTCGAATACCTCGGCCTGGGCGGGCGTCAGCACCGACCGCATCTCGAAGACGTGGGCGATCGTCTCCTTCTGGATGGCTCCCATCGCGACGTGGAAATGGTCCACCGCCGCCTGCACCTGGGGACCGTCGCCATCGTTCTGCTGGATCGCGCGCGCCAGTTCCCGGTTGGCCGCGCGGACGTCCGCCTCGAGCGCAGGGCGGCGAGCGGCGAACCGGGCTTCGACCGCCTCGATGCGGGTCAGTTGGTCAGGTGACAGCTTGAGGTCATGGTGAACGATGTCGTGCAGGGACGGCGGCTCGCGCCGGCCCAGCACCCAGCTGGCGCTGATCCAGGTGCCGGCGCCGCTGGCGAGCGCCGCCAGAAGGGCCGTGAGGACGATGGCCCTCCACCCACGCATCACCGGCCCGCTTCCAGCCGCACCAGGGGCGACAGGCCCGCCTCGACCGTGAAGATGGCCATGTCCCCGGGCGGTCGGGGGGCGGCGACCGCGCCGACGCCGCCGACAGTCAGGCCGGTGGCCAGGGCCATGGCGACGGCCCCGAAGCGCAACTGCGAGGCCAGTCTTTCGCCACGAAGCACATCGACCCGGCTCCACACGAGCGGCTCGAGCCCGTCGAGCGACCGACCGGCCGACATGGCCGCCGATCGCATCAGAAGATCATCAAGATTACGCGTCATCGATCACTCTCCTCGCGCCCCTAATCCCTATTACGCCGAAACGCGCCGAATCCCTCGGAGAGGGGTTGGCCTTTCCGGTGCGTAGTTAGCAGAAGGGACGAGACGGGAGAGAGCCATGACGACACGCAAATTTCTGTCGGGGCTCGCCTTTGTGCTGGCGCTGTCGGTCAGCGCGCCGGCCTTCGCCCATGAGGACCACGACAGGCAGGCCGTGGCCCGCGCCCAGGCGGCCGCGCCGGCGGGCGCTGTTCCACAAGGGAGCATGATGGCCGTGCCGGGGATGGCCCAGGACATGGACCACGGCGCCATGATGGCGGAGGAGGGCCCCAGGTCCGTGCCTCAGCGCCTCTATCGCTGGCTCGGGGCCATGCATCCGGCGGCGGTGCATTTCCCCATCGCGCTGTTCCTCGTCGCGGCTCTCCTCGAGATCGCCGCCCTGACGCTGCGCCGGCCTGTCCTGACGCAGGGCACGCGCGTGATCATCGCCCTGGCGGCGATCTCCGCGGTCGCCGCGGTGGCGCTGGGGTGGTTCGCCATGGGGCTGCCGGGCAAGGACGACGTGACGCACGCCTACCATCGGTGGCTCGGCACTTCGATCGCCGCCCTTGGCCTGTTGAGCTGGTGGGCCAAGGAACACTGGGTCCGGAGACCGGGACGCGGGCGTGAGCTGATCTACATCGGCCTGCTGTCCGTCACCGCCGCCGCCGTGGTGGTCAACGGCCTGCTGGGCGGGATGCTGACCCACGGCATGAGGCATCTGATGTTCTGACGGCCCGGGGGCGGTCATCGCCAGGCCATATCCTTTTCCATCCACTGCGCCGGACCGGAACCTACCGCCGCCGCGGCAAACCAGGAGACTTCACCATGATGCTTCGTTCAGTATTGGCCGGACTGGCTTTCGCCGTCCTCGCCAACTCCGCCCACGCTCAGGCGCCCGCGCACGCCCACACGCATGACCCGGCTCATGCCCCCGGCCAGGCGAGCACGGCTGACGAAGCGCAGGTCCGAGCCGTCGTCACCGCTTACAAGGACGCGATCGAGCGGATGGATGTGTCGCAGACGGCGGCCCTGTTCTGGGCGGACTCGGAAATCTTCGAGAACGGCGGCGTGGAGGGATCGTTCGCCTATTACCTGGAGCACCATCTCGGCCCCGAGTTCGCCGATCTGGCCGGCTTCGACTTCCGCAACCATGAAACGAAGGTCGAGGTCGATGGCGACACCGCCTTCGTGAGCGAGACCTACACCTACCACATCACCTTCAAGGACAGCGCCCGGGCCCCGATAGAGCGCCGCGGCGCCGCCACCAGCGTGCTGCGCAAGCGGGGTGACGAGTGGAGGTTCGACGTCTACCACTCCTCCGCGCGGCCCTTCCGTCCTGCCGCCTGACCTCGGCTCCGGCCGTCAATCAGCGGCTTCATCACATCTCTCGCCGAGGACCATCGGATCCATGCTCATTCCGCTTTCACGCCGCGGCCTTCTGGCCGCGGGAGCCGGCGCCCTCGCCGTCGCGGCCTGCGCCCCGGTCGCGCGAGCGTCGAACGAGCTGGCGGTCTACAAGACCCCGACCTGCGCCTGTTGCACCGCGTGGGTCGATCACATGCGGGCCGCGGGCTTTGAGGCGCGGGTCAACGAACTCCCGACCCTCCGCTCGATACGCAGCACCCAAGGCGTGCCCGAATCCCTCGCCTCCTGCCACACGGCCCTGATCGGCGGCTATGTCCTCGAGGGCCACGTGCCGGCGGAGGATGTGCGCAAGCTTCTGACCGAGCGCCCCGAGGCCGTGGGTCTCGCGGTGCCGGCGATGCCGCTGGGGTCTCCCGGGATGGAAACGCCCGACGGCCAGCGGGAGGCCTATGAGACCCTGCTGATCCTCAAGGGCGGCGGCACGCGCGTCTTCGCGCGCCACGCCTAGACGGTTGGCCCCCATGAAGGTTCTCAAACTCTCGACCCAGCTCCACAAATGGATCGCCCTGGTGGTCGGGCTCCAGGTTCTGTTCTGGGTCGGCGGCGGTCTGGTCATGACGGCTATTCCGATCGAGACGGTGCGCGGCGAACATCGCGCCGTTGAACTCAAGCCCGGTCCACTGGAGCTCGGCGCGCTTCCAGCCCTCGGCGAAATAGCCCGCGGCGCGGGCGTCGCGCCCGTCCAGGCGGAGCTCCACACGACGCCGCGTGGCCCGGCCTGGACCCTGAAGCTCGCGGCGGGTGAGCCGGTCATCGTGTCCGCCGCGACAGGTCGCCCGTTCGCACCGATGTCGGCCGCCGAGGCCTCGGCCTTCGCCAGGCGCGCGTACAAGGGTGAGGCGGGAGTTTCGGGAGCCGTGCTCCTGAACACGGCGCCCGAGGAAACGGGGCGGACCGGGCCGCTGTGGCGAGTGGACTTCGCTGACCGCGAAAAGACATCCCTTTACCTGTCGCCGGCCACCGGCGAGGTGGTGACGCGCCGGTCGGGCGTCTGGCGGATTTTCGACTTCTTCTGGCGTCTCCATGTCATGGACTGGAACGACGGCGAGGATTTCAATCACCCCCTGATCATCATCACCACGGCGTTGACGCTGAGCATCGTCCTTTCGGGGTTCATCCTTCTCTGGATCCGGCTGGCGCGGGACGTGAAGGCGTTCAGGGCGTCACGGCGGCCCGTCCGGCCGGAGTGAGGCGGCGCCGTCGGTGGTCATGGCCGCTCTCACCGGCGCCGCCGTGATGGTCGGGTTCAGCCTGTCGTCCGCCCTTGGTCGGGAGGGCCGGATCACCGGCGTCCGCCCGGGCGGACCAGGAGCCTTGTACAGAGGGAGCGGCGGATGAGACCCGGACAGCGGACCGTGGTTGGGCCCCACTTCATCGGCGCGCGCCGGCTTGCCCCGGCTCCCTCGCACGATCGCCTCGAACCAATCTTTTTCCGGCCTGTCAAGCCGGGGTTTGAGCGGAGCGGTCCGCACCTTGACTCGCCGGAGAGCGAAGCGGAACGTCGCTGGCATGTGGCGTATCGTGCGCATCCTTCTGTTCGCCCTAGCCCTGGCCGGCTCCCTCGGCCAGGCGTCGGCGTTCGCCGCGCCTGAGCGGCCGGGCGCGGCCGCGGCCGCCATGGCCGCCATGCCGGATTGCGCCGAGATGATGATGCCGGCGGGGGCCGGGGATCCGGTGGTTCCCTGCGACGACGCCGGCCCCGACTGCATGGGCCGCACAGCCTGCTTCGCGGTCGCGATTCCGCTGCCGTCCGGTGCGGGCCTCACGGTCCGGGCGCCGGCGCTGCATCGCCAGCAGATTGCATTGGGTCGCGACGACACCCGCGCAGGGGAACGGCCAGCGCCCCTGGGCAACCCTCCCAAGACGCCGGCGTAGCAAGCGTCGCTGACCACGGCCTGCGCGCTCGCGCGGCTTGTGGTCGAACAACCAGCGTCCTGCGTCGCACCAAGGTGAGCAACGCGGGGTCTCGAGGACATTCCCATGATCTCCGGCTATCGGACGGCTCCGGGCCGTCCCCTGTCACCCGCTGCGGTCGATGCGACCCGCGGCGGACCGCCCCGGCCGCCGGGGATTCTCTCCGGGGGATCCGCCGGCGTCGCGGCCGCCCTCTGCCTGTTCGCTGCTTCGGGCTGGCCGGCGGCGGCTGAGCCCCTGACCTTCGACGAGGCCCTCGCGCTCGCCGAGACCACCTCGCCGCAGCCAAGGGCCAGCGCCCTGGGCGTGGAGGCGGCCTCGGCGGCCGCGGCGGCCGCGGGCCGGCTCCCGGATCCGCAGCTCCGGTTCGGGATCGACAACCTGCCGGTCTCGGGTCCCATGGCCGGTCGGTTCGGTGACGACGAAATGACCATGGCCCGCGTCGGTCTCATGCAGGAGGTTCCCAGCGCCGCCCGGCGACGGGCCGAACGCGCCGTGGCCGAGGCCGACATCGATGTGGCCGTCGCCGGCGACGCGGTCGCCCGCCGCGAGGCGAGGATCGCCGTCGGCCTGGCCTGGATTGATCTGCATTACGCGGGGCGCCGGCTCGCGGCGATCGAGGAGGTGCTCTCGACGCTGGAGCCGCTCTGGG
>NZ_JAQSDY010000029.1 GCF_029946145.1 Brevundimonas sp.
AGGAACTACATCATCAATGCCGGATATGCTTCCGTCTAAAGTGATCCCGCTCTAGCGGCCGACCTTGAGGTGGTCGAGGGGCTGATTTCCGAAGACGACGTCCGGCAGATGCGGGACGACTGGGATGGCGCCTGCGAGCGATTGCATCGTCATGCCCTCGCGCGCGCCAAGGAAATCCAGCGGGTCGCTCGCGTCCACCGCGACCCGTTCGAACCCCTGCTCCCGGTTCTGGAAGCGGCGAGCCCGGTCGGCGAATACCTCAAGATCAGCAGAGAGGTTCTCCTGCGAATGCCGAACGCCGGTCGTCACCCCCGCGCGGCGGCGGAAAGCGTCCGGGCCTTTCTGATGATCCGTCTCGGTCTTCACCTCGGCCTCCGGCAGAAGAACCTGCGCCAGCTGCTCGTGCGGCTTCGGGGACAGACCCACACCAGCGAGCGGGAACTGGAACGCCTGAAACGGGGTGAACTGCGGTGGAGCGACCGTTACGGCGGCTGGGAGGTTTTCATCCCCTGCGCGGCTTTCAAAAATGCGCACTCGGCTTATTTCGCCAAGCGGCCTTTCCGGCTGCTGTTGCCTGATCTGGGCGACCTTTATCGGTGGATCGACGACTACCTCGACCGACACAGGGCGCGTCTCCTCGCCGGCGCAACCGACCCGGGCGTCTTCTTCATCAAGACGGTCAAGACCAAGAGCCGGGACGCGGCCTACAGCCAGCAGGCCTTCTATGAAGCCTGGAGGCTGACGATCCAGCGCTACGGCATCCACAACCCGTACACGGGACGGGGCGCGATCGCCGGGCTGCTGCCGCATGGCCCGCACAGCGTCCGCGATGTTCTGGCCACCCACATTCTCAAACAGACAGGCTCTTACGAACAGGCGAGCTACGCGATTCAAGACACGGCGGCCACGGTCGCCGATCATTACGGTCGGTTCCTGCCGCAGGACAAGGCGGCGCTCGCCGCCGAAGTTCTGAACAAGGTCTGGGAGGCAGGAACGGGCTGACAGAGGCGGCTCTGGAAGGCGGCTCTGTCGGAGGCCCCACGAGGGCTGATTGCTAGTTGCCGCCTTCCCGCCCGCCGGCCGCGCGAAGCAGATCGCCCACACCCTGGCCGTTGAGGCGGCAGGCGGCGATCACCCGGTCATAGACGATGACCCGGCCGTTTCGGCGCCGGACCGCGACGCAGTTCAAGGTCCGTCCCCGCGCGAGTGTCGACAGCCGGTCACGGGCGGCCCGGCCGGTCTGGCTCTGCAGTTCAGGCGCATCGAAGTCCGAGAGCCGGACCTCGATCCAGGTCGCCGGATCACGGTTCTGCCCGATGCAGAGGCTGTCGCCGTCGCCGATGTAGCGGACGACGCCGGAAAAGGTCTGGCCGGCGCGATCCGGCAATCGGCCCTCGCACGGGTCGGCCCTGGCGGTCGCTGGAAACAGCAGAAGGGCGGCGGGGATCAGAAGCCATTTCATGAGGCCAGCCTGACGTCGCGGCGTGGCGACGACAACCCTGCCGGAGGGGAAAGGAAGGTCGGCGGCGGGCGCTCCGTGGTGGAGCGGCAGAGGACACCGCCATGATCCAGACCTCAACCCCGGTCCCCGCTGACAGGCGTCGTGAGGCGTCCCGCAACGTTCGTCCGAACCTGACGCTCGCCTGCGAAGCTATGGACGATCTGGCTTTGCTCGGTCTGATGCTGAAACGGTCCCACGCCGATCCGGGTCGTCTGGCCGGAGCGTTGCTCGCCCGATTCGGCAGCCTCGGCGCGGTCGTGGCTGCCGATATCGGCGAACTGGCCCGGGCCGGAGACGCCGCGCCCGCCGTCGTGGCCGACCTGAAAATCCTGCGCGAACTGGCCGTCCGGCTCGCGCGCATCGATGCCTGTCGTCGGCCCGCCATCGCCTCTTGGAGCGCTCTTCAAGCCTACGTCCGGGCGGCGCTGGCGCATCAGCCGAGAGAGCAGTTCCGCGCCCTCTATCTCGATCGCCGCAACACCCTGCTTCAGGACGAGTTCATAGCCGACGGGACGGTCGACCACGCCCCGGTCTATCCGCGGGAAGTCATCCGGCGCGCCCTCGAGGTCTCGGCCTCCGCCCTCATCCTCGTGCACAATCATCCGTCCGGAGATCCGACGCCGTCCCAGGCCGATATCGAGATGACCCGCAAGATCGTCGAGGCCGCGCGGGTCTTCGGTTTGCAGGTTCACGACCATCTCGTCGTCGGCCGGCAGGGCACCGCGAGCTTCAAAGCCCTCGGTCTGATCTGAGACGGCCATGACCCTGCACGCCATCGTCGCCGCCCTGGGCGGTGATCTTTACAGCGGAGGCTTTCGGGCGAGTCTTCCCGCACCTGGCCACAGCGTCCACGACCGATCCCTCTCGCTGTGGCTGACTGAGGGACGGGTCATCATCCATGGATTCGGCGGCATCGACTGGCGGACCGCCCGCGACGATCTTCGGGCGCGGGGCTTCATCGACGACGCCGGCCGGCTCATGGGCGGCGAGCACGGCGGGCTGTCGTCGCCGAGGCCGGACCGCCGCGTCCGTGTCGAGACGGCCCGCCGGCTGTGGGGCGCGACGGTCGGCCTGACACACAGCGACCCGGCGGGTCTGTATCTGCGGCGCCGCGCCGTTATCGGCGGAGGCGCCGCTCTCAATCTGGGCCTTCACCCGGCGGCGCCGGTTTCGGTCTACCGGCAGGGAGGACAGACCCGGCCGGCTCTTATCTCGCGGATCAGCGACGCCGACGACCGTCTGACGGCCGTCGAGGTGACCTATCTCGATCCCAACGGGCGGCCTGCCCGCGGCCTGCGGCTCGCCCGCAAGACGGTGGGGCGGGTTCCGCCCGGCGCGGCCGTTCGGCTGTCGCCCGCCGCCGAGGAGATGCTGGTGGGCGAGGGCGTGATCACCACCCTGTCCGCCATGGACCGGTTCGGTCTCGCGGGTTGGGCCCTGATGGCCGCCAACAATCTCGCCGCCTGGCGGCCTCCGTCCCTGGTGCGCCGCGTCCTGATTGCGGCGGATCGGGGCGCGGTCGGTGAAACGGCGGCGGCGCGCCTGTTCCGACGCCTGATGCGCGACGGTCTGGAGGTCCGTGTGTCCCGACCCGACCCTCCTTTCGGAGACTGGAACGAGGCCGCCGTCGGGATCGGACGGGAAAGGAGGGAGTGAGGGCGCTCGGGGGTGCCGGAGCGGCGGGGGTGGGCCCCATCGCCCGGCAGGAGAGACCTCATGACCGATCGTGTTCCCGCTACCCCGCCGGCGGCGGCTTTTCCGGCCATCATTTTCACCCCTGACGAGCGGATCGTCAGGCTGGGCGATCTTGGCGTCGCGCGCGAGAATCTGCGCTGGGCCGATCCGCCGGACGACGACATCCCCGCCCTGGCCGCCACGCTCAAGGCGGCCGGCCAGCTCCAGCCCGTCACCGTCCGGCCGGGCCGCGGCAAGAAGGAACAGGCCTGGATGGCGCTTGACGGCCGTCGGCGCCGGCTCGCCCTCGCGCTCCTGCGGGAGGCCGGCGACATCGACGAGGACTATCCGGTCCGGGCCTATGTTGAGACCGATCCGGCGCGCCAGGCGGCGGCGGTCCTGCTGACCAACACCGCCGTTCCCGTCCATGTCGCGGATATCATCGCCGCCATCGGCCGGATGCTGAAGTCCCGCCTGACGGTGAGCGCCATGTCCCGGGCCCTCGGCTATGCCGAAATCGAGATCAGACGGCTGGCCGCGCTTTCCGGGGTCGCGCCCGCCGCTCTGGTCGCTCTGAAGGCCGGCCGGATCACCCTGCGCCAGACCCGGCTTCTCGCGCGCCTGCCCGACCTTGAGGAACAGGAGGCCATCGCCCAGAGCGCGCTGGACGGACAGGGTTTCCAGGAGTGGCGGGTCAATGAACGCCTCGATGACAGCCGGGTCACGACGCGTGATCGACGGTGTGCCCTCGTCGATCCGCAAGCCTACGCCGACGCGGGCGGTCGCACCGAGACCGACCTGTTCGGCGAACTCCCGCCGGTCCTGCTCGACCCGGACATCCTGACTGAGGTCTGGACCCGCCGTGTGCGCGGGATCGCAGCCGTGTTCGAGGCCGAAGGGATCGCGGTCCACGTCACCGCGGGACCGGAACCCGAACTGCCGGACGACCTGGAGGCCCTCGGCTACGTCTACGGGGGCTCTCTTCCGGCTGAGGCGATGTCGCGCTATCGCGCGCAGCGCGAAGTGTTCAACGATCGGGCCGAATCCGTCCGCATCGCCTTGGCGGAGGCCGATCGATCCGACGTCGCCGATCTGGCGATCGTCGACATGATCCACGCGAGGATCGCGTCCGATCAGACTGGTTGCGGCGACCGGGTGGTCACGACGATGATCATGTGGCCTGCGGGAGGAACGGGCGTCGACGTGCGCTGCTACACGCCCGAGGAGGCCGAACGGGATGAGGGTGACGAGGACGACGAGACCGAAACGACCTGTCGACCCGTGTTGCCGGCGGCATACACGCCGCCCGAGGTCGAAACCCCGGAGCCGGACACCGAAGGCGTCAACCACGCCCTGCATGCCGTGAGGACCGATGTGGCGACCCGGGGGCTGATCCGCGCGCTGGCCGACGATCCCGGCGCGGCGCTCACTGCCCTGATCGCGCGTCTCTTCACCGTCCTCGTGCGGCACGCTCATATCGCCCGTTCGGACTCGGCCCTGGCCCTGACGGCCAGCGCCTTCGACCCCGCCAATGGCCGGGTCATCGAACCCCTGGACGGAGAGGTGCGCCGGCGCCTGGACGACCGCCGCCTGGCTTGGGAAGCGTCGGGCGAAACCGTCATCGCCTGGGTCCATGCCCTGCCGCACGGCGAGAAGATGGCGATGTTGGCGGAGCTCACCGCCATCAGCCTCGACGTTCGCGAGGAACGGACCACTTTGATCCGCTGGCACGCCCGGGCTGAGGCGGCCGAACTGGCGGCGCTCTGCCAAGCGGACATCACCCAACACTGGACCCCGGACGCCCCCTTCCTGCAGTCCCACTCCAAGGGTCTGCTGACAGGGATGCTGGAGGCCATGGGGGCACAGGACGAACGGGCGAAGACGCTGCGCAAGACCGAACTGATCGACTGGGTCGCTGAACAGGCCGCCAGCCTTAACTGGGCGCCGCCAGGCCTGTCGTGGGCGGCGCCGATCGGGTCTGACGACGCCGCCGCCGCGCCGGATATCGACCCCGAGGACGGCCCGGCCGGGAGCGGCGTCGAAAGGGACGAGGCCGGCGATAGCGAGGATGGGACGGGCGCCTTCGTCATCACCCCGGCGGGCGAAGCGGCCTTGGCGTCCAGCGCCGCCTGACCTTTTGCTCAAGGCCACGCACCGCCCCGGCGATCGCCGGGGCGGTGTTTGTCTGCAGGCGTGCTCCAGGCGGTGCAAGGCGGAGGGTGGAGGGAGGGGCGGGTCAGGCGAGCCTGGAGGACCGAGAGGGAGGCGCCCTCCGCTCCAGGCGACCGGAGCCTCAACATGTCTGCACCCCGCAGCCTTCCCCTGTTCGCCGATCCTGCGACGACAGACGCGCCCGCCAACATCCTGGCCGCGGCCCGGACCCTTGCGCTCCATCTGGCGCGCTCGCGCCCTCTGGACCGCCGCTTGGTGTCCGGGGTGATGACCACCGCCTTCGGGGGTTCGGATGCAGAGGGCGTCTGGGGGTGGCGAGACGCCTATGACGCCATCGAGGCGGCGACCGTGCTCCAGATCCGCCGCCTCGGTCCCCAGGTCGCCCGCCTCGAGGACGCGCCCGCCGGGATCGCCGCTCTTCTCGCCGCGGTGTCCGCCCTTGGCCTGACGCACAGCCGGAGGAGCGAGGAACAGGTCGCGCTGGACCAGTTCTCGACGCCGCCGCAGCTTGCGGCCATGGCGGTCCTGGCCGGCCAGATCCGGCCCGGCGATCGGGTGCTGGAGCCGTCGGCCGGCACTGGCCTGCTGGCCGTTGTCGCCGAGGCCTGCGGAGCCATCGTCAGTCTGAACGAGAGGGCGGCCGGACGCGCCGCCCTGCTCGACGGGCTCTTCCCCGAGGCTCCGAGGACCCGCCACGACGGCCGCCATCTGGCCGATCTCCTGCCCACCGCGGGAGCGTTTGATGGGGTGCTCGTCAATCCGCCCTTCTCCGACCTGGCGGCGCATCTGGGAGCGGCGCTCAAGGTTCTGGCTGAGGGCGGGCGGATGGCGGCGATCGTGCCGCTTACAGCCTTGGCCGATGCGGGTCTGAGGCGGGCCTTGGAACGCGACGGCGCCATGGTGGCGGCCGTGGCCTTTCCCGCCCGCGCCTTCGCCAGGCACGGAACGTCGGTGGAGACAGGCCTGCTGGTCATGGACCGAGCCGGCGCATCACCTTGGGATGGTATTTGCCATCAGCCCGAGGATCTGGAGGCGACAGCCCGGATCCTGGCGGTCTTGCCACCGCGCGCCACCGCGCGCCCGCGTGTGCGTCTGGCCCTGGACGCGACCGCGTTTCTCGCGCCCCGGGAACGGGCGCTGTCCCTGCCGAAGGGCCGGCTGGCCTTCCTCGCGGGCGCGACCTCCCTGGCCTATGACCTGAAACCCTGGAGTGGCGAGGGTCGCGACGTGGGCCTCTATCAGGATCACGCTCTGGCGAGGATCGTTCTGCCCGATCCCCGGCCCCATCCATCGCCTCTGGTGGAGTCAGGCCCCATGGCCTCGGTTCCGCCGCCCGCCCCGACCTATCGTCCCGTCCTGCCGGCCGCCCTGCGGAGCGAGGGACATCTCTCGGACGCCCAGATCGAGACCGTGATCTACGCCGGGGAGGCGCACGGTGCCCCTCTTCCGGGTCGGTTCCGCTCGGGTGAAGCCCCTCATGAGGTCGTGCTCGTCCGTGACGATCAAGACGACGCCCTCCAGTTTCGAAGGGGCTTCTTCCTCGGCGACGGCACCGGCTGCGGCAAGGGCCGCCAGATCGCCGCCGTCATCGCCGACAACATGGCCAAGGGTCGAGTGCGGGCGCTGTGGCTGTCGCGGAACGAAGCCCTTCTGGAGGATGCGCGCCGCGACTGGAGCGCCATCGGCGGCGGCGCTCACGACATCGTTCCGCTCTCGAGCTGGAAGCAGGGCGAGGCGATCCGGCTCGACCGGGGAATCCTGTTCGCCACCTACGCCACCCTGCGCCAGCCCGGGCGAGGCGATCGCGCCTCCCGCCTCGACCAGATCATCGCCTGGCTGGGCGAAGACTTCGACGGCGTCATCGCCTTCGACGAAGCCCACGCCATGGCCAACGCCGCGGGCGGCGGCAAGGGCGCGCGCGGGACCAGAAAGGCCTCGTTGCAAGGCATGGCCGGGCTGGCGCTGCAGAATCGGTTGCCCGATGCCCGGGTGCTCTATGTCTCGGCGACCGGGGCCACGACCGCGGAGAACCTGGCCTATGCCGCTCGTCTCGGCCTTTGGGGCGGGCCGGAGGCGCCCTTCATGTCCCGCGCCGACTTCCTGGAAGCCATGGACCGGGGCGGGGTCGCGGCGATGGAGCTGGTGGCGCGCGAACTCAAGGCGCTCGGCCTCTATGTGGCGCGCAGCCTGTCGTTCGAGGGCGTGGAGTACGAACCGCTCGTCCATCCGCTGACGCCCGACGATATCGCCATCTGGGACGCCTGGGCGGACGCCTTCCAGCTGATCCACGCCAATCTGGCCGAGGCGCTCAAGGCGACCGGACTGAATGATGAGGACGGCAAGCCCAAGAGCGCCATGGCGGCCTCGGCCGTCCATTCCGCCTTCGAGAGCGCCAAGCTGCGCTTCTTCGGTCATCTGCTAGCGGGGCTGAAATCGCCCAGCCTGGTCGCGGCGGTCCGTGAGGATATGGCTCAGGATCGTTCGGCCGTGGTCCAGATCGTCTCGACCAATGAGGCGGTGATGGAGCGGCGGCTGGCGTCCATCCCGCCGGAGGAATGGAACAATCTGTCCGTCGATCTGACCCCCCGCGAATACGTCCTCGACTATCTGCGCGAAGCCTTTCCGGTCCATCTGATGGAGGCGGTCGAGGACGGGGAGGGCAATGTCACCATGGTCCCGGTCATGGACGAGGGGCGGCCCGCCGCCAGCCAGGAGGCGCTCGCCCGTCGCGAGGCCCTGATCGAACGGATGGCCTGTCTGCCGGCCGTGCCCGGCGTACTCGACGCCCTGCTCGACGCCTTCGGCACGGACGCCGTGGCCGAGATCACCGGGCGGTCACGCCGCGTGGTGATGCGCGGCGGGCGGCGGGTGGTGGAACGGCGGGGCGGCTCGGCCGCCCGCGCCGAGACCGACGCCTTCATGTCGGGGAGGAAGCGGGTGCTGGTCTTCTCCGACGCCGGGGGGACCGGACGGAGCTATCACGCCGACCTGTCGGCGCAGAACCGTCAGCGCCGCGTCCACTATCTGGTGGAACCCGGCTGGCGGGCGGACGCCGCCATCCAAGGTCTCGGCCGCAGCCATCGCACGCACCAGGCCTGTCCGCCCCTGTTCCGGCCCGTCGCCACCGACATCCAGGGCGAGAAGCGCTTCACCTCGACCATCGCGCGACGGCTGGACTCGCTCGGGGCGCTGACGCGCGGCGAGCGACGCACGGCAGGGGCCGGGCTGTTTCGCGCCGAGGACAATCTGGAAAGCCCGTGGGCGCGGCGGGCGCTGCTGGTCTTCTACGGAGCGCTCAGTTTCGGGGAATTGGCCTCCATGACCCTGGAGACCTTCATGGCCAAAACCGGCCTGAAGCTCCTCGACAATGACGGCGGGCTGAAGCCGTCGGACGACCTGCCGCCGGTTCACACCTTCCTGAACCGGCTGCTGGCGCTGCGCATCGCCGACCAGAATGCCCTGTTCGAGGACTTCGACCGCATCCTGGCGGGCATCCTCGAGCGCGCGGCGGCGTCCGGCGATCTGGACCGGGGGCTGGAGGACATCGAGGCCGAAGAGCTTGAGGTCACGGATCAGGAGACGATCCGCACCGATGTCTCGACCGGGGCCGAGACCGCCCTGGTGACCTTCTCGCTCAAGGTCCGGCGGGACATCCTCGGCTCCGGGAAGGCCTTGGCTTGGGCTCAGGATGTCGCCCACCAGCTGGTGGTCAACGCGAAGTCCGGGCGGGCCGCGATCGCGGAGTTGGGCCTGACCACCACGAACGACGACGACCGCCTGGTCGCCGCCGTCCGCCTTGTTCGTCCCGACGGACGCCAGACGGCGCCGGAAAAGACGTTCGAGGAGTCCGCCTGGAAGCCCACCATGCTCGCCGACTGGCGACGGATCTGGGACGAGGAGGTGGCGAGGACCGACCCTTGGCGCACACGCGAACTGACCCTGGCCACCGGCCTGCTGTTGCCTATCTGGGGCCGGCTGCCGGCCCGGGGCTGTTCGGTCAGGCGCGTGCGCGCCCCCGACGGGCGGCGCTGGCTCGGTCGCGTTCTGGACGCGGTCCAGGCCGGCAGCCTGAAGGCGAGCCTCGGGCTGACCGACGTGGGCGAGGCCTGGTCAGACGGCGCCAGAACCACCGCCGTCCTTCTCGACGGCAGCGTCCAGTTGTCGCTCGAGGGTGGTCTTTGGCTGAAGCGGTCGCGTGTGATGGACCGGTGGCGGATCGAGGTGGTGGGCGGCCGGACGGACCGCGACGCTCTCGTCGCGACCGGCTGCTTTGTCGAGATCATCGCCTTCACGCCACGGGTGTTCGTGCCGGTGGACCGGCCGGAGGTGCTGGAGGCGGTGTTGCGTCGTCATCCCGTGCTGAGCGTCCTGGACGGGGCGGCGGCCTGAACCGGGCCGGGCGGGGCGAAGGCCCGCACCGACCAGGATGAAGACGGGAGGAAGGGAGGTCCCGGGTGAAGCGGGATGAGGGAGATCAACTCTCTCGGTGCTTCGGATCAACAGGAGACTGACATGCAAACCATGGTGTTCACCGGCCGATTGGCTGCCGACCCCCAGATCAGTGATGACTTCGCCAAGGCGGTGTTCCGGCTGCTCGAGAAGCGCGGCGTGGACAACGCCGGCAAGGACCGGCTCGTCGGCGTCAACTGCGTCAGCTGGTCCAAGGGCCTGAACGAGAAGGTCATCGCACGCGGGCTGGCGCAGGGCTGCGAGGCCGTCGTCATCGGCGCCTTCATCGACACGGCCTATGCAACCCGAGACGGCCAGGAACGCACCGCCAAGGAGCTGGTGGTGAACCGCCTGACCATCCTCGACTGGGCTGAGGCTCGCGACGCCGCCTCCGGCGAGGCGGCAGGCGCCGCCCGCGCCGCAGCCTGACCTTTCAACCTCACTCATTTCTCAGGAGACTGATCATGCAATCCCTCGTCATCGAAGGCTATCTGGCCGCCGATCCTTCCATCCTCTCGGCTCAGGGGAGCGGCCGCAAGCGCGCGAGCTTCCGCGTCCTGGAGACCACCCGCTACCGCAAGGCAGACGGCACGCCGGGCGAACGCACCACCGGATTCAACTGTCTCTGCTTCGGCGAGGCGACGACCGAGAAATACATCGCGCCGTTCGCCCGAAAGGGGAGCCGGGTCGTGATTCAGGGCCATGTCGAGAACGACACCTGGACCGGTAAGGACGGGGTGGAACACTACGACCTGCGCCTGATCGTCAGCGACCTCCGGCTGAAGAACCGACGTGATCCGGCCCGGGAGGCCGAGCCCGGCGACCGGCAGGTCCAGGAGCCGGCCGGCGGCTACGACCTCAACGACGACATCCCGTTCTGACGACATCCGAACAGGACAACGGCCCGGGTCACTGTGACCCGGGCCGTTTGTCTGTGAGGCGGATGGCGCCGGGAGGCGGGAGGAAGGGCGGAGGCGGGCGGGCCGATCGGGCCTGCCGGCTTCGGAGTTCCGCCATGACCAAATCCGCCTGGACCGACGACCGGGTTGGTCGCCTCAAGACGCTCTGGCTCGAGGGCCGGACCGCCGACCAGATCGCCCGCGAATTGCAGAACGGGATCAGCCGCAGTGCGGTGCTGGGAAAGGTTCACCGTCTCGGCCTGTCGGCCGGAAGGCCGGGGAGACCGCCTGCGGCCTCCGGACCCGTGGCGCCCCGGGCGCGTGTCGAAAGGCCTGTGGCCAAGCCGGTCGAGCGGGCGACAGCCGGCGGCGCATCGGTCCCGGCCGAACGCGCGCCCGATCTGCTGACCGGTGGGCTGACGATCCTGACGGTGAGGCGCGGCCAGTGCCGGTGGCCCTACGGCGATCCCGCCGATGCAGGCTTCTCCCTCTGCGGTCGGCCGGTGGCCAGGGGCGCCTTTTGCGTCGCACATGCGGAGGTGGGCTATCGGACGCCGCCGGGCGGCGCTCTGTCGCTGCTCAGCCTCGCCGGTCTGGCGTGACGCCAGGTTTCGTTGGTTCGACGTGCGTGTGATGATCGACGGCGGTCTCCTGGAGGCCGCCGTCTTCTTTGTAGCTGGCGCAATCGACCGGACAGGACGGCGGCTCGCCGCCGTCGGGACACGCAGGCGCTGCGTCGTCGTCCGTATCGGCGCAAGCGATGCGCCGAGTTGTGTCGTCGTCGCGAAGGGCGACGACGACTTGCCCCCACACAACGCCCTCCGATCTTGTCATATCACCCCGGAAGTCAACGGCTGCGCCGTTCCCCTTCGCAGGCCGCAAGCGGCGGCCTCCTCCGGTGACTGCCGGGGACCCCGATATGGCCAAGACCGGGGTCGTTGCGCATGGGGCGCACGGCATTCTCAAAGGAATGTTCCAATGACCTTTTACAGCCATCCCTTCATCGCCTCCGCTTTCCAGAAGTCCGACTCCGCCTTCGACGACCTGACCGCCGCCCTGAACGAGGCGCGCCCGCATCCGACGGAGGAGGCCCTGGTCCAGCTCGGGCGCGCGCTCATGACCGAGCTGGTGGATGTGATCTCCGACACCGCGCTCGAGGACTATCAGACGATCCTGGGAGAGGCCCTGATCGGCGCCTTCCACTCGGCGGCCGGCCGGATCGAGAGAGACGCGGACCGGGCGCGCGATACGATGCGATCGCTCGACCGCGACTTCGATGGATCGGAGGCGGCAGACACCGAGCTCCAGGAAGCCACAGCGAAGGCCCGGGCGGGCGATGCGGCGACCCAGGCCTGTGAACTGATCCGGGATGCGGCCTCCGGGACCTGGACGGTCGCGACCGGGGAGGTCTGGACAGCCTGGCGCGGCAGCCGCCGGGGCACGCATCTGACGGCGGCCCAACTGGAAGCGAAACAGGCGATCAGGGCGATCAGGCAACGGCGGTCCGGAGAGGCCAATCCGGGCGGACCGGTGATCGCCTTCCGGGGCGCGCCGGCGGCCGACAGCGCGGAAGACGCTGGCCGGATCTTCGACGCGCTCAACTGGGCGAAACAGGAGTGGCCGGACATGGCTCTGGCGACGACCGGAGCGAAGGGGTCCGAGAAGCTGGCGATCAAATGGGCCCAGCAGAAGGGGGTGACCCTGATCCTCGCCCGAGCGGATTTCGACACGCACGGCAAGGCGGCTCCCTTCCGGGCGAACGACGAGCTGATCGCCCTCGAGCCGGAGGTCTGCCTGACCCTGGTCCATTCGGTGGATCGGGCGCGGGCGGATCAGCGGCCGTTCGGACCAGCGCTGAACTTCGGACAGAAGGCGACGGAGACCGGGCTGCGGCATGTATCGATCAAGGCGCGAGCCGCCTGAAAGATCGAGACTGACTTCAACGACCCGTTCGGCTTCGGCCGGGCGGGTTTTTCTTTGTCATCCGGGCGCGGTCGGAAGGACGTTGCAGTCCCACCGGCAGAGCATTCCTTTCGGAGACGGCCTTCGTTTCTGTTTATTGGGCATGTCGGCTTGTGATTGCGATGTATGACAATCTGCGAAAAGGGGTGGAGGGCAAGATAAAAGGGAGTTTTTGACGCTTCGCGTTTCTTCTATTCTGTCCGTGACTTAGCTGGGACGAATCTGCTCATCGGCGACTTGCGTTGAGTTGTCTTGCGGCGGAGGCCTTTTCCGGTGCTGTGAGGTGTCGAATGCTGATCCGCAACGCCATCGACGAGCGACTGTCTGCCGGATCTGGCCAGGACGCCGGCGGGCTTCGGTTGACCCTGCCGCTCTCCTTGAAAAAGGACCGCGCCGGGGTCCGGAAGGGGATGCTCCAACGGCTTGCGAGTTCACGCGCCTTTGCGCTCGGCGATCGCTCCGGCGTACTGAGGGCGGCCCAGAACCGGTCGGGTCGGGCCTTCCGCCTGGACGTCCGCCAGAAGGTAATCGTCAAAGCGCTGGTCTCGCGTCATGCCGGACGCGGCGCCGACCGGGCGGCGGCCCTGGCCAAGCACGTCGCCTATCTTGGCCGGTCAGGCGCGGGCCTGGAGAGCGAGCGGCCGGACTTTTTCGACCGGGAAACCGATGGGGTTCTGGCGGCGGTCGAGACCGACGGCTGGAGCGAGGACCGGCATCATTTCCGGTTCATCATCTCCCCCGAGCATGGCGAGCGCCTCGACCTGAAATCCTACGTCCGGGAGGTCATGGGACGGGTCTCGGCGGACCTCGGCGAACCAAACCTGAAATGGGTGGCGACCTGCCATTTCGACACCGACCAGCCCCACGCCCATGTGCTGGTTCGCGGGCGTCGCGAGGACGGCCGCGACCTGGTCATTCCCCGCGACTATATCGGCTACGGTTTCCGGGCGCGGGCGCAGGAGGTGGCACAGGAGCGGCTGGGGGATCTCTCCCGGGTCGAGGCCGAGCGACGTATCTGGAGGGAGACCGAGGCGGATCGCTTTACCGGTTTCGACAGGCGACTGATCGCGGCGGCCGACGGGGGCGGGATGGTCGATGATGGCGTGGGGATTACGGACGCCTGGGCCGCCTTGACCCGAGGCCGGCTCCGTCATCTGGAAGGGCTCGGCTTGGCGACGCGGATCGGTCGCCGCTACCACTTGAAGGACGATCTGGAGATGACCCTGCGGACGCTCCAGGTACGACGCGACATCATCCGCGCCCTGAATCAACGGCGCCTGGAAGGGGCTCGGGAGGTCAAGGCTCTCGGCCGAGACCCCGTGCGAGGCGTCGTCGTCAAGACAGGGTTCCACGACGAGGCCGGGGCCGCGCCTTTCGTCGTCGTTCGGGACGACACAGGCACAGAGCACTACGCCCGTCTGAGGACGGGCAGCGCGGCGCTGGAGGTCGGCAAACAGGCGACGGTGCAGCCGCTGTCCAACGGGCTGGCGCAGGTCATCCTGGGACGCGCCGCGGATCTGTCCCGATAGTGTTGGCGGCGTCCCGGCCTGAGGCTAGGTTGACCGCGCCCAGGTGGCCGTTGCGCATGTCCAAGCCGAAAGGCCAAAGGCGGCGCGTGTTTTTCAAGCATGTTCTCAACGCCCGGCGCGCCTCGCGGTGTCACGGACGTGGCGCGTTGCCGGGACCTGGCGGGCGAGTCATACCACAGTGGCGTGATTGACCGAATCGGCGTGCGCTTACGCTGATCGCTCAGGGGGACGATGCCGAATGGCGAGCGGAATCAGCGGCTCCACTATCAAGTCCTGGTTCCAGTATCGTTGCGAACGCAAGACCCGATACGAGATCATGGATCCCGAGGATCTCGCCGCGGTGCCCGTCGTGAAGGACGCGCGTGAAGAATCCTGGGCGATCCTGGGCATCGAGTTCGAGGACCGTGTTGTTTCGCGCCTCGCGAAAAAGACCGGAGTCCTTCAACCCAATGTTCCAAAAGAAGGTCTGCCGGAATGCATGGCCCTCGGCTTTCTCAAGGGGCTCGGGTCCGCGGAATACGCCGCCCAGGTCAACCTGCGGCCCCGTCAGACCGATCGGGTGCTCGGCCCTGGCAGCGACCTCCGGCTTCGGCACAGTTTCGCGGACCTGATCCGTAGGGACATGTCCGGCCCCCAACCGGTGTTCACGGTGATCGACATCAAGGCGACCCGGTCCGCCCGACCGTTCCACAAGACCCAGGTCGCCTACTACGTCCGGCTTCTGAGGGCCGTGCTCGACGAGATCGGGGCGGTGGGCAAGGTCGCCGACCATGGGGAGATCTGGCATATCGCCGAAGGAAGCGACGCCACGGGCAGCGACCATGATGTCGATCGGTTTCTTCTCGCCCCCTACCTCCGTCAGGTGGAGGACTTCTGCCTCAACACCCTGCCGGTCGTGGCGAGCAAGGTTGTCGCCGCCGGCAAGGACGAGACCTTCTTCCACGTCTATTTCAAGTGCGAGCAGTGCGCCTATCTTCCCCATTGTGAGCAATGGGTCTCTCCGGCCCGGCCGCCAGAGCGGAGGGATATATCCGCTGTCGCCGGCCTCTCCCACGAGGCGAAGCGCACCCTGACCGGCGTCGGCATACGGACGGTCGCAAGCCTCGCTGACGCCTCGCCGGGGATCGCCAAGATGGATGGAGCGGGCTGGTCGCTTTCGAGACGGGCCGAGACCCTCATCAACAGAGCCAAGGCCTTGCGGGAGGGCGCGATCGGCCGCGGCATCGATCCCCATAGTTTTCTGATGCCGCCAAGGGCCGATGTCGCCCTCTATCTGCTCGCCGACAATGACCCCGTGGACGATGGGCTGACCACGCTGGGCTACGCCTATGTCGAAGGCGGCGAGGCGAGGGAGATCATCGAGGTTCTGCCGACTTCAGATCGTCAGGCTGAAGCCGACGCCCTGGTCCGGATTTTCGCCGCGGTGGTCAGTGATCTGCAGGCCGTCGACGCCAGAAACGAGGCGACGGAGGCCGCCGGAGGGCAAGGCCTTCACGCCCATATCTTCCTCTATGAACCAAGCGAGGCGATTTCCCTTCAGAACGCCGTCGCCCGTCACCTGAAGGATCCGCGCGTGAGGGGCGGGCTGCTGAACATGGTTCGGCTTTTCCCGCCCGAGGAGATTGTTCCGGAGCCGGAGTTCCGGGGCATGCAGCATCTGCCTGCGACCGCCGTGCGAAGCGTGATGGAGCAGTTGTTCGCGATGCCGGTCACGGTCTCCTACGATCTCCGCCAGGTCAGCCAGGCCATCGCCCAAGCCCATCCCGAAGTCTCCGCCTATCGGCCGGAGAGCGGCTTCGAGCGGCCGTTTTCGGCCCTCCTCTCGCTGGAAGTCAGTCGCGCCCTGAGAGAGAACCGTAAGGGCCATCCCGGCGCTGCGGAGATCCGCGCGGATGTGTCCACCCGTCTCGCGGCCTTGCGAGGCGTCACGGACTGGCTTCGCGGCCAGCACGAGGCGCGTCTCGCGGCTGGCGAAGGACCGATGCTGCGGCTGAACAAGAAGCCGTTTCGTCTCCAGGAGAGTTTCGATCCCCTCGACGCCGGAGACCTCGATCATCTTCGCGCCTTCGAACTCCTCGAAAATCGTGCGGGAATGCTCGATACGCTCATCCGATTGGCGCAGCCCAAGGCGACCCGGCGGGATTCCGGCCGCGCCATGGGTCCCCTGACGCTCATCGATATTTCCAAACGGGCCCGGGTCGTGCAGATTCGGCTGGCGGTCCGCCGGGGCGAGGCGCAAGATGCGGACTTGGCGCCCGGAGGATATGGGATCGTCGCGAGCGACGGCGAACCGGACCTCATTCTCGATCCGCGTCTGTGGCGTGATCTGGCGTGCGATCTGTGCTCACCACGCCCCGGCGACAGCCCGGGCGAGATCAGGATCAACGTCTTCCGCCCCACGTTCGAGGCACCCCTCTTTCAGGAGGTTGTGCGACGGGCCGGACAGGATGGCTGGTGGCTGGACCAGACCTTCGTGGATCTGAATGCGGACAAGGCCGACGCCTTCCTCACCTTCCTGGGCGCGGGATTGGCCGCGTGACGGTCCGGGACGACATTCTGGAGTTCCTCAGGGCCCCGGCCGATTTTTCGGCGACGGTGCGCGACCCCGACGTCTGGGCGGCGGGACTGACCGACTTCGCCAAGCCGTCCATCCTGAAAAACGACGACCGACCGTTACGGGCGGCCCAGGAGGCGGCCTGGATGGGGCTGGCGCACTCGAGAGCGGGACTGGTGCTGGGACCGCCCGGAACGGGCAAGACGCACCTGCTGTCGTGGCTCATCGCCGCCTATGCCCTGTCGCGCCAGGCCTCGGATCTGACCGCTCGGACCTTCGTGAGCGCCTTCACCCGAAACGCCGCGGCCAATGTTCTCGAAGGCGTAGTCAAACGACAGGCAACCCACGATCCGGACGCGCCGCCGCCGCTGTATTTCGGCGCACCGCCGGCGGGAGGGATCGCGGACGGCATCACGGTCCTCGGGCGCGGCGACGAGGCCGAGGTTTTCCGACAGATCGCCACGGGCAGGGTGGTCGTGGGCGGCACCATCTGGTCGCTATACCGGCTTCTTTCCCATCCGGACGCGCCGGGGGGCGGGGGCCGAACCGCGCCGCTGTTCGACCTCGTCTGCATCGATGAGGCGTCGCAACTCGTCCTCGGCCAAGGCCTCATGGCGCTCGCGGGCATGGCTCCGGGCTGTCGTGTCGTGGTGGCCGGCGACGACCGTCAGCTGCCGCCCATTCGAGCCGCGCGCGCAACGCCGCAGACGGGTCGGGATCTGGGCGGGTCCTTGTACGCCTTCCTCAAATCGGCGGGGGTCCGAGAGTTCAAGCTCGAGGAAACCTTCCGCCTGAACAGCCCTCTCACCGAGTTCGCCCGCGACCAGTTCTACGACAAGACCTATGTGTCCGCGGCCCCGGACCAGAGGCTCAGTCTCGCGGCGAACTGGTCAGACGGTCTGGACGCTATCGCGAGAGCCGCGCTCGACCCCGAGTTTCCGATCGTCGTCCTGCTGCACGACGGTCCCTCCGCCTCGATCTCCAATCCGTTCGAAGCCGCCTTGGCCGCGCGTCTGGCGGAGGCGCTGTCGGAGCGTGTTGTGGACGCGGCGGGCGACGTGTTGACGCCTCAGACCTTCTGGACCGACAGCCTGGCGGTGGTCAGTCCCCACCGGGCCCAGAACGCCGCGATCCGGGCCGCCCTGCCGCCTCGTCTCAAGCCCGCGGCCTTCGTCGAAACCGTCGATCGCATCCAGGGCAAGGAGCGCGACGCCGTCATCCTGTCCTACTGCGTCGCCGACGCCGAGTTCGCCTTGGCCGAGGGCGAGTTCATCTTCTCCTCCGAGCGGCTGAATGTCGCCACGACCCGCGCCCGGTCCAAGCTGATTGTGCTGATCAGTCGCCGCCTGGTCGATGTCGCGCCGGCGGACCAGGAGATCGTCGACAAGGTCGAGATCCTGCGGCGCTTCGTCTTCGACTGCACCTCTCAAGGCAGGGTATCGGCGGACGGTCCCAACGGTCGCACCATCAATATCGAGATTCTCACCAAGGGCTTCGAAGGCGGTGAGGCGACGCTTGACGTCACGATCACGGAGACGCCCATCGAGAGCGGCCTGGCCTTCACTGACGATCTCGAGCGGGTGCTCGCCGGCATACGGGATGTCTCCACCCGAGGCGGCTTCGGAAGCGCCATGCTCAGCAAGGTTCGCAAGGCGCTGGCGCTGCCGCACGAGCCTTTCGACGAGGCCCGACGCCTCCATCTTCTGGGGTGGATTTCCCTGCAGCACCGCCCCGGGAAGTTCGGGCCATTCTGGACGGCGCGACCGTTCGAGGCGCCTCGGCGGGTCTATCCGGTCGATGAACCCGAGGTCAGAAATCGACTTCCCAATATCGTGCGAGACGCTCGAAGCGGGAAATACGCCTTCTACGATCAGGTTCGGGATCGCTTCGGTTGGATGTCTCCGGGCGGCCAGGACGAATTGTTGCCCCTCCTTCACCGCCTCGAGGCCGAAGGCGTCCTTCACCTGCGCCCCGTGAATGACAGCCTCACGGTGGAGATGGCGGGGGTCGCCGCCTCAGTGGAGATGGAAACGCCCGCTCCGGCGCCGGTGCTGCTCGACGACGACTTTGTGCTCCTCAATGCGCTCGAGTCCTTCGAAGCCCACCGGATCAATTTCGGCGTCTTCGACGGCTGGACCTCCGTGGTCGAGTTGGCCGACCGGGCGAACCTGACTTTGGAAGGGGCGACGGAAGCCCTCTCTCGCCTCGAACAGAACGGTCATCTGATGTTGATCGAGGGCAACCGCATCCGGTCCCGCATGGCCCAACTGGCTCGCGAGTTGCGTCATGTGAAGCAACGGTTCCGCTCGGATGATGCGGCCCGGCGGCCGTATCTGACCCGAAACGTCAAGGTCGAGTTGCGGAATCGCGACAAACCCACGCGCGACCTCCCGCTCGGCGACGTCTTCGAGGCGGCCTCCGCCGGCAGGGATCCTGCGTTGCAGCAGGCGCTCGTCGGTCTTCAACAGACCCTCGAACGCATGTGGGGCCCAACGGCGGCTCTGGCGGGATTTCAATCCCGAGGACTGTCGATGATCCTAGATGCGTGGCAGGCCAAGGGCCACACGAACCTGGCCATCGCCGCCGACACCGGGTCCGGCAAGACGGAGGCAGCGGTCCTGCCGATCATCGCGGCCGCCTTGGCGGATCACCTGACCGGCGTCAAAGGCGTCCGGGCCATCCTGGCCTATCCCCGGATAAGGCTGGCGGCCAACCAGGCGCAACGTCTCGCCGAGTATCTCGCGGCCTGTGCGGAAATGCCCGGACTGCCTCTTCTGACCCTGGGCCTTCAGGTCGGCGCGGTCCCTCAAAGTTTCGACAACCTGCACCCGGAGCGGAACTCGGACTGGAAGCCGGCCGGTCCGGACAGCTTCGTCTTCCCGTTCTTCAACTGCCCCCGATGCGGCGGGATCCTCACGCTCAGGGTGGCGCAAGGCGTGGAGGGCGCCGACGCCCTGGTCTGCTCAGACGGCGATTGGCGCTATGACGGATGGGTCGGCTCCAAGGAGGCGCTCAAGGCGCGTCCGCCGGCCCTCTTCCTGCCGACGACCGACAGCCTGCATCAATGGATGCACAATCCCGCCTACGGACGTCTCTTCGGAGACGACCCCGGCTATGCCGCCCCGCGCCTGCTGCTGGCGGATGAGATCCACCTCTATACCCACATTCACGGATCGCAGGTCGGCTGGTCCTTGCGGCGGCTCGCGGGTCGTGTCGCGGAGAACGCGGGTCCGGGAATGGCCCCCATGGTGAATGTCGGAATGAGCGCGACGATCGGCGATCCGGCGGCGGCCTGGGGCCGGCTGATCGGTCAATCATCTGTCGCGGTTATCCGGCCGACTCCAAAGGAGACCGAGACCAATCCTCGGGGTCGGGAATATTTCTATTTCATCCAGCCCGAGATCGAGTCGCGAGGAAGCGACATCAGCGGATCTTCGACAACCATCCAGAGCCTTATGTGTCTGGGGCATGGCGTCAGACGGCGGACGGGGCGCGACGGGGGCTTCCGCTCGCTGGTCTTCTTCGATTCGATCGACAAGATGCGGCGGCTCCATGGAGCCTATGTCGATGCCGAAGAGGGGCTCGAACTCGCCGCCTATCGGACGGTCGATTATGGCGACGACCCAAGGGGTCAGCCTCAGCGCGAATGCTGTCGAGATCCCATCGGCTGCGATCGCTTCACCGACGGCGAGTGCTGGTGGTTCGCCGCCACGGATCAGAGACAGCGAGGGGCCCAGGGCAGCTTGCCCCCGGGGCAGCCTCTCCGGGTGGCGCGCAGTCCAATCTATTCGGGCACGAGCAGCGAAGCCGAGGCCCTCGTCAAAGGCGCGGACGTCGTGTTCGCAACGTCGTCGCTGGAAGTGGGCTATGACGATCCGGACATCACTCTGGTCTACCAGCACTACGCCCCGCTCAACATGGCGAGCTTCGTTCAGCGCAAGGGCCGAGGGGGGCGAGGCGCGGATGATCGTCCGACCACCGCCGTGACGCTGTCGCTCTACTCGCCGCGCGATTCCTGGTGGTTCAGGCGACCCCACGAAATGGTGTCGCCCGCCGGATTCGACGCGCCGCTGAACCCCGACAACACCTTCGTCAAACGAGGACAGGCGCTGACGGCGTTGTTGGATGGTCTGGCGCGATGGGAGCGTCAGAACGGGACGTCCGCCTTCGGCCCGGGCGGCGGGGTGAGAGCGCCGGCCCTGGCGGACGCGCAACGTCTCGCTCAAAAGGTCCTAGGGGCTGACGTCTGGTCGATCTTCGACGCCGAAGACGCCGGAGCGTTCCTCGGATCGGCGCTCGACGCCGCTCCGGGGGGCGACCTCGATCTGCCCAGACTTCGTGAGCGATTGGCCTGGGCCCCGAACGCGCTGTTCGACAGCATCAACCTTCCCACGGTGAACGTTATCGGGCCCGAGGTGCTGGGCGGCGCGCGTCAGGACGTGAGTCTGGCGCTGGCGACCGTGGCTCCAGGGAACGCCACGCGACGGTACAATGCCGCGAGCCTCCACTGGCGGACGCCTTGGTCGGGCCCGGGGCCCTGGTTTGCGTCCGATGACTATGAGGTTGCCGACTACCGGTCCTTGGCGCTTACGACGGACGCCGTGCTTGAGCAGTTGCCGCTCGAAGCCAGGCCGGGCCTCGCGGGCCTCGCGACCAGCCTCTGTCGGCCGACCCAGGTGCGCCTCGACAAGGTCGGGCGAATGGCCGGCTCCCATTGGACGCCGGAAGCAGGCTATCGGGCAGGCCTGTCGGCGCCTATCGGGCCGCTGACCGACGGACGCGAGCCCCTCGGCCACGAGAGTCGAGGAAGCCTCCGCGGCTTTGTCCTGATCGATGCAGAGCCGGGGGCCGGCGCAGCCCTCGAACCCGCGCTGTCGGGAGCGACGGTGGAGCTCTACACCGGAGACGCCCTTGGTCGTCAGGGTGCCGGCCTTCGCGCGGCCCGCGTCTATTGGGGGGCGGATGTCACCCTCAAGTTCGACGATCGGGAGGTTGAGCCCGTCGCGCTGTCCCAGACCTTCATCCATCCGGGAACGCGTCAACCTCAACTGCATGGCTTCCAGGTGGAGACCGAGGGGTTGAGGCTCGCATTCGACTCCGCCGCGCTCGATGCGTTCGTGGAGGGTCACGACCTGAAGACCACGGCGGAAGATCGCCTATGGTGGCGTCGGCAAGCGGTCCGGTTCGCGGTGGAGTCGCAAGGCCGAAGCGCCGGCCTGAACAGTTACGAAGCCGAGCGGGGCGCCCAGTTGATCGCCGCCCTGACCGAGACCCCGGAGCTCAAGACCCGCCTTCTCCGCACGACCCGGTTCTGGGCGACCGACCGTCTCGAGGCCTTGTTCGAAGAGGCGCGACTCCAGACTTTCGCCCATCACCCGCTGATGACCGCGACCCGGGTCCAGCGGGCGGCTGAAGCCTTCAGCAGCGACGCGATGCGAGCCGTCGTCATCGCGGTTCTCAGGGACAGCGACGATCCCGAGGCGGGCAAGCGCCATCTGAGAAGCATGGTGCTCCACGGCTTGGCGATCCGGCTGAAACATCTCGTAGCCCATATCGGACAGGGCGATGATCGCCGCCTGCTCGCCCACGTCCGGCTTCCGGTTCAGTTCGGCGACACGGACGACGTCATCACCGTGTGCGAGGCCGGCGCGCACGGCGACGGAACCGTCCGGGCGGTCGCGGACGCGTGGGACCGCGTGCGCGCGCTGTGGAACGAGGGTTTCGCGGCCTTCTGTCCGAACGCGGAGGAGGATGCCGCGGTCGAACGCTTCTGGACCCTGTCCTCCAGCCATGTGGCGTGGAGGGCGCTGGATCGGCGCGACCCGCGGCGTATGGCCGAGATCGGGGCGGCGATCGGTCGCTCCGGCTCTCCGCCACCGTCGGCCGTGCTCCGCATCCTCTTCGATATCGAGGCGGTGTCGGCCGAACCCATGGCGCTCTACGATCTCGCCTGCGAGATCCGCGCCGTACAGGCGGGACTGAGGGAGCGCCTGGGGCGCAAGCCGCACGATTGGGAGATCGCGGGCGCTTCGGTTCTGGAAGCCCAGTCGGGCGCCGCGCCCGTTCTCGCGCGCCTCTATGCGGCCTATCAGACGCTTGATGATCTGGGAGACGGCGGATTCAGCGCGGAAGCCCGCCTCGCCGATCAGGTCAATCGGCTCGCGGCACCTCTGTGCGTCGACGGCTGTCGCGCCTGCGTCCACCAGTCGAGCGACCTGATGAGCGATACCCTCGTGCAAAGCAGCGTCAGTCGGACCGCTGTGGCGGCGTTCCTGGGAGGCTAGCTAGAGCAATCGGTCACTGAGTTGAATCAAATGTGATGTCGCTTGGGATTCCCATCGGCACCGAACCATGAGTCCATCAGGTCGTCACAGGAGGCGATGATGGGCAAGGCACGTTCGGACGATCTTCGGGAGCGGGTGGTGGCGGCTGTTGCGGCGGGGATGTCGCGACGGCAGGCGGCGGCGCGTTTCCAGGTGGGGGTCTCCTCGGCGATCCGCTGGGTGACGCTGAAGGCGGAGACGGGTGGCATCGGCCAGCGGCCTCGGGGCGGCAAGCCGAGATCGCCGTTGACGCCGCACACGGACTGGCTGGTGGCGCTGATCGTTGCGGAGAACGACCTGACGCTGGCGCAGATCGGGCGGCGGCTGCTGGACGAGCGAGGTGTTCGGACCAACGAGGCCTCGATCCGGCGGTTCTTCAAACGCAACCGGATCACCGTCAAAAAAAACACTGCACGCCGGCGAGCAGACGCGGCCAGACGTGGCCGAGGCCCGCGCTTTGTGGAAGGCCAACCAACCCCATCTTGATCCGAAGCGGCTGGTCTTCATCGATGAGACGGGGGCCAACACCAAGATGGTCCGGACCTACGCCCGCGCTCCCAGAGGTCAGCGCGCCCTGGCCCGCCAGCCGTTCGGTCACTGGAAGACGACCACCTTCACCGCCGCCCTGCGTCACGATGGCCTGACAGCGCCCTTCCTGCTCGACGGGCCGATGAATCGGGAGGCCTTCCTCGTCTACATCGACAAGGTGCTCGGCCCGACGCTCAAGCCCGGCGACATCGTCGTCATGGACAACCTGCCGGCCCACAAGGGCGATGAGGTCCGGCGCAGGATCGAGGCCTGGCAGGCCAGACGAATGCTGCTGCCGCCCTACTCGCCCGACCTCAACCCCATCGAGTTGGCCTTCTCCAAGTTCAAGACCCTCCTGCGAAGCGCAGGCGAGCGAACCGTGGACGCCCTATGGGACCGGATCGCTGAGGTCATCAAAGCCTTCACGCCAAGCGAATGCGCCAACTACTTCCGCCACGACGGCTACGCACCAACTTGAGCGACGAATGGTCTAGGCGGGCAGAACGTCGAACCGGTCCAGGGCGTCGTTGGCCCTTAGCCATTCCCAGACTTCCGCCGTGATCAACGCCAAGGTCGCGCGATGTTCCGCCAGGGCGTTCAGGAATTCCCCCACGTCGCCGGCGCCGATCGCCGCCGTTCGTTCTTCCTGAAGTGCGTCATATTCAAGCTTCTGGCGCCGGATCAGGGTCGGGAGGTCCGTCGTCGCCACCTGATCCTGGGGAAGGATCGCCTTCTGGCCGAAGGCGGTGAGCCGGGCACCCAGATCCGAGGTCGCCGCGATGCCGCCCAGCAGTTGGCCGTAGGTGATCAAGGGATGGTAGCGGTCCTGCGCCACCATCCTGATCCTCGACCTCACGGACCGATCCAGCCCCGCGACCGCGGGCAGGAATTCTCGTTCGTAGGCCCAGAGGGACTCTCGCAGCGCCGTTTCATCCTGGGCTTCGGACAGGCTCTCTCCCACATCGGTGGCGGTGCGCCGGGCGGTGTCCACGACGTGTTGGGCGTCGCCCTGGCCGACGAAGCCGATAAAGTCCGCCACCTCGAGAAGCGCTTCCAGCCGCGCGGTCTGTTGACCGGAGGTTTTCAGCTTCTCGCTGGCCTGATTGAGGCTGTCGCCGAGGCGCCTGCGGGCGACCGCGTCGGGCAGCACATCCAGCAGGGTCTCGAGGTCCGCCAGGCGATCGCTCATTCCTCCACTCCTCGACCGGCGGTCGCCGCCGCAGCGATAGCGTGCCCGGTCTTCTGGATTTCCGTCAAGGACGCCGCCCCCGCGGCATCCCGGACGCAGGCGGCGGCGTGTTCGTGGAACAGGTCCACGAGTCGTTCTCCGTCCTGGCACAGGGTGTTGACGTCATCCAACGCCCGCGCCGGGGTGCGCGCCAGCCAACCGAGCCGCTTTGACAAGGCGGCCGGCACGACGGCCTCGGCGTCTTCCATATCGAGAAGCCAGTCCTCCATCGGTTCAAGCACCTCGGCGTCCAGTCGCCCTGCGCTCTTCAGTCGGTCGAACGTCGCCTTGAACGCCGAGATGCGCTCCGTCCCGACGGCGGGCAGAAGGATGGAGACGGGCGATATCGCCGCATCCAGGCGTTTGAGATGGTCCGCGATGGATCGCCCTCGGAGAAGCTCCATCAGATTGGCTCCCCTGTTCTTCAACTGAGCCAGTTCGGTTCTGTCGATCTGGCCGCCTTTTTCTTTCCAGATCCCGAGCAGCTCGATCGTCTTGCCGAACTCGTCGGGCATGCTGCAGTCGCCCTGCGGCGGGGCGTCGGCCGATCCGGTGGAGACGAGGCGCGCCAGGGCGGGCGCTACGTCGCTGACGTCCGTCAAACCGTGGGTGGGGATTCCGTCGCCCGTCGCGAGAGGCAGGGCGATCAGCGCGCGCAGTTCGGCGCGCAATCGGGTGTGGAATTTGTCCGTGGCGGTCAGCCATTCCTGCCAAGGGAGGCATCGCGCCCGAAGGTCGCTGGTCGGATCCTGCTCGTCGCTGAGGATGTCGCGGAGTTGCTCCCAGAGCGGCGCCTCGGGCGACACCGACCCTCGAAGCCAGCCGCGAAGAAGCAGGATCTGGGCGATCGACCCGGCGGGCCGCCAGAGTTCGCCATCCGCCGTGGTCGGCACGCGTCTTGTGATGAAGGCGGCTGCGATCTGCTCGAGCCGGCCCATGAAGGCGGCCAGGTTTCGGCGATGGAAGTCCGCATCGCCCGCAGAGAGCGTCTTGTCCCACCCGAGTGCGAGATAGGCCTCCAGGCCGTCCAGAGCCCAAGCCTCGCGGGGAAGGATCAGGTAGTCTCGCGCGCCGGAGGTCGTGCCTTCGAGCTTCACCCGTTCCGCGGTGACGAGCCTCGCGAAAAGCGCCGGGGGCAGATTGATCCGCCTGGAATCCAGCCGAGACACGATCTCGTAAAGCAGGGTGTTCCAGCGGCTCGCGGTTTCGATCCGCTCGCTCGCCGCCCAGGCGCGGGCGCTGTCGCGCAGGATGTCGAACTCAGACGCCTTGACCGAGGCGCGTTTCGGCTTGGGGATGGAGACGGTCGGGCGAACCGGGCGAGCCAACAGCGATGTCGCGGGACCTTGCTCGGGCGCGTCGGCCACCTCCAGCGGAACGTCCGCGACCGGTTCGATGGCGGGGGCGGCGTCTTCCGCCGGCGCCGCGCCGGCGACATCTTGGCCCAGCCAGGGAAGCCGGAGCGCGTCGAAAAGACTCTTCGGCGCGGTGGCGAAAGCCAGTTCGCCGTCCCGTTCGGTGGTGTCGGCGCGGTCGGGGTCCGCCCAATAGGCCAACAGTCGCCGCATCCGGGCTTGTTCGACCGGATCTTCGATCTTGTTGGAGACGATCTGGTTGAGCCGGCGCGACAAGGCTCGGTCCGACCGGCGGTCCTCCTTGAAGGCGGTCGGCTCTATGTGCCGTGGCGGAAACCGGCCTTCCGCCAGGGCGTCGGGCTGGGAGAGGGAGGGATTGAGGATCGCCTGCAGCATGCCGCGCGGCGTCTTCCAGGTCTGTCCCCCGTCATTCTCCTTCAAGGCCTCGAACATGTTGTCGATGGCCGTGGGCGTCAGCGGGAACAACCCGATATCGCCTTCCTGACCGAAGGTGGCGAAACAGCTGTCCCGATGCGGGCAAGGATCGCAGCGATTGGGCGGCGCCAAGCTGTCGTCGTTGGCGAACTCACGTCTCCAGCCGTTGAGCCGCACCTCGCCCGCCCGTACGGCGGACAGGTAGCGGGCGAGAAACTGGCGGCGTCCCCGGGGGTCCCGCAGGGTCGCGACGTCCTGCAAGCCGCCATCGGCCTCGCCGAGCCGGATTTCGTGGGTGATCCGCTGCTTGAAGTTCGGCTGAAGCTTGTCGTAGTAGGCTGGCGTCACCCCCACGACGGAGATCAGCGGGCAGACGTCCACCTCGTCTTCATCGCCCCTGGCGTCGGCGTTGAAGGTCAGGACGTCGATCAGGCTGTCGTCCAGACCTTCCCAGGACGTGATGTCTTCCAGGAGCAGAACAAGCCTCTGGCCGCGTTGCGCGAGCGCCTGGCGAACGCTCCGAAAAAGGGTTTTCAGACCCTCCGCCGAAACGCCCAGCACATTCTGGATCGCGTCGTTCTTGCGCCGGTTGAGAACCTTCAGAAAGGCGATGCTCGTCCGAAGCCGGCCCTGCGCCTCAATGTCGGCCGCCAGTTCGTCGGCGAGCCAGCCCTCGGCGCGGTAGGCCGCGATCGTCTCGCCTTCCCGGACCAGACGTCGGGCGAGTTCCTCGGCCTTGCCCGAGACGCCGCTGTTGTAGATGACGCCCAACAGGTCCGCGAGCGCCTCGATGTCGAACAGGTCGAAAGTCGCCGACGCCGAGTTCCGCTCGCCCTTGGCTCCCTCCAGGAGGCCGAGGATGCGGGCGGGGCTGGCCCATCGGCCCTTGATCCTGGCGTGGCCGAGGATCTCGGCGGGGGCGAAGTCCTGGCACCATTGTTCGTCGTCGAGGGGAGGATCGTAGTGGCCCACCTCGAGGGTGTTGGCGAGCGTGCTCAGGAAGATGTTCGCCCGGCCTTGGGACGAGGCCTTCTGACGCTTGCCCAAGGTGTCGAACAGCGGGGCGAACTCTTCCGGGAGCCGCGCCTTCAACTGCGTCAGCGCGCCTTCCAGACTCCCGTCCGCGCGCCGGAGAAGAAGTTTGACGTCCTCGCCCCGGGGCCAGTTGATCGACAACCATCGGATGATGTGTGACTTGCCCGATCCGGGCTCGCCCTGCACCACGCAAAAGGCGTGGGTGCGGTTGGCGTCGGACAGCGACATCAGAACGGAACGCTCATCCAGAGCGGCGAACTCGCCGGCGTCTCTGCCCGCCACATCGAACCCCTCGATGGGCGTATGGGTCGCCAGGAAGATGGCGTCATCGCCTTCAAGCGCCTCGGTGACGAAGATCGCCTTGGCGTCCTCGGCCTGCCAACAGGCGTCCATGGCCAAACTCATCAGCGGGTCTCCTCGCCGATCATGACGGCGTCGAACGCAACGGGACCGTCGCCCTCCGTCTCGAACAGCTTGTACACACCGGCGCTGTCCCCGGAGACCAGCAACTGGACGAGACCCTGCTGATGCAGTCCGTGAAGGGCGATGCTCAGAAGCGGGCTGATCCGCCGCGGCGCAGGCGTGTGATTGGTCTGATTGCTCAACCGGGTGAACAGCCGGCCGCCGTCCAGGAAGGGCAGGCGGCGTGCGATGATCTCAAGAAACACCGGCGCCGAAAGGCGCTGGCCGGGCTCGATTGCTTCCCGGACGATCTCGCGCGCCAACCTACGGCTGGGATCGAGGTAGTCCTGGGCGCTCGCGAAAGGCAGCGACGCGGAGAGTCCGAGGAACGCCATCCATCTCCGCCATGCGACCCATTTGGTGGGATTCATGGCCGAACCGGACGCCCCCTCCTCGACGAGCACCGTGTTGATGCGATCCGCGACCTCGGATCCCTTGAGATCGAAAAGCCAGGCCAGGTCCTGCAGGCGATCCGCCTCGATCGCGACCCAGGCATAGGAGTCGAGGAGAGGCGCGTCCGTATCACCCGCGGCCCGTCCGCAGAGTTCGTCATAGACGACGTCGGCCATTTCCATGGCGGACCGGGAGAGCAACTCGGGGGCCAGCACGACCTCCTTGCCGTTGAGTTGCAAAAGCCCGAGGCTCGACGCCGCGCCATAGGTATCGTTGGCGAGACTGTCCTTGACCTTGTTGCTCTCGCCATCGACGAGATAACCGGGATTGAACAGACCATCGAGCAGGGCGCGCTCCGTGCGACCGCCGAGGGCGTCCAGGCCCGCGACGAGCGACCAGACCCGCTCCGGCGACCCGTTGGGGCTCGAAAGAACGCTCATGACACCACCTCAGGCTCGCCGACGACATCTTCAAAAGCGGCCTCAGGCAAGGGCGCATGACGAGAGACCATCTGGTCCAGTCGACGACCGAACAGCGAGCGACCGCCACGATCGATGACACACCAGGTCGTTTCCGGCCATTGCGAACTCCAGGCGGCGACATCGCGGACCTGGTCCAGGGCGACGCCATCGTCCGCGTCTAGGATGATCGCCGTGGACAATCGCGCCGGTCGCCCCGAGCCGGAGAGGTCGCGGGTCGAGAGAAGCAGGGCGAGGCCCGACGTCTCGGCGAGAAGCGCCGCGGCGCGGTTGGCCAGTCGCGCCGGCACGACGAACTGTTCGAACCCCGCCGATGTCAAACGTCGCAACAGGCCTGGCAGGCCGCGGTCGTAGTCCGGGTCCGCGGGTTCCAGAAGCAGGACGCCGGCGGGATGGCCGGCCAGGGGCCGCGCCCCCACGTCCCAAAAGCGTTCAAGGCCCGCGCAATGCAGGCGCACGGGCGGCGAAGCGCCTGCCGCCCGGCAGGCCGGGCATCGGCCGCACGGCGGCGCCAGGGCGAGGGGTTCGATGAGTTCGAACGCCGCCCTCGTCACGCAGGTCTTGGCGGGAGCCGTCATCATGGCCTCGAAGGGCGTCAACTCAGCCCGGATCTGTCGCAGTTCAGCATCGCGCACCGCATAGATCCGGTCCCAGACGTCCGTTTCGGCCGGGTCGGAAAGGGTCGCCTCCGTCAGTTCGACCCTCCAGGTCACGCCCGGGGCGTCGGACTGGCTGGATACGGACATGACCTGAATGCCGTTCGCGCGCTGCATGAGCGTCAAAAGGGCGCGATTCCAGGCCCGGTTATAGTCGCTGCTCAGTGGGGCGAGGCCGACGCGAATGGCGTCCAGATCAAGGGTCAGTTGTCGCTTGCCGCCGATCCACTCCGATTGGCTGGCCTGTTCGAGCATGGCCTCCCAGCGAGGCACCGCGATCTCGCGCGTCAGCAAGCCGTTCGTCGCCAGGCCGAAGGCCATCGAGGCGTCGCTCTTTTTGAAGCCACTCGTGAACAGGCAGACCGCGAGGCCCTGGCCCCCGTCCCGGGCCGCCCGTCCGATCTCCTGGTACCAGCGGGCCGCGCTCTCCGGCAGGCAGGCATGGATGACGGTCCGGACGTCGCCCTTGTCGATCCCCAGGCCGAAGGCCGAGGTCGCGACGACGAGATCGAGCGCATCGGCGGCCCAGGCGTCGATGATCCGCGTCCGCTCCGCGCCGGTGGTCTCCCCCGTGAACAGCGCGATCCGCGCGTGCCCTCCGTCGCCGGTAAGCCGCTTGAAACAGGACTTCGCCGCCTCGACCTCCGTCAAATAGACAATGGCGGGCCGCGGCACCCGGTCGATCACCCGCCAAAGCTGCTCGTCCCTGTCCTCTGCGCGCTCGAACGGCGCGATGACGACGTCGTGGTCGTAGCGGGGCAATTGCGCGTCGACTTCGAGCCAAGACCCCCCGAGGCGCCATCCGGCCTCCAGCACCCTGCGGGCGCTTGGAGGCAGCGTCGCCGAAAGAAGCACCGCGCGAAGGGCGGGGTTCGCGACGCGCAATCGCGCCAACAGGGACGGCAGGCGTTGAAAATCGGGCCGGAAGTTTCGGCCCCAACTCTCGATGATGTGGGCCTCATCGACGAACAGGTGGGTCAGCCGACCGTCGAGACCCGGCAGGCGCGCGGTGGGGGAGGCGCATTCGGCGAGATAGTCGGCGAGCGCCGGGCTCAACGCCTTCTCGGGCGACAGCAGAAGCACCGGCACTTCGCCGCGGCGGAAGGCGTCGATGATGGCGGCGCTTTCGGCCACCCCCGTGTCGCTGGTCAAGGCCCGGCTGCCCTCGAGACCCGGCACGGCGGCAAGGCTTCGGGCATGGTCGAGGGCCAGGGCGATCGTCGGGGTGATGACGAGGACGCAGACGCCGGGATCACGCCGCCGCCCTTCCAGGGCCGCGATCTGGAACAGCAGACTCTTGCCGGAGCCCGTCGGCATGCTGACCATCAGACCTGACCCGTCGGGTTGGGTCAGCATCGCTCTGACCGAGGCCTTCTGCGCCGCATGCCGATAGGCTTTGTGCTGGCTGGATCGGATCAAAACGCCATCTGGCGCCGCGGCTTCGAACGCCTGCCGGTTCCTCTGGTCGAGCGTGAGGGCCTCCGCGAGACCATCCAGGGCCAAGGCTTCGCTCACCAGCCGGACATGGCCCGCACCACTTCGGGCCAGACCGAAGCGGCCGAGTTGGCCCTCGTCTTCCTGGGTGAGCGTCACGCCCTCCGAGGCGATATCGAGCAGACCGTCGCACAGTCTGACCCAGGACCGGAGAAGCGCAGCGCGGTCCGCGGGCGCGCAAGCTTCAAGCAAGGCGGTGCGACATCTCGCTCGGCTCGCCGTCAGCCACGACGTCTCGCCGACGTCGAGAACCTCGCGGCCCGGCATATCCGGACTCATTGCGTCACCCCCCATTGGAGACACGCTCTATTGGAAGCTGTCGGTTTGCAACTGCTGAGGGAACAATCTTATGGCCCAAGGTCGCCGTTCGATCGCCACCGATCGAACCCCGAGCGTCTTAACTCGCAGGCGGGGCAGGCGCCGCATCCCCGCCCCCACGGGTTCCGGGTTTGACTGTCACCTTTGTAGCAGGTGAGCGTCTCGGCGCGGATGAGTTCGACGAGCCGGGGGCCGCCGGTCTGGTCGGCCAGGGCCCAAGTCTGGGCCTTGTCGATCCACATTAAGGGGGTTTCCAGCACCAGGCGGGACTCCATGCCCAGATTGATGGAGACCTGAAGCGCCTTGATCGTGTCGTCACGGCAGTCGGGGTAGCCGGAGTAGTCGGTCTCGCAGACGCCCGTGACGACATGTTTCAGGCCGCGGCGGTAGGCGACGGCGGAGGCGAGGGTGAGGAAGAGGAGATTGCGGCCGGGCACGAAGGTGTTGGGCAGGCCGGAGGCCGTGGTCGCGATCTCGACGTCCTTGGTCAGGGCCGTGTCGCTGATCTCGCCCAGGACCCCGAGATCGAGGACGCGATCCTCGCCGAGCTTGCCGTCCCAGTCCTTCATGGAGCGTAGACCGTCGAGAACCACGGCGCGGGCGTCGAGTTCGGCCCGGTGGCGTTGGCGGTAGTCGAAGCCGATGGTCTCGACGCGGTCGAAACGGTCCAAGGCCCAGGCCAGGCAGGTGGCGGAATCCTGGCCGCCGGAGAAGAGGACCAGGGCGCCGCTCACGCCCCTTCGCCGAAATAGGTGACGCGGTCCTCGGTGGAGTCGCGCAGCACGGCGACGCTGTGGAGGTTCGAGATCTCGTCCTCAAGCTTGCGCCAGATATAGGCGCACAGATTCTCCATCGTGCCCGGACCGAGATCGTTGATCTCGTCGAGGAAGCGGTGGTCGAGGGCGTCACGCGCCTGGGCGAGCTTCTTGGCCAAGAGACCCGTGTCGATGATCATCCCGGTTTCGGGATCCGGTTTGCCGCGCAGGGTCACTTCGGCGCGGTAGGAGTGGCCGTGTATGCGGCGGCTGCCCTCGGTCTCGATCTCGCGCTCGAGGGTGTGGGCGGCGTCGAACCGGAATTGTTTGGTCAGTTCATACATGGCGTCGGTCGCAGAAGATCATGAGTCGGCGGATTGGAGCAGTTCCGGTTGGGCTTCGGCGGCCGCGACCGCTCCGGCCCGGCGCGCGCGGAGATCCCGGCGGACAATGCCTTCGATGTGCTTGGTCAGCAGCGTCACGTCGCCGCTGGTGACATTGACGGCTTTCCAATAGCGAACGTCGCCATTGCCGAAGTCCCAACTGCCCGATGTCCAGGCGGTACGGCCCTCCAGGGCGGCCAAGCCCTTGGCGAATTCGCTCCAGGTGCGGGCGTTGTCGAGGGTCGCCAGCGTCTCCATCACAAAGCCCATCGCCTGGATGCCGGCGCCGTGGACCAGACGCGACGAGGCCGGTTTGTGACCCCACCAGTCCTCCGGAAAGACCATCTGCACAGCCTTGAAGAACTCGCTGATGAGGTCGAAGCACTTCCTGGGGCCGTTGGGCTCGAGCACCAAAAGCCGCATGACGCCGTCGCTCAGGGAGTTCATCAGAACCTTCTGGATAGAGGTGTCCTTGAGGATCCCGGAGGGGTTGGTGTGCTGATAGATCTGCCCCTTGAGTGAGGACGCCTGGCTGAAGTTCAGCCGTTCGGTCAGCTGCGCGGCCATGGCCCGGCTCTGCATCCGCTCCGGCAGACCATCCACCGTCGGCAGCAGTTCGTAGATCAGGGACTTGGGCAGGGGCCGCGTGTTGTTGATAAGGACGAACTGACGCCGCAACTCGGCCTCGTCCCGGCAGACCAGCAAGGACACGAAGAGCTGGAAATCCGACCGACCCGAGAGGTTCAGGGCGGTCAGGCGTTGCTGTCCATCGACCACGAGCCCCTTGGCGCATTTGTCGAGATCGATCGTCACGCGGCAGATCCCCCCGTCGAGTTCCTCGATCGCGACGCCGCTCGTGAAGGCCACGACGATGGCGTTGGGAAGGACGGCCGCAGGCGTCTCCAGATAGTCTTTGATCTCGCGAATGTGGCCCGCGATCTGAGGGCGCTGGAAGCCGCTAAGCGTACCCTCGGCGTCCCGACCGACCCGGTCGATTTCGGCGAACTGCAGGACCTGGCCAGCCGTGGCCGCGAAGGTCAGCACATCATGCTCGGGGCTTTGGCGCGCCCGCGCCGCGAGGAAGGTCAGGATCGTCATAGGCTTTGGTCTCGGTTCGAAGGCAGAGCATTCACCACGGTCTTGAAGGCGGCGAGGTTGTGGATTCCGCGCCGCTTGTTCCGGTTGCTCGCCCGGAAGATCATCACTTCGATTCCGACATCCTTGCAGATGCGGCAACCGCACTTTCGCCAAGGCTTGTCGGCCAAGGTGGTGCGGTAGCGGCCGCGCAGTTTTTCGATGGTCCGGTGGTCGCGAACATCCTCATACGCCTGACCGGTGGCCAGGACGGCGTTGTAGGCGAGGACCGTTTCAAGCACGCCCTCGAGGTCCTGATCGTCATGATCATAGGCCCGGAGCGCGGCCAGGGCGTTGACCTCAAGGCGCGTGAGTTCCTCCGCCTTGAAGTCGCCCTGACGCACATGGGCCTGAAGGCGGGGGTTCTCGATCGCCTGGGGTATGCGGATGGCCGTGTAGTAGGTCAGGTTTGGCCCATCGCCGAGCCAGTAGTTCTGTTTGTCGTCCTTGAAGGCCCGCAACAACGGCGAAGTCGTGTCGATACTGGTGACGTTGAAGGGGGCGAATTCGTGGATCTCGTTGGCCTTGGCGAAGCCCAGGATGTGCAATCGCGTGGTCGTCGGTACGGCGTCGCGGATCGCGACCAGGCAGCGTTTGATCTGCTCCGCCTTGAGCGGAACCATGCCTCCGATCGCCAGATAGTCGTAGCCCATGGCGACCAATCGCCGGGCGGCCTCGGCCATGCTGGCGGGCGACCAGCCCTGGATCACGCCCATGGGCGTGAACCGACCGCCGCGGCCGGCCTCGTCCCGGAAGGCGGCGGCGTTCTCAAGCGTGATATCGAAGCGGCGACGGGCCTCGGCGCTGCCGCCCTCCATCCCCGTCACGGTCTCGTCGAAGTCGAAGATGATATGGTCGACCGAGCATCCGTGGGTGAAGCCGCAGTCGTCGTAGAACTCCACCGTATCGGCCGGTGTGTAGGGCGGCTTGTCTTCCTTGACGTAGGTAAAGGCGCCGCAATCGCCGAAGAGGGCCAGATCGACGAACTCAGGTTTGTCGAGGCGCAGGAACTCACGCGCTCCTACCCGCCGAAACCGCATGCTCTGGGCTTCGGTGTACTTTCCCTTGACCGGACCATCGCCGACAATGCCGCGCGAGACGAGCATGCCATGGTAGGGCGCATACCCCAGGATTTCGTGGGGGTAGGCGTCGTCCCAGTAAGGTTTCCGACCCGGCGCGTTTCGGTCGTTGAGGAAGTCGTAGCCTGGATCGACGAAATCGAGACTGTCGGCGAAAATGAACTTCAACGGGCCGGTCTCGACAGTTCGCGGTCGAGCTTGAGCAAGTGCTCGCTCAGACCTTTGATGTGTTTGCTGGTGGCCTGGACGTCATTCCATGCCCATCCGAGGCCCTCCCACTCGCCCTCGGTCCAGCGACACCGGGGGGCGATGCGGGACAGCGCGGCGGCGACCTCGGCCGCGGGATCGGCGCTCGCATCGGCACGCGTCCAGATGGGATCCATCAAGGCCCCCATGGCCTGGATGCCGGCCGAGTGCATCAGACGGCTTTCCTCAGGCGAGCGCCCCCAGGCGTCCGGGAAGACATCCCGGACCGCGGCCCAGTAGATGCACAGCGCCTGGAACGCCGCGTCCGCCCCACTCTCCGGATCATACGCGCCGAGGGCCCCGGCCGGGCGCAGGTTCGCCGCGATCGCCCGGGTTAGGCCAGAGTCCGTAATGACGCCCCTTGCGCCGTCGCCTTGGGACTCCCGCTTGATGAGATCGTGCAGGGGGGAGTCGGGGCTTTCGGTCAGCGCCGTGCAGAGCGCGCTCGGGAACTGTCTCGGCTTCAGCGATTTTGGCAGGGCCATGGACATCGAAGGCAAAAGCTCATCGATCAGTCTGGAAGACAGAGGCTTGGCTTTATTGACCAGAATGAACTGCGCGCGCTGGGTCTCGACCTCATCCGAGACGAAGGCGACGACCGGCACCTGCAGATGCGCCTGTCCCGCGCGGGCGAGCGCCAGCGAGCGCTGCTGGCCGTCGACGATCCAGGCTGCACGTTGGCCTTCCGGACGGATCGGGATGAGGAGTTCGCCGCTCCGGACATCTCCATTCTCGCCGGCGGGGCCCCGGGCCGATTTGAAGCGGACCTGCGGGGAGAGCGCGAGGATGATGGCGTTCGGAAACAGTACGGGCCCCTGGCTGAGGAACTCCGCGATCTCCGAAACATGGGCGCGGATTTCCTTGCGCTGGAAGCCTTCGAGACTGCCTTCGCCGCGACGCAGGCGCGAGATGTCTGCGACCTGGGTGACTTGATCGCCGGGGAGGAAGAAGGCGTAGACTTCGACGTCCGGCCCCTGCCGGGTCCGCAGCGCTCGCACCGTCACCTTCGGGCCTTTCATTGTGCATTCCCTTTCGCTTCGGCGGCGACAAGGCCGAAAAGCCGTTTGAAGCGGCTCTGTTCGCAAGCGACGCCGAGGGTGTCGCGGAGGCGACGAAGCATGGCGCCCGAGCGACCGTCGACCGCGTCCCATTCGGCGACGATCAGGGCCTGGATTTCGTCGTCTGTGCTGCGCGTCCTGGTCGGAACCTCGCGCGCCTTCAGGCCCTGGAGGCTGCGCTGAACGTCGGCGCGGTCCTGCTCCAGCGCACCGTTGTCGAAGATCGTTGTCGCGAAATGCCGAAGGGCCCGCTGGGCGAAATCGCTTTGGGTTCCGGCGTGACCGTTGCCGATGGAGTCGAGACGATCGTCGTAGGGCATCCAAGCTTTCCTCAGATCATCGGCGACACCTTGTGGCTCTTCCTTGGTGAAGAGGCGGAGCCGAGCTTTTCTTTCCGCGGGCCATTGGGCCCATTCGTCGGCGACCATGGCGATATAGCTCGAGGACAGAGCCGCCAGGATAAGGCCTTCCTCCTCATCGACCGAAGTGGTGTGGAAGGGAGACTGCATTTGGAGCGACGCCCACCATTCCGAGGCGGAACTCCCGGTCTTCGCCAGGATGTCGTCCTGGTCCCGGCGCGCGGTCGTCAGGCTGTAGCAGGGCACCGACACAGCGCCATCAACGAGACCCAGTCCCGCGGAGACGATAGCCAACCGGGCGCCGAGAGTGTTCGCGGTGAAGGTGGCTTCATGGAACGCGCGGCCGGCGTAGAGGTCTTTCGCGAGCGTGGTCGGATGCGCTACCCGGAGGCGTTCTCCCCATGCGATCGCAACCGCCGCGGCCGATCCCGTCGCCAGAGCACCCGCATGCAGTTGCGGATCGAGCGGCGCTCGCTTTCTCTTACTGCAGTTCGAGATGATGAGGGTCACAGTTTCTACGCCGTCGTTTGCGCAACTTGATGCGGTTTTCGCACACAAATCACGATTTCGACGTGCAGTTTCTCACCTGTATCTCCGCAAATCTAGCGCGATCTGGCATATGGCAGAGCGGACTAACGACGAAAGTCCATATAGCCGGCGGCAGCCGGGGTCGACCTGTTCGCTTCTTGCTCCCCGCCGGCCAAAACCACGACATCCTGGCCGCGCTGGCTGATCACCAGATGCCCCCGCAGGGCGGCATGCCCACCGGGTCCTCAAACAGGCCATCGCCATAACCTGGACGCGGTGAATGACGATTCTTCCTTGCAGATTGGCCAGGCGCAGGTGGCTCGGGCGCGGCACATGCCGGGGCCGAGTTTCTCTCCCGAATGGCTTCCATCGGAGAAAGGACTGGTCCGTTCGTTTATCGGTGCTGATCGATCAACATGCGGAGAACGTCGGCCGACAGGCCGCGCAGGACGGCCTCGGGATTTCGCCATACGGCGCTGTTTGCACCGTGCTCGAAACACTCCACTTCGTCGATCCAGCAACGGCCATCCGTGCGTTCGCGAACGCCCGGTCCCGTCTGCTCTCCTACCCAAGCGGCTATTTGCTCGCAACTCACCCCCGGCAGGATGCGTATGTCCGCGAGTCCGCGATCGCGTAAGTGAATGAACTCTTGCCTCTCCGGGTCGTCCCGCGCCACCAACAGAGTGTGGTCGAATGTCTGGTGTAGCCATTCGCGGATGGGCCCGAAGCCATCCTTGCCAAAATCAATTACCCACCCGCGCCCGTCGAGTTGTTCGGCCGCGAACGTGAAACGGAACCCCAACGAGTAGCCGTGGAGCATGGCGCAGTGCGACTGCGCCGCCCATTGCCGGTAGGCGCAACTCAGGCCTCTCTCGGCACCGTAAATCTTAGTAGATAGGATGGCCATCGGAGCAAAGTGACAGACCCCTTGGAAAAGACTTTGTCGCAGAACAACAAAGGGATCTGGCGGTACTCGCTGCTCCCCCAGTCAATCAGCGCTGCCGTAAGCGCCGGAGCCCCCCTCGGCCGACGCAACCCCTTTCGGCATCCCGATCGCCCTCACCGGAGTCCTGGTCCGAGGCGGCTCGTGGGTCGGCCTAGTCGAAGAGGCGTCTTGGTTGAACTGCTAACGCGCCAGCGATTGCGAGGATCGTTTCCAAGCTTGGGTTCTCTTCTCCGCGCTCGACACCGGCTAAATAGCGCAGTGACAGATCTGCTTCGCCGGCAAGAACCTGCTGGGACCAAGCCTTCTCAGTTCGATATTTCAGAATATTATTCCCGAGACGGGTCTTCCAATCCATTGGCCATGGGTCGGCCGTCTGCCATCCCCGGGAAAGGTGCTATACCACTAGCAATATGTTGCTTGTCTTTTGCGGAAGTCTTGGCGGCGACGGGGCTTCGTTCGACGTGGTCGGGTTGGCGAAGCGCTGGGCTGGGCCTCGTGCGCCTATTCGAAGAGTCGTCCTGGCTGAACCGCTAACGCACTAGCGATTGCGATGATTGTTTCCAGGCTTGGGTTCTCTTCTCCGCGTTCGACGCCGGCCAAATAGCGCAGTGACAGATCCGCTTCACCGGCAAGCACCTGCTGGGACCAAGCCCTGTCAGTCCGATACTTCAGAATGTTCTTCCCGAGACGGGTCTTCCAGTCCATCGGCCATGGGTCGGCCGTCAGCGATGTGCGGGAAAGGTGCTATACAGCTAGCAATATATTGCCCATGCTGTCCCGCTGATTTGCTAGTTCGGTGCGCTGTGTGACCTTTCGTAGCCCTAGTCCCATGAAGGAGGCCGTTGGACTCGGCGGCCTCTATCACGCGTACGGTGCGTGGCTCCGCGTAGCGATCATTAGGCGCTATGGATCCCAAGACGCCGATGATCTTAGCCAGGACGTCTGGCTGAAGGTGGTGCCTTACGAGAGCCGAAGAGAAATAAAACATCCGCGAGCATTCCTGCTCAGGGTCGCATCTAACCTGATCGCGGATCGGCTCAGCTGCCGCGCCAGGACCGCTCGTTGGCAAGAGCAGCAGAGCGCGCTTCAGCCCGCTCTGGAATGGGCCGGGCAAAGCGACGAGCTTCTTGCGAAGCAAGTGATCACGAGCTTGCCACAACCCCTCCGGGATGTCTTTGTGTTGTCCAGGTTCGGCGGGCTGACGAACAGTCAGATCGCCGAGCAGCTCGGGATCAGACCGAAAACTGTCGAGTGGCGCATGACCAAGGCCCTGGCCCACTGCGCAGCCCAGTTTCGGCGCTAAGGATGGGGCGCAGGATGGCCAGCCCGAACAACCGGGTTGTGACGGCGGATACGGAGGCGGCGACGTGGCACGTCCGCCTCGGCGTCCGTAGCGTCTCTACCCGGACGATCGAGGAATTCTTCGCCTGGCGGTCTGAGCCGGCCAACGCGGAGGCGTACCGGCGGGTCGAGAAGGTCTGGGCCGCGGCCGGCAAGCTGGCCGGCGATCGGCAGATCCAGGCCGCCGTCGCCGAGGCCATGGAGCGCAAGGTCGATCGGAACGCCAAGAGGCGGCTTCCCCGCACCCTGTTCGGTGCGGCGGCGGTGACAGCCGCTGTCGTCCTGTCGATGGGTATCTGGTTCTGGCACCAGACCCGCACTGTGTTTAGTACGGATGTTGGCGAGCAGCAGGTCGTTCAGTTGGCCGATGGATCGACCGTCCGTCTGGATACGGGGTCGCAGATCCAGGTGCGGTTCGAGAGGGACGAGCGGCGGATAGAGCTCGAGCGGGGCCAGGCCCTGTTCACCGTCGCGCATGATGCGGACCGCCCGTTTGTCGTCAGCGCGGGCGGGGCTCGCGTCACGGCCGTCGGGACCGTGTTCGACGTCCGGCGGGCTGGTGAGAACGTCCAGGTCACCCTGGTGTCGGGCGCCGTGGATGTCGCCCGGGCCGCGGGCGCGCCGCCTTCGCGCCTGAGTGCGGGGCAGCAGGCGCGCGTGACACCGGCCGCCGTGACAACGCGGGCCGTCGATGTCGCGAAGGCGACAAGCTGGACCGACGGCCGGATCGTGTTTGAGGACACGTCCCTGCGTGACGCGGTCGCCGAAGTGAACCGCTATCTCACGGACGGGATCGACCTGGAGGCCGGCGAGTGGGCGGACGTGCCGATCAACGGCGTTTTCCGCGCGGGGGATCGTGAGGCCTTCGCCTCGGCCGCCGCCGAAGGCCTCGGCCTGAGTAGCAGCGTGAAGCCAGACGGAACTCTGTTGCTCTCGAAACGGACAAATAATTGAGGTGTGCTCCGGGGTTCGACGGGGTCTCGGCCGTCTCTTCCACGTCGCCATAGGGCGTCGAGGGGAGCCGACATGATGAACCGCCTGAATCTGCTGACCACCAGCGCGCTGGTCGCCTGCGTTTTCGCTTCGAGTGGAGCCGCCTGCGCTCAGGAGGCGCGGGAGTTCAACATCCCGCCCGGATCATTGCGCGACGCGCTGAACAGTTACGCGGGCCAGTCTGACCAGCAGATTTTCTTCTCCGCCGACCTGGTGGCGGGCCTGCGGTCGCAAGGGCTGCGCGGGCGGTACGCTCCCGCCGACGCGCTGGACAGCCTGCTGCGCGGTTCCGGCCTGGCGTGGTCGGAGACGCGGCCCGGCGTCATCGTCCTGCGCCGGGGCGCCGGGATGGCGGCGGGGGAGGACAGTGCGATCGAACTTGACGAGGTGGTGGTCACGGGGACGCTGATTCGGTCCTCCGGCGATCTGGCGTCGCCCGTGGTGATGCTGGATCGCGACGCGCTGGATCGTCGCGGCTTCGGGACCGTCGCCGAAACGCTGACCAGCCTGCCGCAGAACTATGCCGGGTCGGCGACGCCGATGGTTCAGGCCACCCTGTCCGATGCGGCGGCGTCGAACACCGTCTTCGCCACCGGCGTCAACCTGCGAGGCCTGGGCGCGGGCTCCACCCTCACCCTCGTCAATGGTCGGCGTCTGGCCGGCACGGGATCGCGGGCCGAGTTCGCGGATGTGTCCGCGCTGCCGTCGGCTGCGGTGGAACGGGTCGACGTGCTCCTCGACGGGGCCTCGGCCCTGTACGGCGCCGATGCGGTCGCGGGGGTGGTCAATGTCATCATGCGCCGATCGTTTGACGGTCACGAGAGCCGGGTGCGGGTTTCGGCGGCGCAAGGCGGGGCCGAGGAGGTTCAGGCCTCTCATCTGGCGGGCCGGAGTTGGTCCACGGGCTCGGCCTATCTGTCCTACGAGTATCAGACGGCCAACGGGCTGAGTTCGTTCGACCGGGCCTATACGCGAGACGGCGACCTTCGGCCGTTCGGGGGGACGGACCACCGCGCCTTCTACAGTGCGCCTGGGAATATCGTGGCGTTCGACGCCGCCACATCGTCCTACGTCACCCAATTTGCCATCCGCCCCAATGCCGGCGGGACCGCCCAGGGACCGGCGGATTTCGCGGCGGGGACGACCAACCTCCAGACGACGCTGCAGGGCATCGACCTGCTGCCCTCTGTCGAGCGACACAGCGTCTATGGAAGCCTCCGGCAGTCCTTGGGCGAGCGCCTCGAGCTGACGGCCGACCTCCGCTACAGTCTGCGCACCAACGAGATCGCGACGGCCGGAGCGGGCGGGATCTTCTCGGTCTCGAACGCCAACCCCTGGTTTGTCTCGCCGACCGGCTCGGCATCTCACACCATCGCCTATTCCTTCGCACGGGAACTCGGTCCGGCCCGAAGCCACGCGCGCTCCGAAAGCCTCGGCTTCACTATTGGCGCGCGCTACGACCTGTCCGCCGACTGGTCGCTCGAGGGCTATGTCGCGCAGGCCTCGGAGCGGGCGGACTACGGACTCACAAACCGGGTCAACAGCCGCTACCTCAACGAGGCGCTGGGCAATCTCCCCGACGATCCCACAACGCCCTATCGCGCGGCCGTCGACGGCTATTTCAACCTCTTTGGCGCCGGGACGGCGAACTCCCGGGCCGTTCTGGATTTCATCGGCAGCGGCTCGGCAGGCGGGCAGGAGCGAAGCCGGTCCACCTCCGCCAACCTGATGGCCCAGGGACCAATCTGGCGGCTGCCCGGGGGCGATCTCATGCTCGCTGTGGGCGCCCAGGTGCGCGAAGAAACCTTCGACACCGGCGGCTATACCTTCCTCTCGGCCGCCTCGCCCTTTCTCTATTCCAGCCCGACGCGGGAACGGTCCGTGTCGGCGGCCTTCGCTGAAGTCCGAGCGCCCCTGATCGGTCCCGACAATGCACGCCCTGGCCTTCGCAGCCTGGTCCTGTCTCTGGCGGGCAGGGTCGAGGACTATGACGAGTTCGGGACGACGACCAATCCGAAGTTCGGTCTCGTCTGGTCGCCGTTCGAGGGGCTGGGGGTTCGGACGTCCTGGGGCACTTCGTTCCGGGCGGGCTCGCTGCCCCAGCGCTTCGACCAGACCGGGGTATCGACCGCCTTCCTCGCTCGCGAGAACGGAACGACGGCCCTGACCTTGCTGCTGACAGGCGGCAACGCCGACCTAAAGCCGGAGACGTCGGAGACCTTCACCCTGGGGTTCGATTATCGGGGGAAGGGCGAGGGACGGCCGTCGCTCAGCTTGAACTATTTCGAGACGCGCTTCAGCGACCGGATCGCCCGGCCGGTGAATGAAAATCTCTATGGGGCCCTGACCGATCCGAACCTCAGGCCGTTCGTGACCTTCGTCAGTCCGGCGACCAGCGCCGGCGACCTGGCGCTCGTCGAGAGCTATTCTGGCCTGCCGGGCTTCTCTGGGCTCTATCCGACAAGCACCTACGGTGCCGTGGTGGATTCCCGATGGGTGAACACAGGCGCGGTGCAGGTGAGCGGCCTGGATCTGTCCGCGAGCTACGAATGGGATACCGGCGCTGGACTTCTGGTTTTCGACACCTCGGCGTCCTGGATCCTCGACTATGAGACCCGCCCGACCCCGACGGCGCCGGTTCGCCAGGTCGCCGGCCTGATCGGCTATCCGGTCAAGCTGCGCGCCAGGTCGGGCGTGACGTGGTCCCGGGGTCCGCTTCGGCTCGGCGTCCACTGGTCTCACGTGGATGATTACAAGGACTTCGCAGGGCAGACGATCAACGCCTGGGACACGCTCGATGCGCAGTTCAACTGGTCGGTCAATCGCGCGCCCTTCGCCGGCCTCACCCTTCAGTTCGGTGTGCAGAACCTGCTCGACGAGGATCCGCCCTTCTACGATGCGCCCCTGGGTTTCGGGTTCGACGCGGGCCAGGCCAGTCTCATCGGCCGCGTGATCTCCCTTCAGTTGATCCAGCGCTGGTGAGCGGCGGACATGCTGACCTCCCTGACGCGCCTCGTCGGCGCGGTGATCGCGGCTGCCTGCCTGTTCACCTCCGCCTCGGCTCAATCCCCGGTGACGGGGGGAGCGCCGCCGTCCCGGCCGCTGGCGGTCGCAGACTTGACCGCACTCGCCGCGTTCGGCCGGGGATCCCTGTCCCCGGACGGCCGGTGGGCCGTCTACGAGAAGCGGGGGGCTTACGACACCATCCCCCGGTTCGAGTACGAGTGGCGATCGACCTGGGCCATCATGGACCTGTGGGTGGCGGATCTCCACCACCCGACCGCCCCGCCAGGACGGCTCCTTCCGGGACAGGGGCCCGGGTTGCAACGGGTGGCCTGGTCGCCGTCGGGGACGCGGCTCCTGATCTCCCGGTTCCGCGACGGGCGTCTCGAGCCCGGCGTGGTCTCCATGGCGGACCGGTCGGTCCGCTGGACCGGCCTGACGCTGGATGTTCCTAGGACCGGGGCCCAGGTCGCGTGGCGCTCTGAAGATGAGGTGGTGGCGCTGGTCCGGCCGGACCATTCGCTTCCCGCGTCGCTGGCCTACCAGGGTGAGACACAGACGCGTCTCGCCGAAGCCTGGGAGCGGACCGCCCTCGGGGAGGAGCCGTCCCGGACGATCGTCGATGCGGCGGACGGGGTCGCCAGTACGCCGGCGGCCCGGCCGCCCAGCGCCCTGGTGCTTCTGGATATGGCGAGCGGACAGGCACGGACCCTCGCCAAGGGCCGGATCAACGATTTCTCGGTTTCGCCCGATGGCCGCCACGTTGCGATCGTCCAGGGGGCGGAGGGCTCGGCCCTCCGCCCGGACGAAGTGGTGCAGTTCGAGCTCTCGAACCGTCAGCGGCTGAGGGTCGTGGATATCGCCACCGGCGAGGTCGCGCGGCCCATGGATGATCACGATGTCGCGCCGGGACTTCTGCGCTGGTCGCCCGACTCACGCGCCGTTCTCGTGTGGGCGCGGCGCGACAGCGCCGCCTGGCGGGATGGCGCTTTGGTGGAGGCCGGGGCTGACGGCGCAATCGCGGCCAGTCTCACCGGACTGAACATGGGATCGTCCACCGAGGTCGTGCTGGGCGTTCGCGCCGACTGGCTCGGGGACACCCCGATCGTCTACGCCCGGCGCGTGGGAAGCGAACGGTTCGACTGGCACGCGCTGTCTCCCGATGCCAACCCCAGGCCGCTGACTTTGGCGATGGAGACGGTTTCCGGGAAGCTGGCGGCGGCGGGCCAAGGTACGGTCCGCCTGTTCGCTGACGGGGGTTATTGGGAGGTTGGGACGTCCGGGTCACGGTTGCTGACGCCGGGCGCGACAGGTCTGCGGGGCGTCGCCGTCAGCGACATGGAATTGGCGACCCGGCTGAAGGTCAATGAGGCACCGCGCCAGACCTGGGCGGCGGCCCATGGCGCGCAAGGCGAAACGATCATTCTGAACGCGGAAGGGGCGCGACGATTGGGGCCGGGAACCGGTTCGGTGGACCGCGTCCTCGCGTCGTCGGCCGAGGGCGAGTTGTTCCTGCGGCGCGCCGGTCTCTCGGAAGTCCTGTTTCTGAGGACGGCGTCCGCCGAGACCCCGCTCGACGCCGTCAACCAGGACTTCGTCGGCGTGCGGCTGGCCGCGCCCGAAGCGGTCGTGCACAGGGACATCGACGGCCGTGAGGCGCAGAGCTGGCTCTTCCTGCCTGCGGCGGGCGCGCCGGTCCACGGTTTGGTGGTCAAGGTCTATCCCGGATGGGCCGACGGTGAGACGGGGGGCGACCCGCTCAGCCTGACCTACGGCCTCAGTCCCCAGGTGTTCGTCGCCGCAGGCTACGCCGTGCTCAGCCCCGTCACGCCGCAGACGGGCGCCCTTGAGGACCGTGGCGACAATCTCGTCCGCAGCGTCGATCTTGCGGTCAATGCCGCGCTCGCCGCCCATCCCGACCTGCCCGCCGACCGGATGGCGATCTTCGGGCACAGCTTCGGGGGCTATGCCTCGCTGGAGATCGCCGCCCGGTCGCGGCGGTACAGGGCCTACATCGCCTCATCGGCGTTCAGCGACATGTTCGGCGTCTGGGGCGAGTTCGAGCCTTCAACGCGAATCCTGCCGGAAGACGGCGGTATGATCCGGGCGACCCAAGGCTGGGCGGAGACAGGCCAGGCCGTCCTGGCGGCTCCGCCGTGGCTCGCGCCCGAGGCCTACGCCGCCTCCAGTCCCTATCTGATGGCCGACCGGATCAAGGACCCGGTCCTGCTGCTGGCGGCAGACATGGACTTCGTCCCGCTCTCGCAGGCGGAGCGAATGTACAGCGCGCTCCTGCGGACCGGCGGTCGCGCCCGGCTGGTGACCTATTGGGGCGAACATCACACCCTGTGGAGCCCGGCCAACATCCGGGATCGTTTCGCCCAGATTTTCGACTGGCTGGAGCTCCACCTTACGTCCGGGGCCGAGCCGGGTCTGATGGTCCGAGCCGGCGCTCCCACGCCCGCACCCAGCCCTCGAACGCGATCGCGGCCATGAGCGGCGCGTATCGACCCCGCCACAGCAGCGCCTCGGGTGTCAGTTCGACGTCGGCGACGACGGGGTCGATGACACCGAGCGCGGCGAGCCGCCCCTCTATCAACCAGGGTCTCACGACATCGAGATTGTCCAGAACCATCCGGCTGTAGAGCCTGGTCATATCGCCCTTGGATCGGCGGCCAAGAACCTCGCTGGGCAGCCGGTCGCTAAAGGCGGACCGCGCCAGTCCCCGGTCTCGCCCGCCAGCCGCGAGAATCCAGGTCGGAAGGCCGAGGCAGGCTTCGATCACAGGTTGGGCGCCGAGCGGATTCCGCACATCCACGACGGCGCTGAGCGCCGTCGGGCTGTTGTGGGAGACGCTATCCGCGACCCCGGCGATCTGGAACGTCTTGGCCGGGCCAAAGGCCTCGCAATCCTCCAGCCACGGATGGATCTCCACGTCCTCTGACAGTGGCGTCAGAATGGGATGGTCCCAGGCCGGCGGGATACTGCCATGGCGGTGGTGACGACGTGCGGCGCCCACCATCGTCCAGAGCGACACCTCGTTCGTGGCGGCCAGTTCCGCCATGTCGGGCGACCGAAGCGCCTTCCAGCCCCGCGCTCGCCACAGATCAACGAAGACATCGGCCGACGGCGCCTGGACCAGGATGGAATCGCCGCCCTTTCCGGTCATGACGGCAGCCGCCCCGGCTTCAAGAATATGGCGCGCCCACGTCAGGTCATGCGCCGTATCCAGGATGGCGACGTTGGGGCGAAATCCTGTCGCGGCCTCCTGCAGTGCGGTCGCCGTCATCGGCGCAGTGACATGGGGAACGCTGAGGGGTTCGAAGCCGAGGGCGGCGCCCAGCGTCCGGGCGTGGATGCGCTCGTCGGCTTCGGGCGTCGCCCCGTAGGCGTTGAGCCAGAGCGAGATCGGCGTTCGCGCTGAATGAACGAGGCTGGCCGCCACGAGACTGGAATCCAGACCACCGGAGACCTCGGCCGCGAGCGGCCCCGGAACGCCGGAGAGCCCGCCCACGGCCTCGTCGATGGCGGCGCAGAGGGTCTGCCGCGCCTCCGCGATCGAAGGGCCCGGACCGAGGCTCCGTCTGGCGATATCTGCCGGTCGCCAGAGGGTTTCGGCGGGAGAGGACAGGGGGACTGGCTGCAAGGTTCCGGGCGTTAGCGCGGTCGGACCGTCGATGAGGAGAACGCCGGCGCCGGCCAGCGGATCATGCAGCGCCCGGGCCAGCCGGCTCACGTTAATGCCCCAGGGTGGCCGCAGGCGTTCCAACAGCCAGTCCCGGGCATGGCTGCAGGCGAGGGTTAGTCCGTCCTGGGTCCAGGCGACACATTCGACGGCCCCCGAGGGATCGCGCAGGAGAGCGTCAGGCCGCTGGCCGGCCCCGAACCGAATGCCGATAAACCGGCCCCAGAACCGGGCGATCATCTTGCGCTCGTAATCCCAGGGATCATCGGCTGCAGTACAGGGCAGTTGGGGACGCTGCTTGTTGAAGACATCGCCGATCAGGGTCCAGGCCCCGATCTGGAGGCGACGGGCGGGATTGGGTCCGATCGTCGCCAGCCAGGTGGTCTCGTTGAGCAAGGAGACGGTAAATCCGTTGGTCCGGGCAAGATGGGCGAGCGCCTCCGAGAGCGCGCGGGCCGCTTCGTCTGCCGGGTCCGGCGCCACGATGAGGTATTCGCCCACGCTCAGGTCTTCATGATCGGCGTATAGCGGCCGACGCGTTCCAGCCGGTCGCCGATGACGAGGTCGCCGATCTGTAGCCAGCAGTGGGCGCCAAAGGGCCAGGTCCGCACACCGAAGATCCAGTCGACGGCGATCCCGCGCCGGGTGAGGAGGTGTCGAAGCTGGAACGCGCGTTGCAGGCACTCGCCTTCGAACGGGATCCAGGGACGCGCGGCGCGCGCGGCCGCGACAAGGGACGCCAGCACGGCTTCGTCGGTCTCGGCATCGGCTGGTGGCGCAGTATCGTGAATGGTCAGTCGGGCGAGGGATTTTCCCCGGAACGCGGCAGTCGAGACGGCCAGGGCGAGCCCGGCGCGCAGGATGTCCGATCGCCGGGACGCCGGGCCGGGAGGGAGCTCGCGCAGGGCGCCCCTGATGGCGGATCGGGGTCGAGCCGGAGGCTGAGGGGTCGCGATCCCCGCGCTCACAAGGTCGGCCAGGATCGCTGGATCCGAGGCGCCGATCCGGCCGTCCTTCCCGATCTGCACGTCCTTCGCCGAGCCGGGCAGGCAATGATACCGGTCGCCGCCGACGTCCAGGACCACGACGTCCTCATCGACGCGAACGAGATGGATTCCTGGCGCGCACCAGAGGAGGGGTGAGGTGATGTCCATCTTGGCCATCTTGCTGGAGAGGAGGAGGGGAGGAGACGAGAGGCTGGCCATCCGGCGCCGTTCAGGCAGGAGCCGCACGCACTCGCGGACGACCGCGAGGAGCGATCGTCCGCGCCGCGTTCAGCCCGCAGTCGGGTACTTGCCGTTGCGGATGTTGAGCTCGAGATGCTCGACGCCGGCCCCGTCGCGGGTCAGGGTCTTGGCGCTGCCGAAGCTGACGAGGCGCAGTTTGGTGGTGGTCATTTCAGGTCTCCTTGGGTTGGCGCCACGGATGTGGCGGAGACCAGTCAGCGCCCGGATCATTCTGCTGCAAAGCTATATCCGGAGTATATTCGCGGCGGCGTCCGGGACCCGGTTTCGGGGATCGCCCGCCGGTGACAACACACGTCGAATCCTGCCCGGTGGAGGCGGATGACATTCTGCGGCCGGGTTCCGGCGTGCAGGCCTGGAGCACTCGCGGACGACCGCGACTGGCGATCGTCCGCGGCGCGCTCAGCCGAGGGTCGGGAACTTGCTGTTGCGGATGTTCATCTCGAGGTACTCGACGCCAGCCCCGTCGCGGGTCAGGACCTTGGCGCTGCCGAAGCTGACGAGGCGCAGTTTGGTGGTGGTCATTTCAGTCTCCTTGGGTTGATCGCCACGGACGTGGCGGAGACCAGTCAGCGACCGTACGGAGCCGCTGCAAAGCTATATCCGGCGTATATTTGCGTCAGCGTCCAGGCTTGGGGCGCCGGGAGCGGAGGTCCTCGCGGCCCTCATCAAGGAAGGCGGCGGCCTCGTCGGCCCGCTGGTCGCCGACCTCCGCCAGCGCCTCGAACATCTCGCCGAAGGCGGCGATGAGGGCGCGGGCGTCAAGGTCGCGGATCCGGTCGCCCATCTTGCGGTCGTAGGCCTGCAGGAAGATCGTGAAGGTGGTCATGAATTTATTGTCGGCGGTGCGCACGGCGAACTCCGGCGACCCGATCGCGATGGCGTGCAACAGGCCGTAGAAATCCGAACCGGTGACCTCGGCGAAACGATGAAGATAGTCGAGGTTCAGCCGTCCGTGTCCGGCCTCGAAATGCTCGTAGGTCCGCAGCGGCATGTTCAGGCCGCTCGCGACGTCGTGGGCAGACAGGCCGCTGTGCCGGCGCACCCGCTTGAGGACGGCCGAGCGCAAGGGTCCATCGTCCTGCGGTCCCTGCCCAAGCTGCCCCATAGACACTCTCGTCCTTTCCGAAGCGTACGGTTGCCATCGTGCGTCCTGATCGCCAAGGGATCAACGCTCGCGTGTATCGGCGAGGAGTCCACCTGTGGGCTTTCGCCGATTTCTGGGGGAACACCCGCAAGTTTCTGGCGGCCGACCCGACGTTTATTTGCGCTTCCGCCGCCTGTGGGCCGCAACCCATTGGCGAGGGTCGTCTGGCTGGCGATAGTGCGGGGCCTGCCTGTACGGAGTTTGTCGTGCCGAGAGCCCGCGATCCTTTCCGCCTGGCGCTCGAGAACATCCGGGATCGGGCGATGCGGGGCGTCTATGCGCCCGGCGGATCCGTCGTGATCATCGAGGAAGCGCGCCGTCTCGGTCTGTCGACCACGCCGGTGCGCGAGGCGCTCGCCTGGCTTTGCGGCGAGGGCCTCATGGAGCGGGCCCCCCGCGCGGGCTACCTCGCGCCCCGACTGGACGCCGCCCTGCTGCGCGACCGCTTCTGGGTCCGGCTGCGGTGCCTGGCGACGAGCCTTGACCTGACCGCCGACCTCGCGTCGCCGCCGGCGGCAACCCCGGGTGCCGCCGGTGAGACCGCTGTCCGGGACCTGTTCGACCGTCTCGTGCGCGCCACAGGCAACCGGGCGCTCGTGGAGACCTTCCAACGGGTCGACGCCCAGTTGCGGCTGCTCGGCGACGCGGAGGCGCGAGTGTTTGCAGACGCCGTGGAGGAGGCGCGCGCGCTGGTGCGCATCGAGACCGTCGGCTCCCGCACGCAGTTGCTGACCGCCATCGACGCCTATCACCGGCGACGGATGGAGAACGCCGCAGTCATCGTCCTTGAGGTCGAACGCGGCGGTCCGCTGCCGACCGGCGCCGGGTGATCCGTGATCGGGCGCCTGATCTTCCTAGGCCTGGGCCTTGCCGTCGGATCCCAGGCTGCGACCCAGGCCTTCGCCTGGCTGTATGATGCGGCCCCGGCCCTCGGTCCCGCGTGGCGCGTGTCGGAGAATATGGTGCTCTATCCCGCCTGGTCCATCTTTCGTTGGCGGCTGCAATTCGCCGGCGAGGCGGAACAGTCTTTCGCCTCCTGCTCTCCCCTGATCCTTCTCGGTGCGCTCGGTGGTCTGGGCCTTGGCGTCCTGGTGGAGGAGGGAACCGGCCATCGGCGTGTTCGCGGCTGGGGCGGGGTGGCCGACGCCCGCCTCGCCGGACTGACCGCGAATGGCGGCTGCATCCTGGGCCTGATCGGGCGGCGCCTGCTCGCCACGACGGACCTGCGTCCCAGTCTGGTCACCGGTGGGACGCGGTCCGGCAAGGGGCGCGGTCACGTCATGCCGACCCTGCTGTCGTGGAATGCGAGCGTGCTCGTGCATGACCCTAAGCGCGAGCTCTGGCACCTGAGCGCCGGCTGGCGGTCGCGGTTCAGCCACGCGCTTTATTTCGATCCCCGAGATCCCGCCTCGGCCTGCTGGAACCCGCTGGCGGAAATCCTTCCGGGACCCGGGGAACTGGCCCATGTCCAGAGGCTCGTGTCGATCCTGGCCGATCCCGGCGGGGTGCGGGACGACGAGGCGATCTGGGACAAGGCGGCCTCGGAAATCCTCGAAGCCGTGGTCCTGCACGTCCTCTACACGGCCGAAGATGGAGACAAGACCCTCCTGACGGTGCGGGGGATGCTGGCCGATCTCGACGAGGCGGCGGAAATCATGGCGCGCGCCCTGCATCGTCCGGGTGCGGACGGCGAGCCCAAGACCCACCCCTTCATCGCCACCGCGGTGAAGGGCTATGCCGCGATGCACGACCGCTTCCGGACCTCGGTCCAGGGCACGGCGCGCTCCTATCTGAAATGGCTGGCCGGGGAGGACATCGAGCGCGCCCTGTCCCGGTCCGACTTCGGGATGGGCGACCTGATGTGCGCCGAGGCGCCGTTGTCACTCTACGTCCAGGTCGCGCCGGCCGACGCGGCGGCCCTGCGGCCGCTGGTGCGATTGTTCTTCTACGCGGCCGCCCAGTCGCTGACGGTGCGCGAGACCGAGGCGGCCGACGGCCGGCCCAAGCGCCACAATCTCCTGATGCTGATGGACGAGTTCCCGCTGCTGGGCCGGGTCAGCTTCTTCGAGAAGTCCCTGCGCCTGCTCAGCGGCTACGGGGTCAAGGTGATGTTCGTAGCCCAGTCGCTCAACGACATCGTCGAGACCTACGGGGTCAACAACACCCTCCTCGACAACTGCGCGGTCTACACCGCCTTCTCGGCCCTTGATCCGCTGACGCAGGAGAAGGTCTCGAAGCTGACCGGGTCGGTGCTGGAGACACGCACGAGCCGCAGTTCGCCAGCCGGCCTCGGCGCGGGCCGCAGTTCGGTGTCGCGGTCCCAGATCGACAGGCCCTTGCTGGAGCCCGGCGAGATCCGGGCCTTGCCGGACGACGTCCAGCTAATCTTCGCCGCCGGGGTCCGGCCGTTGAGGACGCGCAAGCTCCTCTATGACCGGCGAGAGCCCTTCCGGACCCGGGCGCGCGACGTCGCGCCCGACCAGGTGGTGCGGGTGGATGCCCCGCGTCAGCCGCCCGACCCCTGGGCCGGACGCCGGGGCTTGGGGGAGGATCCGAAAGGCTCCCTGCCGCTGTTCAAGGAGGTGGCGGCGGCGATGGACGACAAGAAGGTCGCGGCGCGGGTGGCCGACATCTACGGGCGGGTGGCGCAGGAGATGGCCGCGCAGGACGCGGCGCTCGATCATTTGCGAGGACTGGGCGATGGCTAGGAAAGAAGCAGCGACCTGCAGGGTCCAGGTCTATCTCACCGACGCCAAGGTGGTGGCCGGACTGAACCGGGAGGCCCGGAGCGGCAGGCTGGCGCTCAGCCAGGCGGCGGGACGCGCCATCGCGCGCGGGCTGCAAAAAAGCCCGCAGGCCGATCCCGAGGACCGGTTGCTCCAGTTGGAGCGGTCCCTGCGCGACCATATGAGATCCACCGCCCGCGACATGCAGATCGTCCAGGAGCTCCTGATCGAGGTCGCGCGGGCCTTCTTCCTGCGCCTGCCCGATGCGGTGGTCGACCAGGATCCGACGGTGCAGGCCGCGGTTGATCGCCGGATCGAGCGGCTCCTCGATGCGACGGCCGCGCGGATCGTCGCCGGACGCGCCGAGCGGCCGGGGGGTGTGCCTCCCGAGGACAGGTCGTTCGGCCCGGCCAATTGATGGCCGCCCATCCGATCATCGCCGAGCGCAAGCTGGAGGCCCTGCGCCACGCCCTGGGCGACACCGTCCTGGCGGCCCTGGTTGAACCGGCGGTGGTGGAGATCCTCGCCAATCCCGACGGGCGGTTGATCCTGGACCGCAGCGGCGAGGGCCGGCGCGACACGGGCGCGACCCTGTCGGCCGAGGCCCGGGAGCGGGTTGTCCGCCTGATAGCGGACTATGTCGGCGAGACGGTCACGCGGGACGATCCGAGGCTGTCGGGCGTGTTGCCCGGAACCGGAGAGCGGTTCCAGGGAATGCTGCCGCCGGTGACCGCCGCGCCCGCCTTTTCGATCCGCAAACGACCCGCCGTGATCTGGACGCTGGAGGACTATGTCGTCGGCGGGATGATGACGGATCGTCAGGCCGGGGTGTTGCGCGCGGCCGCGACCGACCGGCTCAACATCCTGATCTCGGGCGGCACGGGATCGGGGAAGACGACCCTGGCGAACGCCGTGCTCGCCGAGCCGGCTTTCGCCTGTGACCGGGTCTTCCTGATCGAGGACACGCCGGAACTCCAGTGCTCGGCCTGGGACGTGGTGTCGGTGCTCACGCGGCGTCAGCCGATCCTGATCGGGGTCGTGGACCTGGTCAGGGACGCCCTGCGCATGCGGCCGGACCGGATCGTGGTTGGCGAAATGCGCGACGGGGCCGCCGCGCTGGAGACGCTGAAGAGCTGGAACACGGGTCATCCGGGCGGACTTTCGACGATTCACGCCAACTCGGCGGACGACGTCCTGCGCCGGATCGAGGACCTGATCACCGAGGTTTCGACCCGGACGCCGCGCCGCGCGATCGCCCAGGCGGTCGACCGGATTGTCCACATCCGGCGAACGGCGGCCGGCCGGCAGGTGGAGGCGGTGCTCGGCGTCGAGCCCTCCGGCGACGACGCCTACGCGATCAGCGTCCTGGCCTGAGCCTGATCCTGAAGCCCTGAATGTGGCGCCCGACGTCCGAACGCCATCGTGGCGTGCCCTGGACGCAAGTCGTTCCAAGTCGTCATGCGGGCCGGCGGAAGTCGTGACGCGCAAGTCATCGCAAGTTGTCAGTTGAGTTGAAATGACTTGAAATAGAGTCGTCAGCAAGTCGTGAAAAATAATCAGTCCACTGTGTTGACAGGCTGTGGATATATTTGCTTGCAATGTGTCGCGGCGCGTTGAGATGCGCTGAAACAAAGGAAGTCAGATATGCGACGGATACTGGGACGCCGGCCTTTCGGCGCGATGAAATACGCCCTGTTGGTGGGCGGGGCGATGATGGCCGGGCCGGCTCTGGCCGGCGGTTCGGGAATGCCGTGGGAAGGCCCCTTGCAGCAGGTGGTCCAGTCCATCACCGGACCGGTGGTCCAGGCCGCCGCCGTGGTGGCGGTGGTCATCTTCGGCGCGGGCATCGCCATGAGCGAGAACGGATCGTCGATGCGGCGCGGTCTCGGGATCATGTTTGGCCTGTCGATCGCCTTCGCGGCCTCGACCTTCTTCCTCGACTTCTTCGGCTTCGCCGGCGGGGCGGAGATCGGGTGATGGCCGGCTCCGCCTCTGATCCCCGGCCGGAAGGCTGGGACCTTCCCGTGGCCCAGGCCCTCGCAGAGCCCGTGCTGATGGCCGGGATGCCCCGGGATTACGCCATCGCCATGGGCACGATCGCCATGGTGCTGGGCCTGGCCCTGCGGATCTGGTGGCTCGGCCTGCTCTGGTGGGCGGTGGCCCATGCGATCGGGCTGTGGGCGGCCAAGGCCGATCGCCGCTTCTTCGACGTGCTGCGGCGACACCTCGCCCTGCCGGGCCATCTGGACGCGTGAGGCCGGGATGCGCTTTCTCGACGAACATCGCAGACGACCCGCCGCCCTCGCCGATCACCTGCCCTGGGCGGCCCTGGTCGCGCCGGGCGTGATCCTCAACAAGGACGGTGCCTTCACGACCGGCTTCCGGTTCCGGGGCCCGGACCTGGAGTCCTCGACCGAGGACGAGCTGATGGCGGTGCGGGCGCGCCTCAACAATGCGCTCCGGCGCCTCGGAACCGGCTGGTGCATGCATATGGAGGCGCGCCGCCGCGCCGCCGCGCCCTATCCGGAGAGCGATTTTGAGCTCGATGTGGCCTGGCTGCTGGACGCGGAGCGCCGCAGCCGCTTCGAGGCCGGCGACCCCGCTTTCGAGACCGACTTTCGGCTGGCCCTGACCTGGCTGCCGCCCGCCGACGAGACCCGCCGGATGGAGCGCTGGCTGTTCGACGGCCTGGCCCGAAGCGGCGCGGACTGGCGCCAGGCCCTGGCGGCGTTCTCGCGGGAGACGGCGACCACGCTCGATCTCCTGTCTGACGCCCTGCCCGAGATTGCGCCGCTGGACGACGCGGGCCTGCTGACCTGGCTGCACGACTGCGTCTCGCCGCGCGCCTTCCCGGTGACGGTCCCTGAGCGGCCAATGTTTCTCGACGCCTGGCTGGCGGACGCTGATCTCTCGGGCGGGATCGCACCGCGTCTGGGCGGACGGTGGATCAAGGTGGTGTCCGTGCGGGGCCTGCCGTCGGTCACCCGGCCGGGTCTGCTTGACGCCCTCGGCGCCCTGCCGTTCCCCTACCGCTGGACCGCGCGCTGGATCGGTCTCGACAAGCCCGAGGCCGAGCGCGAGATCGTCAAGCTACGCAAGCGCTGGTTCGCCAAACGCAAGGGCGTCGGCGTCCTTCTTCGTGAGGCGATCACCAAGGAAGAGGTGCCGCTCCTTGACACCGACGCCGCCTCCAAGACCGAGGAATGCGACGGAGCCCTGGCTGCGCTCGGCGCCGAGGCCTGCGCCTTCGGCTATCTGACCCTGACCGTCACGGTCCTCGACGACACGGAAGACGGCGCGGCGGCCAAGGCCCGCGCGATCGAGGCGGCCCTGAACGCCCAGGGGCTGCTCGCGCGGATCGAGGATCTCAATGCGGTCGAGGCCTGGCTGGGATCCCTGCCCGGCGAGCCCTATGCCGACGTCCGCAGGCCCCTGGTCTCGACCCTGAACTTGGCCGACCTTCTCCCGGTCTCGGCGGTCTGGGCCGGGCCGTCCATGGACGAAAATCTCGGCGGCCCGCCCTTGGCGACGGCGCGCACCACCGGCTCGACGCCGTTCCGGCTTGTGCTCCATGTCGGGGATGTCGGCCATGCCATGGTCGTGGGCCCCACCGGCTCGGGCAAGAGCGCGCTCCTCTCCTTCCTCGCCCTGCAGTGGTTCCGCTATCCGGGCGCCCGGGTCGTCTTCTTCGACAAGGGGCGGTCCGCCCGGGCCGCGACCCTGGCCGCGGGCGGCCGATGGCGCGCCCTGGAGCCCGGCGCCCGGTTCTCGCTCCAGCCGCTGGCGCGGATCGACGAGGAGATCGAGCGGGCATGGGCCTCGGAATGGATCGCCGAGACGGTCCGCCTGGCCGGGCTGGAGCCCGTGCCCCGGATTCGGGAAGAGATCTGGGCGGCGCTGGCGGCCCTGGCCGACGCGCCCGTGACCCAGCGCACCCTGACGGTCTTCTGCGCCCTGGTGCAGGACAAGGCCGTCGCCGCGGCCCTGGAGCCTCTGACCCTGAAGGGGCCGCACGGCGCCCTGCTGGACGGCGAGGGCGAGGCCCTGGTCCCGAGCCGCTTCGACACCTTCGAGCTGGAGAGTCTGATGGCCACGCCGTCGGCGGTGGCGCCCGTCCTCTCGGCCCTCTTCCATCACCTGGAACGCAGTTTCGACGGGCGACCGACCCTGCTCGTGCTGGACGAGGCCTGGCTGTTCCTTGGCGAGACCGCCTTCGCGGCGAAGATCCGGGAATGGCTGAAGACCCTGCGCAAGAAGCGCGTGGCGGTCGTCTTCGCCACCCAGAGCCTGGACGACGTGACGGCCTCGCCGATCGCCGCCAGCCTGATCGAGAGCTGCCCGACCCAGGTCTTCCTGCCCAACCCCCGCGCGCTAGAGCCGTCCTCGGCCCGCCTGTACCAGGGGTTCGGCCTGAACCGGCGCCAGCTGGAACTGATCGCCTTCGCCACGCCGAAGCGGGCCTACTACTGGCGCCAGCCCCGGGGCCGCCGGCTCTTCGACCTGCGCCTGACGGGCGTGGCCCTGGCCCTGTGCGGCGCGAGCACGCCGGAAGACCAGGCCCTCATCGACGACATCCTCGCCGCTTCCGGAGAAACCGGGTTCGCGCGGGAGTTCCTCACAGCCAAGGGAGTGCAACATGTTGACGCCGTCCTCGACGCCTTCGCCCGACCGCTCGCGGCCGAATAGGCCCCTGCAGATTATCGCCGCCAGTGTGGTGGCGGTCAGCCTGATGGCGACCGCCACCCCGGTGCCGGCCCAGCAGGTGGTGTTCGATCCCCGCAATCATATCGAGAACGCCCTGCAGGCCGCGCGGCAGCTGGAGAGCCTCGCCAACGAAGCCCGGACCCTCGCCGCCTCGCCCTACAGCCATCTGACGCAGAACAGCCAGTCCTTGCGCGACATGGCCGACCTGGCGCGGACCGCGCGGGGCCTCGCCACCTCTGTAAGGGGCCTCGAGCAGCAGTTCCGCGACCTCTACCCGGACGACCTGGAGGGCGCGGACCTGGCGCGGCTGCTGGAGCAGGGCGAAGCCCGCACGGTCGCCGCGCGCCAGACGGCCGAGGACTTGGCGCGGACGGCGGCGGAGCTGGAGCGTCTCGGCCAGGGGCGCGACCAGCGGCTGACCGGCGCCCTGTCGGCCAGCGAGACGGCCCAGGGCCAGACGGCGGCGGTCCAGTCCACCAACCAGATGCTGGCGGTGCTGGCCGAGGACCTGGCGGCGTTGCGGACCATCATGCTGGCCCAGTCGCGGCTCCTGGCCGAGGCGACGGCGCGGGAGGCCGCCGACCGGGCGGCCGGTGACGAGGCCCGCCGCCGGCGATGGGCGCGGTCGACCGGGACGCCGTCGGCGCCCGCCTTCGATCCCTTGTCGCACGCGCGGGATTGAGGAGCGGTCCGATGTCGGTCGGAGTGGAAACCCCCAATGAGCTGATGGTGGTGTTCTCCAACACCATCTCGGCGGGGTTCGACGCCCTCCAGGGCTCGGTCAACGGCGTCTTCGGCCTGCTGATCGTCCTGGTGGTCGCCCTGACCGGCATCCAGTGGGCCCTGTCGCCCAACCGGGAGGTGCTGGCCTCCGGCTTTGGCAAGGTGCTGCTGATCGGCGCCTTCGCCTGGCTGATTAATGACTGGCAGCAGCTGTCGGAGACGATCTACGCCGGTTTCATAGAACTGGGGCTGACGGCCGGCGGGGGCTCGCTCAGCCGGGCCGACTTCCTCAATCCGGGCGCCATCCTCGCTCAGGGCTGGGAGATCGTGAAGGCGCTCGGCGAGACCCCGGCGCCGGTCGACAATCCGCTCGACGTGGTCGGCAACATGGCCGACGCCCTGATCCTGGGTCTGGCCATGATCGGCATCATGCTGGCCTTCGCCGTGCTCGCCCTGCAAATCGTCGTCACCCTCCTGGAGTTCAAGATCGTCACCCTCGGCGGCTTCGTGCTCCTGCCGTTCGGCATCTGGAACAAGTCCGCCTTCCTGGCCGAGCGGCCGCTCGGCTACGTCGTCTCCTCGGGCCTCAAGGTGCTGGCGCTCGCCATCGTCGTCTCCGGCGCGCGGACCATCTTCGACCAGCTCCAGCCCTCGGCCAACCCGGACATCTACGAGGCGCTGAGCATTCTGGTGGCGTCGATCCTGCTGGCCATGCTCGTCCTGTTCATTCCCAACCTCGCCTCGGCGCTCGTCACCGGCGGACCGGCCCTGGGCGCCGGCGCGGCCCTGGCCGGGACCCTGGCGGTCGGCGGCGCGGGGGCCCTGGCCGGGGCGGGCCTGGCGGGGGCGGGCGCCGCGGCCTCCGGCGCCGCGGCCCGGATGGCCGGGCCGGCGAAAGCCGCCGCCGGGGCCGGGTCGGGCCGTCCGCCCGCCCCACCTTCGGGTCCGGCGCCCACGGGGGGCGGGCCTTCAGGATCGGGCGCGTCGGGATGGGGGCCTTCCAGCCCCAGGTCTGCGCCGCCGCGGCCCTCGAACGACAATCCGACCTCTCCGGGGCCCCGGCCCTCCGGAGCCGGCGCCGCCTTCAGTCCCGGCGTTGCCGAGCCGGCCACAGCCTGGGCGCCCGAGGCGTCGGGGGTGGATTCCGCCCCGGGTTCGGGCGCCCCATGCGTCGGTTCATCCGGCGGAGCAGACGTCGGATCGGGCGGCATGGCGCCGGGGCGGCCTGCTGCGGTGATCGGGCAGGAGGCCGAAGCAGCCCGCAAGGCCTTCCACCGGGCCGCCGCCGGATCGCCGGGCGTTCCGCCGAAACCAGCCGGACGCGCCGCCGCCCTCCAGGCCTTCTTCGTCGCCAACGCCGGGCGCGGGCTGCTGCCCGCCGGCGAGACCAGCGGCGTCCTGTCTCCCAACCTCAGAACCGAGGAGTCCTGAGCATGCATCCGTTCTTTCGCCCGAGACGCGTTCAGCCGTCGGCGCCGGACGCCACGCCCTACCAGCGCGCCGGTCAGATCTGGGACGACCGGATGGGCCTGTCCCTGGCCCATGCGCGGAACTGGCGCCGGATGGCGGTGGCCAACCTGGTCCTCGCCGGCTTCCTCGGGGCCGGCTGGTGGGTCCAGGCGGACCGGGCCGTCGTGAAGCCCTTCGTGGTGGAGGTGTCGGACTGGGGCGAGACCCAGAGGATCACCGCCATCGGCGGGCGCTATGAACCGACCGAGGCCCAGATCGGCCACGCCCTGGCGGGATGGGTCCGGGACGTCCGGTCCAAGTCGATCGACCCGATCGTCATCCGCCAGAACTGGCTGAGGGCCTACGACCTGCTGACCCCCAAGGCGGCGTCATTCCTGAACGCCTGGGCCTCGGCCCACGACCCCTTCGCCGACGTCGGGCGCGAGGCCGTGAACGTTGAGGTGCTGAACGTCGTGCGGCGCACCGAGCGGACTTACGACCTCCAGTGGCGCGAGACCCGCTTCGTCAACGGCCAGCAGGCCGGCGTCGAACGCTGGCGCGCGCTGATCACGACCGGCCGCCAAGCCCCGCGCACCGAGGCCGAGCTGATGAAGAACCCCCTTGGACTGAAAATCGAGGACGTATCATGGACCCCCGACGCCTCCTGATCCTGGCCTGCCTGGGCCTGACCCTGTCCGGCTGCGCGGTCTTCCGCCACGCGGACCCGGACCCGACGCTCCCCGTCGCCGCTCCGCCGGTCTTCTCCCTTGCGGCGACAGCCGAGTCAGTGGACCTCACCGGGAGCGAGAGCGCGCGGGACGCGCCGGAGCCGGTGGGTGGACCGACCGTGAGGCCGGCGGATGGAGCCGTGCCCTATGAGGCGGCGGCTGCGGCTCCGCCGGTTCCATCCGGGGTTTCGGGACGGCGCGCGATCGCCGCCGCCAACCTGGAAGCCCGGGCCGCGTCGCGCGCCGACGCCTTCGTGGGCGGGGTGCAGATCTTCGCCTGGTCGCCGGGCCGGGTCTACGAGGTCTGGGCGGCGCCGCTGCGGGTCACGACCCTGACGCTCGGGGCCGGCGAGACCCTCGTCTCCAAGGCGGCCGGGGACACCGTCCGCTGGCAGATCGGCGAGACGAGCTCGGGCGAGGGCGCGGCGGTCCGCACCCATGTCCTGCTCAAGCCGTTGGAACGGGGCCTTGAGACCAATCTGGTCCTGACCACCAGCCGGCGGGTCTACTTCCTGGACCTGAAGAGCGGCGGAGCGGACGGGTTCAACGCCGCCATCGCCTGGGACACGGGCGCGTTCGATCCGCCCGATCCTGCGTCCCTCGGGACCGGAGAGGTCCGGGTCTCCGATCCGGTGGTCATGCCGGAGGGACCGCTCGACGCCCGCTACCGGATCGAACCCCAGGGACGACGCCCCCGATGGACGCCGGTCTCGGTCTTCAACGACGGCCGCCGCACCTTCATCGCCTTCGCCCCCGACCTGCAGATCGACGAGGCGCCGGCACTGTTCGTCGTCGCCCCCGACGGCGAGGCGCAGATGGTCAACTACCGCCAGTCGGGCGGCCTCTTCATCGTCGATCGCGTGTTCGACCGCGCCGAACTGCGGCTCGGCGACCGGCGGCCGCAGGTCGTCCGCATCCGCCGCCTCCAGGGAGCCGCCCGATGACCCCGTCTTCTGATCATCAAGCCGACCCGCACGCCGCCGGCGAGGCGCCGCCGTCCGAGCCCGCCGCCAAGGCGCCGCCGCCCGGCCTGTCGATGCGGGCGCCGCGTCCCCCCGCCACCCGCCTGCGCAAGTCGGTCGTGCAGACGATCGTCATCGGCGGGGCGGTGCTGGTCTCGGGCTCCTTGGCCTGGGCTTTTGTCGTCCAGCCGGAACTGCGGGACAGCGCGCGGGCGCGGGCGGTCGAGGCCCGGGAGGACGAGGCGCACGGCGTCGTGCGGCCGGCCGAGGCCGTGACCGACCAGCCGGCGACGTATGACCGACTGCCGGAGCCCCGCAACGCCGCCGTGCCGGAGGAGACGGTGGATCCGGGGACGCCCGCCCCGACGCGATCCTATGACGGATACGCGCCCCGGCCCGCGCCTCGGCCACAAGGACCAAGTCCCCGGGATCTCGCGGCGCGGTCGGACCTGTTCTTCGAGACCGCGCAGGCGAACGGTTCGGCCGCTGGGGCGCCGCCTCCGGCGACGGCGCGCGGCGTTCGCCCGGAGAGCGGCGATGTGGGCGCCGTGTACAACGGCCATGTGCTGACGGCGCCCCTGTCGCCCTATGAGCTGAAGGCCGGGGCGATCATTCCGGCGGTGCTGCTGACGGGGATCGACACCTCCCGCGCCGGACCGGTCGTGGCGACGGTGTCGCAGAACGTCTACGACTCCGTCAGCGGCCGCCACCTGGTCCTGCCCCAGGGCACGCGCCTGATCGGCCGTCATGAAGGCGAAAGCGCCTATGGCGACCGCCGCGCTTTCCTCGCCTGGGACCGGCTGATCCTGCCCAACGGAAAGAGCCTGTTGCTGACCGAGGAGCCGGGCGTGGACGCCCAGGGCGCGGTCGGGGTGCGCGGGCAGGTCGACCGGCGTCTGTTGCCCCTGCTGGTCGGGACCCTGTTCGCCGGAGCCATCACCACCCTGGGCCAGATTGCCCGGGACGGGGATGATCGGTCGTCCGGCGGCCTGCTTGGTGACGCCGGCGATGCGGCGGCCATCGAGGGCGCCCAGGTCGGCGGCCGGCTGGTGGACCGCGAGCTACAGGTCCGCCCCTCGATCCGCCTGCGGCCGGGCGCGCCGGTGCGGGTGATGATCACCCGGGACCTGATCCTGGAGCCGTACCGGCCATGATCTCGTTCCTGGACAATGGAATCCGCTGGGCCGTGCTGGGGGTGACGGTCTTCGCCCTCGGCTGCCTCGCGGCGGTGGCCGCCCGGACGCCGGCCCTGGCCCTGATCAACGAGAGCCCCAGCCTGCCGCGCGGCCTCTATCTCCGGGATACCGGGGCGACGATCGGGCGCGGCGCGACCGTGGCCTTGCCCCAGCCGGCGGCGGGGCGAGCCTATCTCGGGGCGCTCGGCATGCCCCCGGAGGTGCTGCTGATCAAGCGCGTGGCGGCGGTTGGAGGCGACCTGGTCTGCCGACGCGGGAATGAGATCGCGGCGGCGGACCGGAGCGTACCGGTGCGCGGCCGGGACCACAGGGGCGCGGCGCTTCCGCAGTGGCGGGGGTGCCGTCGCCTCGGGCCGGGCGAACTCTTTCTGCTTGGCGATACGCCGGGGAGTTTCGATAGCCGGTACTTCGGGCCCGTCCGCTGCGACGATGTGGAGGGGGTATTTCGGGAGGCCCTGAGATGGTGAGATCTGCTTTGGCCGCGACGGCGGTCCTGTTCTGGTCGACAACGGCCCAGGCCCAGTCGGTCGACTGGCGCGACGCCGGTGGCGACCTGTTCGGGCGGCCGGCTATCGTCGAGGCGACAGTGGTGATGGCGGACGCGGGCGGTCCTGAGCCCCGGCTCGCGCCCCTGTCGCAGCCCTTCATGGAGGCGATCGCGCGGGCGGCCGATCGGCACGGCCTCGATCCCAAGCTGCTGCACGCCCTGGTGATCGTCGAGTCCGCCTACCGCGTCGATGCGGTGTCGTCGGCGGGCGCGGGCGGCCTGACCCAGTTGATGCCCGGAACCGCCGCCGACCTCGGGGTCCGGGACCGGTTCGACGTGGAGCAGAACCTGTCCGGCGGGGCCGCCTATCTCGCCCGGCAGATGCTGAGGTTCGGGGACGTCCGGCTGGCCCTGGCGGCCTACAACTCGGGACCGGGCCGCGTCGCCCGGCTCGGCCGCATCCCCGACATCGCGGAGACCCGAGCCTATGTGGTCGCCGTCGTCGATTGCTACCTCGCCCTGACCGCCGGCCGGGGCGCACGGAACGCGCGCGACTGCCGGGTGCCGGAGGCGGTCCTGTGATCCCGGTGATCGAGCCTGTGGAACCGGTCCCTGGCGCGGGGGACGAGGACCTGCTGACCCGAAAGGAAGCCTCGGCCTTCCTGGTCCAGTTCGGCATCCGCATGAAGCCGGAGACTCTGGCGCGCCTGTGGTCGACGGGCGGCAACGGGCCGCCATGCCGGCATGTTCGGCACAAGCCCTATTATCCACGCGGGGTGCTCCGGGACTGGGCCCTGACCCAGGTCGGGGACTTGCGGGCCTCGGCCCCGCCGGCCGCCCGGGGGCGCCGTCATGGCTGAGATCCAGTACAGCGGCGAACGGCGCGTTGCGGTCCCGACCGTGGCGGACCTGCTGGCGCATCCCGCCGTCAGCTATGCGCTGAAGGAGGTGCTTCTCGTCTGGGAGGTGCGCGATCCGGTCGATGCGGCCCGGGACGCGCGGCTCCTGGCCGAGGTGCTGGAACGGCGGGCCGACGAGGCGGTGTCATGGGCGACCTGACGGAGGCGGATACACGGCCGGGCGGCCGGGATGATCGGCTGCTGGCCTGGCCGGCCGTGCGCGACATCACCGGCCTTAGCCGCACCACAGCGTGGCGGATGCAGAAGACGGGGGACTTCCCCCTCCCGGTCGTGGTGTCGCCCGGTCGTGTCTGCTGGTGGGAGAGCGAACTGGCGGCCTGGAAGATCGCGCGGGCACCGCGGCGTCCGCCCGAGATGCGGCTGTTCGAGGCCTCGCCCGACCCGGAACGGCAAGGCGCCAATCGCCCGGTCGACCCCGCGAGCAAGGCGGTTGCGACGACGACCCAGGCCGGTGAGCAGGTGCAGGCGAGCTCGGCCTCCGTGGGACGCCGGGGCTCCAGGACCTCGCCCGGTCAGATCGCCTTTGACTTCGGGAGCTAGGAAGGCCTTTCGTCGGGTCGGGCGCGCCGGAAGCGCACGCGATCCGCGCCGGCGATCAGGAAGGCGTCGAAGCCAGCGTCGCCCCAGGCCCTGCGCTGCACATGGGTCGTGTCGGGGTCGGTCGTGTTGGCCCACCACTGGGGACGCCCCGCGCTCTTGGGCAGCATGTAGCCGATCTTGCGCTCCATCTCGGCAAAGGTGAGTTCGAACTCGTCTAACTTCTGTCTGCGCAGGTAGTCGCGGAGCGGATCGTATTTCGCCATTCTCGTAGTAAGCAGTCTCCCGGAGGACCTGCAACTCGTGGATCCTGCCTGCCCGTCTCATTCGCCTTACGGCTTACGTCGCACCGGCCTTCAAGCACCGCTCGCGACGAGTGGACAAGAGCCAAACGCCGAGTGGTCCTGGACCAGGGTCAGGGCAGTATGCGGCACTCGACGCTGATTGCGCTTCGTGGGCGAGCAACGTTATGTTGCAAGCGGAGCAATAGCGATGGCAGCGCGAGAAAAACCACGAAACTGGGGCAAGGCGCTCATAGCCTTCACCATCCTTGCCTTCACCTCGTCGGTCGTCTTCCCTTTCCTTGAGAAATTGGCTGACGAGCATGGAGCGTTCAAGCATCCCACCAACCAACTCATCCAGTTCGCGGAGACCGTGATCACGGTGAATGCTTTGTTGCTCGCTTTCGTGGCGAGGCACTACGGAGCACTCATCACCCTCGCTGTCGGTCTGGCCGCCGGTCTTGCACTCGGTGTGCGGCATGGCCCGACCGTTCGCCGGGTCTTCGTCGACGTGTGGCGCACCGTCGGCGGCGGGACCGGCGAGCCGGCCGGGACGGACGTCGTCCTCGCCTTGAAGGACGAGGCGGTACGGATTGCGGGATCCGCCGCCGATGGGACAGTGCTCTTGACGACTCTCGCGGCGTCGGCGGTCATTCCTTCGGACACGACGTCGTTCCAGCGGCGCTCGTTCGCCCGTCTGGCAGGCGATGAGCTCATCGCCGAAGGCCTGGCAGTCGATCCGACGGGTCGAGGCGAAGTCTTCAAGCTCCAACCCGGCGGGCTGATCCGCCGGGGCCTCAAGAGTCCTTCGGACCATCCGGGGTAGCCTCTCCATCCTTTCCGGGACCGGCGCCGGAGCGGCCTTCTTCCTCGCGATGCCGCTTTCTCGCCTTCGACCCCGGACGATTCCGCTTCTGACCCGCGGCCTTTGCTTCGCCGAAAGTCCGCAACTGTCCGCCTGCCTTGAACGTCCCCAGGTCGTTTATCTGCAGGCCCTTGGCGAAGACCGGATGCAGTTCCCAGGAGATGTTGTGCTCGGCGCTCCACGAGGCCAGCAGGCTCGGACGATCCGAGTACCCATACCAGCGGTAATCGCGGCCGAGTTGCTGCTTTGCGCGCAGCACCTCGACCATGTAGAGGAGACGGGCGATCTTGAGCGGCGGGCTTGTATCGCCTTCGGCGACGGGCCAGTCGTAGTGGGGCGTCACATTGAGGACGTGGCTGTTGATGAACTGTCTGAGTTCATCCGACGACCCAAACGTCGTGCGCCTCGGGCCCACCATCTTGTTGATGTACTCGGCCAACTTCGGGGCGTGGAACGCGTGTTCGCCGGCCAGATACTGGACTCGATTGTTTCCGTAGTCGTGCATGGCCTTACGCAAGGCGATCTTGTCGGCGTAGTCGTCGGGCGCTTCCCTCAGCGCCAGTCCACAGAACTCGAGCATCCAGCGTGGCCTTCCAAGAGCGATCGTATGGAAGCCGTGGTAGTCGCGGCCGGACTTGGCCGAGAAACCCGCGTCGAAATCTTCGAAGAAGTGTGAGACGCGGTCCTCATCGGTTTCCTCGTTCTCGTCGGGCGTAAGCTGGAGATCGCCGGCGCGCGTCTGCTCGCCCTCGAAATTGGCTATCCGCCGTCCGAGGATGCCGACGAGTTCGTCCGCCGACCACGCGATCGTCTCCTCATGGGATCGCAGCGTCTGGACACCGTCGAAGCGGGTTAGAAGATTGGTCATGATGTGCGGACGTATCGTCACCCTGACCCGAACATTCGGAATTTCTGTCAGGCTCTTGCAAGCGTGCATCAGCCCGGCGAGCCGCCGGTCCTCGCGGGGCACATCCTCGTAGTGGATGTCCATCTCGTCGATCAGGAGCCAGAACTCACAGTCGGCCTTCTGGACGATGCGCACCAGGACGCCCTCCGAAGCCGCTGCGATGGGATCGTCTGGCGCGTCTTCCCGCTCGAGCAGGCCGTCCCTTTCGGCGAGTTCAACCGCCACTCGTTCTTCGCGGGTCTTCGGCACGCCGATCCGGGCACCCACCTGAGCGGCCATCCACTCCAGCGCCTTCAAGCGCCACTTCTGAATTGCATCGCGTGTTGTCTCGCTGTCGCCGAGAGCAATGCCATCCTTCGCGTATCGCTTGATCACGACGTTGCGTGTAGGCGAGGCGGTGCGCAGCTCCGCTTCGTGACTGAGCAACAGGCCGCTCTTGCCGCAGCCGCGCGGGGCGTTGATGATGGCGAGGCGATTGTCGGGCGCGATCAGCCTGTCCAGAAGGTCTCGACGCTTCAGCGCGTATTTGAGGAAGTTGTCGTCATCCTGGGCAAGCTCCTTGCCCAGCAGCTTCCTGATCTTCGCTTCTTCCATGCACGCCTCCCGCGACGCGCCACGTTGGCCGAACGCCGGATGTTCAACAATCCTCCGTTGCACCTTTTTACGCCTGTCGAAAGGCGGAAGCAGTCCCGATGACGGCGGCCGGGTTTGAGGCCAAGGGTTGTCCAAGGCCTCGGCCTGGTTGAGGGACGCCCCGCGGCGGATGCCAGGTTCCGTACGCCCGGGCAGGTCGAGCGTCAGACATCTGGACCAATGCGAAGACGGCCTTCGGGACGCGGCATCTTCTTGTCCTTGGCCGCGACCGGCGGCTGGAACACGGTTGTCCAAAGGTCGGCGACGGCGCCGAGGCGCTGGTGTATGCGGTCGCGGTCGCCGGCTGCCTTCTTGTAGCTCAGCGGCTTGTCATAGGCCGCGAGGAAGGCGTCGAAGCCGCCCTCGGTCCAGACGGCGTCGAGCGATCTGACGGCGTCCTCGAGCTGGTCGTAGGCGACCAGGGCGCGTCGCCACCGGTGCTCGTCGAAGTTCAGGGCGCCCCCGGCGAAACCGGCTCCCACCGCCTTGCCGTAGCCCATTAGCGCCAGCGAGCGCGCCTTCGGCATCGAGAGGTTCAGGCCGCCCTCGTCAGGCGACAGGTAGACGCGGGCGATGCGTTCGCGCTGGCCGGGCATCACGGACAGCAGGGCGTCCTGCCAGTCCTTGGCCGAGCCAAGCAGACCCATGGCGAAGGCGGGCGCGGAACGGACCTCGGCCACCGCGAGGCCAAGGCCGTCCCCGGCGGTCTTCGGGATCAGCACCCGGGGGCCATTGAGCGGCATGCCCTTCGGGAGGGCCTCCAGGCTCAAGGCGAAGGTCGGACGCGCGGGCAGCAGGGTGTCGAACATGTGGATGGGGAAGTTGCTGCTGAGGCCTCCGTCGGTGAACAGCACCGGGTCCCACGGGACATTGGCCCGCGCCGGTGCGGCGGCCGACCGGGGCGCGGGGGCGAGCAAGGCCATCAAGGACGCCTTCTCGACGTTCCAGAACCGCATCGGCACCGCCCGGAAGAGGAACGGGAAACTCAGGCTCATTCGCACCGCGACGATCACGGGCAGGTCCCTTGCCGAGGGGAATTTCTCCAGGGCCGGGTTGCGGCCGTGGCGGCCCGCCCGCGCCGCCATGAAGTTCAGGACCGGTTGGGGGAACAGGCGAGCCCAGTCGTCGGCCAGGAAGGCCATGACGGCCTCGATCCGGGGCAGGCTGTGCGGGCGGTGTTGCGACAGGTTGGTCGTGATCATCTCAAGGTCGATCACAGGCCGGGTCTCGTCCGGCCCTTCAAGGTCGCCGAAGGTCAGGATCCGGTCGCCGGGCTCCGCCCCGAAGGCGATGTCCTGCAGGGCGGCGTGAAGCCAGTCGACGAGCGCCGGCCCCTCATGCCCCGGCTGGCGGATCCCCGGGCACATTCCGAAGTCGTCCGACGCAAGGGCCGAGGCGAAGCCGATCATCCGCACGACGATCGCGACGAGGAAACCCACGACACCGCCCAGGACGGCGCCGGCCAAGCCGGCGCCGAGCAGGAGCATCGCCAGGACGCCGCCGATCGTTCCCGCGAGGCTCGTCCCCCAGAACACCCGCGGCAGGTTCCAGAGCCACCGAAGGCCGCCTGTGCCGGCCTGTCCGCGCAGGAGATAATCCATCAGCGGGGCGTACCGGGGAGAGGGCTGGAACAGCGTCGGCAGGATGTCCGGCAACGCGTCGCACCAGCGCTGAAGCCTGACGAAACCGGCGGGATCATTCCCGACGGTGCGCGCATATTCCGCCGCGGCCGCGAAGGCCGCGGCGATCGCGCCGGCCGAGGTGCCGCCGATCGACTTGAAGCGATAGACGCGGGCCAGTTCGAGCACGGCATAGGGATAGACGACGCCGGAGGTCACACCGCCCTTCATCACAAGGTCGCACACCTTGTCGGGCACGCTGAAATCCTCGGGGGCGTAGGGCTCCAGCGGCGGAGCGGCCCGGGCGTCGGGTTCGGTCATGGCGCCTCGAAGGGCTGGAGGGCGGCGTCGCAGCCGGGTGTCAGGATCTCGCAGAGGATCGTCAGGCCGTTTTCGCCCGAGAGCCGGAACAGCACCGTGCCATTGTCGAAGGTGTTGACGATGGCGGAACTGACATAGCGGACCTCCTGACGCGCGCCGACGCCGCAGGACACCGGGTATCGCTCCGCGATGGGGCGCGCGGTGGCCGCGAAGCGGGCCACCACCTCGCACTGGGGATGGCCGAAGCGAACGGCCACCGACGCGCTGAAGGCCCCGACCGTCGGGCGCCAGGCGTCGACCCACGGCGGATTGTTGCTGCCCGCCGTCCGGGCGCCGTGGTGGGATCCCATGAGTACGGTGTCGCCTGAGAGGACGAGGCCGGCGGCCTCGGCGTTGCGCAGGGCGGCCTGCTGGGTGGAGCCTTCCGCGTCTCCGGCCATGACCACCGACACACCGCCGTGACGGACCCTGATGACGGCGCTGTCGGCGTTCTTGCGAGAGTCGACGGCCGTGGTCGGCGCAGACTGGAGATAGGAGGCGACCAGCACATCGACGCTGACGCCACCGCACGACAGTTCGGGATCCGCCGCCGAGAAGGCGTTCGGCGCCCAGACCGCCACGTCGCCGCCGGACGCCTCGACCGCCTGGAGCCAGCCGTCGATCTGGGCCAGCTTACCGCTCGGGCCCCGGTAGTCGGCCCTGAGTCCGCCGAGCCGGACCCGATCGACGCGGGAAGCGTCGAGGTTGTGCAGCAGCGAATAGTGATCCTCGTCGCCGTGGGAGACGATCACCGTGACGGTCTCATCGACGGCGAGCCGGTCGCGGACCCAGTCGACCACCGCCGGGATCGAGACGGCGGGCCTCGCCCCCTTGCTTCCGCAGTCGATCAGCAGCGCCGTTCGCCGGTCCGGACAATCCACGTAGACGCATGAGCCCTGGCCGATGTCGAGCATCCAGACATCAAGCGGCGGCGGCAGGGCGGGTGCGAAGGCCGGTGGTGCGGCGAAGAGCGGAGCGGGCCGCGGCGGCGGACTTGCCGGAGAGACCTGGGGCGCGGACAGCACGGCCGCAGCAGCAAACGCGAGAACGTCGAACGCCATCGTCAGCCTCCCTTGTTTCGCGGGCCGTCAGGACGCCGCGTGTTCGTCGCAGGGCTACCCGGCGCCTTAGTACCGGAACCCCACGGACACCTTGGTCTGTTCCTCGGGCTGGAGCGTCTCGAAATTCACGCCGTCGATCCGCGTGAGGCCGATGGAGACGTTGGACTTCGGGACCTTGTAGGTCAGGCTGATCGAGAGGCGGTCAGGATCGTCGAGCCCGCCGGAGACGATGCCGAGGTAGCGGTACTCCGCCGTCAGCAGGAAAGGCGCGAGCGCCTCGTTGTCGGGTAGGGACAGGCCGAGCGCGATCTCGCCGCCCACCCCGAAGAATTGGTCGTCGTCCAGGGTGGCGAGGTCGAGGCTCCGGCCCGCCTCGACGACATGGGTCCATTCCGCAGAGACACCCAGGCGGCACGTCCACTGCAAGGGGCCGACCTGACCGGTGATGTCGCAGAGCGGGCCGGCGCCGCCGAGGTCCAGCGAGATGTCGTTGAGGAAGACGCGGGCCCGAAGGGTCTCTGAGTCCTGGGCGAAATTATAGGTCGGATAGGCCGTGACCCCGAGGGTGCCGTAGATAAGGCCCGGCGTGTTCGACGGGCCGATGGGATGGCGGAACAGGATCCCGGGGCTGAGCGCGCGAATGTCCTTGCTGTCGTCATCGTCGCCCGATGCGTCCGTCTCCGTGGACGTCTCCACGTAGTGAATAAAGCCGAACACGCTGTCCGTTCGGGTCAGGTTGCGGCCCCAGCCGAGCACGGCCTCGATCGCGACGCTCTCCTCGCCCTTCTGGTCGTTGTCGGTAAAGGCTAGGGTGGCGTCAGACGCCTTCTTGTACGCTTCGCCCGGAGTCTGGGCGCCGGGCGCCAAACGGGGCACGGCCAGGTCGTCGATCCGGCCCCGAAACGCGATGACGCCGCCCGGGGGAGCAGCCTCTCGGGATCCTGGGCCGGGGCCAAACGACGACGGACCGTCTCTCGCTGGCGTGGTGGGCGCCGGAGCCGGCCCACATTCAATCACCGCCTGGGAGGTCGCCACGCCCAAGACGGGCGCAAGCAGCCGCTCAAGCAATAGCTTCTGCTCAGCCGCCGTGCCCGCGGCTCCGGCTTCAGGTCCGGCCCTGAACGACGCGGACGGCGCCGCGCCGCGGATGGACTGCACATACTCCACCAGGCCGGAACGGATCTGGGTGAGGGTTTCGTGGAGCGTAGCGCTAATCCCCGCCTCCATCGCCTCGGCCTGGATCAGATCGGCCGAAGCCAGGATCCAGCCTGCGAAGGCTGCCTCCGCCGTGGGTGTCGACGCCGCTGCTGCCGGCGGCGGGGGCAGAGCGAAAGGGTTCAGGCTGTAGGTCTTGGCCAACTCGCCGAGCATGGGCGCGACACGCACGCCGGGGCTGTCGGCTCGGCAAAGAAAGGCCCGTGTCGCCGGGGTGAAGACCGCAGTGATCTTCGCATCCGGGATCGCCTGTGCATGGGCTGCCCCCGAGACGCCAGCAAGCAGGCCGGCGGCGAGCAGGCCGGCTCTCCTCATGTCAGGTACCGGTCGATCAGGACGAGACGCTCGGTCAGCTGGTAGCGGAGCGACCGCAGGTCCTTGTCGAGTGTGGTGTCCACGAGGATTGGATCGATCACGAGGCCGGTGAATGGCGCGGTCTTGGAAAGGCGTTTGCGCCGGAGGTGGTTGAGCAGGATGTGCCAAGCGTTCCAGCCGGCACCGAGCCCACCGTCCGACCGGGCCTTGCTCGGCACAAATGAGAAGCTGAACTTCTCCATCCGAACGTCCTTGAGCACCATCTGCTCGATGGCCGCGCCGACTGCCAGTTCGATGTCAGCCCTGTTCATACGCCCCCCGCGCCGCTTCCTGCCCCGCAACCGGAGAGTGGGTAGCCCTTGGATCCCATGACCCGGTCTGGGACGTCGCGATGGCCCTCGGACTCCAGGGCCGCCGACACGGCACCGCCGACCGCGTGGGTCCCATCCGACTCTGTGTCATTGACGAGGCATTTCGAAGCGGGGCGAGGGGCGGCGCCAAGCGTTTTCGAGCTGAATATTTCGACATGATGGCCCCCGTCTCAAGCGCGAGAGAGCCACAGCCCCTAGTAGAAATCAAGCTTGGGATAACAGGGACATGTGAATATTGTTAACGTTGTCGGAATGACGGTCCGGAGTCTCGGCAGATCTTGCCAGTCTTCTACCAACCGCCTCAGGCCGCCTTGCCCAGGAGACTGGCGAGATAGGCTTCGATGCCGAAGGCTTCGGTCTGCGGCGTAAACGGCAGATCGACGTGCATCCCGTCGCCGTCGAGCGGCGTCAGGCGCATCCCCTGATTGGCCATCAGCTCCACGGCGATGTCGCCGATGGCTTCGAATCCCGTCTGGTCATCCCAGCTGCCGAAACCGTCCCAGAGCGTCTCGCAGGCCGCCCTGAGTTTCAGCCACACGGGCTGGAACCAATGGCCATCGAGGGCTTGTTTCGTCCGGGGCAGATCGTCGTCCGCCAAACCCTGTCCGGCCATATTGCCCAGATGATAGGCGGCGAACTTCATCAGCTGGCCGTAAGCGTCCGAAACCTCCCGCAGGACCTGATCGACATCGGCGTGCCATCGGTAGGATCGGATGGCGGCGTTTGCCCGGTCTTCGGTGTGGCCGAGGGCGAGCAGGAAGGTGTCCTCGTAGCCGACCGTGGGATCCTGACCGTAGCAACTGCTCCGTCGCGTTGCGGCGTACTCGTCCCAGCAGGCGAAGATGATGTTCCAGCGCAGGTTTCGCAGGGGGTCGGTATGCCGCGTCCGCAGCTGGACGCCAGGGAAACAGGTGTCGAAGGCATGGGTGATCTCCACATGTGCGCACTCGTGCGCGATCATGTGGATGGCGAGCTGATAGTGCTCAGAGCTGTCGTCGAGCACGGCCGACACCAAACCGGCGTTGAAGACCAGGTGGCTCTTCAGGATGCCGTCGCGCAGGACGGACGGCGTCATCGCGATGCCGATCACATCGCCTTCCGAGGGCGTCAGCACAATGGTGGCGGCGTAGCCCCGGTCGAGCTCGGCGAGGGCCTGAACGTAGTCGCCGGCGATCGTCATGCCGTCGAGCCCCGACAGGTCGAAGGTTCGGCTGATGTGGCGCACGAGCCCGCCGACCAGGTGGCCGAGCCGGGAGGATTCCGTCTCGTCCCCATAGGCGCGGATGCAGATTGGAAACCCCTCGGGCGCGGTGATCGGTGGTTCGGAGAGGTCGGTCATGCCGCTTCCGCTTCCTGTGAGCCGTCCGCGACTCGGCCGATGTCGAACGCGCGGGCGAAGCCCGAAGCGCCGTTCTGATCGTAGAGGCGCAGGGGCGCATCCGCCTTCGGCATCCAGACCCGTCCGGTCTCGACGGCCAGCGAGGCCGGAAGCGCTGGAAACACATGGATGACGGTTGATTGTCCGGGCACCGCCTTGATCCGGTTGAACAGCCCGCGAAGAAGGCGGCGATAGTTCGCCTGATCCTCCGGCCGTCGCAGGATGTCGTTATGGGCGCCGGTCGCGGTAATCGACCAGATGGCGGCGTCGTCGCCCAGGACAGCGCGAATCCGATCGTCATCGACGTCGGCGCTGACGGCCAGCTTGAGCGCGACCGGGCCCGCGCCGGCCGCAGGTTCGCCGACGTTCAGAACGAGCATTGGCTGGTCGTCCTGCCAGGCCCAGGTGGCGGGTTCCCGATGACGCTGGTGGATGGCGGCGGGAACGATGTCGCCGAGCAGGCGTCCGAGTTCGATCAGCAGGGGCTGGGGCGCGAGCGGGAAGACGCTGAGGTGGCGGATGTCCTGGCGCTCGATCCGGCTGCGGACGGCTGTCTCGAACTGGCGGCCGAGGTTGAGGCGCTGCGTATCCCAGTAGATCGGTTCGTGGTCTCCGAAGGCGGCCCCCACCAGTTCCAGATCGATCGTTTCGCCGGACGCAGGATGCCGGTGCGGCAGCATGGCGTCGAAGATCTCGCGCGTGGACACCAGGGCCGGGTTCTCGCCAATCTTCGCCGAGAACCGCACCACATGGGATGCCAGATCCGGCCGGATGGCGACGTTGCGGACGATACGGCGCTCGTGTTCGGCCTTCATCTCCAGCAACAGGGTCTCGGGGTGATCGTCGGGCGCATCAACGTCGATGCGTTTGTGGTGGCGCGCGCACATCAGCATCAGGTTTTCCAGGCGCTTGGCCAGCAGGGCCGACCGTACCTTGTCGCCGCGCGGACCGTCCGGGCTGTCCGCCACGATGTGGGCAAGGAAGCCGAAGGTTCCGTCTTCACGGCCAGCGATCAGGTCGCCGACGAGGTATTCGGAACAGCCCCGATACTGGCAGCATCCGCCCGCGCGGGCCCACAGGGCGTTGGCGACCTTGTTAGGAATAGTGGTCTTCGCCATCACGCGGCCTCCACATGCCGACCGCTCGCGGTCCATTGTCCGGTGGCGCGCCAGCCCTCGTATGCGGCCAGCCATTCGATGATCCAGGGGACGGTCGTTTCCGCCAGACTGTCCGCAGGAGACCAGTCGTCGGCGTCGGGATCGAGCATGCACAGGACAACCGAGCCGTCCTCCCGGTAATAGACATGGGGCAACGCGCCTTCCGCGTCTCCCGGTCGGCGGCGGAGCGGCGGCGTCAGAACGGTGACCTCCGGCTGCGTGTTGCTTACGTCGGGACGTTCGATGATGAGGGGCGCCCGGTAGACAATCCGGACCTGGAAGGTCTGGAGCAGGGGCTTCAGCGGGCCCTGCCAGACGGCGCGATCTCCGGCCCTGGCCGCCAGCGCCAGTTGGGGCCATAGCCGCGCGAGGTCGGCGATCTGGGTCTCGATGGCGCGGGTCACGACGGGTGGCGCTCCCCCATGTTGGTGTGAGCCACGGCGCGGACCGGCGACAGGCCGGCGGCGACGCCGACGAGCGCGGGGGCCGCCGGCGTGAATAGGCCGCCGCCGGGGGTGTAGCCGTGCTGCCGGCTCTTCACTTGGCGACCGAGACGCTCGTTGAAGGCGACGACCGACCGGGTGACGACACGCTCGCCGAACTGTTTGCGCAGCCATGCCTGAAGGTCTTCGAGTTCCACGTTGCGCCGGGCGGCTTCGAGCCCGTCGGCCAGGGCGTTGAGCAGGCCGGCATAGGTCCGCTGTTGGGCGTGTGTCTCGGGCCAGCGGTCCGTGAATTTCTCAAGCCCGAACACGGGATTGGGGACCGCGATCAGGCGCTGGGCCCGGTCCGCCTCCTCGATTGCCCGGGCCGTCCAGCGGGCCTGACGGATCAGCATGTCGGCCAAGCCGAGTCCCGGAACGGCCGCCTTGCCCGCGTGGCAGGAGATGACGACCGAAGGCGGGATCCGGCCATCGGCGTCCGAGTAGGCGATGTTGCGGTGGCGCTTGAGGAGTTGCTGCGCCACCGTCGCCACATTCTTGATGACTAGGGGGGTCTGGGGCGGGACCTCGTCTACATCCGCGGCGGCGAAGGCGATGCCGGCGTCCTCGTAAAGCCGGCTGTTCATGGCGAGGGCGAAGCGGTCTTCGGTCGGCGTGCGGTCGCGGTACCAGTCGATGAAGCCCCAAGCGTTCATGAGGACATAGCGGCCGGCGTCGGCGCTGTCTGACTTGTGGTGCACGATCTCGCTCACCTTCTCGGCCGGCGCCGCGCGCCGGGAGGGGGTGATGTCGAGATGCATGCCGTCGGCGTAGTAGAGCGTCATGCAGCGGGTCTGGCGCTTAATGCGAATCTGCGGATAGTCGGCGAGCGCCGCTTCCAGCAGGTCCATCAGCTGGGCGGCGGTCTCGCCGGCCCCGTCGATCTCGCAGATGATGTCGATGTCGTACTCGTCGTCGGTGCCGCGCGTGGAGATGGTGGCGTCGATCGCCATAGATCCTTGCGGATAGAAGGCCCGCACCCGTCCATGAAGCGGACTGCCCGGACGTTCGATGAAGGCGCGTACAGACGCGTAGCGGTCGCCGGCCTTGGCGTGGAGCCCGGGCGGCAGCTGGATGCTGATGGCGATCTCGGCCAGCAGGGCGTCGAGCGGATCGGCGAAGGGATCGGCGGTGCGGAAATCCCGGTAGGGGGTCGGAGCAGACATCAAGAGCGCGGTCTTTCGGAGGAGGGAACGCCGCCCTGCGGCGTCCGGGTTGAATCAGCCCTTCGGGGGGAAGGGATCGGAGCCGTAGGAGTTGGCGTCGCGGATGCGACCGTCGGGACGGTGGATGATGACTTCACCGCGTTCACGGACGGCGGTGGACCGGGCGGCGGCTTCAGCCTGCGCCTGGGTGGAATGCACCGAACCGACGCGGGAGGCGCCTTCGCGGCGCGCCGCCCATTCCGATCCATGCGGGACGACGTGGATGCGTTTCGACATTTTCGGCTCCTCAAGACGACTCGGGCCTATCCCTCACCGGTGGAATGATTAACGCTGAGAACGGCGGTGCTGTCAAATAAGCACATCCTTATGTTTATGACACGCACATTTGTGCGTAGCATTGACAGAGGATCGCGGCGCAACGCAAACATACGTGCATGTCGGATGATGAAATCTACAAAGCGTTCGGGCGCTCGGTCGCCGCGCGGCGCCGGGAATTGGATTTGACCCAGGCCAAGCTGGCTGCGCGGGTGGGGATGTCACGCGCCTCGATCGCCAACATCGAGAGCGGCCGGCAGAACGTCCTGCTGCACCACGTCTACAGCCTCGCGTCGGCGCTTGCCGTGGCCAAGCTATCCGACATCCTGCCCGCCCCGGTGCGGCCTGTCCGTCACGAGGACCTTGAAGTGATCCGGTGGGATGAGACGGTCGCGGTCACCTCCCAGACGCGCGCCCAGATCACCGACATGATCGCAAGCGCTATGGGACAACGCGGCCTGAAGGTCGGGCCGTGACCGTGACCGTCGAGCAGGCCCGTCAGAAGGCGCGCGCGATCCTTGACGACTTCGGGGTCAAGACCGCGCCCGTGCCGGTCGAGCGGATCATCAAGGCGCGCAACATCGCGCTCCAGTACGCGCCGCTGGACGAGGCGCTTTCCGGCATGGCCTACATCAAGGACGGGGTAGGCATCATCGGGGTGAACGCCCTGCATCATCCCAACCGCCAGCGCTTCTCGGCGGCGCACGAGCTGGCGCATCACGAACTTCACGCCGACATCATCGAGAAGGCCGTTCACGTGGACAGCGGCCTGCGGGTGCTGTTCCGGGACGAATTGTCCGCACAGGGCACGGACGACCTCGAGGTCCAGGCGAACGCCTTTGCCGCCGAACTGCTGATGCCGCGCGAACTCCTGATTGCAGCGCTCGACGGCGGAGGGATCGATATGGATGACGACGCCGCCGTCGAGGCCCTCGCCCGCAAGTTCCGGGTTAGCGCCTCGGCGATGCGGTATCGCTTGGCCAGCGGCCTCTAGACCGGAGTCTGCGGTGAGCTTCGTCTTCTTCGATACCGAGACGACGGGCCTCCACAAGGGATTCGACCAGATCGTTCATTTCGCGGCGATCCGGACCGATAACGATCTGAACGAAATCGATCGCTTCGAGGCGCGATGCCGGCTGATGGCGCACATCGTTCCCCATCCCGCGGCCGTGACCACCAATGGCCTTCCGATATCGCGGCTGACCGACGCCGGCCTGCCGACCCACTACGAGATGATGCGTCAGGTCCGCGCGAAGCTCCTGGACTGGACGCCCTCGATCGTCGTGGGCTTCAACTCGATCCGGTTCGACGAAGAGATGATCCGCCACGCGCTCTTCCAGACTCTCCACGATCCCTATCTGACCAGCCGGAACAACAACTGCCGGGGCGACGCGCTCGGCCTGGTCATGGCGGCGGTCGCCGATACGCCGGGCTGTCTCATCGTTCCTCTCGGTTCGGAAGGCCGCCCGACGTTCCGCCTCGAGGCGTTGGCGGCAGCGAACGGTCTCGACCACGCGATGGCGCACGATGCGATGGCCGATGTCGGCGCGACGCTGGCTCTATGCCGCATGGTGAAGGACGGCGCGCCGGATGTCTGGCAGCGCTTTGTGCGTTTCTCGAACAAGGCGGCCGTCGCCCAGTTCGTCGCCTCCGAGGATGGGTTCCTGCTGACCGAGTTCTACGGCAACGAGCCCTACCCGTCGCCCGTGGTCTTGGTCGGCGCGAACCCTGAGCAGGCCGCCAATGGCAGGCTCTGTCTCCGCCTCGATATTGACATCGAGGGGCTTGTCGCCCTGTCCGATGAGGCCTTGAAAGAGGCGCTCGCGGAGAAGGCTGGACCCGTCCGTCAGCTCCGCACGAATGCAGGGCCGGTGCTGACGCCGCTCTATGACGTGCCGGACGCCCTGCTCAACGGGCGCACGGTAGACGACTTTGAGGCCGTCGCCCGTCGGGTGAAGGACGACGCCGCCCTTTGCGCCCGGATCGTTGCCGCCTGGGCGGCCGGGCGGACCCCTTACGAACGATCCCCTCATCCAGAGCGTCGCACGCATGACGGCTTCCCGGGGCCGGCCGACGAACTCCGGCGTGACGACTTCCATGAAGCGGGGTGGGCTGAGGCTGTCAGGATCGTCGAGCATTTTGACGACGACCGGCTGCGCGCGTTTGGCCTGCGGCTGATCTATCTCGGGAACCGCGCCATTCTTCCGGCGGCGCTTGCCGCCGAGGCGGAGCGTGCGCTGACGGATCGTCTGATAGGGGACGAATCCGGCGGGCTGACACTGACCGCCGCGCTGGCCGAGACGGACAGATTGCTTCCCTCGGTGGGGGAGGGCCGCGATCGCGAGCTTCTGGACGGCTACAGAATCTGGCTTGTCGACCGGATTGAGCGGGTCATGACCTTCCGGGCGAAGCGGTTCGCCACCCCGACGCCGGCTTGATGCCCAAATTGATTGTTAGCGTTCGATGACAATATGACCTGTAATCGTACGGTGACATCTCGCATTGTCGTCGAACGCTAACAGTGATAAATGTCAGCGTATGCTGACGCGGTGGCCACGATGATCGTTCGTTCGTCCAAGGATCTGGGGGCGGCCGTCAAGGCGCGCCGGAAGGTGCTGGCGCTGGACCAGGGCTCGCTCGCGGCCAAGGTCGGCGTGAGCCGTCAGTGGATCGGCGCGCTCGAGCAGGGCAAGCCGGGAGCCGAGTTGGCGCTGGTTCTGAGGACCCTGCGCGCCCTGGACATGCCGCTGTCGATCGGGGACCCGCTCGTGGCCCGCGAGGGTGACGGCGACTCGGTGGACATCGACGCGATCGTGGCGAGGGCCCGCCAAGGTGGCTGACGAAGCCCTCATCCTGCTGCTCGACGGCCAGATCATCGGATCAGTTCATCGCCGAAAGGGGCGGCTGTCCCTGGTCTATGACGACGCATGGCGCCTGAGGCCGGACGCCTATCCCCTGTCTCTGTCGATGCCTCTGGCCTCGGCGGAGTATCCGCACGGCCCGGTCAACGCCTTCCTATGGGGGCTGCTGCCGGACAATGACGTCGTAATCGAGCGCTGGGCCCGCCATTTCCAGGTGTCGGCGAAGAACCCCTTCGCCCTGATCGGAGCGGTGGGCGAGGATTGCGCCGGAGCCGTGCAGTTCGTGCGCCCGGACCGGCTGGAGGCGCTTCAGGGGGGCGGCGAGGACACAATCGACTGGCTGGAGTCGCATCAGGTCGCCGAACGGCTGAAGGCGCTCAGGGAAGATCAGGCGGCCTGGCGGGCGGCGAGGGACACCGGCCAGTTCAGTCTCGCCGGCGCCCAGCCCAAGACCGCCTTGATGTGGGAGAATGGTCGATGGGGCGTGCCGTCGGGCCGACTGCCCACGACTCACATCCTCAAGCCGCCCAGTGTCGCTTTCGACGGTCACGCTGAGAACGAGCATCTCTGTCTGCTGCTCGCGCGCCGGCTGGGCATTCCTGCGGCGGCGTCTCGTGTCGAGCGCTTCGGGGACGAGATCGCCATCGTGGTCGAACGCTACGATCGGCTGCGCCTCGGCGACCGGATCGCGCGAGTGCACCAGGAAGATTTCTGCCAGGCTCTCGCCCGTCTCCCGACCGACAAGTACCAGAACGAGGGCGGGCCGGGTGTGCGCGACTGCGTGGAGGTCCTGGCGGACCAGTCGAGCGCACCGGGCGAGGACATAGACACCTTCCTGGACGCTGTCCTGTTCAACTGGATCGTCGTTGGCACCGACGCCCACGCCAAGAACTACTCACTGCTATTGTCCGGAGAGGGGCGGGTGCGCCTGGCCCCGCTCTACGACATCGCCAGCGCCCTGCCGTACCCCGGTCTCGACTATCAGAAGCTCAAGCTGGCGATGAAGCTCGGCGGCGAATACCGGCTGAGGGACATCGGGGCGCGGCATGTGGGCCGGATGGCGGCCGAGGTGCGCCAGTCTCCGAAGCGGTGGGTCGAGCGCGCCCGTGAGCTCGCCCGGGAAACGCCCGCGGCGGTCAACGATGTCGCGGAGGAAATGCGGGCCTCCGGCCTTGACCACGAGATCGTCGGGCGGCTCGCCGAGACCATCGCCGACCGGGCGAGGACTCTGGAGGCGCTGCTGGCGGCATGGACGCCGGAAGAGGCCGCCGCGAAGCCACGCCCGACGGCCTGACGAAACAGTCTGAAAATCCGGTTCGGATCCGGAGCGGCGGGCGGCGCGGCAGCCGCTTGATTCGCAGACGCACCGAGGCGCCCGAAAGCCAGCGGCCGGAACCGCCTGAAACCCCGCGTGGCCGGGCGAAACGGCTGTTCAGGCGATTATTTCACAGAACGCGGTTTGCTACCCATGTGCTACCCAGCAAGCAAAAGGGGTTAGCAGTTTCCTGCTAACCCCTTGAAAAATTGGTGGAGCTTAGCGGAGTCGAACCGCTGACCTCTTGCATGCCATGCAAGCGCTCTACCAGCTGAGCTAAAGCCCCGAACCTCAGGCTTCTGGCCTTTCGGTCGGATCGCGTTGGGCCGGGAGGCCCTGCTGCGAGGCGGCGGAACCTATGTCAGGGTCTGATCGCGATCAAGCCCGGTCCAGCCATTTATTTTCGTCCTTCCCGGACCGCCCGAAAGCCGTCCGGGAAGGGTGCGAAAAACCGTCTACTCGTCTTCCTTCGGCGTCTTGATCTCGTCCTCGAAGCCGTCGTCATCCTCGTCCTCGATGAAGGGGACGGAGTCGTCGTCATCGTCAGCCAGGACATCGTCGTCCTCGACCGCTTCGCCCATGCCGGACTCTTCGGTGGGATCGACAGGCGTCTCGTCGTCATCGTCGTCCGGGGTCAGGATCGGCTCATGGCCTTCCTGATCGATCTCGGGCGTCGCGACGGCTTCTTCTTCCTCGTCCTCGTCGCCGTCGGCCTTCTTGTCCTTGACCTGATCCTCGTCGGTCTCGTCGGCGGCATAGCCGGCGGGACGACCGCGGCGGTTGCGCAGTTTCAGCGCCTCCTCCGGATCGAAATCGGTCGCGCATTTGGGGCAATGAGCCGGGCGGCGGCCCAGGTCATAGAATTTGGCCTGGCAGTTCGGGCAGACCTGCTTCTGGCCCAGTTCGGGTTTGGCCACGGTGGAAAGACCTTTGGCGGGAGTGGGGAAATGGGGCGGCTCCCTTGCCACCCCCTGACGCCGCTGTCAAAAACCATCTCCGCGCGCGCCTCCCGACACTGGGCCCGCAGACCTGTTCGGAGACCATCTGGTGTCGATCCCCAGCTGCCTGACCGCCCGCCGCGGCGCCCCGCTGAGCGGCCTCGTGCGCGCCCCGGGCGACAAGTCCATGTCCCACCGCGCCCTGATCCTCGGGGCGATGGCGACGGGAGTCACGGATATCGAGGGCCTTCTGGAGGGCGACGACGTGCTGGCGACGGCGCGGGCGGTGGAGGCCTTCGGCGCGGCGGTCGAACGTCTGGGCGAAGGGCGTTGGCGGGTCACTGGACGTGGCGGGTTCCAGCAACCGGCCGGCGTCATCGACTGCGGCAACGCCGGCACCGGCGTGCGCCTGCTGATGGGGGCGGCCGCCGGGTATCCGGTGACGACGACGTTCGACGGCGACGCCAGTCTGCGAAAGCGACCGATGAAGCGTGTCACCGGCCCCCTGACCGACATGGGCGCGCGGTTCGGCTGGAAGGTCGAGCCTGATCGCCTGCCGGTCGAGATTCAGGGCGGGGCCCTCACGGCGATCGACTTCATCCAGCCCGTGGCTTCCGCCCAGGTGAAGTCGGCCATCCTGCTGGCCGGGTTGAACGCGGACGGCGTGACCACGGTGACCGAGCCCGAGCCCAGCCGCGACCACACCGAACGCATGCTGCGCGCCTTCGGGGCCGAGGTCGGCGTGTTGCCGATGGGCGCCGGCTGGCGGGTCAGTCTGAAGGGCGGGCCGAGGTTGACGGGAACACGGGTGGCCGTGCCCGGCGATCCGTCCTCGGCGGCCTTCCCGCTGGCGGCCGGGCTGATCGTGCCCGGATCTGAAGTGACCGTCGAAGGCGTGATGCTGAACCCGTTGCGCACCGGCCTGTTCGAGACCTGGCGCGAGATGGGAGCGGACCTGACCGTCTCGAACCGTCGCATGTCCGGCGGCGAGGAGCTCGGCGACGTCACGGCGCGGAATTCGGCGCTGACGGGTGTAGTGGTGCCTACGGACCGGGCCGCCTCGATGATCGACGAGTATCCGATCCTCGCCGCGACCGCCGCCTTCGCGACAGGCGCCACCGTCATGCGCGGCATCGGCGAGATGCGGGTCAAGGAGAGCGACCGGATCGCCCTGATGGCGGCAGGCCTGATCGCCTGCGGCGTTACCGTCGAGGAGGAGCCGGAGGGCTTCACTGTCACCGGCGGTCCTGTTCGAGGCGGCGCGACCGTGACCACCCACGGCGACCACCGCATCGCCATGAGCCATCTGGTGCTGGGTCTGGCGGCCAACAAGGCGGTCACCGTCGACGAGTCGGGCATGATCGCGACGAGCTTTCCCGGATTTGTCGAGTTGATGCGCGGCCTCGGGGCCGATATCGCAGCGTCCGGATGAACCGTTTTCTGATTATCGCCGTCGATGGCCCCGCCGCATCCGGCAAGGGCACCATCGCCGCGCGGCTGGCGCGCGCGTACGGCCTGCCGCATCTCGACACCGGTCTGCTCTATCGCGCCGTGGGCCTCGGGCTTCTCGACGCCGGCGGATCCCTGGACGACGAGGCCGCCGCCGAGGCCGTGGCGCGGGCGCTGAAAGCGGAGAACCTCAGCGACACCGAGCGGCTGACCAGCGGGACGGCAGGCGAGGCCGCCAGCCGGACGGCCGGCTATCCCGGCGTGCGCGCCGCCCTGCTGGAATTCCAGCGCGATTTCGCCGCCCAGCCGGGTGGGGCGGTTCTGGATGGCCGCGATATCGGCACCGTCATCGCGCCGAACGCCCAGGCCAAGCTGTTCGTCACCGCCACGCCCGAGGTCCGCGCCATGCGCCGCTGGAAGCAGCTGACCGGCCGCGGCGACGCCATCGCCTATGAAGACATGCTGGCCGATATCGTGCGTCGGGACGAGCGCGACGCGGGCCGGGGCGCCGCGCCCATGGTGCAGGCCGACGACGCCGTCTTGCTGGATACGACCGAAATGGATATAGAGACCGCCTTCGATGCGGCCCGCCGTATCGTCGAGGCGGCGCGCAGCCGGTCCGGTCTCTAGGGACCCCCGGCAAATCCAACGCTCCATCCCTCGGCTTCCGCGGGCGTTCTGGCTCATTCGCCTCGCGTCCTGACGACCTGCTGACCCTTTCACACTCACCTCGCGCGGGGCCGTCCGGTCGCGCGCCACAACCGTTAGAAACCTCAACACTGCATGACTGACACCCAAAGCTTCTCCCCCTCGCGTGACGACTTCGCCGCGCTGCTCGACGAAACCCTTCAGGGCCGCGATCTCGGTGAAGGCCAGGTCGTTCACGGCCGCGTCGTCGGCATCGAGAAAGACATCCTGATCATCGACGTCGGTCTGAAGACCGAAGGCCGCATCCCGGCCCGCGAGTTCGGCATCGGCGAAGGCGCCGTCATTCCGAAGCTCGGCGACAATGTCGAAGTCTACCTCGAGCGCGTCGAGAACGCCCTGGGTGAAGCCGTCATCAGCCGCGACAAGGCTCGCCGCGAAGAAGCCTGGACCCGTCTGGAAGTCGTGTTCGCCGAAGGCCAGCCGGTCAACGGCGCCATCGTCGGCCGCGTCAAGGGCGGCTTCACCGTCGACCTCGGCGGCGCCTCGGCCTTCCTGCCCGGCTCGCAGGTCGACATCCGCCCGGTGCGCGACGTCGGCCCGCTCATGGGCAAGGAACAGCCCTTCGCCATCCTGAAAATGGACCGTCCGCGCGGCAACATCGTCGTCTCGCGTCGCGCCATCCTGGAAGAAGCCCGCGCCGAACAGCGCACCGAATTGGTCGGCCAGCTGCTGGAAGGCGAAGTCCGCGAAGGCGTGGTCAAGAACATCACCGACTACGGCGCGTTCGTGGACCTGGGCGGCATCGACGGCCTGCTGCACGTCACCGACATGTCGTGGAAGCGCGTCTCGCACCCCTCGCAGGTCCTCGCCGTCGGCGACACCGTCAAGGTCCAGATCGTCAAGATCAACCCGGACACCCAGCGCATCAGCCTCGGCATGAAGCAGCTGCAGACCGATCCGTGGGACGGCGTCGAAGCCAAATACCCGGTCGGCGCCAAGATGACCGGCCGCATCACCAACATCACCGACTACGGCGCGTTTGTTGAGCTGGAAGCCGGCGTTGAAGGCCTGGTCCACGTCTCGGAAATGTCCTGGACCAAGAAGAACGTCCACCCCGGCAAGATCGTCTCGACCTCGCAGGAAGTCGATGTGGTCGTGCTGGATGTCGACGCCTCCAAGCGCCGCATCTCGCTGGGCCTCAAGCAGGCCCAGGACAATCCGTGGGACGCCTTCGTGGCCGCCAACCCGATCGGTTCGACCGTCGAGGGCGAGGTCAAGAACGCCACCGAGTTCGGCCTGTTCATCGGCCTGGACAACGACATCGACGGCATGGTCCACCTGTCGGACCTGGACTGGAACGTCTCGGGCGAGGAAGCCATCCAGCGCTACCGCAAGGGCGAAACCGTCAAGGCCAAGGTGCTGGACGTCGACGTCGAGAAGGAACGCGTCTCGCTCGGCATCAAGCAGCTGGGCGGCGATCCGATGGAAGGCGACACCTTCAAGAAGGGCCAGCAGGTCACCGTCACCGTGACGTCGATCGAAACCGGCGGCATCGAGGTCAAGTTCGGTGAAGAGGACGCCCCGGCGACCGCCTTCATCCGCAAGTCCGACCTGTCCCGCGACCGCAACGACCAGCGCACCGAGCGCTATTCGGTCGGCGATCGCGTCGACGCCATGGTCACCGGCATCGACAAGGCCTCGCGCCGCGTCTCGGTGTCGATCAAGGCCCTGGAAATGAAGGACGAGACCGCGGCGATCGAACAGTTCGGTTCGTCGGACTCGGGCGCCTCGCTGGGCGACATCCTCGGCGCGGCCCTTCGTGAGAAGGCCAGCACCAAGGAATAGTCACCTTTGTGATCTGGATACGGATCAGGCGGCGGGAGCGATCCCGCCGCCTTTTTCGTGCGCCCGCCGCGCGGATTTGTGAGCGTTAACCGACATTTCGCCAGCCAAACCGCCCTCGGGGCTTTTTCCTCCGGCGGGCGGAGTCTAGGGTGGGGTTGCATCCCGTGCCCGGATGCACCCGTATGGGCCTTGTGAAGGCTGAACAGGGCGGGGGGCCTGCCGATGATAAAGTCCGAGCTGATCGAAAAGCTCGCTGCCGAGAACACCCATCTGACCCATGCCGAGGTCGAACGGGTGGTCAATATCGTGCTCGGCCAGATGGTTGATTCTCTGGGCGAGGGCGGACGCGTGGAGCTTCGCGGCTTCGGCGCCTTCTCCGTCCGGGCCCGACCGGCGCGGGCGGGACGCAATCCCCGCACCGGCGAGACCGTCGACGTGCCGGCCAAGGCCGTGCCCTTCTTCAAGAGCGGCAAGGAACTGCGCGAGCGGCTGAACGCCGGCGACGCCTGATCCGGAGATCGCCGATGGGCCTCGTTACCGAGTTCAAGGAGTTTATCGCCCGGGGCAATGTCGTTGACCTTGCCGTGGGCGTCATCATAGGCGCGTCGTTCGGCAAGATCGTCACCAGCCTGGTCGAACAGGTGGTGATGCCGCCGATCGGCCTGCTGCTGGGCAGGGTCGATTTCGCCAATCTGAAATGGGTGCTGGCCCCCGAGGACCTTTCCACCGAGGCGGTCGAGGAGGTGGCGATCCAGTATGGCGCCTTCATCAACACCCTGATCCAGTTCGCCATCGTGGCCTTTGTGGTGTTTCTGCTGGTCCGGGGGATCAACCGGATGCGCCGTGAGCGGGCGGCCGAGCCGGAAGCGGTCCCCGCGCCGACACAGACAGAAGCCCTGCTGACCGAGATCCGCGACGAGCTGAAGGCGCGGCCCAGGGCCTGATTTCCCCCTCATGACGGTGAACGGGATTCTCTGTTTGACTCTGGCGGCTGCCGGAACAAATAGTGAACAATTGGATTTTCCGGACTCTCATGAACCCCGCGCCCCTGTCATCCCCCGGCGTTTTTCCCGAGCGCCCCGCCCCGCTGGAAGAGGCCTGCGCGGCGGGTCCGCGGGATGGGGCGGCCCTGATGTCGTTCGCCCTGTCGCGACGGCTGGAAGGAGACACCCGGCCCGTGCTGATGACGGCGACCCGAGCGTGGCTGGGCGAAAATGGCCGACCCTACGGTCCCGGCCTGGGGGACGCGTCCTTCATCCTGGCCCCTGTGAACACGGCGACCGAAGCCTTGTGGACGCTGGAGCAGGCGTTGCGGTCGGGGGCGGTTTCCCTGGCCTTGGGCGCGGTGGATGCGGCGACCCTGACCCAGACCCGGCGGCTGGATTTCGCCGCCAAACAGGGCGGGTGCGTGGGGCTGGTGCTGCCGCGCGGACTGGACGGGCTCAGCGCGGCGCGGCGGCGCTGGCGGATATCGACCATGGCCAGCGCCGTCGATCCCGACGACGCCCGGGCTCCCGGCCCGGCGCGGCTGTCCGCCGAACTGGTGCGAGGGCGGGGCGAACGGCCCGGAGCGTGGATGCTGGAGCAGGATGATGAGACGCATCGTCTCCGTCTGGCTGATCGACTGGCCGATAGCGGTCTGGCGGCGATCGGCCATGCGGGCGCGCCGTCCGGCCTCGCCGCCTGACCTCGCCCTCGATCCGAAAAACCCGTTCGCCCTGATCCGGAAGAGCACTCGGGGCGCGGCGATCCTGCACGCCCTGAATCCGCCGGCGCGGGCGGCGGGGCTGCGGCGCGGCCAGACCCAGGCCGACGCCCTGGCCATGATCCCGCACCTGATCTGCAAGCCCGCCGATCCCGAGGCCGACGCCCGGGCGCTGACGGCGCTGGCTGTCTGGGCCGAACGATGGTCGCCTTCGGTCAGCGTCGATCCCGCGGGAGAGGGGCTGGAAGGCCTGTTCCTCGATCTCACCGGCGCGGCCCACCTGTTCGGCGGCGAGATGGCCCTGCTGGCGCAGATCCGGGATCGGCTGGCCGAGGCCGGGGCGCGGGCGCGCGTCGCCATGGCTCCCACGCCCGGCGCGGCCTGGGCGCTGGCGCGCTGGGGCGAGGCCGGGGATGAGGGTTGTATCGCCGACGACGAGACGGTGCGGACGCTGCTGGCGGCCCTGCCGGTAGAGGCCCTGCGCATCGACGACCGCACCCTGACCCAGGCGCGGCGGTTCGGCCTGAAGCGGATTGGCGACCTCTATCCCATGCCGCGCGCGGGGCTGGCGCGGCGCTTCCGCGACGGGGACGGGGTGGGGCTGGTGCAGCGGCTGGATCAGGCGCTGGGCTTCGCCGGCGAGGGTCTGACCCCGGTCCGGCCGCCGCCGAAATACCGCGCATGGCAGGCATGGATGGAGCCGGTCGGCGATACCGAGGGGGTGGAGGCGCGGCTGACGGAACTGGCCGCCGACCTGTCCGCGCCGTTGGTGCGCGACGGGCAGGGGGCGAAGGCGCTGACCCTGACGGGCTTCCGATCGGATGGCCGGACCACCAGCCTGTCGGTGCGCATGGGCCGGCCAGGACAGGACCCGGGAACCTGGCTGCGGCTGTTCCGCGAGGCGGGGCTCGGGCGGCTGGAGTTGGGGTTCGGCCTCGACGCCCTGATGCTGACCGCTGACGGCGTCGAGACCATGACGGCGCGGCAGGGAACGCTGGAAGGCGAGGCAGGGGCGAAACAGGCCGAGAATCTGGCGGCGCTGATCGACCGCCTGACCGCACGACTGGGGGAGGACCGGGTGCTGACGCCCGAGCCCGGCGACAGCTGGCTGCCCGAGCGCGCCGAAAGCTGGCGGCCGGCGCTGGGGCGGCCGCCCCTTGCGACGGATGGCGATGGGCGCCGTCCCATCCTGCTGCTGGACCCGCCCGAGCCGGTCGAGGCCCTGGCCGAACTGCCCGACGGCGCGCCGGTGCGCTTCACCTGGCGGCGGTTGTCGCGGCGCGTGACCCGCTCTGACGGGCCCGAGCGCCTGTCGCCAGAATGGTGGCGCCCCCGCCCCGACGACCGGCAGGTGCGCACACGCGACTACTACCGTGTCGAGGACGACGCGGGCGGGCGATACTGGCTGTTCCGCGAAGGTCTCTACGGCCGGGAGTTTTCCGGCACGCCGGAAGAACGCGCCCCGTCGTGGTGGATGCACGGGATGCTGCGGTGACTGGCCCGGGCTCTGGCTGGGACGGCCGGTACGCCGAACTGGGGGCGATGACGAATTTCAGCTTTCTGGAGGGGGCGTCGCATCCGGGCGAAATCGCGATGCAGGCGAAGACCATGGGGCTGGCCGCCATTGGCGTGGCCGACCGTAACACCCTGGCCGGCATGGTGCGGGCGCTGATGGGGGCGGAGGTGGTCGACATTCCTCTGGTCGTCGGATCGCGGCTGGGTTTCACCGACGGGACCGAGCTGATCGTCTTCCCGCGCGACCGTGCCGCCTATGGCCGGCTGTGCCGGCTGCTGTCGCTGGGCAAGAGCGAGGCTGTACCCCAGCCCGGGGCCGACCCGGACGCCGATCGCATTGAAAAGGCCGAGACGCGGCTGACCTTTGAACAGGCGGCCGGGCTGGGCGAAGGCATGATCGCCCTCGCCCCCGCGCCGGAACAGCCCGATGCGGCGTTCGAAGCCCGGCTGGCGGCATGGCGCAAGGCCTGGCCCGACGCCCTGTATCTGGCGGCGGCGCCCCTGTGGCGCGGCGACGACCGCAAACGGTTGAACCGGCTGGCGGCGATGGCGCATCGCACCAGCGCGCCGATGATCGCGACCAATGCGGCGCTGTATCACCACCCCGACCGGCGGATGCTGCAGGACGTCCTGACCTGCATCCGGGAGGGGACGACCATCGACAAGGCCGGCCGGCGGCTGCAGGCCAACGCCGAGCGCCATCTGAAGCCGCCGGCCCAGATGGCCCGGCTGTTCCGCGGCCACGAAGCGGCGCTGGCGCGGACGATGGATGTGGCGCGGGCCTGCACCTTCAGCCTGCGCGAACTCAGCTACCAGTATCCGGATGAACCGGTCCCGGCGGGCTATTCCCCGCAAGGCTGGCTGGCCCGGCTGACGCTGAAGGGCGCCCGGTCGCGGTGGCCGGAAGGGACGCCGAAAGCCATTCGAGCCATCATCCTGAAGGAGCTCCGGCTGGTCCGGGAGCTGGACTACGCCCCCTATTTCCTGACCGTTCACGACATCGTCGCATGGGCGCGGTCCCGGCCCGATCCGATCCTGTGCCAGGGCCGGGGGTCTGCCGCGAACTCGGTAATCTGCTTCTGTCTGGGGATCACCAATGTCGATCCCACCCGGCAGGAGGTTTTGATCGAGCGGTTCATCTCCTCGAACCGGTCCGAGCCGCCCGACATCGACGTCGATTTCGAGCACGAGCGGCGCGAACAGGTGATGCAATACGTCTACGAGCGCTATGGCCGGGACCGGGCGGGGATCGTGGCGACCATCATCCACTACCGGCCCCGCTCGGCCATCCGGGATGTGGGCAAGGCGCTGGGCCTGACCGAGGACGTCACGGCCCGCATGGCCGACACCGTCTGGGGGTCATGGGGATCCGGGGTGAAGGACGATCATGTCGACCGCGCCGGGTTGAGCCGCGACGACGTGCGCCTGCGTCTGGCCCTGGACCTGACCGCCGAACTGATCAAATTTCCTCGTCACCTCAGCCAGCATGTCGGCGGTTTCGTGCTGAGCCAGGCGCCGCTGATCGAGATCGTGCCCATCGGCAATGCGGCGATGCCGGATCGAACCTTCATCGAATGGGACAAGGATGACATCGACTTCCTCAAGCTGATGAAGGTCGATGTGCTGGCGTTGGGCATGTTGACGGCGATGAAGCGCGCGTTCCGCATGATCGGGGAGTCCTACGGGCGACCACTGCCGGATACCGCCGCCGTCCCGGCCGAGCGACGCGGGGTTTACCGGATGCTGTGCAAGGCGGACTCGCTGGGCGTCTTCCAGGTCGAGAGCCGGGCGCAGATGTCGATGCTGCCGCGTCTGCGGCCGGTGGAGTTCTATGATCTGGTGGTGCAGGTCGCCATCGTCCGGCCGGGCCCGATCCAGGGCAAGATGGTCCATCCCTATCTGCAGCGGCGGAAGGAGCGGCGGGACCATGAGGCGGTGCACGGCCCCGGCAGCTATCGCTTCTCCATGCCGGGGTCGGCGAAGGATCCGGACGAACTGGCCAATGTGCTGCGCAAGACCCTGGGCGTGCCGCTGTTCCAGGAACAGGCGATGAAGATCGCCATGGTCGCGGCCGAGTTCACCGGGGTGGAGGCCAACGGCCTGCGCCGGGCCATGGCCACCTTCCGCCACAACGGCACCATCGGAAACTACGAGGACCTGATGGTCGGGCGGATGATCGCGCGCGGCTATGACGCCGATTTCGCACAGAATTGCTTCAACCAGATCAAGGGGTTCGGCGAGTACGGCTTCCCCGAGAGCCACGCCTGTTCCTTCGCCCATCTGGTCTATGTCTCGGCCTGGGTGAAGTGGCTGTATCCCGATGTGTTCGCCGCCTGTCTGCTGAATAGCCAGCCGATGGGGTTCTACGCTCCGGCCCAGCTCGTCAGGGACGCGCGCGAACATGGGGTGGAGGTGCGGCATCCGGACGTGAACGCCAGCGACTGGGACGCTGCCCTGGAGACGCGACCGCGTCGTCGACGGCGGGCCCTGAGGCTGGGCATGCGCTCCATCGACGGGTTCAGGAAGGTCTGGGCCGAAGCGATCATGGAGGCGCGGAAGGCGGGCCCCTTCTCCGATCTTGACGACCTGCGCCGCCGCGCCGCCCTGCCGCCCTCGGCGCTGGACCGGCTGGCCGAGGCGGACGCCTGTGGCTCGCTGGACCTGACGCGCCGGCAGGGGGTGTGGGCGGCCAAGGGCGCGGCGCCGGCGTCATCGGCGCCCCTGTTCGAGGCCATGGGGCTGAACGAGGCCGATGGCCGCCCGCCCGCTGCCCTGCCGGTTCTGGCGCCGTCCGAGGAGGTGGTCGGCGACTACCAGACCCTCCGCCTGTCGCTGAAAGGCCATCCGGTCAGCTTCCTGCGCGAGCGGCTGACGCGGGCGGGGGCGCTGACGGCGCAGGACTATCCTGCCCGCCCCAACGGTCGAACCGTCGTGGTCGGCGGCGTGGTGCTGGTGCGCCAGCGGCCCGGCACGGCCAAGGGCGTTTGCTTCATGACCATTGAGGACGAGACCGGTGTCGCCAATCTGGTCCTGTGGCCCGACGTATTCGAGCGCTTGAGGCCGGTGGCGATGGGCGCGCGGATGGTGCTGGCCCGGGGCAAGGTCCAGACGGCCGAGGGCGTGACCCATCTGGTCGTCGATCATCTGGAGGACTGGACGCCGATGCTGGGGGATCTGACGCCCGACTCCGCGCCGGGTTCAGGTCATGCGCCGGGGCGGGGGCGACATCCGCGGGACGTGCGGGTGCTGCCGGGGTCGCGGGATTTTCACTAGGTGCGATCGACATTCATTCTGCGGAGCGCTCACAATGCGTGCGCCAACCGGCCAGGGTTTCCCGGAAATTGCGACGCGATTGCCCGGGATGACATCACAGATGGACTGACGATGAGGGCCCTGCCGGCGGCAAGGCGGTGTCGTGCCGGGAAGCTCACGCATTGCAGAGCAGGCAGACCGCCTCCAGCCCGGAACGGACGATGAGTGCGCGAGAGGCTTGCCCCATAAATCAATTTCACAACGCGGCCCGGAGAGCTTCCGCCCCCGGTTCCTGTTGACCTGCTTCCAGCGCGGCCCTGGGCACTGTCATCCGACAGATCAGTCCTTCGGGTCGAAAGTCCATGGCCACGTCTGCCCGAAGGGACCTTGCAACGACCTTTTTGATAAGACGCGTGCCGAAGCCCTGGCGCGCCGGTGGTTTCACAGGCGGCCCTCCAGATTCCCGCCACTGGATGACAAGCAGGCCCTTGTCTCCTTCACCCTCGAGGGCGAACGTCACGGCGACGCGTCCATAGGCATGGCTCAGCGCACCATATTTCGCCGAGTTTGTCGCAAGTTCGTGGACGGCCAGCGCCAGGAGTTGAGCCGCCTTTGGCCCCACAGGAACCGGCGGGCCCTCTATCACCACGTTCGCTCCGTCCGGGGTTTGGTATTGCATCAGCTCAGCCAGAAAAAGCTCGTTCAGGCTGGTGCTCTGCGGCTCGCCAAATCGCAGGGCGCTCTGGGTGGCGGCCAGGGCCTTCAACCGTCCGGTGAGCGACTCCTTGAACTCTTCCACGCTCACCGCGCTCGCGGCGCTGATCGCCACAATGGAATTGACGACCGACAGCAGGTTCCTCATCCGATGATGCAGTTCGCGCGCGGCCGCCTCACGCAGTTCTTCCAACTCCTTGCGTTCAGTGATGTCCCTGAGCACGACGGTCAGGATTTTTCTGCCATCGATCATCTGGCGCGATACCGTCGCCTCCGCCGGGAACACGTCCCCGTTCTTGCGCCGGCCCCGGACTTCCCGGCGGTGGCCCATGAGTCGGTTCGCGGCGCCGTTCCCCAAGGCAAAGTCGCGCACGTGCTGGACGTGCTCGAGGCGATCGCTCTGCGGAAGCAGCATTTCAACACGCTGGCGGATCACTTCGCTTGCGCTATAGCCGAAGGCCTGCTCGGCCGCCTGGTTGAAAACCATAATGCTTCCGGCTTCATCCGTGCAGATCACTGAATCCGCGACAAGCGCCAGAACGTCGACGGTCAGAGCAGGGTGAAGCCCTGGCGGCGTCAAACTTGCCGGGTCCTGCATCCTCCGCCCCCGGAATCGGTCATCTTCCGCACACGGTAGCGGATTGCGTTAGCAGAGTCGATTTTCACGCCAGCGTTGAGTCCGTTCGCCCCTCCAAGGGAGGACAGTTGGCGCGATGCTCGTCGACGCCCAGTCTCGGGCGCGCAGGTTACCCCTTGCGCTGGTGCCGCCACTTCCACACGCGATACCCCACGATCGGCGCGAAGCCGCAGGCCAGCGCCGCGATCAGCACCGTCCAGAAGCCGCCGCCCAGGCCGTATTCGCCGACCGCCGCCCCGACCGCGGCCGCGAGAAGCGGACCGAGCCAGGGCAGCCACGCCGGCGGCTTAGGCATCCACCTTGATGACGCCGCGCCGGATCTGGTCCAGCTCGATGGAGTCGAACAGGGCCTGGAAATTACCCTCGCCGAACGCCTGGTTGCCCTTGCGCTGGATGATCTCGAAGAAGATCGGCCCGAAGGTGTCCTGGGTGAAGATTTGCAGCAGCAGGCCTTCCTCGTCGGAGCCGTCGATCAGGATGCGGTTCAGACGCATGCGGGCGACGTCCTCGCCGTGGCCGGGCAAGCGTTTGTCGATCAGTTCGAAATAGGTCTCGATCGTATCCTGGAAGGGAATGCCGCGGCGCCTCAGCTCTTCCACCGTCTCGAAGATGTCGTCGGTAGCCAGGGCGATGTGCTGGATGCCCTCGCCGTTGTAGCGGCGCAGGAACTCCTCGATCTGGGAGTTGTCGTCCTGGCTCTCGTTCAGGGGAATGCGGATGGCGCGGTCGGGCGCGATCATGGCCTGGGAGAACAGGCCGGTCGCCTTGCCCTTGATGTCGAAATATTTCTGCTCCTCGAAGGCGAAGATGTCGCCGTAGAAGCCGGACCAGGTGCGCATCTGGCCGCGCCGCACGTTATGGGTCAGGTGGTCGAGCATGAACAGGCCGACGTTGTTCTTGCGCTCGGCCTCTTCCCAGCCTTCGATCTCGTCCCAGCCGTCATACAGCGAACCGGCGTCGCCATACTGGTCGACGAGGTACAACAGCGAACCGCCGATGCCTTGCAGGATGTAGGGATAGCCGCCGCCCAGGGCGCCGCCGTCATGACCCTCTGCCGGACGCCCGCCGCGCGACACTGCGCCTTCGAAGGCGGCCTTCGCATTGGCCACCCGGAAGGCCATGCCGTTGGCCGAGGGGCCGTGCTCGGTGGCGAACTCGCCAGCCTGACCCCTGGGCGAGCGGTTGACCAACAGGGTGATGTCGCCCTGTTTCAGCCGGACCACGTCATTGGCCGGGTTCACGTGGGTCCGGGTGAAGCCCATCAACTCGAGGCGGGCGACCATGGCCGCGGGATCCGGCCCGGTAAACTCCACGAACTCGAAGCCGTCGACGCCGAGCGGGTTTTCCGTGTCGAGGCGGGCGGCCGCGTCGGTTTGGGGCGCGTCATGCATGGGGCGTCTCCTGAGGGCGTCGCGACGTTGATCGCCGCTTTCGGGGCGGAACCTAGTGATCGGCGGCGGCCAAGCCAAGGCGACGCCGGTCACATGTCAGTGGGCGCGTTCTCCTCCCTCATGAAGGGGAGGGATAAAGGGTGATCAGGGCCGGCCGACCACCGCATCGACCGAGCCCGTCGTCACCGGGTGATAGCCGGGCCGGGCCTGGGCGTAGATGCGCCGTGCGATGGGACGGCCCCAGTCGCCCTCGGCCCACAGGCTGGTGAACAGCGGCAGGACGAATTTGCGCCGGCCCATGGTGGTCAGGAAGCGCTCGAGGGTCGGGACGGCGGGCTGATAGCGGTGCTGGACCGCGATCTGCAGCCAGGCGAACAAGACCTCGGCATTGCCTTCCTCGCGCAGGTTCAGGGACGATTCCAGATCGGCCAGCTGGGCGGCGGTCAGCCAGTCCGCGCTGTCGCGCCCGCCGTCGGGCCGCCAGGCCAGGAAGCGCTGGCGCTCCTGCGTCGACCAGCCGGCCCAGGGGATGGCCGATGCGGGACCCTTGTCGGCGAAGAAGGCGCGGGCGGCGGCGTCGACGGGGACGAAGGCGCTGGACGCCGGGGGCTGCCAATTCGACGGCATGGCGGGCTGATAGATCCAGGCGTCCATCATCAGCTGACGCTCCAGTCCGGCGTCGCCCGCCACCAGATGGGTGCGGATGTCCTGCAGGAACAGTTCGGTGGTCATGGGACGGAAGGCATTGCGTTCGAAATAGCCCTTCAGCCAGGTGTCGAACCGCTCGCGCCCGACGATGCGTTCGATGGTGAACAGGAAGGCGGCGCCCTTCTCATAGGCGACGTCGGTCAGGCCCTCGTCGGGATCGCGTCCCTCGAGGTCGAGATGCAGGCGGGTGTCAGCCGGCGGCAGCCCCGCCATCTCGCTCTGGAGGTCGCCCCAGCCGAGCGCGCGCAGCATCAGGGCGCGGTCCTGACCATAGAGGGCCTCCATGATGCGGTTCTCGAAATAGACGGTGAATCCCTCGTTGAGCCACATGTCGTTCCAGGTGGCGTTGGTGACGAGGTTGCCCGACCAGCTGTGCGCCAGCTCATGCGCCACCAGCGAGACCAGCGACCGGTCGCCGGCGATAATGGTCGGGGTGGCGAAGGTCAGGCGCGGGTTTTCCATCCCGCCGAACGGGAAGGAGGGCGGCAGGACCAGCAGGTCGTAGCGGCCCCAGCGATAGGGGCCGTACAGCCGCTCGGCCGCATCGACCATGTCAGCGGTTGGCATCAGTTCGGCGCGGGCGGCCCTCAGGCGGGAAGGCTCGGTGAAGACGCCGGTGCGCTCGTCGATGGCGGCGAAGGCCAGGTCGCCCACGCCGATGGCGATCAGGTAGGGCGGGACCGGATTGGTCATGCGGAAGCGCCAGGCCTTCATGCCGGGGCCCGCGTCTTCGCCCTCGGGGGTAAGCTGCTGGGCGCTCATGACCACGCGCAGATCGGCGGGGGCGACGATTCGGGCGTCATAGGTCTGGCGGATGCCGGGGCTATCCTGGGTCGGGACCCAGGTGCGGGTCAGGATCGCCTGACCCTGGCTGAACAGATACGGCTTTTGGCCGCCCGCGGTCTGGGAAGGCGTCAGCCACTGCAGGGCGGCGGCGTCCGGGCGGGTGGAATAGGCGACGACGATGCGGCGCGTCTCGCCCGCGGCCAGGGCCGGGAAGCGGACGGTCAGAGGTTGGCCCTTGATGGCGTCGTTGGCGCCGGTTTCGTATTGCAACGGCGCGCCGGCGGCGTCGGTGACGTTGCGGATGTCGAGGTTTTTGACGTCCAGCACCACTTCGTTGGCGCCGGGGATGCCCTGGATATCCAGCGACGCTGTCCCGGCCAGGGTGCGGGCCTGGAAGTCGGCGGTCAGGTCGAGGGCGAGGTGGCGGACGTGGGCGATCTCGGGCCGCGCCCAGGTGTGGGCGTCACGCGCATACTCGGCGGGCGCGGCGGCCGAGGCGGGCAGGGGCGGCATGTCCGAGCCGGACGAGGGGCCGAAGCCGGGCATCGAGGCGCATCCTCCCAGCGCCGTCGCAAGGGCGAGAGCGGAGACCAGTCCAAGCGTGCGGATCATCGGCAGTCCTTACCAGAAGGCCCGCCGTCCTTGTTCGGGCGATCGGGCCAGGTTCGTTTCCTGCCGGGACAACGCTCCGGCGAACGAAAAAGATCAAGAGGGGGCCGGCGCCGGGGCGAAGTTCCGCGCCTTGAACAGCTGCCCGCGCTCGGCGATCAGAACGCAGACCAGCGCCGTGACCCCAAGGCATACGAAGCCGATGGTCATGGGTGCGGCGGACCCGTTGAACTGCTGGCCGATCAGGAAGCCGAGCGAGGCTCCGACGGTGGTCGAGATGAAGCCCTGGGCCGACGAGGCCGTGCCCGCGATATGGCCCATCGGCTCCATCGCCATCGCGCCGAAATTGCCGGCGATGAAGCCGAAGCAGAACATGGTCAGGGCCTGCAACACCGCGAAGGTCCAGATCGTCTCATGGCCGGTCAGCGCCACCGTCGCATGGATCGCCGACATGGTGATGAAGCCCAGCAGCGCCGTGTGCGAGATCAGCCGCGAACCCAGCCGCTCCACCAGTCGCGCGTTCAGCAGCGAGGCTATCGCGATGCCGCCCGCGACCAGGGCGAACACGACAGTGAACAGCTGCGGCTCGTGGAAGACGTCGAAGAAAATCTGCTGGCTTGAGTTGATGAAGCCGAACAGGGCGCCGGAGATGGCGGTGATGGCGAAGGTGTAGCCGATCGACTGGCGGTCGGTCAGCGCCTGCCGGAAGGCCGAGGCGATACGGCCGACCCGGATCGGCATCCGATCCTCGGGGTGCAGGGTCTCGGGCAGGCGGATGGCGGCCCAGGTCGCGAAGGCGGCTCCGCCGACCGCGAGAACGCCGAACACCCAGGGCCAGGGCGCGACGGTCAGGATCAACTGGCCGAGCGCCGGCGCCAGGATCGGCACGCCGAGGAAGACGAGGAAGCTCAGCGACATGACCCGGGCCATGGTCCGCCCGGAATAGCGGTCGCGCACGATGGAGACCGCCAGCACCCGCAGGGCGGCGGCGCCGACCCCGGTCCCGACGCGCGCGGCGATCAGAAGTTCGAACGTCGGCGAAAAGGCCGCCAGCACGCTGAACAGGACATAGAGCCCCAGGCCGACCATCAGGATGGGCTTGCGGCCGAACCGGTCGGCCAGCGGGCCGTAGATGATCTGGGTCACGCCGAATCCCAGCAGATAGGCGGTGATGACCCATTGACGGCTGTTCTCGGTCGCCACGCCCAGCGCCTCTCCAATGGCCGGCAGGGCGGGCAGCATGGAGTCGATGGCCAGGGCGTTCAGCGCCATCATCATGGCGATCAGGGCCACGAACTCGGGAAAGCCCGGCCCCTTGACGGCGGGCTTGGCGGGTTCGGCGGAGGCGATGATCATCGGGGGCAGATGGGGCCGGGGTGTCCGGGTGCAACCGCCGGAGCAGGAAATAGCCGGGGCGACGCGCGACCCAGGCCTTCAGCGCACTGGCGCGAGAACGGCGTCGGCGATGCGATCGCCCTCGACGGTCCGGCCCGCGGCGCGCCGTTCACTGTAGCGATCGACCAGGTAGTCGGACCGGTCCCGCGTCAGCAGAGTGAATTTCACCAGCTCCTCCATCACGTCGACGACGCGGTCGTAGAAGGCTGAGGGCCTCATCCGTCCCGCCTCGTCGAACTCCTGCCATGCCTTGGCGACAGAGGACTGGTTGGGAATGGTGATCATTCGCATCCAGCGGCCGAGCAAACGCAGGCCGTTGACGGCGTTGAACGACTGCGACCCGCCCGAGACCTGCATCACCGCCAGGGTTCTCCCCTGGGTCGGGCGCACGCCGCCACTGTTGAGCGGCAGCCAGTCGATCTGGCTTTTCATTACCCCGGTGACCGCACCGTGGCGTTCGGGGCTGCACCAGACCTGGCCTTCGGACCAGAGCGAGAGCGCCCGGAGCTCCTGGACCTTGGGATGGTCGGGACCGCCGTCGTCAGGCAGGGGCAGGCCGCGCGGGTCGAAGATGCGGGTCTCGCAGCCGAGTTGTTCCAGAATGCGGGCGGCCTCTTCGGTCGCGAAGCGGCTGTACGACCGCTCACGCAAAGAGCCGTACAGCAACAGGATCCGCGGCGGATGCTGAGACCGGCGCCCGGGCTCCAGCCGCGATAGATCAGGGGCGTCGAGAAATCGGGCGTCGAGTGCGGGTTGATCGGTCATTCATTTCTGATATTCTGGAAATATGGAAATGACAATCGCCGTCGAGAGCCTGTCCGCCCTCGCCCACGAGGGCCGCCTCAGGGTCTTTCGCCTGCTGGTGTCGGCTGGACCGACGGGCTTGGCCGCCGGTGAGATCGCGCGCCGCCTAGGCACGCCGCCCAATACCCTGTCGGCCAATCTCGCCCTGCTGACTCACGCCGGTCTGGCGCAGTCGCGCCGGGACGGCCGGTCCATCATCTATTCGGCCCGGTTCGACCGGATGGGCGAACTGATGGCCTGGCTCGCCGAGGACTGCTGCGGCGGGGCTCCCGAGGTGTGCGCGCCGCTGGCTGCCGCAGCGGTGCGGTCGCGCTGCCTTCCCCTCGAGGCCTGAACTTATGTCCCTGTTCGAACGCTGGCTCAGCCTCTGGGTCTTTCTCTGCATCGTCGTCGGGATCGGACTTGGCTGGCTGTTCCCCGACGTCTTCGCCCGGATCGCCCGGGCCGAGATCGCACAGGTCAATCTGCCCGTGGCCGGCCTGATCTGGCTGATGATCACCCCCATGTTGCTGCGGGTCGACTTCGCCGCCTTGGGCCAGGTGGGGCGGCATTGGCGCGGGATCGGCGTGACCCTGTTCGTCAACTGGGCGGTCAAGCCGTTCTCGATGGCGCTGCTGGCCTGGCTGTTCATCGCGATGGCGTTCCGGCCCTGGCTGCCCGGCGACCAGATCGACAGCTATATCGCCGGCCTGATCATCCTGGCGGCGGCGCCCTGCACCGCCATGGTCTTCGTCTGGAGCCGCCTGACCGACGGTGAGCCGAATTTCACCCTCAGCCAGGTGGCGCTGAACGACGCCATCATGATCGTCGCCTTCGCCCCGATAGTCGGCCTGCTGCTGGGTCTGGCGGCCATCACCGTGCCGTGGGCGACGCTGCTGATCTCGGTCGGCCTCTACATCATCCTGCCAGTCATCGTGGCCCAGGTCGTGCGGCGGATGGTGTTGACGCGCCAGGGCGAGACGGGGCTCGAGCGGCTCCTGACCCGGCTCGGTCCGGTCTCGATCACCGCCCTGCTGGTCACCCTGCTCCTGCTGTTCGGCTTCCAGGGCGAGCAGATCCTGGCCCAGCCGCTGGTGATCGGCATCCTCGCCATCCCGATCCTGATCCAGGTCTATTTCAACTCCGGCCTCGCCTACTGGCTGAACCGGGCGACCGGCGAGGCCCATTGCGTGGCCGGGCCGTCAGCCCTGATCGGGGCCTCCAACTTCTTCGAACTGGCCGTGGCCGCGGCGATCAGCCTGTTCGGCATCAACTCCGGCGCGGCCCTGGCGACGGTGGTCGGGGTGCTGATCGAGGTGCCGGTGATGCTTTCGGTGGTGTGGATCGTGAATCGCTCGAAGGGCTGGTACGAGGCCGGGCCCGCCGTCCGCCGCAACGCCGAAATGGAGCGCTGAAATGTCCGACGCCTTCCCCGTGACCGTCTTCCACAACCCCGCCTGCGGGACGTCGCGCAACGTGCTGGCGATGGTCGAGGCCTCAGGCTACCAGCCCGAGGTGGTCGAGTATCTGCAGACGGGATGGACCGCCGGCCAGCTGGGCGATCTGTTCCTGGAGGCTGGACTGAGTCCCCGCGAGGCGCTGCGCGAGAAGGAGGCGGTCGCGATCAATCCGGCTCTGCTGGACGCCGCGACGCCGGACGAAGCGATCCTGGCGGCGATGATCGCGCATCCCGTCCTGGTGAACCGCCCCATCGTCCGCACCCCCCGCGGCGCGGCCATGTGCCGGCCGTCCGAAAAAGTCTTCGATCTGCTGGACCGCCGGCCCGACCGCTTCGTCAAGGAAGACGGCGAAGTGGTTGAACTCGGCTAGCGCCCCGCTGGCGCCCCCGCTCGCGCCTTGGCATACTCCCGCAAACGGGGGGGCAGGATGCGTCTTTCGATACTTGTGGCTGCGCTGGCCTTCGGTTGCGCCGCTCCCGCCGCGGCCCAGACCGCGGCTCCGCCGGTTCCGGTTTCGGCCGCCGCTCCAGCGGATGTCGCCACGCCCGAGGCCGTCGTCGCCGCACTCTATGAGGTCATCTCGGGAGACGCCGGCGTGGCCCGCGACTGGAGCCGCTTCCGGTCGCTGTTCCATCCCACCGCCCGGCTGATGCCCTCGGGCATGAACCGCGAGGGTCAGGGCGTCGTCCGCTCGGTCACGCCCGACGAATACATCACCCGCAGCGAGCCGCTGTTGCTGGCTGAAGGGTTCCATGAACGCGAGATCGCGCACCGCTCGGAGCGGTTCGGCCGGATCGTCCATGTCTGGTCCACGTATGAAAGTCTGCACCACCTGTCAGACCCGCAACCCTTTGCCCGAGGGATCAACAGCATCCAGCTGTTCAACGACGGCGCGCGCTGGTGGGTGATCAGCGTCTACTGGCAGGCCGAAACGCCGGCCGCGCCCATACCCGCGGAATATCTGCGGCCAACGGGATGATCTGACGCCGTTCCTGTTCGTGGTGCGGGCGGCCGGGGTCGAACCGGCACTCCTTTCGGAACTGGATTTTGAGCCTCGCGGAATGCGCTACGACATTCCACGAGATCGCCGCCGATTATACGACAAGTCATTGTTACGGGTAGACAATCCGGAATAATGCCTTGCGAGATCGTCGCCTTCTCTACGAGGCGGTTCGCTCTCTCGCTGCACCTAGCGAGCACCTAGGGCTGAACCGGAAACGGAGGTCCGATGTCCAGAATCAAGCTCACCAAGACGCTCGTGGAGGCCGCGTCTCCGCGCGAGCGCGACTATGAATTGCGCGACGCCCTCACCCCCGGCTTCCTCCTCAAGGTCACCCCGGCCGGCGGCAAGGTCTTCATGCTCGCCTACACCAATGTGCAGGGCCGGCGCCGCAAGCCGGCGATCGGCCGGTTCGGAGAACTGACGGTCGAACAGGCGCGCGCCGTCGCGCGCGACTGGCTGGCCGATGTGCGCCGGGGCGAGGACCCGAGCGCCGAGCGCACCCAGGCCCGGCTGGCGCCCGACATGGCTGACCTGTGCGAGCGGTTCATGCGGGAGTACTCCGAGCCGCGGAACCGGGCGAGCACGGTGCGCGGCAACCGGGATCGCATCCGCGCCCACGTCGTCCCGAAACTAGGGGCAATGAAGGTGCAGGACGTCACCCGTCCGCATATCGCCGACCTGATCGGATCCATGCAGGCGACTCCGACGGCGGCCAACCATCTGCTGTCGCTGCTGCGCAAGATGTTCAACCTCGCCGAAGTCTGGGGCTACCGACCGGACGGGTCCAATCCGTGTCGGCATGTGCCGCGCTATCCGCAGAGGTCGCACACACGCTTCATCACCGACGACGAAATGCGCCGGCTGTTCGCCTACATGGATCAGGCCGAGCGGGAGGGGCTGGAGCATCCCTTCATCCTGCTGGCGATCCGGCTCCAGTTCGCCTTCGCCGCGCGCAAGTCGGAGATCCTCGGCCTGCGCTGGGAGTGGATCGACTTCGGCCGCCGAAGGGTGGCCTGGCCCGACAGCAAGACCGGCGGCATGTCCAAGCCGTTGACCGACGAGGCCGCGGCCTTGCTTGAGAAGGCGCCGAGGTTGGCAGGCAGCCCCTATGTGGTCCCGGCCCTGTTCAATCCGAAAGCGCCGATGCCAACCCACACTTACTCTGGTGGCTGGACGCGCATTCTCCAGAGAGCCGGTGTTCGGCACTACGGGACCCACGCCATCCGCCACCGGGCGGCGACCGACATCGCCAACTCCGGCGTGCCGACCAAGATCGGCATGGCGCTGACCGCCCATAAGACGGTGACCATGTTCATGCGCTACGTGCATCCGGAGGACGATGCCATCCGCGCCGCCGCGGACAAGGTCGCGAGCCGTCGACGCGACCTGACGGAAGGCGCGGGCGTCAAGCCGTACGATCTGGCGCCGCTCAGGCGACCGGCGCTGTCCCTGCCGCCGCCGCGCACGGCTCTTGGCGCCTATCGACCGCTGAGACGCGCAGGAAAGTTGCGGGCTGCCCGCAAGCCAGTGGAGGGCCACGCCCATGACTAAGAGTCGTTGGCCCTCGCCGAACCTCGTCGCACGCGCGGTTCTCGTTGACGATCTGGGGCCGGTTGCGTTCGTGACGACGGAGGAGGCCGCGCGATTTCTGGCGCTCAGCCCGCATTCTCTGGAGTGCTACCGCGCCAAGGGGACCGGGCCCGCCTTCTACAAGTTCGGCAAGGCGGTTCGCTATGCGCTCACTGATCTGGAGGCATGGGTCGCTAACTGCCGACACATTCAGACGGCTGGCGGGTTGCAAAGACTCTACTGATCCCTGCCACGGAGGGCTCTTGTCGCCGCCGGGCCTACAGCGCGGCACGGTACCGCTGCTCAAGCCTCTCCAGGGATCTATGGTTTCGTGCCGCCTGAGCCGTCGCGGGATCGCAGACCGTTGCGATGATCTGACCGGCTACGCTGTCGGGCGCAGCCGGTTGCAGCGCTGTAACCGATTCCGTCTCGCTGACGGTCCCGCCATCCTCAAACGTGTAGCTCCGAGAGATTGAGCCCCAGGTCCTTTGTGGGCAGTCGAACCGGCTTCTGTAGGTCATTCTCTGGATGTGCCGCCCTGCCGTCTGACCCTCCTCCAGTGGCTGGGGGACGGCGAGGATATAGTGCACGGTCGCAGTGGAGAGAGCACCGCCGTCGCCGCGAACGACATCTTCCAGGACAACGAGAATATCGTCGTTAGCCGTGACCACGTACCGGTCGCCGGCATCCCCGCTGCATCCGACCAAGGCCAAGACTGAAAGGCCGATCAACAAGGCTTTCTGTCGTCGCATTTGGGTCTCCAAACCCCATCTATCTCGGCGACAATGAACATACCGCTATCCAAGGGGAGATGTGTGCGCCCAGCAGGAAATTGGGGTCATGTCCGAAATAACACTACAATTTTGGACAAGGGGATTGGCAGGGGTCTTCGACCGTAGGGCTTCGACCTTGCCAAGGCGGAGCCGCCGACCGGGCCTTTCGGAGATTGCCGATCGGACGACATCCGCTATTCAGAAGCATATGGCGATCACGGCAGCGCAGATCGATCTTTGGCGGCAGGAGCCGACCGAACACCAAGCCTTAGAGTTCAAGGAAGCTAAGGCCTCCTTCAATTTCGAGAAGCTGAAGGAGTATTGCGTCGCCATCGCCAACGAGGGCGGCGGGCACCTGGTCCTGGGGGTCTCTGACGCGAAGCCTCGGGCGGTGGTGGGCAGTCAGGCGTTCCCCAACATCGTCGATACCGCGGACAGACTTTTCCTGGCTGTGGGTTTCCGGGTGGAGGTTGAGGCCGTGGACCACGACGACGGGAGAGTCGTCGTCTTCACGATCCCGCCGCGCCTTCGCGGGACTGCCCATCACGTCGACGGCAAATACCTCATGCGCTCCGGCGAAAGCCTTCGACCCATGTCCGAGGATCGGTTGAGAGCCATCTTTGCGGAAGGCCAGCCGGATTGGGTCGAGCAACCTTCGCTATCCGGGTTGGACGCCGCGCAGATCGTAGAGTTGCTCGACACCCAGACCTTCTTCGAGCTTCTCAAGCTGCCCTATCCAACGTCGCAGGAAGGCGTTCTGGAAAAGCTTGTCCAGGAGCGCCTGATTGATCGCGAACCTGCCGGCTTTTCGATCCGTCGCCTTGGCGGTCTGCTGCTTGCGAAGCGACTCGACCAATTTCCCGATCTCGCCAGGAAGGCGCCGAGAGTCCTCGTTTATGATGGACCCTCAAAGCTGAATACCCGGATCGACCAGATTTGGCAGCGTGGCTACGCCGTAGGCTTCCAAGGGCTCGTCGATTTCGTCATGGCTCAGTTGCCTCAGAATGAAGTCATCGAGCATGCGCTACGGGAAAAGGTGAAGCTGCTGCCTGAGCATGCGGTTCGTGAATTGATCGCCAATGCCCTCGTGCACCAGGACCTTTCGATCAGCGGCATGTCCCCGATGATCGAGGTGTATTCCAACCGGCTGGAGATTTCGAACCCGGGCGAGCCCGTCGTTCCGGTTGAGCGATTTATCGACGGCTATCAATCTCGGAACGAACGTCTGGCGGACCTCATGCGCCGCATGTCGATCTGCGAAGAGCGCAGCAGCGGCATTGATCGTGTCGTTGACCTGGCGGAACGGTATCAACTTCCGGCACCTGACTTCAGAGCGGCGCATCGCAGAACGGTCGCGACGATTTACGGCCAGAAGCCGTTTGATGAGATGGATCGCGAAGGCCGCATCCGCGCCTGCTATCAACACTGCGTGCTGAAATACGTTCTCTCGGAGCGAATGACCAACCAAACGCTACGCGAACGTTTTGGCTTGGGAGAAGCCAAGTTGGCGACTGTCTCGCAAATTATCGCAGCTACGATCGAAGCCGGTTTTATAAAGCTCGACGCGACCGGCGGAGAATCTCGTCGTTACGCGCGCTATTTGCCGTTCTGGGCATAAGCCCATTTAAACGCACAACGCATTGCGCGATCGTAGCGTTGGAAAAGCGATCCTTTCCAACGATCTCCAATTTTATCGCTAATCCGAACGACGCAGCGATTGGCTATTTAAAAGCTGGCTCAAAGATCGCTCTACGAATGTCGTAAAATCCGACGCTACGGCGCTTTGCTCATTTAATCGCAAACCGAGTCGGCGTTAGGAAAATGCCTCCCGGCGATTTTCCGGCCATAAATAGCGTCGCTAAAATTTAACGCGTTAAAATCCCTCGGGAGCGCGAAGTACGTCCTGCTTAACCGGGTCCAGACGGTCCGCTTCGCTTAACGCCCAATCGCTCCAATCCTTGTGCGAACCGGAGCCATCCAACGCACTTTGTTCCAGAACGGCGCTTACAAAGCCTCTTATATCCATGGCGGTGCGCCACGCGTGCGCCTGTGAGAACAACAGATCCCTGCGCTCCTGAGCCTCACGTTCCAGACGTTCGCGTTCCTGTTTCTCGGCTTCGGTACGCCGCTTGATGATCTCGGCTTCGTTCTGGGCGCGTCGTTGGATCGCCCAGGCGTGTTGAGATCGCGCGAGGTTGCGATACTCCGCTTCACCGGTCAGCAGAGCGGCGGCGACGATCTCAGTCAGCTGGTCTTCAAGCTTGCTGCCCTCTTCGTCAGCCCACACCCGACGGGGCACGTCCTCGTCCCAACGCGGCTTCAGTTCAAACTTCAGAGGTCCGACCGGACCGGCCTGGACCTGATGTTCACCCCAGCGGTCCGGTTTGGCTGTCGGGTGGTCCAGGCTGAACGCCAACCATTGATCGCCGATCTTCACACGGAGATCGCGGCCCGTCTTTCCCGTGACATCCATCTTCGCGCCTTGACGCGACAATCCGCTGGCAAGGGCATCCAGCACTCGCAGCCGGCGCTGCTCGAAAGGCGAGTCAAAGAGCGGAGGATCCCAACCGAAGCTGGAGGCCTGGTATTTGATGCGTCGCTTCGTGTCGGCCTCGATCAGTTTGCGTACGACAGCCGTCGGTGACGAGAGGTCCCGCACGCGCGGGACCTTGCCGACCTGTTTGATAATCCTCCCGTGGACGTCTTCCAGCGGTTCCTCGAACGTCGGAGCCTCGGGGAGGGGCTCGGCCAGTTCCGCCGCTGGGTCGTAAGGCCAGTGTCGGGCCGGAGCGCCGATCTGAATGAACGCCGCCTTTCCGGGCGCGCGCTGGGGGAGGCTGACGTGCACCACAGGCTTGCCGGCGTTCAGCTTGGCCCAGTAGCCGCGGTCGGGCACCGGGATGTTGGCCGCCACGCAGTGCTTCTTGAGGCCCACGTCCGAGAGGCCGAGCGATGCGGCGACCGTGCGGACCGGCTCTTTCCAGACAAGATCGTAAAGCGCCTGGCGCGAGAGAAGGGGCATGTGGAGACCGGGAGCTGGATCGAAGTTGGGGTGGTCGGCCGCGCGGCCTCGCCTGGGGTGAGAGTGGGCCAGACCGCCGGCGTCGCTTCAAGGGCGGCTTCGCCGTCGCTGCGCGATGAGCGCGGCGCGCTCACCCCTGACGCGCCGCCGCCGGTCCGGCATAGGGCCGCCATGGCGATTGCGCGGGGTGTGCGGAGCGCGCCGCCGTTGCGTGTTGGGCTATGATGCGGGAGACTCCGGGGATGATCCGGCGTGACTATCACCGAGCCTCTTTCGAGGAGCAGCGGATTGCCAAGCGGCGCCGCAGGAGCCAGACCAAGGGCATGGCGCGTTCGCTCGATCATCTTCCGGCAGGCAAGCGGGCAGAGCTGGCCTTCGTCGTCGAGCTGCTGAGAACCAGCTTCGACGAAGCGATCTCGACGCGTCAGGCCGAGCGCCTGAAAAACGGCCGTATCCTGCGGATTGTCCTCTACGGGAGCTATGCGCGCGGTGACTGGGTCGAGGATCCGGTGGGGCGGTATTTCTCCGACTACGACCTCTTGGTGGTGGTGGCGGACGAGGCGCACACCGACGTGCTGGAGTACTGGGATGGGGCAGAGAGGAAGCTGCTGGCGGAGTTGTCGGCGGGCAAGCGGTTGCGTACGCCGGTCAGCTTCATCGTCCATAGCCAGGCCGAGGTCGATGACGCGCTTGGGAGAGGCCGGCCGTTCTTCGTCGACATCCTGAACGACGGCGTCGTGATCTATGAGGCGGAGAGTGCTCCGGCATTTGCTGAGCCGCAGCCCTTGGAGCGAGAAGCCGCGCTGGCCGAGGCCGGGGCGCACTATGAAGACTGGATACCTCCGGCATCGCGTCGCCTAGAGCTAGCTGCTTTCGCTGTTAGCCGTGGCTTTACCAACGAGGCGGCATTTGAGCTGCACCAAGCCGCCGAGCACCTCTACAACGGTCTGCTGTTGGTGCGGACGCTGTACACGCCCAAGAGCCACAACCTCGTCCGCCTAAGAAATCTCGCCGAGCAGATCGAGCCGTCGCTGGCGGAAATTTGGCCGACGGAAGCGAAGTTCCAGAAGCGGTGCTTCGAGCTTCTGCGCCAAGCCTACGTCAAGGCGCGCTACTCTCGAAGCTATAGGGTCAACGCCGAGGAGCTGGCTTGGACGCGAGAGCGGATCGAACTGCTGCAAAGCCGGGTGATCGCTCTTTGTGAGGCCCGGTTGGCTTCCCTCAGAGACCCTTCAGTCGACAGCTGAGCTTCTCGGAAAGCTGCAGCCAGCTCGTCCAGCGCAGCCCTAGGTGCCGTCGGAATCCCCTGATCTCCAGAGCTAGAAATAGGCGGCTGGCAAGGCTCGTGACTGTCTAGGGCAGGATAGGCTTTGCGCCGGCATTGTCAGACAAATCGACTTGAGTTGGGTCGCCGGTCACGGCGATCAGTTCATCGCGGCTCCGGAATCATGCGGTGGGAGAGGCGCCGGTCTCACGAGTGGTGCGGTTCAGGCAGGTTATGGATGCAGGAGCGCCAGCCCGTGTCCGATCGCCTGTCTGAGACCGTCCACTTCCTGCGGACCCCCGAGGCCGCGGCGCTCCTGCGCATCTCTCCAAGGACGCTGGAGAAGCATCGCAGCCAAGGCACAGGGCCGGCGTTCCGCCGAGCAGGCGGCACGGTCCTCTATACTCGGGAGGACTTAGAGGCCTGGACGCTCCCCGCTCGGGGTAGGTGTGCCGAGGGCGCACCTGCGAAAGCGGAACTTCCGGAAGCGCCAGCCGCAGGGGTTCCCGACGTCCCGAACGCGCCAGCAGCAAGCGTGATCGGGCGGTCCTGCGAAGGGGCTGCTCCCATATCAGCGGGACGCACAGTCGTTCGAAGAAAGCTGAAAACCACCTACGGCCATGAACCTTTCGCGCGGTAAGCCGAGCTGATCCATGAAGCTTGAACCCAGGAAGCCGAGGGGACAAACCAATAGGCCCAGCCATTCCGCTAGCATTCCAGCCACCGGCAACAGTGCGCCAGCATCACGGAGAATGAGCGTTTCGGGGTTCTCATAGGCGGCACCGACCAACGAGACGTCGGCGACGATCCTGACAGTCACGCCCGGAGCCGAGCCAAGAATCTGTTCGACATCGCAGCGATTGATGTCCGTAAGCCGTTGCTGGTCCCCTTTGAAGGGGCGGAACGCGTGAGAAATCGGATCATAGAGCAGGACGCGCCCTTCCACATTGCTCACACAGACAAAACTACACGGATGCAGTCCTCCGGCCGAAGGGGCGATCCGCTCATGAATCGGAAGACCAGCACGCCCTACGCGGGGAGGATTCAAGTCGCGCGCTAGGTGGTGCAGCAGATTGCCGGTAGCGGCTAGAGTCACGCCGGCACCTAACCTGGAGCGCCGAGACCAAGCCACATCCGCGAAAGATCTACCGTCGCCCTGCCATACCGCCGCCAGCGGTTCACCCGCTTCAACAGGCCAAACGAACGGCACCCAACCCGCTATCGGGCGAGGAAAAGGCTCCTTAATGCGGGGTCCAACCAAGTGCTTTCCAAGTCTCGAAGTGTTTGACGCATCCCCGGCATTGCCCACACGCGAGGTTGCCGGTGTGACACGAGTGAGCCCAAGCGAGTACGCTTTGCGGTATCTGGGAAATATCAACCAGCTCAGGGGCTGATAGATCGACGGCGGGGGCCGTTACGGAGAGTCCTCCCTCCTGCATCTCCATCAATGCAGATATTTTCTGGATGAATTCCGGTCGGCCATCCGCGTGGTGCCCGTCCGTCCGCAGGGCGCCAATCATCAGCTCTGTTTCGCCCAACTGAAGAGCCGCCGTCCCCGCAATCGTTAGAATGAGCTGGTTTCGGTACGGCCACCATTCGCTTGCCGGCGCAACGGCTGCTGCGGGACGCCCGGCTAGATCGCCGGACCCTAGTGCTGAACAATCGGCGCGGACCACTTCGTAGCGCAGCCCCATGACCTCGGCCGCCGCGCGACCGGCTCCCTCTTCGGCCCGTGCTGGCTTCTGTCCGTAATCAACGAAAATTGAGACCGATGGGCGTTTCCACCAGGCGATGCTGACGGAATCCATACCTCCGGAGAGCAGGAGCGCTGCCATCAGGCCGGCAGAGACCAAATGGCGCGGTAGATCGCAGACGCGAAGTCGTCCTGAATCTCACAGCCCGTTCCGGCCATCATCTTCAAATCCTCAGGGCGAACGTTCTGAGCGAGACCCACGACGGGAATATCCTTCTTTATGGCGTAGCCGACCTCGAAGATGGTTCCGGGGTCCATGCCGTTCAGGATCGCAAACACCACATCGGAGGCCTCAAGTCCGGCGATATCCTCCGGTGCCACGATGTGAGCCGGCCCAGGCCCGACGGCATGCACTGGAGAAAACACGTCCGCACCCATCTCGCGCAGAAGATCGTGCGTTTCCTCGACCAACCATCGTTGACCGATATCGAAGAAGGGACCGGCGAGGTAGATCGTGCCGGTGCCGGGGCTGACGGGCTGAAATTCCAGCTCCTTTAATGCCTCAGGTGAAGGCGGCGGAAGGGTACGTTCTTGGCAGTAGTAAGCCGTCGCTCTGGACGCGATGTCTGCGGCTTCCACCGGGTCGTACCCCTGAACACCCCACAACGCCGCGAAGGTGGACGAAAACACGTCGCCCGATCCAATCTTGAAGACAGTGTTGGACTTATAGAGTGGCACCAGTTGCTCGCGCCCCGCTGTTACCACCAGCGCGCCCTGGGGCCCCATTTTCAGGACGACGACTTCCACGCCGCTCGATAGCAGCGAGACCGCTGCAGCCTTCGCATCGCGCTCACCGGTCATTGACCGGGCTTCTGTTTGATTCAGAACGACCGCCAAGCGATCAGCCGTTGATCCATTTTCCTCGAACCGCTTCGCGCCGAAAGATGATTGGGGGTCGTAGATCGCTTTCCTGGCGTGAACGATCGAGTCGCCTTCCAGCATCCCGTACCGGAGGACGACGTCATCTGTGACGACGATTGCCGCGTTCGAGGCGGATCCCGGCGGAGGAGTGATCCTGGGCGTTGCGAGCGGATGGAGGTAGTCAAAGCAGATGCTGCGATGAGTCTCATGCGCCTCAAACGTTCCGCCGTTTTCCGATGCCAGTATCTGAGCGGCCGGTGTGGTGACCTCATCGACGTATGAAACGAGTCGCGCGCCGGGAGCTAGCTGCGACGTAGCGGCCAATGCCCGGCCAGCAGAACCGTAAATGTAGTCCCACAGGGGCTGGACGCAGCGTTCTCGATAAACGCCACCAACAATCGTGAAGCCGCTCATATACGGGTCACGCGCACGTCATAGATCGCGCCAGCGATCGTCATGACCGTAGCTTCGTAATTGTGCCCGCGATCAATGCAGCCGATCATCGCCAGATAGCCCGACATGGTCAGCGATCCCGCACGAGCGCCGGCCAGCGTCTTTACGACGAGCACCGGTGCGACCCCGGTCTTGTCGACTTCGACAAGCAGAGTATCGCCCGCAACCACGCCTGTCAGCGCTGCGGCTTGCGGGCTATTGATTGGCCCGCGAAGCGTGATCAGGCATGGATCCTCGCCGCCGCCAGCGCCTCCCGCTTGGCCCCCCGACTTTCCCGACCCGTAGTCTCTCGAATCGTCCCGTGTTCCGCCACTACCTGACATTGCGCCTCGCCCCATTGAAGAAGGGGCAGACGTTCGGCTATCGGCGTTCCGGGGTCAATCAGAAGCCGCATCAGTGAACGGTCCAGTTGGCGCATGATCGCCCACATCACCGCGTCGATAAGAGAGGCCTTCGCATTCGTCCCTGCGCAGAATTCAAGGAAGCGTCGCTCGAGGTCGAAATAGTGTCGAGCCGGGTCAGCTCCCTCCGGAAAGACACCCATGTGCACGCAGGCGCGGACGATATGGACGTCGAGGATCGCGACCTCGTTGCTCCCCCTTCGGTTGCGAACGATCCACGAAGCAGTCTTTGGTCCGATGCCGGGCAGAGCGCACAACGCTTCTCGGAGACCCAGATCGTCCAGGCCATTTTCATTGATGTGGGTTAGGCCCGCGAGCGTACCTGCAAGGTATTTTGCGCGCTGAGATGCAAACCGATAGCGGACTTGACGCCCACGAACGGTCAACGGCTCCTTCAAAAGTTCCTCTGCCCAGCTAAAATCGTGGGGACCCGCCGGATTGAAGCGGAGAGCCTCAATCACTCGTCGAGACGCGGCCAGTCCGACCTCCGCAGGAGCGCCATGACCACCGAGAAGGCAGGTCACAACCTCCTCGATGAGGGTGCTGCACAGCTGGAACCCCTCTTCCGGCTCGCCTTCCTGCCACGCCTGACTGACCCAGAACGCCGGCGTTAGAGCGTGTTCGAAGGCACCCCATCGCACTCCAGGCATAACCCAAGCATCAGGGTCCGGGATTTCCAGAAAGCGATACTCGCCGTCGGAGCCGCCAATGATCTGTTGCAAGGTTCGCGACCTCATGTAATGCATATAATTTCTATGCAATACATGGCTCCCGGTCAACAACAATATGGTCGATATGGACGCTGTGAAGCGCCGGATGAAAGAGCTGGGGTTGAGCCAAAATGACGTCGCACGCGCCTGTGGGCTCTCGCAGCCACACATGAGCCGGGTGCTGTCTGGGGGCCTTTCCCCCGGCCGAAAGACATCAACAGCACTCGCCGCTTGGCTTCAGCAGGAGCCGCCCAATGACGCCAGCAAGCAACTGGAGCGACTGGGAGAACTCATCGAAAGCACTTCTCCAAGACGGCGTATGCATGTCATGCAATTTCTAGCGAGCCTAGAGCTGCTGCTTACCCGCTGAGCGTTATGCTGATCGCGACCTGCGTCCGTCGCAGCTTGGCTAACGGCGACGCTCAACCATAAGCGTCCGGGGCACCCCGCGCTTACACAGCCTCTGGCATGTTTGCGCACTGAAATAAGATGCGTGCCATCACGCACCTTCTAGTCGTTCGCTCGCATATGCAGCGCTCCGTCGGCGGCAATCGCGATTGCATAGAGTCGGACCTTCTCATCGTCCGAGAAGAGTCAGCGCCGAACGAAGGTTCTTGTATCGACCGAGGGCGATTATTTTTGAGTCGGCAAAGGGGTCAGAGGCGGACATTTCAGAGCGCCGGCACGGCAGGTCAGTTCGTGACTCAAAGCGGCGGTTCTCAGCGTCTGCTCTCGGGGTGTGGGCCATGTGGATTAGCCGGGTCGCAGCGGGACGCATGCAGAGGGTCGGAAGAACAGTCTATAGCCGCAATATCAAAGCCTACCGCTTGCAACCCGAGCTTGCAGTGTAGGTGGGCATGGTCCAAGCTGCACGGTAGGGGCGCTTGCCTGGGAACTCGTTTAGAGTCGCAAGTTTCCAGTTAGGGGCGGCAAGCGAAGATGGCAGATGCGACTAATGGCGCGGCGAACAGCTTGCCGTCGCATGACCCTTATCGGAGGGTGACAGATATACTGCAGCGTCTCTCGCCTGGGCGGATGCGGATCGCATTCCTCCTCGGTGCGGGTTGCCCCCTTTCCATTCGAGAGAACGGTGCTGCTCTGATCCCTGACATCGCCGGTCTCACTCAGCTGGTGAAGGCGTCGTTGCTCGCCGATGGAAGCACGAAAGCCGTGGCGACCGGCCTATGGGAACGAGTCGAGGGCCGCGAGATCCCGGCACCGACGATTGAGGATTTGCTCAGTCATGCGAGGACGCTTTTGTCGCTGTGCGGCGAGTCTGGCGTCGACGGATTCAGCAAGGCCCAGCTGAAGGCGTTCGACGAAGGGGCCTGCACGACAGTACGTTCGGCGGTGTCTAAATCTCTCCCGACCGAAGGCACGCCGTACCACACGCTCGCGAGCTGGATTCAGTCGATTTACCGAGAGCATCCGGTCGAGATCTTCACGACCAACTATGACGAACTAATGGAGCAAGCGCTGGAGAACCGGGGCGTTCCCTATTTCGACGGCTTCGTCGGCGCAGCCAGCGCCTTCCTGGATCTCGAGTCCATGGTGGAGGACGATCTTCCTGCCCGTTGGGCGCGACTGTGGAAGATGCATGGCTCAATCAATTGGTGGCTCACCAAGACCGATCAGGTGCGGCGTAGTCGGGACAAGGTAGATGGCGAGCAACTGCTGATCTACCCGTCTCACCTCAAGTATGACCAGAGCCGGCAAATGCCGTATCTCGCGATGTTGGACCGGCTGCGAGTCTTCCTGCGCGCTCATCAAAGCGTGGTCGTCACCTGCGGCTACTCCTTCGTCGACGAGCACATCAACGCCTATCTGGCCCAAGGTCTCGCCGGTAATCCGAACGCCTCGTGTCTAGCGTTGATCTACGGCGATCTCGCCTCGGCACCCGATGCGGTCAAGCTCGCGCGGCGATACGCCAATCTGACTGTCATGGCCGCCGACGGTGGCGTGATTGGTACCGTCGAGCGGGCTTGGTGTTGTGACCACAAGGACAACAATCCGGCCTATGAGATCGCCGTGACCCGAGACGCGCTTCCGGGGCGTTCCGCGGCTCCGGACGGACAGTGCAAATGGCTGCTAGGAGATTTCGCCGCCTTTGGAGCGCTGCTCGCCTCGCAGCTCTCCAATCGAGAAGCCGAGCCGGGACTTGCTGATGAAAGCTAGTTCGACCCTCATCGGATCGGTCCAAGACGTTTCAGGGACATCAATCAGCGTTGCCTTGGTGACAGACACGGTGACGGGCCTCAGCTTTCACAACGGCGAAGCCTACCGCATTGGTCAGGTCGGTAGTTTCGTGCGGATTCCGCTAGGGTACACGAGTCTTTTCGGCCTCGTGTCACAGGTCGGGGCTGGTGCCGCCCCAGTGAGAGAAGGCGCGCCTGGGCCCGAGAGTAATCAATGGCTGAGGGTCCAACTGGTCGGTGAACGGGGGCGGGAAGGACGTTTCGAGCGTGGTGTCTCACAGCATCCCACCATCAATGATGCGGTTCACATCGTTACCGAGGCCGATCTCAGAGATATTTACGGTCCGGGCGATCCGATCGATTTCGTCCGCATCGGACACTTGGCGAGCGCGGACTCCATCCCGGCACTCGTGAATATCAACAAGCTTGTGACCCGGCACTCCGCGGTAGTCGGAACGACCGGGGCTGGGAAGTCGACCACGGTCGCCGCAATCCTTAAGGCCCTCTCGGACGTAAACGCCTATCCTTCGTCACGCATCCTGCTGTTCGATGTGCATGGCGAGTACGGCCAAGCGCTTCAGTCAGTCGCGACTGTGCTGAGGATTGAGCCTTATCTCGACCGAGGCGAGCTTCCGCTGAGGGTTCCGTATTGGGCACTGAGTTTCGACGAACTGACCAGGCTGACGTTTGGATCGCTGACCGACGACCACAAGGCGGTTGTGGGCGACATGATCGCGGACCGGAAACGGGTCACGTTCGACGCAAACCCTGTCCCAGGCCTGACCAGAGAGCGCATAAGTGCCGATACCCCGATCCCGTTCTCGATCCACCAACTGTGGTTCGACCTGCACTGTCGAGAGTATCAGACTGTCGTGCCCGATCCGGGCGGCGCGGCCGACGTCGTTCATCCGGCTTATGTTTTGGATCCGGCCGGCGCTCCCGTGCAGCCCGGTGACGCCGAACAGGTCATTCCGCCACTCTACAGAATGGTGAAGACGACCGGTCCCGCCGTCGAACGCGTTCAGTGGGGACCGGATCCGATCAATATCAGGCGGGAAGTGGGCATCTTGGGATCCCGCCTTCGGGACCCTCAACTTCAGTTTCTGTTCAATCCGGACAAGTGGCGCCCAAACTTGGCTGGCGCGGTGCAGGCCGATCTCGACACCCTGCTGGATCGATGGCTCGGCAACGCAAAGCCGCTCACGATCCTGGACTTGTCGGGCGTCCCATCCTCCATTTTGAATGACCTCGTGGGGGCGGTGCTGAGGATCGTCTATGATGCGCTTTTCTGGGCCAACAGCCTGCCTGAGGGAGGCAAGGAACGACCTCTGCTGTGCGTACTTGAGGAAGCACACACCTATCTGAGCAAGGGACGCGAGGGTCTGGCCTCGGAAACAGTGAAGCGCATCGCCAAGGAAGGTCGCAAATACGGCGTCGGCATGATGCTGGTGAGCCAGAGGCCTTCGGAAATCGACACCACCATTCTCTCCCAGTGCGGGACCATATTCGCCATGCGTTTGGCGAACGATGTCGACCGCAGCCAAGTGTCTGGCGCGGCGACAGACAATCTCAAGGGACTGTTCGACATGTTGCCGGTCCTGCGAACTGGCGAAGCGATTGTCGTTGGGGAAGCGGTAAGCTTGCCCATCCGGGCGATGATTGACTCCATGTCGCGTGAGAGCCGCCCGAATAGCGCCGATCCCACGGTAGTTGTTCGCGGCGACGCTCAAGGAGATGGCTACGAACAGGAGGGCGGCTGGACCATTCCGCCCATCGCCGAGAAATACGCCATTGTCCTGCGGCAGTGGCGATCGCAAACGAGCCGATACGTCTTCGTCGAGGGCGATGGGCCGATCCAGGAAGGATGACCCATGAATTGGATAGCCGTCGACAGCAGCACGATTTCGAGGATGGCCTACGATGAGGCCCGAAAGGTGCTTTCGGTCGAGTTCAAGAATGGCTCGCGATACGAATACTATGATCTACCGGCAAATGTTTTTCAGCAGATGAGAGCGGCCGCGTCGAAGGGACAGTTCCTTTCTGCGAATATCAAGGGCCGCTATCGTTACGCACGCGTCTGACACCGGCGGCGATCGGTTGATCGTTGGTTGGTGCCCCGCAACCCTCAACTCCCTGTGCCGTCATCGTCCTCAATTTCTACTGAGACCGCCCCACCGAGCGCTTCGTAGCGACGTTGGGCCAACCATTCGAGACGCCGCGCCTGGGTCTGCAGAACCCGTCGGAGACCACCCTGGACCTTCCGCTCCGAGATGACCTGCGCGAGGCGGGAAATAATCAGGGCGCGACGCGCGATCCGAAAATCCGGGTGACTGCGCAGTTCGAATACGCGGTCCGACACGATCGTGCCGCGCGCCGAGCGGGGCGCTTCCACCACCAGCGCGCCCGGAGGCGGGTCCTTCTCGTTGAGAATGGCCTTAAACGTCGACCCGGCCACCGCCTGCTGGGTGATCAGCCGCTCTAGGGCATTCAGGACCACGCGGGCATCCGGATCCCGGCTGTTGACGCCTTCGAGCTGCGGAAGCGGCCAGACCTCGATGTCGTGGACCTCGAAGGGATCAAGGACCGACATCGCTACCGCGTCCGTCCGTTGGTTGGTCAAATGGCGGCGGATCCGAGTCCGCAGCTTCTCGTTTGTCTGCCCGACGTAGATCGGCTCGCCGTCGTAGTCGAAGAAGGCGTAGACGCCCCACCGGTAATTGCCGACCCGCATCTGCCCGCCGGCTCCGTCGTCGAACGGCTCATCCAGGAAGGCGGTGAGCAGGCGGCGAAGATCCTCCGTCTCGAAGGGAGGCAGGTGGGTTTCGTCGCGCGACCGCGCCCCCGTCGTCATCGGCCTCAGGCGGCCTTGACGATTTCGGACGCCGTCACGCTGATGACCGGTTCGAATATGTGCCGGGCAAGGTGGCGGACGACCGGCACGGCCACGCCGTCGCCGGTCAAGTGATAGGCCTCGTTGTATTTGCGCGGTAGGGCGTAGGCGTCCGGCAGGCCCATAAGCCGGGCTGTCTCTCGGGCCGAGATCAGGCGCGAACGGATTCGGTTGCCGTCGACGACGAGGATGATCTGCCGGCTGGACCCGCCCGCGGGTGTGCGCAGGCAGCCGGCGATGTCATCAAACCGAACCTCTGCCCGCTGCACCTTGGTGCCGGAGGCATCAGGTCTAGTACGACGATACACCCCGCCGACCATGCGGCGGCCCGCCCGCCGGGCTGCGGCCACCTTGGCTTCGTTGACGGGCGACATCATGTCGAGCAGGCGTTTGGTCTCAAGCTGGGTGTGCCAATCAACGTTCTCGGGATCATCCTCGATCAGGTCGGCGAAGGTCTCTGTTCGACGTTCGGGGGTGGGAAGGTTCCACCAGACCATCGAGCCCGTCACCGCCTCCGGCAAGGCAGCGACCGCCCGGCGCAGGGCGCGGGTGTGGAAGGGATCAATGGGCTCCGGCGAAAGCAGTTCTGCCGGAATCTCCACCTCCTGATGGACGCCGACGACGAATAGGCGGGGCCGAGACTGGGGGACAAAAAGCTCAGCGTTGATGACTAGGGCGCCATAGCGGTAACGGCCCTCGGCGAAGGTCCGGCAGATGGCCTCAAAATCCTTGCCGCCGTGGGAGGTGAGGGCGCCGCAGACGTTCTCGACGGCGACCATGCGCGGCGCGCGTCGGTCCCGGATGAGCCCCTCGACGACGTTCCAGAAGGGATAGAAGGTGCCCGAGCGCTCGCCTTCCAGCCCGGCCCCAACGCCAGCCAGCGACAGGTCCTGACAAGGGAAGCTGCCCCAGACGAGGTCCGGCCGTCCCGGAAGGTCAGCGACCTTCAGGCTCCGTATATCGCCGACGGCCAGTTCGCCCCCGGTGCCCCAATTGGCTTGATAGGCGAAGCCCTTTTTCGCGTCGAAGTCGTTGGCGAACAGGCAGGTCCAGTCTGCGCCGAGGCCGGCCCGCGCCATGCCGCCGCCCGCGAAGAACTCGTAAAAGCTAGCCATGACGGCGGGCCTCGCTCAGTTCCGGGCTGCAGCCCTCGCGTGCGAGCTTTTCCTGCACTGCTTCGGTTACCCAGGTATTACGAGACACATGACCCGGCCGCGCCACCCGCGCGCGATCAATCTCATCGAATGTCTCGGGCGCGAGGCGCAGGTTGATGCGATCAAGCGGGATGGCTGACTGATTCATGGCGCCAATCTGGCGCCGGCGCTGACGGTCGTCTAGTTCTTATTTTGTTCACTGGCGACGTGCGGGATACCGATCGTACCCTGAACGACCATGAGTCGCATCGTCGGCCCTGCCGCCCCGCCCGTTCCGGTCCAGAACACGCCGCTCGACCGGTCGCAGCTCGCCGTCCTTACCGAAGCCGAACTGGACGCGGCCGACGATGATGGGCTCGGTGGCAACGGCGAATATCAGGATCTCCAGGCCTGCGACATTGACGATCTGCGAGAGGCGGTTGCCATCGAGGCGGAGGCCTTGCGGCGGGTTCGGTCCTCATCTGACCAAGCCCGCGCCGAAGACGCCTACAGAGATGGCCTCCCAATGGATGATGAGCGCGCCGCCCTTTGGCACCTAGACCTCGGCGTAGGGGCCGCCTGCGTCGCCCTAGTGACCCTAGGAGCCCGTCCGGTGCTCAGCTGCAACGGCGGCGAGTTCGGGTCCCCGCATGTGTTTCCATCTCCGCTGATCCGGCTCTACCTTGAGGACGCCGATCCGGTTCGCTTGGTGGATCTGGCGAACCGGGCCGGGATCGGACTGGGCATCTGGGAGGGCAAAATCATCATGCAAGCCGACACCACCGACTCATTCCATCAGTTCGGGCGGCTGGTGCTCGCCGATTCCGACGCGCGTCCCACGTCCACACTGAGCGAGGATCGGGCCTAGACTCAAGGCTGAAGCCCGCTTTGGGGCGGTGGGCCGATGTCCCCACTTGTCGCGAAAGCGATATCGTAGAGAAGGGTCGTGGTGCGGGTGGCCGGGGTCGAACCGGCACTCCTCTCGGAACTGGATTTTGAATCCAGCGCGTCTACCAATTCCACCACACCCGCACAGGCGTCAGCGCGCTCTGCTCCTATCGCGCACCTAGGCTGGTTTCAACCGTTTGCGAGTGGCGAGAATGCCGAGTCCCGAACCTTCGGCTCTATCAGAGGAAAAACCACTGACTTGCGGCGGGCTGACGCAGGAGAGAGAAACCGCTTTTTGAGTCTGGTGAAATCTAAAGTAAGTAAATGTTATATAACGGTATATTGTGCATTGATTCTCTAGTGCGCTAATCCATGCGCTAACTTGCCCTAAAAGTCGCGGCCCCGAGAGGCGCGCGATTCTAGGCCCTGAGTTTCAATTCGCCACTGGCAGTCAAACGGATGAGGCAGCCTCGGCATCGCGCCGCGCAATGCCATCTTTGAAGAATGTGATGATGCGCTTTTCGAAGCCGAGATACGGCTTGCGAGCCGCAATCGGATTCAACGCTAGAAGCGTTGCTGTGAGGACGGCCGCATCGGCCAACGCTTGCTCAATGCGTTCGCTAGGGCGCTCGCCATGAAGCCCGCCGTTGAGCTCATCGGATAGCCTGTCTCCTTCCTTGCCAAGCAGCGTCAAACGCTCATCCCCGGGCGGGACATTCATCTCGATGTACGCCCAGAGGCGATTCTTATATTCGGCCTGCCCAACCTTGCGGCCGTTGTGATGCTCGGCGCGCGGCGGAAAGAGCGCGTCTGTCAGCGCCTCCATGTAGCGCCGGCCCGAAACGGCAACCTGTGCGACATCCTCTTCGTTCCTGGCGATCGAGAGTGTACGGACGGCAGCGCCAAGTGCATTGAACAGGCGCGGATTGAGATCTTCTAGGATCATAGCCAACTCGAACGCTCCATCTTCTCCATCGGGGAGATACGGTGTCGCTAGCGCGCGAAATGCTGCGACCTGTTCGAAGTGTTCAGGGGTGTCGTAGTCGTCAAAAATGGTTTTCCGCGCGCCGCTGTCCTCCCAATCGACGTCGTCAAAGCCGAGTTCGCGCATCGCCTCCAAGGCATAGTGATCCTTCGAATCCTCCTCGGACATCGAATAGAAGACGCGGCAGTAACTCCCTTGGAGGCGGTACTCCGTGCCGACCAAGTTCCGGTAGACCACTAGGTGCGGGCCGAATTCCAAGACGGCTTCTTTGAAGCCGAGATAGCGTTTGTCGGGCGTCAGCGCGCGGTGAAGCTCCAAAGCGATTTCACGCGTCATATTCTCGAACACGACCGCGAAAACCTCCGCCTTGCCGAATGTGCCGCGTAGGCGGTCTTCGTAAATGAAGGCAGCCTCGGGCTGGAAGTACACGGCCTCCAGCGCAGCCATCCGCCGTGAAGGATCGCGGCCACCGACGTGCCAGGCGACGTCCCCTACGGACATCTTCATGTGACGACCGGACGCCTGAATGATGCCGGTCTTGAAGATCAAATCCCGGACGGCCCAATAGTAGTTGCCTTCGTACTTGTCGTCATCGGTATCGAAGAGGAAGGCGGCATGCATGATGCGAAATTCTAGCAAATCGGGGCCGGAAAGCCATCGACCCTTGATTGGAGTTGGCAAGGCCAACGATCCCTCAAAAGAGGGATAGCTGACGGCTGGATTCCTCGTAGTCGATCCATTCGCGCGACTGTGCCATTTGGTCGAGCCAGGCCTCGACATAGGTGGCAGGGCCACCGGCCTGATCGACATCCTCGAAGTGGAGGAAGTGCGAGCGGTAGCCGGTCTCGGTGATCGGGAGGCGGGCGCGCTTCGGCTGGAGGGCGGTGACAGTTAGATGCGACGCCGCCAGATCATGCTCCCGTGCGATGCTGAGCCAGTCGCGCTCAAAGGTGATCTCGATGTCCACGCCTCGCCAATGCAGGGCGTGAACCTCGATGCTGCGCTCGGCGGTCATTCCGCCACCGGACGTTCGGTGATGGCGCGCATCACGATGCGACCCGAAAGCGGCATAGCTTCGCAGTTGATGCTGAACCCTTGGCCGTCCTTGTTCGGCCAAGCTGCGCCGATGGGGGTCCAGATCGAGCTTTCGCCATCGCCGACGACGCGGAAGAGGCGGTGGGTCGGCTTGCGGCCGAGAGGAAGCGATTGAGTGGTCATGGCGGTCTCCTTCTGGATGCCGCGGACCATTCCGCGGCTTCATGGGGAGAGGCCGGCGCGGGCCATGAAGCCCGCGATCAAACCCCGCGAAGCGCCCGCCAGGGAACGGAGCTGCACAGAGCCGCAGGCGAAGGAAGCGAGTTGGGTTGAACGTGGGCGGGCCCGTGCCAGACGTTCACTCCCCGAAGCCGCTCATGGACCGGGCTTACCAGGGGGCCGATGATCACGCTAAGCTTCACGGAATGTTCGACTTCCTTCCTTTCGATCCGGGTGACTTCGGCTTCGATCTAAGCAACCGAGAAATCGCTGCCCTCGGATACACGACGGCCTTCTTTGCTTGGGCGGCGATTGTAACCCGCCGCTCGGTTGGGCCGCTGTTTCGTGCCTTCTTCGCGCCGAAGATTCTTGCGGTGTTTGTCGCCATGACGCTGTACGTCGTCGCGAGCGTCGCTCTGCTAGCAGTGGTCCATCTCTGGGATTGGCCCAACCTGAAAACGACGCTGGTGTGGTGGATGACCTTCGCCTGCACCACGATGTTTCAGGCGCATCGGATGGCGGGCGAGCGCGGCGCTTTTCGAAAGCTCCTGCGGGACGCCGTCAACTGGACAGCCGTGATCCTTTTCATCGCCGAGTTCGGCAGCTTCGCGCTCTGGGTTGAGCTCATCATGCTGCCGGTGCTCACGCTGATCGCCCTGCTGCTGGCGGTGGCGCCCAGTCAGCCCAATGCCTCGATCATCATCAAGCCGCTCACGAGTCTTCAAAACACCGCCGGCTGGATCATCCTCGCGGGGAGCCTCTGGCACATCGCCGCCAACTTTTCCGAGTTCGCGACGCTGAATTCGCTGCGTGAGTTCGGCGACCCGATTTTGCTCACACTGCTCTACGTGCCCTTCCTCTACGTGCTGGCGGCGATGATGGCGCACGAGACGACGTTCACCTCGCTGCGCATCAGGACAAAGGACGAAGCGCTGGCCCGCTATGCCGAACGCAAGGCGATCCTCGCCTTCGGTCTGGACAGCAACGCCTCGAAGCGTCTCACCCGCAGCATGACGTTGAACGACATTGCCGACCGCAAGGGTGTCGATGCGGCCATTCGCGAGATCAAGCGCCTCAAGTCGGTCGAGAAGAATCCGCCTCGCTTGGCGGAGGGCGAAGGCTGGTCCCCTTACGACGCCGGCGAGTTTCTCGGAGGGCACGGCATCGTCGCCAATGACTGGCACGCGGCATTCGATGAATGGCGGGCCGAAGCGGCGTCCGTGAAGCTCTTTGATCGGCCGCTTCCTGACCGAGTGTCGTACTATCTCTCAGGCGTAGAACGGGCCGCCACGAAGATCAGCCTCATCCTAAGCGCCGATTATATGAACGACACTGCGGCGTCAGACGACGCATTCTACGCGATGGTGCGCACCCTCCTTGGACGCGCGTTTAGCGAAGCGGAGGCCGACGACCTCCTCGCCCGGTTGCGGGCACAACGCGATCTCTCACTGGATGTCCAGGGCAAGGCGATTTCGATCAAATGGGATGAGTGGGCCCCAGCGCCGCGCGGCGGATATACGCGCAACTTCACCATGTGCCACGAGGTGCATGTGCTGAACCGCTTCGATAATGCGTTTTACGAGGTCGCCTCGGTCAGCGAATAACTCGCGCTGCATCCATCGGCGGATCCTGCCCTTCTGTTCAACTAAATGACAATCCCATAAATGCCCGTATGTGGGCGATTGAGGGTCGATATAGGCTTAATAGCCCATATAAGGGTTCTTGTAGGCTGGTATTGACTCTCTCTTCATAAGAACCAATATATTAGTGATTAAGGCCAATTATCGAGACAAACACCCATATAAGGGGTCTTAGATGTCCACGTCCGAAGCCACCGTTCTGACCCGCGCCGAGCAGCTCGGCGGGCGCTTGGCGGCGCAACGGCTGAACCGCAACCTCACCCAGCGCCAACTGGCCGACAACGCCGCTGTCGCCTTGAACACGCTGCGCCGGCTCGAGGACGGAGACAACGTCTCCCTGGACACCCTGATCCGGGTGCTGGAAGCGCTCGGCCTGGGCGACCGGCTGGAGGCCCTCGCCCCGCCCGCCGACGTCCGGCCGGTGGACCGGGTGCGCATCGCCGCGGGCAGCGAGCGCAAGCGCGCCAGCGGCGCGGGACAGGAACCGCCGACGCCTTGGTCGTGGAGCGATGATCAGTGACGGACGCCACCATTCGCCTCTGGGGCCGTGATATCGGCGCGGTCAGCTGGCTTGAGGACCGCGACTACGCCGTCTTCCAGTATGTCCCGGAGTTTGTCGCCAGCGGCATTGCGGTCTCCCCGCTGGTGATACCGCCGAGCCTGGCCCCCTACGCCTTTCCCGAACTGCCCCGGGACGCCTTCAAGGGTCTGCCGGGCCTGCTAGCCGACTCCCTGCCCGACAAGTACGGCAATGCCCTGATCGATGCGTGGCTGACGCGCCAGGGCCGGGACGCCAAGTCCTTCAACCCGGTTGAACGGCTCTGCTACATCGGCACTCGCGGCATGGGCGCGCTGGAGTTCCACCCCACCCTGATGAAGGCCGCGCGTCGCTCGCGCAGGCTACAGATCGACGCCCTAGTAGACTTGGCCAACCAGGTCCTGTCGATGCGTCAAAACATGCGGGGCGTCCTGTCGGGCGAGGACGACCGGGACACGCTCGAGGAAATCCTTCGCGTGGGCACCTCGGCCGGCGGCGCGCGGGCCAAGGCGGTCCTGGCCTGGAACGAAAAGACGGGCGAGTTCCGATCAGGCCAGGCCCCGGTCGACGAGGGCTTCACCTACTGGCTGATGAAGTTCGACGGCGTCAGCAACAACCGCGACAAGGAGCTCGCCGACCCACAGGGCTTCGGGCTGATCGAATACGCCTTCTCGCGCATGGCCGCCGACGTGGGCATCGACATGTCAGAATGCCGGCTGCACCACGAGGGTGGCCGCAGTCACTTCATGACCAAGCGCTTCGACCGCACCCCCGCCAGCCAGAAGCTGCACATGCAGTCGCTCGGTGCCCTGCGGCATTTCGATTTCAATGCGGCGGGAGCCTACAGCTACGAGCAGGCGGTCGAGACGATCCGCCTGCTCGACCTCGACGCGGTTGACATCGAACAGCAGTTCCGCCGCGCAGTCTTCAACCTGTTCATCCGCAACCAGGACGACCATGTGAAGAACATCGCCTTCCTGATGGACAAGTCGGGGGCCTGGCGGCTCTCGCCGGCCTTCGACGTGGGCTACGCCTACAATCCGTCGGGGCCCTGGACCAGCACCCATCAGATGACCTTCAACGGCAAGCGCGACGGCTTCACGGTCGAGGACCTGGCCCAGTTCGGCGCCTATTGCGGTTTCAAACGCCGAAAGGTGCTGGGCATTGTGCACGAGATCGCCGACCGGGTGCGCGACTGGCGCATCTACGCCGACGCCGCCGGGGTGTACGAGCCGGATGCCATCCGCATCGACAAGGCGTTGCGCCTAGATCTAACGCCGTCTGCGGCCCCCTAGGCGGCCTGGCCGTTGCGAAAGCGGGGCGCGGCCCGGTCAGACGGCCATCGCCCCGACCGCCCGGAGAACGGGTAGCAACCCGACAGCCGGAACAGGTTGAACTTCATCGACTGCGGTCTCTATCCCGGTCGCGATAGCGATAGAGGTCCTGCTCATAGCTGCCGCCGCGCGTCCGCTCCCTCTCCTTAGAGGGCTCCTGCAGGGACCGGTGAGAATCGTACCGCGTCTCTCCGATCAGGCCGCGCCCCCGATCGCCCGCCGCTCGATCGTCACTGGCACCGTGACGTTCGGCGAAGGCCGTGAGGTAGTCCAGAGCGACGTCCTTCGATCCGTCGCGGCTGAGCGATTCTGCGAGACGAGCCGGGGTCGCGAAGGCGTCTCGGCCGTAGTGTAAGGACACGCCATCCCGGTGCCGTGTCATTGCGACATTGACTGCTTGTCGGTCCATATGGGGCGTAGCGAGGACATGAGCGTGATCGACGGTCACGCCTTGAGACTTGTGAACGGTGGCGGCGTAGCCATGGTCGATGTCGGCATAGGATTTGGGATCGAACGAGACCCTGCCTCCCCGGTCGAGTCGCACTGTCATGCTGTTAGGACCGACGGTTTCGACATCTCCTAGCGAACCGTTCTTCACTCCGATCGACTTCTCGTTTCGGAGGAACATGATCCTGTCGCCCGGGGCGAACGGTTTCGCTCCCCGTATCGTTTCGGTCTCTCGGTCCGGGCCAAGGGCGCCGACTTCATGAAGCTTGCTTCTCGCCAGCGTGTTCAATTCGGCGACGTCGCTTCGCTTGTAGGCGAGCATGATCTGACTGGCGTCCGGCTCCTTCTCGCGGGTCTTCGCCCATCCAGCGACGACGGCGGCTTGAGCGTCGGCGTGTGAGGCATGGTCTGTGACCATCCCGGCCGCTGCGTAGCGGTCGATCGCATGGCTCGTGCGGCCGGTCGCCAATTCCCGCGTCGCCTGCTGCTGCCAGTCGGTGTGCTGGCGCCGCACCTCGGTGATTTCGGCCGCTCCGTGGCGTTCCGCCAGTGCCCTGAAGGCTGCTCCCGCCTCGATGGCCTGAAGCTGTTCCGGGTCTCCCACCATCACGACCTTCGCGCCGGCGGCTTCCGCGTGTTCGACGACACGCTGCATCTGTCGCGACCCCACCAGACCAGCCTCGTCAACGACGAGCACATCGCTGGACGAAAGTCCGTCCCGGCCACGCGCCCAAGAATGTTCGAGACTGGCAATCGTCCGTGACGGAATGCCAGATCCTCCCTCAAGGCTTTCTGCGGCGATACCGGAAAGCGCCGCGCCTTGGACTCTGAACCCGCTCGCTTCCCATGCCTCTCGGGCAGCTCCGAGCATGGCGCTCTTGCCGCTCCCCGCGTAGCCGACAACCAGAGCCAGGTCGCCACTGCCTGTCACATGTTCGAGCGCGTCCCGCTGCTCGCCCGAAATATCCAGTCCGCGCACCTTGGCGCTCTCGACCGCCTTCTGGACAAAGGATTCAGGAACCCGATGGCCGTTGGTCTCGGACAGTCGTGCCGCTGACCGCTCCAGGTTTTGCTCGACAGCGAGCATCTGGCGACTGGTGAACCGTTCGCGACCGTCCCCATCCTGGCCCAGCGCGACCAAATCTGGAGAGCCATGAATGGCGCTGACGACTTGGTCGAACTGCTCCTTTCCGTCGGAGTGCCGGTGGGCGAAACGCGCCATGTCATGGTGTGTGAAAGTCGATTGCTGACGGGTGATCGCATCCAGCGCGACCCGAGGATCTTCAGCGATGATTTCGCCGTTCTGCCGAGCAATCTCTCGATGGTCGGCGGCCCGCTCAGCCGCTTCACCTCGATACTCTCTGCGCGCGCCGGCTGGACCGATCTTGTCCTGGGGTTCGAGTTCGATCCCCTGATCCTTGAACGAGCGGTGGTCGATGCGGGCGTCGATATCCAGCCGCGCAAGCCGCTCGTTCGCGTGGTCGCCCCAGGCCTCGCGCCAGTGCTTCAGAAGTTCGACGTCGTTCCACTCACGGACCTTTGGTCCGAACCCCTGTTCTCCGGCTTCCCGCATAGTCAGCATCACGTGGGCATGCGGCTTAGGTGAGCCGTCGGCAGCAGTGTCCCAGTGGACGTTCAGATCCGCGACCATCCCCCGATCGACGAACTCTCGTTGGACAAACGATCTGGCCAGTTCGACGGCGTCGTCCCGATCCATTTCGCGCGGGATTGAAAACTCCACCTCGCGAGCGAGTTGCGCATCCTTCCGCTTCTCTCCGGCCTCGACCTCATTCCAGAGGGTCTCTCGATCTTTCCAGCGGTCGGGCGATTGCTCCGGCGTGAGAATCTCTGAATGAATGACCCCGGCCTTGTTCGTGAAGTCATGAGGGCGATCCAGCCTGTCGTCGTGCAAACGCGATGCAGCACGGTAGGCAGCCGCAGCAACCGCGCTCGATCCGGTAGCGCGGGAGATCACTTTCGCAGAGAAGTGATAGATCGCCACCGGCGTTCCCTCATCCTCAGCACCAACGTCGGCACGACGTATAAGCGCGCACTTCCAACAAGCGGTTGAAAGTGACTGGCCCTGCGACCGTAAACTCCCGGATGCGACAAAGGGCAAATTACATGCTAAGGGTTCACGGCAAGTTGTAGTGTCGGGTGTGGGCCGTCCCATGCGTAAACCACGAGATATCGACGCCGAACTCCAAGCGTTGGAGGTGAAGGCGAAAACGCTGCGAGCGCAGAAAATCGCGCAACTCGGTGAATTGGTTGTGGCGACCGGGGCCGATGCTCTTGAGCTCGATGTTCTCACCGGCGCGCTGTTAGCCGTCCGGACCAATGAGAGCAGTGAGGACAAGGAGGCGTGGCGTCAGCGGGGCGCCGCCTTCTTTCAAGCAGGTCGTGGGCGGCGAAAAGCTTCGTCGTAGAGCGACGAGAAACACGCTCGCACTTCGTCGAGTCCGCGCCTCCATGAATCGGGCTCAGGCTCTGCGGGCGCGAACGGATACTCGGAGTTGGGTCATGGAGCGTCGCAAGCGAACTCGGGAACTTATTGAGCTCGGCGGGCTGGTCCAGAAATCAGGTCTGGCTGAGCGCATCAGCGATGATCGGGCGGCATTGCTGGGCGCCTTCCTGACCTTGGTCGAAAGCTTAGACGATGACCGGGGTGCCGATCTCCTGATGCTCTGGCGGCGACGGGGCAAGCGCGCCTTCGAAATGGGCACCGTGACGCAACCGACGGAAGCTCCATGAAGACCCTCAAGCTCATCGGCCTAGTCGTCTTGGGCTATGTGATCGGCAACCTTGTGGGGAACGTCGCTCTCGCCGGATTGGGCGCTAGCGGAACCATGGTGACGGGAGCCCTGCGCTTCGTGGTGACGCTGGGCTCAGGCCTTGCAGGCGCAACATTGGCATTTCTGATTTGGCGAGGCCCTAGGAGCGAAGCGGTCCCCGATGTGCATGGGTCCGCCCGGTTTGGGGGTGAGAAGGAACAGCGTGAACTCGTCAGTATCGACGACGGTTTGATCGTCGGCCGCTCACACCGTGGCGGCTTGATGCGATACTCCGGAAGTTCACATCTTCTGACGGTCGCGCCGACCCGATCGGGGAAGGGCGTCGGTGCGATAATCCCGAACTTGCTGACCCTCCGTCGTTCGATCCTCTGCATCGATCCGAAGGGGGAGAACGCCCGCATTACATCGCGAGCTCGCTCTGTTCTGGGGTCCGTCTTCGTCCTCGACCCCTTCGAGGTTTCTGGTGTGGCCGGCAGCTGTTTCAACCCGCTGGCTGAACTGAAACCCGACAGCGTCGATCTGGCGGAGGATGTCGCAGCGGTGGCTGACGCGCTTGTCTACGACCCTCCGGGACAGGTCGGTGAAGCTCACTGGAACGAAGAGGCGAAGGCGCTGATCGCCGGTCTGATCCTTCACGTCGTAACGACGGCCGGACCCAAGCAGCGCAACTTGGCCACCGTGCGCGATCTGCTGACCACCACGCCCCAACGGTTTGAACAAGTCCTGAAGACAATGCAGGCAAGCCTCGCCGCCAACGACCTCGTGGCGCGGGCCGCGAACCGTCATTTGTCCAAGAGTGACCGCGAGGCCTCCGGGGTGCTGTCGGCCGCCCAGCGGCATACTCATTTTCTCGACAGCCCCCGAATGACAAAGGCACTGAGCCAGTCGGACTTCAAGCTGAGCGATCTGCAAAGCGAACTGACGACCGTGTTCGTCGTCCTTCCGCCAGATCGGCTTGGGACCCACGCTCGTTGGCTGAGACTGCTTGTCGTACAGGCGATCAATGAGCTCGCGAGATCGAGCCCAGGACGCAACGTCCCGCGACATTCGGTTCTGCTACTGCTCGACGAATTTGCCGCTCTGGGCCGCCTCGAACCCATTGAGCGAGCCTTCGGATTGATGGCTGGTTACGGGGTCCAGCTCTGGGCGATCCTTCAGGACATGCACCAACTCAGGAGTTTGTATGGCGAACGCGCCGGGACGTTCCTGTCCAACGCCGGGGTGACCCAGATTTTCAATGTTTCGGACATCGACACGGCAACGTGGGTGTCCCGAACGCTTGGTGCAGAAACCCAGTCCTATGTGACGACCGGCAGCACGGTCAGCGACGCGCCCGGCCAATGGCGAGCGAACCGGAGCTACTCCAGCAATCTCAACCTCACCCGGCGTGACCTGTTGACCCCGGACGAAGTGATGCGTGTCAGCGACGATGAGTTGCTGCTTCTCCGACCCGGCGCTCTTCCGTTGGTCGCCCGCAAAGTTCGCTACTTCAGCGATTCAGAATTCTCGGGGCTGTTTGATGAATAGTCGTGGCTCGAACTTGGGTTTGAGAGAGGAGCGCGCCCGGGGGACTGACCGGAAGCGAAAGCAGCCTCGAACGAGCTTGAGCCACCTCCCCAAAGCCAAAAAGGCTGAGATCCTCTGGGTGAAGGACCTGATCTTCGAGGAGTTCGCCGTAGCGATAGCCGGACGGCGCGCCGATGATGTCCGGGACGGCAAGATTCTGATGCTGATCCTACATGGTCCCTATGCGTCTGGCGCATGGGTGGACGACCCCGCAGGCATCTACTTTGCCGATTACGAAATGCTGGCTGTGGTCAGCAGCGACCGGCTGGCCGACGTCGGGGAGTTTTGGCTGGAATGCGAGAGGAAGCTGCTGTTCGCCACGGCCAACCGTGAGCATCTGCGGACGCCTGTGCGGCTGACCATCCAGAGCCTCGCCGAGATCAATCGGGAAGTCGAACAGGGGGATCGCTATTTCCAAAGAATCTTGGACGAGGGCGTGATCCTTCATGACACTCCAGGCCTACTCCCCCACCACCATGTCCCCGTACCGCATAGCGTTGAGGCGGCCGAAGCGACCGTCCACCTGGAGGAAGGGTTGGCATTGGTGGATGAGTTTCTGGGCTCGGCGAAACTCTCCTTCACGAAGGGGTGGCGACGAAAAGCTGCTTTCGACCTGCATCAGGCCACAGAGCGCCTCTACAATATTGTCCTGTTGGTCTTGGCTGGCCGCACGCCGCACACCCACAACATCGTCCAACTACGCAGGCTAGCGGAAGCGGCGACAGACCGGCTCAGCGACGTATGGCCGGCGGAAACGAAAGAGGATCGTCGATGCTTCGAACTGCTTCGTAGCGCGTACAACAAGGCTCGGTACAATCGGCATTATCGGGTTTCCGAAGACGAACTCCGGCGGATGCTGGATCAGGTTGAGTACCTTTATGATCTGACCGAGGAGGTCTGCGACGGATGGATCGCCGAGGCGGAAAGCGCCCCGAGCGCGCAAGCTGCGACGTCAGTCTCAGCAAACCTCAGGTTTCTCGGCAGGAGGGCTAGCGCGGCTACAGAGGACAGGACAGCCCGCAAGCGGATTGTTGCCGACTACCAAGAGGCGTTGACGGCTCATCCTGAACCCATCGCCGATGCTAAGCGGTTGCCTCATCCCAAGAACGCCATCAAGGCCGCGCTCCTCGCGGAGCTGGACGAGGCTGACACCCTTGAAGCAGTAAGAGCGCTGACGGAGAGTTTTCTCAGCTTGGCGAAATGGCTGCTGTTGAACGAACACGAACTCTCGGCGCTTGAGGCGACCAGGTCGGATTCGAATGCTGGCGACATCCTCGACGATCGTGAAGCCAAACGGAACCGCGACTATGCTCGGCTCGCCAATCGAGTGTGGGCAAACACGATAGTCCTCGGCGCGGAGATGGAGCACGGCGCACTCCGCTTCCCCTGATGACGGCTGAGCGCCGGACTATTTCGTGCGAAGCCTTTCCCGGTCGAGGCGTCCGCGCTCTCGTCCATCCAAAACCCGCTCTCCTGGGGTTCGATTGTACCCGACGGCGCGGTAGGCCTCATCCAGACTGCCGAACTGGCGGGTGATGATTTTGACCGCGGGCAGGCGAGGGCACGCGAGAATCTCGGCGGTGCTCAGAAACCCCTTCTCATCCAGCAGCAGCTTGAGGTTCTCAAGTATCGGACCCTTCTCCCGCAGATGTGTGGGAAGATGGCGCCGATCTTCTTTGATCGGAGTGTAGCCTAGCTGGTCATAGGCGGCTTGCAGCGATCCGAACCGTCTGACGTACGAGCAGGAACTCAGTACGTCCGGTGAGAGATCGATGACCCGGGAACTCAGCCTTCCTTCTTTGGCCAGCAGAGCCTTTAGCTGGGCCAGCATTTCGTCAGCGGTGAGGTGCCCTCGCGAAAGCTCTGCGAGCTTTTTCCGAGCTGCTTGAAAAGTGCTTTGAGACACGATCGGCGGGGCAACGCGAACACGCAGCCACTCTGACGGCGGGAAGCGGACCGCATCCCGACCGAGACGCCAGTAGGTTCTGTTGAAGGCGTATACGCCCATCGCGATTTCGTTTTTGAGCACATAGATGACCCGGTCATAGTTCCAAGGCCCTTCGCGACGGTATGGTATGCCCTTGGCGTTCAGGTTGTGGGCGATCTTGGTCGCGCCGTGCATCTGACTGACGAACAGCTTGAAGATCAGTCTTACAGCTCTGACCTCTTCCTCCGGGCCTTGAACCAACCGAACTGTTTGGTTGTAACGAGAGCGCCTCTCGCCAACGGTCAAGATCCCGCCAGGCGACCCATCGCCATTGAATATTTGCCGCGAGAAGCCGTAGGGCGGATGCCCGCCCCCCTTTCCGCCGGCCAGCATGTGACGCCGTAACGCGGCTCGGCAGCGATCGGATAATTGGCGACTGTACTCCGCAGCCATGACCCGTTTGACGCTCTTGATCAGCGCTGCTGTTGGGGAGTCGTCATCCGGAAACTCTTCCGCGCAATAGCGGACCTGTACCCCGGCCTCCCGACACATGAACTCGTAGTGGGCGGCCTGATCAGGGTCTTGGTATCGACCCCAGCGGCTGACATCGACCACAAGGATCGTCGAGAAGGGTGCGCCGTTCATGACGTCTCTGAGGAGCGCCTTGAGCCCATCTCTCTTGCGGATCGTAACGCCACTTCGGGCCGCGTCTTCATAGCTGGCTACGACCTCATAGCCCCTCGCCGCAGCGTACTCGGCGATCAAGGCCGCTTGGCTTTCGATTGAATACCGCTGCTTGTCAGTCGACATGCGGAGATACTGAGCAGCCGGCTGCATGATTTAGCCCTTATCTCAGTGGTGCCTCTTAGGCGTCGATGTATCAAGTCGATGCTGCTGAGAGGGTTGCGCGCCCCAGGCGCGGTCGGTGCCCGAGGACGAAGTTAGCCTTCTTCGCGACTATGTGGCCTAGCCCGGGATGGATGAGCTGCACCCGGTTTCGAGGACACCAAGATAAGGTGTTTTTGGAGCTGGAGGG
>NZ_JAQSDY010000030.1 GCF_029946145.1 Brevundimonas sp.
GAAAGGCAGACGGTTGTAGCTTAACCGGGTGTCCTCGAAACCGGGTGCAGCTCAGGACGCCTTTCTCTTCGACACCACTGTCCTGTCGATCTATCTCGACCCGAACCATCCTCAGCACATCGCGAAGGGTCAATCGCTCGCGGCGCTGCCGGCCGAGAACCCCCGGTTTGTGTCTCCGGTCGCTCTAGGAGAACTCGGGTTCGGAACCCGACTCGCCAGCCTGATCGGCAAGGGCGATCCCGCCAGACTCAACGCCATCCTCGCAGAGGCCCGCGCCTATGCCGTTCTCGACATTACCCACCACACAGCGTCCGCCTATGCCGAGCTGAAGTCGAAGGTGGCCCACAAATATCTTGCCAAGACGCTTCGGCAGGATCGCCCGAAGTATATCGAGGACTGGATCGACAAAGCCACCGGACAGAAGCTCGCCATCGACGAGAACGACCTTTGGATGTGCGCCCAAGCCAAGGAGCGCGATCTCGTCTTCGTCACGGCGGACGCGCGGATGAAACGTATCCCTGATGCCGATGCAGAAGTGCGTCTGCTTATCGTCTAGCCGGCACCCGGGTTCTCCGTGCCAAGGCGTCAGAGGCGGTCGGGAGGCGGCTACTCGATGTGAGAGTGGTGCGGGTGGCCGGGGTCGAACCGGCACTCCTTTCGGAACTGGATTTTGAATCCAGCGCGTCTACCAATTCCACCACACCCGCACAGGTCTAGCGAGGGCTGATCTACAAGGCGGGCGCGCGGGTTTCAACTGATGTGATGCCGGGTCGTCACCCTTGCCCTGTTACGAGGAATAGTCGGCAACGCGCCAGAACCGGAACTTGGCGGCTAGTCAGAAACACGACATTCTGCTCAATTGGCATGCGGCTTGAAAGCCCGCTTCCCGGACGCCTCCGAAGGTGCCGTAGGCGACTCAAAGGAGATATCGCAAGAGACTGCTTCCGGCCGGATAGGAACCGCTGGCATACTTCAACAACGGCTCGGTCCGTCGCAAGGCCCTCATTGGGTCGGGTTCACGCCCCTCCAGCCGGCCGGACGCCCAGCTGAAGGTGTACCTCCTTGATCGGCGGAGGGGGCCTTGCTCCCTCGACAACCTCCACCACCGTTTGAGGAGGTTTGCGGGTGGCAAAACCACCGCGTACAACGTTCGAGAAAGTTGCAGCTAGTTCGATGAAGTTCTGGCGCTGATCGTTGGGCATACAACAATCAGCATATCGGCGGGACTGAGACCCGCATCCGCATAGCTCATCGCCTCTACATTCGATCAGCCTGTAGTAGGCCGACACTTTCGGGTCGCCACCGGGGAGAGCGTACTGCCTTCCGGGCCAGCGGCCGAAAGCTTCTAGATGGAGGTGTCGGAGCGCCCAAACGCTATAGAGATCAAGCAGAGTTCGAAGATCGCCGCCCTCGTGCCAGGCGCCGTCCGTCGGAGAGAAGGCGCAGACAGAGCCGTCGTGAAAATTGGTATGCCTCGGGCCTATCCAGCGCGGGGCACTGTCACCGGTCCAAAAAGCCCATGCGCGAGGGCCAGCATCTGCCCGATAAGGCAGAGCTACCAAGAACGTGGCTTCTCGATCGAGATCGGCGATGACCGAACTCTTTGCAAGAAGCCACATCCCGTCTTCGTCGGGGTAGGTCCGGAGCGAGGGATACGCTTCGGCAAGCGCGGTCACCTGAACTTCGTACGCGGCACGAAGTAGGTCGATGCCGATCCGTGCCCCGGCACCGGCCGGCCGTGGTCCACGGGCCTGCCCTTGCCGTCTGGCGGCCCCTTTCCGCGGTCGGGTTGCGGATCCTCGCGTTCCTTGTCTGCCATCACCAGTCTCCTTTGTTTCGTTGGATGGGGACTCTCGACCCAAGGCGACGCGCCCTTGATCGTGCACTACGAGCAAACATTGCGTGTCGAGCGCAGCGCCAAGCTCGTGCAACACTGCCCGCGTACCCGTCCCGAAAGTCTCTTCCCTCGGAATCCCGGATGTGCGAGTCTGTGTCACCAGCACAAGCTGCGCCGCCGGCTGGGGTGTGTCAAGGCGTGTCGTTCGCACGGGGAAAGATGCAGTCATTCCAGGAGAAGCTCGTTGAAGCCGTCAAACGGAAGCGAGAGGCCGAGGGACTAAGCATCCGTGCCTTGTCGGCAGCTGTCGGAATTAGCTTTTCTTCGCTGGCCCGGATCGAGCGCGGAGAGGGCCAGCCAGATAACAACTCCAAGATTCGGTTGCTGCAGTGGCTCGGGACGGACGCCGAAGCGGCCGGCCTAGGGTTCGACAATGTCGCGTTCGTGCACTTTCGCGCAGGGAAAAACATTCAGTCGCCGACCGTTCAAGCGTTGCTGGAAGCGGCCGATTGTCTTCGCCGATCTCTTGGCAAAGTAGATGACCGCACGGCTCATGTAGCGGTCGAAGACAGTGCGTCCGAAAGCGCACCGCTATCGAAGGATGAGCTCGAGCAGATTGCGTACAAGTTCCGAGCGGACCTCGGACTAGCCGAGGCGCAGCCCATTGATAGTCTAAAAATTGAGGTCGAGGGGGTAGAGGTAGTCCGTGCCGGACAGACGAACTGTCTTGATCAGAAGACGGTGGATTACCTTCGCGAGCGCGCGAGCGGAGAGTGGTCGGCGATGAGCGTGCCGTTGGACGTTGAGCATGAACGGTGGGCTGTCCTGTTGAACGATGGCCACACTTTGGAGCGCCAGCGCGTCACCGTTCTAGAAGAGTTCTGGCACATTCTGCTCGGCCACAAGCTCACGAAGATCGCACGGATAGCTGAGGCTTTCGGCCGGACGTACGACAAAACCGAGGAGCACGACGCCTACTACCTCGCCTCGGCGACCCTATTGCCCAAGGCCGCGTTGATAGAAGCCGTCGGCAAGAACCGCTCGTCCGAGCAAATCGCGGGGGTGTACGGCACGTCGTCTGAGCTCGTGGACTATCGCGTTAAACGCCTGGGCCTATGGCGAGAGCACGTAGGCAAGCGGGTCAGCCTGTCTTCCGACTGACGGCATTGCGCGGTGGGCCAAGAAGCGGACATGCCGATTTCGCTATGGGAAGCCCTCATCGCAGAGGACTGCCGGCTTCTTTGAGCTCGACCGTCGAGCCTTCGTACCCCTCCGGTGAGGGCCGCCTTGCGGGGACGGGGTGGGGCCGGGATGCTGCGCTGGTAAGGAGTCCTTATGAGCGCTGATACGAGAGACTGCCTGGGGGCATCGGTTTTTTGATGCACTGCGCCCGCAGGCCGTCGCCCCGGACAAGGACCACGACCGGCTCGTGAAGGCGAGCCGCCAGTTCTAGTCCCAAGCCCCACCCCTCTCTTCGAGGAGATCGCCCGGCCTGACCTTCAATTCCAGCGCGGGCCGCGCCCCCCCAAGGGATATATACCCGAATTGTTTACCTCTTCTTTCCTCCTCGTAGGCGAGTGGTTAACAGTTCATTTTCGAGGGGGAGACGGGTTTGGCGAAGCGTCCAGCGACCGGCGGGGCTGACCCGGCGGCGACAACGAAAATGCAGGCGACGCTGTGGGCTGCGGCCGACAAGCTGCGCGGCAACATGGACGCGGCCGAATACAAGCACGTCGCGCTGGGTCTGATTTTCCTGAAGTACATCTCCGACCGGTTCGAGGAGCGGCAGGCTGAGATTCTGGCCGATCCGGACACGCCTGACGACCTCAAGACGGAGTTGGCCGAAGACCGCGACGCCTACACGGCCGAAAGCGTATTCTGGGTGCCGCCGACGGCGCGTTGGACCTATCTCAAGGAAAACGCGACGAGTGTGTCTCCTACGGTCGGCACCCTGATCGATGACGCAATGATCAAACTGGAGGCCGAGAACGCTTCGCTTCGAGGCGTGCTGACCAAGAACTACGCCCGTCCTGAGCTGGACCAGACACGCCTGGGTGAGGTGGTGAAGCTCTTCTCCGACCTGGCGTTTCGCGACGCTCACCACGGTCAGGACACGCTAGGACGCGTGTATGAGTACTTCTTGGGGCAGTTCGCCATCGCGGAAGGTAAGCGCGGCGGTCAGTTCTATACCGCAGGCTCGGTTGTGCGGCTGCTGGTCGAGATGCTCCAGCCCTTCAAGGGGCGCGTGTACGATCCATGCTGCGGTTCGGGCGGGATGTTTGTCCAATCAGAACGGTTCGTAGAGGCCCACAATGGGAGTCGGAATGACGTCTCCGTCTTTGGTCAGGAGTCCAACCCGACCACTTGGCGCCTAGCAAAAATGAACCTCGCGATCCGAGGCATCGAGGCTGACCTAGGGCGCAAGTGGGCAGATACCTTCAACGAAGACCTCCATCCCGGGCTGAAAGCCGACTTCGTGTTGGCCAACCCGCCCTTTAACGACAGCGATTGGGGCGGCGAGAAGGTTCGGTCGAGCGAACGCTTCCCCTATGGCGTGCCGCCCGCTGGCAACGCCAACTTCGCTTGGGTTCAGCACTTCATCCACCACTTGGCACCCTATGGGCTCGCCGGCTTTGTATTGGCCAACGGCTCTCTCTCCAGCCAACAGTCGGGCGAAGGTGAAATTCGCCGCAGGATCATTGAGGAAGGCGATCTGGTCGACTGCATTGTGAGCCTGCCAGGCCAGTTGTTTTCAACGACGCAAATTCCGGTCTGTCTGTGGTTCCTCGCCAAAGATAAGTCGAATGGCCTGATCAAGGACATCACCCTGCGTGACCGGCGGCGCGAGACGCTGTTCATCGACGCCCGAAAGCTGGGAACGATGGAGACTCGCACACTCAAGGTTCTGAGCGACGCAGACGTAGCCAAGATCGCAGATGCGTACCACGCTTGGCGGGAAAAGGGTGGGCGGTACACGGATCAGCCGGGTTTCAGCAAGGCGATCACGACCGAGGAAATTGCCGCTCAAGCCTATGTGCTCACCCCTGGTCGCTATGTGGGAACGGCCGCTGCGGATGACGACGCCGAACCCTTTGAAGAGAAGATGGCCCGGTTGGTCACGACTTTTCGAGAGCAAGTCACCCAAGGCGCGAAGCTAGACGACACCATACGCCAAACGTTGGCCGGGGTCGGCCATGGCTGGTGAGTGGATCGAACAGTCTTTCTCCGATTTGGTGGGGGGGCGTGAGAACGTCATCGGCGGGCCCTTCGGTTCAAACCTGACGTCCGCCCACTATACTGCATCTGGAGTTCCAATTGTTCGCGGAAGCAACATGGAACGTGCCGGGCGCTATCTCGGCGATGATTTCGCATACGTGTCCGATTCAAAGGCCAAGTCATTAAAGACGAACCAGATTGCGGCAGGCGATCTTGTAGTCACTCAGCGAGGTACTCTAGGTCAGGTTTCAATTGCTCCTGAAATTGGACCGGCCCACTACGTAGTCTCCCAAAGCCAAATGGGAATTCATGTCACGTCAGCCAATCGGCTTTTCGTATATTACCTTCTGAAATCTCCGGCGTTCGATGAGTTTTTGGACGGGGCGGCAATTCAGACGGGCGTACCGCACATCAATCTGGGACTGCTCAGGCAGTGGCGAGTGAAGGCTCCGTCACGATTTGAGCAAGACGCGATCGCTGGCCTACTAGGAGCGCTAGACGACAAAATCGAACTTAGTCAGCGAATGGCGCAGACGCTTGAGGCGATGGCACTAGCGCTCTTCAAAAACTGGTTCATAGATTTCGAACCAGTTCGGCGCAAAGCCGATGGTCGCAATCTAGGCCTTCCACACCACGTAGAAACATTTTTCCCTGCCGCGCTCTCCGAGGAGGGCCTGCCGGCAGGCTGGGGCCTGCAGACCGTCGGAGAAATGTTCGAGGTAAGTGGCGGCAATACACCGTCAACAACCGAGCCTGACAACTGGAACGGATCGCATCAATGGGCGACACCGAAGGATTTGTCGTCCCTAACATCCCCTGTATTGCTTCAAACGGAGCGCCAAATTTCCGAGGCAGGATTGGCGCGGTCGACATCAGGACTCCTGCCGAAGGGAAGCCTACTGCTCTCCTCACGCGCTCCCATCGGCTACATGGCATTTGCGACCCGCCCCGTCGCAATCAACCAAGGATTCGCTGGGCTGGTACGCAAGAAAGTATCGACTGTGTACGCGTGGGCTTGGTGCGCAGCTCACATGGAGATGATCCGGGGTAATGCAGGCGGCTCTACTTTCCCTGAAATCAGCAAGTCTGTACTGCGCAACCTACCAATGCTCCGACCATCTGATGCGGTACTCACGGCCTTTGAAACTACGTCAGAGCCTTTGGTCAGCCGAATGATCACAGCCGTAGAAGAAGCGGCTACGCTTGCGGATCTCAGAGACGCACTGCTTCCCCGCCTGATCTCGGGTGAGCTGCATATCCGAGACGCTGAAAATGCGGTTGCGGCAGCCTGACATGGCGTACTCCCTGCAAATGCTCCGCGCCTTGATTGAGGCTCACCCTGATCGGGCAGAGCGGCTTACCCCGCACGTCGAGGCTCTTGAAGTCAGCATTCAGAGCCAGCCGGCCTTCTGCCTCCAGAATGTCAGAACCTTGTTTGAAGCCGCGCATGCCACGATCGCGCCCCAGTTAGGAATCGAGTTCCCAAGTCGGGCCGGATTTCCGGACCGAATGCGGGGTGTCATCGACGCACTCGATTTCTCCGTCGCAGATCATCCCGACGCCGCGACCATTCACACTCACGTTCAGTCACTGGTTGCCGCCATCAACGACATGGCTGTGGCCCTCGCCCGGCTAAGCAACGTGCCCAACATGCGCCATGGCGGTTCCCTGGATTGGGGTACCCTGGAACGTCAACACGCGACGATGCTGGGTGGGTTGTGCGACAGCTTGGTTAGTTTCCTTTTCGACGTCGCTTGGAGCCGCCCTCTCGCCCTCGATGAGGATGCCCAGCCCGCGATCTTCGAAGACTTCGCGGACTTCAATGAATGGCTCGATGACGTAAATGGACCAGTCGAAGTCGCTGGCTCGACCTTTCGCGCGAGCCGAGTCCTGTATCTGCTCGATCCTCTGAAGCACGAAGCGGGACGTGCCGACTGGTATACCAGAGCCGCGGCCGGCACCGCTGAAGACGAGGAAGCTGCGTGACGGATTATCCGGTTCCGCCCAGCGCTTCGCGTCACTCGGTCCGTGAAGAGGCGGTAGAACTCGCCGCCCTGTCTTGGTTCAATTTGATCGGTTGGCGAACAGTCGCAGGTGACTACCTAGCCCCGGACGGACCAATCGGCGCGCGCGCAAGCTACGCTGAGACGATCTTGGTACCGGAACTCCGAAGCGCGTTGGTGGCTCTGAACCCAGATGCCCCTGCTTCGACGATCGAGGCCGGCATTCAGAAGGTGCTGGCATTACCCAGCCAAGACTTGAACGAGAACAACCGCGCCTTCCATCCTTTTCTCGCATCCGGTGTGCCGGTCGAGATCGTCGAGAACGGGGAGCCGCGCACAGTAGGCCTTCGCCTTCTCGACCGAGATGTCCTCACGAACAACCGGTGGCTCGTCGCCAATCAGTTCGTCGTTCAAGGCGAGCGCGAGGTGATCCGTCCGGACGTGGTCGCCTTCGTCAACGGGCTTCCCCTAGCCGTGCTGGAGTTGAAAAGTCCTGTTGCCACACTGGCAACCTTGGAGACGGCACACAATCAGCTTCGAAACTACAAGGCCAAAGCCGCCGAACTGTTTCGGACGAACCAAGTGTTGGTGATCAGCGACGGCCTTCACGCGCGTGTCGGGTCGCTTACTTCCGGACTCGACCGCTTCTCGCCTTGGCGCACCATCGACGGCGTCAAGGAACAGGACGACGGCCGCCCGGAGTTGGAGGTTCTGATACGGGGCGTCTTCGCACCGGAACGGTTTCTGGAACTGATCGCCGATTACGTCGCCTTCGAGATCGAAGACGGGGTCGTCCAGTCCAAGAAGTTGGCGGGCTATCACCAGTTCCACGCGGTGCGGAAGGCGCTCTCTTCGACGGTGGCTGCCGCCGTAGGCGGCGGGAAAAAGGGTGGCGTCGTTTGGCACACTCAAGGATCGGGCAAGAGCCTGACCATGTTGTTTTTCGTGCGTCAGCTGCAACTGGCCAAAGAACTGAAAAACCCGACGATCGTGGTGGTCACCGACCGAAACGACCTGGACGACCAGTTGTTCGGCACCTTCTCCGCGCACATCTCCGCCCTTCGCGGTCAGCCGCAGCGGACGACCAACGCCGAGGACATGCGCCGCTCTCTTTCGGTGGACATCGGCGGGTTGGTGTTCACGAGCATGCAGAAGTTCCGGGGCGAGGAAGGGCAGCACCCTCGACTAACTGAACGCAGCAATGTCGTTGTCATCGCGGACGAAGCGCACCGCACCCAGTACGGCTTCAACAAGACCTTCAAGGTCGAAAAGGAGGGGGTTACCGAACAGGTCGGCTTCGCTGAGTACCTACGACAGGCTCTACCCAACGCAACTTTTGTCGGGTTCACCGGCACGCCGATCGAGGAAAAGGGCCGAAACACCGAGGCCGTATTCGGCGAGGTCATCGACAGCTATGACATGACCCAAGCCGTAGCTGACAAGGCGACGGTGCCCATCCACTACACCGCAAGGCTGGCGAAGCTCCGGCTGAACCTGACGGACGAGGAGCGAGCCGAGTTAGACGCCTTGGCGGAGGAGCTGTCCGAAGACGACGATGCCGCCGTTGAGCGCGAGAAGGGCAGGCTCAGCCGGTTCGAGGAAGCCGTCGGCGCACCAGATCGCGTGGCGCAAGTCGCAGCCGACATCGTTGAGCATTTCGCAGCCCGGCGCGAGGCCATGGCTGGCGGCAAGGGCATGATCGTCGCGGTCAATCGAAAGACCGCCGTCGCACTCTATGACTGCATCACTGCGCTTCGCCCTGATTGGGTCTCGGCCGATCCTCGCGATGACACGTCGGGGATGCTGAAAGTCGTCATCACGGGCAAAGGCAATGCCGATCCGCCCGAACTCCAGCTTCACTTGCGGACGAAGAAGGGGCGCGAGGACCTAGCAGACCGGTTCAAGAAGCCGGGGTCGGGCTTTGACCTGGCCATCGTCCGGGACATGTGGCTGACAGGCTTCGATTCGCCCTCACTGCACACGCTCTACATCGACAAGCCGATGCGAGGGCACGGGCTGATGCAGGCCATTGCGCGCGTGAACCGGGTCTGGGGGGACAAGCCGGGCGGTCTCGTCGTCGATTATCTCGGGATTGGCGCGGAGCTGCGCGCTGCCTTGGCCCAGTACACTGACCGCGATCGCGACCAAGTACGGCTCGATAACGACGAAGCGGTGCGCCAGACCCTGATTCGGCTGGAGAGCGCGCTGGCGCTTCTGGAAGGCGCGCCGTGGCGCGACTTCTTCGGCGCCGACCCTGGAGGCCGCCTAACCGTCCTTAAGCAGTGTCTGGAACACCTCTTGGCAAGCCAGCACCGCGACGAATTCGTCAAGGTCGCGCTGGAGCTGGAGAGCGCCTACGGCATCAGCGCCGGCGACGCGCACGTGACAGTCCGCCGTGATCAGATCGCCCTCGTCGCCGCGATCCGAGCGAACCTGGTTAAATATACGTCCGGCGGCAGTGGGCGGGGTAGTTCCGAGGTCGAACGAGACATTCGCCAACTGATCTCTCGCGCGGTCATGGCTGATGGCATTCTGGACGTATTCAAAGCGGCCGGCCTAGACCGCCCGGACCTCGCCATCTTGTCCGACGAGTTCCTCGCTGAGGTCGCGCAGACCAGTCAGAAGAACCTCGCTGTCGAAACCCTGCGGCGCCTTTTGGCCGGTGAAATCAAGACCCGCGAGAAGAGCAACATCATCGAGGCGATGAGGCTGTCGGACAGGCTGGAAGGCACCCTGCGTCGCTATCACAACCGCGCGGTCGACAGTGTTCAGGTGATCGAGGAGCTCATTGCCCTCGCGAGGGACATCAGCGCCGCCAACGCGCGGGGGGCCGAACTAGGGCTCTCGGCAGAAGAGCTCGCGTTCTATGATGCTCTTGCGGAGAACGGCTCCGCCAAGGAGCTGATGGCGCATGAGGAGCTGCGGACCTTGGCCCAGGTGCTGACCCTCACGATCAGAAAGTCGGCTTCTATCGACTGGACCGTGAAAGACAGCGTCCGAGCCAAGATGCGGATCGAGGTCCGGAAGGCTCTAGCGCGCTATGGATACCCGCCCGACCTTCAGAAGGCGGCGGTCGATTTGGTGCTCCGGCAGGCGGAGTCTATCGCTTCCGGCTGGGGCTAATCGCTATAGCGCAAAGGAGGGCGGACCCGCCCCTTGGAGGGTCCAGGCTGCGCTCACCGATCATGCTTCGATCTTTAGATCCGGCTAGCCCGTCCGTCGGTGGCGGGTGCTGGGCGCAGTAGGTCAGCAGCGCTATTTCCGAGACAGGGTTAGGATGATCGCAGTCCGAAAGCGGACGTCGCCAACGACAGATATGAGTCAAGTTCAGAGAATGTCTCGACGCCAATCATCGGTGCCGAGATGTAGGTTGATTCTGTGTCGCTGTTGGGTGGCGCGGGCGGCGGGGTCGACCCGGCAATCCTTTCGGAACTGGATTCTGATCCAGCGCGTCTACCAATTCCACCACACCCGTGTCGTAAAGAAGAATGGCGGCTCGGCGATAGGTCGCCAATCACTTTGCCCAGCAATCGTGTTCACAAGGATGGGCGTTCGCCCGGTGGGGTCGAGCGGGTTCCCGCTCTTCGGCTCGGCTTAGGACGCCGAACGTTGATGGCCGACGCGTCGATCATATTCTTGATGTGGGACGCATAGTATTTCTCGATCATCTCGACGCTGGTTCGGCAGTTTTTGGCGATCTGGTAGATGTCAGCACCTTCCATGAGGCGCATGGAAATGTAGGAGTGGCGCAAGCTGTAGGCGGTGCGCACCTGACCATCCCTGTCGCGCTTGAGGTCCAGCTCTTCCAGCACCGTATTGAGCAGCTCGCGCGGCGTGCAGCCAAAGACCTTTTCGGTGGGCCTGGGCGCCTTCGCACCGGCTGCTGTGTTCCGTTGAACGAGACGCCGAAACGGCTGCACGGCACCCGGCATGCTCTTGCAAAAGCCGACGCCGCGTTTGCCCCTCACCTCGATCTCGAGGATCCGCTCGCCGCTGTCATCGTCGAGGACGATCTCAACATCCCGGAACTCCAGGCGACCCGCCTCGTCTGGGCGCAGACCTGTGTTGACCATGAACAGAACGTAGTCGTGCAGGCGCAGGCTTTCGAAGGTCCAGCGCCCTCTGTTGTGCCGAGGGTTGGCGGCTCGTTCGCGTGTGGCCTCGTAGAGGAGCTTGTATTCGGCCGGCGAGAACCATGCCCGGTGAACGATCTTGCCTGATGTTTTGTACGGGGTGGAAAGGTCGGGAAGAATGGCTAGCCAGCCATGTCTATTGGCTGTCTTCAGGACCTGACGGAGCGTCACGATCTCGTGGTGCAGTGTCGTGCGGGCAGGTCGCTTCGGCTCGCCGGTTTTCGGGTTGAGCCGGGATGTCATCCGGTGAACCCGGTACTCCTGCACCAGCCCGGGAGTGATCTCGCTCAGCAGCTTGTCTCCGAAGAAGGGATAGAGGTGAACCCTCAGCCGATCACTGTGTCCTTTGACGTACTCCGGGTTCCGCTCACCCAGAGTGAGGGCTTCGTACTCGCGCACGAACTGCTCTCCACCCTCCCTGAATGTCTTGCCAGATCGCTTAGGGGCGATGCCGCCGCCGAAACGGTGTTTGCCTTGAAGGGTGAGAAACCAATCCTCGGCGAAGTCTTTCGCCAGAGCGAGACTCTCTTGCTTCGTGGTGCTGCGGAACTGGCGCCCGCCCACGGACGCGGAGCACTGCCAGTGCGGGCTGTTCGGCCGCTTGAAGACCTGAACTTTGCCGCCAAGGAGCGCGTGTCGAGTGGTCATCGACAGGGCCTCCATATTGCGCTGTTTGCGCTAGCACTGCGCTAGGCGCTTGCCGCACCATAGAGCCAGAAAAATGCTATGAAATCAATATGACGTCAGTAAATTTGACGTGATTGACGGGCTTTTGAGTCCAGCGCGTCTACCAATTCCACCACGCCCGCACAGGCCGCCCGGACTTCTCGGCAGGCGGGCTTGGTAGCGTGGGGGGTCCGTGCGGGTCAATCCGGCAAAGCCGCCGACCCGCCGCCGGATTATCCCCCTGCGGCTCGACGGGCCGCGCGCTCTTCCCGCTGCAGCCGGCGGCTCTCGCGCTGCCGTTCCTCGTCTTCGCGGGTCTGATAGCCGCTCATGATGAAGTGGGTCTTGTAGAGCACGCGTGTGGTCGGGACGGGGGCGCCGGGCTCGGCGAGGTTCTGGAGCCGGGCGCGGCGAGCCGCGGTCAGCGCGGCCCGGCCGAACCGACCGTCCCTGGGATGTTCGGATTCAATGGCGCAGTCTCGCAGGGATCCGTCCGGATTGCTCACACAGGTGGCCACCGCGAAACCCCGGGCATACCGCGTTGAGGGAAAATCCGGTTGGGGACGCACCGCCCAGGCGAGGTTCCTGGGAATGCCGTCTTCCTGCAGGGCCTCCAGTTCCGCGTCGCGCGGATCCACAAGCGGCCGGTCGCATGTGGTCAGGGTCTGATCGATCGAGACGGATGAGGCCGGCAAATCAATGTCGTACAACAGGTTGCGCCCGTCCGTATGGCCTGCCGGCACGAGGATGCGCAGGCGCCCGCCGGTCCGCAGTTCGCGGGCGAAGGGGGCCGGCAGCTCACTGATCGCGATGGTGTCGTTCGTCGCCACGCCCCAGCGGCTTTCTACCAGATCGTCATCCCCGAAGGCGATGCGCAGTGGACGGGTCGTCGCTCGCCCCGCAGGCGGCAAGCCGGTGATAATCGCTTCGAACCCGCCGTCGGCGCACCGCGTTGCGATGCTTATCCCGTTGTCGAACCGGGTATAGGCGACCAGCAGCTTCTGGCGCTGATCCTCCAGCAGATCCCAGTCGGCGGAGGCATCCTGGGCGAGCGCTGGCAGCGCGACGGCGCAGGCGAAGAGGGCGGTCAGGTTACGTTTCATGAGAACAATCCGGACGGGTCCACTGCCGCAACCTTGCGGGGATCGAAGACCGCCCGTCAAGGCGACGTTTCAGGAAACCCTGAACCGGATCGTGAAACTGATGACCTTGCCGATCACGGCCCCTTCATCCTCGGGAAGTCCAAGTAGGGCACGTTCCGCCGATCGCTGGGCGCTTCGTCCGAACCCTGCGCCTGCGGGCATTTCAGACACGACGCGGCAATCATTCAGAGCGCCTTCGGCGGCGACAAGGCACACAAGGCGCACCTCCGCCTGTTCAAGACCGCGCTCCATTGCGAGCGAGGGGAAGTCAGGCCTGGGTCGACTGGCCCAGACGATCAGTTCCGGCTCGGCCCTCGGTCGCAAATCCCAATCGTCCGTAAGCGGAACCGAGCATGCCGTCAGAACCCGGTCCACGGACGTCGCGGACGCCGGCACGGACAGGCGATAGCGATGGGACCGCGCCCCGGCCTCGGTCGCTTCCAGAAGAATGTCCAGCTCGCCCTCCGCACGAAGCTGGCGCGCCAACCGTTCCGGTTCGGCGGGCGAAGCAATCGGCCGACCTGCCCAGGTGAGCCAAAGTTGGCTTTCATTCTGGATCGGGTCGGCAGTGACCCTGACCGGTCGCAGGGCCATGTCTGTTGGCGGCACGCCGGTGAGCAGAAGGTCCAGCGCGCCAGCGCGGCAGCGCAGTGCAATCTGATTTGCCCCGAAGTTCAGCGTGGCCAAGGTCAACTGACGTTCTGGATCTGTGATCAGATCCCAGTCCCCGCTCGCCTCTTGTGCCGTCGCAGGGCCGGCCAGCGTCAGGGCGGTCAGGATGACTACCAATGGCATCGCGCCACAGCCTGCTGCGCCACGGGAGGGGCCACCGGACTGATGTCGGGGAATGCTCTGTTCAGGCGTCATGACAGTATTCCCGCGCCGCCCGGAAGAGGCCGCACAGCTTGCGAAACCTTAATCCGCTGCGCGCATCCGTAAAGGTGCGTCGCCGCCTCTGCCCTCTGAAACCGGAGGTCGAGATGAAACGTGTGACGCTGGCAGTCATTTCAGGCGTGCTGCTGTCCTGTCAGGGACCGGCGGCCGTTCTGGCGCAGGAGGCGGCGGCGACGGCAGGCGTCGCGACCGGGGCGGGCGCCCTGATCCACCGGACGCGCGCGCTGGATACGCTGGACCGTCGGCTGGCTCACTATGTGATGGCTGAGCGGACGCCGCCGATCCGGGCCCGGCTGGCGGAGCGACGCGCGGCCTATCTGGCGCTGACCGAGCCCGAGGCCTTCCGCCAGGCGATCAACGCCGACCTGCTGGCCGTGTCGGGCGACAAACATCTGCAGGTCTGGCTCGAAGGCCGCAGCCGCGACGACGTGGTCGCCGAAGGAGCGCCGCCGTCCATGGAGGCGATGTCGGCCGAGGAGGCGCGCAACGGCTATGGCGTCCGCGAGGCGCGCATGCTGGACGGCGGCGTCGGCTATCTGAACCTGGCCTCGTTCAGCGGCCATCCCGATTCGACCCGCGCGATCGACGCCGCGATGGCCCGATTGGCCGGGGCGCGGGCGCTTGTGCTCGATCTGCGTGAGAACCTTGGCGGCGGCGAGGTCGCCCTGCGCCAGCTGATGGGACATTTCGCGCCGGAGCCGATGCGGCTGGAGGATTTGCAGTTCCGGCGCTGCGCGCCCGATCCTGCCGATCCCGAGGGGTGCATTCAGGACGGCAGCCGCGATACCTTCGAGCGGTTCGCCAATACGGTCGACCAGCCGGCCTTCCCGGATCAGCCGATCTATGTGCTGGTCGGCCCCGGCGCCTTTTCGGCGGCGGAAGCCGTGGCCTACGACCTGCAGGCGGCGCGCCGCGCAACCGTGATCGGCGAGCCGACGGGCGGCGGCGCCAACCCCTCAACGGGTATGGATCTGGGGCCGTGGTTCACCGTCATCATGCCCATCGGCGTGGCGCGGCACCCGGTGACCGGGACCAACTGGGAAGGCGTGGGCGTTCAGCCTGATGTGCTTGTTCCGGCGGAACGGGCGCTGGATGAGGCCCTGAGACTGGCGGCCGGCTAGACGCTTTCGACCGTCTGTTCGATCGCGCCGAATATCGAGTGGTGTTTGTCGTCCAGCATCTCGATGCGGACCGTGTCGCCGGCCTTGAGGAAGGGGGTCACGGCCTTGCCATGCAGGATGGTCTCGACCGTCCGGACCTCGGCGATGCAGGAATAGCCCAGGCCGCCTTCGGCCACCGGCTTGCCGGGACCGCCGTCAGCGTCGCGGTTCGACACCGTGCCGGACCCGATGATGGTGCCGGCGCACAGGGCGCGGGTCTTCGCCAGGTGGGCGATCAGCGTGCCGAAGTCGAAGGTCATGTCCACCCCGGCGTCGGCCTTGCCGAAGTCCTCGCCGTTCAGCTGGACGTTCAGCTCGCCCTTGAGCTTGCCGTCGACCCAGCGGTCGCCGAGCGCCCGGGGCGTGACGAAGACCGGCGACAGGGCCGAGGCGGGCTTGGACTGGACGAAGCCGAAACCCTTGGCCAGTTCGCCGGGAATCAGGTTGCGCAGTGACACGTCATTGACCAGGCCGACCAGTCGGATGTGGTTCAGCGCTTCTTCCCGCGTCACGCCCTGGGGCACGTCGCCGGTCACGACGACCACCTCGGCCTCGAGGTCGCACCCCCAGGATTCATCGGCCAGGGGGATGGGATCGCGCGGGGCTAGGAAGCCGTCGGAGCCGCCCTGGTACATCAGCGGGTCGGTCCAGAAGCTGTCGGGCATTTCGGCGTTGCGCGCCTGACGCACCAGGGCGACGTGGTTCACATAGGCGGAGCCGTCGACCCATTGGTAGGCGCGGGGCAGAGGCGCGGCGGCCTCGCGCTCATGGAACCGGCCGCGCGGCACGCCGCCGTGTTCGAGACTTTCCGCCAGGGCCAGAAGGTCGGGCTCGATCCGGTCCCAGTTGTCCAGCGCGGACTGGAGCGTCGGCGCGATCAGGAAAGCGTCGGTGAACCAGGCGAGATCGCTGGAGACGAGAACGAGGCGACCGTCGCGGCCGTGCTTGAGCGAGGCGAGTTTCATGCCTCAGGCTTAGGCGGTTTTATCCGGCGTGGAAACCGTGCCTGGACCGGTCAATGGCCGGCGCGGGTTCCGCTGACCTTCCCCGCCGCCGGACGCTTTGGCCCGTGCGTCGACAGTTCGGCATGGGCGGCGCGCAGCTCGCGCACGCGTTCGCGGCGCAAGCCCCAGTGGTCGTTGAAATGGCCGATGGCGACACGCAGGGCGTCGTTGCGTTCCTGCACGCTCAGCGGCTTTTTCGCGTCATGGTCGCCGTGAGGGTCGCCGGCCGGCTTGTGGCCCTCGGCCTGGCCGCTGTTCACGATGACGGTCACGCCGCCCATGGAGGCGGGAGCCGCTTCATGGTGTCCCGGCTTCTCGTCGTGACCCCCACCATGGCCATGGTCGGCATGGGGCGCGTGCGGCTTGTCAGCGGCTTCGCCTTTCAAAGCCTTGTCCAGGCCCTTGGTGATCTTGCCTGCGCCGCCGGCCATGCCGAGCGTCTTGCCCAGCCGCCGTTCGATGGTCCGGACCAGTGCTGAGGCCCTGGCCGGCAGGGAATCACCGTCGGCCTTCATGGCCTCCTTGGCGGCGTCATCGATCTCTTCCCAGATCGAGTCCGCGGCGTCGGTCCGCGCGCTCCGGGAGCCTTGGCCGAAATACCAGCCGATCAGGGCGGCCGCGGCCAGTCCCAGCAGCAGCCCTCCCCACACGACCGGATCGGCGCCGATCATCAGCGGGGCGTCCAGCGGCGCATTGGCGGCGTCAGCGGTGGCGAAGTCGGCGCCGTAGGCCATGCGGCTGTCCCTCCCGGTCTGCGCGAATGAGTGCGGCGCGCATCTTGCTCCGACGGCTCAGCTTGGCAACGACAAAGGTTAACGGCCTGCGGATTCCGGCGTCAGCGCGGCGGGGTGATCAGGGCCTTGGCCTCGGCCCCTGTCGGGGCTCCCATATCGCGCACCTCGACCTCGACCGCGATGGCGCCTTCGGGGTCGTGGGCCCAGAGGTAGCGCCGTTCTATCTCGACCTCGCGACCCGACGGTGCAAAGCCGGTGAAGCTGTCACCCCAGGGGGTCACCGACCTCATGTCGGGCCAGGGCAGGGCGCAGGCGATGTCCAGTTCCTCGATGGCCATGGCCGACAGCTCGTCGTCGCTCACAGCCATCGGCGGACCTTCTGGCGATACGCCTCATAGGCTGAACCGAATTTGGCGCCGAGGTAGCGCTCCTCGCGCTGGATGACGAACCGGTCGATCACCAAAAGGCAGGGGATCAGCAGGATGAGCACGATCCAGCTGTCCATCGCGATGGCCAGACCGGCGTAGGTAACGGCGAATCCGACGTAGATGGGATTGCGGCTGAGGCGGTAGGGACCCTCGATGATCAGGGCGGTCGACGGCTTCCACGGCTCGACCGCGGTGCCCCGACGGCGGAACAGCCCCGCCGCCATGCCGTCGAGCAGCAGGCCTCCGACGATCAGGGTCAGCGCAATGCCGCGACGAACGGGCATCTCCAGCCCGAAGCCGGCCGCCAGCCAGCCGAAGCCGGCCTCGACCCCCTCGGGCCGGGCGCCGAGTTCCGCCAGCCCCCAGCCGACCAGCAGGAAGCCGAGATAGATCAGCGGGGGCGGCGCGATGACGCCGGGGATGTCGCGGATATCAGCCATATTGTCCCCACTGACCATATCGAGGGTTGAACTCGTTTTGGGAAAACCACAGCCCCAGCCGGGATTGAACGACCACAAACGCCGTGATCAGCACCAGGGCGACGACCGTTTCCGCGACCGCAAACCGATCACGCTGACTGATTTCGTCGTAGCCCCAGGTGCGTTCCGCGAAATAGCGTTTCGCCAGTCGAAAAGCGAGCTGAAGCAGAAGGACGCCGGACCAAAGATAGACGCGCCACCGTTCAAAAAACAGCATCAGGGCGACTATCGCCAGACTGAGGATGACCAGCAGCCAACGGTGCGTTTGTTTCTGGTCCTTGACGATAAGCCGTTGATAGCCGCTCGGATCGTTATCGGGCGCCGTCATCGTTGGCCTCATCGGCATAGATGGCGACGGATGGCGCCGAGATGCTGGACACCGCGCCGCGATACATGCCGGACGTGGTCATGGCGAAGGCGGGCCGGCCCTGCAGGTCCATGACGATGACCCCGCCCGAGCCCCCCAGCGACAGGGCGTCATCGACCTCGGCCTGGCCCGCCACCTGACCCGGGGCCCCGGCGTGGATGCGGCTGCAGATGTCGCGCGCGACCGAGGCGCGGATGTAGAATTCTCCGTCGCCCGTCGCGGACACGGCGCAGCCTTCGCGGTTGGACGCATAGGTGCCCGCGCCGATCACCGGCACGTCGCCGACCCGGCCCCAGCGTTTGGCGGTCATGCCGCCGGTCGAGGTGCCGGCGGCGAGGCGGCCCTGGCTGTCCAGCGCCACGGCTCCGACGGTGCCGAATTTGCGCTCGTTCAGGGGTGGGGCCGGCAGGTCGTTTGTGGCTTGCGGAACCGGGGCGCCGGCGGGTCGCTGCGGAATGGGCAGGTTCTGCTGCTGAAGCGCGCGCTCCAGCCCCTGCCAGCGGCGTTCGGTGAAGAAGAAGGACGGATCGACCTGCTCCAGCCCCACCGAGGCGGCGAAGCTATCGGCGCCCTGGCCGATCAGCATGACGTGGGGCGAGCGCTCCATGACGGCGCGGGCCGCCGCGATCGGGTGGCGGGTGGTGGTCAGGCCGGCCACGGCGCCGGCGGTCAGGTCCGTTCCGTTCATGACGGCTGCGTCCAGTTCATTGCGTCCGGCGGCGGTGAAGACCGCGCCACGCCCGGCGTTGAACAGCGGATCATCCTCCATGACCTCGATCGCGGCCTGCACGGCGTCCAGCGCCGCCCCGCCGTCGGCCAGCACGGCGGAGCCGGCCTCCAGCGCGCGCTTCAGGGCCACGCGATAGGCGGCGTCCTGTTCGGCCGTCAGACTCTGGCGCTCGATGACACCGGCCCCGCCATGGATGGCGAACGACCAGCGGGGCGCTTCCTGGGCCAGGGCCGGGGCGGCGGACAGGAGCAGCGCGAGCGCGGCCGGAACGAGGCGTGCAAGGGACATGATCGGCCTTTCGAAAGCGAGCCCTGAACCTCGGCCAAGCGCGGGTTCAACTCAAGGGGCGGCCGCAACAGCCGACAGGGCGGATTTCAACCGGTTCAAAGTATCCATTGCGGTTGGGCGATCTCGACCGGCGCCATGCCATAGATGCGGCGGCTGAGGGCGCCGAGAGTCAAGGCGGACCCCTTCGAATCGGCCAGCCAGGCGCATCCCAGCAGACGGTTCACCGACGGCGGCCGGTCGACCCAGCCGAAAGGCCGGTCTGGCAGCAGCAGCAGGCGGCGGCGCTGGCCGTCGCGTCGCCAGCGCCACGCCGGATCGCCGCGGATCGCCTGGGCGAATTCCGGGTCAAGCGTGACCAGAACCTCGGGGTCCCACGCGGCGACCTGTTCGCGGGTCACGCGACCGATGTCTCTCGCCCCCTCGGCGACGTTGGTCCATCGCGCACCTTCCAGCACCTCGGTGGCGAGGGCGCCCCGGAAACCTGTTTCAAGTCCGTCCACTCCCCGGGCGTAGTAGAAACTCGGCCCCGGTGGCGCGGCGCGCCAGCGCTCCAGCACCCCGGCGGCCAGATCGGCCAGCGTGTCGGCGCTCCGCCCGGACTCGAGCAGCGCTCCGGCCTCCCGGATTGCCTCCGGGATACGGGTCAGCGTCCCGTCGATCAGCCGCCAGTCCACCCCCAGTCGGGCCTTCAGGCGCTGTGCGAGGGCCTGATGCTCCGCGTCGATGTCGCCGTAGTCGATGATCAGCCGCGGCTTCAGCGCGGCGATGGCTTCCAGGTTCGCGGCTCGGTCGCCGCCCACGAGAGCGCCCAGCTCGGGCAGGTCAGCGGCCAGGGCCGGTAGCGCGGCGAGCGTTGTCCCCGCAGGCTTTCGCGGCCAACCGGCCAGCCGCTCGCGCGCGACGGCCCATACGAGGAGCGCCGCCGGCGATCCGGCGACAACGACATCCCGACGGGTTGCGGCGCCGGGCGAAGAGCCGCGGGAACAGGCAGACAGGGTCAGGGCGCCGCTGAGGCCGATCAACGCTGACCTGCGTGTCGTGTTCATTTGCCGTCCCGGTCTGCGAATCCCGTGCATCGTGCCGCCCACTTGAGCAAGGCGCTACCATCGAACCAATTTACCCTTAACTCTTGTCCGGTCTTGCGCAGCGTGCTGGTTATGCGCCCATCGCGCGCAGGTGGGCGCCGCAATATGGGAGTGAGCCGTTGAGTACGACGGACGGAGGAGGCGCAGTGACAACGACGCCCCAAAAGACTTTTCTGGGACATCCCCGCGGACTGGTGATCCTGTTCTTCACCGAGATGTGGGAGCGCTTCTCCTTCTACGGCATGCGCGCCCTGCTGGTTCTGTATTTGACCCAGCACTTCCTGTTCGGCTCGGCCGAGGCGCAAGGAATCTACGCCGCCTATGCCGCGCTGGTCTATCTGATGCCCGTGCTGGGCGGCGCCATCGCCGACCGGTTCCTGGGGTCGCGCAAGGCCGTAACCATCGGCGCCCTGCTGCTGGTGGCCGGTCACTTCACCATGGCCTTCGAAGGCGGCGGCGGACGCGAGTACATCCAGTACGGCGGTCAGGAATACCGGATCGAGGTCGAGGGCCGGGACACCGATCGCCAGCTGTTCGCCATGGTCGGCGAAGAGAAGGTGCCGATCACCGTGGGTCCGGAAGGCATCCGCGTTTCCGGCATCCCGACTGCGGCCGAGGAAGCCCAGGCGCGCTCGGAGGCGTCGTCACAGGCCACCGTGCCCGCAACCGCGACCGTCACTGACCCCGAAGCCGCCGCCGTGCCGGCCGATGGTCCGGCGACCGCCGTGGCCACCTCGCCTGAGACCCTGGCCGACGCCGTGCGTCCCGGGGCCGTGACCGCGCCCGGAGGCCTGCCGGCCATGATCGGGCCGGACGACTACGAAATCCGCAAGACCGTGGACCTGCCCGGTCAGGCGACCCTGTTCTTCGCCCTGGCGCTGATCATCGTCGGCGTGGGCTTCCTGAAGCCGAACATCTCGACCGTGGTGGGCTCGCTCTACGAGCAGAACGACCCGCGCCGCGATTCGGGTTTCACCATCTTCTACGTCGGCATCAACCTCGGTTCGATCCTGGCTACCGCCCTGTGCGGCTGGCTGGGCATCCAGTATGGCTGGCGTTACGGCTTCGGCTTGGCCGGCGTCGGCATGCTGTTCGGCCTGCTGACTTTCTGGATGGGCCAGAAATGGCTCGGCGGTCGCGCCGACCCGCCCGCCAGCGCCAAGCTGGACAAGAAGACGCTCGGCGTGCCGCGGGAGGCCTGGATCTACATCCTCGGCATCCTGTTCGTCATCCCGACCTGGCTGATCGTGCAGCAGCACGATGCGGTCGAAGCGTCGCTGCTGTATCTGGTGCCGGCCGTGTTCGCCGGCCTGCTGCTTTATTCGCTGACCTTCCTGAAGGGCGACGACCGCTGGAAAATGCTGGCGGCGATCATCCTGACCATGTTCTCGGTGCTTTTCTGGACCCTGTTCGAACAGGCGGGCTCGTCCCTGACCCTGTTCGCCGACCAGTCCACCGAGATGCCGAGCTGGTTCAACGCCGCCCAGACCCAGACCTTCAACCCCGGCGTCATCGTGGTCTTCGGCCCGGTCATGGCGGCGCTCTGGGTCCTGCTGGCCAAACGCGGTCTGAACCCGAGCGTGCCTCTGAAGTTCGCCTTCGGCCTGATCCTGGTGGGCGCCGGCTTCCTGCTGCTGGTGTGGGCTTCGAAGAACTTCGTCACCGCCGACTTCAAGGTGCCGTTGCTCTGGCTGTTCCTGGCCTACTTCCTGCACTCGATCGGTGAGCTGTGCCTGTCGCCTGTGGGCCTGTCGATGATCACCAAATTGTCGGTGGCGCGCATGGTCGGCATGATGATGGGGGCCTGGTTCATGGCCTCGGCGCTGGCGCATATCATCGCCGGCATCGTCGCCAAATCGACGGCTACCGAGACGGTCGGCGGCGTGGTGACCAACCCGCAACTGGCGCTGGAAACCTACGCGGGCGTGTTCCAGACCATCGGCCTGTATGGGGTCGGCATCGGCTTCATCCTGCTGCTGATCTCGCCGGTCCTTAAGTGGATGATGCGCGGCGTTCAGTAGCGCTGCTCATCGCTGAAACAGAGAGGGCGGAGCCTGACGGCTCCGCCCTTTTTCGTGCGCCGGGGGTGGGCGCACATCAGTTTTGGGGACGTGTGGACGCCTTCTTCAGAAGGTCTTTCTTATCTGGACGAACAGCCAGGGGCTCATCTGCGTGCGGCGCACCTCGCGGAACGACAGGGGGGCGGTGTCGCGGGGGCCGGCGTAGATTTCGCGGTCATAGCCGGTGCGGCGGTTCGAGGCGTTTCCGAGGTCGACCCTCACCGTCAGATCGCGGCGCGGCTTCCACTGGGCATAGGCGCTGACGCCGGGCTCGGCGTAAAAGTAGCGGATTTCGCGCACGCGGTAGGCGGCGCCCTTGTCGACATTGCAGCCGTGGTCAAAGCCATAGGACCAGCGGCCGCCCTTCAGGTCCTGATTGAAAGCCACGCCGCAGCCGAAGGCCTGGCTGCCCTGGAATCGCCGCTCCGCGCCGGTGACCGGGTCGACGACCGAGGTCTGTGACCAGCTGCCGCGCACCTGCAGGCGGCCGTTGGGCAAGCCGAGCTTGTCTGTCGGCAGGGTCAGGCGGGTCTGGAAGAAGTTCGAGGTCCCGTCGCCGATATTGCCAACGCCGTCGAAACCACCGGTCAGTGGAATGACGTCGACGACGTCCTCGATCTCGGCATGACTCAGGGTGAAGTCGAGAACGCCTTCATTCCAGAAGCGGCGCTCATAGATGGCCTCGAACACGGTCGCCTTCTGCGGCTCCAGGTCCGGGTTTCCGCCCTCGACCTGGCCGATGTCGATGTCGGCCGAAGCGACGAAGTCGCCGAAGTCCAGCTGGCCGACCTCGCGTTCGGCGCGGAAGCGGAACTGGTGGCCGACCCACGGCGTCCACGTCATCTGGATGCGAGGTTTGGGAAAGACGAACGATTTGGACTGGTTGCTGTCGCCCGACTGGCTGATCTCCGAGATCTCGACCCGCAAGCCCGCCTCAAGCGTGAACTTCGGACCCGGCCGCCAGGTCGTCTGGCCGAACACCTCGCCGCGCAGTTCCTCGACCCGGACCGAGGCTGACGGCAGCGGAATGACCACGCCGTTCTCTTCATAGGCGTTGGTGCTGTCGAGGAAGTTGAAGGCCACCTCGCCTCCCGTCTCGACGGCGAATTGGTCGTCGGGCCGGTAGCGCAGGGTGGCGCGGGCGATCGACTCGCCCGCGGTGGAATCGGCGTCGAAGGTCGAGCTGCCGCCAATGCCGGTCGAGACGCCCGTGTAGGCCTCTGTGCCGTAGCGTTGCAGTCCGGTCAGCTCCAGCCCGGTGCGGGGGTTCAGATCGCGGGTCCAGTTGATGCCGAGCTCGCCGTCGACTGAATCCGCCTCCTCGTCATTGAAGCTGTCGCTGCCGGCGCCCGAACGGATCAGCAGATCCTGCGAGTTCTCGTTGCCGAACCAGCCCAGCAGGCCGTTGACCTTCAGCAGGCCGTCGGCCACGCGGCGCTGGACGGCGCCGGTGGCCCGCACCGTCCGGATGCGGTCCCACAGCACCAGATCGGCGTCCTGAATCAGATTGCCGGCGGGGTCGTAGCGGCGGCGGGGGCCGTCGCCGGTCCCGTCGGTGCGATCGGTGAAGGCGTTGATCGAACCCTCGATCTGGTTGTCGCCCTCGCGGCGCGACCAGCGGGCGGCGATCACCGGACCAATGTAGCCGTCAGGATAGAAATAGGCGTTGGTCTCCAGCACGCGTTCGGTGACGACCGTTCGCACCAGAACGACGTTGGCGATCACCGAGCGCCCCTGCATGTCGATGCCCGGCGCGCCCCCGCGGATCAGTTCGATGCGGGCCACCCCGGCGCCGGAGATGCGGCGCAGGATCTGGTCCAGGCTGTCGCTCTTGGTCGAGGGCCGCACGCCGTCGATCAGGACGTTGCCGGCCGTTCCCGCCAGGCCGCGGGTGCCGCTGTCGCCGGTGTCGAGGCTGAATCCGGGCAGGCGGGCGATCATGTCCAGCGCAGTGTCGGGCCGCGCGTCGGCGAAGAAGGCTGGCTCGAACACCAGCGGGCCCTGCTGTGCCGTGGCTATTGCGGGCGCGCTTTCCGCCGGGGCGATCGGAACCGGCGCCCGCGCGGCCGACTGGAGCGTTGCGGTCTGCGAGGGCGGGGTCTGCGCTACCGCCGGCGCCGCCAGGGCGCACAGGGCCGCGCCCGCCAGCCAGACTGCCTTTTTCATCATCCTCTCCCTGTTACGGCAAAGGTGCGCGAGGGTCGGCGGCGTCTCCAGTTACAAGCTGGACAGGTGGATTAAATCGCCGACAGGCTTGGGGCGGCTCCAGGGCCGCCCCGCCGTGTGGAGGTCAGAACGTCTTGCGCAGTCGGAGCGACACGAAGGTCCGCGGGTCGATGTAGCGGTTTTCCACGAAGGCTACGGGGCGGGCCTGGGTGCGGTCGGCGAAGACGGTGCGCTGGACTTCGAAATCGTCCCAGACGTTCAGCTGGGCCCGCAGCGACAGGGTCGCGGTGGGCTTGTACTCGGCCCATACCTCGAAATAGTCGGCGCCACGGAAGCCCGAGGTCTGGTCCGGATCGTAGCTGGTCTGGCTGAGCTTGGTGATGTAGGCGCCGCCCCACTGCAGCTTCCAGGAGTTGATGTCCTGGGCGATGGTGAAGGTGGCCTGCGACGGGCGAACGCCCGAAATTCCGCGGGTCTCACCCGTGGTCGGATCGGTGACCTCGGTGTGGTTCCATGTGTTGCGGAAACCCAGCCGCCCGCCCGTGAAGCCGTACCTGTCCATCGGGACCAGTACGTTGACCGCCAGCTGGTCCAGCGTCCCGTCGCCGATATTGCCGACAGCGGAAAGGCCGCCATCCAGCGGGATCACGTCGATGGCGTCGACGATCTCGTCGTGGCGCAGGCCGACGCTGACGATGCCGTCGGTCCAGAAGCGGCGCTCATAGGTGGCTTCGGTGATCCAGCGCTGCTCCGGTTCCAGATCGGCGTTGCCGCCCAGAACATTCTCCTCGTCGAGATCCGACGAGGCGGCGAAGTCGCCGAAGTCCAGCTGCCCCAGTTCGCGCTCGAACCGGAACCGGAACTGGTTGTTCGGCATCGGCGTCCAGGTCGCCAGCACCCGGGGTTTGGGGAAGAAGAAGCTCTTCTCCTGCTCGGCGTCGCCGGATTGGGTGATCGTCGACGCCTCGACGCGCAGGCCGCCTTCGACGGTCAGGGTCGGGCGGACGCGCCAGGTCGCCTTGCCGAAGACCTCGCCGCGGGTCTCCTCGACCTTGACCGAGGCCGAGGGCAGGGGCACCGCGACGCCGCCGACGGTGAAGGCCTGCTGGATCTCCAGCATGTTGTACGCAACCTCGCCCCCGCCCTCGAAAGTCAGGGCCGACGACCGTTCGAAGCGCAGCAGCGCGCGGGCGATGGTCTCGGAGGCGTTGCCGTCGGCGATGAAGCGTTGTTCGGGGCTGTCGACGCCGCCGACGCGGGTACGCGACGTCGAAAGGTTATCGAATTCGTTGAACTGGTGGATGAACCGGGTCTCGAGGTTCAGACGGGTGCCCAGCGGACGGGTGTAGACGACCCCGAACTCGCCGCTTGAGCCATCCTCCTCATAAAGGTTCTCGCGCCGCACCGTCGGCGAGGTCTGCAGGTTGATGCTGTAATAGTCGTTGACGCCGTAACGGGCGGTCAGGTCGATCTTGCCGCCGAAAAGAGGCGTGGCGAAGTTGCCGCGGATCGAGGTGCCGCCGCCGTACTGGTCATTGAAGAAATCTTCCTGGCGGATGACGGCGCCGTTCGCGTCACGGCGAATGATGGGGCCCTCGCCGTTGGCGTCGCTCATCGACATGCCGTCGCTGAGGGTCACGCCCCAGGTCCTCTCGCCCTCCCTGGCGGTGAACTGGTAGCTGCCGCCGTACAGATCCTGTCCGCCACCGAAGATGGTGGCGTTGGCGGTCAGGATCGACTGCCGGCTGGACTCGGACCTGGTGATCACGTTCACCACGACGGCGAAGCCCTGCATGTCGATGCCGGGCGCCCCGCCGCGGACCAGCTCTATCCGTTCGACCTGGGCAGCCAGGGTGCGGCCGAGGACGGCCGATCCGGTATCGTTCTTGGAGGCCGGACGAGATCCGTTGACCAGGATGTTGCCGACCGAGCCTTCGAAGCCGCGGCTGCCGTCGCCGTCGACGACGGCGAAGCCCGGGATACGGTTGACCATGTCCAGGGCCGAGTTGGGACGCTGGTCGGCGAAGAAGTCGGGCGCGAAGATCAGGACGCCCTGTTGCGCCGCGTCCGCCTGGGGGGCGGCCTGCTGTTCGCCGGGCGTCTGGGCGGACGCCGCGCCGGCGGTCAACAGGAGCGCCGTCGTCGCCAGCAGGATGGTCTTGGTCATTGCAGGATTCCCCTCGTCATGTGACGGGAGGTGTGGCGGTCTGTCGCGGCCGCCTCCAGTTAAAAGACAGACAGGTAGATTAAATCGAGTACATCATTACACAGATGTCATGATTGTGTTCCGATTTAGTCTTGTAACTACTCAGTTACGTCAGACGACAAAGGTAAATCTGTGAAATTTCTTGTATACAGTGCGTTCATTCTGACCTTGCTGGCTGGCGCGAGCCCTCCCGTCGCTTCCGTAGCCCAGACGCCCGAGACGGAGGCGACCGAGCTGGATGAGGTGATCGTTCTGGCCCGGCGGTCCGGCGCGCCGATGTGGACAGTGACCCGGGGCGACAGCACCCTGATCCTGGTCGGCGCGATCACCGGCATTCCGCGCGACCTGTCGTGGCGACCCGACGACCTGGAAGCGGCGGCGGCGCGGTCGGACCAGATCCTGTCGCCCCAGGAGGGGCGGGCCTCGGTCACCGACCTGTTCCGCGTCATCTGGCGCGCCCGCACCATCGCCCGCATGCCCGAAGGTCAAACGACCGCCGACTATCTGACCCCCGACTATCAGGCCCGGCTGGAGGCTCTGATGGCCGGCGAGCGCAATGAGGACTGGAGGCGCAGGAGCCTTCTGTTCGTCGGCTTCGACCTGATGCAGGACAAGGCCGGCTACAGGAGCGGCCGCACCGGCGATGACGCCATGGACGTAATCCGACGCGCGGCGCGGCGGGCCCGCGTGCCGGTTCGGCCGGTCGGGACCGTGCGCGGCGACGAGTTGATCGACAGCCTGATCAATGCGCCCGAGGACGCTCACGTCCCATGCGTCCAGGCCGCCATCGCCGCCGCCGAGGCGGGGCCGGATGCGACGCGCGACCGAGCCGAGGACTGGCGGGCCCTGCGGGTTGCGGACGTCGTGGGCTCTCCCGTCGACCAGGCGCTGAACCAGTGCTGGCCATGGGGCGACCCCGAGATCGCGCCACAACTGCGGCAACAGTGGGCGGCGGCGATCGAGACGGCGATGATCTCGCCCGGCGTGACCATGGGCGTGGCGCCGGTCCGGCTTCTGGCCGAAGCGGGCGGCGTACTGGACGGGCTCGAGGCGCGCGGGTTCGAGGTGGTCGGGCCGGAGTGGAAGCCGGCGCCCTGAAAAACACAGTCCACAGCGTCTATAGCGTCTACTCAGTCCACTGCTGAAGCTTCGCTGGATTTCGGCGGAAGTCGACATGGCGGGCATGGTAGGGCCGGCCTGCGTCAGAATCGGTCGTATCAGACCGCCGTGCCGCCCACCGTCAGGCCCGTGATCTTCAGACTGGGCTGGCCGATGCCGACGGGGACGCCCTTGCCGCACAGGCCGCCGCCCGGATCGAAGGCGAAGTCGTCGCCGATCATCTGTATCCGGGGCAAGGCCGTGACAGGCGGAGGAACAGGTCTCACGGGGTGATCAGGAGGGCGCCCAGGTCCGTCTGGGGCGGGACCACGGCCGCCCAGGTCCCGTTGCCCCAGCTCCAGCCCTGATCGATATCAAAGCTGACGGCCCGAGCCGTCTCTGTCTGGAAGTCGATGAACAGCCCCTCGGCGTAGGCGGTGCTCACGGCCGAGCCGACGGGAATCTTGTCGATGGCGAACATCACCAGCACCTTTGCGGTCGGCCCGATCATGTCCATGCTGTTGCCGTGGAGCGGAAATGCACAAATCGGGGCGGGCCCTGGACCCGCGTCCGCCGACAGGCCGCAGGTCCAGGGCGAGGGCCCCTGGTTGACCACGGAGATCACCCCCGGCTGGCCGCTCGCTTCGGTCGTCAGGAGGCCCGTGGTGGCGACCTGGACGGTCTGGCCGACGTCGGCCGGGGCCGAGGCGGACATGGCGACGACGGCGTTCCCGGACAGGGCCGTGGTCGAGATGAAGGCGGCGGCCGGGTCGGACAGGGTCACGACCGTGCTCTGGAGGCAGTGCGGGATCCGGAACCAGACCAGGGGGTAACCGCCTCCGTAGCCGACGGCGGCGGTGAGGACAGGGCCGTAGCTGACCGCCGCGAAGCCGTAGAGCGCGAGGTTTCCGGTGGAAAGGGCCTGCACCGTGGCGCTTGAGAGACTGATCGTCAGGGTGCGTTGCATCAGAGGTCGATCCCGAAAAGAGGGTCGGCGGAGACGGAACCGCCGACCCTTCAAGGCCAGGTTGTACGATTCCTGGTCTAGTAGACCACGTAGAGGCTGTTGGGCAGGCCGTTGGTGATGGTGAGCGACTGTGCCCGTATGTGGTTGATCGTATACTCCTGGTCGGGCTGGACGGGGATGTTCACAGCCTGCTGGGCGGCGATCTGATAGGTCACCTGACCGGCGACGTTGTGCCGGTTTTCCAGTTCGACCCGGTCATCGAGGACGCCGGCGGGGAAGACGTAGGTGGCGCCTGCGCCGATTCTGGTTTCCATTTCGCTTCTCCTACGCGCTGGCGTCGCTGGTGATCAGCAGCGGGACGAGGCTGGCATTGGGCAGGATCGACCTGGCCCAGGTGCCGCTGCCCCACGACCAGCCCTGATTGATGTCGAAGGACACCGCCCGGGTCTGGGCCGCCGTCAGGTCGACCAGCACGCCGGACGAGAAGCATTTGTACTGGACCGTGCCGGTGTTGACCGTGTTGGTGGCGAAAGTCAGCAGCACCCGCTCGATCGGGGCCACGACGTCCATCATGTTGCCGTTCAGCGGAATGGCGCACATCGGATTGGCCACGCCGTTGGTCAGCTGCGAGATGCCGCACGTCCACGGCTGCGGGCCCTGGTTCAGCACCGAGATCGCCGACTCCGTGCCGCCGCTGGCCGACATGAGATTGCCGTACTGGTCGACGTCGGCGGTATCGCCCAGGTTCATGTCGATCGAATTCTGCGCGTTGACCGCGCCGCCCGAAATGATCTGGCTGGTGGAGATGTAGGCCTGGTACTGTTCTTGCCAGACCACCTGGGTCGACGGCAGGAAGTTGTTGGTCTTGAACCAGACCAGGGGCGCGCCGCCCTGGATGGTGCTCTGGACCGCCTTGAAAGCATACAGGCTGAAGCCCTGGGTCTTGAGGGCGGTGATGGTGTCCGACGATAGGGCGATGTCGATCTCGTATGAGGTCGCCATGGGTTTTCCTCCAAATGTCCCGGCGCGCTGGATCAGCCCGCCGCTGGTCACAGGACGCAACCAGTGAGAGAACTTTTGGTCCTTATTTCGATCTTTGCGAGCATAACCGATTGCGCGACGCGCAAGCAGCCGGCCAGTCGTTTGCGCCTCGCGCATCAGGCGCGTGGATCGACCGCTTCGGTCAGGTCGAGCAGGGCCCGGGCGGCGATCAGGGCCCGGCCAGACGGCAGTCCCGGGAACAGCTCCCGCGCCAGGCGCTCGACGGCGGGGGCCGCTTCCCGATGCGCGTCGATATGACCCCGGCCGGTGACGAGCCAGTCCAGAGAGACGTCCAGCGTCTGGCTCAGCCTGATGGCGTTGGCGATCGAGATGGCCGGACCGCGGCGCCATCGGCTGATGGCGCTCTCGTCCACGCCCAGTTCGGCGGCCAGCGCTTGAAGCTTGCCGATCCGGCGCTGCCGCAGCGCCTCGCCCAGTCGTTCGGCCCAGGCCGAGGCTTCGGTGGAAACATGCATGTGAATCCTTCCCGCATAGATTGCGGATTGGGTCTACATACAATCTATAGTTCTATACCGCCGTGCCGCCTACCGTCAGGCCGGTGATCTTCAGACTGGGCTGGCCGATGCCGACGGGGACACCCTGGCCGCCCTTGCCGCAGACGCCGACGCCGGGGTCGAAGGCGAAGTCGTCGCCGATCATCTGCACCCGCTGCAGCGCCGTGGCGCCGTCGCCGATCAGGGTCGCGCCGCGCACCGGGGCGGTGATCCTGCCGTCCTCGATCAGATAGGCCTCGGTGCACTGGAAGACGAATTTACCGTTGGTGATGTCGACCTGGCCGCCGCCGAAATTGGCGGCGTAGAGACCGCGCTTCGTCGAGGCGATCATGTCGGCCTGCTTGTCCCGGCCGCCTTCCATGAAGGTGTTGGTCATGCGCGGCATCGGCATGTGGGCGAAGGACTGGCGCCGGCCGTTGCCCGTGGCGCGGGCGCCCAGCTGGCGCGCCGACAGCCGGTCGTGCATCAGCCCGACCATGATGCCATCCTCGATCAGGACGGTGCGCGAGGTCGGGGTGCCCTCATCGTCGACCGACAGCGATCCCCGGCGGCCGGCGATGGAGCCGTCGTCGACCACGGTGACCCCCGGCGCGGCGACGCGCTTGCCCATCATGCCCGAAAAGACCGACGAGCCCTTGCGGTGGAAATCGCCCTCGAAGCCGTGGCCGATCGCCTCATGAAGCAGGACGCCGGGCCAGCCGGCGCCCAGAACCACGTCCATTTCGCCGGCCGGGCAGTCGACGGCCTCCAGATTGACCAAGGCCTGGCGCAGGGCTTCGTCGACCTGGCCCTGCCAGCGGTCGGGTGCGATCCAGGTCTCGAAGCCGGCGCGGCCGCCGGCCCCGGCCGATGCGCTCTCGCGCTTGCCGTTGGCTTCGACGGTGATGGAGACGTTCATCCGGACGAGTGGCCGCATGTCACGCACCAGCCGGCCGTCGCCGCGCAGGATCTCGATCTGACGGCGCTCGCCGATCAGGCTGGCCGAGACCTGCACGACACGCGGATCGCGGGCGCGGGCCCAGGCGTCGATCTCGGACAGCAGGGCGATCTTGTCGGAGAAGGCGGGCGAGGCGAGGGGATCGACCGCGTCGTAAAGCTGCTGGTTGGTGGCGCGCGGGGCTTCGGCGGTGACCCCGGCGTGGCCGGATTTGGCGAGGGAGGCGCTGTCGGCGGCGCGGCGGATGGCGAGGCCGCTGATTTCGTTGGCGTGGGCGTAGCCGGCGGTCTCGCCCGCCACCACCCGCAGACCGAAGCCTTCGCTGGCGTCATAGGCCGCGGACTTCAGCCGGCCGTCATCGAAGACCAGCGATTCGCTCTCGGAGCGTTCGAGGAACAGCTCCCCGTCGTCGGCTCCCTGAAGTGCGCCTTGCAGGATGGACAGGGCTTCGTCGGCGCCGACGTCGGCGCTGTCGAGAATGGCGGGAGGCGATACGAGGACGGTCATGGGCCCTAAGTAGGGGCTGACCGCCCTCGCGTCACCGGGTCAGTTCTGGTCGATGTCGCCGGAACCGGAAATCGACTGCGTCAGACTGGCGGGCCGGCGGGTCAGATCGACGTCGCCCGAGCCGGAAATGTCGATCCGGGCCGAACCGGTCGGACCGACGCGGACGTCTCCCGATCCGGAGGTGTCGACGCTGGCGTCAGTGGTCCGGAGCGCCGACAGGTCGGAATCGCCCGAACCGTTGACGTCGATCGTCGCGATCTGCGTCTGGCCGGCGGCGTCGACGTCGCCCGAACCTGAAATGTTCAGCTCGAATGTCGGCAGATCATAGGCCCGGATCGACAGGTCGGCCGAACTCTCCAGGTCGAAGGCCTTCACCGACGGGGCGGTGATCACCACTCTGAGCCGGCGATGGTTGCTCCAGCCGAACACGACGTGGTTGGTGCTGTCGTTGTCCCGGTCCCAGGTCAGGCGGCCGTCGATGAAGTTGACGCGGTCGACCATCGACTTGCGGCCGGTGATCACGACCGAGGGCGTGTCGCCCTGGATGTAGGTCACGTCGCCCGGGATCTCGACCGTCAGACGGTCGCCGCCGGTCCAGGCCAGGTTGCGGGTCACGGACGGGCTGTCGTCGCGTCTGTCGAAGGTGACCGTCTCGTATTCGTCGCCCTCGCGGAAGGTCCATTCCCAGCCGTTGCGGGCCAGGTCGTCTCCGCCGATGGCGGCGGCGCCGGACAGGGCGGCGATGCAGAGCACCAGACTGGCGCCCGTGATGATGAGAAGCGTGCGGATCATGTCAGTTCCTCCCTCAGAACTTGCCATCGGCCGGGGTCTGTTCCCCCAGGGCCGGCTTCAGCAAACGGTAGTGCAGGCGCGCGTACCAGACGGTCGCGTTGACCAGCAGGATGGTGGCGATGGCGGTGAGCGCGCCCAGCGCGGTGGCGCCGGCCATCAGGCCGAGACCGCCGAGGATCGCCGTGATAGCGCCTCCCGGGAAGCCGGCGACGGGCCCGGCGATCATCACCGCGCCCCCGCCGATGAACAGGCCGACGGCGGCCATGAAGAAGCCGAACAGAACGCCGACCACGCTCATGAAGATGGGCAGCAGGATCAGCAGGTCGATCGCGCCCAGACCCAGGACCGCGAACACGGCTCCGGCGGCGGCCGACGGGTTCTTCTCCTGATGCCAGCGCTGGGCGCCGGCCTCGGCGCGCAGTTCGCGGGCCAGGCGGTCGGGATCGCCCAGGGCGGCGGTGACCTCGGCTTCGGAGCGGCCGGCGGCGGCTCCGTCCTCGAAATGGGTCTCATAGTCCGAGGCGATGTCGGCGGCGGCGGCGGTCGGCATGCCGACCAGTCCCCGGCGCAACCGGCCCATGAATTCGGCGCGGGTCATAGTTCAGCTCCCTTGTCGGTTTTTTTCACGGCGGGCGCGGCGGCAGGCGCGGCGCCGTCGAGAACGGATTCCACCGCGCGGGCGAAGGCGCGCCACTCGGACGTCTGTGCGTCGAGCGCGGCGCGGCCGGCGTCGGTCAGGCGGTAGTATTTGCGGGACGGCCCGGACGCCGATTCGACCATATAGGTCTCGACCTGTCCGTCGGACTGCATCCGCCGCATCAGCGGGTAAATCGTCCCTTCGCCCATGTCGATCGCGTCCGACAATGTCGCTGCGATCTCATAGGCATAGCTGTCATGCCGGTTCAGAAGCGCCAGCACGCATAGCGTCAGCACTCCCTTCTTCAACTGTATCTCGATTGTTTCGGGCACCTGGTGTCCTCCTTTGATGACGAAGATGTATCGCAAGGTATCAGGTGACGCAAGGTAGCTGTCATAACATGACGAAGATGTAACGGAAGCGGGCGAGCCCCCGGACCCGCCCGCCACGACGCCCTACTGCCCGGACGCTTCGGGGGCGATCACGTGGATCACCTGACCGGCCGCGTTCAGGAATTCGATCGCGCCATAGCCCTCGGGCGTGATCGTCAGACGCAGTCGGGTCTGGTCCCGGGCGTCGTTCAGGGCCACGGCCGGCGCTCCATCCGCGCTGACGGTCAGGGCGATCCGTGTCGGGGTCGCTATGCCCGGGACCAACGAATTGCCCAGTCCCGGCTCACGCAGCAGCGGGGGCGCCTGGTTGATACCGAAGAAGACGCTTCCGTCCGGCATCACCCGCCAGCCGATCGCGTCCATGTTCGGGAAGTCCATGGCGATGACGGGTACGCCATCCCCCACGTCCTGAACTGCGAAGCCGCCGCGTTCCTGGCCCTTGGCGTTATACAGCAGGATGCCCGCGCCCGTGATTGCGCGTTGATACTCGATGCCGTCGATCACGGGGCCCGAGGTCCGTCCGGTCAGGGTCATGCGGATCGTCCCGTCGTCGCCGACGATATCGATCCGGCGGGCAGTGATCCGTTCGTGGTCCACAGTTTCGACGATGTGGCTCTCGGGGGTGCGCGTGACGATCATGCGCTCGAGCTGCTCGAGGGCCGGGCGTCGGAACTCCGGCGTGTCCAACGGCCGACCGGTGGCGTCCGGCGCTCTCGCCATATCCGGGTCCTGCGGGGTCGGGACGAGCCCGGCGGCGTGAACGGGCGCCGCCGCCGCCAGAAGCACGCTGGCCAGGCTGAAGGCGGAAATCATATGCGTTCCAGGGTTCATTGTTCTCCTCCGGAGGTCGCCACCACAGGCTGGGGCGGCATGACGATCTCCGAAGGTGTCGTGCATAGCAAGATACCTTGCGAAACCTGTATGTGATTTAATCCGTGCGCGACCGGCGGACGCGCGGCTGATCGCTTGGCAAGCGCGAGCCGATCCGATAGGGACCGGCCATCAACCGCGACAGCCCGCGAGGGCTTCGCGATCGGCTGCGACTGGTTCGCAATTTACTGCGACGAAACGGTATTCATGAGGATGTCTCGCATGGGGATGGGCACGCGGGCCCGGGCGTCGATCGGCGGTGGTCTCACCGCCCTGTGCCTGGCCGTATTCGCCGCCACGCCGACGTGGGCGAAGGAACTGGTGGGTCAGCCGACGAATGGTGCGCTCGGCTTGCAGCCGGCGGCCTCGCCCCTGAAGGTCGAGGCGCATTTCTTCCACGACATCATCCTGATGCCGATCATCACCTTCATCACCCTGCTGGTGCTGGCGCTGATCCTGTGGATCGTGGTTCGCTACAACAAGAAGTCCAACCCGGTTCCGGCCAAATGGAGCCACAACACCCTGGTCGAGGTGATCTGGACGGTCCTTCCGGTCCTGATCCTGGTGTTCATCTCGCTGTTCTCGTTCCGCCTGCTGTTCGCCTATCACGACATGCCGACGCCCGACCTGACGGTGAAGGCCACCGGCAACCAGTGGAACTGGGCCTATGAATATCCGGACCAGGGCATCGCCGAATACGTCTCCAACATGCTGCCGGAAGCCGAACTGGCCCAACGTGGCATGCCGCACAGCCTGTACCGCCTGGCCGCCGACGAGCCGATCGTGGTGCCGGTCGGCAAGACGGTCCGCGTGCTGGTCACGGCCGCCGACGTCATCCACGCCTTCGCCCTCCCGGCCTTCGGCCTGAAGACCGACGCCGTTCCGGGCCGGGTCAACGAGACCTGGTTCCGCGCCGACCGCGTCGGCACCTTCTACGGCCAGTGCTCGGAACTGTGCGGCGTCGACCACGCCTTCATGCCGATCCAGATCAACGTCGTCACCCAGGCCGAGTTCGAAGCCTGGGTCGCCTCCAAGGGTGGTTCGATGACGCCGAAGACGCCGGAACAGGCCCCGGGCGGCACTGCCGCCCAGGTCGCCGCCGGCACCACGGGCGCGCCGACCGTGTCCGAAGGCGCCGTCGCCGCCCCGACTTCCATCCCGACGGTCGGCCCCGCCGCCGCCGCCCCTGCCCAATCCGCTGCCTCCGCCCCGGCTCCCGCCGTGGCGCCGGCGGCCCAGTAACGATCCGCGAGAGCCCGCAACCATGGCCACCGCAGCCGAAAACCTCGCTTATGACCACGACGGTCATGACGACCACGACCACAAGCCGGGTTTCTTCACCCGCTGGTTCCTGTCGACCAATCACAAGGACATCGGCACGCTGTACCTGCTGTTCGCCATCATGGCGGGCCTGGTGGGCGGCATCCTGTCGGGCTTCATCCGCCTCGAATTGGCCGAACCGGGCATCCAGTATTTCGTCCAGGGCGGCCTGATCGACAAGCTGGGCCTCGTTGAGGCGTCCAAGCACGGATACAACGTCACCGTCACGGCCCACGCCCTGATCATGATCTTCTTCATGGTCATGCCGGCGATGATCGGCGGCTTCGGCAACTGGTTCGTTCCGATCATGATCGGCGCGCCGGACATGGCCTTCCCGCGCATGAACAACGTCTCGTTCTGGCTGCTGGTCGCGGCCTGGGTGCTGCTGTGCCTGTCGATGTTCGTCGACGGCGGCCCGGGCAAGGGCTTCGGCGGCGGCTGGACCATCTATCCGCCGCTCTCCACGACCGGTCACCCCGGTCCGGCCATGGATCTGGCGATCTTCTCGCTGCACGTGGCGGGCGCCAGTTCGATTCTGGGCGCGATCAACTTCATCACCACCATCTTCAACATGCGGGCGCCGGGCATGACGCTGCACCGGATGCCCCTGTTCGCCTGGTCGGTGCTGATCACCGCCTTCCTGCTGCTGCTGTCGCTGCCTGTCCTGGCCGGCGCCATCACCATGCTGCTGGCCGACCGCAACTTCGGCACCAGCTTCTTCGACCCGGCCGGCGGCGGCGACCCCGTCATGTTCCAGCACCTGTTCTGGTTCTTCGGCCACCCCGAGGTCTACATCCTGATCCTGCCGGGCTTCGGCATCATCAGCCACATCGTCTCGACCTTCTCGAAGAAGCCCATCTTCGGCTATCTCGCCATGGCCTACGCCATGGTCGCCATCGGCTTCGTCGGCTTCATCGTGTGGGCGCACCACATGTACACGGTCGGCATGAGCGTGAACCTGCGCGCCTACTTCATCGCCGCCACCATGATCATCGCGGTGCCGACGGGCGTGAAGATCTTCAGCTGGATCGCCACCATGTGGGGCGGTTCCATCAGCTTCAAGACGCCCATGCTGTGGGCGATCGGCTTCATCTTCCTGTTCACCGTCGGCGGCGTGACCGGCGTGGTCCTGGCCAACGCGGGCATCGATTACAGCCTGCACGACACCTATTACGTCGTGGCCCACTTCCACTACGTGCTGTCGCTGGGCGCCGTCTTCGCCATCTTCGCCGGCTTCTACTACTGGTTCGAGAAGATGTTCGGCGTGAAGTACAATGAGTTCCTCGGCTGCCTTCACTTCTGGATCATGTTCGTAGGCGTGAACCTGGTGTTCTTCCCGCAGCACTTCCTCGGTCTGCAGGGCATGCCGCGGCGCTACGTCGACTACGCGGACGGCTACGCCTACTGGAACATGGTTTCGTCGATCGGCTATGCGATCACGGCCGTCGGCGTGCTGGTCTTCCTGATCATGCTGGCCGAGTCCGCGATCCGCCGCCGCAAGGGCGTCGCCAACCCGTGGGGCGAAGGCGCCACGACGCTGGAGTGGACCCTGTCCTCGCCGCCGCCGCATCACCAGTTCAACGAACTGCCGGTGGTCAAGAGCGACGAGCACTAGGAACTACCCAGCCCCGTCATCCTCGGGCTTGTCCCGAGGATCCATGACGGGATTGGCGCGATGGAATGCGAAGGGGGCTCAGGCGTCGGTGCGTCTGGGCCCTCGTCCGTTGCGACGGAAGAATGGGTCCTCGGGACAAGCCCGAGGACGACGGAGTAGAAGGTAGCGGATGCCCGCCGACGCCACGCCACCCGCGATCTCGATGGCCCAGCCGGAAGACTTCTTCCAGCTGCTGAAGCCGCGCGTGATGTCGCTGGTGATCTTCACCGCCGTCACCGGTCTGGTCGTGGCCGGCGGCGACATCGACTGGATATCGGGCGTCATCGCCATCCTGTGCATCGCCGTGGGCGCCGGCGCGGCGGGGGCGCTGAACATGGCGCTGGAGGGCGAGACCGACGCCCTGATGCGGCGCACGCGGGGCCGCCCGGTCGCGGCGGGGCGCGTGAACAAGAACGATGCGATGACGTTCGGCGTCATCCTGTCGGTCTTCTCGGTCATGCTGCTGGGCATGACGACCAACTGGCTGGCCGGCGGCCTGCTGCTGCTGACCATCGTCTATTACGCGGCCTTCTACACCCTGCTGCTGAAGCGTCGGACGCCCCAGAACATCGTCATCGGCGGGGCGGCGGGCGCCTTCCCGCCGGTGATCGGCTGGGCCGCGGCGACCGGCCAGGCGCCGTGGCAGGCGTGGCTGCTGTTCCTGATCATCTTCCTGTGGACCCCGCCGCACAGCTGGGCCCTGGCCCTGTATTCGGCGGGCGACTACGCCAAGGCGGGCATTCCGATGATGCCCGTGGCGCGCGGAGCGAAGAGCACCCGGCTGCAGATACTGCTCTACACCCTGGTCTTCGTGCCCGTGGCGGTCGCGCCGGGGCTGACGGGGATGGGCGGCCTTCTGTATCTGGCCGTGTCCATCATCGGGGGCCTGGGCTTCCTGTTCCTCGCCGCGCGCCTGTATCGCAGCCGCGCCGGCGACCAGCCCGACAAGGCCGAGGCCGTGGGACGAGAGGCCGCATTGTATGATGTCCGCGCCGAGGCCAAACCGGCGCGCAACCTGTTCGCCTTCTCGATCCTGTATCTGATGGCCCTGTTCGCGGCCCTGTTGGTCGAGAGCGTCGCCGCCATCCCTGGACTGTAACCACCATGACCCGCCTGACTCCGGAACAGCTGCAAGCCCGCAACAAGCGCAACCTGGCCATCGCCGGGGCGCTGGTCGTCTTCATCGTGCTGGTGTTCGGCGTGACCGTGCTGAACCTGAAGCGCAATCTGGACGCCCGCGCCGACGCGATCGCCGAGGGCCGTCCGGTCGGCTACGCCGGATGAAACTGTCCCGTAACGCCATCGCCATCGCCTGCGCCGTGGGCGTCATGGGCATGACCGGCGCGGCCTTCGCGGCGGTGCCGCTGTACCGCATGTTCTGTCAGGTGACCGGCTTCGACGGCACGGTCCGCAAGGCCGAGAAAGCGCCCGACCACATGCTGGACGAGACGGTGCTGATTCGTTTCGACACCAATGTCCGCGACCTGCCGATGACCTTCCGCGCGGAACAGGTCAGCCAGCGGGTGCGAATCGGCGAGACCGGCATGGCCTATTTCGACGTGACGAACACCTCGGACCAGCCGATCCACGCCACGGCGTCCTACAATGTCGTGCCCGAACGGGCGGGCCCGTATTTTCAGAAACTGCAGTGCTTCTGCTTCGAGGGGCAGACGATCCAGCCCGGCGAGACCCTGAAATTCCCGGTCCAGTATTTCGTCGCGCCCGAGATGGCGACGGATCGCGAGAGCCGCGGCGTCCGCGAAATCACCCTCAGCTACACCTTCTATCCGACCCGGCCCGCCGAACTGGCGTCCAACGCCGGCCAAGCGGCTCGCCAACCCTCTGGCGCAGCCGGATAGCGGACGCTATAGCCTGCCGCATACGTATCTCGACCACTTCAAGAGACCCTGATGGCCGACGCTCACGCCACTCCGCACCACGACTATCACCTGGTGAACCCCAGCCCCTGGCCGCTGGTCGCTTCCATCGCCGTCACGACCATGATGGTCGGGGCCGTGGTCTGGATGAAGGGTCTGGTCGGCGAGGACGCCGGTCAGGTCGCCGCCGCCCTTCTGGCCAAGGGCGACAAGGCCCTGTTCTTCGCCGGTTTCGCCGGCGTGCTGGTGTCGATGTTCGGCTGGTGGGCCGACGTGATCAAGGAGAGCAAGGCGGGTGATCACACGCCGGTCGTCTCCCTCGGCCTGCGCTACGGCATGATGCTGTTCATCGCCTCGGAGGTGATGTTCTTCGTGGCCTTCTTCTGGATGTTCTTCGAGATGGCGGTCTTCAACGAAGCCCGCGCCCACATTCCGGAAGTCAGCAACTGGGCCAACACGGCCGCCGCCTGGTCGACCTGGCCGCCCAAGGGCGTCGAGACGCTGGACGCCTGGCAGTTGCCGCTGCTGAACACCGTGATCCTGCTGCTGTCGGGCACGACCGTCACCTGGGCGCACCACGCGCTGCAGGTCGGCGACCGCAAGGCCGCCAAGATCGGCCTGGCCATCACCGTCGCCCTCGGCATCCTGTTCACCGCGGTTCAGGCCTATGAGTACCAGCACATCATCCACGAGAACCTGTTCTTCAACGAGGAAGCGGCGAACTCGGGCCTCTACGGTTCGATCTTCTTCATGGCGACCGGCTTCCACGGCTTCCACGTCCTGATCGGCACCATCTTCCTGATCGTCTGCCTGCTTCGCCTTCTGGCCGGCCAGATGAGCCCGGCCAAGCATTTCGGCTTCGAAGCCGCGGCCTGGTACTGGCATTTCGTGGACGTGGTCTGGCTGTTCCTCTTCGCCTTCGTCTACGTCACCTTCGGGTGACGGAAGGCCCCACAGGGCTTGATCCTCAACCGGCGCGGGTCGATCCGATCCGCGCCGGACTTCTTTGCCGCTGTCCCAACTGCGGCAAGGGTCCGCTGTTCGCCGGCTTCCTGAAGGTGGTCGAGCGCTGCGCGGTCTGCGGCTTCGACTTCACCCGGATGAACACGGGAGACGGCGCCGCCATCTTCGTGATGCAGATCGCCGGCGGGATCGTGGTGTTCGGGGCCCTGTTCATCCAGATCGCTTACAATCCGCCGATATGGGCCATGCTGGCCGTCGCCCTGCCGCTGACGGCGGCGCTGTCGATCGGGTTGATGCGCCCGGGCAAGGGCGTGATGATCGCCCTGCAGATGCGCAACAAGGCTGGCCAGGCGCGCAATGACGATTGAGGCGGCACGCGTCCGGTTTCCGTGGGGCCTGACGATCGTCTGCGTCCTCGCCTGCGTCCTGCTGGTCTCGCTGGGCGTCTGGCAGGTCCAGCGGATGCAGTGGAAGGCCGGCCTGATTGCCGAGGCCGAGGCGGCGGCTACCCATCCGCCCGTTCCGGTGATGCAGGTCTATCGGCCCCGTCATGAATTCCGCAGCGTCATCATCGACTGCCCCGGTCTGGCCACCGCGCCGTTCGTCGAGATGAAGACCATCGAAAACGGCGAGATCGGCGTCCGCCTGATCTCGGCCTGCCCCCTGCCCAGCAAGCCCTTCGTCACCCTGATTGACCGCGGCTTCGTGTCCGCGGCCATTTCCGCGCGCCCGTCCGTCCGGCCTTCGAACGAATCTGTGCGGATCATCGGCCAGCTGCGCATGCCGCCCAAACCGTCGGAGTTCGCTCCGCCGCCCGAGGGCGATGTCTTCTACGCCCGCGACCACCTCGCGATGGGCCGGGCCTTGGGCGTCCGCAAATGGCTGGCCAGTCCGATGATCTTCGCCACCACCTCGTCCAACCCCGAATGGCTGGCGCTCGAACCCTCGGCGCCGCCCGCCGCCTTCTCGAACAACCACCTCGGCTATGCGTTGACATGGTTCGGGCTGGCGCTGGCCCTCGCCGGTTTCTACATCGTCCTGCTGCGTCGAAAGCTCACCTCCTGACCGCCACCTTGCACACCCTGTCCAACGGCGTCCGCGTCGTCTGCGATCCGATGCCCGGCCTGCGCACCCTGGCCCTGACCGTCGCCGTCCGCGGCGGGGCGAAATGGGAGACCGAAGCCACCTCGGGCTGGTCCCATTGCCTCGAACACCTCGTCTTCAAGGGCGCAGGCGACATGGGCGCGCGCGAGATCGTCGAACGGATCGAGGCCGAGGGCGGGTCGCTGAATGCTTCCACCGGCTATGAGCGCACCAGTTTCGAGGTTCGCGCGCTGGACGGCTCCCTGCCGCTGGCCATGCAGGTGGTGTCGGATCTGGTCTTCCGTCCCACGCTCGATTCCGACGAGATCGAGCGCGAGAAGGACGTGGTCGCCCAGGAGATCGCCGAGGCCTTCGACACGCCCGACGACCATGTGTTCGAAATGGCCCAGACCCAGGCCTGGAAAGGACAGCCGCTGGGCCGCCCGATCCTGGGCTCGGTGAAGAGCCTGCAGCCGATCACCCGCGCCTCGATCAGCGACTGGCGCGCGCGCCTGTATTCGCCCGACCGTATGGTGGTGGCGGTGTCCGGGGCGGTCGACGAGGCCGAGCTTCTGGCCCTGGCGGAGCGCTGGTTCGGCGCGGAGACGGCGATGGCGGCGGCCGAGCCGGACGTTCCGCGTTTCACCGGCGGTGACGCGGCCCTGTCGCGGCGGATCGAGCAGGCCAATATCGTTTTCCAGCTGCCGGCCCCGGCGGCGGGGGATCCGGCCTATGCCGCGGCGCGGCTGATGACCGAGATCCTGGGCGGCGGCATGGCCTCGCGCCTGTTCCAGAGCGCCCGCGAGGAGCGGGGTCTGGCCTATGCCATCGACGCCTATCACGAGCCCTATGAGGATGCTGGCGTCCTGGGAATCTACGCCGGCGCAGCCGCCGAACGGGCGGTCGAGCTGGCCAGGGTCTGCGCCGCCGAGCTGAGGGCCCTGGCGGAAACGGGACCGACGGCGGCGGAGCTGTCGCGGGCCAAGGCCGTGATGAACGCGGGCCTGTGGATGTCGGACGAAAGTCCGTCGGCGCGCGCGGGCCGGGCGGCGGCGCAGGTGCTGATGTTCGGCGCCCCGATCCCGTCGGAGACCATGGCCGAACGCATGCTGGCCCAGACGGCGGAGGACGTGCGCGGGGCGGCGGCGCTGTCACTGGGCGGCGGCAAGGCCGCGACCGCGGTGCTGGGGCCGAAGGCTGCGGCGCCCGCCGGGGAGGCGTTCCACCAGACCCTTTTCGGCTGACTGTCCCGCTTCACCCGCCCCTTCGGGTTCGCCCGCGGCGCCCCCGGAAGGACAGAAAAGGGGAGGCACCGCTTTCCAAAGTCCCTCGTCGGACGCTATCTTTTCACATGGCCCTGCTGGACTGGATCAATGAGGCGACCGGTCCGGTTGTGAAGGGCGCCGGCGTCACCCTGAGGGCCCCGCGCGCCGGGGACCACGAGGCCTGGGCGACCCTGCGTCAGGCCAGCCACGCCTATCTGCAGCCGTGGGAGCCCAGCTGGCCCGAGGACGATCTGACCCGGGCCGCCTACAAGCGGCGGCTGGCGATCTATGCGCGTGAAATGGAAGTCGGCAACGCCTGGCCCTTCTTCATCTTCGCGGATGCGGACCAGGCGCTGATCGGCGCCATCACCCTGTCCAATATCCGGCGCGGCGTGGCCGAGACGGGGACCCTGGGCTACTGGATCGGCAAGCCTTTCGCGGGGCGGGGGCACGCGACGGCGGCGGTGCGAGCCATGGTCGCCTACGCCTTCGACGATCTGAACCTGCACCGGGTCGAGGCGGCCTGCGTGCCCGGCAACCTCGCCTCGCGCCGGGTTCTGGAAAAAGCGGGCTTCGAACTCGAGGGGCAGGCCCGGGCTTATCTCAAAATTAACGGCGCATGGGCAGACCATCTCCTGTTCGGCGTCGTGAATGACGGAGCCGCGCGTGGCGGCTGATCAGGGGTGATCCCTGGGGGCCCGTCCAGTCAGGACCCGGTAAGGCGTTTGAACACTCGCTCCAGAAGTCTGGCCTGGGACGCGACGACCGCCATCGAGGCGCTGGCCGCCGCCGATGCCGCGCTGTGGATCTGGACGCCCGCCGACGACCAGATGCGCTTCACCGGGGCCACCCGGGCGCTGGGCCTCGGTCCGCTGGCGCCGGAGTGTTCAGGCGCGGCCTTCACCGCCGTGGCGACGCCGCAGGACCGGTCGCTGGCCGAAAAGATTCTCAAGCCACAGGAGGAGGGGACCGAGGTCGCCGTGCGCCTGCGCATGCGCGACTCCGAGACCTGCATCTGGCGCGGCGTCTGGCTGGAAGACGGCCTGCGCGCCGCCGGGGTCGTCGCCCTGGAGACAAAGTTCGCGGCCTCGCACCGGGATCACCTGACGGGGTTGCTGGACCGGCGCACCTTCCTGGCCCGCGCCGGCGAGACCCTGACCCAACCCGGCGACTATGAGCTGGTTGTGGCCGATGTCGACCGCCTTCGCCGGCTGAACGAGGCGCTGGGGCATGCGCGGGCCGATCTGGTCCTGTCCGCCCTCGGTTCGCGCCTCAACGCCGCCTTCGCCCATGACGCCAACGCCGCCCGCATCGGCGAGGACGAGTTCGCCGTCCTGGCCCCGCGCGGCACGGGCATGGTGGCCGAACGGGTGCGCGAGGCGATGGAACAGCCGCTGCGGATCGCCGGCTTCGACATCTATCCGACCGTCTCGATCGGCTCGGCCTCGGCCGAGGGCGGGCCGGACGCGCCCGATCCCGCGGAACTGCTGCGCCGCGTCGAACTGGCCGTCGAACAGGCCAAGACGGCGGGCCGCGGCGGCGTGGCGGCCTATGGCCGGGCGCTGGAAAGCGACAGCCTGTCCCGTCTGGCGCTCGAGGCCGACCTGAGGAACGCCTTCGTCCGCGGCGAGATCGAGCCCTTCTATCAGCCGATCGTGAACCTGCTGACCGGGGCGGTCGCCGGGTTCGAGGCCCTGGCCCGCTGGCGTCACCCCAAGCGCGGACTGGTGCCACCCGACGAATTCCTGGGTCTGGCCGACGAGATGGGCCTGATGAACGAACTGGGCCTGCTGATGATGACCTCGGCGTCGCGCCAGCTGGCCGAATGGCTGCAGCGCCATCCGTCGGCGGGCAAGCTGTTCTGCAGCGTCAATCTGTCGGTAGGCGAGATCGAACGGGCCGATCTGGTCGCGGACGTCACCCGCATCATCACCGAGGCCGGCCTGCCCAAGAGCGCGCTGAAGCTGGAGGTGACCGAGGGCGACATCATGCGCGACACCTCGCGTGCGGCTGACACCCTGACGCGGCTGCGCGAGGCCGGGGCGTCGCTGGCGCTGGACGATTTCGGCACCGGCTTCTCGTCCCTCACGTGGCTGGCCAAGCTGCCGTTCGATACGCTGAAGATCGACCGCTATTTCGTTCTGACCATGGACAAGGACGAGGGCTCTTCGAAGATCGTCAAGTCGGTGGTCAATCTGGGCCGCGATCTGGGCCTCGACGTCGTCGCCGAGGGGGTCGAGAACGCCGGACTGGCCAAGCTGCTGCTGGACGCCCAGTGCCACTACGGCCAGGGCTTCGGCTACGCCCAGGCCCTGCCGGCCCAGGAGGCCGAGGTCTATCTGAACGAATCCCTGGCCGACGGCACGGCGCCGATCAGGGCGCGGTCGGCCTAGGATGGCGGACGGCAAGCCGCCGGTGCTCGTGAGAATATTGCCTGTTGTTCTCGCCATCGCCCTGGTGGGGTGGGGCGCCTACGATCGGATGAAGGCCCGCAGTCCAGCGCCCATCTTCGAGGCCGTCAGGGCCAGCGATCCAACGATTGGCGATGTGGCGATCGAGCTGATCAACACCGGCCAGTTCCGGGACGCTGACGGCCGTCAGGACGCCGTGCTTGAACTGTGGTGCGGAACGGTGAAAGGCCGCGCAGACGGCTTGGTCGGGGTGGTTGCCCGCCGGTCTCACAGGTCCAGCCCCGTGCGCGTGAAGGAATTGGCTCCGGGCTGGGACGACACGCTTACAGATCGCCAGCGTTGGCTGCTCACGGCATGCCGCCGCGTGAGCTCCTAAGCCCGGCCGATCTGTCCCGACAGTCGCGCCGGATCGACGCCCAGACCGGCCAGCACCCGGCCCCATTTGCTCTCGTGGTCGGGGTCGAAGATCAGCTCGGGATCGGCGTCGGCGACCAACCAGACATTCTCGCCCAGTTCGTCCTCCAGCTGGCCGTCGCCCCAGCCGGCGTAGCCGAGCAGCAGCACCGAGTGGTGCGGGCCCATAGCCGGATCCACCATGGCCAGCAGCGCCTCGCGCGTGCCTGTCATGGCGAAGCCGGCGCCGAACGCCAGCGAGGCGTCGTCGACCAGCCAGTCGTCGGTGTGCAGCACAAAGCCCCGCTCGCGCTCCACCGGCCCGCCGATCAGCACGGCGCGGCTGGCGGCATCGTCGGTCACGGGGGTGTCCAGCCGGGTCAGAACCTTCTTCAGGTTCACGCCGGGCGCGGGCCGGTCCAGCCTCAGCCCCATGGCGTGATCCGGCCGGTGGGCGCAGATCAGGATGACCGCGTGCTCGAACCGGGGGTCGCTGATGCCGGGCATGGCCACCAGCAGCCGCCCGGCCAGGGATTGGAATTCGTCCATGACCCTATCATCGGCATGGACGGCGGCGTTCGCAAGTCGGGGCGGTTGGCGGGAGGGGCGGCAACGCCTATCTGAGCGGAACGTTTTGTCCTCACACCCATCCCGGAGCCTGCCCATGACCGTCCAGATCGGCGACCGCATCCCCTCGTCCAACCTGACCCGCGCCACCGACGACGGCCCCAGGCCGGTCACCACCGACGACATCTTCGCCGGCAAGACCGTGGCCCTGTTCGCCGTACCCGGCGCTTTCACCCCGACCTGCTCGGCGTATCACCTGCCGGGCTACAAGGACCTGCGCGAGGACCTGGCCGGCAAGGGCGTGGACACGATCGCCTGTGTCTCGGTCAACGACGCCTTCGTCATGGGCGCCTGGGCCGACAGCCAGGGCGTCGGCAAGGACGAGATCGTCATGCTGGGCGACGGCAACGGCGACTTCACCCGCCAGTTGGGCCTGTCGATGGACGCCACGGGCTTCGGCATGGGCGAGCGGTCGCAGCGCTATTCCATGCTGGTCAGGGACGGCCTGGTCGAACAGCTGAACATCGAACAGCCGGGCGAGTTCAAGGTTTCGTCGGCGGAGCACCTGCTGGCTCAGCTTTAAAGGCGCTATCGCTCGGGACGCGGTCCCTCGCTGCTTGAGCGCAGGGTTTGATTGGTGACTACCGACGTCTTCACCCCCGAGAAACGCAGCGCGGTCATGCGCCGGGTGAAGAGCCATGACACGACGCCCGAGATGGCCGTGCGCCGTATTCTGCGCGCGGCCGGGATCGGTTACCGTCTGGGCGGCGCGGGCCTGCCGGGCCGCCCGGATCTGGTGATGAAGGGCCGGAGGGTCGCGGTCTTCGTGCACGGCTGTTTCTGGCACGGCCACGATTGCGCGAGGGGCGCGCGAAAGCCCAAGGCCAATGCCGCCTACTGGACCGCCAAGATCGATCGCAACCGGGCGCGTGACGAGGCCAGCCGGGCGGCCTTGACGGCGGCGGGCTGGCGGGTGGTCACGGTCTGGGAATGCGCCATGAAGGCGGACGGCTTCGCGGAGCGGTTGGTGGCCGAGGTGCGGGATCAGGCCGCGGCGGTTTCCGCCACGGGCTCTTCGGATTGAGCCATGGTCATCACGTGGGTGATGGCGCCCAGAAGCATTGGCGGCGTGATCGGCTTGGGCACGAAATAGGTCATGCCCGCTGCCGTGCAGGCGGCGATGTCGTCGGCCGAGGTGTCGGCGGTGACGGCGATGATCGGCGCCACGGCGTTGGGGCCGCCGCCGGCGCGGATGCGGCGGGTGGTCTCGCGGCCGTCCAGCTCGGGCATCCGCACGTCCATGAAGATCAGGTCGAAGGCGGTGTGCTCGCAGATCTTCAACGCCTGCATGCCGTCGGCGGCGGTGGCGATGTCGCAGCCCAGAGGCTGCAGGATCAGCTGGATGGCGCGGCGGTTGATGTCATGATCGTCGACGACCAGCACCCGCATGGGCCGGCCCTCGTCATCGTCCTCGCAAGCGGCCTCCGATGCGCCGGCGTCCTCGACCATCAGCGGCGCGGGGAGGGGCGGAGCCTCGTACAGGGGCTGGGGCGCGGCGATCTGTTCGGCGGCGGCCGAGCGGCGGCCCGACAGGGAGCGGGCGACGGCGTCGCGGCTCTCCTGATCCAGAACGGGCGCCTCGACAGCGACGGCCTCGCCGGGCTGGAGGTGCAGCGACAGGGTGAACTGGGCGCCGGCGCCCGGCCGGCTCCGCGCTGTCAGGCGTCCGTCCATCAACTCGACGAGCTGGCGGCTGATGGCCAGACCCAGGCCGGTGCCGCCGTGGACGGTGCTGACGCCGGCGATGGTCTGGTCAAAGGGCGTGAAAAGCCGGTCGAGCTGCTCGGAGGTCATGCCCGGCCCGGTGTCGGCGATCTCGATGAGCACGGCGTGGCCGCCCGGCTCGTCCGCCCACGCCTTCAGGCGCAGGGTGATGGACCCGGTGTCGGTGAATTTCATCGCATTGGAGATCAGGTTGTTCAGGACCTGACGCAGACGCATCGGATCCCCGCGCACCGCGTCGGGGACGGAGGACGCGCCCTCGACCCGGAGTTTGAGCCCCTTGGCCCGGGCCGGCCCGCGCCAGAGCCGGACGGTCTGGTTCAGCAGGTCGCGCAGATCGAAGTCGACCTGGTCCACCGTCATGTGACCGGCGTCCAGCTTGGCGTGGTCCAGCAGGTCGTCAAGCAGGGCCTTCATCATGAAGCCCGCGTCGGTGATCAGATGGGCTTGTGACCGCGCGGAGGCATCGGTCGCGCCGCGTTCGAGTTCGGCGGCGCCGGTGAGGATGGCGCTGATCGGGGTGCGAAGATCATGACCGATGGCGGCCAGGAAGGCGCTGCGGCCCTCCATGATGCGTTCGGCGTCCATCCGCTTCTGATCAGCTTCGACCCGGGCGGCGGTTTCGGCCAGGCGCGCGTCGTTCATCCGCTGCCAGGTCGACAGGCAGTAGGTGACGAAGACGCCCACCGCGATCGCGGCCGCGGTGACGAAGCCGGTCGATGCGCCATAGATGGCCATGAAGACCGGGGTGGCGGCCAGATAGAGGAACTGCACCGAGGCGGTCATCAGCATGACGGACGTCGAGCGCGGTGCGTTGATCACCGAATAGATGCAGCCCGCCGACAGCAGCATGGCGGCGCAGATGCCGCCCATCGGTCCGCCCAGTAGCCACATCGGAATCGAGAGACTGCCGAAATATGCGGCGTTGGCGATCAGCATCATCCAGCCGGCGACCAGGCGCAGTCCGGTCAGGGTTTCGCGACGACCGCTGTTGATCGGCGAGAAGACCCAGACATCCAGAGCCTGGATGGTGAAATAGCCCATCACCCAGGCGACGCTCAGTGGCCAGCCCAGCAGTGGGCTGAAAATCATGGCGGCGGCCGTGGCCATGCCCAGCCGCTGCAGCAACGCCTTGCGCCGTTGACGAATTGCAGTCGCCCAGGCCCCGGTCGTGGCGGCGTCATGGGCTTGCGTTCCGGCCGTAGCGATCGCCATGCGGTTCCCCGAGCAAGGCGTTCTCGCCTTCCTCCCACTATGCCGAGGTTGCCCTAACGCTCCGTCAACGGGCCGCGCCGACGGCCTCGGAGACGGTGGAGAAACCCTCGGCGCGCAGCCGGGCGGTCAGATCCCGCTTTATCCGTGGGATCAGCCCGGGGCCTTCGTAGATCAGGGCGGAATAGAGCTGGACGGCGCTGGCGCCGGCGCGAATCCTGGCCCAGGCCTCGGCCCCGGAATCGATCCCTCCGACCGCGATCAGGGGAAGACGGCCCGCCGATGCGTCCGCGGCGGCGCGCAGGGCTTTCATGGCGCGCGCCTTGAGCGGCGCGCCCGACAGCCCGCCCGCTTCCGCACGGTCCCGGGAGCGCAGGCTGTCCGGCCGGTCCAGGGTGGTGTTGGAGACGATCAGGGCGTCGATTCCGTGGTCCAGGCTGGCCTCGACGATCAGACCGATCTCGGCCGCCGTCAGATCGGGCGCGATCTTGAGAAACACCGGGGTCGGATCGCCGGCCCGGGCCTCGTTCAGCCGGCCCAGCAGGTCATCCAGCGCCGCCCGGCCCTGCAGGGCGCGAAGCCCGGGCGTATTGGGCGAGGACACATTGACGGTGAGATAGTCGCTGAGCCCGCGCAGCCGCCTGAGGCCGGCCACATAGTCCGCCGCCTTGTCTTCCGTGTCCTTGTTGGCCCCCAGATTAGCGCCGACCACGACCGACCGGGGCCGGTGTTCAAGGCGGGCGGCGAAGGCGTCCAGGCCCAGGTTGTTGAACCCCATCCGGTTGATGATGGCGCGGTCTTCCGACAGCCGGAACAGGCGCGGTTTCGGGTTGCCGGGCTGCGGCCGCGGCGTGACCGAGCCGCATTCCACGAAGCCGAAGCCAAGGCGCGCCAGACCCCTCAGGGCCTCTCCGTTCTTGTCCAGTCCGGCCGCCAGCCCGACCGGGTTCGGCAGGTCCAGCCCCGCGATCGTGGTTCTCAGAATCGGGTCGTCGGCGGGCGGGGAGGGCAGGGGTACGGCCTGAAGGGCGCGGATCGCCAGTTCGTGGGCAACCTCGGGATCGAGCTGTCGCAACAGGGCGGCGCCGAGGTCGTTCAGGGCCATCCGACCGCTCCGTCGTCGAAACGCATCACGCCCCCCGCGTCCACCGACAGCGGTCGCTCGTCCGTCGCGGCCGCGACCGGCAGGGGCGCGTAGAGGTGGGGAAACAGGGCGCCGCCGCGCGACGCCTCCCACTTCAGGTCATCGCCGAGAGGCCGCAGGTCCACGGCGACCAGCATAAGGTCCGTGCGGCCCGCATAGTGCCGCCGCGCGGTCTCCGCCAGCTGGTCGGCGCCCGACAGGTGGATATAGCCGTCCGCCAGATCCACCGCCGAACCGGCATAGGCGCCCTCGGCGCGCGCGGCGGCCCATTCGGTCCGGTCGACCAGCTTGAAGGCGACCTCCGTCATTCGCCGGCCAGGTCGCGGGGCTGCAGGAATCCCTCGAAGGCGCACCGGCCGGCCACATCCACGTTGAAGATGGCGGCGGCGCCCGGCGGAAAACCGCCGCTCATGCGATCCAGAACCGAAGGCGAGGCCGCGCTTTCGATCAGATACTCCACGGCCAGCAGGTGGATGCCCGGATTGTGCGCCACCACCATCAGGCAACCGGCCTCGTCCTCGGCGTCCTCGATGTAGTGGCGCAGGGTGTCGGACCCGCCGTTGTAGAGTGGTTCGGGCTCGCGCACCTGCACATCGCCGAAGGCGTCGTGCAGCAGATCCCAGGTCTGGTGCGTGCGGGTCGAGGGGGAGACGAACGCAAGATCCGGCCGCATGCCCCGCGCGGCCAGTGCCCGGCCCATCGCGACGGCGTCGCTCCGTCCCTTGTCCGACAGGGAACGATCACGGTCATGGCCCGAGACGGACGACTTCTCGGCCTTGGCGTGGCGCATCAGGATCAGTCGTTGCATGGCCCCGGCTTTAAGGGCGTTCGCGCGTTCCCGCCAGATCGCCGCCCACCAGTTTCTCGCCCAGTTTCTCACGGTGCGACCGGTTCGCCGGCTGGGGCTGGAGCGCGGGCGTCATCACCGGAGCTGTCGCCACCGCCCCGCCGGGCCGGATACGGGCATAGGCCTGACGCGTCGCCTCCAGCAGGATGACCCCCGCCGCGCCCGGCATGATGCGCTTGCCGATCTGTTCGAAGCCGTCGGCCAACGGGAGCAGCGGCCCCCAAGGCGGTACATACAGGGTCTGGGACCAGGCGGTCGGCTCCAGCCCGGCGGCCCGCACCAGCCGCTCCAGCTGGCCCCGGGTGAAGGGCCGTCCATGCCCGAAGGGAGTCGTTTCAGCTCGCGCCCAGAGCCCGCCGCGCGCCGCCGCGACCAGGATGATCCGCCCCGCCGGCGACAGGGCGCGCACGGCCTCGGCCATCAGGGCCGGGGCGTCGTCTGCCTCTTCCAGGGCGTGGACCAGCAGGATGCGGTCGAACGAACCGGCGGCGAAGGGCAGGCGGCGATCGTCGACCAGAAGCGTCCGGTTCTTGCCGACGGGGGGCCACAGCTCGACCCCCTGACCGCCCGGCATGGCCGCGACCACGCGGCGCGCGCCGACGAAGGCGTCCAGCCAGGGCGTTGCGTAGCCGAGGCCCAGCACGTCGCTGTTGGCCGCCTCGCCCCAGGCGTCTTCCAGACGCCGGGCCAGCAGACGACGCGCCAGGGCGCCGGCCGGCTCGCCGTAGAAGATGCGAAGGTCCTCGATGCTGCGCCGCATGGGATCAACATAGTCCGGGTCAGGCCGGGCTGCTAGGATGGGCGCATGACCCTGGACGTGCACCTCTTCCCCTGCCTGAACGACAACTACGGCCTTCTGATCCGCGATGCCGCCACCGGCGTGGTCGCCACGATCGACACGCCGGACGCCGCCGTCATCCTGGACCAGCTGAAGCGATCGGGCTGGGGGCGGCTGGACCTGATCCTGAATACCCACTGGCACCAGGACCATACCCAGGGCAACGCCCGGCTGAAGGCGGAGACCGGCTGCGAGATCATCGGGCCGGAAGAGGCGCGCAAGGCGGCGCCCATCGACCGGATCGTCGCCGGCGGCGACACGGTGATGCTGGGCGAGACCATGCTGGAGGTTACCGACGCGCCGGGCCACACCCTGGGCCATATCGTCTATCGCTCGGCCGCGGACGCCCAGGCCTTCGTCGGCGATGTGCTGTTCGTGCTCGGCTGCGGCCGGCTGTTCGAGGGAACGCCCGAGCAGATGCACGCCAGCCTGCGGACCCTGGCGGCATGGCCGGACGAGACGGTGGTCTGGTGCGCCCATGAGTATACGGCCGCCAACGCCCGCTTCGCCCTGAGCCTGGACGGCCGGCCGGAAATGATCGCGCGGGCCGAGGAGATTTTCGCGATGCGCAAACGGGGGGAGGCGACCGTTCCGACCACCATCGGCGCGGAAAAGGCTTTCAATCCGTTCGTCCGGGCCGCCGACGCCGCAGAATTCGCCGCCCGGCGCGCCGCCAAGGACGTTTTCGCCGGCTAGACGCCTTCAGCGACGGAGCGGCGCGGCCGGGGTCAGGAAGGCGTCGATCACGCGGGCCGACGAGGGTCTGCCCGCCACGCCCTGGACCGGCGACACCACGATGCGCAGGTCGCCCCGGGCGTAGGTCACCGAGGCGCGGGCGCCGTCGACGATGGTGATGCTGCGCAGACGGTCCAGCGACGACCGGGCCGAGGGCGAGCGGGCGATGCGCAGGGCCGCGTCCGTCGACAGGATCAGGGCCTCGACGGTCAGGCTTTCGGCGGCGCTGTCGGTGTCGACATTGATCTCGATCAGTCGCCCCAGCGCCTGGCTCAGCATGGCGCTGCGCCGGGTCATCAGCTGGAACATCTGGGCCGGACCCAGGGTCGGCGGCGTCAGGCTGGGGGCCGGTCCGGACAGGGAGGCCGGCGATCCACCCGGCGCGCGCGGGGTATAGACGGTCATGCCGCCGCCGGGTGTGACCCGCAGCAGCTGATCGCCCGCGTCATTGCGGTAGATGACGTCGCCGCGCGGCGCCGCGGTCGGGCGCAGCACCCAGGTCTCGTCGCGCCGGTCAAAGCGCAGAAGGGGCCGTTGACCCGAACGGTCGAGGATGAAGCCCTCGCCCGATTCCGCGACGTAACGGCCCGTGGGCGGCATAGTCCGCGAGGCCGGGGTGCTGTTGCGCAGAGACTGGCTCTGTTCGGCCTGGGCGTTCCCGCGGGTCTGGGCCTGGGCTTCGGAAGGCGTCGAGGCAAAGGACAGCCCCGCAGCCGCGAAGGCGATCGCCATCGCGGCCGGAAGCGGCGTTCGCGCCGTTCTGGACCCTGCCGTCAACTCCATGGCGAACAGTCGTGAAACGGGCGCGCGGCGGATTTTGGGCAGCTCCGGGTCAGCCGACCAGATACTGACCACCGTTCAGCGACAGGGTGCAGCCTGTGACATATCCGGCACGTTCGCCGGACAGCCAGGACACCATGTCAGCGATTTCCTCGCCTTTTCCGAGCCTTCCGACCGGGATCTGGGCGATGATTCCGGCCAGGACCTTCTCGTCCATGGCCCCGACCATCTCGGTGTCGATATAGCCGGGGGCGATGCAGTTCACCGTCACGCCCTTGCGCGCATTCTCGAGCGCCAGCGCCTTGGTGAAGCCGATCATGCCGGCCTTGGCGGCGGAGTAGTTGGTCTGGCCGATCTGGCCCTTCTGGCCGTTGATCGAGCTGATGTTGACGATGCGGCCGAAGCCGCGGTCGCGCATGCCGTTGATCACCTGACGCGTCATGTTGAAGACGCTGTCCATGTTGACGCGGATGACGTCCGACCACTGGTCCGAGCTCATCTTGTGGAAGAAGCCGTCGCGGGTGATGCCGGCGTTGTTGACCAGCACGTCGATCGGCCCCAGCTGGTCCTCGACCTCCTTCACCGCGCGGGCGCAGTCCTCGAACGAGCCGACGTTGCCCTTGACGATGGTGACGCCCAGCTCCTTTGCGGTGGCCTCGGCCGCCTCGGTATTGCCGGAATAGCCGGCGGCGACGGACATGCCGTCTTCCTTCAACCGCTGGACGATCGCCTTGCCGATGCCGCGGGTGCCACCCGTGACCAGAGCCACTCGAGCCATGTGCGTTTCCTTGTCCCTGACGGAGCCGTCTGACGCGGCGCCTGTTCAGGAACAGGTGTAGCGGCGGAAGGTTCGAGGGTCGACCCTTCGCGCCTCGCCTCAGATCTTCGCCATGTCCAGCACGAACCGGTACCGCACGTCCGACTTCTCCAGCCGGGCGTAGGCCTCGTTGATCTGGTCGGGGGCGATGACCTCGATGTCGCAGGACAGGTCGTGCTCGGCGCAGAAGTCGAGCATCTCCTGGGTCTCGCGGATGCCGCCGATCAGCGACCCGGCGACGGCGCGACGGCGCCACAGCAGGCCCATTGCGTAAACCGGCAGACCCTCGGTGGTCAGGCCCAGCATGACCATGGTCCCGTCCCTGGCCAGCAGGTTCACATGGCTGGCGATCTCATGCGTCGCCGAGACGGTGTTGATGATCAGGTCGAAACTCTCGCCCGCCGCCTTCATCGCCGCCTTGTCCGAGTTGATGAGGAAATGCTTCGCCCCCATCCGCTCGGCGTCGGCCTTCTTGCGGTCCGAGGTCGACAGGACCGTGACCTCGGCTCCCATGGCCGCCGCCTGTTTGACGGCCATGTGGCCCAGGCCGCCCAGACCAATCACGGCGACCTTCGAACCCGGCCCGACCTTCCAGTGGCGCAGGGGCGAATAGGTGGTGATGCCGGCGCACAGCAGCGGCGCGGCGGCGTCCAGCGGAATGCTGTCGGGGATGGTGACGACATAGTTCTGGTCGACGACGATGGCGGTGGCGTATCCGCCCTGGGTGATGGTCTGGCCGACGGCGGCGCCCTTGGGATCGGCCGAGCCATAGGTCTGGGTCATGCCTGGGACGCAGTACTGTTCCTCGCCTTCCAGACAGGGTTTGCACTGGCGGCAGCTGTCGACCATGCAGCCGACGCCGACCCGGTCGCCGACCTTGAAGCGGGCGACATTGCCGCCGACCGCCGTGACCACGCCCGCGATCTCGTGACCCGGGACGATTGGATAGGTCGTGTTGCCCAGGTCGTTCTTCACGACGTGCAGGTCGGAGTGGCAGACGCCGCAGAATTTGATCTCGATGGCCACGTCGTCCGGGCCCGGGTCGCGCCGGTCGAAGCTGAAGGGCGACAGGGGGGCGGCGCTGGACGTGGCGGCGAAGGCGCGGGTGGCGATGGGCATGGAAACTCCTGCAGGGGCTTTCGTTCAAGTGAGCGCCGGAGCGAGCGCCCGCAAGGGCGCGTTGCCGGGTTGGCGGCGAAGCGCTAGGGTTGCTCTGTCGAAAAGGACCAGCGTCGGCAATTGGTAAGCCCGGCGTCCTTCCAAATTCTGGAAGGCTCCGTCGCCGCCCGGGCCCCCATGGGTCGGCGACCCTCGGCAAGCCTGGCGCACCCCGCGTCGCCCGGCTTGTCGGGCGTGTCCGCAGCGGCCCTCCCGTCAGGCCAATTTTGCTGGAGAGTCCCCATGCCCACGATCACCGCCGATGCAGGCGTCGTCACCCAGATCAATGTCTTCGAGGTCCTTCCCGGTCAGACCGGAAACCTGATCGCCCTGTTGCAGGAGGCCGCCGCGGCGTGCCGCACCAACGTGCCCGGATGGCTCTCCGCCAGCCTCCACGTCAGCGACGACGGCCGCCGGGTGATCAACTACGCCCAGACAAGGGATCGCGCGGCCATGGGCGAGGTCTTCGCCTTCCTCACGCGCCAGGGATTCCTGGAGCGGAACAAGGCTTTCGGCGTCGCCGGTCCGGGCCTCTACGAGGTCGTATGGACGCTGGAGCGCTGACCCGAAGGCGGCTCAGCCCAGCTTTTCGATCAGCGCCTGGGCCGCCGCCGGATTGCGCACCTTCGCCCCGGCGATGAAATAGGCGAAGACGTCGCCCGTCTTCGCCCAGTCGCGGGTCTGTTTGACGATCGCGTCCAGCTCGTCCGGGGACAGGCCCGTGGGCTCGTCCTCGCGGCTCGACATCAGCCGCGCGTACCTGAAATCGGCGGTGTTCTGGTCGATCCGCGGCCATTCCGGCGCCTCGTCGTCGTGGCCGTAGACGATGGCCGCGCCGTATTTGCGGGCCAGATCGTAGAACTGCTCGTTGTCGAACGTTCCGCTGCGGACCTCCAGCGCATGCCGCAGCCGCACCCCGTCCTTCTCCTTGGGCAACAGCTTCAGAAAGCCCTCGAAATCGACCGGATCGAACTTCTTGGTGGCCATGAACTGCCAGTTGATCGGCCCCAGCTTGTCCCCGAGCACGGTCAGGCCCTGATCGAGGAACCGATCGAAACTCTCGGCGCCTTCCGACAGGATTTTCCGGTTGGTGCAGAACCGGCTGGCCTTGACCGCGAAGACGAAGTCGTCTGGCGTCTCGTCGCGCCACTTCATCCAGGTCTCGGGCTTGAAGCCGGAATAATAGGTGCCGTTGATCTCCAGCGACTGCGTAGTTAGGCTCATAAACGCAAGCTCTTGTTTTTGCGGTAGTTTTTCTGGATAGAAGACTCCACGCCATGGTTCGTACGTCCAACCACCCACGCCAACCCTGATTTTGCCGGTCATTTCAGTCCCCAATTCCACCGAGACAGTTTAGCCGTTGGTGAGCTTCCAGATGAGCGGATTTTCACCGGCTTTTTGGCCCACGCGCATTTTCTGGAGAGCCTTTCTCGGATCGCTGAAGGCAGCCACGTCGGGATGAAAGCTACAGTTCTCACCCCTGACGGAATAGTGGCGCTCCAGTTGTCCGCAAACTAGTCCGGGCCGCACAATCCCGCCGCATCGCATGTGGTCATAAAACGCTGGGCGCGCATGCCATTTCCGACGGACCTGTTGATCCCGAAGCTGCTTCCATTGTTCGTCGTGCGTCATAGTGCTCTCCTCGCTGTCTGCTCTCCTATTTAACTTGGCGATTTCCTCCCGGACTTAGATACAGGACTCACCTTCACTGGGTGACATTTCCTGATTCGGCTTTGGCTATGTTATTATCGCTGCATCCACTAGGAGATTAGAAATGTCACGTACTAACAACACTGATTTCATCAACCCAAACCTCACTGCCATTCCTGCCCCTAATGCTGCCATTATGGAAGAGCTTCGACAAATCAAGGCGGCCGTTAAGCGCATCGAACAGCGTCAACTTCGAGACAAACAACAGCCGGACACTTAACACGCTTTATGGTGGCGCTTGTTTCTAGCAGGCCGCGGCCCATACTTGGCACCTCAGCAATAGGACAAAATATGAACTCGACTTCTTCTTTTGCGGTAATCAAGGCCTTGGTAGAGACCTGCTCTGAAATTCAGGGCGGCGGCCAACCCAATCTGGCCCATAAACTAGCGCCTGCACTGGCACAGGCAGAAGCCTACGGTTGGCATCAGGATGTAGACCAGCTCAAAGAGCTTATCGCCGCGCAACCCAGCTAGGGCAAAGAGGGACGCCCTTAGGGCTGTATAGACCGACTCTGTGACCTAATGCAGCATTTTCAACGACTTAGCCAGGTGCTTAACTCCGCACTACTGCTCGATCGAGGTCGTGTGCCGGCTGGCGTATTCCAGCTCGCGCTTCTGGCTCCATTTCTCGGGATAGAAGACGCCGCGCCACGGCTCATAGGTCCAGCCGCCGATGCCGACGCGGATCTTGCCTGTCATGTCGTCCTCCCTGTCCACAAGGGACCTAGGATCAGAGGGGCGAACTCACAAGCGCCCGGTAGGCTGCGGTCGCCTGCCCCCGCGCCGTCTCGTCATCCAGCAGGCGGCGCGAGTGTCCATAGGCCAGCACCAGCCCCTTGAACTGGAACACCTTGAGTTCCAGCGTCGTGTCGTCGGCGTCGGGACAAAGGGCCCGGAATTCGCGCTTCAGCGTCTTCGCCCAGAGCACCTGGCTGCCCTTCAGCGTGTCGCGCAGCGGACCCGGCTGGTCGTCCAGTTCCATCGCCGCGGCCTTCAGGGGGCAGCCTCCCGGGCGGTCCTCGCCGTCGATCCAGTCCAGTTCGCCCTTGAAGATCCGATCCAGCCGTTCGCGACCGGGGGCAAGAGGCTCAGCCGGGTCCCAGACCGCCGTCCTGAAACGGTCGATCATGGCGTCCACCACCTCGGCCTGCAGCGCCTCCTTGGACTGGAAATGCTTCAGCACGGCGCTCTTGGACACGCCCGCGGCGCCCGCGACGTCCTGCAGGCTGACGGCGGCGAGGCCTCGCACGGTGACCTGCGCCATCGCCTCGTCGATCAGCCGGGCATGCGTAGCGTCGCCTTTGGGCGGCATGAAATCAAACCTCTTGACTCGAAGTGACCGATCGGTCACTTAATGGTGCACGAACGGTCACTTTCCCACGGATCGTTCGCCATGACCAGCCCCGGAGGATACCATGCTCGTCCTGTCCCTGATGGCGGCCCTCGCCGTCCAGACCGCCGCCCCCGCACCGTCGTCGGGCGCCGCGGCCACCCTGCTTCAACCCCGCGAGGTCCAGCTGAACCTCGACGGCCGCAACTGGAACTGCGGTCCCGCCGGCCAATGCGTCGGGCGCGGCGGCGGCACGACCCAGCCGCTGATGCGCGAATGCCGCCGCTTCGTCAGCCGCGCGGGCCTGGTGTCCAGCTTCGGCCGCGCCGGCCTTTCCCTGACCGAGGCCGAGGTGGCCGAGTGCAACGCCACCGAAATCGCCCGCACCCGGCGGGCGGTCGGCGCCTGATGGCCGCCGGACGCAACCGCGCGACGCTTGAAGCCGTCTTCGAAGGTCTGGCCGTCGGTGACGGCCGGGCCTTCGTCGACGCCATGGCCGAGGACTTCACCTGGATCATGATCGGATCGACCGACTGGTCCGGCGTCTATCGCGGCAAGGCGGCGGTGCGCGGCGAGCTGCTGCGCCCGCTGATGGCGCGCTTCAAATCCTACCGGAACACGCCGCGGCGCTTCATCGTCGATGGCGACCGGGCCGCGATCCAGTGTCAGGGCGACGCCGAGACCCTGGACGGCAAACGCTATGACAACACCTACTGCTGGGTGGTGCGGTTCCGGAACGGCCAGTTGGTCGAACTGACCGAATACATGGACACCCAGCTGGTCGTCGACGCCCTCGGCCCCTACGAGCGCGGCGCGGCCTAGTAGGCGAAATCCCGGTACATCCGCCGGACATCGCCCTGCCACTCCCCGTGGTAGAGCTCCAGCAGCCGATCGGCGGGGGTGACCCCGCTGTCGGCGATGTCTTCCAGTTCCGACAGATAGCCCCGCTCGTCGACCATCCCGCCAGAGAAGCGGGCGCGGTTCTTGAGACCTTCGCGGGCGATGTGGACCATGTCCACGGCCACGTCCCGGACCGACCGGCCGGCCACTTCGGCCTTGAGACCCAGCCGTGTGACGTCGCGGCGCAGCCGCTCGTGGTCGGCGATGTCCCAGTCCTTGACCAGGTCCCAGGCCGCGGCCAGGGCCGCACCGTCATACAGAACGCCGGCCCACAGGGCCTGAAGCGCGCAGATCCGGCTCCACGGCCCGCCGTCCGCGCCGCGCATCTCCAGATACGACTTCAGACGCACCTCGGGGAAGAGCGTCGTCAGATGGTCGTTCCAGTCCTTCTTCGTGGCGCGCTCGCCCGGCAGGGCGTCGAGACCCTCGGTCATGAACCGGCGGAACGACCGGCCCGACAGGTCGACGTATCTCTCGCCGCGCTTGGCGAAATACATCGGCACGTCCAGGGCGTAGTCGGCGTAGCGCTCGTAACCGAAGCCGTCCTGGAACACGAAGTCCAGCATGCCGGTGCGGTCCGGATCGGTGTCGGTCCAGACGTTGGCGCGCGAGGACAGGAAGCCGCTGGGCTTGCCCTCGATGAAGGGCGAGCAGGCGAACAGGGCGGTGGCGATCGGCTGCAGCGCCAGCGAGGTGCGGAACTTGGCCACCATGTCGGCCTCGTCAGCGAAATCCAGGTTCGACTGGATGGTGCAGGTGCGCAGCATCATGTCGAGGCCCAGGGACCCCTTCTTCGGCATATAGGCCCGCATGATCTTGTAGCGGCCCTTGGGCATGACCGGCACGTCCTCGCGCCGCCACAGGGGATCGAAACCGGCGCCGATGAAGCCGAGGTTCAGGTGGTCGGCGACCTGTTTGACCTCCATCAGATGCTGGCCCGTCTCGTTGCAGATGTCGTGCACGTCCTTCAGCGGCGCGCCCGACAGCTCGAACTGGCCGCCCGGCTCCAGCGAGATCGAGGCGGTCATCCCTTCGTCGTTCTTCCGCTCGAGTGCGATGACGTAGCCAGCTTCCTCGACCGGCGCCCAGCCGAACCGCTGCAGGCCGGTCAGCATGGCGAGAATGCCGCTTTCACCCTCATAGGCCGGGCGGCGCAGGGTCGTGCGGTCGAAACCGAATTTCTCGTGCTCCGCGCCGATGCGCCATTGATCCTTCGGCTTGGCGCCTTTCGACATGGCGCCGATCAGGTCTTCCCGGGAAAGCGGCGCGTCGTCGGTCATGCGGATCTTTCAGCCCCAGAGCCCGAAGGCTGTCGTTGCGGCTAGATGGGGCGAAACAGCGCGTTCCTCAAGGGACGTCGCGATGAACCATGCCGTGTTTGCGGCGGGCCGTGAACGGCGTCATGACGCTGACGAAGAAGGCGACCGACCATCCCAGCAGGATGGCCCCCGCCACGCCCTCGATCGCGCCGAGCAAACGCCACTCCGGCGCCATCAGCGAGTCGTCGTAGCCGATCGAGCCGTAGCTGATGCTGGAGAAATAGACGGCCTCGCGCAGGTCGGGCACCGCGCCGATCAGCTTGTAGACGGCGGCGTACATCCAGATTTCCGCCCCGTGGACGACGAACAGGCCCAGGACCACGGCGATGGTCAGCAGCGCGTGCCGCCACAGCGGCCCCTCGACATAGGACCGGCCCGCCCTGCGTTCGTAGAATTCCAGCCCGCGGCCGAGGCCCAGCAGGCCGAAGCCATGAATGCTGACGGCGAGCAGGGCCATAACCGTCGACAGGGCCAGTTCGTTGAACATGCTGCATCCTGCCCTTAAGCCGCTGCTCCTGCTAGCGGTCCCAGTCGCCGACCGCCGCCTGCCATAGCGTCAGCGCGGCGATGGCGGCGGTGTCGGCCCGAAGGATGCGCGGACCCAGCGACACGGCGGTGGTGAACGGCAGGGCCCGCAGACGGTCCCGCTCCTCCGGCGAGAAGCCGCCCTCGGGGCCGATCAGCACGGCCCAGGGGGCTTCGCCCGCGACCTGAAGCGCCGGACCCGCCGGCACGCCGCCGGTCTCGTCGCAGAACATCAGCCGCCGCCCGGCCTCCCAGCCGTCCAGCAGTTCGGCCAGCTTCACCGGCTCGTCGATCATGGGCGCGTCGACCCGTCCGGTCTGCTCGGCGGCCTCGATGGCGATGGCGTCCAGCCTGTCCATCCGCACATGCTGGGTCTGGGTCCGGTGGGTGACGATCAGGCGGATGCGGCGCACGCCCAGTTCGGTCGCCTTTTCGACGGCGAACTCCAGCGCGCTCTTCTTCACCACGCTGATCAGCAGTTCCACATCGGGGCCGGTCGACTGGGCCCGGACCTGTTCTTCTGCTTTCAGCACGACGCCCTTCTTGAGCACTTCGGCGATCACGCAGCGCCACTCCCCGTCGTGGCCGTTGAACACCAGCAGGCTGTCGCCGATCTTCAGCCGCATGACCTGGGTCAGGTAACGCGACTGGTCGAGCGTCGGCATGACGGCGGCGTCGGACGACAGGGGCTGGGGAACGTGAAGGCGGATCATTCTCCCAACCTCTCCTTGAGCAGTTCGATGGCGATCGTGAAGGCCGCGATCCTGCGCGTGAGCAAGGTGTGCTGGGCCGTGCCGGGCTTGAGGTTCACCAGCGCCTTTTCGCATTTGGCGAGGGTCGACCCGATCGCCCGCAGCGCTTCCCTGAGATCGTGCTCGCTGTGAACGGTCATTGGACCGGTCCCATAGAGCGAACCCTCGGGCCCGTCGACAGCGACCCTACAGCGTCCGCGCAATCAGCAGCTTCATGATCTCGTTCGTGCCGCCGTAGATCCGCTGGACGCGGGCGTCCTTGTACAGCTGGGCGATCGGATATTCGTTCATATAGCCGTAGCCGCCGTGCAGCTGCAGCATCTCGTCGATGACCTCGCCCTGGATGTCGGTGACCCAGTATTTGGCCATCGAGGCTGTCGCGGCGTCCAGCTTGCCCTGCAGATGCAGGCCCAGGCAGTGATCGACGAAGACCTTGGCGACCGTCAGTTTCGTCTTCACCTCGGCCAGTTTGAACTGGGTGTTCTGGAAGTCGATCACCCGCTTCCCGAACGCCTTGCGCTCCTTGACGTAGGCCAGCGTCTCCCGCAGCCCGCGCTCGGCCGCGGCCACGCCCTGGACGGCGATGTTCAACCGTTCCTGCGGCAGCTGCTGCATCAGCTGGATGAAGCCCTGGCCCTCGCCGCCGCCGATGATGTTCTCGCCCGGGACCTTCACGTCGTTGAAGAACAGCTCGGAGGTGTCATTGGCCTCCATGCCGATCTTGTGCAGGTTCCGCCCGCGCTCGAAGCCCTCGGCCCCGTCGGTCTCGACCACGATCAGCGAGGTGCCCTTGGCCCCCTCGGCCGGGTCGGTCTTGGCCACGACGATGATGAAATTGGCCAGCTGGCCGTTGGTGATGAAGGTCTTCGACCCGTTCACCACATACTGGTCGCCGGTCTTGATGGCGGTGGTCTTGATCCCTTGAAGGTCGGACCCGGCCCCCGGCTCGGTCATGGCGATGGCGCCGACCAGTTCGCCCGACTGCAGGCGAGGCAGCCAGCGCGCCTTCTGCTCCTCGGTGCCGTAATGCCAGATGTAGGGCATGACGATCGCATTGTGCAGCGAGATGCCGAAGTGATCCGCCCCCTTCCAGCCCAGCTGGCGCATCAGCACCACCTCATGCCGGTAGTCGCCGCCCATGCCGCCGTCCGCCTCGGGCATCGACAACCCCAGCAGCCCCGCCTCGCCGGCGTCGTTCCACAGCTGGCGCGGCACCGAGGAGGCGGCGATCCACTGCTGGAATTTCTCCGGCGGCGCATGCTCATCGATCCATTTGCCGACGCTGTCGGAGAAGAGGACGATCTCCTCCTCCTGCATGAAATCGGGCTCGGGGACGTTGAGGACGTTCATGGGCTCGCTCCGTCGTCTTGAGAGCCCTCCCCCCTGGAGGGGGAAGGGTTGGGATGGGGGTGGAGGCGCCGGCCTCGACGACGGTGTCTCGCGACCGCGACGGACCAGGGCGGACAGCGGCTCATCGGAACCACCTCCACCCCCAACCCCGGCCCTTCCCCCTCCAGGGGGAAGGGAGCAGAATTCTAGAACGCCTCCGCCGGCATCTGCATCAGCACCTCGGCGCCGGTCTTCAGCTTGGTCAGATGCGCCCCCGTATCCGGCAGGATGCGCTCGACGAAATAGCGGCCGGTCATCAGCTTGGTGGCGTAGAACGGATCGGTCGACCCCTCATCCACCTTGGCCTGCGCCGCCTTGGCCATCTGGGCCCACATATAGGCCAGGGCCGTCAGGCCGAAGATGTGCAGATAGTCGGTGCTCGCCGCGCCGGCGTTGTCCGGGTTCTGCATGCCGTTCTGCATCAGCCACATGGTGCCTTCCTGCAGCTTCTTCTTGGCGTCGGCCAGGCCGTCGACGAAGGGCTTGATCGGGCCCTCGGCGCCGTTCTCGGACACGAAGGCGTCGATGTCGGCGAACCAGCTCATGATCGCCCGACCGCCGTTGGCCGGCAGTTTGCGCCCCACCAGATCCAGCGCCTGGATGCCGTTGGCGCCCTCGTAGATCATGGTGATCCGCGCATCGCGCAGATACTGGCTGGCCGGGAAATGTTCGGTGTAGCCGCTGCCGCCATGCACCTGCATGGCCAGGCTGGCGACGTGGAAGCCCTTGTCGGTCAGATAGGCCTTCAGCACCGGGGTGATCAGACCCATGTAGTCGCGGGCCTTCTGCGCCTCGGCCTCGTCGTTCGAATGCTGCAGGTCGGCCTGCAGGGCGGTCCACAGGGTGAAGGCCTGGCCGCCCTCGACGAAGGCCTTGGCCTCCAGCAGCATCCGCCGCACGTCCGGGTGGACCATGATGGAGTCGGCGGGGCCTTCCGGGTTCTTCGCCCCGGTCAGCGAACGGCCCTGCAGGCGGTCATGGGCGAACTCGACGGCGGCCTGATAGGCGGCGGCGCCGATGGACAGGCCTTGGAGGCCGGTGCCGAGGCGGGCCTCGTTCATCATGACGAACATCGCCGCCATGCCCTTGTTCTCGGTCCCGACCAGCCAGCCCTTGGCGCCGTCATAGGCCATGACGCAGGTGGCGTTGCCGTGGATGCCCATCTTGTGCTCGAGGCCGGCGCAGGCTGCGCCCTCGTTGCGCTCGCCCAGCGAGCCGTCCTCGTTGACGAAGACCTTGGGCACCACGAACAGGCTGATGCCCTTGATCCCCGCCGGCGCCCCCTCGATCCGGGCCAGCACCAGATGGATGATGTTGTCGGTGAAGTCGTGCTCGCCCGAGCTGATCCAGATCTTCTGGCCGGTGATGTTGTAGCTGCCGTCGCCATTGGGCACGGCCTTGGTGCGGATCAGGCCCAGGTCCGTGCCGCACTGCGGCTCGGTCAGGTTCATGGTCCCGCCCCATTCGCCGGTCGCCATCTTCGGCAGGTACATGGCCTTCTGCTCTTCCGAGCCGTTGGCGTTCAGACCCCAGTAGGCGCCGGCCGTCAGGCCCGGATACATCGAGAAGGCGGCGCTGGCCGCGGCCGTCATCTGGCCGAACGCCATGGCCACGACCGAGGGCATGCCCTGGCCGCCGTGCTCGGGCAGGGCCGACAGGGCGGGCCAGCCGGCCTCGACCATGGCCTTGTAGGCTTCCTTCCAGCCGGTCGGGCCGGTGACCTTGCCGTCGACCCATTTGCAGCCTTCCTGATCGCCGACGCGGTTCAGGGGGGCGATGACCTCCTCGGCGAATTTGGCGCCTTCCTCGAGGATCTGGCCGACCAGGTCCGACGACACGTCGGCGAACCCGGGCTGGTTGGAATAGCGGTCGATCTCCAGCACCTCGTCCAGAATGAACGTCAGGTCGCGGACAGGCGCCTTGTAAGCCATGGGATTACGCTCTCGCTTTGAAGGGCTGGTGGTGGGGATCGGGATTGAGCCGGGCCTTCAGCAGGTCGGCGTATTCCTCGGCGCCCGGGAGCAGGTCCGGGCGATATTCGCCCAGCTTCCGTTCCATCACGGCGCAGGCTTCCTCGGCCGTCTCGATGGCGGCGTCGAGGTCTTCGCGCTGCTGTTTCAGCGCGGCGATCTGTGTCCGGTGGCGGCGCAGGGCGACGGCCATCTGGTGGGCGTTGTGATTGTCGTGGTCGTAGAGGTCCAGCATCTCCTGGATCTCCAGCAGGCTGAAGCCGATGCGCCGTCCGCGCAGGATCAGCTTCAGCCGGGCCCGGTCGCGGGCGTCATAGACGCGCGTCTGACCCTTGCGGGCCGGGGTCAGCAGGCCCTTGTCCTCATAGAAACGCAGGGCCCGCGCCGTCGCCCCGAACTCGCGGCACAGCTGGCGGATCGAATAGGTGCGATGGTCATCGGCGGTCGCCATGCTGTCGTCATAACTTGACGTGCACGTAAAGGGAAGCCTTTAGCTCCGTATGGCTCGCAAACATGCCAACCCGGGCAGCGCCACGGACAAGCGCGATCTGCCGCAGAAGACGTGCATCGTCTGCGGCAGGCCGTTCTCATGGCGCCGCAAATGGGCGCGCGACCGGGACGGCGCGAAGGTGTGCTCGAACCGTTGCCGGGCCGCCGGGACCTAGGCTTGGCGAACTTCCCGCGCCCGATACCACAGCACGGGGGCGGTCATCGCGATCAGGATCAGGTTGGTCACGGCCGGACCGACATCCCCGCCGACGGCGTGCAGTCCCAGCATGACGACTTCCAGCGCCAGCAGGCCCGAGGCGGCCATGACCAGAAGCGGGCGACCCTGCTTCCACGACACCAGCGGGGCCAGAACCAGAAGGGCCAGGAGGATTTCCGCCAGGCCGAGCCCGCGCACCATGTTCGGCGCGACCAGCGCCGGCCAACGCATCAGGTCGACCAGATTGGCCATCGGCTCGGTGAGCTTGGCATAGCCAGCGCCGATGAAGAACATCACGAGCCAGCCCTGCAGGGTCCACAGGGTCAGGTTGCGATAGCTTGCGTTCAGGCGCGAACGGGCGGGGGAGAGGGTCTGAGAAGTCATTTTTCTGACGCCGGGGAGGGCGCTCTTGTGATTGGCAACAGTGGCGATGTCGGATCGCATGAGCCATTCCGCAAGGGTGCGAAGCGTGACCGTAACCATCCGTGACCGCCTTCTGCGTGAGCTACGGGGCCGAAGCGTGGCCGTATGCATAAATCTTTGTAATGCGAACGGCGTTGCAGCGGAGTTAAGGTCAGGCCTGCGGCGGGCGGCCTTCACGGACGGGTTGGGCATCGGGGCGGCTCACAGGCGGGCGAACCGGCTGACATCCGGCCCCGTCTTCCTACGCCCGCCCTGCCGCCACCCTGCTGTCAGCAGCCGCCAGGCCCCACGCCTCGCCCGCTTCGCGAACGCGTTCGATCTTTGTTTTCAGTGCCCCCCAGTCGTTGTCATCGTCGATCGCCGTCCAGATTGCCTCGACCTCGTCGATCAGCATTTCCTCGGGTTCAGGACGGGCGAAGACGGGATGCTCCAGCCGTTGGGGTCGGTCCGGCTCATGCTCGAACAGGGCGAAGCGGAAGGCGTCGAACGCCTCGCCCTGGTACAGCTTGCCGCGCAGTCCGCCCAAGGCTCTCGCGGACGAGGCGAAGCCGCCGAACCAGTCGAAGAACAGCGGCTCCCAGCGCAGCCCTTCGGCGCCTTCACGCAGCAGCGCCAGGGTCGTGTCCAGCAGCCGTTGGTCAGCCGCCTCGCCGACGCTCAGCACGCCCAGCCGGGCCAGGAAGGCCGCGCGCAGCTCGCGGATATAGGCCGGGCCGAAACCGTTCAGCGCCTCGGTCAACGGCCCGGCGTCGGTGACCGGCTTCAACGCTCCGCCCAGCTGGGTCAGAGCCCAGAACACCGCCTCCGGCTGGCGGGCGAAGGCGTACAGCCCGGTCTGGTCGAAATAGGCGGCCGTGAAGCCGGGTTCGTAATACGGCAGGAAACGCCACGGGCCGTAGTCGAAGCTCTCGCCGGTGACGTTCAGATTGTCGGTGTTCAGCACTCCGTGCACGAAGCCGGCGGCGATCCATCGCGCCGTCAGCCGGGCCGAGGCCTCGACCACGGCGCGCAGAAAACCGGGGACGTCGCCCGGCGCGACCTCGGGGTGATAGGCGGCCCGCGCATGCTCGACCAGGGTCTCGACCATGTCCTGGCGGCCCAGATACGCCGCCCGCTGAAAGGTGCCGAAGCGGATATGGCTGTGCGAAAGCCGCACCAGCACCGCTGACCGGGTCGGCGACGGCTCGTCGCTGCGCTGCAGGGGCTCGCCCGTCTCGATCAGGCTGAACGCGCGGCTGGTGGGAACGCCGAGCGCCTCCAGCATTTCTGCGGCCAGAACCTCGCGCATTCCGCCCTTCAGCGTCAGTCGCCCGTCCGCGCCGCGCGACCACGGCGTCTGGCCCGAGCCCTTGGTTCCGAGGTCCAGCAATCGTCCCCGGTCGTCCCGCAACTGCGCCGCCAGGAACCCCCGGCCATCGCCGAGGTCGGGGTTGTAGGTGCGGAACTGGTGACCGTGATAGCGCATCGCGATCGGACCGGGCTGGCCGGGCAGGGGCTCGAACCGGCCGAAATGCGCGATCCATTCGGCATCGGTCAGGGAGTCCAGCCCGACGCTCGCGGCGGCCCGGTCGTTGCGGACCCGCAGAATGGCCTCCGGAAAGTCAGCCGCCCTGACGGCGTCGCCGTAGTCCTCGCCCAGATTGAAAAAGCGGGGATCGGGGCAATAGGCGGGTGAGATCGGCATAAAAGTGCAGATGCGGTCTTCATACTCCGGGCGCAACGGTTGAATGTGCGCGGTCTGCCTCTATTGTGTGCGGCAGAGATCAGGCCGCCGCGGGCGGTCAGGCTGGCGTCCCGACGAGGATGAATCCGGTCCGGCGCCCGTCGATAACCTGGCGTCACGACTGACCTTTCTGATCCGGAGGCCGCCGTGGCGCGTAAACTCACTCTCGAATTCCTCAAGACCGAGGCTGGCTCAGGCGCGGTGCTGGGGTTCGCGGCTCTGTCCGCACTCGTGGTCGCCAACTCGCCGTGGTCGACGTCCTATTTCGGCTGGCTCAAGAGCGAGCACGTCCTGCAGCTCGGCCCGCTGGTCCTGAAGATGTCGATCTCGGAATGGATCAAGGAAGGGCTGATGGCGGTCTTCTTCCTCGTGGTCGGGCTGGAGATCAAATACGAGATTCTGCGCGGCGATCTCAGCGATCCGCGCAAACTGGCCACGCCGGTTCTGGCTGCGGCGGGGGGCATGATCGCCCCGGCCCTGGTCTATCTGGCGTTCTCGAGCCTGATGGGCGGGCCGCACGGCGGCTGGCCGATCCCCCTGGCCACCGATATCGCCTTCGCCCTCGCTGTTTTCGCCGTGATGGCGCGGCGGCTGCCCTCGTCGCTGCGGGTCTTCCTGCTGACCCTGGCCATCGTCGATGACCTCGGCGCCATCGCCCTGATCGCCGCGCTCTTTTCCAGCGGGGTCAGCCTGCAGCCGCTCGCCGCGATCGTCGCGGTTCTGGTTGTCGGCTTCTTCGTGGCCCGAAATCGCAAGATTCCGGCGCCCTTCTGGGTCCTCGGCTTCGGCGCGGTCTGGTATCTGACGGTGCTGGCCGGGCTGTCGACCTCGCTGACCGCGGTCGCCTTCGCCGCCATCGTGCCGGTCGTCGACCGCCGTTGCGACGGACAGAGTCCGTTGCAGGAGGCCATGCATGACCTGCACCCCTATGTGGCCTTCCTGGTCCTGCCGCTGTTCGCCTTCGCCAAGGCCGGCGTCAGCTTCGCCGGCCTGTCGCTGGACCAGATGCTGGCTCCGCTGGTGCTGGGCATCGCGCTCGGCCTGTTCATCGGCAAGCAGGTCGGGGTGCTGGGCGCGGCCTGGCTCGCCTCGGCCTTCCGGATCGGCTCCAAACCGACGGGCGCGACCTGGCTGGAAGTCTACGGGGTCAGCCTGCTGTGCGGCGTAGGCTTCACCATGAGCCTGTTCATCGGCGCCCTGGCGTTCCCGGGCGCCATCGACTCGCCGGAACAGGTCGAGGTCAAGTTGGGCGTGCTGCTGGGGTCGCTGCTATCCGCGATCGCCGGCGGCGCGGTGCTGGCGGTGGCCTCGCGACGACGCAAGATTTTGGCCGAGCAGGCGCCGGATACTGCCTCGGTCTAGGCGAATATTGACCTAGGGTCATCGATTTCTGTCGCTTTTGCGTCACAGTCATGCTTGCGCTATGGCGGAAACAGGGCCGTGAGCTGTCGCGCTGCTTGTCGCTGAGTCCGGCTTGGATTACCCCGGATGCTGGACTTTCCGCGCTCCACAGAAGGGCGCGGGCCAGGGATCAGGAAACGCCGCGGTCGCCGTCCTTGACGGGGTCCCGGCCCATGTCGGGGAGCGACCATGCGCCTTACCAACCTTCTTCGCACAACCGTGTCGGCCGCCGTCGTGGGCGCCTGCGCCTTCGGTATCGCCGGCGCCGCCTCGGCCCAGCAGGCGCCGCAGGAGCAGCCCACCACGATCGACGACATTATCGTCACCGCCCAGAAGCGCGAGCAGAACCTGCAGGACGTGCCGATCGTGGTCACCAGCCTGTCGCAGGAAGTGCTGCAGGACGCCGGCGTGCGCGACATCAAGGACCTGCAAATCCTGACCCCCGGCATGACGGTCACCTCGACCTCGTCGGAGGCCTCGACCACCGCCCGCATCCGCGGCGTCGGCACGGTCGGCGACAACCCCGGCCTGGAAAGCTCGGTCGGCGTGGTCATCGACGGCGTCTATCGTTCGCGCAACTCGGTCGGCTTCGGCGACCTGGGCGAACTGGCCCGCATCGAGGTCCTGAAGGGCCCGCAGGGCACGCTGTTCGGCAAGAACACCTCGGCCGGCGTCATCAACATCATCACGGAAGCCCCCTCGTTCACGCCAGGCTTCAACGCCGAACTGACCGCCGGCAACTACGGCCAGATGGGCGCTTCCGGGTCCGTCACCGGCCCGATCAGCGACACCCTCGCCTTCCGCCTGTACGCCGGCCGCCGTGTCCGCAACGGCTTCATGAACGTCGACACCGGCGACGGCCCGCGTCCGGAGACCACCGACGGCAACCAGGATTTCGGCACCGTCCGCGGCCAGCTGCTGTGGCTGCCGAACGACAATGTCTCCATCCGCATGATCGCCGACTATTCGTCGCGCGACGAGTTCTGCTGCATCGGCACCCAGATCCGCACAGGACCCACCTATCCGTTCGTTGACGGTCTCTCGAACGGCACGGGCCAGCGTCCGCCGGCCGCCGGCTTCGGCGCCCTGCCATTCTCGCGCACCGGCTTCGCCAATCGTGCGGACGGCCAGGAAGTCGAGGACAAGGGCGTCTCGATCGAGGCCAACATCGACATGCCGACCTTCCTCGGCGGGTCGACCCTGACCTCGGTCACCTCGCTCCGTCGCTGGACCTCCAGCCTCGGCCAGGACATCGACTATACGGGCGCGGATCTGCTGTATCGCGTCCAGGACGGCGACTACGGCTATGAGGTCGACAACCTGACCCAGGAATTCCGCCTGGCCGGGTCGAACGACCGCCTCGACTGGCTGGTCGGCCTGTTCGCCACCAAGGAAGATATCGGCCGGACGGACAGCTACTACTTCGGCGCCGACTATACGCCCTATCTGTCGTTCGTTCTCAGCGCGGCCCTGAACCGCGCCAATCCGGCCCTTCCCATCAGCCCCAACGACATCGGCTGCTTCACGCGGACGGCGCAGACGGCGCCGGGTCTGGGCGCCTGCCTGGGCACCGGCGGCGCCGTCAGCGGCGGCGGCATCGGCTTCGTGGTCGGACAGGGCGTCGAGGACCAGTACGACCAGCAGTCCGAGTCGATCGCCCTCTTCACCAACAACAGCTGGCACGTGACCGAGGCCTTCGACATCACTCTTGGCCTTCGCTACACCATGGATGACAAGAGCCTGGTGGCGCAGCAGCGCAACGTGAACGGCAACGGCAATACGTGTAACGCCGCCCTGGCCAACGCCGGAGCCATCGGCGCGGTGCTCGGCGCCTCGGCCCCGACCATCCTCGGCAACATCTGCCTCCCGTGGGCCAACTCGGCCTTCACCAACCGCAACATCTCCGAAAGCTTCGACGACGGGGAACTGAGCGGAACGGTCAAGGCGTCCTACCGCCTGAACCCGTCGATCCTGGCCTATGTGTCCTACGCCCGCGGCTACAAGAGCTTCGGCTACAACCTGGATCGCGTGCAGAGCGGCATCACCCCGACCGCCTCGCTGCTGTTCCCGTCGGAAGTGGTCGACAGCTACGAAGCCGGCGTGAAGATGACGCTGCTGAGCCGCACCCTGCTGCTGAACGCCACCTACTTCGACCAGACGTTCGAGGACTTCCAGCTCAACACCTTCCTCGGCACCGCCTTCGTCGTGGAATCGATCCCCGAACTGACCTCGCGCGGCGTCGACGCCGACATGGTCTGGTTCACCCCGATCGAGGGCCTGAGCTTCCAGGGCGGCGTCACCTGGACCGACGCCAACTACGGAAACTTCACCGCCGCCGATCTGACGACGCCGGGCAACTTCCCGCAGCTCTCCCTGCTGCCGGGAGCCCGCGCCTCGTTCGCGCCGGAATGGTCGGCCACCGGCTCGGTCAACTTCGAACGTAACATGGGGAACGGCCTGCGCGCCGGCTTCAGCCTCGCCGCCAAATACATGGGCGACTACAACACCGGCTCGGACCTGCTGCCCTACAAGCTGCAGGAAGCCTTCACCACGGTGAACGGCCGCATCATGGTCGGCACCGAGGACGAGCGCTGGACGGCCGAGTTCTGGGTCCAGAACCTGACCGACGAGGAATACATCCAGGTCGCCTACAACGCTCCGCTGCAAGGCTCGGCGTTCCAGACGACGGTGCAGCCGAACGGCACCTACTACAACCCGGCGCTGGACACCCAGACTTACGACGCCTTCCTGGGCCAGCCCCGCACCTACGGCGCGACCTTGCGCTTCAAATACTAGCCGCCCCGCCGCAGGGCGGGACGACCAGCCGGCCGGGGGAAACCCCGGCCGGTTTTGTTTTGGGGGCGGGTCCGTTGGGCCGTTATGGCCGGGAAGCGGGGCCCGAAGGGACCCGCGCCGCTACAGAAACAGAGCCATTGGAATATCGGCCTGACAAGACCCGTCGGAGAGCCGGAAACGCCGTTCGAAGCGGCCTTCCTGGCGGAAGCCGACGCGTTCGTAGAGGCGGATCGCATGCGTCAGGCCTTCCCTGACGACGAGTTCCACCCGCTCGATCCTCGGCGTCAGGGTCGCCGCGTTCGCAAGCAGTTCCGAAAACAACCTGTGGCCTGTGCCCCGGCCTTGCGATGCGGGGTCAACCGCGACGGTCAAATCCCAAAGCACATGCTGGAACTGCACGGAGGGCATGCGGCTCGCCTTTATGAGACCGACCAGCCGCGCCCCCTCCCAGGCGCCGATCGCAAGGCCGCCGTCCAGCGCGCTTGTGAGGGCCTGCTCCATCCATGGAAGCTCCATCTCGTCGGGCAGCCGACCAAGGCCGCCCTCGGCCCGGCGCATGAGGGCGAGAGCCGCGGGCGCGTCGGCCAGGCTCAACGGGCGAAGGGAGATGTGGGCCATCTGGTTCCTGGACTAATCCGCTTCTGCGACGGATCGGAAGCGGGCGGATGATCGCGCCCGCTTCCCAACCCTTCCTCGGCCCGCCCTATTTCGCCGGAGGCGCGACCGGCTCCGGCCGCACCGGCGCATGGCGCTGGCCCGCGAACATCTTGCTCATGCGGCGGGCGAAGAAGCCGGCGATGTCGTCGATGATGGTGAAGATGGGCGGAATGAACAGCAGCGACAGGAAGGTCGAGGAGATCAGCCCGCCGACCACGGCGATGGCCATGGGTTGGCGGAATTCCACGTCCGCGCCCCAGCCGACCGCCACCGGCATCATGCCGGCGCCCATGGCGAAGGTGGTCATCAGGATGGGCCGCGCCCGCTTGTGGGCGGCGTCCATGATGGCGTCCCAGCGCTTCATCCCGTCCTTCTCGGCCATGACGATATAGTCGACCAGCAGGATGGAGTTCTTGGCCGCGATCCCCATCAGCATCAGCACCCCGATCAGCGACGAGATCGAGAAGCTGGACCCGCCGATCACCAGCGCCACGAAGGCGCCGCCGATGGCCAGGGGCAGGGAGGCCATGATGGTGATGGGATAGGCGAAGCTGCGGAACAGCAACACCAGCACAGCATACATCAGCAGGATCCCGGTCAGGAAGGCGACGGCGAAGCCGGTGATCATCTCCTGGATGAACTCGGCGTCCCCGGCCGGCACCTGACGCACGCCGGCCGGCAGGTTGACGACGCCGGGCAGCTTCTTGACCGCGGCGTCGGCTTCGCCAGAACGGATGCCGTCCAGTTCGGCGGTGATCGAGGCGATCCGCGATCGGTCCTGACGCAGCACCTGCGACGGGCCCGAACCGAACTGGATGTCGGCCACGGCGCTCAGCGGCACGGCGCCGCCGCTGTCGGTCGGGACGCGCAGGGTTTCCAGCACCGACAGATCCTCGCGCGCCGCCTCTGACAGCTGCAGGCGGATGGGCACCTGACGGTCGCCCAGATTGTATTTGGGCAGGTTCTGGGCGACGTCGCCGATGGTGGCGACGCGGATGGTCTGGGAGATGTCGCCGGTCGAGACCCCCATCAGGGCGGCCTGATCCGGGCGCGGCGTGACGAGGATTTCCGGCCGCGCGATCGAGGCGGTGTTGACCACATTGGCCAGCCCTGGAACCGAGCGCATCTCGGCCTCGATCTGGCGCGCCGCGGCCTGCAGCGCCGCCGGATTGTCGCTCAGAATTGCGAAGGTGTAGCTGGTCCCGTCGGACGGTCCGCCGCCTTGGTTGCCGGTCCCGGCGCCGATCCGGGCTCCGGGGATGGCCTTCCAGCCGTCCACCATCTGGCGCGCGAAATCCTGCTGACTCAGCTCGCGCTCGCCCTTGTCGACCATGTCGGCATAGACATTGGCCTGATTGACGTCCTGACCTCCGACTGAAGCGTAGACCGAGGTGACCTCGGGCCGCTGACGCAGGTCGCGGGTGACCTGCTGCACGATGGCGTCGGTCTGACGCAAGGTGGCCCCGGGCGGCAGCTCCACCGAGAAGGCGGCGCGCGACTGGTCGCCCGAGGGCGAGAATTCGAACGGCACCTTGGTGGCCAGATACCCGCAGCCGACGAACAGCACGGTGCCCAGGGCGAACACCTTCCAGCGGTTGGCCAGCGACCAGCGCAGGGACTTCAGATAGGTCCCCATCCAGAACGGATCGGCGTCCTCGTGCTTCTGGTGCTTCAGCAGATAGGCGGCCATCAGCGGCGTCAGGGTCCGCGCCACGACCAGAGAGAAGGCGACGGAGACGCAGGCGGCCAGGGCGAAGGCCTTGAAGAACTGGCCGATGATGCCCGGCATGAAGCCGACCGGCGCGAACACAGCCAGAATGGTGGCGGTGGTGGCCACGACGGCCAGACCGATCTCGTCCGCCGCCTCCATCGAGGCGTGATACGGCGACTTCCCGTCCCGCATGTGCCGGACGATATTCTCGATCTCCACGATGGCGTCATCGACCAGGATGCCGACCGTCAGCGACAGGGCCAGCAGGGTGACCACGTTCAGCGACTGGTCCAGCGGCCCCAGGATGGCGAAGGCGGGGATCAGCGACAACGGCATGGCCGTGGCCGTGATGAAGGTCGCGCGCCAGTCCCTGAGGAAGATGAACACCACGATGACCGCCAGACCGGCGCCCAGCAGCAGGGCCTCGATCGAGGCGAGGTAGCTTTCCTCGATGTACTCGACGCTGGACGTGACCTTTTCGATGGTCAGTTCGGGGTGGGCCTCGTCGATCTCGGCCACGCGTTCGCGGACCTTTTCGGCGACCTTGACCTCCGAGGCGCTGCGCGAGCGCAGGAAGTTGAAGGTGACGGCCTCCTGGCCATTGTAGCGGGCCAGACGGCGCGGCTCGCTCCAGTGGTCCTCGACCGTGCCCAGATCGCCGAGACGGGCGGAACGGCCGCCGGGGAGGGGGATCAGCGTCTCGCGCAGCTGCTCGATCGAGCCGGCGGCGCCGAGGGTGCGGATCGACCGCTCGGAGCCCGAGATCGTCACCCGGCCGCCGGGCAGGTCGTTGTTGACCGAGGTCAGCGCCTGGCTGACCGAGGCCGCGGTCAGGCCGAACGAGGCCAGGCGGTCCGGATCGAGTTCGACGCGGATTTCCCGGTCGACCCCGCCCGAGCGGTTGACCTCGCCGACGCCGCTGATGGACAGCAGCGAGCGGCTGACCTCGTTGTCGATGAACCAGCTGATCTCTTCCGGCGTCATGGTCGAGGAGCGGACCACCCAGGTGATCAGGGCGTCGCCGGTGATGTCGATGCGCTGGACGCTGGGCTCCTGCATGTCCTGCGGCAGGTCGGCGCGCAGGCCGCTCATGGCGTTGCGGACGTCGTTGGTGGCGCGCTCGGTGTCGGTGCCCAGCTCGAATTCGATGGTCGTCTGGGATGAACCGTCCAGCACCTGGGAGTTGATGTGGCGCACGCCCGGCAAGCCGGCCAGCGAGTCCTCGATCAGCCGGGTGACCTGGACTTCCATCTCGCTGGGCGCGGCGCCGGGCCGGCCCGCATAGACGCTGATCAGCGGGAAATCGATGTCGGGGTTGTTGTTGATCCGCATCCCCATGAAGCCGTTGACGCCCGCGAGCGTCAGCAGCACGAACATGAGGATGATCGGGATCGGATTCTTGATCGACCAGGACGAGATGTTTTTCATCGTCCGGCCCTACTTCTTCGCCGGGGCGGCCGCACGGACCGGAGCGGGACGGGCGGCAGGCGCGATGGTCACGCGATCGCCCTCGCCGAGGAAGCCGGCCCCCGCCACCACGACCCGCGCCCCTGCGGCCAGGCCGCTGACCGCCGTCGAATTGGTGGTGCGCGACAGCACCGTCACGGGCTGGAAGTGGGCCCGGTTGTCGGCCCCCAGCATGAAGACGCCGGCGCGGTTCTCGCGGTACAGCACCGAGGCGGTTGGCACGGTCACGGCGGGTTGGTCGCCGACCTGGATGCGGGCGCGGGCGAACATACCGGGGCGGAAGCCGCCCCCGGTCAGGGCGATACGGGCCACGCCCAGACGGTTTTCGGCGTTGACCTCGGGGGTCACGATGCGGACACGGCCGGTCGTCTCGCCGATCTGGTCGGAGGTGATGACAGCGCTCTGGCCCGCGCGGACCAGCGCCAGATCGGTCTCTGGCACCTGGGCGTCCAGCTCGAGCCGGCCATCGCGGACTATGCGGAACAGTTCGGTCCCGGCCGAGATGATCTGGCCGCGCGTGACGTTGCGGCTGATGACCAGACCCGAAACGGGAGCCTTGATCGTCGCCTGCGACAGGCGCGTGCGCGTTTCGGACAGAGACGCCTGCGCCGCCAGGACATTGGCGCTGGAGGCGCGCTGGTTGGCCAGGGCCGTGTCCAGCGAGGCCTGGCTGAGGAAGCCCCGTTCCTTCAGCTCCTGGGCCCGGCCCAGGGCCGCCTGATCGCGCGCCGCGTTGGCCTCTGCGGTCTGCACCGCCGCCTGCTGCTGGCGCAGCTGGGCGCGCAGCAGGGCGTCGTTCATCTGCACCAGTGGCTGGCCTTGCCGGACCCAGGTCCCCTCGTCGACGTAGACGCCGGTGGCCGTCAGGCCGCCGGTCTCGGCGCCGACAGGCACTTCTTCCCAGGCCGACACCGTGCCCGAGGCCGTGACGGTGCGCGGCAGGTTTTGCAACGAAGCGACCACCACCGACACGGTCTGGCTGGAGGCGCCGCCGCCTGCCTTGGCGCCCGCCTTGGCCTCGGCCTTCCTGGCGTCGTCGCCGCCGCCGCAGGCCGCCAGGGCCAGGCTGACGATGACCGCGGCCGCGCCGGCCCCCATGTTCCGCTTGATGTTCGCCACGTCTGATCCCCTGCAGGGCGCCGCGGCGGGGAGGCCGCGCGCCGACCATCAGGCGCCGCTCCGGCGCTCTGTCATCAGCTGTTGAATAGCGGGTCCGCAACCGGTTCTCAAACCCGAAAGCGCGGCCTTACAGCGAAGTAATCCGCCACAATCGCGGTGCCGGGGCGACGGCAGGACGGCGTCCGCGTTGGCGATTCCGCCCCGCCGTGCTACCGGCGCGGCCATGACGACCCCTCCCATCGACCGTATCCGGAATTTCTCCGTTGTCGCGCACATCGACCACGGCAAATCGACCCTGTCCGACCGCCTGATCCAGTTCACCGGCGGGCTCACCGCGCGTGAAATGTCGGCGCAAGTGCTTGATTCGATGGATATCGAGAAGGAGCGGGGGATCACCATCAAGGCGCAGACGGTGCGCCTGAACTATAAGGCGAAGGACGGGCTCGACTACGTCCTCAACCTGATGGACACGCCGGGCCACGTCGACTTCGCCTATGAGGTCAGCCGTTCGCTGGCGGCGTGCGAGGGCAGCCTGCTGGTCGTCGACGCGTCGCAGGGGGTCGAGGCCCAGACCCTGGCCAACGTCTATCAGGCCATTGACAACAATCATGAAATTGTCCCGGTCCTGAACAAGATCGACCTGCCGGCGGCCGAGCCTGAGCGGGTGCGGCAGCAGATCGAGGACGTCATCGGCATCGACGCCTCCGAGGCCGTCCTCTGCTCGGCCAAGTCCGGCATCGGCATCGAGGACGTGCTGGAGGCCATCGTCACCCGCCTGCCGGCCCCGAAGGGCGATCCCAACGCGCCGCTCAAGGCCCTGCTGGTCGACGCCTGGTACGACCCCTATCTCGGCGTCGTCGTCCTGGTCCGCGTCTTCGACGGCACGCTGAAGACCGGCCAGCGCGTCAAGATGATGCAGAACGGCTCGACCCATCTGATCGACCGCGTCGGCGTCTTCCTGCCCAAGAACACCCCGGTCGACCAGCTCGGCCCCGGCGAGGTCGGCTTCATCACCGCCCAGATCAAGGAGGTCGCCCACGCCGCCGTCGGCGACACCATCACCGACGAGAAGAAGCCCACCGCCGAACCGCTGAAGGGCTTCAAGGACGTCCAGTCGGTGGTCTTCTGCGGCCTGTTCCCGGTCGACGCCGCCGATTTCGAGGACCTGCGCGCCGCCATCGGCCGCCTGCGCCTGAACGACGCCAGCTTCACCTATGAGATGGAGTCCAGCGCCGCCCTCGGCTTCGGCTTCCGCTGCGGCTTCCTCGGCCTGCTGCATCTGGAGATCATCCAGGAGCGGCTCAGCCGCGAGTTCAACCTCGACCTGATCGCGACGGCCCCGTCGGTGGTCTACAAGATCGCCTTGCGCGACGGCTCGGAGATGGAGCTGCACAACCCGGCCGACCTGCCCGACGTGATGCAGATCCTGGAAATCAGCGAGCCGTGGATCAAGGCGACCATCCTGACCCCCGACGAATACCTGGGCGGCGTCATCAAGCTGTGCCAGGACCGCCGCGGCTCGCAGGTCGAACTGTCCTACGTCGGCAGCCGCGCCCTGGTGGTCTATGAGCTGCCGCTGAACGAGGTGGTGTTCGACTTCTATGACCGGCTGAAGTCGATCTCGAAGGGCTATGCCTCGTTCGACTACGAGCTGTCGGACTACAAGGTCGGCGATCTGGTCAAGATGAACATCCTCGTCAACGCCGAGCCCGTCGACGCCCTGTCCATGCTGGTCCACCGCGGCCGCGCCGAGATGCGCGGGCGCAGCATGGTCGAGAAGATGAAGGAGCTGATCCCCCCGCACCTGTTCGTCATCCCCATCCAGGCGGCCATCGGCGGCAAGATCATCGCCCGCGAGACGGTGCGGGCGCTGCGCAAGGACGTGACGTCCAAATGCTACGGCGGCGACGCCACGCGGAAGAAGAAGCTGCTGGAGAAGCAGAAGGCCGGCAAGAAGCGGATGCGCCAGTTCGGCAAGGTGGAGATCCCGCAGGAGGCGTTCATCGCGGCGCTGAAGATGGATGAGGATTGAGGCTCGGCGAATAGAACTGACGCCAGTGCTCGACTTGCGGTTGGTAAGTCCTTGTTCCTGACTTGTTCTCCTGGCAGAATCTCCCCAACCTGCCACCCTGAACAAGCGCGGAATCGCCGTGTCGGAGTATGCCCTTATGGTGAAACAGGCTGGCCAGGCGGCGACCGATGAAGCGGTGCGCCGGGGCTATATCGAAGGCCCGCCTTCGCCTGTGGTCACCCAACCGGCCCTGAAGCTGCTTCGCGGCGGCAAGGATCAGCCACCCGCTGACTTCACATTTATCGACCTGTTCGCCGGGATCGGCGGGCTGCGGCGCGGGTTCGAGTCCATCGGCGGGCGCTGCGTCTTCACGTCCGAGTGGGACAAGTACAGCCAGAAGACCTACGCCGCGAACTTCCCCGACGACGACCACGAGATCAACGGCGACATCACCAAGGTGGATGTCACGGACATCCCGGCGCACGACGTGCTGCTGGCCGGTTTTCCGTGCCAGCCGTTCTCGATCGCCGGCGTGTCCAAGAAGAACGCCCTGGGCCGCGCCCACGGGTTCGAGGACAAGACCCAGGGGACGCTGTTCTTCGATGTGGCGCGGATCATCAAACATCATCAGCCCGCCGCCTTCCTGCTGGAGAACGTCCGCAACCTGGTCAGCCACGACAAGGGCAAGACGTTCCAGACCATCAAGGACGTTCTGACCGGGGAACTTGGCTACACCATCGACTTCCGGGTCATCGATGGCCGTCACTGGACCCCGCAGCACCGGGAACGGATTTTCATTGTCGGCTTCCGGGCCGATCAGGGCTTCCGCTTCGCGGATATGAAGCTGCCTGACGCGGCGCCCAAGCTGGTGGAGATTCTTCACCGCGAAGGCGACGAGTCCGAGATACCGGACCAGAAATACACCGTCGGCAACTCGGGTCGTGTGGCGGACAAATACACACTGACGGATCACCTCTGGAACTATCTCCAGCGCTACAAGGAGAAGCACCAGGCGGCCGGCAACGGCTTTGGTTTCGGTCTGGTGGGGCCGGAGAATGTCGCCCGCACCTTGTCAGCCCGCTACTACAAGGATGGGTCGGAGATTCTGGTGAAACGAGGTGAGGGGGAGACGCCTCGCCGTCTTACGCCGCGCGAGTGTGCGCGCCTGATGGGTTTCGATTCTCCGCGTGGCGCGGAGTTCATCATCCCGGTGTCGGACACCCAGGCCTATCGCCAGTTCGGCAATTCTGTTGTTGTGCCGGCCGTGAAAGCCGTCGCCGAACATATGAAGCCGCACCTCTTCGCCGCTCTCGGGAAACGGCCGAAGGCCGGGGTTGGCTGACGTCGTCGATCCGGCGACCCGCAGCCGGATGATGTCCGGCATCCGGGGCAAGAACACCAAACCGGAGTTGATGATCCGCAAGGCGCTGCATGCGCGCGGGTTTCGCTATCGGCTGCACTGCGATCTGCCGGGAAGGCCGGACATCTGCCTGCCTAAGCACCGGGCGGTGATCTTTGTGCACGGCTGCTTCTGGCACGGACACGACTGCCATCTGTTCAAATGGCCAAAGACGCGACCGGAGTTCTGGGAAGCAAAGATCGGGCGCAATCGGCAGGTCGATATCGAGGCCGAGAACAGACTTCTGGATGCGGGCTGGCGCGTGGCGACGGTATGGGAGTGCGCTCTCAAGGGACGTGAACGTCTATCGCTTGAAGAACTGACCACCCGCTGCGCAGACTGGTTGAAGTCAGGGCAACAACGTCTGACCATCAGAGGGACCTGATTTGCGCAGGGGAATGTTGTCCGACCTGTTCGCAGGCGCCGTCGCCAAGCGGCTGACGCTGGTTGAGACCATCACCGAGCGATCAAACCAGCACGAGTTCCAGGGCGTTCAGCCGCTTCGCCAGCTTTTGGGAGATGAGGACCGCAAGGGCGTTCCTACACGGTTTATCTGGCTTTCAGATGAGCAGGGCTCTCTCACCGAGGACGGATTTCTGAGTTGGTCGAACGTCCGCAAGGGCAAGCCTCGATCGCCGGAATATCACCTCTACTATTCCACCAACGCCGTAACCGAGGCGATGGCCGTCGGTGATCTGCTCGTCATCGCCTTGCAACGCGATGGATCATTCCTGACGATTGTCACACCCGCCGCCGGGGCAGTCCAAAACCAGCTTCTGTGGCTGTTTGGCCTGGAGCCGCCGGACGAGCAAAACGTCACTGTTCAGCATCTTGATGCGGAGCACGACACCGAGCTGGGATTTGCAGCAAGGTATATTCTCGATGAGCTTTCCATCGAGCCGGAAGAGCCCGAGGCTGATCGCCTCGATCAACTGATTGAACCGTATGGGCTGACCTTCCCCAAGACGAAGGTCTTCTCCGAACTCGCACGGCGTTCGCTGCCCGAAGTCTCAGCGATTGATGACCCGGACGGCGCGCTCGTCGATTGGCTGGATCAGGAGGAGCGGCTCTTCCGGAGACTGGAACGGAGGATTGTTGTCGAGAGAATTGGGAATGGCTTTCAAGCGGCCGGCGTTATCGACGTCGATGGCTTCCTGTCATTTTCCCTGAGCGTCCAGAACCGTCGAAAGGCCAGGGCCGGTCAGGCGCTCGAGAACCACCTTGAGGCGGTTTTTCTGGCACAGGAGATTCGGTTTGCGCGGGGTGCGCAAACGGAGAATCGCAACAAGCCGGACTTCCTGTTCCCCGGAGCGAACGACTACGCGGACGCTGCTTTCCCTGAAGCGCGGCTGACCATGCTGGGCGCCAAATCGACCTTGAAGGATCGATGGAGGCAGGTGCTTTCAGAAGCCCGTCGCATTGAGCACAAGCACCTTTTGACACTTGAGCCGGGCATCTCCGAGAACCAAACCGACGAGATGCGGGCAAAGTCATTGCAACTCGTCATACCGCGTCGGCTGCACGAAACGTTCATGCCCGCCCAAAGAGATTGGTTGATCGATTTGACGAGTTTTCTGGAGCTTGTTCGCGCCCGGCAGGACGTCATCTAGCCGCACCACGTCTTCGGACGATTATTTCCTAGCACTCCCATTCACGGCCCCGCCTGCGTTTGCGGGCCGATTTCGCCCGTTTGCCATACCCGCTGCGCGCCCCGCCCATAATTCGCGACATGACACAGACCCATGCCGATGAGCTCCCGCCCCGCCGACCGCGCCCGCCGGTCATCCCCGGCCACTATCGCCTGAGCAAGGAGAGCTGGGCCGAGATCGTGGAGGCGTACCGGAACGGCGCCACCGCGCGCGAACTGGCGGTCAAGTGGAGGGTCGCGCCGGGGTCGGTCTATTACCACGCGTGCCGGGACGGCTGGACCAAGAAGACCAATGGCGACGACCGGGCGCGGGCCCATGCGCGCGCGGTCGAGGCCGCCGAGGCCGTGCGGGCCGAGCGGCCGCGGGCGGACCGGATGGCGCTGAAAAACCTTTTCGCGCCCGAGGGCGCCGACGACCCTCTGGCCGGCGATCCCGTCGCCCTGGCGCGGGTGGCGGCGATGGCCTCGGGGCGGGCGATGCGGGGGCGGATGTGGGCCGAAGCCCGGGCGCTGACCGGGCTGGCCGAAAGCTATCAGCGGATGGCGGGGCAGGCGCAGGCGCGCGAGGCGGGGACGCTGGAGACCCTGCCGCTGGCCAGCGTGTTCAATGTCGCCATGGCCAGCGAGGAGCGGCTGGAGGCGCGCTTCCACGTCAACGAGCGGCCGGGGGTGAAGGACCCGGACCGGGACCTGAAGAACGAGTGGTGGGAGCTGCGGCGGTTCCGGCAGCAGCTGGAGACGGCGCAGGAAGGCTTGATGGAGGAGCTGGGCGCCCACAGCCGACGGCTGGAGGCGATGGTGCGGGCGGCGGGGCTGACGCCGCCGACGTTCGAACCGGCGCCGGTGACGCTCAAGACGGGGAGTTCCTGGCCCCCGGAGAGCGGCTGACGTTTCTGCCGGGAGGGGGCTGACCGGCCCGGGTTGACCCGTTTTCGCGATCCGGTTCTATGGAGGTTCAATCCTTGCGGGAGGGGGTCTCAATGAATTGGCGCATGGTGGTTTCGTCGGCTCTGGCTGCGGTCGTGTTGAACGGCTGCGCCACGCGCGACCCCTTCGTTCATACCCGGCCGCTGGTGTCGCAATCCGAACTGCTGGGCGACATCGACCGCTGTCAGGCTCTGGCGCGGACGGGCGGCGCCGGAGCGAACGGAATGCCGTACAATCCGGCGCTGCCGTCCCAGGCCGGCGCCGCGCTGGGCGCCGGCATCGGCCAGGGCATTGCCCAGGCCCAGGCGCAACAGACGGGCTATGAGCGCTGCATGGCCGACCGTGGCTATCTGCAGACGACGCTGACGGCTGACGAACTCACCGCCTACCGCGCGCTGAAGACCGAGGACGAGCGCAAGGCGTGGCTGGCGGCGTTCGCGGCCCGCGACCACGGCGAACGGTCCGTCCGCCGCACCGAGCCCGAGTGCAGGCCCAATCTGCTGGTGGCCTGCAACTGAGCCGCACGCCCGCGCCCTCGCGGCGGCCGCCGTCAGGGCCGTGGGGTCAGGGCATCCGCCAGACGGTTTCGCCAAATGCCGTCGCGGCGTGGGTGTGGAACTGGCGCACGACCTGACCCGGGAGGCAGGTGTTCCCTGTCGGGACGTATTCGAAGAAGGCATCCGGATAGCGCACGCAGGTGCCGATATCGCCCGACCATTCCCGGTTGGATCCGTCCGTGGTCACGCCATACAGGTAGAAGCTCCGGTTCATCGTCGTCGCCAGGGTGCTGCAGGCGCCGCTGGCGATCGCGAACCATCCCCGGGTGGCGAACCGCGTCTGCCCTTCGGGCACGTAGGACACAGCGACGACGGCCGGCATGCCGCTGTCGTTACAGGCCTTGATGCTGATGTTGGAAGGTTGCGGCGTCGGTTCGTCCTCCTCCTCCTCCCACGCTTCGTCGTCCCATTCGTCCTCGTCCGCGGACGAACGGAGCTCGCTGACGGAGAGCGTCGCCGCCGCCGTCCCTTCGGCCAGACGACCGACCCAGACGTCGTAGACGCCGGAGGTCGGCGTCTCGAACACGACCTCGGCGGCCAGCCCCGGTCCGCTGTCGTCGTCGCAAACCAGTCTTCCGTCGGGTCCGTTGACCAGCAGGGTCGTGTCAGCGTCCGAAGCCGTACGGAAAATCAGCGGCGAGACGCCCCCCGCCGTCCAGCGAACCTCATAAGTCGCCGCCTCGGTGATATGGCCGCGGCACGCCTCCGGCAGGCTGCGGCCCTCCACATTGGCCGGACCGCCGGCGCGCACGGTCACCTCATGCGGGTCCGGGCGGAAGCCGTAGCTCATCGCCCGGGAGCCGTAGAGCGGCGCGAGGCGCGTGTTCTGCGCCGCCGCGACGCCGGGCGTCCCGACGAGGGTCAGGCCCAGGATCGCCGACAGGGCGACGCGCGCGCCGGGCGCGGACTGGTTGATCATCAAAGGGTCCCCCGACCGCGGTTCAGAACAGTGCGCGGGGCGAACGCTAATCGGGAGACGTCCGGACGCCAACCCAATTCGGCCGGCGCCCCTCCACCGCGTCGCGGTCCCCCTTCGCTTCGCCAACGGGAGGAGAAACCGGGGCGTCTAGTCGTGCCCGTGGCCGTCGGTCTCCGCCTCCGCCGCGCCGGCGGCCCAGCCTTCGCCGCCGGTTTCCGCGAACCAGAACGGCGCGCGGGCCCGCTGACGCGGGGCGACCTCGTTCATGCCCGTGTCGTAGACCCGGCCGTTGGCGACCGTGTAGGCGATGGACGTGGTGTTGCGGATGTTCTCCAGCGGGTTGGCGGTCAGCACCACCATGTCGGCCAGCTTGCCGACCTGCAGCGAGCCGAGGTCGCGGTCCAGACCCAGCGACCGGGCGCCGTTCAGGGTGCCGGCGCGGATCACGTCGAGGGGGGCCATGCCGCCCTGGGCCAGGCTCCACAGCTCCCAGTGGGCGGCCAGACCCTCGCGCTGGCCGTGGGCGCCGATGGAGACGCTGACGCCCTGTTGCGACAGGCGGTTGGCCTCACGCGCGATGGAGATGTGGTTCCACTCGTTCTCCGGCAGGGTGACGGGGCGGCGGGCGCGGGCGTCGAGGATGCGGCGCGGGACGTATTGCGTCAGGATCGGGTGGTTCCAGACCTCGCTCTCCTGGTACCAGTAGTTTTCGCCATAGCTGCCGCCATAGGCCACGACCAGGGTCGGGTTGTAGGCCGTGCCGGTCTGGCGCCACAGCTGGTGGACGTCGTCGTAGAGGACGGCCAGCGGGATCGAATGCTCGATCGTGGTGTGGCCGTCGACGATCATCGACATATTGTGCTGGAACAGCGAGCCGCCCTCGGGGACGACCATCATGTTCAGCTGGCGCGCGGCCTCGATGATCTGCTGACGCTGGTCGCGGCGGGGCTGGTTGTAGCTCTTGACGCTCCAGGCGCCGGCGGCCTGCATGCGGCGCAGGGTCGACAGGGCGTCGTCCAGGCTCTCGACCTTGACCGTGCCGGCGCTGGTGGCGCCGTACAGGATGGAGCCGGTCGAGAAGATGCGCGGGGCGACGACGCGGCCGGCGCGGGCCAGCTCGCTGTGGGCGAAGATCTCGCTGGTGTCGCTGGACGGGTTGTGGATCGTGGTGACGCCGAAGGCCAGGGAGGCGTAGTCGACCCAGCTCTGTTCCGGGATGATCTCGTCCGACCCCATGGAGCCGTGCCAGTGGGCGTCGACGAGGCCGGGCATGATGGTCTTGCCCGCCATGTCCATGACCGGAACGCCGGCGGGAACGGGGGTGGTGGCGGCCGGGCCGATGGCCTCGATGCGGGCGCCGTCGACGATGATGACGCCGTTCTCGATGACCTCGGCGCCGTTCATGGTGATCAGCCGGGCGCCGGTCAGGGCCATGCGGCCCTCGGGCCGGTCCGTTTCGGCGCTGAAGCCGATGTTGATCCCGCGCTCGTCGGGCCGGGGCAGTTCGTCCGGCGCGCCGTCCACGAAGGTGAAGGACTGGTTCAGGTCGCGGCTGAACAGCTCGGGGCCCTGCGACCACTGCAGGCGGCGGCTGTCGCCGGACCAGCTCAGCCATTCGCCGGAATCGCGGGTGACCCGGGCCTGGGGCAGGGACTTGCCGTCGGGGGCGATGGCCTGGGGCCGGCCGGCGGCGACGAAGGGGGCGACATAGGCCTGGAACCGCTCGGTCCAGCCGACCCAGTTCCCGTCGGGCGAGATGGCGAACTCGGCGGCCCATTCGCTGGTCAGGTGGGTGCGTTTGTCGTCGCCGTCCAGGTCGACCGAGATCAGGGTGCGCTTGTCGCCGTCGCGGCCGGTCAGGAACAGGCGCTCGCCGTCGGCGCCGAACTGCGGGCCCTCGCCGTCGTCGGTGATGTGCACGGGCTCGCCGCCCGCCGTCGGGACGCGGTAGATTCCGGGGTCGCGGCTCCACAGGGCGGTGGTCAGGAAGCCGTCGCTGGTGGTGCGATAGACGATGGTCCGGCCGTCGGGGCTGAAGGTCGGCTCGACATAGTGGCCGGGGTTCGGCGTCACGACACGCCCGGCGCCGCCGGACGCCGGAACCACGCGGATGGAGCCCAGCTCCTGATCGTCCCAGGTGGTGTAGACGATCGACCGGCCGTCGCGCGACCATGACGGATAGAGTTCGAAATGGTCGCTCTGGCGGGTCAGGCGGCGGGCCGTTCCGGTCGGCAGGTCGCGGATCCACAGATTGCCCAGGGCCTCAAACACCACCTTGGTGCCGTCGGGCGAGGGGCGGGCCCAGCGGAGCATCTTCACGTCGAACCGGTCCGGCGCCGCCTCGATGGGGAAGCGGACGGTATCCTGCACCCGACGGGTGTCGGCGACGTGGAAGGGGATGTCCGCGACGGCCCGGGACGCCACGTCGACGCGCTGGATGCGGCCGTCGGCCCAGAAGACGATGGAGCGGTTGTCGGGCGTCCAGCTGATCGCCGGATAGACGCCGTGGATGGCCCAGGTCTCCTGCATGTCGCGGTCGAGGGCCGAGAAGACCGGGGTCTCGCGCCCGGACTCGATGTCCATGACATACAGGGTCGACTGGTAGCGAACGCGCCGGATGAAGGCCAGGGACTTGCCGTCGGGCGAGGGCGTCGGGCGGATCGAGCCGCCGGGACCCGTGACATAGGCGTCGATCTCGCCTGTCTCGCGGTCGAGGCGGCGGATGACGTAGATCTGGGTGTTGACGTCCTTGGAGTATTCGAACGTCGTGCCCGGCGTGGCGTCGTCGCTGAAATACAGATAGCGGCCGTCGGGCGAGAAGGCGGGTTCGCCCGTGTCCTTCTGCTGGGTGCGGCGCTCGGTCATCTGCACCCCGCCGCCGCCCGAGCGGTGGTACATCCACAGCTCGCCGGCCCCCAGCGAGCGGGCCGAGGTGAAATGCTTGCGGGCGACGATGAACTGGCCGTCGGGCGTCCATTCCGGCTGGTTCAGCAGGCGGAAGGTCTCTTTCGACACCTGCGTCGGGTTCGAGCCGTCGGCGTCCATGATCCAGATGTTGTCGCCGCCGCCGCGATCCGAGGTGAAGGCGATGTGGCGGCCGTCGGGCGACCATTTGGGCTGCATCTCCCAGGCCACGCCGCTGGCGATGGCGCGCGCCTCGCCGCCGGCGACCGGCATGACGTAGATGTCGCCCAGCAGGTCGAAGACGATGGTCTGGCCGTCGGGGCTGACGTCCAGCGACATCCAGGTGCCGCGGGTCACGTCGATGGGAATGTCGCGCGACGGTCCGGGCGGGTTCTGGACGTCCCATTTCGGTGTTTCGGCGGGAGCGGCCGCGGCTCCCTCCTGCGCCGCAACAGGAGCGGCGGCCGGAGCAGGAACCGGCGTCGGCGCCGGAACCGGCGGCGACGCCAGGGGCGATACCGGCTCGGGCGTCTGGGCCGTGGCCGGGAATGCGAACGCCAGCGAGGCGGCCGTGGCCAGGAGGATGCGCTTCATGGTTTCGTGCCCCGCAACAGACGTCTGAACCGCCCCCGGGGGCGCCGCGTCCTTGTCGGGCGGCAACAGAGCATTGCCGGGCAGGCCAAGTCCAGCCGTCGGGCCGCCGCCGCGCCGCGCCGAAGCGTGAATTCTTTGTCATGCGGCGACAGGTTGTGACCGCCTGCCGCCTGCGTCATGGTTCGTGAAACAACAAGGGCACAAATCCGCAATGCGTATCCAGATAGTGTTGGCCGGCGTCGCGGCGGCCGCCGTGATGGCCTTCCCCGCGCTGGCCCAGGAGGGCCAGTACGGCGAGCAGCTGAACCGGATCGTCACCGAGGCCGCCGCCGGAACCTGTCTGGAGGCGCTGATGGCTCCGTCCCTGCTGGACGCCTGCAACGGCCAGATCCAGGGCATGGCCCCGGCGCTGAGCGCCATGGGTGCGATCGAGTCCATGACCTTCGTCAGCGCGCAGGACACGCCCGGGGGCCGGGTCGAGACCTGGGCCGTCAAATTCGCGGGCGGCCAGACCCTGAGCTGGGTCATCGGCCATCAGCAGGACGGCAAGTTCAGCACCGTCGGCACCGCGGGCTAGCGAATGACCCTTCTGCCGGGTCTCATCCTCGCCGGACTGATCGCGGCCCAGACCGGGACGCAGACGCCGCCGATCTTCCAGCCGGGCGCGCCCGGCCAGGGCGCGCGGGTGATCACGGCCGAGCAGGCGGTGGCGCTCAGCCGATCGACCTTCACCGCCGCTGACGTCGCCTTCATGCAGCACATGATCGTTCACCACGCCCAGGCCGTGGAGATGGTCGGCCTGCTCGAGACCCGGGGCGCGAACCCGGCCGTCCGTATGATGGGCCGCCGCATCGCCCTGAGCCAGCAGGCCGAGATGGACATCATGCGCGACTGGCTGAGCCAGCGCGGCCAGCCGCTGGAGATGCCGGGCATGTCCCACGCCGGCATGGATCACTCGGCCCACATGGGCCACGCCCCCGCCCACGCCATGCCCGCCTCCGACACCCCGGTCATGGCCGGCATGCTGTCCCCGGCGCAGATGCAGACCCTCGCCGCCGCCACCGGCCCCGCCTTCGACCGCCTGTTCCTTCAAGGCATGATCCAGCATCACCAGGGCGCGCTCGACATGGTCGACGCCCTGCTGGCCAACCCCGGCGCGGCCGAAGACACCCTGCTGTCCGATTTCACCAACTCCGTCGTCGCCGACCAGTCGACGGAGATCCTGCGCATGCAATCCATCCTCTCAGACCTCTGAACCCTCACCCCAAGGAGCGGCCATGAACGTTCGCAGCACCCTGCTTTCCACCGCCGCCGCCCTCGGCGTGCTGATGAGCGCCGGCCTCGCCTCGGCCCAGGCGCCCGCCGCCCAGGTCATCACGGCCGACGCCCGCAGCGCCCTGACCGGCGGCCTGCACGACGCCGGCCAGCTGGCGAGCGGCATGACGCTGGAATATTCGGTCCAGCCCGCGCCCGGCTTCTACGATCCCGACGCCCTGTTCGCACCGCCGCAGAACGCCGCCGAGGCCGCTGCCTTCCAGGAGCGGATGCGCAACAATCCCAAATACGGCCCCCTGGCCCTGGCCAACAGCGACATGGCCATGTCCAACGGCCGGCTGTTCGTCGGCAATTTCAACGGTTTCAACGCCTATGACGTGACCCGCGGCGCGCCCGAACTGGTCATGTCAGTGGTCTGCCCCGGCGGTCAGGGCGACGTCTCGGTGGTCGGAAACCTGCTGTTCATGTCGGTGGAGCAGAACCGCGCCCGCCTCGACTGCGGCACGGCCCCCGCAGAGGGCGACGTCAACGCCGAACGCTTCCGCGGCATCCGCATCTTCGACATCAGCGACCTGAACGCCCCGCGCCAGATCGCCGCCGTCCAGACGTGCCGCGGCTCGCACACCCACACCCTGGCGCCCGACCCGGCCGATCCGCGCAGCCTCTACATCTACAACTCGGGCACCGCCGACGTTCGCAAGACCGAGGAGCTGGCCATCTGCACCGACGGCCAGCCGGACCAGAACCCCGAGACCGCCCTGTTCTCCATCGACGTCATCAAGGTGAACCTGGACCGGCCGCAGGACGCCGCCATCGTCAACCGCCCGCGCATCTTCGCCGACAGCCAGACCGGCCGCGTCGCCGGCCTGTGGCGCGGCGGCGCCGCCGGCATCGCCAGCCAGCGCACGGCCCAGACCAACCAGTGCCACGACATCACCGTCTACCCCGAGATCGGCCTGGCCGCCGGCGCCTGCAGCGGCAATGGCATCCTGCTGGACATCTCGGACCCCCGGAACCCGACCCGGGTGTCCGACATCTTCGACCCCGACATGGCCTACTGGCACTCGGCCACCTTCAACAACGCCGGGGACAAGGTCGTCTTCACCGACGAGTGGGGCGGCGGCATCGGCGCGCGCTGCCAGGCGACCGACCCCTCGACCTGGGGCGCCAACATGGTCGCCACCATCGAGAACCGCACCCTGCGCGGCCGGGCCTTCCACAAGCTGCCCTCGGCCCAGGGCGCCGACGAGAACTGCGTCGCCCACAACGGCATGATCATCCCCGTCCCCGGCCGCGACCTGATGGTCCAGGCCTGGTATCAGGGCGGCGTCTCGGTCATGGACTTCACCGACCCGACGAAGCCGTTCGAGATCGCCTATTTCGACCGCGGCCCGGTCGAGGAGGGCAAGCTGATCGTCGCCGGCTCATGGTCGGCCTACTGGTTCAACGGCCGCATCTACTCCAGCGAGATCGCCCGCGGCCTCGACGTGCTGAAACTGGTCCCCGGCGAGTTCCTGTCGGCGGCCGAGATCGCCGCGGCCGAGTCCGTCCGCTCCGACCAGATCAACCCCCAGACCCAGATGCGCATCAACTGGCCCGACCACCCCGACGTGGCCCAGGCCTGGCTTGACCAGATATCGCGTTCGCCGACCGCCGACGCCGCCCTGACGGGACAGGTCCAGGCGGGCATCGACCAGTGGCGCCGTCGGGCCAGCAACCGCCGGGGTTCCGCCGAGCTGGCCGCGGCCCTGACCGCGGCGGCCGACAAGGCGACCGGGGCCGACAAGGGCCGGATGCAGTCGCTGGCGGGGATGTTCGAGCGGCGGGCGGGCTGACGCCCGGGGCGGACGGCAGTCCGTCGGCGGAACGGCGTCCGGTCCCCGGCGTTATGCCGGGGAACCGAAAGAGTGTGTCATGTACAAGCTTATCCCGATCACCACCGCCCTCGTCCTCGCCCTCGCCGCCCCGACCGCCGTTCTGGCCGATCCCGGCAATGGAAAGGGCGGCGGCGACAGACAGGAGCGCGGCAATCGCGGCGGCGACGATGATCGCGGCAACGGCAATGGCCGGGGCAACGGCAACGGCCGGGACGATGACCGCCGCGCCGATCGGCCCGAGGTCCGGATCGTCGAGGCGGTGCGCGGCCGCAGCAGTGAACGCGGCGGCGATGACGCCTCCGACGACCGCCGCGAGGTGCGCCGCGAGGCCGCGCGGCAGGTCTTCCAGACCCGTGACGGCCGCCCCGTGGTCTATTTCAATCGCGACGACGACCGCGGTCTGATCGCCGGCTGCCCGCCTGGACTGGCGAAAAAGGACAACGGCTGCCTGCCCCCGGGACAGGCGCGCCAGATCGCCCGCGCCGCCGGCTTCGACCGCTATGAGTCGCTGTGGCGCCGTGAGGGGGACCAGTCCCGCTACCGCTATGAGGACGGCTATCTGTACCGCATGAACCAGCAGGGCTCGCTGCTGGGCTATTTGCCCGTCCTGGGCGGGGCGCTGGCGCCCGGCGCCGCCTGGCCCTCGCAGTATGCGTACCAGCCGGCCCCCGACTATTATTCCAGCTATTTCGGCCTGCCCGCGAACCAGGACTACCGCTATGCCGACGGCGCCCTGTACGGCGTCAATCCGCAGACGCAGATGATCAGCCAGGTCGCGGCCTTGCTGACGGGTCAGAACCTCAGCGTCGGCCAGCCCATGCCCGCCGGTTATGATGTCTACAACGTGCCGTCCGCCTACCGCGGCCAGTACGCCGACAACGCCAATGCGATGTACCGCTACAACGACGGCTATGTGTATCAGGCCGATCCCAAGACCCAGCTGGTGACGGCGGTCATCCAGCTGTTGACCTGATCCCGGACGCGACAGAGAGCATGACCATGAGACTGACAATGCGCTGGGCGCTGGCGCCCCTTTGCGTGATGGCCCTGGCCGCCTGCGGCGAGGGCGCCGACAAGACAGGAGAGGCGGCGGACGCGTCCGCGCCCTCGAACCGGACCATCACGGAGATGCTGAAGGGCGACCGGGCGTTCGGCACGCTGGAACGGGTGCTGGAGAATGCCGCGCTGGGCGACGTGCTGGCGGGCAAGGGCCCCTATACGGTGTTCGCCCCCTCCGACGCGGCGTTCACGGCCTCGGCCGGGGATCTGGGCGACGAGGCGATGAAGGCCCAGGGGGCGGCCATGCTGCGGGCCCATATCGTGCCGGGATCGCTGACCCGCGCCGACATCATCGCCGCGATCGACCGCGGCGGATCCGGCACGGCCCAGATGCGCACCATGGCCAACAGCCTGCTGACCTTCTCGAAGGAGGGCGAGGCCGTGATCGTGACCGGAGACAACGGCGCCCGCGCCCGGCTGACCGGCGACGAGGCCGTGGCTTCGAACGGGGTGGTCCAGCCGGTCGACGCCCTGCTGGTCAAACCCGCCGCGCCCGCGGCGAGCTGAGCATTGACCTGACGCCGGGCGGGGCCGACAGCTTCGGCTCCGCCCGCCGCCAAGGACCCCGCCATGCGCGCTGAAGGAAAGGCTCCCCGCCTCGCCGTGCTGATCGACGCCGAGAACGCCTCGGCGCGGATCGCCGAGGCGCTGTTCACCGAGATCGCCACCCTGGGTGAGGCCTCGGCCCGGCGCATCTATGGCGATTTCGCCAGCGCCCAGATCGCCGGCTGGACCCGGGTGCTGGCCCGCTACGCCATCCAGCCGCAGCAGAATTTCGCCAACACCAAGGGCAAGAATTCGGGCGACATCGCCCTGGTCATCGACGCCATGGACCTGCTGCACTCGGGCCGGTTCGACGGCTTCTGCCTGGTCTCGTCGGACGCCGACTTCACCCGGCTGGCGTCGCGCATCCGGGAAGAGGGCGTCGACGTCTTCGGCTTCGGCGAGCAGAAGACGCCCGAAAGCTTCCGTCAGGCCTGCACCCGCTTCATCTACACCGAGAACCTCAGCGCGCCCGCGGGCGCGGACGCGGCGCCCGCCGCATCCGGACGGCGGACGGCCGGGACGGGCCCCGGCGCGGGCGCCCCTCCCGCTCCGGCGCCCGGCAAGCGCAAGCCGGTCGAGGCCGCCCGGCTGATCGCCGCGGTCATCGCCGACATGGACGAGGACGGCGAGGGCTGGGTCACGGTCAGCGGCCTGGGCGACCGGCTGCGCAACGCCTATCCCGACTTCGACCAGCGCACCTACGGCTACGCCAAGCTGTCCGACCTGATCCGGGGGACGGGGCGGTTCGAGGTGCAGACCGGCGCCGCCGGCGGGGCCATGCGGATCCGCGACAAGGCCTGACGGGTCAGCGCGCGCCCAGCAGGTCGGACCAGCGCCAGTCGCCGCCGCCCAGCGCCAGCCGCGGCGCGCCCGGTCCCTCGGCGAAGGCGATGACGGCGAGGCCGCGCATCGGCTGGCTCCGGCATTCCCGGGGGGAGAAGGCGACCTCAAGGGCGATGGCCTGCCGGACACCGGCCAGGCCCTTGCCCGCCTGGCCGGGATCCTGGATCCAGTCGCCGTCCCAGACGAGGATGGCGCGGCCCGAGGCGGGCATGGCGCGATGGGCCTGGGCCATGGCCGCGCGCACCTCGGGGTCGGCCCGCAGCGCGTCCTGCAGCCGGCGAACCATGTCGCAGGACCCGCCCGCCGCGCCGGCGCCGGCGCCTCTACCTCCACCTCCGCCCGATCCCGAACCGCCGCCCTGACCGGTCCCGGCCTTGAGGGCGCCGGCCAGCTGGGCCTCGCCGATCACGGCCATGGGGGCGACGACAGGGGTCGGGTTGGCGGGCAGGGTCGGGACGTCGGGCGGCAGCGGCGCGCGGACCGGTCGCGGACGCGGCGCGGCGCGGGCCGGTACCGGGCGCGGCGGCGCGGGCGAGGGGGCGGCGGCGGGCTCGGCCGTGACCGGACCGGGCGGCAGCTCGGCGATGACAGGGGCAGTGGGCGGCGGCGGAGGCGGCGGTGGTCGGGTCAGGGTGACCGCCACGGCCCTCGGCTCGGGCGCGGGCGCAGGAATTGTGATCGGCGGCGGGGAAGAGGAGGCGAGGACCAGAAACAGCGTCAGGTGCGCCGACAGACTCAGGGCGACGGCGGGCGCCCATGCCCGCATCCGGCGGCCGGACGGGGCGGGACGGCGCGGGGCCGATGCGGTGGCGCCGGGTGATGTTCCGGCTTGCGTCTCAGGGTCTGGCCGCACGTCAACATCCCGACCGGCGAGCCCGCTGGCGCCCGCGCCGATCTGAAGACCATCCGCCCGCGTCAACAAGGTGGCGGCGGAAAGGCGTCTGCCGCGCCCGCTCCGATACGGCTCAGCTAATGGTCAAGGTGACGCGTTTTGGCCCCATGCGGGTCATCACTCCGCCCTCCGGGTTACGGCAGGTTCACGTCCGCGCACCTATGCGGGAGCGGCGCCCCGCCAATCAGGAGACGACACTTGACCCGATCGAAACTCAGGACGGCGGCCATGACCGGCGTGGTTCTCGCCCTCGGCCTCGCCGCCAGCGGCTGCGCCAGCCACAAATTCGTGCGTGAGAACCTGGCCGTGGTCGACACCCGGGTGACCCAGGTCGAAGGCACGGCCGGACAGGCGCTGGAACGGGCCACCGCGGCCCACAAGCTGGCGGAAGGCAAATTCCTCTACGAGGTCGTGCTGTCGGACGACTCGGTGAAATTCCCCACCGACCGCCACGCCCTCTCGCCCGAGGCCGAACAGCGCCTGGCCGAACTGGCCCAGCGTCTGAAGGGCGAGAACCGCAACGTCTATCTGGAGATCCAGGGTTATACGGACGCCAGCGGCGACGCCGAATACAATGATCAGCTGGGCGAGGCCCGGGCCGAGGCCGTCCGCCGCTCGCTGAGCCGTCAGGGCATCGCCCTGAACCGGATGGCGACCATCTCCTATGGCGAGGAATCGCCGGTGGCGCCGAACGAGACGCCGGAAGGCCGGGCCCAGAACCGGCGCGTCGCGATCGTCGTCCTCAGCTAGGACGACCCCGCAAGCGGGCGGCCGGGCCTTCGGGGCCGGCCGTCTGTTCGGGCGACGGATTCAGGCGATTGACGGCGCGCCTGCGCTCCCCTCTTGTGTCGGCCCCTTCGATCCCGAGTTGACCATGACCGACGCCCAACCCCTCGTCTTCACCGACAATCCGATGAACCCGCTCGAGGAGGCCCTGTACGAGGGGCTGGCCGATGCGTCCCGGATGGGCCTGTTCGAACGGCTGATGCTCGAGGCCGACCTGTACGCCGTGCCCGAGCCCGAAGGTCCGGGCGGCACGCCCGGCGACGACGGCGCCAAGGTGCTGCGGGCGGGCGAACAGCTGATTCTGCGCGGCGTGGTGCTGAACGATGGCCGCAACACCGTGACCCTGTTCACCGATCCGCGCCGGGCCACGAAGATGTTCGGCGAGGACGCCCGCATTCTGGCCATGCAGGGCCGGGCCCTGCTGGATATCCTCAAGGACGCGGTGGTGCTGCTGAACCCCGAAGGCGGCAAGGGGCTGTTGCTGAACCCTGATCAGATCAAGGCCGTGCTGGAGCATGAGCCTGTACGGCCGCTGCGCCCGGTCTCGGGCCGCGTCGAACTGCATGAAGTCGAACCGGAGAATGAGCCGGTCATGCTGACGCAGGCGATCAGGGACACCTTCCCGGCGCCGATGGTCGAGGCCGTCTGGGTGGCCCGCGCCGTCTGGCCCGATCTCGGCCAGATCGGCTGGTTCATGGACATCCGCTCGGACCGCCCGGCGGACGAGTTGAAGGCGCTGGCTGTGCGCGGCGTGCGCGGCCTCAAATTCGGACCGGAAACCCTCGACGTCTCGGTCAGCAAACCCGGCGGCAAGCCGGGCGTCGGCGTCAAGGTGATCTAGAAGCGCACCACCGTCCGCACCGCCCGACCGTCGGCCAGCCGGTCGAAGGCGGCGTTTATGTCTGACAGGGCGATCACCCCTGTCAGCAAACGGTCGACAGGCAGGCGGCCCTGTCTGAACAGGGCGACATAGCGGGGGATGTCGCGGCTTGGGACGCAGGTCCCGATATAGCTGCCCTTCAGGGTCCGTTCCTCGGCGACCAGCGAGACGACATTGACGGCCAGCGCCGCCTCGGGCGGCGGCAGGCCCGCGGTGACGGTTGTCCCGCCCCGCCGGGTCATGCGCCAGGCGGCGTCCAGGGCGCGGACCGAACCGGCCATCTCGAACACGAAATCCGCGCCGCCGCCGGTCAGGGCGCGGACCTGTTCCACGGCGTCGGCGTCGCCGGCGTTGACCGTCCGCACCGGACCCAGGGTGCGGGCCAGCGCCAGCTTGTCTTCGGACAGGTCGACCGCGACGACCGGCGACGCCCCGGCCGCCAGCGCGCCCAGCACCGACGACAGCCCGACCCCGCCCAGGCCGATCACGGCCACGCTCTGGCCCGCCCGGACCCCGGCGGTGTTCACCACCGCCCCCACGCCCGTCAGGACGGCGCAGCCGAACAGGGCGGCGTGTTCGAACGGCAGGTCGACGTCGACCTTCACCAGCGAGCGGCGCGAGACGACGGCGTGACCGGCGAAAGCCGAACAGCCGAGATGGTGGTTCAGGTCGCCCGCCGCGTCATGGATGCGGCGTCCGCCGGTCAGCAGCTCGCCCTTGCCGTTGGCGGCGGCGCCCGGCTCGCACAGGGCGGGGCGGCCCTCGGCGCACGGGTTGCAGTGCCCGCACGAGGGCATGAAGACCATGACGACATGGTCGCCGACGGCCAGATCGGTGACGCCGTCGCCCAGCGCCTCGACCACGCCCGCGGCCTCGTGACCCAGGGCCATGGGCAGGGGGCGGGGCCGGTCGCCGTTGATGACGCTGAGGTCCGAATGGCACAGGCCGGCGGCCTTGACGGCCACCAGCACCTCGCCGTGGCCGGGCGCGTCCAGGGTGACGGTCTCGATCGAGAGGGGACGGCTGTCCGCATAGGGACGGGGGGCGCCCATGGTGCGGAGAACGGCGGCGGTGGTCTGCATGGCGGCACGCTAGGCGCTTGACGCGGCGTCCGCCAAGCCCAAGGCTGAGGTCAGGCGCGCACAGACGCGCCGGGGAAACATTGCGCTCAAGCAGCGAGGCGCCGCGCGCCGAGCGATAGCGCACCAAAGAGGGACTTCATGACCGGCACCATCGAACGCACGAAGCGCGGCGACTATCGCCGGTTCCAGGCCATCTCAACGCGATGGATGGACAACGACGTCTACGGCCACGTGAACAATGTCGTCTATTATTCGTGGTTCGACACGGCGGTGAACCGGCTGCTGGTCGTCAACGGCGTGCTGGACATCCATCACGGCACGACCATCGGCCTGGTCGTCGAAACGGGTTGCCGCTATTTCGCGCCGACCGCCTTCCCGGATGAAATCCAGGCCGGGGTGCGGGTCGCCCATGTGGGGACCAGCTCGGTCCGCTACGAGATCGGCCTGTTCCGCAACAACGAGGACGACGCCGCCGCCGTGGGCCATTTCGTCCACGTCTATGTCGACCGCGAAACCAAGCGGCCGGTGCCGGTGGATGACAAGATGCGGGGCTTCCTGGAGAGCCTGAAGGCGTGATGCGACTTCTCCCTCCCCCTTGTGGGGGAGGGAGATACGTCGCTTCAGTCGTCCAGCCGGCCCATCAGGGCCAGGGCGCCGACGGCGGTCAGGGCGCCGAGGGTGAAGGCGGCGATGATCGAGCCGGTGGCCACGGCGGTGGAGACGCTGACGGGACGGGTCTCGTACCATTCCACGATGTCGGCCTCGTCGAGGTCGCCGTCGGTGTACAGGTCAGCGTCGTAGATGACGTCTTCGGCGGTCATGGAAACGGCTCCGGTTGCGATGCAACAGGAATGTGCGCGGACGCCGGCGGTTCCTGCGTCGTGACAGCGCGCCCGCCATCGGCTAGACGCGCGGCTCACCCGTACGCCGTCGCGCCCAGGCAGCGAGCGACCGCGTCGCGAGCGATAGCGCCCACGTTAAGAGAGCTTCATGGCCGGCCATTCGAAATACAAGAACATCATGCACCGCAAGGGACGCGCCGACGCGGTGCGTTCCAAGCTGTTCTCCAAACTGTCGCGCGACATCACCGTGGCCGCCAAGCTGGGCATGCCCGACATCGCCATGAACCCGCGCCTGCGCCTGGCGGTCAACAACGCCAAGGCCGAAAGCCTGCCGCGCGACGTGATCCAGCGGGCCATCAACAAGGCCGCGGGCGGCGACGTCGATACGATGGAAGAGGTCCGCTACGAGGGCCGCGGCCCGGGCGGGGTCGGCATCATCGTCGAGGCCCTGACCGACAACCGCAACCGCGCCAACTCCAACATCCGCTCGTGCTTCACCAAGAACGGCGGCCAGCTGGGCGAGATGAACTCGGTCGCCTTCATGTGGGATCGCGTCGGCCGCATCACCTATCCGGCCGAGGCCGGGACCGAGGACGCCGTCATGGAGGCCGCCATCGAGGCCGGCGCCCAGGACGTCGAGAGCGATCTGGTCAAGCCCGACATCTACGAGGACGCGCCGGGTCACACCATCTGGACGACGTTCGAGGACCTGAACGAAGTGGCCGAGGCCCTGTCGAAAATCCTCGGCGACGCCAAATCCACGGCCCTGGTCTGGCGTCCGCAGACCGAGGTTCCGGTCAACGGCGAGGCGGTCGGCACGCTGATGAAGCTGCTCGACGCGCTGGACGCCGAGGACGACGTGCAGAACGTCTATTCGAACGAGGACATCTCGGACGAGGACATGGCGAAGTACGCGGGCTGAACGGAACGGCCAGGGGGCGGGCGGGTTAGGGCAGGCGAACCGCAACGCTTGCCCACGGACCCCTCATGGACATCACCCAGCTGATCCTCGACGACCACGCCGAGCAGCGTCGCCTGTTCGCCATCCTCGAGCAGATCGATCCGAAGGATGTCGACGCCCTGACCAAGGTCTGGACCCGTCTGTCCGCCTTCCTCGACGTCCACGCCGAGGCCGAGGAACGGTTCTTCTATCCCGAACTGATGAAGGTCGGGAAATCGGCCAATGACGCCGAGGGGAATGACGCCGGTCCCGAAACCGAAGACGCCATCGAGGACCACAACAAGCTGCGCGACGCGGTCAGGGCGGTGGAGAAATATCCCGTCGGAACCGGAGCCTGGATCGAGGCGGTCGGCAGGGCCAACGTCGTCAACTCAAGGCACATGGGCGAGGAGGAGCGGCAGGGTCTGACCGACTTCCGCCGCCACGCCCCGCTGCAGACCCGGCACGACCTGGCGGTGAAATTCGCCGCCTTCGAGGCCGATCACATCACCGGGGTGAAGCCGGTCAACAAGGACCCCGAAGCCTATGTCGAACAGCACGGCTGAGGCGACGCCTCAGCGCTGCATCGCATAGGCCTTGACCAGGTCGAACAGGAAGTCGCGGCCTTCATAGAGCGAGCGGACGCGGATGCGTTCGTTCAGGCCATGCGCGCCACCGCCGTCAGGATCTCCGAACATGCCGGTCACGCCATAGGTCGGGATGCCGGCCTTGTTGGTGAACCGGCCGTCCGTGGCCCCCACGGCCATGGTCGGCACGACCGGCACGCCGGGCCACATCCGGCCCGCGATCTGACGGATCGGGTCGAGGATGGCCGGGCTCAGCGTCGGCGGCGGCGAGCTCGGATCGGGCGCGCCGACGGTGGTGATGGCGATGGCCGGATTATCCAGAACCCGGGCGATCCCGGCCTGGGTTTCCTCGATCGTGTGGCCGGGCAGGATGCGGCAGTTGACGTTGGCCGTGACGCGCTGGGGCTGGGCGTTGGGCGCATGGCCGCCGTTGATCAGCGTGGGGATGCAGGTCGTCCGCATCGTCGCGTTCCAGATCGGATTGGCGGCGGACAGGCGCGCCGCCGCCGCGGCGTCGGGCGCATCGCTCGCCGTCAGGGCGCGAAGGTCCTCGGCGAATTGTGGCGAGGTGTCCGCCACGGCCGCGAAATAGGCGCGGGTGACCGGGTTCAGCTCCAGGGCGAAGTCATGATCGCCGAGCGCCGCCAGTGACCGCGACATGGCGGCGATGGCGTTGTCCTTGCGCGGCCGGGCGCTGTGGCCGCCGGGGTTGGTGAGCTCCAGCTGAAAGTCCTGATAGAGTTTCTCGCCGGCCTGGACGTTCAGGGCGATGCGGTTTCCTTCGGCGTCCAGCTGGCCGCCCGCCCCCTCGTTCAGGGCGAACCCGGCCTGAAGCGCGTCGGGGTGTTCGCGCAGCAGCCATTCGACGCCGTTCCAGGTGTCGGCGGTTTCCTCGCCGCAGGTCAGGGCGATCTTGATGTCGCGGCGCGGCCGGAAGCCGGCGGTCTTCAGCCGCACCAGCGTGTCCACCCAGACCGAGGCCTGGGCTTTGTCGTCGGTGGCTCCGCGGGCGTAGAAATAACCGTCCTCCTCCACCAGGGTGAAGGGATCGCGGGTCCAGTCCACCCGGTTCGCTTCCACCACGTCGATATGGGCCAGCAGCAGCAGGGGCGCGGCGGCCGGATCCGAGCCGCGCAGAACCGCCGCCAGATTTCCGTCCTTCGGCCGGTCCGTCGGCGTCAGGACCCGCACGTCGGCGGCGGGATAGCCGGCGGCGAGCAGGCGCGCGGCCATGCGCTCGGAGGCGAGGGTGCAACTGCCTTCGGACAGGGTGGTGTTGGTTTCGACCAGCTCTTCGTACAGGTCGCGGAAGGCGGCCTGATCGGGGCGGACGCCAGGCGTCTGGGCCCGGGCGCGCGTGGCCCCCAGGGCGAACAGCGCGATGACGATGGCCGCGACCACGATCAGGGCGAGGACCGCGCGCAGGCGCCGGCCGTCGCGCACCGCCTCATGAGCGCGCTCGTCCAGCCAGTAGCGGTCGCCGCTCTCGCGCACGGACCCGGTCCGCACCAGCCGGCGCAGGGCGGATGCCCCGCCGGGCCGGCCGACAGACAGGGGTACGGCCCGATCCGCGGCCATGGCGCCGTGCTCGCGCAGTGTCTGGACGATGGTTCGTTCCGCCCGTCGGGCAAGGGCCACCACGACCGCGCCGCCTGAAGTCGACATGCTGTATTCTCCCGATCCCGGAATGACGCTAGCGCGGAAAGCGGGTTGAGGGGAGAGCCCTCCACTTGATCCCCCGTCGCGCCCGGGACTAGGTTGAAGATTCGTCAGTCATCGGAGCGAATTACACACATGGACCTGGATCTGGTCTGGCCGGTCGCGGCAGCCATGACGGCCGGGGGGCTGATCGGCATCGAGCGCACCTATCATGGCCACCCGGCGGGTTTCCGGACGCACATCCTGGTGTGTCTGACCTCCTGCCTGCTGATGCTGGCGGCGATGCACCAGTCGACCTGGGCCTTCACGGCCCTGCCCGGACAGACGGTGGTGATCGATCCGACACGGATGTCGCACGGCCTGCTGACCGGCATCGGCTTCCTCTGCGCCGGGGTCATCTTCCGCGAGGGGTTCTCGGTCCACGGCCTGACCACGGCGGCGTCGCTGTGGGTCACCTCGGCGATCGGGGTCCTGTACGGCGTGGGGATGATGGAGCTGGCGCTGATCGGTTCGGGCGCGACCCTCGGGGTGCTTGCCGTGCTGCGACTGCTCGACGCCAAACTGCCCCATGTGGGGGTGATGGACGTCGTCCTGCGCTGGAAGCGGGGCCAGGCGCCCAGCGGCCTCGCGGTGCGCGACCTGCTGCGCGGCAACGGGGTGAAGGTGGTCCGTCTCGGCCATGTGATGAGCCACGACGGCGCGATCCACGAGCACCATCTCAAGGTCAAGGGGCACGTCCCGATCGACATCGACCGCCTGGTGGCCCAGCTCGGCGCCGAGGACGGCCTGGCGGGCTTTTCCATCCTGCCCCGCGAGGAGTGACGGCGGTCATTGTTCGTCAACCTCGTTTGAGGCATGAATGGAACGAATGACGAACACCTTGATTCCAGACGGGACGACTCGCATCCTCGGCCTCGACCCCGGCCTCCGCCGCACCGGCTGGGGCGTGGTCGTGGCCGAGGGGTCGCGTCTGCGCTGGGTCGCGCACGGGGTGATCAGCCCTCCGGAGGCCGCGCCGTTCAGCGAGCGGCTGCTGCATCTGCTGGAGGCCGTGGGCGAGGTCTGCGCCGCCCACAGCTGCGATGAAGCGGCGATCGAGGAGGTGTTCGTCAACATGAACCCGTCCTCGACGCTGAAACTGGGCCACGCCCGGGCGGCGGTCATGCTGGCCCCCGCGCGTTGCGGCCTGCCGGTGGCGGAATATTCGCCCAATCTGATCAAGAAGGCGGTGGTCGGCGCCGGCCATGCCGACAAGAGCCAGATCGCCTTCATGGTCAAACGGTTGCTGCCCTCGGCCGGCGACGTGAAGGCCGACGCCGCCGACGCCCTGGCCGTCGCCATCACCCATGCGCAGATGCGCAAGCGGACCCTGCTGACCGCATTGCGGGGCGCGGCGTGATCGGCCGTCTGAGGGGCCTGCTGGCCGAGGTCGAGCAGGATCACTGCCTGATCGACTGCGCCGGCGTGGGCTATGTCGTGGTCTGCGGGGCGCGGACGCTGCAGCGGCTCCCCGCGCCGGGCGATGAGGCGACCCTGCAGATCGAATCGACCTGGAACGCCGAGAGCGGCCCCCGGCTGTACGGCTTCCTGACCCGCGACGATCGCCGCGCCTTCCGCACCCTCACCGATATCCAGGGCGTGGGACCCAAGGCGGCGCTGTCGGTGCTCGATGTCCTGCCGCCGGGGGATCTGGCGGCGGCGGTGGCGCGCGAGGACAAGGCGGCCGTGGCGCGAGCCAATGGCGTCGGCCCCAAGCTGGCCCTGCGCATCGTCACCGAGCTGAAGGGCAAGTCGCTGGGCGACGTGTCGTTCACCCCCGGCGCGCCGGGGGTGCATGTCGAGGCCCCGGCCCCGGTCCCCAGCGTCACGGGCGAGGCGGTGTCCGCCCTGCTGGGTCTGGGGGTCGCCGAGATCAACGCCCGCCGCGCCGTCGATCAGGCCCTGATCCGTCTGGGCGAGGACGCCGAACTGTCCGCCGTCATCCGCGCCGCCCTGCAGGAGCTGGGGCGATGAGCCCCTCTTTCCCCGTCATCCTCGGGCTTGACCCGAGGATCAGACCATCCGGGGCTCGCTGGAGGGATTGCGGTCCCGCGCGTCGGGCCGTCTCCGCCGCACAGCCCGGCCTCGCCTCTGATCCTCGGGTCAAGCTCGAGGATGACGGCAGAGGGGGGAGTGTGGCGCCATGACCGACGACCGCATCATCTCCGGCGCCCCCGTCCCCGGCGAGATCCACGACCGCGCCCTGCGGCCCCAGACCCTGTCCGAGTTCGTCGGTCAGGCGCAGGCCAAGGGCAATCTGAAGGTCTTCATCGACGCCGCCCGCGGCCGGGGCGAGGCGCTGGACCACGTCCTGCTGTTCGGCCCGCCCGGACTGGGCAAGACCACCCTGGCGCAGATCGTGGCGCGCGAACTGGGCGTCGGCTTCCGCGCCACCTCGGGGCCGATCCTCGCCAAGGCCGGCGATCTGGCCGCCATCCTGACCAATCTCGAACCGCGCGACGTGCTGTTCATCGACGAGATCCACCGCCTCGCCCCGACGGTCGAGGAGATCCTGTACCCGGCCATGGAAGACCATGTGCTGGACCTGATCATCGGCGAGGGCCCCTCGGCCCGCTCGGTGCGGATCGATCTGGCGCCCTTCACCCTGGTCGGCGCCACGACCCGGGCGGGCCTGCTGGCCACGCCGCTGCGCGACCGCTTCGGCATTCCGCTGCGGCTCGAATTCTACACGCCCGAGGAACTGGTGCGGGTGATCACCGGGGCGGCGCGCAAGATGGGCGTCGCCGTCGATGACGAGGGCGCCCGCGAGATCGCCTCGCGCTCGCGCGGCACGCCGCGCGTGGCCGGACGGCTGCTGCGCCGGGTGCGGGACTTCGCCGAGGCCGAAGGGTCGCCGATGATCGACCGGCTGGCCGCCGCGCGGGCGCTGGCGCGGCTCGAGGTCGACGAGGCCGGGCTCGACGCCAACGACCGCCGCTTCCTCAAGGCCCTGATCGAGAATTACGGCGGCGGGCCCGTCGGCATGGACACGCTCGCCGCCGCCATCGCCGAGGCCCGCGACGCCGTCGAGGACGTGATCGAACCCTATCTGCTGCAGCAGGGCTTCATCCAGCGCACCCCGCGCGGCCGGATGGCCTGCGCCAGGGCCTATGCGCATCTGGGCCTGACCGAGCCGCCGAGGGGGCCGGAGCAGGGCGGGCTGTTCGGGGGCAAGTAAACCGCTCATCTATGTCCGCTCATCCCGGCGAAAGCCGGGACCCAGTGCTTTGGGCGACCCGGTCCGACCGGCGACGCGCTGACGCCTATCCCATGCAGACTGCCTCGCGAAAGAACCGGGTCCCGGCTTTCGCCGGGATGCACGGGACAGGAGAGGGCCTCTTCCCGCAATCGCCGAACCCCGGCATGCTCCGCCCGAAGGAGACGGCATGGCGCGAAGGGCGATCCGAACCGACCGGCTGATCGCGGTGCTGGGCGCCGCGGTGCTGCTGCTGGGCGCGGTGATCGTCTGGAACACCGCTCGCGCCTCGCGCCCCGGCTTCGTCGAGGAGCCGCCCGCCCGTCGGGTGCTGCGCCAGGCCCGCGAACAGCTGGGCCGCACCGCGGAAATCCGCCTGCTGGACGAGGGCCGCGGCCGGGTCGTCTGCGGCTATGTCGGGCGGCGCGGCGAGAGCGGGGCCTGGAGCTTCATTTCGCGGCCCAACCGGATCATGATGAGCGACGACCCCCTGGCGACCGAGTTCCAGGCCATGCTGCGGGCCGACTGCCCGAACCTGCCCAAGGCCCCGCCCGGAAGCGCCGCCCCATGAGCGACCAGCCCACCGCCGGCCGCTTCGAGGGCCGCGAACACCGCCTGCCCATCCGGGTTTATTACGAGGATACCGACTTCACCGGTCTGGTCTACCACGCCAACTACGTCCGCTATTTCGAGCGCGGCCGCTCCGACTGCCTGCGACTGATGGGCATCGGCCATACGGATCTGCTGGACGGCGACCAGCCCATGGCCTTCGTGGTCACGAAGCTGGGACTGACCTTCCTCAAGCCGGCTCGCATCGACGACGCCCTCGTCGTGCGGACCCACTATGACGCGGTGAAGGGCCCGCGGCTGCTGATCTCGCAGACGATCACCCGCGGCGATGACCTGCTGTGCCGGGCCGATGTCGAGGTCGCCTGCATCCATATGGACGGACGTCCCCGCCGTCCGACACGGGCCCTGGTCGAAAAGGTCGGGCCCTGGCTTCTCCTCCCCATCGCCTGACGATGGGGAGGTGGCTCGGAGGCGACAGCCGACGAGACGGAGGGGGCGACTCGGTGTTCAGGGATTTGCGATTCCCATCGCTCGCCGGCGTCGCCCCCTCCGTCACGACGCGTATCCGCGCCGCGCCACCTCCCCCTTGCTGCGCAACGGGGAGGAGAGAGCAGGTGACGCCGCCGCCACACCTCGCTAGACCCGCTGGAACCCGCCACACAACCGCCACGCCCGTCCGGTGCACAGGGACGGACAGACGGAAGGACGCCCTTCGATGACCACCGCCGCCGAAGCCTCGATGATCAACCCGGTGACCCTGTTCCTGACGGCCGATATCGTCGTGCAGGCGATCATGGTCGGACTGGCCGTCGCCTCGCTGTGGTCCTGGGCCGTGATCATCGACAAGGCGGTCCGGTTCTCCGGGCTGAACAGCCAGGCCGACAATTTCGAAAAGGCGGTCGGTTCGGGCCGGTCGCTGGAAGAGGTCGCCGCCCAGGCGGGGCCGGATCCGGCGCATCCCCTGCCGCGCATGCTGGTCATCGCCCTGGCCGACTGGCGCGAGGCCCGCACGCGCGGTCCGCTGACCGAAAACCAGGCCAATCTGGTGATGTCGCGGATCGACCGCGCGCTGGACAGCCTGATCGCGCGCGAGGGCCAGCGGGTCGAGAACGGCCTGGGCGTGCTGTCGGTGGTGGCGACGTCCTCGCCGTTCATCGGCCTGTTCGGCACGGTCTGGGGCATCATGAACGCCTTCGGGGCCATCGCCTCGTCGGGCAACACCAATCTGGCGACCGTGGCTCCGGCCATCTCCGAGGCCCTGTTCGCCACGGCCCTGGGTCTGGCCGCCGCCATCCCGGCCTATATCGCCTACAACAAATTCTCGATCGACGCGGGCAAGTTCACCGGCCGGCTGGAAAGCTTCGCCGACGACCTGCAGGCCGCCGTGGCGCGCCGCCTGGGCGGTTCGAGCGCGCCCCCGGCGACCCCGCCTTCGGGCGACTACAGCCGTCGGGAGCTCTGAGCCATGGCGTTGGCGGGCGGCGGCGGGGGCGGACACGTCCGGGGCCGCAGACGGCCGCGCAAGCGGCCCCTGAGCGAGATCAATGTGACGCCGCTGGTCGACGTCATGCTGGTGCTGCTGATCATCTTCATGATCTCGGCGCCCCTGCTGACGACCGGCGTCGAGGTCGAACTGCCCAGGACCGAGGCCAGCGCCGTCGAGACCAATCAGGAACCGGTGGTGGTCTCCATCGACCGCGACGGCGCCATCTTCGTCGCCGACAGCGAGGTGCCGTGGGACCGTCTGATCCTCGCGGTGGCCCGGGAAGGCGGCGAGGGCGCGCGCGAAAAGCCGGTCTTCGTCCGCGCCGACGGTCGGGCGCCGTATCAGGCCGTGGCCCGCGTCATGGCCCGGCTCTCGGGCGCCGGCTTCACCAAGATGAACCTGATCACCGACACCTCGGCCCAATCTTCCGGATCAGGCGGGGAGGGCTGACGCCTTGGAACGGCCCGGCCCGGCCCTGATCGGTTCCCTTCTGGTCCACGGCGGCGCGATCGTCGCGGTCATCGCGGCCGGCCTGATCGCGCCCAAGGCCGAGCTGCGTCCGGTCGTCAACGCGGTCCCTGTCTCGATCGTATCTGACGTGGTGATCGAGGCCGCCGCCGCCGACAATCCGAGCGAGGAACTGGTCACCGAGGACGCCGCGACCGCGCCGGTGGCTTCGCCGCCCGAGCCCGTTCCCGCGCCGCCCGAGCCGAAACCCGTCCCGCCGCCGCTTCCCACGCCGACCCCGGTGAAGAAGGCCACGCCGCCGCGTCCGACGCCTCCGCGCGCCCAGCCGCCCCGCCCCACGCCCCCACGGCCGACCCCGCGCCGGGAGGAGACGCTCGACCTCGACTCCCTGGCGGGGCCGCCGCGTCCCGCGACCCGACCCGGCACGCGTCCGGCGACGGGCCAACAGGGTCAGGGCTCCGCGCCCCGGGCGACCGGCCCGCAGATCACCGCCATCTTCAACCAGGTCTATCCGAACTGGATACTGCCCTGCGATATCCCCGGGGCTCGCGACCTGCGTATCCAGATGGACGTCACTCTGGATGCGCGCGGCCGCATCACCGCCGGGCCGACGCTGATCGGCGCCCGTTCGGACCCTGTATGGCGCGCGGCGGCCGACGGCGCGGTGCGCGCGATCCGTCAGACGGCGCCCTTCGACGTGCCCGAAGGATTCCCGGGCGGCCCCTTCCGCCCGACCTTCGTGACCGAACGCGCCTGCGCCAATCGCTGAAGAAGCGTGACCGGGCCTGAAAGTCGCCCCATTCACGGCCATGCTGGCCTTCTGCGCACGGTCTGGCGATAAGGACCGGCGTACGTCTGAACCGCGGGAGCCCCTGATGCGACTGAACCGACTTCTGGCGAGCGTCGCCCTCGTGGCGATGGCGGCGACCTCGGTCACGGCCCAGACCCCGCCTCCGCAGTCCACCGATCCGGTCGAGGTCGAGATCGATCAGGGCGTGCTGCGGCCGCTGCAGATCGCCGTGGTCAATTTCGACGGCCAGAACGGCGCCGACCTGGGCGGCGTCATCCGCGCCGACCTGGGCCGCTCGGGCTATTTCGAGCCGATGGACCCGGCCAGCTTCGTCGAGACCGGCCTGACCCTGGCCAATGCGCCCAACTTTCCGCAGTGGACCTCGATCGGCGCCCAGGCGGTGCTGTACGGCGCGGTGACGCCCCGCCCCGACGGCCGCAACGACTTCGGCTTCCGCCTGTACGATCCCTATCGCCAGTGCCAGCTGGCCTCGTACCAGTTCACCGCCACGCCCGAGCAGTGGCGCCGTATCGGCCACAAGATCGCCGACCTGATCTATCAGCGCATGACCGGCGAGACCGGCCTGTTCGACAGCCGCGTGGTCTTCGTCTCGGAAAGCGGCACCCAGCTGAACCGCCTGTCGCGCCTCGCCATCTCGGACCAGGACGGGTTCAACCCCGTCTATCTGACCCAGGGCGACGAGATCATCATGTCGCCGCGCTTCTCGCTGAGCGACCCCAACGAGATCACCTATGTGGCGCTGGGCAAGGACTACAGCCGCATCTATCTGTACAATCTGTCAACCGGCCGGCGCGAAAGCCTGGGCGAGTTCGACGGCCAGGTGCTGGCCCCGCGCTTCTCGAACGACGGCTCGAAGATGGCCTTCTCGATCATCCGCGGCGGCAATACCGACGTCTATGTGATGGACCTGTCCAGCCGGCAGGTGAGACGCCTGACCAGCGACCCCGGCATCGACACCTCGCCGTCCTTCAGCCCGGACAACAGCCAGATCGTCTTCACCTCGGACCGGTCCGGCAGCGCCCGCCTGTACGTCATGCGCGCCGACGGCTCGGGCCAGCGCGCCATCGCCCGCGGCGGCGGCCTGTACACGGCCCCGAACTGGAGCCCGCGCGGCGATCTGATCGCCTTCACCAAACAGGGCGGCGGCCGCTTCTCGACCGGCGTCATGAAGCCCGACGGCTCGGGCGAGCGCATCCTCTCGTCCAGCTATTTCGAGGAGGGTCCGTCCTGGGCCCCCAACGGCCGCTACATCATGTTCGCGCGCCAGAGCCCCGGCGGCGACACCCGGCTGTGGACCGTCGACCTGTCCGGCCGGGTGGTGTCCCAGGCCGGCTACAACGGCCGCGGCTCGGACCCGGCATGGTCGCCGCTGCTGGACGAACAGCCGTCCAACCTCGGCGGCGGCGGTCCCGACGGCTGCCCGACCTGATCCCGACGGAGCCTTGTGGCTCAAACCCGCGTTATCGCGACTGGCGAAACCGGTGGCGTGTCAGTACCAACCCTTTAAAGCCAAGCTGAGGCCCAGGCCTCCCCTGAAGGAGACGACCCGATGATGAAGCCCTCGACCCTGGTCCGTCTGGCCGCCATCGGCCTGGCCGTGACCGCCATCGCCGCCTGCACGCCGCGCAAGCCCGTCGACACCGGCGCCGGCGAGACCGTGCCGCCCGCCGGCAACGACCAGTACAATGACAACAGCGCCGCCCCGATCACCGGCGGCGCCGTCGGCGCGCCCGCGCCGGGGTCCGAGCAGGACTTCGTCGTCAACGTCGGCGACCGGGTCTATTTCGACCTCGACAGCTATCAGCTGCGCTCGGAAGTCTATCCGCGCATGGACGCCCAGGTCGCCTGGCTGCAGCGCTACCCCAATGTGACGATCCGCATCGAGGGCAACGCCGACGAACGCGGCACCCGCGAATACAACCTGGCCCTCGGCGCCCGCCGCGCCGAATCGGTCCGCAGCTATCTGGTCGAGCGCGGCATTTCCGCCGGCCGCATCGACACCATCAGCTATGGCAAGGAGCGCCCGATCGCGGCGGGCTCGACCGAGGAAGCCTTCGCCCGCAACCGCAACGCCCACACGGCCATCGTTTCCGGCGCGACGCGCTGAACGATCCTTCGCCCCGTCGCGTTCGCGGCGGGGCGGAGACCTTGAACCGGCCCCAAAGGGGTGGGACGACAACGACCATGCTGAAGCTGCCCGCCGCCCTCCATTCCCGTAACGCCCTGGTCTCGGTCCTGGGCGTGATCCTGATCGCCGGGACGACCACGGTCGTCGCCCAGACCGCGCCGCTTGAGCCGATCCAGTGGGACAAGCGCCGGCTGGACCAGCTGGACCGCAACGTCCGCCGGCTGGAACGCGCCGTGACCCAGCGCAACGCCGCCGGCCAGCCCGTCATCATCGAGCCCGACGTCGAGGTGGTGGCGCTTCAGGGCCGCGTCGGCCTGATGGACCGCCGCCTGGCCGATATGGAATCGACGGTCCAGCGCGTGAACGGTGATCTCGAGCGCCTGACCTTCCAGCTGGACGAGGCCACCCGCGACAACGCCGCCCTCAGCACCCGCGTCCGCGACGCCGAGGGTCGCATCCGGGCCATGGAACAGGCCGCCGCCCGCGACGCCGAGCTGAACGCCCCCATTCCGACGACCTCGCCGACCGGCGACGCCGCCCGCGACCTGACCGCCGCCGCCCGCCTGGCGGCCACGGATCCGGCGCGGGGCGACCGCGCCCTCCAGACCGTCATCGCCGCCTGGCCTGACACGCCCCAGGCGCAGGAGGCGTCCAGCCGTCTGGGCGATCTGCGCGTCTCGGCCGGCGACCACGCCGGAGCCGTCTCGGCCTACGCCGGCGCCCTGCGCGGTTGGCCCGCCGCGCCCTGGGCCCCGGCGACGACGCTGGAACTGGCCAATGCGCTCAACGCCACCGACCGCAAGACCCAGGCCTGCACCGCCCTGACCGAGTTCGCCCGCCGCTACGCCGAGGCCGCGACCCCGGCGGTGCGCACCCGCGCGGCCGAGACCCGCACCCGCATCGGCTGCGCCGCCCCCGCGGCGACGCCGGCCCGGCGGCCGGGCTGACCTCGACGCCCGAGGACTGGACCGCGCCGGTCAGGGACCGCCTGTCCGCCCGGCTGGAGCGCAACGCCGATCATCCGGTCGCCATGGCCCTGTCAGGCGGAGGCGACTCCATCGCCCTGCTGCAGGTCGCCGCCGACTGGGCGCGCGGGAACGGACGGCGGCTTCTGGCCCTGACCGTCGATCATGGCCTGAACCCCGACAGCGCCGACTGGACCGCCTTCGCGGAAGAGGCCGCCCGCGACCTGGGTGCGGACTGGCGCGGCCTGACATGGACGGGCGCCAAGCCCTCGGTCGGTCTTCCCGCCGCCGCCCGCCGCGCCCGCCACGGCCTGATCGCGGACGCGGCGCGCGAGGCGGGGGCCCGGGTCGTCCTGTTCGCCCACACCGCCGACGATATCGCCGAGGGCGATCTGATGCGGGCCGAAGGCTCGACGCTCGGCCGGCTGCGCGACTGGGCCCCGTCGCCTGCCTGGCCCGAGGGGCGAGGCCTGATGCTGTTGAGGCCCATGCTGGATGCGGGCCGGGCCGAGGTGCGCGACTGGCTGGCGGCGAGGTGGGCGACCTGGATCGATGATCCGGCCAATGAGGATCCGAAATATGCGAGGAGCCGCGCGCGAATGTCCCTTCTCCCTGTGGGAGAAGGTGGCGCGCAGCGCCGGATGAGAGGCGGATGGGCGGAGCGGCGAAGCCGCCCTCCGACAGTCGAGCCCTCACCCTTTCGCGCAAGAACGACGGCGGACGCCGCCGTGCGCTCAAGCCCTCTCCCACCGGGAGAGGGGACATTCGTTCTTGATCGGAATTCGGACGCCCAACTTCTCGCCGCCGCCCTCGTCTGCGCCGGCGGCGGCGACCGCCCCCCGCGCGGCGACCGGCTGGCCAAACTCCTGACCCGCCTCCGCTCCGGCGAAACCTTCACCGCCACCCTCTGCGGCGCCCGGATCGAGGCCTCCGGCGACCGGGCCCTCATCACCCGGGAGCCCGGCGAGCTGACCCGCCGGCCCCCGCCGCCCTTGCCGCTCGCCCCCGGAGTCGAAGCCGTCTGGGACGGTCGCTGGGCGATCGCGACCGCCGAACCCGGCTGGTCCGTCGTCCCTGCCGCCGGCCGCATGGCCGCCCTGTCCGACCCCGACCGGGCCGGCCTCAAGGCGCTTCCGCCCGCCGCGCGAGGCGGCGAACCTGTCCTGATCCGGAACGCCGGCGGCGCCCCGGTTCTTGCACGGACGGCGGCGAGGGCGCGGTCGCTGGTCGAACAGAGACTGGCGCTCACGCTGGACCGAATGACGCACGAAAGGGATCTGGGCGCCGTCTTCCATGGCGAAACGCTCCGGAACCCCCTATTTTCGACCTGACATCAGTGACGGGGCGCCGCGCGCCCGAGGAACGAGACGAGCATGAACCTGCGCAATCTGGCCATCTGGGGCGTCATCATCCTGGGCGCCATGGCCTTCTATGTGGCCGTCAGCCGCCCCGGCGGCATCGCCGCGCCCGCGGGGACCAAGGCCGCCGCCGAGCGGCCGCTGACCATGACCTATTCCGACCTGCTCAAGGCGCGGGACGCCGGCGACGTCGTGCGCGTCGAATCGCGCGGCGAAACGCTGAAGGCCACGCTGAAGGGCGATCGCGTCGTCACCGTCACCACCCCCACCCCCAACGGCCCCCTGCTGGACAGCCTCGCGGCGGCCGGCGCCGAGGTGGACGCCAAGAGTACGCGCCAGTCGATCTGGGTCAGCGCCCTGATCGGCCTGCTGCCCTTCGTGCTGATCATCGGCCTGTGGGTGCTGATCATGCGCCAGATGCAGGGCGGGGCGCGCGGGGCCATGGGCTTCGGCAAGTCCAAGGCCAAGCTGCTGACCGAGCACAAGGGCCGCAAGACCTTCGACGACGTCGCGGGCGTGGACGAGGCCAAGGAAGAGCTGCAGGAAGTCGTCGACTTCCTCAAGGACCCGGGCAAGTTCCAGAAACTGGGCGGCAAGATTCCCAAGGGCGCCCTGCTGGTCGGCCCTCCCGGCACCGGCAAGACCCTGCTGGCCCGCGCCGTCGCGGGCGAGGCCGGCGTGCCCTTCTTCTCCATCTCCGGCTCGGACTTCGTCGAGATGTTCGTCGGCGTCGGCGCCAGCCGCGTGCGCGACATGTTCGAACAGGCCAAGAAGAACGCCCCCTGCATCATCTTCATCGACGAGATCGACGCCGTCGGCCGTCACCGCGGCGCCGGACTGGGCGGCGGCAATGACGAGCGCGAACAGACGCTGAACCAGCTGCTGGTCGAGATGGACGGCTTCGAGGCCAATGAGGGCATCATCCTGATCGCCGCCACCAACCGTCCCGACGTGCTGGACCCGGCCCTGCTGCGTCCCGGCCGCTTCGACCGTCAGGTCGTGGTGCCGAACCCCGATGTGAACGGCCGCGAAAAGATCCTGCGCGTCCACATGAAGGATGTGCCCCTGGCCTCCGACGTGGTGGTCAAGACCATCGCCCGCGGCACCCCCGGCTTCTCGGGCGCCGACCTGGCCAATCTGGTCAATGAGGCGGCCCTGATGGCGGCCCGCAAGGACCGTCGCATGGTCACCCAGCGCGACTTCGAGGACGCCAAGGACAAGGTCATGATGGGCGCCGAGCGCAAATCCATGGCCATGAACGAGGAAGAACGCCGTCTGACCGCCTATCACGAGGGCGGCCACGCCATCGTCGCCATGAACGTCAAGATGGCCGACCCGGTGCACAAGGCGACCATCGTTCCGCGCGGCCAGGCCCTCGGCATGGTGATGCAGCTGCCGGAAGGCGACCGCTACTCCATGAAATACCAGCAGATGGTCGACCGCATCGCCATCATGGCCGGCGGCCGCGTGGCCGAGGAGCTGATCTTCGGCAAGGAGAACATCACCTCGGGCGCCAGCTCCGACATCCAGCAGGCCTCGAAACTGGCCCGCCGCATGGTCACCCAGTGGGGCTTCTCCGACATCCTCGGCACCGTCGCCTATGGCGAGAACGAGCAGGAGGTCTTCCTCGGCCACTCGGTCGCGCGCAGCCAGAACGTCTCGGAAGAGACGGCCCGGATCATCGATTCCGAGGTCAAGCGCATCGTCGGCGCCGGCTGGGACGAGGCCCGTCAGATCCTGACCGACAAGGCCGCCGATCTCGAAACCCTGGCCCAGGCCCTGCTCGAATACGAGACCCTGTCGGGTCAGGAGATCAAGGACCTGCTGGAAAAGGGCCTCGCTCCCAACCGCGACGAGAGCAACTTCCCCAACGCCGGCCCCTCGGTCTCGGTGCCGATCACGCCGGTGTCGGACGGAACCTCGGTCGAGGTCCAGACGGTCCACTAGGACGGTATCCGGCTCCTCGTCGTTGCGACGAGGAGCCGGCCTGTCTCATGTCCGCGCATCCCCGCTTGGGCCGGGCCACCCTCTCGTCCGTGCATCCCCGAAGGCGTGGACCCTCCCTCATCCGTGCTGTCGCGACGAGAAGCCGGCCTGTCTCACGTCCGTGCATTCCCGCCTGGGCCGGGCCACCCTCTCGTCCGTGCATCCCCGACGCGTGGACCCTCCCTCATCCGTGCATCCCCGCGAAGG
>NZ_JAQSDY010000031.1 GCF_029946145.1 Brevundimonas sp.
TAGTGGCTAGTGGCTAGTGGCTAGTGGCTAGTGGCTAGTGGCTAGTGGCTAGTGGAATCCGTATCGGCGTGGTGGACAAGCTGGACTTCTTTCCCGACGGGTCGCCAATTCCAATCACTAGCCACCAGCCACCAGCCACTGCTCAGGGCCGCAGGGTGAGGCTGGCGGGCGTGGCCGTGAAGGCCGAGAGGCGGCCCAGATAGCTCATGCCCAGCAGGGAATGCGGCAGACCGTGCTCGACTACCAGGGCCTGGACGCGCTCGACGCGAGCGCCGGCCACGGCGACGGCCTGAAGCTCTACAGGCGCGGCGCGGACGGGGCCCGAGGCGGTGATCAATGTGCTGGAAAAGTCGTCGACGGTGAGTTTCAGACCCAGACGGGCGGCGTCGTTGCGGGTCAGGGCGACCACGCTGGCGCCGGTGTCGACCATGACGCGGACGGCTCGGCCCTCGATCATGGCGTCAGCCCAGTAATGGCCGTCGAGACCCTTCAGCACCCGCCCCGGAACGCCCCGGGCAGGCGGGGAAGCATGGGCGGCCGGGACGGTCGCGGCCTGGGCCTGGCCGCGCAGCCCGGCCTGATCCATCCACCAGACGGTGGTCAGGGCCGAGGCGACGGCGGCGGCCGTGATGCCGAGAGAAGAAAGGTCGAAACGCATGCGTTACTCGTCCAGAGGCGCCGCTTCTGCGACGGTTCCGGTATCGCACGCCCCCGTTTGGATGCGGTGAAGGGGGATGGTTTGCGTGGGCTTAACGCGGCCGCGTCAGGCGGGGCCCAGCAGGGCCGGATCGATCCGGGTCCGCCGCGCCGGCAACCCGGCCATGATTGTCGCGCGCTGATCGTCGGTCAGTACGCTCCAGGCGCCGATCTCGGACAGGGTGCGGAAACAGCCCAGGCAGAGGCCGGACGCGCCGTCGACGACGCACAGCTTGACGCAGGGCGTGGCGACGCTGGGCGGCGGGGTCTGTGGGGTTTGAGCGACAGTTGATGACATCAATACGAAATATGGTCCGATGCCGGAGTAAAAACTATTGCGTTTTTTGCCGACCGGGGTTAGCTTGAGGATGACGCGAAACGACTATGACGGTGAGATTCCCGAAAAGCACGACGTGTCTCTTTTCATCGTTCCATCGAAAGGAGACGCCAGGATGAACGACAGAGACCGCAACCTCCAGCACGCCATGATGTCATTCGCCCTCTGGGGCGGGATGCTGGTCAATACGAAGAACAACAACGGGGCCGGTGACCGCGTTATCAGCCACCCGTCAAACTTCGTGCCGATCAAGATCGAGAAGCGCCGCTAGGGCGCCGCTCGATCAACTGAAAAAGCCCCGGCCCGAAAGGTCCGGGGCTTTTTCAATTCTTCTGTCGCTCGCGGGATACACGGGCGGCGATGAAATCCGTGCCAGTCTTCCGGCGGAGGGGCGCGCATATGCTGAAGCTTGAGGCGACACTGGTCGCCACGATGACCGCGCAGCCGCGGCAGGGCGGCTGGTCGCCGGATCGAGGAATCGACTTCACCGTCTGGGCGCCGACAAGGCAGTCGGTCGCCGCCGCACCCGCGAACGCCGAGCGGATCGTGGCGAGCGAGCCTGTCAGCTTCCTTGACGCCGATGATGTCCTGGCTCCCGGAATGACGGTCGTGCGGCGCTATGTCAGCCTCGCCGCCCAGGCGGCCGAGGCCGCCGCCAAGGGCAACCCGGACCTTCCCCTGACGCGGGCCTGGTCGTCCGTGGCGCGCAAGGCTCCCGGGTCCTGACATTGCGGCGACGCCGCGGTTGCGGCACAGCGGAGCCATGACCCTGATCCGCCGAGAACGCCGCGCCCACATCGAACTCTGGACGCTGGACCGGCCCGACCGGCTGAACGCCCTGCCCGACCTGGAGGACGGCGAAGCCTTCGCCGCCGCCTGCGAGGCGGTGAATGCCGACCCGGACGTGCGTTGCGTGGTCCTGACCGGGGCGGGACGCGCCTTTTCGGCGGGCGGCGACCTGAAAGCGATGAGGGACCGGCGCGACATGTTCGCCGGCTCGGGCGCCGATATCCGCGAACGCTATCGCCGCGTGGTGCACCGGATCGCGCGGTCGCTGTACGGGCTGGAGGTTCCGCTGGTGGCGGCGGTGAACGGGCCGGCCATGGGGCTGGGCTGCGACATCGCCGGACTGGCCGACATCCGCATCGCCTCGGAGGCGGCCAGCTTCGGCGTGCCCTTCCTGAAGCTGGGGATCTTGCCCGGCGACGGTGGGGCCTGGCTGATGCCGCGCAACATCGGCTATGCGCGGGCCGCCGAGATGCTGTTCACCGCGCGGGTTCTGGACGCGAGGACGGCGATGGACTGGGGGCTGGTCAGCCGTGTGGTCACGCCCGAACGGCTGATGGACGAGGCCATGGAGATCGCGGAGGACATCGCCGCCCGCGCGCCCCAGGCCCTGCGCATGACCAAGGCCCTGCTGCGTCAGGGCCGCGACGCGACCTTCGACCAGATCCTGGAGATGACGGCCTCGATGCAGGCGCTGGCGCATCTGAGCGACGACCATCTGGAGGGGGTGACGGCAGCGCTGGAGAAGCGTGGGGCGGATTTCACCGGTCGGTAGGGCGCAGTCCGAAGGTCAGGGCGCACATGGCCAGACATACAAGGCTGGAGGCGGCCAGGGCGACGTGTGGCGATGCGTCCAGAGCGATGGCGTAGGCGGCCGGAGCGACCGCCTGGAGATAACGCGCCGGCGTCAGCAGCAGCGCCTGCCGGGCCGCGTATCGTTCCGGCCCGAAGACGTGCAGCGGCAGGACGCCGGAGGCCACGGACAGCAGGCCGTTGCCCGCGCCCTGCCCCACGGCGAGCAGCGGTGCCAGACGCGCGCCACCCCACGCCGCCAGCCCGGCGCCCAGAGGATGGAACAGACAGGCGAGCCGCACCGTCGCCAGCGGATGCGACCGGTGCAGGACAATGAGGTCAAACAGACGCGCGGCGATGGCGCTGGCCGCCATCAGACCCGCGGCCCAGGCGGCGTGTTCGGCGCCGAGACCGAGTTGGTCCAGCAGGCGAGGCAGGTGGGCCCCCATGGCGGTGGAGACCATCCATCCCCCGGCGAAGACGGCGGCGATCTGCACCATGCGCCGGTCCCATCGAATCCGCCCCGGCGCGGCTTTCGTCGCCGATGCCGCGTGCCGCCGCGGCAGGACCGCAAGGGTGAGAGGGAGGCACAGCGCCAGATGGACCAGCGCCCAGACGGCGCAGGCGACGCGCCAGTCCCATGCCCCGATGATCAGCCGGCTGACGGGCCAGCCGAGGCCGCCGCCCAATGCCCCGATCAACGAGACGGCGGTGATCGGGCGGCGGGCTGCAGCGCCGTGCCACTCGACCAGAATGGCGAAGGCCGTGCCGTAAAGGCCGATCGACATGCCGATCCCCAGAGCCACGACGCCGGCCATCAGAACGACGGCTGACGGCGCCAGGGCCATCGTCAGCAGGGCGGCGGCGAAGGCGAGGTGCGCCCATGCCTGCACGCGCCGCCCACCGCTGCGTTCGATCCAGCGCCCCGCCGGTGGCGAGAGCACCGCCGAGATCAGGAAGGCGACGGACAGGGCGATGAAAAGGGCGGATGGCTCAAGACTCAGCGTCTGAGCCATTGGATCGGCGAGGACACCCAGCAGGTAGTAGCTGGAGGCGAAAGCCACGGCCTGGCCGAGGCCGAGGACGGGAACGATCAGACGGGCGCGCAGGGACATGGGCCGGAATCGCCGGATTGCGCCCGGCCGGAAAGCGACATATCGATCGCCGCATGTTCGAAAACCTCACAGCCCGAGCGGCCCTGCCCTCGTTGAACGCGTTGCGGGCGTTCGAGGCGATGGGACGAACCGGCTCCGCGACGCGAGCGGCGGCGGAATTGAATGTCACCCACAGCGCGATCAGCCGCCAGGTAAAGGCGCTGGAGTCGGCGTTGGGGGTTCGGCTGTTCGAGGGCCCGAAACACCAACTGCGCCTGACCGTCCGGGGCGAGGCGTTGCGGGCGGGGCTGGGAGCCGGCTTCGACATCCTGACCGAGGCGGTGCGAGCGGTGCGCGACGCCGCGGAGGTTCATCTGGCGATCCACCAGAGTCTGGCGGTCAAATGGCTGATACCGAGGCTGGGCGCCTTCGAGCGGGACTGCCCGGGCATCGTACTGCACCTTACGGACCTGGCGCCGACTGCGACCCGGCAGCGCGGCGCCGACCTGATGGTCCGCTATCTGGACGGTTCCGCGTTGAACGATGCCGGAGTGGAGCGGCTGGCGGAAAACCGGGTCGGTCTGGTCTGCACGCCCGCGCTCGCGGCAGGCGACATTTCAACGGCCCCGCGTCTGGTGGCGCGCACCCGAATGGGCGGATGGGCGGAATGGTCGAGGTTGACGGGCCAGGCCGAGCCTCGTGGCCCGACCCGCACCCTGACCCATCTGCATTTCGTGCTGGACGCGGCGTCGGCGGGACTGGGGGTCGCGGTGCTGCCCTGGATAATCGTGGCCGAAGACGTCGCCGCAGGACGGCTGGTCGCGCCTTTCGGTTTCGAAGCGGATGGCGGGGCGCTCGCCGCGATCCGGAGCGGCGAGGAAACCGGGCGTGCGGCGCGGACCGTGATCCGCTGGCTCGGTGAACAGGCCCAGGCCACGGCGCGAGCCGCCGCCTGAACCGACCGGGTCGTTACCCCGCCTGCGCCGGGGCCCGCATGGCGCGGCCGGCGGGGACGCCGGCTGTGACGGCCCGCGGGGCGCCGGCGGTCTGGCCGGGTTTCATGAACTTGACCAGGACGCGCTGGCCGATCAGCAGGGGCGCGTCGCCGGCGGTGACCACCACCTCGACCACCCGCTCGTCCGAGCGTTGCGAGGGATCGTCCGAGGCCAGCTTGCGAGCGCCGAAGACGGCGGCGCGGCGCAGGACGGCCCCGACATAGACCTTGGACGGGTCGCCCTCGGGCGTGATCTCGACGGCCTGGCCGGGGGTGATGTTGGGGATGTCGCTCTCGACGATCTCGGCGCGGGCGATGCGCGGGGCGTCGGGCTCGAGGTCGAACATGTTGGACACGTTCAGGGTCGAGGCGCCCGCGCCGGGGTTGGCGTAGCGGCGCACGATGCGGCCCGACTGGGGCGCGCGGATCACCGTCAGCTCGACGTTGTAGGCGGCCTGGTCGCGGCGGGCGCGGGCGGTCTGGACGGCGGCCTGCTGCGAGGCGAGCCGGGCCTGGGCCTGGGCGATGGCGTCGCGGGCCTGGTCCATGCGCTGGGCGGCGACGAAATTGGTCGCGACCAGCTGGGCGAGACGGTCGTATTCGCGCTGGGCCGTGCGGATGTCGACCTGGATCAGGCGCAGCTGGCTTTCAGCCTGGGCGACGTCGGCGTTGGCGCTTTGCAGGGCAAGACGGGGTTCGTCGTCCTCCTGACGGGCGAGGATCTGGCCGGCGACGACGCGGTCGCCTTCCTGGACCAGCACCGAGCGAACCACGCCGCCGCGGCGGGCCGCGATCTGGATGATGCCGCCCTCGATGTCGACCTTGCCGTTGGCGATGGCGGCGTAGGGGCTCTCGACCTTGGTCGCAGCAGCCTTTTCTTCCTCGGCCTTTTTCGCCTTGCCGGAGCTCTGCATGAAGCTGAAGCCGAGGACGAGCACGATGATCAGCACGATGCCGATCCAGAGCCATTTGTTCTTGAGGAAGGCGGGCATGTCGAAGGTCCTTCGGGTCGTCAGTGCGAGGCCAGCGTGGCGTCGGGATTGGGAATGCGGCGTTGGTCGTCAATGATCACGCCGTCCTCGATCTTGATGACCCGATCGGCCCATTCCTCGAGGCGCGGGTCGTGGGTCACGCAGATGACGGCGGCGCCGTGTTCGGTGGCGGCGCGGCGCAGCAGGCGGATGACGATCTGGCCGTTCTCGCCGTCGAGCGCCGAGGTCGGTTCGTCGGCGAACAGAATCTGCGGATTCTTGGCCAGGCAGCGGGCGATGGCGACGCGCTGTTTCTCACCGCCGGACAGGGCCGATGGCCGCTGATGCAGGCGCGGGCCGAGACCGACCTCCTCAAGCGTCGCGGTCGCCTGGCGTTTGGCGTCGCCCTTGGACAGACCCTGGAATTTGAGCACCACCTCGACCTGCTGCAGGGCCGTCAGAGCGGGAAACAGGTTGAAGCCCTGGAAGATGAAGCCGCAGTTGTCGAGGCGGAAGCGGTCGATCCGCGAGGTCGACAGTTTCCACAGGTCGTCGATGTCGAGGGTGTCCACCCGGCCTTCTTCGGGCCGCAGCAGGCCGGACAGGGCCGCGATCAGGGTAGACTTGCCCGAGCCGGAGGGGCCCATGACCATGGTCAGGTCGCCGTGGCGGGCGTCGAAATCCACGCCCTTCAGCACCTCGATGAAGGACTTGCCGGACTTGAAGCGCTTCACCAGGCCCTTGGCCTCGATCGCGAAGTCGCCGTGCTTGCCGTGGGTTCTGGTCGGGCTCATCGCAGCAGATCCGCCGGCTGGCTGTTCTTGAGGATGCCGAGGGACAGCAGGCCCGACAGCATGGCGATGACGATCAGTCCGCCGCCGACGACGATCAGCAGGGTCAGCGGCAGGGCGATGATCACGGCGTTGGCGAGCGCCAGCATCTGCACCAGCAGGGTCAGGCCGATGGCGGCGCCGACGCCGACCAGGCCGACCCAGAAGCTGAGCTCCATGACGATCCGGTTCAGCGACCCCATGCCGACGCCCAGCGCCCGCAGCGAGGCGAACTCCTTGATGTTGGCCATGATGGCGCCGCGCAGCGTCTGCCAGGTGATGGCCACGCCGATGATGGTGCCCAGCACCACGCAGCCGCCGATGATGATGACCAGAATGCCTTCCTCGAACATGGCCGAGGCGTTGGCGTCAGCCAGCTCCTGACGGGTCCAGGCCTTCCACTGCCCGTCGCCCTGGGCGTTCAGCTCGGTAGCGACACGTTGGGCCTGCGAGGGATCGCGCAACTTGACCATCAGGGGTCCCACGCGCGGGCCGGTATCGGCCTGGCCGAGCTTCCGCAGGGTGTCGCGGGACATGACGACGTTCGCCTGCATCATGTTGGGATAGCCACGCGTGATGCCAACGACGGTCACGGTCTGACCGTTGTACATTGCCTTGTCGCCGAGGCCGACTTTCAGCTTACGAACGGCGGTTTCGTCGATGGCGACGGTGTAGGGCTGGCGGAGGGCGTCGACGAGCTCGGGCGAATAGTCCGTCGGAATCGTGACCGCGCCGGGTGTCGTGTCGATAATGCTGGCCTGCACATAGTTCATCGCCGGGGCATCCATCTTGGCCCGGTCCGCCTGCGACATCGTGGGGTCGACGCTACTGACCGGCTGGAAGGAGCCTTGCGATCCGTCGAGAGGCTGGACCTCGACGACCGCGGGGTTGCGGTAGGCCAGCGGGATGAAGCGGCGCGGCACGCCGGTCGAGCCGTTGATCAGGCTCTTGGCGCCCGGCTGCATGATGATGATGTCGGCGCTGGAACGCTCGATGGTGGCGGTGAAGCCCTTGCCGATGCCGATGAAGACGCCGGTCATGGCCAGCACCAGCAGACCCGACAGGGCGAGCGCCATCACGGCGGCCATATAGCGCCGCCACTCGTACAGCAGCGTGGACAGTGCAAGCGACATTGGTAAGGACAGACCCCCGAAACGTTATCGCTATGTGACGACGCCGGACGTCGGAACCAAGTTAAATCGGGGTAAGGCGACCGACGTTACGCTTTCGTGAGGCGCTCGCGAGGCGATGGACGGGATCGGTTCATCGGGTCTAGGTAACAGCAACAGTCGGCGATCAACGCCGAACCTGGGAGATTTCGCAGAATGCAGCTTCGTTCGCTTCGCGCCGCCGTCTCGGCGACCGCATCGCTCGCCGCCGTCGCCGGTTTCATGGCTGTGATGGCCGCCCCTTCCCCGGCTCGCGCCGATGAAGGCATGTGGACGTTCGACAATTTTCCGATCCAGACGGTGAACGACAAATACGGCACCCGGATAGATCAGGCGTGGCTGGACCGGGTCCGCAACGCCGCCGTCCGCATCCAGGGCTGTTCGGCCTCGTTCGTCTCGGACGAGGGCCTGATCCTGACCAACTGGCACTGCGTCGTCGGCTGCTCGCAGGAGCTGTCCTCGCCCGAGCAGGACTATGTGAAGAACGGCTTCCTGACCGCGAACCGCGAGGAAGAGAAGCGCTGCCCTGGCCAGACCGCCGAGGTGCTGGTCGACATCGTCGACGTGACCGACCGGGTGCTGGGCGCCGGGGCCGGGCTGGAAGGCGCGGCGTTCAACGCCGCCCGCACGGCCGAGACGAACAATATCCAGACCGAGGCCTGCGCCGGCGATGCGAAATTCAGCTGCCAGGTGATCAGCTTCTACCGTGGCGGCCGCTATGCCATGTACAAATTCCGCAAGTATGACGACGTGCGGCTGGTGTTCGCGCCCGAGAACCAGGCGGCCTTCTTCGGTGGGGACCCGGACAATTTCAACTTCCCCCGCTACGCCCTCGATGCCGGCTTCCTGCGCGCCTATGAGGATGGCCAGCCGGTCGCGACGCCCAACTTCCTGAAGTGGAATCCGAACCCGCCCAAGGAAGGCGACGTGACCTTCGTGGCCGGCAACCCCGGCTCGACCTCGCGCCTGCTGACCATGAGCCAGCTGGAGCGGCTGCGTGACCAGCAGCTGCCGGTGACCTTGATCCAGAACTCGGAACTGCGCGGCCGCCTGCTCGAATATTCGCTGACCGGCGACGAGGCCAAACGGCTGTCGTTCGATCCCATCTTCGGCCTGGAGAACAGCTTCAAGGTCTTCTACGGCCAGCAGGGAGCCTTGACCGACCCCGCCTTCATGGGCGCCAAGCGTGAAGCGGAGACCGAGTTGCGCGCCCGCGTCGCGGCCGATCCCTCGCTGGTGCAGCAGATCGGCGATCCCTGGGGCGAGCTGGAGCGCGTGCAGGCGACCGCGCGCGATCTGTTCCTGCCGGTCCGCCAGCTGGAACAGGCCGCCGGCGGCGGCTCGACCCTCTACGCCATGGCCCGGTCGATCGTGCGGGCGTCGAAGGATACGACCATGACCGACGCCCGGCGCGCGCGCCTGGTGGCCATGGTCGGCGCCGAAACGCCGATCGCGACCGACATGGAAGAGATCCGCCTGCGCTACTGGCTGTCCAAGACGCGTGAGTATCTTACCGTCGACAATCCGCAGGTGAAGGCCCTGCTGGGGCGCGAAAGCCCCGAGGGTCTGGCCGACCGGCTGATCTCGAACACGCGGATGGGCGACGCCGCCTTCCGCGCCCAGGCCGCCGCCATGACCACGGCGCAACTGGCCGAGGCCGATCCGCTGCTGGCCTTCGTCATCGCCAATGACGACGCGGCCAAGGCGATCGGCGACCGCTGGGCCGCCGAGGTCAATGCGCCGACCGCCCGCGCCGCCGAAAAGGTCGCCCAGGCCCGGTTCGCGGTCTACGGCGCCAATCTGTACCCCGACGCCACCTTCTCGCTGCGCCTGTCCTACGGTCAGGTCGCGGGCTGGACCTACCGCGGCGTGACCGTGCCGCCTTTCACCTACATGGGCGGCCTGTACGAGCGGGCCACCGGCGCCGAACCGTTCAACGCGGCGCAGGCCTTCATCGACAATGAAAGCCGGGTCAACAAGGACACGGTGTTCGACTTCACCTCGACCAACGACATCATCGGCGGCAACTCGGGCTCGCCCGTGATCAACGCCGACGGCGAGGTGATCGGCGCGGCCTTCGACGGCAACATCCACTCGCTGGGCGGATCGTACGGCTATGACGGCGAACTGAACCGGACGGTGACGGTGTCGACGGCGGCGATCACGGAGGCGCTGCGCAACATCTATCCGCAGCCCCGCCTGCTGGAAGAACTGGGCGTTCGGTAACGACCCTTCTCCCCTTGCGGGAGAAGGTGTCAGGCGAAGCCTGACGGATGAGGGGTCGCTCCGGTCTTGCCGGGCGACCCCTTCGTCATTCATGGTCTGGCCACCCTCGCCGGCCCCGTCGGCAAGACCCCTCATCCGACCCGCTGCGCGGGCCACCTTCTCCCGCAAGGGGAGAAGGAAAGGAGATACAGATGCGCCTCACCCCCGCCCTCGCCGCCGCCCTTCTGACCATCGCCGCCGGGGCCGCCCGCGCGGAAGAAGGCATGTGGACCTTCGACAACTTCCCCATCGCCCGCGCCAACGCGACGCTGGGGACGAACATCGACCAGGCCTTCCTCGACAAGGTGCGGCTGAGTTCGGTCAAGTTCGGCGGGTGTTCGGCGGGGATCGTCTCGGGCGAGGGCCTGGTGATGACCAACAACCACTGCGTCGCCACCTGTGTGGCCAATCTGTCGACCCAGGCGGTGAACTACGCCGAGACGGGCTTCACCCCGCGCAGCCGCGAGGAGGAGCTGAAATGCCCCGGCGGCACGGCCGAGATCCTGACCGACATCAGCGACGTCACCGAGCGGATGCAGGCGGCCGGCGCCGGGCTGGAAGGCCAGGCCTTCACCCGGGCGCGCGACGCCGAGGCCGGGCGGATCGAGCAGGAGGCCTGCGGCGACGCGACCGACAAGCGCTGTCAGGTCGTGACCCTGTACCGGGGCGGCCAGTTCAAGCTCTATACCTACAAGAAGTACGCCGATGTGCGGCTGGCCTGGGCGCCGGAAGACCGGGCGGCGACGTTCGGCGGCGACCTCGACAATTTCAGCTTCCCGCGCTTCGCCATCGATGCGGCCTTTATCCGGCTGTACGAGAACGGCGCTCCGGCGGCGACGCCGACCCATTTCAAATGGAACGCCGACAAACCTGTCGAGGGCACGCCCGTCTTCGTCTCGGGCAGCCCCGGCGCGACCCAGCGGCTGCTGACCCAGGAGCAGCTGTTCACCATCCGGGACGTGGTCCTGCCCATGGATCAGTTGCTGGCGTCGGAGTTGCGCGGACGGCTGATCCGGTTCTCGGAGGAGAGCGATCAACATGCCTTCCAGGCCATGGACCCGATCGTCGGGCTGGAGAACACCTACAAGCGCGGGCTGGGGCGGATGCGGGCTCTGGTCGACCCCGCCTTCATGGCCATGAAGGCGGGGCAGGAAACTGACTTCCGGGCCCGGGCTCGCGGGGAGCAGGCCGCCCACCCTCCTGAGACCGGAGCCACGGTTCCCCAGAGCGACGACGACACCCTGTTTTACGCTCCCGGCGATCCGTGGGCCGAGCTGGCGGCGGTCCAGCCGATCATGCGCGAGACCTATGCGGCCATGGCCCTGCTGGAAGGCGGGACCGGCGCGGGGACGACGCCGGTGGCCGGCGGCTCGCAGCTGTTCCTGTGGGCCCGGACCATCGTGCGCGGCGCCCAGGAGCGGGAGAAGCCGTCCGCCGAGCGCCTGCCCGAATTCGCCGACAGCCGGCTGTCAGGCGTTCAGTCCGGCCTGTTCGCCGAACGGCCCGTCTATCCGGCGCTGGATCAGGTGCGGATGGAGTGGTGGCTGTCCAAGACGCGGGAGTGGCTGACCGTCGACAATCCCGCGGTTCGCGGCCTGCTGGGCCAGGAGTCCCCGGAGGCGCTGTCGGCGCGGCTGGTCGGCGGGACGACGCTGGCCGATCCGGCGGTGCGGCGGGCGCTGTGGGAGGGCGGTCTGGCCGCCGTCGAGGCCTCGGACGACCCGATGATCCAGTATCTTCTGTCGATCCAGGATGAGACCCGCGCCGCGCGTTCGGATTGGGAGGCGCGGGTCCAGGCCCCGACCGACCGGGCCTCGGAACGGCTGGCCGCGGCCCGGTTCGCCGCCTATGGCGACGCGGTCTATCCGGACGCGACCGGGACGCTGCGCCTGACCTACGGCAAGATCGAGGGCACGGACGTTCCGGGCCAGCGGTTCGGCGCCTTCACCACCTTCGACGGCCTGTGGGACCGGGCGACGGGCGCGGCGCCGTTCGATGTGGCGCCGAAGCTGCTGGCCGCGAAGGACCGGATCGACGGGGACACGGTGCTGAACATGGCGGTGTCGTCGGACACCATCGGCGGCTCGTCGGGCTCGCCCGTGGTGACGGCGGCGGGCGAGATGGTGGGGGCCAATTTCGACTCCACCGTCCTGACCCAGCGCAACGCCTATGGCTATGACCGCAACGTCAACCGCTCGGTGATCGTGACCACCGGGGCGGTGACGGCGGCGCTGCGGGATGTCTACGGGATGGAGCGGCTGGTGGCGGAGCTGGGGGTTCGGTGAGCTGAGTGGCTAGTGGCTAGTGGCTAGTGGCTAGTGGCTAGTGGCTAGTGGCTAGTGG
>NZ_JAQSDY010000032.1 GCF_029946145.1 Brevundimonas sp.
TGGACGACCTCGTCAAGGCGATGGACCGGCTGTGGACACACTGCAACGTGGCGCGGATGCCCTGCGCGGCCTGAGCCTCAAGGGGCCCGGAAGCCCCGACCATCTCCACTCGGCTATTTCCATTGGGTCAGACGTTTGTTTCGAGCCCCGAACCCTGGTTCCGAGATGCGCGCCGCGAGCACGTGGATCATGCAGCTCACCCGCTCGTACGACCCTGTACTTCGGCGCCAGGTCAAGGGGTCGCTCCTGAACGCCTTCAACAACCGCCACCCTATGGTGTCCGGCCTCCGGATTCAGCCCGTTCCAGGCCGCAGGCCTTGCACCTTCGTCTGTCTGCATTGACGGGAGTAGGCAGGCCGATTGACAGTCAGCAATTCGAAATGCGGGCGCAGGCTGTAAGCCCGGCAGGTCGGCCCGATTTCGGGCGCAGAGGCAACCGACATAACCATGATGACGGCCCTTGACCGAGAGATCGTCCGGATGAGCCCCTGCGGGTCTGGCCCCTCGGTTCGGCCGACGCCTCTCCCGCGCTTCATCGTGGATCTGGACGAGGCCCCGCCCCGCGCGGGCTCCGCCCTGGCGGCCTGAAATGGAGACGACCATGACCCGTATTCTGTTCTTCGGCCGCGTCAGCGAAAGACTGGGACCGGAAGGAAGCCTGGACCTGCCGACCGAGGGATTGCCCGTCGGGCAGATCCGCCGCCTGCTGGCCGAGCGCGATGAGGTCGCCGCGGACGCCCTTCTGCGTCCGGACGTCCGCGCCTGCGTCGACCTGGTCGTGGTCGGCGAGGACGCACGGGCGCGGCCGGACCAGGAAATCGCCTTCTTTTCCATCTTCTCGGGGGGCTGAGATGTCTCTCGACGTCCGACTGGTTCCCGGCCCCCTGTCCGCCCCCGCCGAACTGGAGGCCTTTCTCGCCGGCCGCACGACAGAGGGGGCGGTGGTGAGCTTCACCGGCCTGGCCCGCGGCGTGGGCAAGGACGGGTCGATCGTCGACGCTCTCACGCTGGACTGGTATCCGGGCATGACCGAACGCTCGATGCGCGACATCGCCGAGGCCGCCGCAGCGCGGTTTCCCGTCCGGGACCTGGTTGTGGCGCACCGCTGCGGGGACATCGTCCCCGGCGAGACCATCGTCTTCGTCGCCACCGCGGCGGCGCACCGGCGTGCGGCCTTCGAGGCGGCGGACTATCTGATGGACAGGCTCAAGACCGAGGCCGCATTCTGGAAGCGCGAGACCGGCCCCGCCGGCGTCCGCTGGATCGAGCCCGTGGATGAAGATCGCGCCGCCGTGGCGCGCTGGAAGGACGAGACGCCCTGATGGCCGGACGAATTGACGAGACCCTGCCCTTTCATCCTCTGAACATCGCGGTCCTGACCATCTCGGACACCCGCGACGAAACCACCGACACGTCCGGCGGAACCCTGGTCGAGCGGCTGACCACCGCCGGTCACGTGCTGGCGGGGAAGACCATCGTTCCTGACGAGGTCGACGCCATCCGCGGCCAGTTGAAGATCTGGATTGCGGACCCGGCCGTGGACGTGGTGCTGACCACGGGCGGCACCGGCTTTTCGCCCCGCGACGTGACGCCCGAGGCTGTGAAGCCGCTGTTCCGACGCGAGCTGGAGGGCTTCTCGGTGGTCTTTCACCTCGCCAGCCTGGGGACGGTCGGGGTGGCGACGCTGCAATCCCGGGCTCTCGCCGGGCAGGCTGAAGACACCTTCGTCTTCTGCGTGCCGGGATCGACCGGAGCCTGCCGCGACGCCTGGGATCTGGTGCTGGCTGAGGAATTGGACAGCCGGTTCCGGCCCTGTTCCCTGGTCGGCCAGATCCCGCGTTTCCGGGGCATCTGTCCGTGAGCGCCCTGACGCACCTGGACAGCGCCGGCCGCGTGCATATGGTCGACGTTGGGGACAAGGTCGCGACGGCGCGCCGGGCCGTCGCCGAGGGCCGGGTCATCTGCGCGCCCGCGACCCTCGCCCTGGTGCGCGACAACCGCGCCCCCAAGGGGGCTGTGATCACGACCGCTGAGCTCGCCGGGATCATGGGGGCCAAGCGAACGGCCGACCTGATTCCGCTGTGCCATCCGCTCGGCCTCGACAAGGTCTCGGTGACAGTGACCCTCGACGAGGCCCTGCCGGGCTTCGTCGTCACCGCCGAGGCGCGGGTCAGCGGGCCGACCGGCGTCGAGATGGAAGCCCTGACCGCCGTCTCGGTGGCCTGCCTAACCCTCTACGACATGCTCAAGGCGGCCGACCGCGGCATGGTCATCAGCCAGGTCCGGCTGCTGTCGAAATCCGGCGGACGTTCGGGCGACTGGACCATCGACGACGGAAGCGCGACGTGATCGATTTCGATACCGCCCTGGCCCTGGTCCTGAACGAGGCCCGGCCGCTCCCCTGCGAGACGGTGGCTATTGACGCCGCCGGCGATCGGGTCCTGGCGGCCGATCTGAGGGCGCGCGGCGAGGCGCCGCGCACGGCGGTTTCCGCCATGGATGGTTATGCCGTGCGCGACATCGACCTGGCGACGCTGCCAGCGCGATTGCCCGTCGCCACGGTCGCCTTCGCGGGACGGGCGGACGTCCCGGTCCTGCCCCCCGGGGCCTGCGTCCGGGTCTTCACCGGTGGACCGACGCCGCACGGGGCCGACAGGGTCGTAGTCCAGGAGATCGTCGGCCGCGACGGCGACGAGGCGCTGTTCGAAATTCCGCCGGGACCGGGGCGCCATATCCGCGCGGCCGGATCGGATTTCGGAGCCGGCGACATCCTGCTTGCGGCCGGAACCGTCCTCGGCTTCCGCGCCATGGTCGCCGCCGCCGCGGCCGATGTCGCCACCCTGTCGGTCGTGCGCAAGCCCCGCGTCATCATCCTCGGCACCGGTGATGAATTGGCGGAACCGGGACAGGCGCTGGAGACCCCCGGCAGTATTCCGGAAAGCGTTTCGTTCGGCGTCGCGGCCCTGGCGCGGCAGTGCGGCTCCGAGGTGATCGCCCGCCGCCGGCTGACCGATACCCCGGAGACGCTCGAGGCCGCCGCGCGCCTCGCGCTCGACGAGGCCGATCTGGTGGTGGTCACAGGCGGGGCATCCGTCGGCGAGAAGGACTACGCCCGCGCCATGTTCGCCCCCTTCGGTCTTGATCTGATCTTCTCGAAGGTGGCGATCAAGCCCGGCAAGCCGGTCTGGTTCGGACGGGCCGGCGGCGCGCTGGTGCTGGGGCTGCCCGGCAATCCGACATCGGCGCTGGTGACCGCCCGGCTCTTCCTCGCACCGCTGCTCGCGGGCCTGGCGGGCCGGGATCCGGCCGCATGGCTGGCCTGGCGGGACATGACCCTGACCGCGCCGCTGAAGCCCTGTGGCGATCGCGAGACCTTCGAACGCGGGCGCCGGGTGGGCGACGGCGTCGCGGGGCTGGAGGTCCAGGACTCCGCGACCCAGAAGGCGCTGGCGAACGCCGACGTACTGATCCGCCGCCGCCCCGGCGCCCCCGGCCTCAGCGCGGGCGACGCCGCGGCCGTTCTGGACTTCTGATCGGGCTCAAAGGAAGCGACGGAAAAGGATATTGTTCTCCAGGTGGACGTGTTCGCGCAGGTCCGCATCCAGCTTGCTGCAACCGGCGTAGAGGGCGCGCCAAGAGCCGCAGGCGCCCTCGGGCGGGACGAAGTCGTCGGTCAGGTCCGCCATGAAGGCGAGCAATTCGCCCAGTTCCACATGGTCCTGCATCATCCGGGCGATCGGGTGGCGCAGGACCGGTCCCATGCCGCTGATCATGGCGGGAAACAGGACCGCCTCCTCCTTGTGCTGATGGTCTTCCAGGTCCTCGAACATGCGGGACAGCAGATCGGCGAGCCCGCGGGGACAGTCGGCCCTGGCCTGATGCACGGACTCGACGCGGCGGGCCATCTCGATGACCGCGGGGAATTCGCGCCGGTGCACCTTGTGATAGCGCTCAATAATGTGGGCGATCAGATCGGCGATCTCCGCCGGCGCATGCTCGCCCGGCGTGTCCAGGCCGTGAAGCTCCGCCTCGATGGCCGACAGGTCCAGTCCGCGGCTCTCCGCCTCGCGCGCAAGCAGGGCGTCGCCCTTGCAGCAGAAATCGATCTTGTGACGACGGAAGACGGCGGTGGCGCCAGGCAGGATGACGGCGATCTCGCCGACGGACAGATGTTGAAGGGCCATGTTCCCGGGTGTCCTTTCCGTTTCCCGCTCCGATCCGCGGGGGCGGCGTTGCGCTTTCCTAGGCCGCCGGCGCCGACCGTCGCTTGACCTCCGTCAAGCCTGCCGTTGATGGGGGTCCAGGTCTGCGACACCCCCGGACCCCTTCCGCGCGCCGCAGGGAATCACGGAGTCTGGCCTCCGCTTTTGAAGGGGTGCAGACATGGCGTTCGACAGTCCGCTGGCCGGTGAAATCCGGAGCAGCGAATCCCCGCAGGTCACTGCGGATGCCGGACAGGACAGTCGCCTCGACAGCGGCTCTTCCCGATGCGCATAGCTCCCCTGCGCGTCGCGCCGTCGCGCCGTCGCTGGACGGATCTGCTGTACCTCGCGCGGCGGCCCGTGGAGATGCTGTTGACGGCGTCGCTCCGGGGCGTCGCACGTCGCCAGCCCGATGCGTTCGACCGGCTGGGTCCGATCCGCCGGGCCACCATCCGGATCATCCCGGACGACCTGCCCGTCGCCTTCGAGATGCGGCCGGACGGCGCGGCCGGGTCCATCCGCGTGGTGCGCCCCGGTTCAGACGCCGCCACGGCCTCGGCCCGTATCAGCGGCCCCCTGCTGACGCTCCTGGCCCTGTTCGACGGACGCGGGGACGCCGACGGGGCCTTCTTCCAGCGCCGCATCGACGTTGACGGCGACACCGCCGCCATCCTCGCCCTGCACAATGCGCTGGAAGCCTCGGAGTTGACGATGGCCGACATCCTGGGCCTGCCGCGGCGGCTCGACCCAGTCCTGCAGGCGGCCCTGTCCATCGTCGGACGCTGGCAACAGGGCGAGGTCCGCCCATGACCGGCGCGACCGCGCCGGCGCTGGAGCTGGTCTGCCCCGCCGGCTCGCCCGCCATGCTGAAGGCGGCGATCGAGGCGGGCGCGGACAGCGTCTACTGCGGCTTCCGCGACGAGACCAACGCACGCAATTTCCCGGGCCTGAACTTCTCCCCCGAGGAACTGCGGGCGGCGACCGACTGGGCTCACGAACGCGGCGCGCGGGTCCTGCTGGCGCTCAACACCTTCGCCCGGGCCGACGCCACCGACCTGTGGCGAGCCTCGGCAGATGCGGCGGCCGAGGCCGGCGCGGACGCCGTGATCGCAGCGGACCTGGCCGTGCTGTCGCACATGCGCGCCAACCATCCCGACACCCGCCTGCACCTGTCGGTCCAGGCGGCGGCGGGCACGCCGGAGGCGATCGCCTTCTACGCTCGCGAATACGGCGTGAAGCGGGTCGTCCTGCCCCGCGTCCTGAGCGTCGAGGAAATCCGGAGCCTGACACCGGACATCACCGTCGAGACCGAGGCCTTCGTCTATGGCGGCCTGTGCGTCATGGCCGAAGGGCGCTGCGCCCTGTCTTCCTACGCTTCCGGGCGCTCGCCGAACCTGTCGGGTGTGTGCTCTCCGCCCGAGGCGGTGAGTTTCAGCGACGACCACGGCGAGCGCACGACGCGATTGTCCGGGTTCGCCATCGACCGGCTGCCGGCGGGCGAGGTCGGCGGCTATCCGACCCTGTGCAAGGGGCGGTTCCGCGGCGGCGGGTCCGGCGAGGCGGCCTATCTGTTCGAGGACCCGGTCAGCCTGAACGCCATGAGTCTGCTGGCCGGCCTGGCCCGGGCCGGCGTCACCGCCGTCAAGATCGAGGGACGACAGAGAGGCCGCGCCTATGTGGCGCGGGTCACCGCCGCGTTCCGGGCCGCCATCGACGCCATTGGGCGCGGGGAGTCGCCCACCCCCTATGAATCCCTGCTGGGCGATCTCGCCGAGGGGGCGCGAGAGACCACCGGCGCCTATCGGAAGCGCTGGCGATGAGGGCGTCCATGGAACCGGACGGGACGATGAAGCTGGCGATCGGACCGCTGCTGTTCAACTGGGCGGCGGACCGGGTCGAGAGCTTCTATGCCCGGATCGCCGACGAGGCCCCGGTCGGGACGGTCTATCTGGGCGAGGTGGTGTGCGGGAAGCGCCAGCCCCTGCTCCAGGACGTCCTGGCGCGGGCCGCCGAGCGGCTGGAGACGGCAGGCAAGACGGTGATCTGGTCCACCCTGGCTCTCCCCGCGACGCCCAGGGAACGCCGGCTGGCGGTGGAACTCGCCGCGGATCCCGACCATCTGATCGAGGCCGGGGACATGTCGGCGGTCTGGAGCCGGGCGCCCGCCCCCTTCGTCGCCGGCCCGCTGCTGAACGTCTATAACGCCCTTGCGGCGGCGGAGCTGGTGCGGATGGGCTGCGTGCGTCTGTGCGCCAATGTCGAACTTCCGCTGGGCTCCCTCGCGAAGATCGCCCGGGCCTGCCCGGGGCTCGAACTTGAACTGTTCGCCTTCGGTCGCTTGCCGCTCGCCCTGTCGAGCCGCTGCGCCCAGGCCCGGATGGAAGGGCTGCATCGGGACGCCTGCCGCTATGTCTGCGACCGCCATCCGGACGGCATGGACGTAGCGACCATCGAGGGACAGGACTTCCTGGCCGTGAATGGACTCCAGACCCTGTCGCACGGATGCCAGCTGATCGACGTTCCGGTCGAGGCGCTTGAGGCTGCCGGCGTATCGGTCCTGCGGCTGTCGCCGCACAGCCTGGACATGGTCGCGGTCAGTCACCTGTTCCAGGACTTTGTCGCCGGGCGGATCACACCGCGGGAGCTCGCCCTGGGGATCGAGCCTCTGGGGCCGCCGGGACCTCTGGTCAGCGGCTACCTGCACGGGGCGGCGGGCGCCCGCCGGGCCGGCGTCGGGGCGGCGTCGTGAGCGCGTCCGAACTGGCGGCCCGGCGGGCGCGAATCGACCGGATCGACGCGGTCCTGGTGCGGCTTGTCGCCGCCCGTCAGCGCCAGGTCGTCCTCATCGCCGGGCTCAAGGCCGGGCCGGATCGTGTGCGGGATCCTGAACGGATCGCAGACATCCTCGCCCGCGTCCGGGCCGCGGCACGACGTTACGGGCTGGACGAGGCGACCGCGGTTCCAGTCTGGCGCGAACTCCTCGAGCGTTCGGCCGAGGCCCAGCAGGCGCTGTTGCGCGCGCCCGGCTCAATCGGCCGCCTTGACCAAGGGCAGGCCGCGCCCCCTCCCGGTCGGTCGCCGACGAAAGCCGCATCGCCCGGGGCTGACAACGGTCAGGCGTAGCGGGCGGCCGCGGTCGCCTTGACCAAGGCGATGACGTCGGTCCCGGGCGCCAGCCCCAGTTGTTCGCTTGCCTGGCGCGTGACCAGCGCCTTGAGCCTCAGTCCCCCCGCCTCCAGCCGCACCAGGACGCCGTCGGCCCGCAGTTCGAGTGCGGCGATCCGCATCGGCAGCCGGTTCTGAAAACTGGCGCCGATCGGGTCGGTCAGGGCCAGGGCGACGTCGCGGGCGTCGACGACGACGCGCAGGCGTTCGCCCGGAACCACGTCCAGGAGCGGCGACAGAAACGGGATTCCGGCCAGATCGATCCGGGTGGCGTTCCCCGCCGGATCGTGCGCGGTCACGCGTCCGTTGAGGATGGACAGGGGCGCGCTGAGCCCGGCGGCGGCCTCCGCTTCCAGTCGGTCGAACGTCGCGTCCGGCGGCTCCGCCCCGACGGCCCGGCCATCGCCGACCAGCACCACCCGATCCGCGAGGCGCGCCACCTCCTCGACCGAGTGGCTGACATAGAGGATGGGCGGCCCGTCCCGGGCCAGTCTGTCCAGATAGGGCAGGATGTCGCCGCGCCGGGCTCCGTCCAGCCCCGCCAGCGGCTCGTCGAGGATCAGCAGGCGGGGCCGGGTCAGCAGGGCCCGCCCGATCGCGACCCGGCGGGCCTCGCCGCCCGACAACGCCCCCGGCCGGCGCTCCAGAAGGCCTTCGAGCCCCAGCAGGGCCGCCGCCTGGTCGAGGGCGGGGTGAAGCTCGCCTGATCGCCGGGGGCCGTACAGCAGATTGTCCCGCACGGTCATGTGCGGGAAGAGGCGCGCGTCCTGGAACACATAGCCGATGCGCCGCTTCCAGGCCGGGACTGACAGGCCTGCATCGCTGTCGAACAGGACCTCCCCGTCCAGCAGCACCCGACCACGCACGGGATGGATCAGACCCGCGACCAGTTCGGCCACCGTGGTCTTGCCGGCCCCCGAGCGGCCGAACAGGCAGGTGATGCGCGCATCGCTGGAAAAGCCGACCTCGAGCGAGAAATCATCGCGGGCGATATGGGCGGAAACCTCCAGCATCACCGCATCCCCCCGACGCGCCGCGCCGCCGCCCGCGCGCCCCACTCCGAAACCAGAAGGGCGGCGATCGACACCCCGACCGAGATGAGGACCAGTCTCAGCGCGGCGGCCTCGCCCCCGGGAACCTGGGTCAGGCTGTAGATGGCGAGCGGCAGGGTGCGGGTCTCCCCGGGAATGCTGGCGACGAATGTGATGGTGGCGCCGAACTCGCCCAGCGCCTTGGCGAAGGCCAACACCGTCCCGGCAGCGACCCCGGGAAGGGCGAGGGGCAGGCTGATGGTCAGGAAGCGGATGAAGGGCCTCGCCCCCAGGGTCTCGGCCGCGCGTTCGATGCGAGGATCAACCATGTCGAACGACAGGCGCACGGCCCGCACCAGCAGCGGAAAGCCCATGATCGCGGCGGCCAGCGCCGCCCCGGTCCAGTCGAAGGCGAAGACGATCCCCATCGGCGCGAGCAGGCGGCCCAGCGGCCCGTTAGCGCCGAACAGCAGCAGCAGGGCATAGCCGGTCACCACCGGCGGCAAAATCAGGGGTAGATGGGTCAGGCCCGACAGGAGGGCCTTGCCGGGGAAGCGGGCGCGCGACAACAGATAGGCCAGCGCGATCCCCGGGGGCAGGCTGAACAGTGTCGCCGTCGCCGCGACCTTCAGCGAGAGGCCGATAATCTGCTGTTCCTCGGGGCTGAGCGCGATCATCCGGGGTGCTCAGACGGTCGCGGGCGCGAAGCCGAAGCGTCGGAACAGGGCCTGTCCGTCCGCGCCGGTCAGGAAATCCAGAAAGGCCAGCGCGCCCTCGCGGTCGCCGGCCCCGTCCCGCCGCCGAACCGGCGCCGCCGCATAGAGGATCGGCGCATGGCTGGCGGCGGGAAAGGCCGCCACCACCCGAACCCGCCGCTCCGCACGGGCGTCGGTGGCATAGACCACGCCCAGGGGCGCCTCCCCGCGCGCGACCAGGGCCAGGGCGGCGCGGACACTGTCGCCGGGGGCCAGCCGATCCTTGACCCCTGACCACAGGTTCAGACTTGTCAGGGCCTCCTGCCCGTAGCGGCCCGCCGGCACGGCGGCTTCGGCCATGGCCAACCGGCCCCCGCCCAGCCGCACGGCGAGCGCGGTCGGGGATGTCAGGTCGACGGGCGCGTCGGGGGTCGAGATCGGGGCGATCAGCACCAGACCGTTGGAGGCGAGCCGTCGTCGCGCGGACGCCTCTATCAGACCGCGTTGGTCCAGCCAGTCCATCCAGGACTCGTCGGCCGGGATGAACAGGTCGGCCGGGGCTCCTTGGGCGATCTGGCGGGCCAGTTGGGCGCTGCCGGCGTAGGTCGCCCGAACTGTCCGGCCGGATCGTTGATGGTGCGCGGCGGCGGCCGCGTCCAGCACCTCACGCAGGCTGGCCGCCGCGAACAGGTCGATCGGCGCCGGGCCGGCGGGGCGCCGGGGCGCACAGGCGGCCAGGGCTGTGGCCGCGAGCAGCATCAGCCCGGTCCGCCGTCCGACGCCTGCCTCCGCGTTCGCCATTGATCGCGCCTCCATCCGGAGCCAGCCGTTTCGGTCCGCCGTCCTGACTAGCATGGCCGGAGCCATCAGCCGTACAAGGGTCGCGCCGGTGGCGCTTGATCTTCATCAAGACCGGTTCGGCCGCGCGTCATAGGGTGGGATGGATTGATCGACTAACAATCCGCTTGAGTTCGCTCCGAGCCGCCCGACCTGTAGCGCCCGTGCGCCATGGTGGCGCGGCCGGATCCGCAAGGATCGAGGGTGGCGGGAGAAATCCCTCCGCCTCCCGCGTTTGGAAAGGAGCTTCCATGGCGCTCGACGCCGCCCCCATGACCGACGGCTTCGGCCGCCGGTTTCACTACCTTCGCCTGTCGGTGACGGAGGTGTGCAATTTCAGTTGCACCTACTGCCTGCCGAACGGCTGGAAGAAGACCGGGCCGCTGTCCTTTCTGACCGTCGAGGAGATCGCCCGTCTGGTGGCCGGGTTTTCGGACCTGGGGCTCGGCAAGGTTCGCCTGACCGGCGGCGAACCCACCGTCCGCAAGGATTTCAACGCCATCATCGAAGCCGTGGCGGCCGCGCCCGGGGTGGCCAAGGTCGCCATGACCACGAACGGCTGGAACCTGGCCCGTCACGCGGCCGACTGGCGCGCCGCGGGCCTCAGCCATATCAACGTCAGCATTGACTCGATCGACCCGGAGACGTTTCACCGCATCACCGGCCACGACAAGCTGAGCCAGGTCCTGACGGGCCTGGATCTGGCGCTGGCCGAAGGCTTCGCCGCCGTGAAGGTCAACGCCGTCCTGCTGCGCGAGACGGCCGAAGCCGGATTCGACGACTGGGCGCGCTTCGTCCGCGAGCGGCCCGTGGCGGTGCGCTTCATCGAACTGATGAAGACGACCGACAATGACGACTATTTCGCCCGCCATCATGTGAAGGCCCAGGGCCTGCGCGACTGGCTGGACCGGAACGGGTGGACGCCGACGCCCCGCGCCTTCGACGCCGGGCCGGCGCTGGAATATCGTCATCCCGACCACGCCGGGGCCATCGGCCTGATCGCTCCCTATGCGCCGGGATTCTGCGACAGCTGCAACCGCCTGCGCGTCACCGCCCGGGGCAAGCTGCGCCTGTGCCTGTTCGGGGACGGCGGGGTCGACCTGCGCGATCTGCTGCAGGACGATGATGACCGCGAGACGCTGACGCAACGCATCGTCTCGTCTCTCGGGGGCAAGTCCGCGGGCCACGCCCTCGCCGTGGGGCGCTCAGGCGACTTGCGAAACCTGGCCCAGCTCGGGGGCTGATCAGCCGATGACAGAGCCGCAGGTTCGTCCCGTCCGGGTGGTCCACCGCTCGCTCTCGGCCTTGCCGACGACGGCCGACGGCGGCGGCATGTGATTGTCAATCAGAGGGTCAGGCCGCGCCAGACGCTCCAGGGCGTCCGGACGGCCGAGGCTGACCTCCGCGCCGTGAACGACGACCCCGTAGCTGGACAGGTTGGCGAAGGCTCGGGACAGATTCTCCGGGGACATGCCGAGCAGCGAGGCCAGCACCCGCTTCTCGTGGGGCAGAACGATCGGATCGCGCATCCCCTGACGAACCCTTTGCGTGATCAGATAGTTGGCCAGGCGTTCGACGCCGCCACGAAGCTTCTGGTTCTTCACGGCCCGGACCAGGCCGCGGTAACAGCCCGACAATTCCTGGGCCACCGCAAAGCTGAAGTCGGCGTCCTGTCGCATGGTTCGGCGAAGGGCTTCGCCCGACAACATGAGGATCTCGGACCTCTCCAGCGTCCGCGCCGACATCAGGGCGTCCGCATCCAGGACGACAGCGGCCAGGATGAAGGTGGATATCGGAGTCAGCAGCGCCAGAGTGGTTTCCTTCTCCTTCCAGGAGCCCTGGAGTTCGACGGCCCCGTCCAGCAGGACATAGAGGAAGTCGACGGTGTCGCCCTCCATCAGCAGTGTCGTGCCCGCGGGGAATCGCTGAAGGAAGGCGCCGGCCGTAACGTCCCGGAAGACTTCCGGCGAGGCCCGCGAGAACAGCGGCAGCGCCTTGACGCGGTCGAGATCGGCGGCGCGCATGGTCATAGGGCTTTCCTCCTGATCACATCCGGCCGCGTGGGCCCGATCTGATCTCGTTCGCTACACACACCGCCGCCACTCCTGCTCACTAGAACACCTCACTTGATGAATATCAATCGCCAACTGCAGGCGCGACAACTCCGGGGCGCACATATGTCGGTTTACTGAAAGCTTTCTGTATCGAGGAGGTTCTGAGCCAACTCTACAAAGACTTCAATTGATAAGCATCAAACAGCGACTGTCAGACGCGGGTTAGAAATCACCGAACGGAGACCCGGCGAGCGGGACCGTCCATGGAGCATGGCCAGGTGGTATCCGCCTCCGAAACATCAGCGCCGGGCGCGGCGTCCGCCCTGTGGATCAGCACCTTCGCCTTCACGGCGTGTTTTGCGGTGTGGACGATCTTTTCGATCATCGGGGTCCAGATCAAGACCGACCTCGGGCTCACCGAAGCGCAGTTCGGCCTGCTGGTCGGGACGCCGATTCTGACCGGATCGCTGGTGCGTGTGTTCCTGGGCGTCTGGACCGAACAGTTCGGCGGGCGGCGGGTTAATCTGATCGTCATGGCCCTGGCCGCGGCGGCGACCTTCCTGCTGTCCTACGCTCACACCTACCCCCAATTCCTGGTCGCGGCGCTGGGCGTCGGAATGGCGGGCGGGGCCTTCGCGGTCGGCGTCGCCTATGTCTCGAAATTCTATCCGGCGAGCCGTCAGGGGACGGCGCTCGGGATTTTCGGCGCGGGCAATGTCGGCGCGGCGGTGACCAAGTTCGCGGCGCCGTTCGTCATGCTGGCGTTCGGCTGGGAAGCCGTGGCGCAGATCTGGGCCGGAGCGCTCCTCCTCATCGCGCTCGTGTCCTTCTTCCTGACCCGCGACGAGCCGCAGCTGATCGAGCGGCGGCGGACGGGCCAGAAGCCCGTGGCGGCCTGGATGCAGCTGGAGCCGCTGAAGGACCTCCGCGTCTGGCGGTTTGCCCTCTACTATTTCTTCGTCTTCGGCGGGTTCGTCGCTCTCGCCCTCTGGCTTCCGCACTATCTGACCGGCGCCTACGGGGTAGGTATCGGCGTGGCCGGGATGCTGGCCGCCGCCTATTCGATCCCCGGCTCGTTGTTCCGGGTGTTCGGGGGCTGGCTCTCGGACCGGGTTGGCGCCCGGAAGGTCATGTATCTGACCTTCATCATCAGCGTCATCTGCGCCTTCATCCTGTCCTATCCGGCGACATCCTATGTGGTCGACGGCATCGACGGACCCATCCGCTTCCGCATGGTGATGAGCCTGCCGGTCTTCACCGGGGTGGTCTTCATCCTCGGCTTCGCCATGAGCCTGGGCAAGGCGGCCGTCTTCAAACACATCCCCGTCTACTACCCGGATCACGTCGGCTCGGTCGGCGGCCTGGTGGGCATGATCGGCGGGTTGGGCGGCTTCATCCTGCCCATCGCCTTCGGCGCCCTGAACGATCTGACCGGCGTCTGGACCAGCTGCTTCATGCTGCTGTTCCTGCTGGTCCTCACGGCCCTCGTCTGGATGCATTTCGCCGTCCGCCGGATGGAGCGTCGGCGCTCTCCCATGCTGGCGACGCTGCCGGAATTCCCCGAACTGGCCGGGATCGGCCCCGACAAGGCCGCGGCCGCCTCACCCCTCCGTTCGCACTAGAGAAAGACGCGCATGTCCCGTCACGTTCTGCACGACTGGCGTCCGGAGGATCCGGCGTTCTGGGCCTCCACCGGCCAACGGATCGCCCGCCGCAACCTGTGGATCTCCATCCCGAACCTGCTGCTGGCCTTTTCCGTCTGGATGCTGTGGTCGACGGCGGCCACGCGCCTCAACATGGTCGGTTTCCAGTTCTCCACCGCCCAGCTGTTCTGGCTGACGGCGCTGCCGGCCCTGTCCGGCGCGACCCTGCGGATCTTCTACAGCTTCATGGTCCCCATTTTCGGCGGGCGGCTCTGGACAACGCTCTCGACCCTCTCGCTGGCGATCCCGGCAATCGGCATCGGAATGGCGGTGCAGAACACCGACACCCCGTATCCGGTGTTCGTCGCCCTGGCCCTGCTCTGCGGTCTCGGCGGCGGGGCGTTCGCCTCGTCGATGGCCAATATCGGCTTCTTCTTCCCCAAGGCCCAGAAGGGCAACGCCCTGGCGCTGAACGCGGGCTTCGGCAACCTGGGGGTCAGCGTCCTGCAATTCACGGCGCCGCTGGTCACCGGCCTCGCCCTGTTCACCCCCCTGTTCGGGGCGCCGCAGACCTACCTTGAAAATGGCGTCCAGCATCAGGTCTGGCTGCAGAACGCCGGCTTCGTCTGGGCGCCGTTCATCCTGATCGCCGCAGCGGCGGCCTGGTTCGGCATGAACGACGTCGCCTCCGCGCGGGCCTCGTTCCGTGAGCAGGCGGTGGTGTTCAAGCGCAAGCACAACTGGCTGATGTGCTACCTCTACATCGGCACCTTCGGCTCGTTCATCGGCTTCTCGGCGGCCTTCCCCCTGCTGGGCAAGACGCTGTTCCCCGACGTGAATATTCTCCAGATCGCCTTCCTCGGGCCCCTGGTCGGAGCCGCCTCGCGGGCGATGACCGGCTGGGTGTCGGACCGCTGGGGCGGCCAGAACGTCACCCAGGTCGTCTTCTACGCCCTGGCCGTGGGCGTGCTGGCGGTGCTCTACAGCGTCGGCGCCTTCGGCGGCGAGCCGGTGTTCGGCCTGTTCTTCGCCAGCTTCCTCTGGCTGTTCTTCTGGACCGGCGTGGGCAACGCCTCGACCTTCCAGATGATCCCGGCCCTGGTGCGCGCCGACATGCCTCGCCTGCTGCCCCGCGCCTCGCCCGCCGAACGGCTGAAGGCGTCAGAGCTTGAAGGGGCCGCCATCGTCGGCTTCTCGTCGGCCATCGGCGCCTATGGCGGCTTCTTCATCCCGCTGGCCTTCGCCAACTCCATGAAGGCCACCGGAGGACCGACGACGGCCCTCTACATCTTCCTGGTCTTCTACATCACCTGCGCCGTCGTGAACTGGGTGTTCTACGCCCGCCGGCGCTCGATCCTGAACCTCTCTCCCAACACGGCGGCCTGATCATGAGCCATACCCTGGACCGTCTCGCCTTCTTCACGCGCAAGACAGAACTGTTCTCCGACCGCCACGGCGTCATGAACGACGAGGACCGCGGCTGGGAGGAGGCCTATCGGAACCGCTGGCGTCACGACAAGATCGTGCGCTCGACCCACGGCGTGAACTGCACCGGCTCGTGCTCCTGGAAGATCTACGTCAAGGGCGGGATCGTCACCTGGGAGACCCAGCAGACCGACTATCCCCGCACCCGGCCGGACCTGCCCAACCACGAACCGCGCGGCTGCGCGCGGGGGGCCAGCTACAGCTGGTATCTCTATTCGGCCAACCGGGTGAAATATCCGCTGGTGCGCTCCCGCCTGCTTCGGGTCTGGCGCAAGGCGCGCGAGACCATGGAGCCGGTCGCGGCCTGGGCCTCGATCCAGAACGATCCCGCCGCCCGCAAATCCTACACCAGCATGCGCGGCGCCGGCGGCTTCGTGCGGGCCGACTGGGAAGAAATCACCGAGATCATCGCCGCTGCCAACGCCCATACGGTCAAGCGCTGGGGTCCTGACCGGGTGTTCGGCTTCTCGCCGATCCCGGCCATGTCGATGATCTCCTACGCCGCCGGCGCCCGCTACCTGCAGCTCCTGGGCGGCGTCACCGGCTCCTTCTACGACTGGTATTGCGACCTGCCCCCGGCCTCGCCCCAGACCTGGGGCGAGCAGACCGACGTGGCCGAGAGCGCCGACTGGTACAATTCCAGCTTCATGCTGCTGTGGGGCTCGAACGTTCCGCAGACCCGCACGCCGGACGCCCATTTCTACACCGAGGCGCGGTATCGCGGGGCCAAGTCCGTCGTCATCTGCCCGGACTATTCGGAGGCCTCGAAATTCTCGGACCTGTGGCTGCCCGTCAAACAGGGCACCGACGCGGCCCTCGCCATGGCCTTCGGTCACGTGATCCTCAAGGAGTATCACGTCGACAAGCAGGTGCCGTATTTCCGCGACTACCTGCGCCAGTACAGCGACCTGCCGATGCTGGTCCGGCTGGTTCCCCAGGAGGGCGGCCATGTCCCCGAACGCCTGGTGCGCGCCTCGGATTTCGTCGGCGATCTCGAGCAGGCCAACAATCCCGACTGGAAGACCGTCGCCATCGACGAGGCCACCGGCGAGATCGTCGTGCCCAACGGCTCGATCGGTTTCCGCTGGGGCGAGGACGGCCGCTGGAACCTCGAGGAACGCGACGCCGCGGGCCGCGAGACCACGCTGAAGCTGGGCCTCAAGGACGCGCACGACGAGGTCGCCGGCGTCCGCTTCCCCTATTTCGCCAATACCGCCAGCAATGGCTTCGCCTCGACCGACCACCCCGATGTCCTGACCCGCAATGTGCCGGTCCGACGGGTGATGCTGAAGGACGGCGAGGCGCTCGTCGCCTGCGTCTACGACCTGTTCCTGGCCAACTACGGCGTCGACCAGGGCTTCGGCGGCGACTGCATGCCGGAGTCGTTCGACGACCTGCAGCCCTATTCGCCGGCCTGGGCCGAGGCCATCACCTCGGTCCCGCGCGACCAGATCATCGCCACGGCCCGCGGCTTCGCCACCAATGCCGAAAAGACCAACGGCAAGTCGATGGTGATCATCGGCGCGGCGATGAACCACTGGTTCCACATGGACATGAACTACCGCGGCGTCATCAACATGCTGGTGATGTGCGGATGCGTCGGCCAGTCCGGCGGCGGCTGGGCCCACTACGTCGGTCAGGAGAAACTGCGGCCGCAGACCGGCTGGGCTCCGCTGGCCTTCGCAACGGACTGGATCCGTCCGCCCCGCCAGCAGAACTCGACCTCGTTCTTCTACGCCCACTCCGACCAATGGCGCTACGAGACGGTCGGAATCGACGAACTCCTGTCGCCGACAGCCCCCGAGGGACCGTGGAAGGCCTCGATGATCGACTTCAACGTCCGGGCCGAGCGTATGGGCTGGCTGCCCTCCGCCCCGGCGCTGAAAACCAATTCGCTTGCTCTGGCCAAGGCCGCCGAAGCGGCGGGAGTCGACCCCAAGGCCTACACCCTGGACGGACTCAAGGACCGCTCGATCGAACTGTCCTGCATGGACCCGGACGACCCGGCCAACTGGCCGCGCAACATGTTCATCTGGCGCTCCAACCTGCTGGGCTCCTCGGGCAAGGGCCACGAGTATTTCCTCAAACACCTGCTCGGCGCCTCGCACGGCGTCCAGGGCAAGGATCTGGGCGAGACCGGTCAGGTGAAGCCTGTCGACGTCGTCTGGCATGACGAGGCGCCGGAAGGAAAACTCGACCTGCTGGTGACCCTCGACTTCCGCATGTCGACCACGGCGGTCTACTCCGACATCGTTCTGCCGACGGCCACCTGGTACGAGAAGAACGACCTCAACACCTCCGACATGCACCCCTTCATCCACCCGCTGTCCGCGGCGGTGGATCCGGCCTGGGAGTCGAAGTCCGACTGGGAGATCTTCAAGGCCATCGCGAAAAAATTCTCGCAGGTGGCCCCCGAAGTCCTGGGCAAGGAGAAGGACGTCGTCCTGACCCCGATCCAGCACGACAGCCCCGGGGAGATGGCCCAGCCCTTCGAGGTCAAGGACTGGTTCCTCGGCGAATGCGAGGCGATCCCGGGCAAGACCATGCCCCAGATCACCGTGGTCGAGCGCGACTACCCCAACCTCTACAAGCAGTTCACGGCCCTCGGCCCCTTGCTCGCGAACGTCGGCAACGGCGGCAAGGGCCTGGCCTGGAAGACCGGCCACGAGGTCGACCTGCTGCGCGAACTGAACGGCGCGGTGCTGGACGTCGGCCTGACCGAAGGCATGCCCAGCATCGACACCGATATCGACGCCTGCGAGACCATCCTGATGCTGGCGCCGGAAACCAATGGCGAGGTCGCCGTCAAGGCCTGGGCTGCGCTGGAGAAACAGACCGGACGCGAGCACACCCACCTGGCCCTGCCCAAGGAGGACGAGAAGATCCGCTTCCGCGATCTGCTCGCCCAGCCGCGCAAGATCATCTCCTCGCCCATCTGGTCGGGCATCGAGAGCGAGAAGGTCTGCTACAACGCCGGCTACACCAATGTGCATGAACTGATCCCGTGGCGGACGCTCACGGGCCGGCAGCAGCTCTATCAGGATCACCTGTGGATGCGGGCCTTCGGCGAGGCGCTGTGCGTCTACAAGCCGCCGATCGATCTGAAGACGACGCATGTGAAGGGCCTCAAGCCCAACGGCGAGACCGAGATCGTGCTCAACTTCATCACCCCGCACCAGAAATGGGGCATCCACTCCACCTATTCCGACAACCTGCTGATGCTGACGCTCAACCGCGGCGGGCCGGTCGTCTGGATCTCGGAGACGGACGCCCGCAAGGCCGGCATCGTCGACAACGACTGGATCGAGGTCTTCAACGCCAACGGGGCGCTGACGGCCCGGGCCGTGGTCTCCCAGCGGATCCGTGAAGGCACGACCTTCATGTACCACGCCCAGGAGAAGATCGTGAACACGCCGGGGTCCGAGATCACCGGACGGCGCGGCGGCATCCACAACTCGGTCACCCGCACCGTGCTCAAGCCGACCCACATGATCGGCGGCTACGCCCAGCTGTCCTACGGCTTCAACTACTACGGCACCGTGGGCTCGAACCGGGACGAGTTCATCGTCCTGCGCAAGATGAAGACGGTCGACTGGCTGGATGAGCCTCTCGAGTCGAAGGAGTTCGGCCAATGAAGATCCGCGCACAGATCGGCATGGTGCTGAACCTCGACAAATGCATCGGCTGTCACACCTGTTCGGTGACCTGCAAGAACGTCTGGACCAGCCGCAAGGGCGTTGAATACGCCTGGTTCAACAACGTCGAGACCAAGCCGGGCATCGGCTATCCCAAGGAATGGGAGAACCAGAAGAAGTGGAACGGCGGCTGGCGGCGCAAGGCCAACGGCAAGATCGAGCCGCGCATGGGCGCCAAATGGCGCATCTTGGCCAAGATCTTCGCCAACCCCGACCTGCCCGAGATCGACGACTATTACGAGCCGTTCGACTTCGACTACGGCCATCTGCAGACGGCGCCGGAGATGAAGCATTTCCCCACGGCCAGGCCCCGGTCGCAGATCACCGGCAAGCGGATGGAGAAGATCGAATGGGGCCCCAACTGGGAGGAAATCCTGGGCGGGGAGTTCGCCAAACGGTCGGAGGACGCCAATTTCGAGGGCATCCAGAAGGAGATCTACGGCCAGTTCGAAAACACCTTCATGATGTACCTGCCGAGGCTGTGCGAGCACTGTCTCAATCCCACCTGCGTGGCCGCCTGCCCTTCCGGCGCGATCTACAAGCGCGAGGAGGACGGCATCGTCCTCATCGACCAGGACAAGTGTCGCGGCTGGCGGATGTGCGTCTCGGCCTGCCCGTACAAGAAGATCTATTACAACTGGGACTCCGGAAAGTCGGAGAAATGCACCTTCTGCTTCCCGCGGATCGAGGTCGGCCAGCCGACCGTCTGTTCCGAAACCTGCGTCGGGCGCATCCGCTATCTGGGCGTGCTGCTCTATGACGCCGACCGGATCGAGGCGGCCGCCTCGACCCCGGACGAGAAGGACCTCTACCAGGCCCAGCTCGACATTTTCCTCGACCCCCACGACCCGGCCGTCATCGCCCAGGCCCGGCTCGACGGCGTCCCGGAAGCCTGGCTTGAGGGCGCGCGGCGCAGCCCGGTCTACAAGATGGCCATCGACTGGAAGGTCGCTTTCCCGCTGCACCCCGAATACCGGACCCTGCCGATGGTCTGGTACGTCCCGCCGCTGTCGCCGATCCAGAACGCCGCCGCCGTCGGCGCCCTGGAGATGGATGGCGAAATGCCGGATGTGAACTCGCTTCGCATCCCGGTGAAATACCTCGCCAACCTGCTGACCGCCGGGGTCGAGGCGCCGGTGACCCTGGCGCTGCGGCGGATGCTGGCCATGCGCGCCTATATGCGCGCCAGGACGGTGGACGGCCGCATCGACCATGGTCTCGCCGAAACGGTCGGCCTGACGGCGGCCCAGATCGACGACATGTACAAGATCATGGCCATCGCCGATTACGAGGACCGGTTCGTCATCCCCTCGACCCACCGCGAGACGGTCGAGGACGCCTATGACCTGAGGGGGAACTGCGGCTTCACCTTCGGCAATGGCTGTTCGGGCGGCCGCACCGAACTGGGTCTGTTCGGCGCCGACAAACGCTCACGCGCCAAGCCCACAGCAGAGGTGGCCTGATCATGGCTTTGACCTATCGCGCCCTTGCGCTTCTGCTCAGCTATCCGACCGCGGACGTCCAGGCCGCCGCGCCGGCGATCATGGCCGCCATCCGCTCGGAAGGCATGGTCCCCGCCCCTATCGTCGGGGCGTTGGAAAAGCTGGTCCGCAAGCTGGAGCGCGAGGACCTCTTTGATCTCCAGGAGGGCTTCGTTCACCTGTTCGATCGGACCCGATCACTGTCGCTCAATCTGTATGAACACATCCACGGCGAGAGCCGCGATCGCGGACAGGCGATGGCGGCCCTGATCGAGCTGTACCGCTCCTACGGGCTGGAGCTGACCGCCAATGAGCTGCCGGACCACCTGCCGGTGTTCCTGGATTTCCTGTCCACCCTGCCGGAAGAGGAAGCCGCCTCCCTGCTGGGCGAAGGCGCCCATGTGCTGGCCGCCCTGACCGAGCGGCTGCACAAGCGCGAAAGCCCCTATCGGGCCGTGTTCGGGGCGCTCACGGCCATGACCGGAGCCGTGCCGGACTCCGACGCCGTCGCCGCCCTGATGCAGGAACCGGACGACGATCCGGACGACCTGGAAGCGGTGGACAAGGCCTGGGAGGAGACCGCCGTCACCTTCGGCCCGGCCGACGCCGGCTGTCCGAAAGCCGACTCCATCCTGTCCGCCATGAACGCCGCACCGCCGCCCGACAAGAGCCGCCGCGCCGGCGCGGCCGCCTGAGGACCCCTGCCATGGACATGAACACCTTCTTCTTCGGGGTTTATCCCTATATCGCCATCGTCGTCCTGATCCTCGGGTCGGTCATTCGTTTCGACCGCGAGCAATACACCTGGCGCACGGGCTCGTCGCAACTGCTCCGGCGTAAACAGCTGATGTGGGGCTCGGTCCTGTTCCACGTCGGCATACTGATGATCTTCGGGGGGCATGTCGTCGGCCTGCTGACCCCCGTGGCGATCTGGGACAGCCTGCACGTCGCCCATTCCTTCAAGCAGATGCTGGCGATCGTCGCGGGCGGGTTCGCCGGCCTGCTGATGATGATGGGCGGCCTGCTGCTGCTGCATCGACGCCTGTTCGACGCCCGCATCCGCGCCACATCCACGTTCGGCGACACGGCGATCCTGATCATCCTGCTGGTCCAGCTGTGTCTGGGCTTCTTCACCATCCGCGTCTCGATGGGCCATCTCGATGGCGCGGAAATGATCAAATTCATGACCTGGGCGCAGGGGATTTTCACCTTCAGGACCCGCATCGCCGATGTCGTGGCCAACGTCGACTGGGTGTTCAAGATCCACATCGTCCTGGGTCTGACCATCATGATCGTCTTCCCGTTCACCCGACTGGTCCACATGCTCTCGGCGCCGGTCTGGTATCTCAACCGCCGGGGCTGGCAGCTCGTCCGCAGCAAGCGCCGGATGCCGGTGGCGCGCCGTGCCGGGGGCCAGAACCAATGAGCGCCGTCATCGTCGTGGATGGGGTCGCTCTCCCCGAACGCCTGGTCGCCGAGGAGGCCCAGAACCATCCCGCCGCCACCCCCGAGGCGGCGAGGAAGGCTGCGGCTCACGCCCTGGCCATAAAGGCCCTGTTGCTGGACCGGGCTCATCAGCTTGGTCTGACGCCCCAGGCGGAGCGGGATGAGGATGGCCGCGAAGAGACGCCTGAGGAAGCCCTGGTCCGGGCGGTGCTGGACGCCGAGATTGAGGTCGAGCGCCCCGAAGAGGCCGAATGCCGACGCGTCTACGACAGCACGCCGGAACGGTTCCGCACCCCTGCCCTGACCCAGGCCTCCCACATCCTGTTTGCGCCGAAGGGCGAGGACGAGGCCGCCCGGGAGGCGGCGCACGCCGCCGCCATGGGCGCCATCGCCGAGCTGGCGGACCATCCGTACCGGTTCGCCGACCTGGCCGCCGCCCTTTCCGACTGCCCGTCCAAGGGCGTCGGCGGCTCCCTTGGTCAACTTTCGCCCGGCGATCTCGCCGCCGAGGTCGAGGCCGGGCTGAACCGGCTGCAGGACGGCGAGACCGCGTCCGAGCCGGTGCGCTCGCGCTTTGGCTGGCATGTCCTGCGACTGGAGCGGCGTATCGAAGGTCGCCTGCTGCCCTTCGAACACGTCCTGCCGCGTATCGCCCTGCATCTGGAAAGCCGGGCCTGGACGGCGGCCGCGACCCGCTACGTCTCCGGCCTTGCCGCCGAGGCGCGCGAACGGGGCGTGGCGCTGAGCGTGACCGAGGATGGCGGGGTCGCCCACGGCGCCCTGTCGTTGGGGGACCTGCTGAACGACCAGGCCGCCGTCACCGCCCGGCTCGAGCTCTGGCTGGACGAAGCCGATCCGGCGCTGGCCGCCCAGGCCCGCGAAACGGCCGCCACCACGGGCGCCAGTCTCGCTGAGTTCGTGCAGCGCGAAATCTCGGAATTTGTCCAGGCCGCCGATGACGAGGGCTGGACCCGCCTGATCTCGGCCGCCCAGGGCTCCGACGATCCGGCCCTGGCCTGCGTGCAAGCGATCTTGAAGTCGAAACTGAAGGCGCCCGCCCGAACCTACACCCTGATCCGGAGACACTGACATGCCGCCGATCGGCCGCCCGGCCTTGATGGCTCTCGCCGTGATGGCGGTCCCGGCGCTGGCCTACGCCCAGTCTCCCGCCCAGTCTCCCGCCGCAGGGCCGGCGGCCGCCTCGACGCAGTCGGGCGATATCCTGTTCGAAAGCCGTCTGCGCTATGAGGGTGTCAGCCAGGACGGGCTCGATGACGCCACCGCGGTGACCCTGCGCGCGCGCCTGGGCTGGCAGAGCCCGGAGCGGTCCGGCTTCCGCCTGCTGGTCGAAGGCGAGGCGGTCGCCGCTCTGATCGATGACTACAACGACACCATCCACGGGCCCCTGCGCTATCCCGTGGTGGCCGATCCGGAGGCGTTCGAACTGAACCGGCTTCAGGTCGCCTGGACCGGCCTGCCCGACACCGAGGTGATCCTGGGCCGGCAACGCATCGTGCTGGGCTCCGCCCGCTTCGTCGGCAATGTCGGCTTCCGCCAGAACGAACAGACGTTCGACGCCCTCAAGGTGACGACCCGCGCGTTTGAGCCGTTGACCGTCACCTGGGCCTGGATCGACCGGGTTCACCGGGTGTTCGGCGACGACAGTCCCGTCGGCGAGTGGCGCTCGGACAGCCACCTGGTCAATGTCGAGGCCCCGACTCCTGCGGGCAGGCTGACGGCCTATGGCTATCTGCTGGATTTCGCCAACGCCCCGGCCCAGTCATCCGCCACCTGGGGCGCACGGCTGGAGGGAAGCCGCAACCTGTCGCCGGACTGGTCGGCCCTGTACGCGCTCGAATACGCCCGCCAGTCCGAATACGGAGCCAATCCTGCGCGGTTCGACCTGGACTATGGGCAGGTGTCGGCGGGACTGAAGCGCGGTCCCGTCACGTGGACGCTGGCGCTCGAGCGACTGGACGGAAACGGCGCCCAGGCGTTCCAGACCCCTTTGGCCACACTGCATGCCTTCCAGGGCTGGGCCGATGTCTTCCTGAACACGCCGAGGGACGGTTTGCGCGACGTCTCCGCCACGGTGAGCTATGCGGTCGCCCATCCGCCCGTGGGGCGCAGCGGCGCCCTGACCGCCTCGTGGCGTGACTTTCAGGACGCCGACGGATCCGTCCGCTACGGCCGCGAACTGGACGTATCGGCGCGGCTGGCGTTTGACGCGCGGTGGGCTGTCGAAATCAAGGGCGCTCATTTCGACGGGGCCCAGGGCGCCTTCGCCGACCGCGACAAGGTCTGGGCCGCCGTCGACTACCGGTTCTAGACCGATGATCGGGCAGGGAGAGCGCGGATGAGCCAGAGCCCCCGGATCGAGCCGCTGCCCCCCGAGCTTGTTCATGAACCGCTGAACTGGCTGTTCGCCGAACACTATCGCCATCGCCAGCTGTGCCAGCTGATCGAACGCGTCGGCAACGCCACCGTCCTGCTGCGTGACGAGGCGCAGGAAATCCTCGACTTCCTGCGCCATGACATGCCGCTGCACGTCATCGACGAGGAGGATGACCTGTTTCCGCTTCTTCGCCGGCGCTGTCAGCCCGCCGACGAGCTGGATACCGTATTGGGTGCGCTGTCGGCCGAGCACCGCGACGACCTGGAGCAAGCCCGCGTCTTGATCGCGGGCCTCGAACGGGCCCTGACGGATGGCCGGGCGCCGGGACGTGACCGGGAGGCCCGACGTCTGTTCACGGAATTCGCCCTGCACGAACGCCGCCACATCGCGCTGGAGAACGCCGTGGTGCTGCCGATCGCCCGCCTTCGCCTGACGGCTGCGGACCTCAGATCGCTCAGCATCCGACTGGCGGCGCGCCGCGGCGTGTTGCTGGACCCCCAGGGCGACGAGGCCGCGTCATGATCGAGGATCTGCTTCGCAACAATCTGGCCTGGGCGGCGACCAGGACCCGGCTCGATCCTGAGTATTTTCGCCGGCTATCGAAGCAGCAGACGCCGCAGTATCTGTGGATTGGCTGTTCCGACAGCCGGGTTCCGGCCAATGAGGTGGTCGGGCTGCAGCCTGGCGAACTGTTCGTCCATCGCAACGTCGCCAACCTGGCGCCGGCGCAGGACATGAACCTGCTGGCCGTGCTCCAGTTCGCCCTGGAATCGTTGAAGGTCCGACACATCATCGTCTGCGGCCATTACGGGTGCGGCGGCGTCCGCGCCGTGCTGGACGGACAGCGTCACGGCATCCTCGATCACTGGATGCAGCGGGTCCAGCGCCTGTGCGAAGACCATCAGTCGGATCTCGGCGCCATCCACGACCCCGAGACCCGGGTCAATTTCATCTGCGAGAAAAACGTGCTGGCCCAGGTGCGGGCGCTTTCCCGCAATCCCTTCGTCACCGACGCATGGCGTCGCGGGCAGCCGGTGTCGATCCACGGCTGGATCTATTCCATTCGCGATGGTCTGGTCCGTGATCTCGAGACGACGGTCAGCGACGCTGACGAGGCCGGTCGCCTGAGCGCGCCACTGCCGCTGGCCCGACGCGGCGGCTCGCCCCGAACCGCCGTGAAACCCCGATCGCCGGGCCGCGCCACATGAGCCTCGTCGTCGCAGTCCTGGCCGGCGGGGCCGGGCGGCGGATCGGCGGCGACAAGCCGCGTCATCTGCTCGGCGGAGCCCGCCTGCTGGACCATGCGCTGGCGACGGCGCGAGCCTCGGCCGCACCGGTGATCCTCGTTGTGCGCGATCCCGAACAGGTGGAGGGCTTCGCGGGAACGGTGGTGCTGGACGCACCCGGGATCGCGGGCCCCCTGGCCGGCCTGCTCTCGGCCCTGGCCTGGGCCGTGGACGCCGGCGCGGACCGGGTGCTGACCCTCCCCTGTGACATGCCCTTTCTGCCTGGCGACCTGAACCTGCGGCTGGATCTGGCGCTGACGAAGGATCTCGGGGTCGCGGTCGCTGCAAGCGGGGGACAGCTGCATCCTGTCTGCGCCTTGTGGCGCACCACCGCGGTGCGAACCCTGGTGCAGCGAGCGGGCGAAGGGCGCCTGTCCCTGCGCGGACTGAGCGAAGCCGTCGGCTGCGCGGTCGTGGAGTGGCCCATTGATGAGGGCGACCCCTTCATCAACATCAACACCGCCGAGGACCTCGCCGCTGCCCAGGCGGCCCTGACCTGAGGGATTGGCGACACCCACGCCGGGCACGCAGCGCGAACGCGCGTCCATCGCTTGATGGCGAAGCCGGCCTGGAGTCACCGGCGCCAGTTGCGGTGGTGTCATGCCGTCCTCCGCCAATGTCGGCAATCGTCAATACCAGGCATTCAGTGGCGGCCGAACTGCGGACGTGTTCGCCTGGCCCGGACTGACGGACCGCCGTCGACCCATCGCCGGCTCGCGCCTGGTCAGGCGACGCGCGACCGTCCCCCGCTGGCGCTGCGGCGAGGCGAGTTCAAAACCCGCCCTCGCGCGGCCTTCTCCAGCTCGGTGGCAAGGAGCGTCGTCACCCCGAGGCCGATCACGACCGCGCCCTCGAAGAACGACAGCGGCTCGGTGCCGAAGGCAGAGTTAAACCAGGGCGCATAGGTAAGGGCGACCTGCGCCAGAACGACCACGGCGACGCCGATGAGGATCGCGGGCGTCCCGAGAACCCCGGTCCAGGTTATCGAAGCTCCGTGGATGTAGCGGACGGAGAAGAGGTAGAAAACCTGCATCACCACCAGGGTGTTCACCACCAGGGTGCGAGCGTGTTCCAGACTGCCGCCGCGCTCAAGCGCCCAGAAGAATACCCCCGTCGTGCCCGCGACGAAGATCGCGGAGACATAGAGCACCTGCCACCATAACGCTCCGGTGAGCAGAGGCTCGGTCCTCGGGCGTGGCGGTCGACGCATGGCGCCGGCTTCAGGGCGTTCGAACGCGAGGGTGAGTTCCAGCGCCACGCCCGTGATCATGTTGACCCACAGGATCTGGATCGGCGTGATTGGCAGGACGAAGCCGAAGGCCAGGGCGACAACCAGCGCCCCGGTTTCCCCGCCGTTCGTGGGAAGCACCATCGAGATGACTTTTTTCAGGTTGTCGTAGACGGTGCGTCCCTCGCGAACCGCCGCCACGATGGAGGCGAAATTGTCATCCACCAGAACCATCTGCGCCGCGGCTTTCGCGGCCTCCGTCCCCCTGAGCCCCATCGCCACGCCGACATCCGCCTGCTTCAGCGCAGGCGCGTCATTCACCCCGTCTCCCGTCATCGCCACCACGTGTCCCGCGCTCTGCAGCGCCCGCACGAGACGCAGCTTGTCGGACGGGCTGGTGCGGGCGAAGACGACCGCCTCCTGCGCCACGCCGACGAGTTCATCGTCGCCCAGCCGGGCGAGGTCGTGGCCGGAGATGACCCTGGGATCGTCGGAGAGCCCAAGTTGTCGGGAGATCGCGATAGCGGTGGCGGCGTGGTCCCCGGTGATCATCTTCACGGATATGCCGGCCTCGCGGCACTCCAGGATCGCGGCCCGGGCCTCGTCGCGCGGCGGGTCGATGATGCCCACCACACCCAGCAGGACCATGTCCCGTTCCACGTCAGACGGCTTGAGTTCCGGGGCGCCGGGGCCCGCTCGCCTGACAGCCAGGGCAAGCACCCTGTGCCCTCCCCGCGCCAGCTGATTGACCGCGCTCGTCCAGTAATCTTGATCGAGCGGGCCTTCGCCTTGCGTTCCCAGCTGCCGGGCGCACATGCCGAGAACGCGTTCCGGAGCGCCTTTCAGGAATATCTGGCGGTCGCCGTCCGCCAGCTGATGCAGCGTGGCCATGTAGCGGTGGCGGGCGTCGAACGGAATCTCCGCCAGGCGCCGGGCCTGCGGCGCCGGCTCGGCGGAGGCGGCTTCGATCTTGCCGGCCAGGGCGATGAGCGCCGCCTCCATGGGGTCGCCGTGCGGCGCCCAGCCTTCGTCCGTCTGTTCGATACGGGCGTCGTTGCAAAGGGCGGCGGCCGCGGCCATTCGTGTGAGGATCGACCAGTCCGCCCCCCTCCCGTTCGCGCCCGGCAAGGCGACATCGCCAGTCGGCGCGTATCCCGTCCCACCGATCGCCACCACTCCGCTGGACAGCACGACCGAGGTCACGGTCATCTCGTTGCGGGTGAGGGTTCCGGTCTTGTCGGAGCAGATCACCGAAACGGAGCCGAGCGTCTCTACTGCAGGCATATGGCGGATCAGCGCGCGACGGGCGGCCATGCGGCCCACGCCGATCGACAGGGCGATGGTCATGACCGCCGGCAGACCTTCGGGAATCATCGCTACAGCGAGGCCCACGATGATCATGAAGGCCTCAGCGGCGTCGTAGCCGCGAATCCAGTAGGCCAAGCCAAACGTCATCGCGGCCAGAACCGCCACCACGATGGTCAGCTGACGGGCGAAATGGTTCATCTGTCGGACCAGCGGCGTGGGCGGCCGCCTGACCTCGGCGACGAGATCGCTGATCCGGCCGAGTTCCGTGGCCCCGCCGGTTGCGACCGCGCCCCCCTGGGCCGAGCCAGCCGCCACCAGGGTGCCGCAGAAGGCCATGGCTGTCCGGTCACCGAGCGATGCGCCCGGATCGTTCGGCCGGATGCCCTTGTCCACAGCGACAGCCTCGCCGGTCAATGCAGCCTCCTCGACCCGGAAATTGCTTGTCCGGAACAGCCGCAGGTCTGCCGGGACGCGATCCCCGGCTTCCAGCAGAACGACGTCTCCGGGCACAACCTCGTCGGCGGGTACGGTCATGCGCAACCCGTCACGCAGGACGGATGCATTGGGATCGAGCATCCGGCGAATACCGGCGAGCGCCCGTTCGGCGCGGCCCTCCTGGATGAAGCCCGCCAAGGCGTTCACCATGACCACCACCATGATGACCAGGGCGTCCTTGAGATGCTGCATCAGGGCCGCGCCGATGGCGGAGGCAATCAGCACATAGATCAGGACATTGTGGAACTGTTGCAGGAAGCGCCGCAGAGGGCCCGGCGGTCGCGGCTCCGGAATCCGGTTGGGGCCGTGGAGTCCGAGTCTCGCCTCCGCTTCCGACGCGGACAGGCCGGCGGGCGAACTGTCGATGTGGGCGAACGCCTGTGCGACGGAGAGCGCGTGCCAGTCAGGGGCGGCGCCCTGCCCTGATCCGCCGGTGACGGGCGGCGACCTGCGCGTTTCAATCTGGACCAGTGGACACTTCCCTCCCGCTCGCCGATGTCATTTGGGCAATGAGGTGACGCGCATCGGCATTTTGGTCCTCCCGGCTGGGCGCTCCTGTCCCACGCGTCGGATCGGGCCACGTTGATCCTGGTCAAACATCGATCCCGGGCGGCGGCGGCTCCATCCCGAGGTCTCCCGCGGCTCGGACAGACAGTCGATTTTCCTCACCCTTCCGGAGGAAGGGCGTTCAGCCGTGGCCTACAGCAGCATCTCCCCTCACTCCCACTCGATTGCACGATCTCGTTTAAGTATTTGTTTTAACATGTCTTTTTTGCATCTGTCCCCAGCTATGCCGATCTGCAAGCGGACGAAATTCCCGGGTTCTGAAAATACTGATTAAATAAATCGATGTAAAAAACCGCGTGATCGCGACATCTTTCGAGATGTATTGACAACGCCGCGCGGCCAATACGTCACGAGCTCAGACCAGCAACACAGCGCTCCAAACTACCATACGAACCACGTTCTAGGCATCGCCCGCCATCGCGCTCGCCGGCCTTGATCACGGTCTCGGGCGGCCGTAGGCGTCGCGCGCCCATTCGATGTCATCGGCATGGGTCCGCCGGCCCGTTTCGAGTAGTGGGCCTAGATGGGAACGGTTCCGCACCGTGCTTGTCGGCAACCGTCGCCGGCCCGGTCTGAGGCCAAGCAAGCTCTTCTTCACCACGTGCAATTTCCTGTCAGCCTCCGCCGGATTCGCGAGCATTGGACGGGGAACCGGCGCCGGGCCTGACTGGACGATCATGTCGCCTCCTGGACCGGCGTGTAGCCGAGCGTGGCCTTGACCTCGAGGAACTCGGCGAAAGCATGATCACCCCATTCGCGACCGTTGCCCGACTGCTTGAAACCGCCGAAGGGCGCCATCAGATCCGGCCCCGGGTTGTTGATCAGCACCTGACCGGCCCGCAGCCGGCGGGCGAGGTCGCGCGCATGATCCATGTCTCCCGACTGCACATAGGCCGCCAGCCCATAGACGGTGTCGTTGGCGATCTCGACCGCCTCATCCTCGCTGTCATAGGGAATGATCGACAGGACGGGGCCGAAGATCTCCTCGCGCGCGATGGTCATGCGGGGATCGACGTCGGCGAAGATCGTCGGCTTGACGAAATAGCCTGCGGCCAGGCCGTCAGGACGGCCCGTGCCGCCCGCGATCAGGGTGGCACCCTCTTCGATCCCCTTGGCGATCAGGGTCTGGATCTTGTCCCACTGCACGGCGGAGACCACTGGTCCGAGCGTGACGTCACGGGTCGGATCGCCGATCGTCAGGCTCTCGGCGGCGGCCCTGGCGGCGGCCTTGACCTCGTCCATTCGGGCGCGCGGGGCCAACATCCGCGTGGGGGCGTTACAGGACTGGCCGCTGTTGGTCATGATGTGGGCCACGCCCGCGGTCACGGCGGCCGGAATGTCGGCGTCCTCCAGGATGATGTTGGCGGACTTGCCGCCCAGTTCCTGATGCACGCGCTTGATCGTCGGAGCGGCGTTGCGCGCCACCTCGACGCCGGCCCTTGTCGATCCGGTGAAGCTGACCATGTCCACGCCCGGATGGCTGGAGAGGGCCGCGCCAACGTCCGGTCCGTCGCCGTTGACGAGGTTGAATACCCCCGCCGGGACTCCTGCCGCGTCCATGATCTCGGCCCAGAGAATGCCGGACAGGGGAGCGACCTCGGACGGCTTCAGCACCATGGTGCAGCCGACGGCCAGCGCGGGAGCGACCTTGCAGCCGATCTGGTTCGACGGCCAGTTCCACGGCGTGATGAAAGCGCAGACGCCGATCGGCTCGCGGCTGATCAGGGTGGAGCCACGCAACTCTTCGAACTCATAGTCCTTGAGTACCGCGATGGCGGTGCTGAGGTGGGCCGCCCCCATGAAGGCCTGGGCGTTGCGGGCCAAGGCCGCCGGGGCGCCCATCTCGGTTGTGATGGCTTGGGCCATCTCGTCCTGGCGGCGGACGTATTCCGCCAGGATGGCTTCCATAAGATCCAACCGCTCCTGCCGCGAGGTGCGGCTGAAGCTGACGAAGGCGCGCCGCGCCGCCTCGACCGCGCGATCCACATCCGCGGCCCCGCCCAAGCTTATGCGCGCCACGACCTGTTCGGTCGCCGGATTGATGACGTCCAAGGCGCGGGGCGCGACTGGATCGACCCAGACGCCGTCGATGTAGAAACTGAGATGATCGGTCATGATGCCTCCAGGGCGATGTGTTCGAACGGGGTCGGATGCCGGCGACGAGATCAAAGAGCGACCGTCTTCATCGACGTCGCGCGGTCGGCCAGGCGCTCACGGGAGACGGGCGTGCGACGGCCGATCAACTGGCGTCCGACCATGAACTCGCCGGGGGCATTGACGGCCTCCACCGCCTGAATCAGGTCGCCCGCCATGTGGAACAGGGCGAAGCCCGGCATGCCGGGGTCTCCGCGCACCACCATGTCGTCGCATCCGACCGGCACGCCCGCGATCTGCAGCTTGAGATCATACTGATCCGACCAGAACCACGGGATCTCGGGTTCCGGCGCGGGACGTCCGGTGATGGCGGCGACAGCCTGCCGCGCCTGCTCCAGCGCATTGGGCACGCTCTCCAGCCGCATGAACGTGTCGGAGAGCGGCATCGGACGGCGGGTCACATCGCCAATGGCGAAGATCGCTGGATCGCTGGTCCGCGCCGCCCGATCGACCACGACGCCGTCCTGACAGTCCAGCCCCGCCGCCTGCGCCAATTCGTCATTGGGCGCCGCGCCGATGCCGATCAGAACCGCGTCGCAATCCAGAATCGACCCGTCGTCAAGTTGCGCGCCCGCGACCCGACCCTCCTCACCGATCAGCCGCTCGACCGTCGCGTCGAGAATGAACCGCACCCCGCGTTCGCGGTGAAAGGATTGAAAGAAGCGCGACAGAACCGGACAGGCGACCCGCGCCAGGATGCGGTTCTCGCGCTCCACAATGGCCACCTCGGCGCCCAGGGCTCGAGCGGAGGCCGCCACCTCCAGGCCCACATACCCGCCGCCGATCACGACCAGCCGCTTCACGTGGCCATGATCCGGATCCAGTGCGGCCTTCAGCGCCTCTGCGTCCGCCGCCGTGCGCAACGCCGTCACCCCGTTCAGGTCAGCGCCTTCGATATTCAATAGGCGCGCCCGCGCGCCCGTGGCCAGGATCAGCCGGTCATAGGCAAGCGTGTCGCCATCGCTCAGGCGAACGGTCCGCCGGGTCCGGTCGATGAACTCGACCGTCTGCGACAGTCGCAGATCGACGTGATTTTCAGCGTACCATTCGGGGGCCTTGAGGCGCAGACCGTCGCCGTCGGCCTCGCCCTTCAGCCAAGCCTTTGACAGCGGCGGTCGCTGATAGGGCGCCAGCGGTTCGGCGCCGATCAGGGTGATGTCGCCCGCATGTCGGTATTGTCGCAGCAGGGCGGCGGCGGTTCCGCCGGCGTGACCGGCCCCGACGATGACGATATGTGCATTGTCGCTCATGGACCGCGGCCCCACCCGGAGAGTGTCGGAGACCCGGCCGGAAGACCGTTGCGAAGTCGACGTCGCAACGGTCTTCCGTCGGGCTGTCGTCCTAGAACCTCACGCTGGCCTGCAGGCCGAGGCTGCGCGGATCACCCCATTGCCGCACGGTAAACAGGCTCAGGTTGATGCCCGAAACCCAGTACTCCTCGTCAAGCAGGTTCTTGCCCCAGATCGAGATTTCGGCCGTGCGGCCGTCGCCGATATCGATGTCGCTGAGCGACAGGCGACCATCCAGCAGGCCGTAGGCCTTGCGATAGGACAGCGGGTCGTTGTTGATCCCGCCCGCCTGTTCGCCGCGCCAGCTGTAGTTCAGACTGGCTACGACATCGCCGCCCGCGACGCCGGCCCAGCGATAATCTACCCCTAGGGTGTAGTTGTGCTCGGGGATCAGCGGGAAGACGTAGGTGTCCGTCACATCCAATCCCGACGGCAGGATGAACTCGTCGTATTCGGCGTTGGTATAGCCGTAGCCGAAATTGATCCTGAGGTTGTCGATCGGGCGCACCTGACCTTCGAGCTCGAAGCCGGACATATGCGCCTTGCCCGCGTTGATGATCGTCGTCGTGATCAGGGCGGGCACGAAGACACCGACCTGGAAGTCGCGATAGTCGCTGTAATAGACTGACGCGCTGAGGCTCAGGCGACGGTCGAACCACTGCCCCTTGGTGCCGATCTCATAGGCTGTCAGCCTTTCGGGTGCATAGGGCGTCAAGAAGCTGGCGTTGGTCGCAGCGACGTCGTTGTTGCCGCCGCTCTTGAAGCCCGTCGCGAACCGGCCATAGACATTCCAGTCCTCGGCCAGTTTCCACGAGATGTTGGCCTCGGGGGTGAACTCGGACCATTCGCCTTCGGCGGTCAACGGGATCAGATCGGACGGACCGATATTGCCCGCACCCGGCAACGCCCCGAGCGCCGGACCGCCGCTGCGCGTGACAGGATTGCCGCTTGCATCGCGCTGGAACACGCCGGACCCCTGGGCCGAAGGGTTGGCGGCGTAGGCCGAGTAGGACTGGCTGAGTGAGGTCGCTGACTTCTCGTCCTTGTTGATCCGGCCGCCCAGGGTCAGGCTCAGTCGTTGGTCGAAGGCCGAGGGCGTCCAGGTCATCTGGCCATAGGCGGCCAGCGAAGTGTTTTCAGCCGAACGTTCGTTGGTGTCGAACCTGTCGCCCCCGAACTGAAGGTTCCAGCGCGGGTTGTGAACGTCGTACTCTTCTTTGAAAGCGAAAAGGCCGAAGGTGTATTTCAGCTGCTCGGTGGATCCGATCAACTGCAGTTCCTGCGACATCTGCTTATAGTTGTTGTTCAGAGTGAAGTGGGTGATATCCACACCAACCCCGTCGAAGTCAGTGCTGCTTCGCGTCTTCAGCTCACGATAGGCCGAGATCGACTTGATCGTGATGTCGCCCAGGAATGGCACGGCGCTGGCGTTGTACTCCGCCGTCAACGAGTGCCCGCTGACGAAGAAGTCGCTGCGGTTGGCGTAGTCATTGGCGATCCCCTCGGGACGGTCCGTATGGATCGAGTTCTGGATGCGGGGGTACAGCGACGCCAGCACCCCACCGGGGCCAATCAGGCCTGGCGCACTGATCGCCAGCATGGCCGGCGAGCCGCGGCTGGAGGTGTCATCATAGCCATAGGCGAGCGTGAAACCCTCGGTCGGACGCCAAAGGATGTCCAGGCGACCGGCCTGCTGGTTCTGCTCGCCGAAGGTCGCGAAGCGGGCGTTGGGATGGGTGTTGTCGAAGAAGCCATCGCGGGTGCGACCCGAATAGGCGACCTTGACATCGAAGGCGCCGATGCCGGTTCCGACTTCGCCGATGCGGGGCAGGTCCAGAGACAGGCGCTGCTCGAACAGGTTCGCGCTGCCGACGCCGAGCATGAATTTGCCGCCGAACTCACCGGACGGACGCCGTGTCACCAGGTTGACCGCGCCGCCGATGGTGTTCTTGCCGTACAGGGTGCCCTGCGGACCACGCAGCACTTCGATCCGCTCCAGATCCACTGTATCGAAGGCCGCTCCGGTTGATTTCGCGATCGGCACCCCGTCGATATACAGGCCGACCGGCTGGTCGCGGCCCAGGCTGGTGTCGGCCGACGGCGCCAGGCCGCGCATTGAAATCAGCGGTCCGAACGAACCCCCAACCGTCTGGTTGATCTGGATATTGGGCACATAGCCGCCGATGCCCGAGATATCGGTCACCCCGGCGCGTTGCAGAGCCTCGCCCCCAAGAGTCGAGACGGACAGCGGCACGTCGATCAATCGCTCTTCGCGGCGCTGGGCCGTCACGACGACGTCGTCGATGCGGGTCGCCTGCTCTGTCGGCGCTTGGGGCTCTGCTTCCTGCGCCATGGCCATCATGGGCCAGGCGCCAGCCAGAGCGGTGCCTGCCAGCAGAACAGTGGCCGCGCGATTCATGCGAATAGTCATCTAACCCTCCCTAATAGCCCCATGACCATTTTTGGTCTAGTTGATTGTTATTTTTATGTTTTTTTACGATACTTATTTGAACCTGGGCTGGGTGCTCCCTGTCGCCCTCGATCCGTTCCCCTAGCCGCCGAGCCCGACGGGCGCGCTGCGGGTCAGGATGCTGTCCATGCGACGACGAATGTTGCCGTCCGTCCGCTCGCTTTCGGGCAGGAGCCAGAAAAGGCCCTGTGCGACGCCGTCCAGAGCGAAGGCCGCGACCTCCTCCGGTTCCGTGACGGGGACGCCCCCGTTCTGTTGGGCCAGTTCGGACATCGACTTGCCAGCCGGCTGCGGGCTGGCCGGGTCGACATAGTCAGCCGGACGCGCCGAACGCATGAGGTTGGTGTTGACCAGGTGCGGCCCGGGAAACAGCAGCGCCGCCTTCACCTTGGCTCCCTGGGCCGTGAGTTGATGATGGAGCACCTCCGTCAGGCTCGTCACAGCCGCCTTGGTCGAGGCGTACACGGGCGTCCGCGCCGACGGCGCCAGCCCGCCGTTGGCCGAGGTGGTGTTGACGACATAGCCGTCCTCGCCCCCCGCCAGCATGCGGGGCACGAAGGCCCGGATGCCGTGGACCACGCCCATGACATGGATATTGTGGCCCCACTCCCAGTCCTTGAGCGCCAAGGTCCAGATGGGCTCCCGGAAATCGCCCAGGCCGACGCCTGCGTTGTTGAACAACAGGTGGACCGCTCCGTGACGCGCGTAGACCTGATCAGCCAGGGCCTCGACCGAGTCCTGCTTCATCACGTCGGCCACGACACCGACGATGTCGCCTCCCTCGGCGCCCAGGGCGGCCACGGTCGCTTCCAGGGCTTCGGCGTTGATGTCGCTGAGCACCACCTTGGCGCCGCGCTCGACGAGAGCCTCGCCCAAGGCGCGCCCCACGCCGCTGGCGCCGCCCGTGACGACGGCGACCTTTCCCGTCAGATCACGCATCCTGAAGCACCGCCTCCGAAGCGAGCGCGATCTCGACGCCGCCGGTCGGGTTGTCGTCGTAGCGGCCGAACCAGAAGGGCTGCAGCCATTCGCCCGGCACCTTTTCCAGGATTTCGCCACCGGTGATGCTGCGGCCTTCGGAGTATTCCATCTTCAGCAGTTTGCGCACCGGCACGTCGACCAGCGGATCGGAAGCGGACTCGCGCAGGGTGACCACGCCGCCGTCGACGACATGGTGCAGGTCCCAGTCGCGGGCCCAGTTCAACTGGGTCAGGAAGACGTCGCCGTCGAAGCCGAAGCCGTTGTCGATGCCCGGCATCGCCTTGTAGCAGAACAGGTTCTCGGTGAATTTCTTGGCGCCCAGGCTCTCGCCGATCCTGCCTTCCAGCTCGACGAAGGCGACGCCGTTGCGGGTGCAGGTGACGTGCAGGCGGTCGCCGTCATTGGTGAATTTGACGTCGGCCAGCTTCTTGGGCTCGCCGAAACGCTCACGGCCGCTGATGACGACGAATTCGCCGCCCATGGGCATGGCGAGGACGTACCAGCCGGTCCTGCCCTTGTAGGTGGCCTCGACGCCGACTGTCATGGCCGCCGACACCACGACGTTGTCGGGCGTCGGACGCATTTCGACATGGGAGAACTGGATCAGAATCCTGGAGGCGCTGGTCGGCGCCAGCGGCTTGGGCAGCAGGGCCGCCACGATCTCCGGATCGGTCTCATAGAAGGCGCGCAGCGTCTGCACGGTGTTCTTCAACCCGCCGCCGGAGGCGCGAGCCTCCATCGCAGCCTTCAATTTGGTCACGTCCTGCACGTAGCGAAGCTTGGCCAACGTCGTTTCTCCCGGTCGTTTTTTGAGGGTCTGGAGGGGGAGCGGACGTCGAGGCGCCCGATCCCCGCTCGGTGTCAGGCGGCGGCCTTTATAAAGCTGGCCTTCTGCGGGCCGATGCGCGCCGCGATGGCGTTCAGCGCCTTCTCATCCAGGTCGTAGACATCCAGCGCATTGCCCGCGAACATCCTGGAGATGTCGGCTTCGGGCAGGCCACCCAGGCTGGCGATCATCTTGGGCAGGGTGTGGGGCCAGGTGCCCTCGGGGTGCGGATAGTCGGTGCCCCACAGAACCCGGTCGATGCCGATGTTATAGTAGGACTCGGTGGTCTCTTCGTCCGGCAGGGCCGAGCAGCCGACCCAGATATTGCGCTTGAAATAGTCGCTCGGCTTCATCGACAGGTTCGAGCGGTGATCGCCCAGCTTGCCGCTGGTGTGCTTGACCGAGGCGCGGACGTCCATCAGCTCGAGCATCCACGGGAACCAGAACTCGCCGCCGGCCTCGGTGAAGGTGACCTTCAGGTTCGGGAACTGCTCGAACACGCCGCCGAAGATCAGGGCCGACATCGGCCGGGTCAGGAAGAAGGCGTATTCCGACAGGTAGATGCCGATCCAGCCAGGCAGCGAAGTGTCATAGGCCGGCGCCGCGCCCGAGTGAAAGTTGACGGGCATGTTGTACTCTTGGAGCATCGCCCACATCCGGTGGTATTTCGGATGGTTGTAGAAATCGAAGCCCTCCATCAGGGTGGGCAGGACCACGCCTTTGAGCCCGTTCTCCTTGGCCCAGCGGATCTCCTTGAGGTTCTGCTCCATGTCGTAGAAGGCCGGGATGATGGCCAGGCCGATGCGGCGCACGGGGTCCATCTGACAGAACTCGGCCATCCAGCGATTATGGGCGCGAGCCCCCGCCCACTGCAGGTGCGCGTCCTTGAGAACCGGCCTCAGACCGATGTCGGCGCCGAACGGCGGGGCGTTCCTCTCGGTGATACCGTCCGGATACAGAACCTCGGCGGCGACCCCGTCTTCGTCCAGGATGCGGCTGCGGATCGAGGAATCCCAAGCGCCCTCCATGCCCTCGCCGGCGGCGGCGCGCCATTTGTTGTTGAAGTCGTCAAGCAGGAAATTCTTCTCATGTTGCTCACGCGCCGCGATTTCCTTGGCGATGCGTTCATCGAATTCTTCGCGGTACTGTGAATCCAGATACTCCCGATACTTTTCAGGTGGCAATCCGGCATGACCATCGGACGAAATTACAAGATATCGATCCACAGAACACTCCAACGTTTCATTGGCGGATACGAACTGACCTGCTCGTCAGCCAATTCTTAAATCGTCATGGAACGATTATTACCCGCCACTCGTCGACAACAAGCGCGTGGACGCAGACGGTTTATCCGCATCAGGAAACAATCGGCGGGCAGGCCAGACCGGGTTTGCCGCGCCGCAGCGAGGCGTTTTTCCAGGCATAGCGCGCGAGCCCGGCCATGACGGCGCAGTTCAGGATGAAGGGCGCCGCAGGTGCGAACTCGTAGAGCAGCACTCCGATGACCGGCGTGACGACGATGGCCGCGCCTGAGACGCTGGAAACCATACCCGCCACGCCGCCCTGCTGATCCTCGCGCGCGGCCAGGGAGGCGCCCGCCATAAAGCCCGGGCGACAGAAGCCGAAGCCGAGGGTCAGCACCACATAGCCGAGCGTCAGAAGCCAGAAGTCGTGCGCGAAGACGGTGATCAGGTTGCCTGCCAGCGCCAGGAGGGCGCCGGACCGCAACAGTTGGCGCGGTGACAACTTCAATAGGGGGATCAGCACCCACTGGCCGACAAGACCGGCAACCGCTCCGGCCGCCATGGCGATGCCGATATAGGCTTGGGATTGGGCCAGCGGCAGCGCCATCGAATCCATGATGACGAAGCCCAACGTATAGACATTGATGGCTTGGGCGCATCCCGACAGCAGGCCGTACAGTAGATACGGCGCGACGTTCCGGTCGCTCCACAGCCTGGGCGAAGTCCCGGATCCCTGCCCGTCCCTGGACACGTCCTGCGCCGACCTCATCAGCACCGGCGGCCGGTCGCGCGGGATCACCACCGCAACCGCGACCAGAATGCCCCCGGCGATCAGGGCGAAGATGGTCATTGGACCGGCCAGCCCCAGAAAGCCGAACACCAGCAGCGGCGACACGGCCGGTCCGATGATCGTGCCCATGCCCAGCGCTCCGGCCAGGGCGGACATGGCCGCCGTCCGGTCCTTCTCTGATGTCCGGTCTGCCACATAGGCCTGGCTGGAAGACGCCGTCGCCGACCCGAGTAGGCCGAAAATTCCACGAATGACGGCGAAGGCCGCGAACACCGCCAGCGGGGTCAGGAGCGCCTGCAATCCGGCCCACACCACCAAGGCGCAGCCGAGCATCGAGAATACAAAGCCGCCCAACCCCAGCATCATCATCGGCTTGCGGCCGCGCACGTCCGAGACCTTTGCCCAATGCGGCGCGCTGAGGGCCCACAACAGGGCCGACAACGAGAAGATCGCCGCCACCAGATGGTCGGATATGCCGATGGCGCGGCCGATGGCGGGCATGACCGAGATCAGGCCGGTGTTGCCCACGGCCATGGCCATCGACACCACGAAGATGAGTACAAACACACCGCGGGAAATGGAGGTCTCGGTCGTCCCCGATACGATCCGGCTGTTGCGTATTCTCTGCAGCAATCTGGCTCCCCCCGGCCGGATCGCGCTGAGACGCGCCGCCTGATGGATGTCTGGGGCGGACAGCGCCGCCATCGTCGAAAAAATAGAGCGCACCCGCGTCCAACCGATAAGGCGTCGGACACGCCCAGAGTGTTTCGTCAGCAGCCCTATTGCCGATCACGCGGCATTGTCTCCGGAGGCAAACAATCCGTTCCTTCGAGGCCCCTTCACCCTCCCCGGTCCGTCTCATAGCGTCGTGACAGGAACCAATCTTCCCTGCTTACGGAGTTTGACCGCGTGCTCGACAAACGGCTGGATCTGGATGGCTTCGTCGCCGGCCTGCGCGACGGAATGACGATCGGAATCGGCGGCTGGGCCACGCGTCGCAAACCCATGGCCCTCGTGCACGCCATCGCGCGTTCCGACCTAAAGGACCTGACCATTGTCAGTTACGGCGGTCCGGACGTCGGCACCCTGGTGGCGTCAGGGAAGGTGAAGAAGCTGATCTTCGGCTTTGTGTCCCTGGATCACTTCCCTCTGGACCCGCATTTCCGCGCCGCCCGTCAGGCGGGCGCCCTGGAGATTCTGGAACTGGACGAGGGTCTGCTGCACTGGGGCCTGCGCGCAGCGGCGATGCGCCTGCCTTTCCTGCCAGCCCGCTTCGGCATGGCCACCGATATCCCCTCGCAAGGACTGAAGACGGTTCAGTCCCCCTACGCCGACGGCGAGACCTTGCTGGCCATGCCTGCGATCAGGCTGGACGCAGCGATCATGCACGTGCATCGCGCGGACCAGGCGGGCAATACGTTGATCTTCAGCCCTGACCCCTTCTTCGACGATCTGATGGCGCGCGCCGCCGACACGGTCTTCGTTTCAGCCGAACAGGTGGTCGGGACCGAGGGCCTTGACCTGCCCGCCAACTCGCGCTTCCACCCTTTCGAACGTAGCGTCGTCACCGGGGTCATCGAGGCGCCGCTGGGCGCCCACCCGACCGGCGCCACGCCCGATTACGGGATCGATATGGCCCATCTGAAAACCTACGTCGGGGCGACTTCACCGGAAGGCTGGGACGCCTATCGCGCCCGCTTCATCGATGTAACGCCCGACGCCTACCTCGCGGCAGTCGGCGGGGCAGCCTACGTCCGCGCGCTGCCCGCGCCGGTCTATTGAGGTCCGCCGAATGACCCAGACACCCTATACCTTGGCCGAACTGTGCATCGCCGCCGCCGCCGACGCCTGGCGCGATGACGGCGAGGTGCTGGCGACCGGCATCACCCTCATGCCGCGTCTGGCCGCGGGCCTGGCCAAGCTGACCGTCAATCCGGCCCTGATGCTGACCGACGGCGAGAATCATTTCGTTTCGGAACCCGTGCCTGTCGGTCCGCGAAACGGCTACGTCCCGAAGGTCGAGGGCTGGATGCCTTTCGCCCGCACCTTCGACAATCTGTGGGGCGGCAAGCGTCACGCCATGGTCGTTCCGACCCAGATCGACCGCTTCGGCCAGACCAACATCTCGGTCATTGGCGACCATGCCAGGCCCAAGGCCGCGCTCTTGGGCGCACGGGGCTATCCCGGCAATTCGATCAGCCACCCGAACAGCTATTTCGTGCCGACCCACAACCAGCGCGCCTTCGTCAGCGGAGAAGTCGATTTCGTCTGCGGCGCTGGATACAACCCCGCCCGCTGGCCCGACGGCAAGAAGCCCGGCGGTCTCGATCTGCGCATGGTCGTCACCAACCTCGCCGTGCTGGACTTCAACGGCGCCGAAAAGGCCATGCGGGTGCGCTCGCTGCACCCCGGCGTCACTTTCCAGGAGGTCCAGGACAACACCGGCTTCGTCCTGGCCCGGCCGGACGGCATCCCCGAAACCGCCCCCCCGACCGCTGAGCAGTTGTCCATCATCCGCGACCGGCTGGACCCACACAATCTGCGCGCCACCCTGTTCAGGGACGACCCGGCCGGCGATCGACGGCTGCAACGTTCGGACGCGGCCTGAACATGAGCGATCTGGTCCCACCAAAAGACGTCGAGATCGTCTACGAAACCGCGGTTCCGGTCGCCTATGCGGTCGATGGGCCGGTCGCCTGGATCACCATGGACCGCACGGCGTTTCACAACGCCCAGAACTCGCAGATGACCTATGCGCTGGACGACGCCTTCCGTCGCGCCGTCGATGACGATGGCGTCAAGGTGATCGTCCTGCGCGGGGCGGGGAAGCATTTCTCCGCCGGGCACGACATCGGCACCCCCGGCCGCGACCTGCACAGGAGCTTCGAACGCAGGCATCTCGTCTATGATCACGTCAACAAACCGGGGGCCGAACTCCTCTACGCCCGCGAGCACGAGGTTTATCTGGGGATGTGCCGCCGCTGGCGCGAGATCCCCAAGCCGACCATCGCCATGGTCCAGGGCGCCTGTATCGCGGGCGGCCTGATGCTGGCGTGGGTCTGCGACCTGATCATCGCCTCCGACGACGCCTATTTCCAGGACCCTGTCGTGCGGATGGGGATCCCGGGCGTGGAGTATTTCGCCCACGCCTTCGAAATGCACCCGCGTATCGCCAAGGAGTTCCTGTTCCTGGGGGAGCGGATGCCAGCCGCCCGCGCCTATGAGCTGGGCATGGTCAACCGCGTGGTCGCCCGCGACCAGCTGGAGGATCAGACTCGCGCCGTCGCCGAAAAAATCGCCGCGATGCCGCGTCTCGGCCTGTCCCTGACCAAGCAGGCGGTGAATCACGTCGAGGACCTGCGCGGCAAGCGAACGGCGATGGACGCCGTCTTCCACATGCACCACTTCGCCCACGCCCAGAACGATCTGGTCAGCGGCAACAGCCTGGGCGGCCTCGACGGCAAGGCCATGGCGGCCGGCAACAAGCGCGCGGACGAGGGCTGACCATGGCCGACGCCCTCTCCACTGAACTGACCGCCCGACTGGGCTGTCGCTATCCCATCATCCAGACCGCCATGGGATGGATCGCCACCCCCGAACTGGTCGCCGCCACCAGCGAGGCCGGCGCCTTCGGCTTCCTCGGCGCAGCGGTGATGCGCCCGGCCGAACTGCGTCAAGCCATCGCCCGGCTGAAGGGGCTGACCAGCAAGCCGTTCGGCGTGAATTTCCACATGTTCCAGCCGGGCGCGGAAGAAATCGTCGAGATCATCCTGGCCGAGCGCGCCCAAGTCCGCGCCGTCAGCTTCGGGCGCGGCCCCGACAAGGCGGTCATCGCCCGCTTTCGCGACGCGGGCATCGTCTGCATCCCCACCGTCGGCGCGCTGAAACATGCCCTCAAGATGGTCGAACTGGGCTGCGACATGATCACGGTCCAGGGCGGGGAAGGCGGCGGCCACACCGGCTCGGTCGCCACCACCGTCCTGCTGCCACAGATACTGGACTCGGTGAGGACGCCCGTCGTGGCGGCGGGCGGCTTCAGCGACGGGCGCGGACTGGCCGCCGCCCTGGCCTATGGCGCTGCCGGCATCGCCATGGGCACCCGCTTCTTGATGACGGCCGAAAGCCCCGTCCCCGACGCGACCAAGGCCCACTATCTGAAGGCCGGTCCCGACGACATCCTCGTCTCCACCAAGGTCGACGGCCTCCCCCAACGGATGATCCGGAATCGGCGTCTGGCCCGGATCGAGAGCGCCGGTCCCCTCTCCATGTGGCTGCGCGCATTCGAAAGCGCCCTGATGATGAAGCGGGCGACCGACGCCTCGACGTCCGAGCTTCTGGCCGCCGCGCGCGCCATGACCAGCCACGGCGGCCTGACCCTGGCCCAGGCCATGATGGCCGCCAGCGCCCCCATGCTGATCCAGCGCGCGGTCGTCGAAGGCCAGCCCGACGATGGGCTGATGGCCACCGGCCAGGTGGCGGCCCGCCTCGGCGACCTGCCGCCCTGCCGCGACCTGATCGAACAGATTGTCACCCAGGCCCGCGCGCGGCTGGAGGCTGTGTCCAGCCCGCTCGCGACCGCGGCCTGACAGGGAACCCCCAATGCCCCTCCGCACCGACATCAACGACCGCATCGGCGAGATCATCCTCGACCACCCCCCGGTCAACGCTCTGGACTCCGCACTGTGGAACGCCCTCCCGGGGCTCATCACCGAGGTCGGTTCGCGCGAGGACGTGCGCTGCGTCCTGATCCGCGCCGAGGGGCGCGGCTTCTGTGGCGGCGTCGACATCAAGGAGATGCAGGCCCATCCCGAACGGATCGTGGCCCTCAACCGGGGCAACTACCTGACCTTCAAAGCCGTGCGCGATTGTCCGGTCCCGGTGGTGGTCGCCGCCCACGGCTTCGTCATCGGCGGCGGCATCGGCATCTGCGGCGCGGCCGATACGGTCATCGCCTCTGACGACTGCTATTTTTCCCTGCCCGAGATCGACCGGGGCGCCATGGGCGGCGCGTCGCACCTGTCGCGAATGCTGCCCCTGCCCGTCGTGCGCGCCGCCTTCTTCACCGGCGGCAAGATCACGGCCCAGGACGCCTGGCGCCTCGGCGGGGTCCAGAAGCTGGTCCCGCGTGATCAGTTGTATGCCGAAGCGCGCGCCTTCGCCGGCATCATCGCCTCCAAGAGCCGCACGGCCGTGATCCTCGCCAAACAGGCGCTGAACGGGCTGGAGCCGCGCGACGTCGACCACGGCTACCGCTTCGAACAGGGCTTCACCCTGGAAATGTACATGCACCCGGACAGCCAGGCGTCGCGCGACGCCTTCGTCCATCAGAACCAGACCGCCAAATTCTGAAGGTCAACCAGTGAACCTGAGTTTTACCCCTGAGCAGACGGCCTTTCGGCACGAGGTACGCGCCTGGATGGCCGCCCATGTGCCCGCCGACCCTCTGCCCTCCTTCGACACCGCCGAGGGCTTCGCCGCCCACCGCGAATGGGAGCGCACACTGAGCCAGGGCAACTTCGGCATGGTCACATGGCCCAAGGCCTATGGGGGGCGGGCGCTGGACCTGGTCCAGTGGCTGATCTTCGAGGAAGAATACTACCGCGCCGGCGCGCCCGGTCGGGTCAATCAGAACGGCATCTTCCTGCTGGGCCCGACGTTGATGGAGTTCGGCACGGTCGAGCAGAAGGCGCGTTTCCTGCCCGCCATGGCCGCCGGCGATGAAATCTGGGCCCAAGCCTGGTCGGAGCCCCAGGCAGGCAGCGATCTGGCCGCCGTCGCCGCCACCGCCGTCCTGGACGGCGATGACTATGTGTTGAACGGCCACAAGATCTGGTCGTCGCGCGCCGTCTTCGCCGACTGGGCTTTCGTCCTGGTCCGTACAGAGGCGGGCTCACAGCGCCACAAGGGCCTGTCCCTCCTGCTGATGGATCTGAAGACCCCCGGCGTCCTCGTCCGGCCCATCCCGCAGATCAACGGCGAGGCCGGTTTCGCCGAAATCTTCCTGGAGAACGCCCGCGTGCCTGCCGCCAACCGTCTGGGCGACGAGGGACAAGGCTGGCACGTCTGCATGGCCACCGCCGGCTTCGAGCGCGGACTGATGCTGCGCAGCCCGGCCCGCTATCAGCAGGCCGCGCGCCGTCTGGCCGCTCTCTATGTTCGCCACCGGGACGAGGTCGATCCGGCGCTGGGCCGCGACGTGGCCCAGGCCTGGATGGACGCCGAGGCCTATGCCCTGTCGATCTATTCGACAGCCTGTCGCCTGTCGGCTGGCGGGTCGATCGGGGCCGAGGCCAGCTGCAACAAGATCTTCTGGTCCGAGATGGACATCGCCTTGCACCAGACTGCGCTGGCGGTCCTGGGGCCGCGCGCCGAACTGCTGGCGAACGGGCCCGACGCCGGGGACGTGGGTGACTGGCTGGGCGGGTATCTGTTCTCGCTGGCCGGGCCAATCTACGCCGGATCCAATGAGATCCAGCGCAATATTGTCGCCGAGCGCCTGCTCGGACTACCGAGGGGCTGATCGTGGATTTCGCCTTCTCCGACGAACAACAGGCCTTCGCCGAGGTCGTCCGCAACCTGCTGCGGGCCGAATGCACCGCCGCGCACCTGCGCCGACTGATCGACAGCGGTGCGGCCCGCGACGGCGACCGCTGGCGCCAGGTCCTCGATCTGGGCCTGACCGGCCTCATGGTCCCCGATGCCAAGGGCGGCCTCGGTCTGGATGAGACCGACTTCGTCCTGATCGCCCAAGCCTGCGGCCACGCCGCCCTGCCCGAGCCGCTCGTCGAACAGACGGGCGTGGTCCTGCCGCTATTGGCCGCCATCGATCATCCGCGCGCTTGCGCATGGCTGGACAGGACGCTGACGGGCGAGGTGACCGTGGCTCTGAGCCACCCGTCGAACCCATTCGTAGCCGACGCCGACACGGCCGCCGCCCTGCTTCTGGTTCACGACGGCGCCCTGCATCTGGTCGAGTCCCCGGTCGTCGAGCTGATCGCCCAGCCCGGCATCGACCCTTTCCGCCGCCTGTCGCACGTCATCTGGACGCCATCGACGCACACGCTGGTCGCGGATTCCCGGACGGCGGCCCCATTGCTGGCCACGGCTCTTGAGCGCGGCGCCATCTTCGCCGCCGCCCAGTCCATTGGACTTGCGGAGCGCAGCGTCGAACTGGCCGTCGATTATGCGAAGGAACGCATCCAGTTCGGCAAGCCCATCGGCGTCAATCAGGCGGTGAAGCATCTGCTGGCCACGGCCCAGGTGAAGATCGAATTCGCCCGACCCGTCGTCTTCGCCGCCGCCGCCGAGCGGGCTGCCGACAACGCCCTGTCGCGCGCCCGCGCCTCGCACGCCAAGCTGGCCGCCGCCGAGGCCGCGTCGCTGGCCGCCCGCACCGCCATCCAGGTGCACGGGGCCATGGGCTATTCGTGGGAAGTGGACGTCCACTTCCTGCTGAAACGCGCCCTCGCCCTCTCCGGCGTCTGGGGCGACGAAAGCTTCCACCGCGCCCGCGTCAGGGCCCACGCCATCTCAGCTGCCGACATCGACCACAGCTTCGCCTGGACCGCCCTGAAGGAAGTCGCCGCCGATGCCGCATGAGGCCTATATCATCGACGCCGTCCGCACCCCTGTCGGGCGCAAGAAGGGCGGCCTGGCCCACGTCCATTCCGCCGACCTGGGCGCCCACGTCCTGTCGGCCCTGATGGCCCGCGTTGGCGTCGATCCCGCCGCCGTCGAGGACGTGGTGTTCGGCTGCTGCGACACCTTGGGGTCTCAGGCCGGCGACGTCGCCCGAACCTGCTGGCTGGCCGCGGGCCTGCCCGAACATGTGCCCGGCGTGACCATCGACCGCCAGTGCGGCTCGGCTCAGCAGGCCGTGCATTTCGCGACCCAGGGCGTAATGAGCGGGACGCAGGATCTGGTCGTCGCCGGCGGGGTCCAGAACATGAACGCCATCCCGATCTCGGCCGCCATGCTGGCCGGTCAGGCCTATGGTTTCGCCGACCCTTTCCGTGGTTCGAACGGTTGGTTGAAGCGATACGGCGATCAGGAGGTCAGCCAGTTCCGCTCGGCCGAAATGATCGCCGACAGGTGGGAAATCAGCCGCACCGAGATGGAGCAGTTCGCACTGGAAAGCCATCAGCGCGCGCTGGACGCCGCCGCGGCGGGGCGCTTCGACAACGAGATCATCCCGCTGGAAGACGTCACGCGCGACGAGACCCCGCGTCAGACCTCGCTGGAGAAGATGGCGACCCTGGCGCCGCTGATCCCCGACGGCCGCATCACCGCCGCCGTGGCCAGCCAGACCGCCGACGCCGCCGCCGCTCTGCTGCTCGCCTCTCCCAGGGCCGTGAAGGATCACGGGCTCACGCCGCGGGCCCGCGTCCACCACATCTCCGTGCGCGCCGACGATCCGATCTGGATGCTGACCGCGCCGATCTCGGCCACCCGCCATGCCCTCGAAAAGACGGGCTTGAGGATTGAGGACGTCGATCTGTTCGAATGCAACGAAGCCTTCGCATCGGTCGCCATGGCCTGGATGAAGGAGCTCGGCGTTCCCCGCGACCGGGTCAACGTCAACGGCGGGGCCATCGCCCTGGGCCACCCACTGGGGGCGACCGGGGCGCGCATCATGACCACCCTGCTCAACGAGCTTGAGCGCCGGGGCGGCCGATACGCCCTGCAGACCATGTGCGAAGGCGGCGGTCAGGCCAATGTCACCATCATCGAGCGGCTGTGAGGGAAGCGTCCATGTTCGGTATCTGTGAAGGCCGGGTGGTCATCGTCACGGGCGCAGGTCGGGGGTTGGGCCGCGCCTATGCCCTTGCCTTGGCGGCCGAGGGAGCCAGGGTCATGGTCAATGATCTGGACGTCGGCGCGCACGGCGAGGCCGGTCAGACCACCGGCGCGGCCCAGGCGGTAGTCGATCAGATCGTCGCGGCTGGCGGCGAGGCCATCGCCAACAGCGACGACGTTACTGAGGTCGAAGCGGGCCAGCGCATGGTCCGGACGGCGCTCGACGCCTTCGGCGACCTGCACGCCGTGGTCAACAACGCCGGCTTTGTCCGCGACCGGATGTTCGTCTCTTGCACGCCCGACGAATGGGACGCCGTACTGCGCGTCCACCTGCGCGGCCATTTCTGCCTCAGCCGCGCCGCCGTCGACTACTGGCGGGCCAAGCAGAAACAGGGGCATGACCCCGACGCCCGCATCATCAACACCTCGTCCGGCGCGGGCCTTCAGGGCTCGATCGGCCAGAGCGCCTATTCGGCGGCCAAGGGGGGCATCGCCAGCCTGACCCTGGTCCAGGCCGCGGAGTTGGGCCGTTACGGCATCACCGCCAACGCCTTGGCCCCGGCGGCGCGGACCCGGATGACCGAGACCGCCTTCGCCGACGCCATGCAGGCGCCTGAGGACGGATTCGACGCCAACGACCCCGCCAATGTCGCCCCCACCGTGGTCTGGCTGGCCAGCGCGGATTCGGCCGGAGTGACGGGACAGGTGTTCGAGCTGCAGGGCGGGCGGATCATGCTGTCCGAAGGCTGGCGCAACGGCCCCGCCATAGACCAGGGACGCCGCTGGGATCCGTCAGAGGTCGGCCCGGTGGTCAGCGAGCTGCTGGCCCGGCGCACCCCGCCACAACCCGTCTATGGCGCCGGCTGAGGGCGGGCGCATGAACATCACCCTTACCGACGAACAACAGGCCATCGCCGAAAGCGCCCGGGCGTTTCTGGACGAACACGGCAGTTCCGCGCGCCTGCGCGCCGCCATCGAATCCGCCGACGGCTGGGATCCCGAACAGTGGCGCGCCATGGCCCAGGAGATGGGTTGGCTGGGCGTCGCTGCGCCCGAGAGGTTCGGCGGCAGCGACCTCGGCCTGGTCGAACTGGCCATCCTGCATGAAGAGGTCGGCCGCACTCTGACGGCGGCCCCGCTGTTTCCGACCCTCGGCCTGGCTTTGCCCGCCCTCATGTCGGCGGGCTGCGAGGCGCGACAGGCGGAGTTCCTGCCCCGCCTGATCGAGGGCGGGATCCGCGCCGCCGTCTGTCTGACCGGCGCCACCGGTGCGCCCGTCCCGTCCGACGTCGCGATCCGTCTGGAGCCGGACAGCGACGGCTGGCGGCTGAACGGAACCGCCGAATACGTGCTGATGGGCCACGCCGCCAACCTGCTGATCGTCATCGCGCGTACGGCTGGCACGACGGGCTGGGACGGTCTCAGCCTGCTCGCTGTCGCCGCCGACACGCCGGGGATCAGCATCGAGCGCCTGACCAGTCTCGATCTGACCCGGCCGTTCAGCCGCGTGCACTTCCATCAGGCCCGCGTCGGAGACGACTCCCTCTTGGGCGCGCCCGGGACGGCCGCCGCCGCCGTGCGCCGGATGCTGGCGGTCGGAACCGTGATGCTGGCCGCCGAACAGTTGGGCGGGGCCGAGCGGGCGCTGGAAATCAGCACCGAATACGCCAAACAGCGCGTTCAGTTCGGCCGGGTCATCGGCTCGTTCCAGGCCATCAAGCACAAGCTGGCCGACATGATGCTGGCCGTCGAATCCGCCCGCTCGGCCCTCTACTACGCCGTGCGCCTGCTGGACGTGCCCGACGCGATGGCCGAGGCGGCCGCCACCGCCGGAGCCTGCTGTTCCGAAGCCTTCCTGCAATGCGCGGGGGACACCATCCAGATCCATGGCGGCATCGGCTTCACCTGGGAGCACGACGCCCATCTCTATTTCAAGCGCGCCCGCGCCAGCGCCGCCCTGCTGGGCGGCCCGTCCCATCACTATGAATCCGTCGCCAGCCTGATCGGTCTGGACGAGGCTCCAGAAACCAGCGCATGACCCCTCCTCCGCCCTATCCGGTCGCCCGCAACCTGTTGCAGGGCAAGACGGCCGTCATCACCGCCGCCGCCGGCACCGGCATCGGCTTTTCCGTTGCCAGGCGCTTCGCCGAGGAAGGCGCGAGCCTGCTGATCAGCGATCTGCATGAGCGCCGCCTGAACGAGGCCGCCGACGCGATCGAGGCCGCTGTCGGACGACGCCCGGCGACCCAGCTCTGCAACGTCACCATCGAGGCGGAGGTCCAGGCCCTCGCCGCCCGTTCGGTCGCGGAACTCGGCCGCGTCGACGTTCTGGTCAACAATGCCGGTCTAGGCGGCTCGGCCGCCGTGGTCGACATGGCCGACGACGAGTGGGGACGCGTCCTCGACGTGACCCTGACCAGCGTCTTCCGCATGAGCCGCGCCTTCCTGCCGATCATGTACGCGCAAGGCTCGGGGGCCGTGATCAACAACGCCTCGGTCCTGGGCTGGCGGGCGCAGAAGCTTCAGGCCCACTATGCCGCCGCCAAGGCCGGCGTCATGGCCTTTACCCGCTGTTCGGCGCTGGAAGCGGCCGACCACGGCGTCCGCGTCAACGCCGTCGCCCCCTCCATCGCCATGCACGCCTTCCTGGCGAAGGTGACGACGCCGGAACTGCTCGAGACCCTCGCCGCGCAGGAGGCGTTCGGCCGCCCGGCGGAAGTTTGGGAAGTGGCCAACGCCATCCTGTTCCTGGCCTCGGACCTGTCCTCCTACATGACCGGCGAAGTGCTGTCGGTCTCCAGCCAGCGGGCCTGATACATGGTCGTGTTCGAGACGGCGAACGAACTGCTGGGCCGGGTCGACGCGCCGCTGGGCGTGAGCGACTGGGTGCGGATTGATCAGGACCGGATCGACGGCTTCGCTCAGGTCACCGGCGACGACCAGTGGATCCACGTCGATCCGGAACGCGCCAGGACGGGCCCGTTCGGCGCGACGATCGCCCACGGCTATCTGACGGTCTCCCTGGCCAACCTCTTCCTTCCCCAGATCATCGAGGTGCGGGGCATTTCGATGGGGGTGAACGTGGGTTGCGACAACATCCGCTTCCTCGCCCCCGTCCGGGTCGGATCGCGCCTGCGCGGTTCGGGTCTGCTGCTCCGCGCCGAAGAGGCCAAGGGGGGGTCTGTTCAGGCGACGGTCCGCATCACCGTCGAGATCGAAGGCGAGGCCAGGCCGGCCTGCGTTCTCGACGCCATCAGTCGCTACTATCCGTAAAGAGATTTCATGCGCCAAGCCGTCATCGTCAGCGCCGCCCGCACCCCGATCGCCAAGGCCTATCGCGGCGCCTTTAACGACACCGAAGCCACGGCCCTGTCCGGCCATGTCGTAGCCGAGGCCGTGAGGCGGGCGGGCCTGGACCCCGCCAGCATCGAGGACGTCATCGTCGGCTGCGCCGCCCAGCAGGGCACCCAGGGCTACAACATCGGCCGCCTGACCGCCGCCGCGGCCGGCTTTCCCGACAGCGTCGCGGGCATGGCCCTGGACCGGATGTGCGCCTCGGGCCTGATGGCCATCGCCACGGCCTCGAAACAGATCAGCGACGACGGCATGGAGGTCGTTGTCGCGGGGGGGGTCGAATCGATCACCCTGACCCAGAACAAGCACAAGAACGCCTATCGCGCCCGCAACGAGAGCGTCATCGCCCGTTCGCCGCGCATGTATCTGCCGATGATCGAGACGGCCGAGATCGTCGCCGACCGCTACGGGATCAGTCGCGAGGCGCAGGACCGGTATGGTTTCGAGAGCCACCAGCGCACTGCGGCCGCCCAGGCCGCCGGTCGCTTCGCCGCCGAACTGGCGCCGCTGACGACGCGCAAACAGGTGGTCGACAAGGCCACTGGCGCGATCAGCCATGAGACGGTCACCCTCACCGCCGACGAGGGCCCGCGCGCCTCGACCACGCTCGAGGACCTGGCCCGGCTGGAGCCGGTCTTCAAGGATGGCGAGATCATCAAACAGGGCCGCCACATCACGGCAGGAAACGCCTCGCAGCTGTCCGACGGCGCCGCCGCGGTGGTCCTGATGGAGGCCGCCGCCGCCGCCCGCGCCGGCCTGACGCCCCTCGGCGCCTGTCTGGGCATGAGCGTCGCGGGCTGCGGTCCCGACGAAATGGGCATCGGCCCTGTCTTCGCCGTGCCCCGGCTTCTGGCCCGCCATGGGCTCAAGGTGTCTGACATCGACCTGTGGGAGTTGAACGAGGCCTTTGCCTGCCAGGCGGTCTATTGTCGCGACACCTTGGGAATCGATCCGGACCTGTTCAATGTCGACGGCGGGGCCATCGCGGTAGGCCATCCGTTCGGCATGACCGGTGTGCGCACCGCCGCTCACGCGTTGTTTGAAGGCAAGCGTCGCGGCGTCAAACGCGCCGTGGTGACCATGTGCGTCGGGGGCGGCATGGGCGCCGCCGCCCTGTTCGAGGTGTATTGATGGCCCAGATCTTCGTGACCCAGCAGAACGGGGAGTCGCTGACGTTGGAGGCCCAGCCCGGCCGCCGCCTGATGGAAGTGCTGCGCGACGGAGGAACCACGGTCGAGGGCACCTGCGGCGGCGCCTGCTCGTGCGGCAGCTGCCATGTCTATGTCGAGGAGGCCTGGCTGGCCGAGCTGACCGAGCCGAAGGACGAAGAGCGCGAGATGATCGAGGCCATCGGCGAGGTGATCGAGGTCCGTCCCAACTCTCGCCTCGCCTGCCAGATCCAGATGAGCGACGCCCTGGACGGCCTGGCCCTGACCATCGCCGAAGCCATATAGGGGGCTGGAATGAGCCGTAATTTCGCACCCGAACACGAGGGTTTCCGCCAACAGGTCGCGACCTGGCTGGATGACCAGCTGTCCGGTCCCTTCGCTCCCCTCCGCGGGCTGAACAATCACGTCGACGCCATTCCGGAACGCCGGGCGTGGGAAGCGGCGCTGGGCAAGGCGCGCTATGGCTGCATCGGCTGGCCCGAGGCCTGGGGCGGTCGCGACGCCAGCATCGCCGAACAGGTCATCTTCGCCGAGGAATACGCCCGCGCCAAAGCCCCCTCGCGCATCGGTCACATCGGCATCGAACTGGCTGGTCCGACCATACTGCTGCACGGCACGGAAAAGCAGAAGAAGCAGTTCCTGCCCGGCATCGCCTCTGGCGCCGACATCTGGTGCCAGGGCTATTCGGAGCCGAACGCCGGGTCCGACCTGTCGAATGTGCGCACGACCGCTTGGCTGAAGAACGGCCGTTGGATCATCAACGGCCAGAAGGTCTGGACATCGATGGCGCAGTTCTCGGACTGGGTCTTCGTCATCTGCCGCGCCGATTCCGGCACGCGCGGCGCCAGCGGCCTCGCCTATCTTCTGGTGCCCATGGATCAACCGGGCGTCACCATCCGGCCCATCCGCCAGATGACCGGCGAGGCCGAGTTCAATGAGGTCTTCTTCGACAACGCTGAAACAGCCGCCGAGAACATTGTCGGCCAGCCGGGCGAAGGCTGGAAGGTCGCCATGGCCACCCTCGCCTTCGAGCGCGGCGTCTCGACTCTCGGCCAGCAGATGCATTTCCGCAACGACCTGGATGAGTTGGTCGCGCTGGCGAAGGCCAACGGCGCGGCGCGCTCGCCCCTGATCCGCCAGCGATTGGCCAAGGCCCATGTCGGCCTGACCGTCATGCGCGCCAGCGCCCTGCGGATGCTGGCCAACAAGGACCCGCAGACGCCGACTTCCGGCGCCTATACCTACAAGCTCTACTGGGCCAACTGGCGTCGCTCGCTGGGCGAGCTGGCTATGGATGTTCAGGGTCTGCCCGGTCAGGTCGGGGAAGGTGAAGCCGATTTCAGTGCCTTGACCAAGATGCATCTGATGTCGCGCGCCGAGACCATCTACGCCGGCACCAACCAGATCCAGCGCAACATCATAGCCGAGCGCAGCCTCGGCCTGCCCCGTGAAGCCCGCGGCGCCGAGCGCGGCTGACCGAGCCCGCGGAAATCTTCCCCTTCACCATCCGGGCCTCCGCCGGGATGGTGAAGGGGAAGGAGCGCCCGGCCGCGGAACAACTACGGCGAGGGCCGGTCCTGGACCCGCCCGGAGCCTCAGACCAGATCGAGGAAGGAGGGTCGCTCTCCGCCGCCGTCGACGGCCAGCCGCGCGCCGCTGACGTAGGACGCCAGCGGCGACGCGAAAAAGAGGACGGCGTTGGCGATGTCACGCCCGGCGCCCATCCGCTTCAGCGGCAAAGCCTCAGCGATCGCGCCATGACCCGCGCCGTAATGATCCGTGGCGCCTTCGGTGGCGATCAGGCCGACGATGATGGCATTGACTCTAATCTTCGGCCCCCACTCCATCGCCAGGCTTTGGGTCAGGTTGATCAGCCCCGCCTTGGCCGCCCCATAGATCGCCGTGCCCGGCGAAGGCCTGACGCCCGCGACGCTGCATATGTTGACGATGCTCCCGCCGTTCGGCTGCGCCTGCATATGCCGCCAGGCAGCCTGCGAGACGTGCAGGGGCGCCATCAGGTTCAGGGCCACGATCGCGTCGCTGAAGCGCGGCGAGGCCGTAGAGGCGGCGGCGGCAGGGGAGCCGCCGGCGTTGTTGACCACGATATCGAGCCGGCCATGGCGCTCGACCACGCCGTCGACCATGGTCCGCACCTGATCTGCGGCCCGCACGTCGCAAGCCGTGAACTCGGCCGTCCGGCTGTCATGTGAAGGCAGGGTCTCCGGTTGGTTGCGGCCGCAAACCACCACGCGGCATCCGGCCTCGAGCAGCGCCTGGGCTATGGCCTTGCCGATTCCCTTGGCGCCGCCCGTCACAAGGGCGACCTGGCCCGACAGATCGACCGTGACCGCGCCCTCACCCATGGCGCGCGCCTTCATTCCCGGCCATGGCGGCCAGCAGGAATTTCTGCACCTTGCCCGCAGCATTGACGGGCAGAGCCTCGACGAGCTCAAAGGCGCGCGGCGCCTTGTAGTTGGCCATGTTGGCGCGGCACCATTGGCAGATCTCCTCCGCAGTGGCCTCGGCCCCGGCGCGCAGGACGATAAAGGCCTTGCCGATCTCGCCCAGACGCTCGTCCGGCGTCCCGATGACCGCCACCTGGGCGATAGCCGGATGAGCCGACAGGATGCGCTCGATCTCGGCCGGATAGCAGTTGAAGCCGCCACTTATGTACATGTCCTTCATCCGGTCCGTGACCCGCAGATAGCCGTCGGCGTCGAAACAGCCGATGTCGCCGGTGTGCAGCCATCCTTGAGCGTCCACCGCCTCGGCCGTCGCCTCCGGGTCTTCGAAATAGCCGGCCATGACGTTGAATCCGCGCACCCAGATCTCACCCTCCCGTCCGGGCGCTACCGACTCTCCGAGGCGATTGACGCACTTCACCTCGACGCCCGGGATCGGCCTGCCGCAGCTGGTGGCGATGCGTTCCACGCCATCGCCCATCTGGCTCATCGTCACCATGCCCGAACTTTCGGTCAGACCATAGGCGGTCAGGACGTTGCGGATGCCCAGTTCGTCCTGCATCCGCTTGACCAGCGACGGCGCCACCGACGCGGCTCCGGTCACGGCGACCCGGATCGACGACAGGGTCACGCCGGTCTTGGCGCTGCTGGTCAGCAACTGCTGGAAGATGGTCGGCGGCCCCGGCAGGACGGTGATGCCCTCGCCCTCGACCAGGTCGACGACGCGCGCCGGATCGAAGGTCGCCATCGGATAGGCCGTCGCCCCCTTCAGCAGGCAGGCCAACCAGCCGGCCTTGTAGCCGAAGGTATGGAAAAACGGATTGACGATCAGATAGCGGTCGCCTTCGGTCAGACCGGCGCAATGGGCCCAGCAGGTGAAGGCCTGCACGCTCTGGGCGTGGCCGCTGACCACGCCCTTGGGATGGCCTGTCGTGCCCGAGGTGAACAGAATGTCGGCGGGGTCATCGCCGCCGACGGCCAGCATGGCGGCGCGGGCGCGGTCCAGGCACCGCCCCGTCGCGGCGAAGGCGTTCCAGTCGCCGTCCAGCGTCAGGACTCGCTCCAGATGGGGCAGGTCCAGGCCATCCAGCAGAGTGCGATAATCCTGGCCCAGGAAATCGCCGACCGTCAGCAGAATGCGGGCCCGGGTCTTGTTGAGGATGTATTGCGCCTCAAGCCCCTTCATCCGCGTGTTCATGGTCACGACCACCCCGCCGGCCGACTGGACCGACAGACAGGCGACGATCCATTCCGCACTGTTCGGCGCCCAGATCGCCGCGCGGTCACCGGGGGTCAGGCCCGCCTCGATCAGGGCCGCCGCGCCGTGCAGAACGCGCTGCTCCAGCTGGGCGAAGGTCAGCCGTTCGCGGTCGACTATGGCCAGGGCGTCCCCGAACCTGGCGGCGGCGTCGATCACCGCCTGCGGCAGGGTCGAGACGCTCATGTCTTCTTCTTCTCGTGCCACTCGCCCATCTCGATCATGGCGGCGCGATAGGGCTTGCGCGCCAGGACGAACATCAGCGCCACCGCGGGTCCGATGATCGCCGGCAGGATGGCCAGAGAATAGCGCAGGGCGCCGTCGTCGTGGAAGACGAACTGGGTCATGGCGGCGATGACGCTGGAGCCCAGGGCGGTGCCGACCAGGGTGACACACAGCAACATCAGGGCGGTCATCTGGCCGCGCAGACGGCTGGGCGTGATGTCCTGAAGCGAGGCAAGGGCGACGCTGTTGGTGCCTTGGCCGATGAAGGTGGCGATACCCATCAGCAGCAGGGCGCCGCCCGCCGTCGGCATCAGCGGGCCGACGACCAGGGGCGCGACCTTCACCAGGGTGACCCAGGTCATGATGTTGAGGTTGGCCGCCGGGTGGCCGCGACGCATGAAAAAGCCCGAGAACCAGCCGCCGGTCAGATTGCCCAGTCCGCCGCAGACGATCATCAGGATGCCGAAGGAATAGCCCGCCTCGGTGGCGGTCATCCCATAGGTGCGGATCAGGAAGGTCGGGTACCAGATGGCCGTACCGATCGCGAGCATCCCCAACAGGGACACCGACCCGATCAGCGACGAATAGACCTTCCAGCGGTGCGCCAGGAAGCCGCCGGTTTCACGCAGGGTCATTCGCTGGACGCCGATCACCGCCGTGGGCGACGCATGTCGCTGGGGCTCGCGGATCAGGGCCACCAGGACCGCGACCAGCAGTCCCGGCAGGCCGACGATGAAGAACACCATCTGCCAGGGCTGCACCAGGCCGATGACCGGCAGGATGACCGCGCCGTAGGCCTTGGCCGCCTGCAGGACATAGGCGCCGATGACCAGAGCCAGACCGCCGCCGACAGGGTAGCCAAGGGCGAAGACGCTGATCGCGAAGGCGCGGCGCCTGGGCTCGAAATAATCGCTGATCAGGGAATAGGCCGTCGGACCCAGGGTCGATTCACCGATGCCGACGGCGACCCGCGCGGCGAACAGGTGGCCGAAGCTCCGCGACAGACCACTGGCCGCCGTGGCCAGACACCAGAGGACGATGCCGCCCGCCAGAAGCTTGCCGCGATTGCGACCGTTGTCGACGATGCGCCCGATGGGCACGGCCGCCACGGCGACCAGAACCACAGTGGCGAAACCCTGCAGCAGGCTGATCTGGAAGTCGTCCAGCTTCAGGTCCTGACGGACGTCCGCGACCATCAAGGTCATGACCTTGGCGTCGATCGCCGCGATCGTATAGCAGACGAAAAGAAGGATAACGACCATCCACGAATAGACGACCGAGGGCGGCTTCTGGACCATCGTCGCCGGCTCATCTTCAGGAAGCACACGAATTACTGGCGCATCATCTAGGACGGTCATCAATGATCTTTCTCAAGGATGAAAATGGCGGCGGAGGTGATCCGTCGAATTGACTGAATACAATGATGATTTCGGGGCAGGTCCGCCCGAACAACAGCTTTGCTTCCCACGACATACATCCGGCTCATCTTTCGATCTGGCCCAGATTGGCGTGCAGCACCGCCCCGTTGAGCGCCGGGCTGTCGGCGCAAAAGCGCGCGATCTCCGCGATCTCCTCGGGTTCCAGCAACCGGCCGGCGGTGATCATGGCCGTGATCGAGCCCACCGCGTCGCCGACGTGGGCGCGCAGCATTGCCGTGTCGGTGAAGCCGGGGCAGATGCAGGCCGTATGGACGCCACTGCCCGCCAGATCCTGACAGGTCGCACGCATCAGGCCGATCATGCCGTGCTTGCTGGTGACGTAGGAGGCGGCGCCGGGCGCCGCCTTTTCCGCCAGGGTCGAGCCGACATAGAGGATGGAGGAGCCCGACCCCATCACCGGAATCAGCTCGTGGTTCAGCGCCTGGGGCGCCGCCAGATTGGCGCTGAGAACCGCCTGAAGATCGCGCGCCGTCAGGCTGCTTACCGTGTCGCGTCGATGCACGGCGGCGTTATGGATCAGGACGGTCCGATCCCAGCTCACCGCACGCTCGGTCAGTACGACCGCCGCTCTCTCTACCGAAGCCAGTTCGGTAATGTCGACCGCCAGATGTTCGACTCCCGGCGCCGTTGGTGCGGATCGCGACAGGCTGACGACCTCATAGCCCGACCGCTGGAACAGGCGCGCGGTCGCCAGGCCGATCCCGCGGCTGCCGCCCGTCACCACCACGCCGCGCCTCATGCGCCGACGTCCCGCCAGCGGCACTGGGCTGACTGGCCCGGACCAGACGAGACCTCCAGCGCGATCTCGGTTACGCCCCAGCGCGCCGACCAGGCCTCCTGCCCCACCAGCCGGTTCAGCAGGTAGGCGGCCAGTTCCTCGACCGTCGTATTGCGAATGGGCAGCAGCCGGACATCGCCCGCCGGCAGACGGAATTCATCCTCGCCGAAGACGATCACCAGGCTTCGGCCGAGGGTGCTGATGGTCAGGGACGGCACCAGCGTGGGGATCAGGACATACTCGTCCAGCTCTTGGCACAGCGCCCGAAGAGCTCGCTTTATGATGTTATAATCTAACGTCATCCCGTTGTTTTCGACACGGGTGGTGATGACGGCCGCGACATTGAAATTATGGCCGTGCAGGCGTTCTCGCGCGCCGTCGGCGAACAGCGTGAAATGTCCGGCGGAGAATTTGATGTCCTCCTTGTCGATCCGGATCGAGCACTGCTGGACCGGAACCGGCGCGAGCTCGGGCGAGCGCCTTTCCGATGCCGTCACCATCCCCATCATAACGCCTGTCTACTTCGGTGGAGGAAAGGGTGGCAGGCGTCTATTCGGCCGCGACGCGCGCGGCGGGGTCGCCGTCAAACTCGTAGAACTGTTCGAAATACTCGCGGAAACGCAGGACCGGCCCGTCGCCGTCGCAGAGCAGCGGGCGGGCGCGGTGCACCTTGTGATGCCAGATCGGAATATCGCCCTCGACGCCCGACTGGCCGATGATGCCGGCGATTGAGCGGCGGATCATCTCGTTCTCGGGCGCGCCCTCGGGGAATTTCGGGTGGCGGAACTCGAAACGCAGCTCGACCTTGTCGTGCTCGACCGGCGTGGCCAGCACCTGAAGCAGCAGGTCCGCCATGCCCTTGAAGCGTGTCGACTTCTGACCCGCGCCGGTCTGAAGCGTTCGCACCTCGGTATCCAGGGTGCGGACCGTGCCGTCCGGCAGATCCATGGTGCGCTGGCCAGCCGCCAGGCTCCGGCGGACATGGCCCTCATAGTGGCTCTCGCCCTCGGGGACGGCGTCCATCTTGTGCACGTACTTGAAGTGGGCCAGGTCGACGCCGTTCTCGGCGATCTCCTGCGGGTTGCTGTCAAAGGTCCACTGATAGCGGATGGGCGCGCCCCAATCGGGCGACGTCACCTCGTCCAGCACCTCCACCTCGAACATCGGGGCCGCGCCTTGCGGATGATACCACGCCCAGACCACGCCGTTGGTTTCGGTGATCGCAAAGGTCTTCAGGCAGCCGGGCTTGCGCGCCGCCGGCGGAATGATGCGCGCATAGGGGATATCCTTGCAGGCGCCGGAAAGGTCGAAAGCCCAGGAGTGGAAGGGGCAGCGAAGGGTCTCGCCCTCGACAAACCCGCCATGGCCGATATGGGCGCCCAGGTGCGGGCAATAGGCCTCGGCCAGGCCGGCGGCGCCCCCTTCGGTTCGATACAGAACCAGGTCCTCGCCGAAATAGCGGACCGGCTTGACGTCGCCCGGCTCCAGCTCGTCCGAATAGGAGACAAAGAACCAACCGAAGGGAATCGGCATGGGGAATCGATCGACCATGGGTTTTCCTCGCAAAGCGCCGGTTTGCCCGACGTCTAAAATTGAACCATAGAAGCCCCTGCCCGCCCTGGGCGGAGATGACTGAGCCCGCACGTTATCAAGATCAGACGCAGCGATAAGGCGTCGTGGTTACACTGAGCGTTCGCGCGAGCGGACAATGGCCCCGGCTTATCGGTCGACCTCGGCGACATGCGTCTGCTCGGCGGGCCCGCCGGCGAGGAATACGTCCAACTCGGCCAGCGAGGTCTGCATCCACGGGCGCAGTTGGGTCCGGGCGAAGCGGCTGGACAGGAAATCCAGCAGCAGCCTCAGCGTCGCCGGCACCGGGGTTCCGGGCGCGAAAATGGCCCACGCTTCGCGATCGTAATAGCTCCACTCGTCCTCGACGGCGACCAGGGCTCCCGACGCCAATTCGCTGCGCACGAAGGCGATCGGCAACTGGGCGATGCCGAGGCCGCGGACGGCCGCCACGCGCAGCGCCGCGCCCTTGTTGCTCTTCCAGCGACCGCTGACCCGGACCTTTTCCGCACCGTCGCTGGAGTTGAACCACCAGTGTCCGCTCAAGTCGGACAGACAGGCATGGTTCTTCAGGTCCGCGATCCCCTTGGGCACGCCACGCTCGGCCAGATAGGCGGGCGAGGCGCACAGGCAGAAGGACAGATATCCGATGCGGGCGGCCCTCAGGCTGGAGTCGATCAGGTCGCCATAGCGGATGGCGACATCGAAATCCTCGCCGATCAGATCGACCTCGCGCGAACCCGCATGAATCTCGATCCCCACGCCCGTATACTGGCATGCGAAGTCGGCGATGACGGCCGAAATGAAGTTAACGTCGAAAGTGTCGTTCAGCGACACTTTCAGCTTGCCCGTGGGCGTCTGCTGCATCTGGGCCGCTTCATGGCTGGCCACGGCGAGCGAGCGGCGCATCTCCCGGCATGAGGCGTAGAATCGCTCGCCTATGGCTGTCATCGAGACCTGACGCGTTGTGCGTTTCAGCAGCTGAACGCCCAGACGGGTCTCCAGCTCACTGATCCGCTTGCTGACGAAGGATTTCGAGGCGCCCAATTGGTCGGCGGCGGCGGTGAAACTCCCCGTCTCCACCACCGAAATATATTCTTCGATACCGTCCCAGACAGAAATCACAGCCTCTCCCGACGCCTTAACCGCCCTTCGCCTCACGCCCCTACGCGATACGACCCGTTCGGACTCACAGCCTACAGGTCCGCCCGCTCAAGACAATTGTTCGCATGACGAAACGATCCTGAAATCCGGACATTGCATTCCCACGCCTTTGCCTCCCGGTACTGCCGCGGGCGGTGTTCCATGCCAGCGGACTCCTCCTGCGAGGTCTCGCTGGCCGTGACCACCGGCTGACACGCCGGTGGCCTGGCGGCGCGCCTTCCCCGGCGATTGAGCGTCACGATCGCCGCGCCGTCGGGATTCTCGATCTGAACAAGAGACATGATATCGGCCTGCGGACACGGGAACGCCTGCCCGGAGAAAGCAGTTAAGGTGTCAAAATGCCCCTCGGACAATGGTGAAGGTGCGACGAACCTAGCGGAAAAAGCACTGTTTACGCAGACGAGGCTTTCTGAAGAGGTCGCGCGCTTCCCATGCCTTGACCTCCGGCGACCGCACCCGAAGCTGAACGCCACACTGAAAGAGACGCCCGATGAGCAAGCCGGTCACAGGGATTACCGACGCCTTGCGTGCTCGGGCGGGCGATCGCGGTCGCCGCCGTGGCGCGTGGTGACGCCGTGGCCGCCATCGACTTCACGCCTGGGGAGCGCGCGGACAGCGATGACTGGATGGGGTTGGGCAACGTCGACCTGACCGACCCGGCGGCGGCCCAGACCGCCGTAAACGCGGTGGTTGAGCGTTTCGGCCGGATTGACAGCCTGCTTAATGCGGTCGGCGGCTTCGTCTGGCAGACGGCGGACGGCCCTCTGGAGAACTGGGACCCTGCCGCAGGACAAGGCGTCCGTCGTCGAACAGCTTCGCTCGCAAGGCCGGGTCGTCGCGATGGCGGGGGATGGGGTCAATGACGCGCCGGCCCTCGCGGCCGCCGATGTCGGAGTCGCCATGGGGGCGGGCTCGGACGTCGCCATGAAAGCGCGGGCGTGACCCTGCTGGGCGGTGCCAGAGGTCGCCCCCGCATGCCCGCCGCCCCTCACTCCCACTCGATGGTGCCGGGCGGCTTTGAGGTGACATCGTAGACGACGCGGTTGACCCCCCTCACCTCGTTGACGATGCGGGTCGCGGTCTTGCCCAGCACGTCCCACGGGAATTCGAAAAAGTCCGCCGTCATGCCGTCGGTCGAGGTGACGGCGCGCAGGGCCAGAACCTTCTCATAGGTGCGGGCGTCGCCCATGACGCCGACAGTCTTCACCGGCAGCAGGACAGCGAAGGCCTGCCAGATCTGGTCGTAAAGCCCGGCCTTGCGGATCTCCTCCAGATAGATGGCGTCGGCCTGTTGCAGGGTCTCGACCGCCTCCGGCGTGATCTCGCCGGGGATGCGGATGGCCAGGCCGGGTCCGGGGAACGGGTGACGCCCCACGAAGGCGTCGGTCAGGCCCAGCTCGCGGCCCAGCGCCCGCACCTCGTCCTTGAACAGTTCGCGCAGCGGCTCGACCAGCTTCAGCTTCATGAAGTCCGGCAGGCCGCCGACATTGTGGTGGCTCTTGATCACCGCCGACGGACCGCCCGAGGCGGAAACGCTTTCGATGACGTCGGGATAGAGGGTGCCCTGGGCGAGGAACTCGGCGCCCTCGATCCGATGCGCCTCGCGGTCGAAGATCTCGATGAACACCCGGCCGATGATCTTGCGCTTGGTCTCGGGATCCGAGACCCCGGCCAGTTCTCCAAGAAATTCCTTCGACGCATCAACGTGGACCAGCGGAATGTTGTAGTGCTCCCGGAACAAGGTCGTGACCTGTTCGGCCTCGTCCTTGCGCAGCAGGCCGGTGTCCACGAACACGCAGGTCAGCTGGTCGCCGATGGCTTCATGAATCAGAACCGCCGCGACCGAGGAGTCGACCCCGCCGGACAGGCCGCAGATCACCTTCGCGTCGCCGACCTGTTCCCGGATCTGCGCGATCTTCTCGTCGCGGTAGGCGGCCATGGTCCAGTCGCCCTTCAGCCCGGCGATGCCGAACAGGAAATTGCGATAGATCTCGGTCCCGCGCGGGGTGTGGTGAACCTCGGGGTGGAACTGGACGCCATAGATCCGGCGCGTCTCGTCGGCGATGGCGGCGAACGGCGCGCCGGCCGAGGTGGCGATGACCCGGAAGCCTTCCGGGATGGCGGTGACCCGGTCGCCGTGGCTCATCCACACCGGCTCGCGATGGTCGACGGCGCCGATGCCCGCGAACAGCGGCGTCTCGTCGGCGATGACGATCTCGGCGCGGCCGAACTCGCGGTGATGCCCGCCCTCGACCTTGCCGCCCAGCACATCGCACAGCAGCTGCTGGCCGTAGCAGATGGCCAGCATCGGCAGGCCGAGGTCGAACAGCTTGCGGCCGATGCGCGGGCTGTCCGGCTCCAGCACGCTGGCCGGGCCGCCCGACAGGATGATGGCCTGCGGCTTCATCTCATCGACCACCGCCTCGGCCTTGTCGAACGGATGGATCTCGCAATAGACGTTGGCCTCGCGCAGGCGCCGCGCGATCAGCTGCGTCACCTGGCTGCCGAAATCGACGATCAGGACCTTCTGGTGAACAGCGGGGGCGGTCATGCGAACTCCGTGGCGGCAGGCGTGAAATGGTCATGCAACAGGTCAACGGCCTCGGCCAGCCGGAGGTCGATCTCGGCCAGGGCGTCGGTCCAGTGTTCGAGGGCGGACAGGTCGGTGCGGCCGTCCGAGACGCCGCGCAGGCCGATCACGGGCAGGCCGAAACGGGCGGCGGCGCGGACCACGGCGAAGGTCTCCATATCGACCATGTCGGCATCGACGGCGTCATAGGCGGCGCCCGAAACGACGCTGGCCCCGGTGGCGAGCCGGGCCGTCGGCAGGGCGGCCGGCCCCGCGGCCAGCGGCAGGACGGCGGGCAGGCGCGGATACGGCGTCTCCCCTTTCGGAAAGCCCAGCACGCTGGCGTCCATGTCGCGGTAGCTGACCTCGATGACCCGGTAGACGCGGGCGTGGTCGAGGCTGCGCGAGCCCGCGGAGCCCAGCGAGACGACCATGTCCGGCAGGGCGCCTTCGGCCCTCAGGCTCTCGAGCGCATGGGCCACGCCCACGGCGGCCTCGACGGGACCGACGCCGGTGATCAGGGGCCGGATGCGCGCGCGCAGCGCCGGGCCGTATTCGGGCGCGGCGGCCATGACGCAGAGGGCGGTCTTCGGACCGAAGCTGGAAAGGATCCAGTCCCTGCTCACGCCCGCCGCTCATAGAGGGCCGCGAAGAAGCCGTCGGTGCCTGTCGAGGCGGGCGACAGGCGGATGCGTCCGCCCTTCGCCTTGTCGCCGAGACCCGTGCGGGCGGCGTCGGACAGGGTCTTCGCCGCCAGCAGATCGGTCGCGGGCACGGGCCGGAAGCCGGGATGGGCCGCCTCGAAGGCGTCGGCGACGGCTTCGTTCTCCCGCGTCAGGATCGAGCAGGTGACATAGGCCAGCCGGCCGCCGGGTTTCACCAGCTGGGCGGCCTGGGCGAGGATGCGCAACTGCAGGGCGTGCAGGCGCTCGACTTCGTCGGCCTTCAGACGCCATGCGTCCTCCGGCCGGCGGCGCCAGGCGCCGGAGCCGCTGCAGGGGGCGTCGACGAAGACCAGGTCGGCCTTGCCGTTGAATTCCTCCACCCCGCCGCCGTTCGGGCCCAGCAGGCGCAGATCGGCGGCGACGCCGGCGCGCTCAAGCCGCGGACGGATGTTGTCGAGTCGCTTCTGCACCACATCGCAGGCGATCAATCCCCTTCCCTTCTCCCCTTGCGGGAGAAGGTGGCCCGCGGAGCGGGTCGGATGAGGGGTCTCACCGCCGTCTGCCGGGCTGTCGGACGACACTGGGGACCAACTGCGTGACCCCTCATCCGTCGGCCTTCGGCCGCCACCTTCTCCCGCAAGGGGAGAAGGGGACATCATCTGCGCCAGCGCCAGGGTCTTGCCGCCGCCCCCTGCGCAATAGTCGACGACGATGCTGTCGGGCGTGAAGCTCAGGCCCGATCCGGCCAGCCAGGTCACGATCTGGCTGCCTTCGTCCTGGATCTCGACCTCGCCGGCGTTGAAGGCCTTCAGGCCCTGCACATTCGGCGCGGGCTCGGACGGCAGGCGCAGGCCGACCGCCGACCACGGCGTCGGCCTGGGCGTCAGGCCCCCGGCGGTCAGTTCGGCGCGGGCGGCCTCGACGGTGGTGCGGGCGGTGTTGACGCGCAGGTCGACGGGCGCGCGAGCCATCAGGGCGACGGCCTCCTCGCTCCAGCGGTCGCCGAAGGTCGTCTTCAGGTCCTCGGCCACGAACTCGGGCAGGCCGGCGGCGGCCCAGTCGGGCAGATCGCCCTCCCCGGCCTCGATGCGGGCGCGTTCCTGTTTGGACAGCGGACGCGGGCCGTAGCCGTCGCCCGCGTGCAGGGCCTCGATCTCTTCCAGCGTCAGGCCGTCCAGGAAGGCCAGCGAGCCGATCACCAGCGCCCGCCCATCCTCGCGCCCGCCCATGGCGCGGACCAGCCGGCCGCGCGAGCGCAGCACCTCATAGACCCGCTCGGCGACGGCGCGGCGGTCCTTGGACCCCGCATAGCGGTTGGCGGCGCCCCAGGCCTTGAGCACGACATCGGCGGGCGCGCGGCCCTGGGCGATGCTGTCGAGGACGGAGGCGGCGGAGGCCAGGCGGGCTGCTGGGGTCAATTCAGGCTTTCAAACGAACAGGGCCGCGATGACCATGACCAGCCCCACGAACGACACACCCCAGGCCAGAGACCGGACATAGGCGACGCCGAAGGCGTAGAGCGGCAGGTAGATCACGCGGCCGAAAAGATAGAGATGCGTTCCCCACAGGGTCAGGGGGCCGCCGTCCTTGCCAGCCACATGCGCCATAATCACGGCGGCGGCGAAGATCGGCAGGGTTTCGAACAGATTGGCCTGGGCGCGGATCAGCCGGCCGGCCAGCTTGCCCGGCGGCGGCGTTTCACCGTCGCGGGGCCCGGCGTTCCACTTCAGCCCCAGCTCGGCGGTCCGCGCCGCTCCGGCCCAGCCGATCTGGACGAGCGCCAGCATCAGGGTGAAGGCGAGAACGATGAATTCAGGCGTCATGTCCATGGCGTGAGCCTCCCCGCTCATCCCTGCCGATAGTTGGGCGCTTCGCGCGTGATCATCACGTCGTGGACGTGGCTCTCACGCAGACCGGCGCCGGTGATCCGCACGAAGCGGGCGCGGTCCTGCAGATCGGCGATGGTGGCGGCGCCGACGTAGCCCATGGCGGCGCGCAGGCCGCCCACCATCTGGTGCAGCACCGGGGCGATCGGCCCCTTGTACGGCGTCTGGCCCTCGATGCCCTCGGGCACCAGTTTCTGGGTGTCCTCGACTTCCTTCTGGAAATAGCGGTCGGCCGAGCCGGCGCCCATGGCCCCGACCGAGCCCATGCCGCGGTACGACTTGTAGGACCGGCCCTGGTACAGGAAGACCTCGCCGGGGCTTTCGTCCGTGCCGGCGAACATCGAGCCCATCATGGCGCAGGACGCGCCCGCCGCGATGGCCTTGGCCAGATCGCCCGAATATTTGATGCCGCCGTCGGCGATGACCGGCGCGCCGGACTCCTTCGCCGCCCGGAAGGCCTCCATGATGGCGGTCAGCTGGGGCACGCCGACGCCCGCGACGATGCGGGTCGTGCAGATGCTGCCCGGGCCGATACCGACCTTCACGGCGTCGGCGCCCGCGTCGATCAGGGCGCGGGCGGCGTCATAGGTGGCGACATTGCCGGCGATGATCTGGATGCGGTTGGACTCGCGCTTGATGCGCTCGACCACGCGCGAGACCTGGATCGAATGGCCGTGGGCCGTGTCGATGACGACCACGTCCACCCCGGCCTCGGCCAAGGCCATGGCCCGCTCGTATCCCGCGTCGCCGACGGTCGAGGCGGCGCCGACCAGCAGCCGGCCCTGATCGTCCTTGGCGGCGTGGGGGTGGGCCTGGGCCTTCTCGATGTCCTTCATCGTGATCAGGCCGGTGGCGCGATAGTCTTCGTCGACGACGATGACGCGCTCGATCTTGCGGTCGCGCAGCAGCGCCCTCGCCTCGTCGCGTCCGGCCCCCTCGCGCACCGTGACCAGATCGCCCGTGGTCATCAGCTCGATGGCCTTGCGGTTCGGATCGGTGTCGAACCGCATGTCGCGGTTGGTCAGGATGCCGACCAGCTTGCCGGTTTTCGGATCGACCACCGGGAAGCCCGAAATCTTCTTCTTGGCCACGATGGCGCGAATCTCGCCCAGCGTCGTCTGCGGCGTGATGGTCACCGGATTGATGACCATGCCGCTTTCGTAGCGTTTGACCTCGCGGACCTGATCGGCCTGTTCCTCGACCGTCATGTTGCGGTGAAGCACGCCCAGACCGCCGGCCTGGGCCATGGCGATGGCCAGCCGGCTTTCGGTGACCGTGTCCATGGCGGACGAGGTCAGCGGGATGTTCAGTCGGATGTCGCGGGTGAGCTTCGTCGAGACATCCGCATCCGCGGGCATGATCTCTGACGGGCCGGGTTCCAGCAAAACATCGTCGAAGGTGAGCCCTTCGCGTATCTCCATGAGGAGTCTCCGTTTTGCGGGCCGCGTATAGCGGTGAGCGGCATGGAACCGCAAGGGCCGCCCGCGCTTATCGCGATGATAAGAACAATTGCCTTGCCGGATGCGGCGCCGGCCCCACATCTGGGAGACCTATGGTCCGCACGCTCATCAGCACCGCCCGCCGCCTCGCGCTCAAGATCGCGAGCTATGGCGTGATGCACCTGGTGGTCGCCATCCTGGTGGCCTTCGCCATCACGCGTGACTGGCGGCTGGCGCTGGCCGTGGGCGTGGTCGAGCCCTTCTTCCAGACCATCGCCTATTCGATCCACGACCGCGTCTGGCACCGGATCGAGCGGCGCAGGATGCTGTCAGGGCTGGAGGAGGCCTCGGAAGCCTTCACAGCCCGGCTGGAGATCATGGACCCGTATGAACAGACGCGCGCCCACGGCCACCATGGCCACAGCCACGCCCTGCCCCGCTCGTTCAAACAGGTCGCGCTCAAGACCGTCACCTATGGCGTGATGCATTTCGTTGTCGCCGTGGCGGTGGCCTTCGCCCTGACCCGCGACTGGAAGATCTCGCTGGCCATCGGCATCATCGAGCCCCTGGTGCAGACGGTCTTCTTCACCGCCCACGACCGCATCTGGACCCGGATCGAGGCGCGGAAGGCGGCGCGGGCTTCGGCCCTGACGGCCTGAGCCAACGACTATCTGTCCACAGCGCCCCCTCAATCTCCTTCTGATTGTGCATGATCAGAAACACTACTTATGATAGGCAACCCGGGTCCCGATGGGGGACTTGAAGGAGGTTGTTCATGTACCCGCCAATCATCCGTTCGACTGCCGTACAGGCGAGCAAGGCTGCTGTCCTCGCAATCGCGCTCGCCGTCGGCTTCGGCGCCGCCCCGGTCGCCGCCTATCCTGCCTATTCCATCGAGATCGAGTACTTCTCGGACGCCACCTTCAATGACCCGGTCGGCGGACGCGGGATCACCTGTGGCGGCAATCAATGGCGTTGGGGGGAACAGACGGAGTTCGCCCGTTCCTATTCGGAATCCTGCGATCGGCCGGAACCGGTTCAGTTCTGAGGCGTCGGGAAGGGTTGGATTTCCGGATCCAACCCTGACCCCCTCATTCTCCCGAACGTCCCGCCTGCCCTGATCCCGGCGGCTTTCGGTTCATCGCCACCAGGAAGACCTCGGCGCTGTCCTTCCGGCTCGACGCCGGCTTGACGTATTTGACCGTCTCGAACTCGGCGCGCAGCCGGGCCAGCACGCCGCCGGCGTCGCCGCCCTGGAAATTCTTCGACACGAAATGGCCGCCCGGCTTCAGCGTGCGGATGGCGAAGTCGGCGGCGATCTCGATCAGGGCGATGATCTTCAGGTGGTCGGTCTGACGGTGGCCGACGGTGTTGTGGGCCATGTCGGACAGGACCAGATCGGGCGGCCCGCCCAGCAGGTCGATCATCTGCTGATCCACGCCCGGATGGGTGAAATCGGCCTGGATCATGATGGCGCCGGGCACCGGCTCGACCGGCAGCAGATCGACGCCGACCACCGAGATCGCGCCGCGCTTGCCCGCCACCTGGGCCCAGCCGCCGGGCGCGGCGCCCAGGTCGATGACCCGGCTGCCGTGTCTGATCAGGTGAAAACGGTCGTCGATCTCCAGCAGTTTGAAGGCCGCGCGGCTGCGCCAGCCCTCGGCGCGGGCGCGCTCGGACCATTTGTCGGACAGCTGGCGTTTGATCCATTGCTGGCTGGACATCGACTTGGTGTCCGCCGTCTTCATCTTGGTGCCCATGCCGCGGCCGGCGGCGGTCCCGCCCGAGGGCGGGCGCACCATGCGGCGTCGTTCTACGGGCTTTTCTTCGTCGCTCATCGCATCCACATAGCCCCGGAGGGGTTTGCGGGCTATGCACCCGCGACAATTCACAAAGGAGCGCGCCCGATGGCCGACGAAACCCTGACCTTCACCCTGGACACCGGCGACGGCGTCGACCGCGACGTCGTGATCAAGCTGCGCCCCGACCTGGCCCCGGGCCACGTCGCCCGCATCACCGAACTGGCGAAGGAAGGCTTCTACGACGGCGTGGTCTTCCACCGCGTCATTCCGGGCTTCATGGCCCAGGGCGGCGACCCGACCGGCACCGGCACCTCGGGCTCGAAGAAGCCGAACCTGAAGGCCGAGTTCTCGAAACAGCGTCACGCCCGCGGCGTCTGCTCCATGGCCCGCACCTCGGATCCCAACAGCGCCAACAGCCAGTTCTTCATCTGCCTGGATGACGCCTCCTTCCTCGACGGCCAGTACACCGTCTGGGGCGAGGTCATCGAGGGCATGGACAATGTCGACGCCCTGCCCAAGGGCGAGCCGCCCCGCTCGCCGGGCAAGATCGTCAAGGCGACGGTCAGCTAAAATCACGGGGCCGCTTCGCAAGAAGCGGCCCTTTCTTCATGGCGACGGATCGCGGTCGGTCAGCCCTGCGACCGGGCCAGAGCGTCGTCGTGGGCCGGCATGGCGGCGGCCGCCCGCCGGATGGCTTCGCGCAGCCCCGCCAGCCCCGGGATCAGCCGCGCGTCCGGGGCCTTGTCCGCCAGCGGATGGTGACGTTCAGGCGTCACCCCCTGCCCCAGCAGGACCGCGACCCAGCTGGGGTGCATGAACAGGCCCTCGCGGTCCAGCCGCACCGCGCCCCGGCTCCTGAACAGCTCGATCTTCTCCGCCAGGCTGTCAGGCGGCGCCATCGTGCGCACGTGGTCCCACAGCGGGGAATCGTCCCGCCGGGTGGCGTGGTAGTGCAGGATGATGAAGTCGCGGACGCGTTCCGCCTCCATGTCCATCGTCCGGTTGAATTCCCCACTGTCGACCGGATCGAACATCCGGTCCGGCCACAACTCTATCAGCGTCGTGATGGCCTTCTGGATCAGATAGATGCTGGTGGACTCCAGCGGTTCGATGAACCCCGCTGACAGGCCGACGGCGACGCAGTTGCCGATCCAGTTGCGCGTTCGTTGGCCGGCCTTGAAGCGTAGGTGGTTCGGCTCGGCCAGCATATCGCCTTCCAGCCGCCCGATCAGCGCCGCGGCGGCCGTCTCGCGGTCCATGACCTCGCTGGAGTAGACATAGCCGTTGCCGACCCGGTGTTGCAGTGGGATGCGGAACTGCCACCCGCCCTTGAGCGCGGTCGCGCGGGTATAGGGCGTCCCCGCCCGGCTCAGGGCGCAGGGGATGGCCACGGCGCTGTCGCAGGGCAGCCAGTGCGACCAGTCCGCAAAGCCGGAGCGCAGGGTCTGTTCGATCAGCAGACCACGGAACCCCGAGCAGTCGATGAACAGGTCGCCCTCGATGGTCTCGCCGCGCTCCAGGGTCACGGAGCGGATCAGACCCCGCTCGTCCTGATCGACCTTCACCACCCTGCCCTCGACCCGCGTCACGCCGGCGGCTTCGGCCCGGCCGCGCAGGAAGGCGGCGTAGAGCCCCGCGTCCATCTGGTAGCCGTAGGTGAAGCTCGAACCCAGCGCGCCCGGCTCGCTGGCCGGATGCGTGAATCGCTCTTTGCGGGCCATCACCGCCGGCAGCGAATAGTCGTCGATCGAGCCGACATCCGCGGTGCGCGACGCCTTCAGCCAGTAGTGGTGGAACGGCGCCTCCTCATTGCCGGCTCCGTGGACGCCGAACGGATGGAAATAGGTTTCGCCTTCCGCACCCCAGTTCTCGAAGCGGATGCCGAGCTTGAAGGTCGCCCCGGTCGCCCGCATGAAATCCGCCTCGGTCACCTCGATGCTGGCGTTGAAGGCCCGGAAGTGAGGCAGGGTCGATTCGCCCACCCCGACCGTCCCGATTTCGGCGGACTCGACCAGCGTGACCTTCAACCGGCCCGGATCGACCAGCCGGTTGATCGCTGAAGCCGCCATCCAACCGGCCGTGCCGCCGCCAATGATCACGACCGAGCGGATGCGCCGGTCGCCGGTCGGGTCTGCGGTCGACATGTCGATTTCCTCGTCCCGCCATTCGGGGGACAGACCTGTACGGCCGTGAGTGGGCTACTCGATCTCGACCACCTCGACCCGGGCGCCGTTCAGCACCAGGGCGATCTCGCCGCGCTTGAGCTTCAGCGCGTCCTCGCCGAACAGCTGGCGACGCCAGCCCTTCAGCGCGTCGACGTCGGCCTCGTCGTCCAGGGCGATCTTCTCGAGATCGGCGACATTGGCCAGCAGCTTGGTCGCCACCCCGGCGTTGTCGCTCTTGGCCTTCAGCAGGACCTTCAACAGCTCGACCACCGACGGCGGAGCCGGCTGGTTGTGGGCGGGGCGCTCCAGCTTGGGCGCATGGGCTTCCGGGTCCTCCAGAACGCGCTTCAGTTCGGCGGACAGTTCGAGGCCGAGGCGCGAGGCGCCGAAGCCCTTGGGCACGGACCGCAGGCGGTTGAAGGCGTCGGCATCCGTCGGACCCTGGGCCGCGATCTCGTCGATGGCCTCGTCCTTGAGGATGCGCCCGCGCGGCTGGTCGCGTTCCTGGGCCGTGCGCTCGCGCCAGACGGCGGTGGCGACGAAGGCCGAAAGATATTTCGCCGACCATTTCTTGGGCTTCAGCCGCTTCCAGGCTTTTTCCGGATCGGTGTCATAGAGGGCGGGATCGGTCAGATCCTCCATCTCGGCCATGACCCAGTCCAGACGGCCTTCCTTCTGCAGCCGGTCGCGCAGCTTGGGATACAGGGCCGCAAGGTGGGTCACGTCGCCCAGCGCATAGACCAGCTGGGCCTCCGACAGCGGACGGCGGGCCCAGTCGGTGAAGCGGCTGCCCTTGTCGACTTCCTGACGCAGCATCTGGCGGACCAGGGCCTCATACGAGACCTGATCGCCGAAGCCGGCGGCCATGGCCGCCACCTGGGTGTCGAACATCGGCCTGGGCATGGCGCCCAGCTTGACGAAGATTTCCGTGTCCTGACGGGCGGCGTGGAAGACCTTGATGATCTTCGGATCGCGCAGCAGGTCGAGGAAGGGCTCCAGGTCCAGACCCTCGGCCATCGGGTCGATGATGGCGGCGTCCGTGGCCGACGCGGCCTGGATCAGGCAGAGGCGCGGCCAATAGGTCGTCTCCCGCATGAACTCGGTGTCGACGGTGATGAAGGGCTGGTCGGCCAAGCGTTCGCAGAATGCGCGAAGCGCCTCGGTGGTGGTGATCGGCGTCATTCGGATGCTATAGCCCCGCGCAATATGGTTGTGGCAAGAGCCGCCGCAGAAAACCTCCCACTGATTCAGGCCCGTGACCCATGAGCGACACCTCCGATTCCCGGAATGACGGCCTCAGGAACGGTCTGACCTATGCGGACGCGGGCGTCGACATCGACGCCGGCGAGATGCTGGTGGACGCCATCAAGCCTCTGGCGAAGTCGACGCGCCGGCCCGGCGCCGAGGCGTCGCTGGGGGGATTCGGGGCTCTGTTCGACCTCAAGGCCGCCGGATTCGAGGACCCGCTGATCGTCGCCACCACCGACGGCGTCGGCACCAAGCTGAAGATCGCCATCGAAACCGGCCGCCATGACGGCGTCGGCATCGACCTGGTGGCCATGTGCGTCAACGACCTGCTGGCCCAGGGCGCGGAGCCGCTGCTGTTCCTCGACTACTACGCCACCGGCAGGCTCGAGATCGACGCCGCCAAACGCGTCGTCGCCGGAATCGCCGAGGGCTGCCGTCAGGCCGGCTGCGCCCTGGTGGGCGGCGAAACCGCCGAAATGCCCGGCATGTACCAGGGCGGTGACTACGATCTCGCCGGCTTCTCGCTCGGCGCGGTCGAGCGCGGGCACGCCCTGCCGTACCTGGACCGCCAACAGGCGGGCGACCTCATCATCGGCCTCGCCTCCTCGGGTCCCCATTCGAACGGCTATTCGCTGATCCGCAAGGTGATCGAGAAGTCCGGCCTGTCCTGGGGCGACGACGCCCCCTTCGCCAAGGACCGCACCCTGGCCCAGGCGCTGATGGAGCCGACCCGCATCTATGTGAAGCCGGTGCTGCCGCTGATGAAGGCCGGACTGGTCAAGGGCGCGGCCCACATCACGGGCGGCGGCCTGATCGAGAACCCGCCCCGCTGCATCGCCGAGGGCCTGCAGGCCGGCTTCGACTGGGCCGCCTGGCCCATGCCGCACGTATTCCAGTGGCTGGGCGAGGTCGGGGGCATCTCGGATCACGAGCTGCGTCGCACCTTCAACTGCGGCATCGGCTTCATCCTGATCGTCGCCCCCGAGAATGCCGAGCCCGTGCTGGAGGCCCTGCTCAACGCCGGCGAGGTCGCCTTCGTCTGCGGGCAGCTGGAAGACGTCTAGCCCGCGTCCAGACTGCTCCAGGTCACCCGGACCACCGTCGCCCGTCCCTCGTTCTGGCGCACCGAAACCGTCACCCCGCCGCGGGTCCAGATCGGCCGGTTGGCCGGCTGATCAGCCTCGGGCGCGAAGCCCTGTTCGCGCAGGACCGGCTGGACCGAGGTCCGGACCCCGTCCAGACCGCCGCGACGCGCCTGGATGACGCACACCCTGTTGAGATTGCCGTCGTCGGCGCTGCCCGTCGTCGTCAGCCGCAGCAGATAAGCCTGGTCCTCGCTCTGGAAATTCAGCGTGTCCTCGTCCGCGGCGGGGGCGGAGACGAGTCCCAGCACCTCCAGCGCGGTCGCGTCCCGGGCCTCGCCCGTCACATAGGGCAGGCAGACGTCGGTCAGGATGCTGCGCGTCATGTCGGGCGGCGGCGCGGGCGAAGCTGCGAGCGCGGCCGCGAGAACAAGAGCGAGCATCAGGAAATCTCCGAGCGTCCGGCCACTGTTTCCGAGCCATGCGATCCGCGCAAGCGGCGCAGCGCCGTTGACCCGGAAGGACCCGCCCGGCAAGGTCCCCGCCTTCCCACCAAGCGAGGTCGCCGATGCGTGTGTTTTCTGTCGCCCTGACCGGACTGACGCTGATTTTCGCATCGGGCGCGGCGGCCCAGGCCCCGGTGCAGGAACAGGCGCTGCTGCATCAACTGGCGGATGACATCCAGCCGGAACGGATGCGCGCCGACATTCAGGCCCTGGTCGGCTTCGGCACCCGCCACACCATGTCCGAAACGCGGTCCGAAACGCGCGGCATCGGCGCGGCGCGGCGCTGGGCGCAAACACAGTTCGAGGCGATCAGCCGCGACTGCAATGGCTGCCTGACCATCGTCACCCCCTCGGACACCATCACCGGGCCCCGCGTGCCCACTCCGACCGAGGTGGTCGACATCGTCGCCATCCAGCGCGGAACCGGCGACCCCAGCCGCGTCATCATCATCTCGGGCCATATCGATTCGCGCGTCACCGACGTGATGAACTTCACCGCCGACGCTCCCGGGGCCAATGACGACGCGTCGGGCGTCGCCGCGGTGCTGGAGGCCGCGCGGGTGCTGTCGAAGCATCGCTTCGACGCGACCCTGGTGTTCGCCGCCCTGTCCGGCGAGGAACAGGGTCTGCTGGGCGGCAAGATCCTGGCTGACTACGCCCAGGCCCAGGGCTGGCGCGTCGAGGCCAATCTGAACAACGACATCGTCGGCAATTCCGAGGGCCAGTCAGGCGTGCGCGACACCACGCGCGTCCGCGTCTTTTCCGAGGGCACGAAAACCGTCGAGACCGAGGCCCAGGAGGAGCGCCGGCGCTACAACGGCGGAGAGGTCGACTCTTCCTCGCGCAATCTCGCCCGCTTCGTCGACGGAATGGCCGACCGCTATCTGGCCAATTTCGACGTCGATCTCATCTACCGGACGGACCGCTACGGCCGCGGCGGCGACCAGGTCGAGATGCTGCGTCATGGCTTCCCCGCCGTGCGCATCTCCGAGGGCGCCGAGAACTACGACCGCCAGCATCAGGACCTGCGCATCGAGAACGGCGTCGAATACGGCGACACCATCGAGGGTGTCGACTTCGCCTATCTGGGTCAGGTGGCGCGGCTGAACATCGTCTCGATGGCGGCCCTGGCCAACGCCCCGGCGAGTCCACTGGGGGTGACCATCGAAGGGGCGGTCAAGCCCGACACCACGATCAAATGGCAGGCGGTGCCCGGCGCGGCGGGCTATCGCGTCTGGTGGCGGTCCACCACCGCCCCGCAATGGACCCACAGCCGCTGGGCCGGAAACGCAACCGAACTGGTCCTGCGCAACATCGTCATCGACGACTTCTTCTTCGGCGTCTCGGCCGTGTCGGAGGACGGCTACGAAAGCCCCGTCGTCTTCCCGGGTCCGGCGGGCTCGTTCGTTTCGGTCGGCGACCCGGCCGCGCCGGCGCGCTGATGCCCGGAGTTCCGCCGGTCCGCGTGGCCGTCCTGATCTCGGGCGCGGGCTCCAACATGGCCGCGCTGATCGATGAGGGACAGCAGGCGGGCGCACCCTTCGAGGTCGTACTGGTCCTGTCCAACAAGCCCGACGCCGGCGGACTGGCGATCGCCCAGGGCAAGGGCGTGGCGACGTTTGAGATTGACCACCGGCCGTTCGGCACGGACCGCGAGGCGCACGAACGCGCCCTCGACGCCGCCCTGACCGCCCACGATGTCCAGGTGATCGCGCTGGCGGGCTATATGCGGTTGCTGACCCCCTGGCTGGTGGGCCGCTGGGCCGGGCGGATGCTGAACATCCACCCCAGCCTGCTCCCGAAATACCCCGGCCTCGACACCCACGCCCGCGCCATCACCGCTGGCGACGCCGAGGCGGGCTGTTCGGTGCATGTCGTGACCGAGGGTGTCGACGAGGGGCCGGTGCTGGGCCAGAGCGCCGTGCCGGTGCTGGCAGACGACACGCCGGCATCCCTGGCCCAGCGCGTGCTGGCGGCGGAGCACGCCCTCTATCCCCGGGCGCTGGCCGACTTCTGCCGCCAGATTAGAAGTTTGTAATATGCCGTCTTTCCCGGCGACAGAGACGGCGGCCTGAGTCAGGTTGCCGCCAATTTCAACGGGGGCTTTCATGCTCAGACTTCGACTCCTGGCCTGCGCCGCCGGCGCCGCGCTTACTCTTGCTGCGGGCTTCGCCCAGGCCCAGACCGCCCCGCCGATCGTCGAAATCCCCTCGGCGACCCAGGCCCGGATCGGCGAGTTCGGCTTCGACATCGGCGGCATGGACACCTCCATTCGCCCCGGCGCGGACTTCAACCGCTACGCCAACGGCACCTATCTGAAGAACACGCCGATCCCCGCCGACCGCACCTCGTACGGCGCCTTCCACATGCTGCACGACCGGTCGCAGGAGAATCTGCGCACCCTCATCGAGGAAAGCGCCGCCAATCCGACCACCAGCCCCGACGCCGCCCGCATCGGCGCCTTCTACGGCAGCTTCATGGACGAGGCGGCGGTCGAGCGTCTGGGCGCCTCGCCGCTGCAGGCCGACCTGGCCGAGGTCCGCGCCGCCGACACGCGCGAGGAGATCGCCGCCCTGATGGGCCGCACCCAGGGCGGCTTCGGCTCCAGCCTGTTCGGGGCCCAGATCTTCGAGGACCTGAAGGATCCCAAGACGATCACCGTCTACATCGGCCAGGGCGGCATCGGCATGCCCGATCGCGACTATTATCTGGAAGACAGCTTCGCGACCCAGAAGACGGCTTATCAGGCCTATGTCGCCAAGGCCCTCGAACTGGCCGGCTGGCCCGATCACGAGCAGGCGGCCACCGACATCGTCGCCTTCGAGACCCGGATCGCCGAACAGCACTGGACCCAGGTCCAGAACCGCCAGATCGACAAGATCTACAATCCCGCCACCGTCGCCGAACTGACCGCCGCCGCCCCCGGCTTCGACTGGTCGGCCTGGGCCCGGGGCGCAGGGATCGGCCATGTCCCCGTGCTGATCGCCGCCAACAACACCGCCTTCCCCGGCATGGCGCGCGTGTTCGCCGAGACCCCGGTCGAGACCCTGCAATCGTGGCAGGCCTTCCACGTCATCGACCAGGCCTCGCCCTGGCTGTCGAGCGCCTTCGTCGAAAACAATTTCAACTTCTACGGCAAGACCCTGGGCGGCCAGCCCGAGAACCGTCCCCGCTGGAAGCGCGGCGTGGAAAAGGTGGACGCCTCGCTCGGCGAGGTGCTGGGCCGCGAGTTCGTGGCGCGTCACTTCCCCGCCGAATCCAAGGCGCAGATGGAGGCCCTGGTCGCCAACCTGCGCCGCGCCATGACCGCCCGGATCGAGGGCCTCGACTGGATGAGCGCCGAGACGAAGCAGCAGGCGCTCTACAAGATGAGCCGCTTCGGGGTGAAGATCGGCTATCCCGACGAATGGCGCGAGTATGACGGTCTGCGGCTCGAGCCGGGCGATCTGTACGGCAACGTCGAACGGTCGGCGGCCTTCGAATGGGCCTTCAACCTCAACAAGCTGGGCAAGCCGGTGAACCCGCTTGAGTGGGGCATGACCCCGCAGACGGTGAACGCCTATTACAATCCGGTCCGCAACGAGATCGTCTTCCCGGCCGCCATCCTGCAGGCGCCCTTCTTCGATCCCAACGCCGATCCGGCGGTCAACTACGGCGGCATCGGCGCGGTCATCGGCCACGAGATCACCCACGGCTTCGACGACCAGGGCCGCAAGACCGACGGCGACGGCGTGCTGCGCGACTGGTGGACCCCCGAGGACGCCGCCAGGTTCGAGGCCCGCGCCGCCGTTCTGGGCGCGCAATACTCGGCCCTGACCCCGCTGGAAGGGGCCAGCGTCAACGGCGATCTGACCATGGGAGAGAACATCGCCGACCTGGGCGGCCTGCTGCTGGCGCTCGATGCCTACCGCATGTCGCTGAACGGGGCGGAAGCGCCGGTCATCAACGGCCTGACCGGTGATCAGCGGGTCTTCCTCGGCTGGGCCCAGGTCTGGCGCAACAACATCCGCGACGAGGCCCTGCGTCAGCAGGTCACTGTCGATCCGCACGCCCCGGCCCAGTACCGGGCCGCCGTGCCGCCGCGCAACATCGACGCCTGGTATGCGGCGTTCGGGGTCCAGCCGGGCGACGAACAATACCTCGCCCCCGAGGCCCGCGCCCGCATCTGGTAGGCGTATCCGGACACGATGGCGGCCCCGGCGAGTGATCGCCGGGGCCGTTTTCGTTTGCGACGGCTCGTGGTCCGGGCGGCGGCGTCCGTCGAAGACACTTGAGGTTTTGCCTCGCTCATGTGATGCTTCAGATACCACCAAAGAGGTTCTGATGATCACCGGCCCCCAGATTCGCGCCGCTCGCGCCCTGCTCGGGATCGACCAGCGTGAGCTGGCCCGCCTGTCCGGCCTGTCGACCCAGACCATCCAGCGGATGGAGGCCTGCGAAGGCTCGGTACGGGCCGTGGTCGACAGCCTCGAGAAGGTGATGACGGCCGTCTCCGGCGCGGGCGTCGAACTGATCGTCGAGGGCGCCCCGAGCCAGGGCGTCGGCTGCGGCGTCCGGCTGGTCGGCAGAAAGACGGCGGCGCGCGATGGCTGACTGGAAGCTGTTCCTGCCCAAGTCGGTCACCGTCCTGAGCCAGGGATACGGCCTGCCGGACTTCCGCGCGGATTCCATCGCCGGACTGACCGTGGCCGTGGTCGCCCTGCCCCTCGCCATGGCCCTGGCCATCGCCTCGGGCGCGGCCCCCGAGGTCGGCCTGATCACCGCCGTGGTGGCGGGCCTGCTGATCTCGGCCCTCGGCGGCAGCCGGTTCCAGATTGGCGGTCCCACCGGGGCCTTCGTGGTGATTGTCTACGGCGTCATCGCCCAGTACGGCTACGACGGCCTTCTGATGGCCACCCTCATGGCTGGCGGCATCCTGATAGCGGCCGGCCTGGCCCGGGTCGGCACCCTGATCAAATACATCCCCGATCCGGTCACCACCGGATTCACCAGCGGCATCGCCGTCATCATCATGGCGAGCCAGATCAAGGACATCCTCGGTCTCGAGGCCGCCAACGTCCCCGCCGAACTGATCCCCAAGCTCGAGGCGCTGTGGGCGGTGCGCGACACCCTGAGCCTGCCCGCCCTCGGCCTGTCGGCCGCCTGCGTCGCCGCCATTCTGCTGCTGCGCCGCCACGCGCCCCGTCTCCCGGGCTTCCTCATCGTCACGGTTCTGGCCGCCGGCCTCGTCGCAGTCACCCAGTTGCCGGTCGAGACCATCGGCTCGCGCTTCGGCGAGATGAACGCCCGCCTGCCGACGCCCAGCCTCGACTTCTGGCGCTGGGACAACGCCATGGCCCTGCTGCCCAGCGCCCTGACCATCGCCCTGCTGGCGGGGGTCGAGTCCCTGCTGTCGGCCGTGGTCGGCGACCAGATGACCGGCCGGCGTCACCGGTCCAACGTCGAACTCGTGGCCCAGGGCGTGGCCAATGTCGCCTCGGCGGCGGTCGGCGGCCTGCCGGCGACGGGGGCTATCGCCCGGACGGCGACCAACATCCGCTCGGGGGCCCGCTCGCCCGTGGCCGGCATGCTGCACGCGGTCTTCCTGCTGCTCTTCATGCTGCTGCTGTCGCCGATGATGAAGCTGGTCCCCATGGCGGCGCTGGCGGCCATTCTCGTGGTGGTCGCGCTGAACATGGCCGAGGCGCACCGCTTCCGCCTGATCCTGCGCACCTCGCACGGGGATCGCGCCGTGCTGCTGGCCACCTTCGGCCTGACGGTGCTGGTCGATCTGACCGTCGCCATCGAGGTCGGCATGGTGCTGGCGGCCTTCGTCTTCATGCACCGGATGGCCGGACTGGCCTCGATCGAGGGCCGTCCCCCGATCATCGAGGGCGATGCGGAGGACCTTCATTCGGAGGCCGGCGGGCGCTACGCACCCAACCATGGCCTGCCCGACGACATCGGCGTGCTGACCTTCCGGGGGCCGCTGTTCTTCGGCAGCGCGGGCGTGGTCAAGGACGCGCTGGACCGGATCGGCGCGCGAAAACGCATCTATATCCTGCGGCTCGAGGAGGTTCCCCTGATCGATCCGACCGGCGCCTTCGCCTTCGGCGACCTGCTGAAGCGGCTGCTGGACGAAGGGGACGAGGTGCTGGTGGTCGGGGCCGGCCATGGCGTTCTGCGCGGCCTGCTGCAGACCACCCCCAAGGCCGTCCTGAAGCGGGTCCGTTTCGTCCGCACCTTCGAGGCCGCGCGCCGGCGTGTCCTCAACGGATCGCGGGGCCCGGACAGCGAAACGGCCGGCCCTCCGTCAGGAGAACCGGCCGCCAGTCAGGCTACGGCGGGGTGACCTGGTTCAGCCGACGATCTGGTCGTCGGTGAAGAACTGGGCGATCTCGATGCCGGCGTTCTCGATCGAGTCCGAACCGTGGACCGAGTTCTCGCCGATCGACAGGGCGAATTGTTTGCGGATCGTGCCGTCGGCGGCGTCCTTCGGGTTGGTGGCGCCCATGACTTCGCGGTAGGCGGCGACGGCGTTCGGGCCTTCCAGCACCTGCACCACGACCGGCTCGGCGGTCATCTGGCCGACCAGCTCGCCATAGAACGGGCGTTCGGCGTGGACTTCGTAGAATTTCTTCGCTTGCGCTTCGGTCAGCTTGACGCGGCGCTGGGCCACGATGCGCAGTCCGGCGGCCTCGATCACGGCGTTGATCGCGCCCGTCAGGTTGCGGCGCGTGGCGTCGGGCTTGATGATCGAGAAGGTGCGTTCGGTCATGGAGGTGACTTCTTGTTGGGAGATTGAGGGTCGCGGGCTTATAGCGGCGCCCTCCCCGGTTTCCAACCGCCACACAATTTTGCCTCTTTCGCGCGCCGCAAGGCGGTTCGATGCGTCAGCGGCCGCCCGAGATCACGACCGACCATGCTCCAGATCACCGACCTGACCTTCAACGCCTGGGGCCGCAAATTCCTCGAGGACGCCTCCGTCTCCCTGCCGCCCGGCGCCAAGGTCGGGCTGGTCGGCCGCAACGGCATCGGCAAGTCGACCCTGTTCAAGCTGATCCTCGGCGAACTGGCGGCCGGCGGCGACGAGATCAGCCTGCCGAAGACGGCCCGCATCGGCTCGGTCGACCAGGAACACCCGGCCACGCCCGTCAGCGTGCTGGAGACCATCCTCGAGGCCGATGAGGAGCGCCACACCCTGCTCGGCCGTCTCGAGACCGCCGAGCCGGAGGAGATGGGCGAGATCTGGACCCGGCTGATCGAGATCGACGCCGACGCCGCCCCCGCCCGCGCCGCCGAAATCCTCGTCGGCCTCGGCTTCGACCAGGAAAACCAGCAGCGGCCGATGTCCGAGTTCTCCGGCGGCTGGCGCATGCGCGTGGCCCTGGCCGCCGCCCTGTTCGCCGAGCCGGACATGCTGCTGCTCGACGAACCGACCAACTACCTCGACCTCGAAGGCGCCCTGTGGCTTGAGGCCCGCCTCAAGAAATACCCGCACACGGCCCTGATCATCTCCCACGACCGCGAGATGCTGAACGAGGTCTGCACCCACATCCTGCACCTCGCGAACCGCACGCTTGAGCTCTACACCGGCAACTACGACCAGTTCGAAAAGGCCCGCGCCGAAAAGGCCCGGCTGCAGATGTCGGCCAAGGCCAAGCAGGACGCCGAACGCGCCCACCTCCAGGCCTTCGTCGATCGCTTCAAGGCCAAGGCCTCCAAGGCCGCCCAGGCCCAGTCGCGCATGAAGCGGCTGGCCAAGATGCAGCCGGTGGCCACGACCATCGAGGAGCGCGTCGCGCCCTTCATCCTGCCGTCCCCGCCGCGTCCGCTGGCCCCGCCGCTGATCCGGCTGGAGCGCGCCAATGTCGGCTATGAGCCGGGCAAGCCGATCCTGCGCAATCTCAACCTGCGCATGGACCTGGACGACCGCATCGGCCTGCTGGGCGTCAACGGCGCCGGCAAGTCGACCTTCGCCAAGATGATCGCCGGGGCCCTGAACGTGTCCGAGGGCGAACTGCATCGCGACCGCAAGATGAGGGTCGGCTGGTTCCACCAGCACCAGATCGAGGCCATGGACCCGACGGACACGCCGCTGGAGATCATCCGCCGCGCCATGCCCGACGCCCCCGAGAGCGCCCGCCGGTCAAAGCTGGCGCAATGGGGCCTCGGCTATGAGAAGCAGGAAACCACCGTCGCCAGCCTGTCCGGCGGCGAGCGCGCCCGCCTGCTGCTCAACCAGGTGGCCATGGATGCGCCCCACATCCTGATCCTCGACGAACCGACCAACCACCTCGACATCGACAGCCGCCGGGCCCTGCTCGACGCCCTGAACGACTATTCCGGCGCCGTCATCCTGATCACCCACGACCGCTCGCTGATGGAGATGGTCGCCGACCGCCTGTGGCTGGCCGCCGAAGGCACGGTCAAGCCGTGGGACGGCGACATGGATGACTATGCGAAATACGTCCTCGACCGCGCGAAGATGGCCGCGGTCAAGCCGAGCCAGGTCAAGGAAGAGGCCGCTGTCGCGGCGCCTGCCCAGAACAACAAGGGCAAGAAGAACGAAAAGAAATCAGGCCCTTCTCCTTCGACCCTGCGCCATGCGGTGAAGAAGGCTGAAGAGCGGATGGCTCAGTTGACCGCCGAGATCGCCCGCATCGACGACGACATGGCCAACGCCTCGGTCAGCAATCCCAAGGCCCTCGAAGGCCTGACCCGCGCCCGCGCCAAAACCCAGGCCGACCTCGACGCCGCCGAAGCCGCCTGGGTCGCCGCCGAAGAAGCCCTGGCCGAGGTCAGCTGAACTTACCGTCTCCTCCTCATCAGATCGGAAGTGGTGCGGTTTCGAAGGACAGCCTCCCTTCCTGTCGTCATCCCGGGGCGCGCAGCGACCCCGGGACCCAGCGGCGCGCGAGAGCGCGAAGCTGTCGCGGACACAACTGACCGCCCCAGCGTGCGTGAACAGATCGCCTTCGGCGCCGCTGGGTCCCGGCCTTCGCCGGGATGACGACAGGAGATGGGCGAGGAATAAACTTCCAGCCAGACAGGTTTGCTTGGCCAACTTGCTGATCTGGCACGAGATCATGCGACAGGCAGCGTCATTTCGTAGCCGCAGGAAACACCCGTGCGATACTCCCCCTGTCCCGTCGCAAGGGAGGCGCAAAGGCCTTGCGATCTTTGGCGGCGGGATGTGGAGAAGCGGGGGCCCGGTTCCGGTTCGTCTTCGTCATCCCGGACTTGATCCGGGAGCAGGACGAGCGACGCCCGGGGTCTGATAACCAAACGGACGTCAGGGACGAGGGGGATACTCGTCCGGTCCGGGGACCGTGTCGCAAGCACGGCCCGCCCGCCGGAGGCGCTGCGGTAAGGCGATAAAACCGCCACCCGACGCAAGCTTCCGACCAATCTCCGCGCGGAGCGTCTGTCTTTCGTCGAAACGGTATTCAACCTTCTTTTCCGGGCGAAGGCCCGGCGCTCCGCACGCCTCCCGCTCGACCTGTCGCGCCTTCGCGGCAGGGCGAGACCGCATGACCTCGTCATCCCCGGACAACGAGCCCGCATGGGCGAGGCCGATCCGGGGACGGCGCGAGGCGATCGCCCCTGCCCTTCTTGCCGGCCCCGGAAAGGGCCATACTCGCGAATCCCATGCTCATCCGCCGCCTCCCCCCCGAGACCGTCAACCGCATCGCCGCCGGCGAGGTGGTCGAACGCCCGGCCAGCGCCATCAAGGAGCTGGTCGAGAACGCGCTCGACGCCGGGGCCACCCGCATCGAGATCCAGGCCGACGGCGGCGGCCTGACGCGCATCCTGATCGCCGACGACGGGCATGGCATGGCGGCCGACCAGCTGGCCCTCGCCGTCGAGCGCCACGCCACCTCCAAGCTCGAGCCCGATGACGCTGGCGACGTCGACCTGCTGCGCATCTCGACCCTCGGCTTCCGCGGCGAGGCCCTGCCCTCGATCGGCTCCGTCGCTCGCCTGACCATCACCAGCCGACCCCGCGACGGCGGCGATGCTCACGCCATCACGGTCGAGGGCGGCGACCAGCGCCCCGTCGCCCCCGCCGGCTTCCCCGGCCCCCACGGCGCCCGGGTCGAGGTCCGCGACCTGTTCTACGCTACCCCGGCCCGCCTCAAATTCATGAAATCCGAGCGGTCCGAGGCCATGGCCATCTCGGAAGAGATCAAGCGTCAGGCCATGGCCCACGAGGGCGTCGCCTTCACCCTCGACCTCGACGGCAAGACCACCCTGCGCCTGCCCGCCGAACACCCCGGCGACGCCGGGCGGCTGAAGCGGCTGGCCGCCCTGCTCGGTCGCGACTTCGAGGCCAACGCCCTGCTGATCGACCAGTCGCGCGACAACGTCCGCCTCACCGGCTACGCGGGCCTGCCCACCTACAGCCGCGGCAACGCCGGCCACCAGTATCTGTTCGTCAACGGCCGCCCCGTGAAGGACCGGCTGCTGCAGGGCGCCCTGCGCGGGGCCTACGCCGACTTCCTCGCCCGCGACCGCCATCCGGCGGCGGTGCTGTTCCTCGAGATCGACCCGCTCTACGTCGACGTCAACGTCCACCCGGCCAAGGCCGAGGTGCGGTTCCGCGATCCAGCGCTCGTACGTGGCCTGATCGTCGGCGCCCTGCGCCACGCCCTGGCCGGCGCCGGACACCGCGCCTCGACCACCGTCGCCGCCGACGCCTTGGCCGGGTTCCGACCCCACGCCGGCGCCGCCTTCAGCCCCTCTGCCCCCTCGGCCCGGGGCTGGAGCGGCTGGCAGGGCTGGGCCGCCCCGGCCAGCGCCACGGCGCAGGTCATTCCCGGCCTGAGCGAACGCTCGGCGCGCGTCGAAGCGTCGCCGACCTTGGATGGTCAATCATTGATTCATCATGAATCCGGCGCCGGCGCCGACCCACTCGACTTCCCTTTGGGAGCGGCACGCGCCCAGCTGCACGGAACCTATATCGTCGCCCAGACGCGCGACGGCCTCGTCGTCGTCGACCAGCACGCCGCCCACGAGCGCCTGGTCTACGAGCGGATGAAGGTTCAGATGGCGCGCGGGTCGGTGACCCGTCAGGCCCTGCTGACCCCCGAGGTGGTGGAGCTCGATCCGGCCGAGGCCGAGCGCGTCTCGGCCCGCGTCGACGAGCTCGCCGAACTCGGCCTCATCGTCGAGCCGTTCGGCGTCGGGGCGGTGCTGGTGCGCGAGACCCCCGCCCTGCTGGGCGACACCGACGTCCAGGGCCTGATCCGCGACATCGCCGACGACCTGGCGGAGCACGGCGCCGCCCTGGCCCTCAGCGAGCGGCTGGGCGCGGTCTGCGGGACCATGGCCTGCCACGGCTCGGTGCGGGCCGGGCGCATCCTGTCGGGGCCCGAGATGAACGCCCTGCTGCGCGAGATGGAGGTCACGCCCCACTCGGGCCAGTGCAACCACGGCCGCCCGACCTATGTCGAGCTCAAGCTGGCGGACCTCGAAAAGCTGTTCGGCCGGCGCTAGGCGCGCCTCCACCCCATCGGCATTCATCGGCTGACCTCGGCCCGGCTCCGTTGTCCGGCCCCGGCGCCCCCCGGCAGGATCGCTCCGCTGCAACCCCGTGGCGCGAGGTCGATGAACAATGAGAAAATCCGAATCGATGACGAGAATCCTGACGTTCGTGGTCATCACCTGTTCGCTGGCGTTCCTGGCCCTGGGCATCATGGCGATGGCCCCGACGAGAGCCGCGCCTGCCGCCGCCGCCGAGGTCGATTTCCCCACGGGGTACCGCCGCTGGACCCAGGTCAGGACCCAGGTGGTCGGACCCGCAAGCCGATTTTTCGACAATTTCGGCGGCATCTACACGATCTATGCCAACGACCTGGCGATGCAGGGCTACGAAACCGGGGTCTATCCCGATGGATCGATACTCGTTCAGGACACGCGGGAAGGCCCGATGACGGACCTGGGTGTCAGCGCTGGAGCCCAGAAGCGGGTGGACGTCATGATCAGGGATCACGCCGCCTTCCCCACGACCGACGGCTGGGGCTACGCCACTTTCATGGGCCCGGGTAACCGGACCGTCCGGCGCTTCGCCCAGACCGAGGCCGCCACGCGGTGCCACGCCTGCCACACCCGCAGTCGGGCCAAGGACTTCGTATTCTCCCGCTACGAGGAATAGGCGTTCCGGGAGATCATTTCGCGGGTGGCGGGACCCTGAGGAAAAGGATGCGCGCGGCTCCATAGTCCCGCGCGTCCAGCCACTCATAGCCGGGCGTGTCGATCTCGGGTTCGTCGGAGCCGCGTTCGAAAACAACCACCGCTCCGGGCTTCAGCCAGCCGCCTTCCAGCAGCCGGGCCAGAGTCTGTTCGCCCATCCCCTTGCGATAGGGCGGATCGAGGAAGGCCAGGTCGAAGGCCTCGCCGTCAGAGCCAGGGCGAATGCCCAGATCGGTCGCGCTGCGCCGGTGTACGCGGGTGCGGCCCATCAGGCGCCAGGCGTCCGCATTCTCGCGAATGGCGCCCCGGGCGTCCTCGTCGGTCTCGACGAACAGGGCGAAGGCCGCGCCGCGGCTGATGGCCTCGAAGCCGAGGGCCCCCGAGCCGGCGTACAGGTCCATCACCCGCATCCCCTCCAGCGGCTCGGCCCAGGCGGCGTGTTCCAGCACGTTGAAGATCGCCTGACGCGCGCGATCGGAGGTCGGGCGCGTGCCCTCCCCCTCCGGCGCGGTAATGGAACGCCCCTTCAGACTGCCTGCGACGATCCGCACGGATCAACCCCTGGAGCGGGGACCGCGCGGGCTGCCGCGCCCGCCGGCGGGGCCTGCGCCGGGACGCGAACCGCCGGGTTTCGAGAATCCGCCGGGCCGATCACCGGTCTTGCCCGCAAAGGGCGGCTTGGCGCCCGGCTTGCGGTCGAACGGGCGTTTCTCACCCGACTTCTCGTCGCTGCGCGCCGTCGGACGGGCGCCTGTGCGGGCGTCGCCGCGGGGACGATCGATGAACTGATCCTCACGGGGCTTGAAGACGCGCTTGGGCCGTTCGCCCGCGGCTTCTGCGCCCTCGGGCCGGGCGCGCGGGGTGAAGGATTTTTTCGGATGCTCGAACCGCTGAGCCGTCTTGGCCCAGCCCGCCTTTTTCGGCGGACGTGCGGCGCGTTCGGTGGCGGCGTCAGCGGCCGCCCCGGCCGCGCGGGTGCGGCTGGGCTTGCGCGAGGGATCCGACATGGCCGAACCCGAGGCGCCCTTGACGATCGGGGCCGAGGTGCGACGGCCGGGGATCGGCGCCGGGGTGGCGACCGTATTGCCTTGGGGCAGGTTCTCGGGGCGGATGTGTTCGGCCAGCATCTCGCGGATCACGCGGGGACCCACCTCCTCGACCGAACCGGTCGGCAGGGTGCCCAGCTGGAAGGGTCCGTAAGCCAGGCGGATCAACCGGTTCACGGTCAGGCCGAGGTGTTCGAGAACCTTGCGGACCTCGCGATTCTTGCCCTCGGTGATCGAGACGCTGATCCACAGGTTGGCGGGGGCGTTCCCCTCGCTCTCCTTGGCCTTGTCCAGCGTCGCCTCGATCGGGCCGTAGCGGATGCCGTCGACGGTGACGCCGTCCTTGAGCGAATCCAGCTGCAGCTGGCTGACCCGGCCGCGGGCCCGGGCCCGATACTGGCGCACCAGCTCGGTCGTCGGCAGTTCGAGAGCACGACTCAGCTCGCCGTCATTGGTCAGCAGCAGCAAGCCCTCGGTATTCAGGTCCAGACGTCCGACCGAAATCACGCGCGGCAAGCCGCTGGGCAGGGCGTCGAACACCGTCGGACGGCCCTGCGGGTCATTGTGCGATGTCATCAGGCCTGCGGGCTTGTTGTAGCGCCAGACGCGGGTGGCCTGGGCCGAGCCAATCGGCTTGCCGTCGACGGTGATGACGTCGTCACGCGTCACCAGAACGGCGGGCGTGTCGAGGATCTTGCCGTTGACGGCCACCTTGCCCAGACCGATCAGCCGCTCGACCTCCCGGCGCGAGGCGATGCCGGCGCGGGCCATGGCCTTGGCGATGCGTTCGCTGCGCTTGGGAGCCTCGTCAGCCTTGGGACCGGGTTTGCCGTCCTTGGAGAAGGGCTTGCCGCCGGGCTTGGGCGGACCCTTTCCGGGGCCCTTGGCGAAGGATTTGCGGGGGCCGTCGCGGCTGTCGTCTTGACGCGGGCGCGGCTTCTTGTCGTTGTCTCGGGGATGGCTGGCCATGATGAGCGGTTCATGCACATGGCCTTGGCGTGTGCGCAAGCGGCGGCGGACGCGGGAGAGACTCCCGTGGGCTGCGTGATCGTCGATGAAACCACTGGCGAAGTGGTCGCCGAGGGCCGAAACAGCCCGATAGGCGCACACGATCCGACGGCCCACGCCGAGATCGCGGCGATGCGGGCGGCCGGGGCGAAGCTGGGAAATTATCGTCTGACGGGCCTGACCCTCTATGTGACGCTGGAACCCTGCGCCATGTGCGCCGGGGCCATCAGCCACGCGCGTATCGGCCGGGTCGTCTGGGGCGCCGACGACCCCAAGGGCGGCGCGGTGGCGCATGGCCCCCGCTTCTTCGAACAGCCGACCTGTCACTGGAAACCCGCCATCAAGGGCGGGGTGCTGGCATCCGAGGGTGGCGACCTCTTACGGAGTTTTTTCCGCGCCCGGCGCAAAGGAACGGCAGCGCCCGACGTACGTTAGTCCGCCCGTGGGGCCACGGCTCCGCTTGTTCGAAAGTCTGCATGAAGCTCCTGGTCCTCGCCACCGCCTGTATCGCCCTGGCCGCCTGCGGTCAGAAGCCGAAGGATGCGCCGACCGACGGGGATTCAGTGCGCGAGCGGGCGCAGGAGGCCCAGACAGCGCGCCGCCGCACGGGCGCCGAAGCGCAGGACCGAGCCCTGAACCGCGTCATTCGGACCGTCTATCTCTGCAACAACAGCGAGCGCCTGTCGGTCGATTTCGACAATCCTCGCCAGATGGCGACGGTCCGCAACTCCAGCGGCGAGGCGGTCGATCTGTTCCAGGAGCGGGCCGAGGACGGCATCTGGTATCGCGCGTCCGGCTACGAACTGCGCGGCAGGGGCGTGATGGCGACCTGGACGTCGGAAGGCCGCGACCCCACTGACTGCCGGGCGGTCGACTGACGGCTCAGAGCCGCTTGGAATAAATCAGAAATTCCGAACGTTTCGCTACAGCGTCGTACAGAAGCATGGCTGTACGATTGGTCTCGTGAGTTTGCCAGTACACGCGGCCCGCCCCGGCCGCCTTCGCGTCCTCGTACACCCGTTCAATCAGCGCCCGGCCGACGCCCTTGCCCCGCGCCGCGTCGGCGGTGAACAGGTCCTGCATGTAGCAGGTCGGGCCAATCGCGGTGGTGCTGCGATGATACAGATAGTGGGCCAGACCCAGCAGCTCATCTCCGTGCTGGGCGACCAGGGCCTGCACAGGCTCGGCGGGATCCATGAAACGGGCCCAGGTCGTTTGCGTGACTTCCCCGGGCAGCGCGGAGACGCCCGTCCGACCGTAGAAGGCATTGTAGCCCTCCCATAGGGGCAGCCAGCGAACGTGGTCTCCGGCTTCAAGCGGGCGAATGATCAGACCGCCCATCACGAGCGCACCACGTCAAATGCCGCCAGCCGGGTATCCAGCCGCTCCCGCACGTCGGGCCAGTCCTCGTCCAGGATAGCGAACTGGGCGGTGTCGCGGATGCGGCCCTTCCAGGTGATCTTGTGCTTGCGCAGCAGGCCCTCGTCGCGCGCGCCCAGCTTGCGGATGGCGGCCTGGCTGGCGGGGTTGACGGCGTCGGTGATGATCTCCACCCGCACGGCGCCCGCGTCGAAGGCGTGGCCCAGCAGCAGGCGCTTGCAGGACGGATTGACGGGACCGCCCCGCGCATCCGGCCGGTAGAATGTCGAGCCGATCTCGCAACGCCGGTAGTCCGGCTTGATCTCATAGAGGCTGGTCGTACCGATGACAGCGCCGTCGGAGGCGCGGCGGACGGCCCAGGCGATCCGGGTCCCCTGCTCCATCGTGGCGAGCGCCGAGCGCCACCAGCCGTCGAAATGCGGACCGTAGGCGGCGCCCACCATGATGTCCCAGGACGGGGCGTCGCAGTCCAGCGCCGCGCGGACTTCGGCCTCCAGGGCCGGCGTAAACGGATCAAGCCGGACGAGCCGGTTTTCGAGCGGAACAACCGCCAGCGTCATGCGGGCCATGCTCACGCGGCGCCCTCTGCCTTCAGGAAAGCGGTCACGACGGGCCGGTCGACGGCCCTGTCGACAAAGGCGTCACCGATGGCGCGGGCGAGGATCAGCGTCAGCCGTCCGCCCTCGGCCTTCTTGTCCCCGGCCATGCGGGCCAGCAGGCGGTCGGCGCTGAAGGCGCCGGCGTGCTCCAGCCGCGTGGGCAGGCCGGCGGCGGCGATGACGGTCTCGACCCGCTCCGCCTCGGCGGCGGCGCACAGGCCCCGGGCGGCGGAGAAGCGGAAGGCCAGGGCACAACCGAGAGCAACCGCCTCACCGTGGGTCAGGGCGTCCTCGTCAAAGCCCAGTTCGGCCTCAATGGCGTGGCCGAAGGTGTGGCCGAGGTTCAGCAGGGCGCGGCGGCCCGCTTCCTTCTCGTCCTCGCCGACGATGGCGCTCTTGATCTCGACCGAATGGACGACCGCGCGGGTCAGGGCGGCAGGATCGCCCTTGGCGCCGACGGCCCCGTCGCCCGCCAGCCAGTCGAAGAAAGCGGTGTCGCAGATCAGGCCGTGCTTCAACACCTCGGCCCAGCCAGAGCGCAGCTGGCGCTCCGGCAAGGTGGCCAGCAGGTCGATGTCGACCACCACCATGCGGGGCTGGTGAAAGGCGCCGACCAGGTTCTTGCCGCGCGGGGTGTCGATGGCCGTCTTGCCGCCGACCGAGGAATCGACCTGGGCCAGCAGCGTCGTCGGCACCTGGACGACGTCGATGCCGCGCATGTAGAGGGCCGCCGCCAGTCCGGCCAGATCGCCCACCACGCCACCGCCCAGGGCGATGATCAGGTCGCGCCGGTCCAGCCCGAAGGCGAGCAACCGGTCGATCACCCGCTCCAGCTCGGCGAACGACTTGGAGTTCTCGCCTGGCGGTATGGTCAGCAGCCGACCCCGAACCCCCGCGGCCTGCAAGGACGCCAGGGCGGCGGGGCCGTGCAGCCCCGCTACCGTCTCGTCGGTGATGATCACGGTGCGGCCCCGGACCAGCGGCGCGACGCGGACGCCCAGTTCGGCCAGCAGGCCGCGACCGATGACCACGTCATAGGGTTCGAAACGCGCGCCGCGGACCGACAGGGTCGTGGTCATGCCGCGGTCTCCGCCCAGTAAGCGTCCAGCGCCCGCACGATCGCTTCAACCGCCTCGGCGTGGGCCCCGGTGGCGACGTCGACCGTGACGTCGGCCAGGCCGTAGAACGGATAGCGGACCTCGGCCATGGCGGTCAGGGCCTGCAGCGGATCCCGGCCACGCAGCAGGGGGCGGGTGTCGCGGCGCTGCACCCGTTCGGCGACGGTCTTCAGGTCGGCGCGCATCCAGACGGTGACGGCCCGCGCCTTGAGCGCGGCGCGGGTGTCCTCGTTCAGGATCGCCCCGCCGCCGGTCGCCAGCACCATGCGTGGGCCCTCAAGGAGCCGCTTCATCACGCGGGCCTCCCCGGCGCGAAACTCGGCCTCTCCCAGGCTGGCGAAGATGTCCGACACGGTCATGCCAGCCGCGGCTTCGATCTCCACATCCCCGTCGGCGAACGGCAGACCGAGGCGTTTGGCCAGACGCCGTCCGACGGTCGATTTGCCCACGCCCATCAGCCCGACCAGGGCTATGGTGCGTTCATGGACGGGAATCGTCAGGGCATGGCTCACGCGCGGCCTCGCGGGCGGCTGGACGACGGACGGGGCGCGGACAGGCACGGCATGACAACCTCATCCTCTACACCAAGCGCCGCCGTCGGGAAGCGCCACGACGCATGAGCACGCCGCAGATCGAAGCCTTTCTGGAGATGATGGCCGTCGAGCGGGACGCCTCGCCCCATACCCTGTCGGCCTATGGCCGCGACCTGGCCGACGCCGAGGGGAGCGTCGATGGCGGGCTGATGCGCGGGGACGAGGCGGGGCTGGAAGCCTGGTACGCCGGGCTCGCGCTACAGGGCCTGTCGCCGGCGACGCAGGCGCGGCGACGGTCGGCCGTGCGACAGTTCTACCGGTTCGCCCTGGGGGAAGGCTGGCGCGCCGACGACCCCTCGCGGCGGCTGGACGCTCCGAAACAGGGCCGCAGTTTGCCGCGGACCCTGTCGGGCGAGGAAATCGGGCGACTGCTGACCGCCGCGTCCGCTCATGACGGCGCCGCGGGCCTGCGAATGGTGGCGCTGGTGGAGCTGGCCTATGCGTCCGGGCTTCGAGTGTCCGAACTGCTGGGCCTGCGGCTGGAGGCGGTGCGCCGCGACCCGGCGTGGCTGATCGTCCGCGGCAAGGGCGGCAAGGAGCGGCTGGCGCCGCTCAACGCGCCGGCGCGGGAGGCGCTCAAGGCCTGGCTGGTCGCACGGGACGCCGCCCGGCCGGAAAAGACGCCGGACAGTCCGTGGTTGTTCCCGTCGTCGGCGGCCAGGGGTCACCTGACCCCCCGCCGCTTCGCCCAACTTCTGGATCAGGCAGCCGTGGACGCGGGGATCGACCCTGCCCGGGTCAGCCCGCATGTCCTGCGCCACGCCTTCGCCACCCATCTGCTGGACGGCGGAGCCGACCTGCGGGTGGTGCAGACCCTGCTGGGCCATGCCGACATCGCCACGACCCAGATCTACACTCACGTCGCCACCGACCGGCTGGCGCAGGTGGTCAAAAGCAAACACCCTCTTGCGCGGGATGACTGAACCGTAGCTTGCTCCCCGGCGTTGACCTGACTAGGTTCCGCCGCCTTCCGATGCGCCACGGGCGCGCCTGTTCCGGACGCCTTATGGCCGTGCACTACCTCGAGTTCGAAAAACCGATCGCCGATCTGGAGGCGAAGATCGAGGAGCTGAATCTGCTCTCCTCGACCTCCGGCTCGTTCGACGCCGAGGTGGAAGGTCTGCGCCAGAAGGCCGAGCAGCTGCGCAAGAAGACCTATGCCAGCCTCGATCCGTGGATGAAGACCCAGGTCGCGCGGCACCCCCAACGGCCGCATTTCGTCGATTACGTCGAGGGCCTGTTCACAGACTTCGTCGAGCTGAAGGGCGACCGTCAGTTCGGGGATGATCAGGCCATCCTGGGCGGCCTCGCCCGCTTCCGGGGCGAGCCCGTCGTGCTGATGGGCCATGAGAAGGGCTATGACACCCAGACGCGGGTGGTCCACAATTTCGGCATGGCCCGGCCCGAGGGCTATCGCAAGGCGGTGCGGCTTATGGATCTGGCCGAACAGTATGGTCTGCCCGTCCTGACATTCGTCGACACGGCCGGCGCCTATCCCGGCCTGGGCGCCGAGGAGCGCGGCCAGGCCGAGGCCATCGCCCGTTCGACCGAACGTTGTCTGACGCTTGGCGTCCCCTCGATCGCGACCATCACCGGCGAGGGCGGCTCGGGCGGGGCCATCGCCATCGCCGCGGCGGGCCGCGTGCTGATGCTGGAGCATTCGATCTATTCGGTGATCTCGCCGGAAGGCGCGGCGGGCATCCTGTGGCGCGACGGCGCCCGCGCCCGCGACGCGGCCATGGCCATGAAGATCACGGCCCCCGACCTGCTCGAGCTCAAGATCGTCGACCGGATCATTCCCGAGCCGATCGGCGGGGCCCATGCCGACCGCGAAGCGGCGATCGCGACGGTGGGCGACGTGCTGGCGGAGGAGCTGAAAGCCCTGTCCGGAATGACCCCCGAGCAGCTGCGCAAGGCGCGCGCGGACCGCTTTTACGCGATCGGTCGCGCAAGCTGACGTTAACCACTCCTTCTACTCTGGCGTGCCATTCGACACGGTGGCGGGCGATTAGTACCGGGTCGCCAGTGGGATGGTCACTATGGGCAGTGTCGGCGAGTCCCTTCGCGAAAGCGCGGTCATCAACCTGACCTCCGCCACGACGATGGTGGTCGATGATTCCCCGTTCGGGCTCGACCTGACGTGTCAGGCCCTCCGGGGCTTCGGCATCCGGACCAGCTACACCTGCCAAAGCGCCGCGGAGGCCATGGAGATCCTGGCCGACCAGCCCATCGACCTTCTGGTTGTGGATTGCGAAATGCCCAGCGTCGACGGTTACGAGCTGGTCCGCTGGCTGCGCCGCTCGGCCCAGACGAACGCCATGGCGCCCGTCATCATGACCGCCGCCCACATGCGCCGCTCCAAGATCGCGGAAGCGCGAGATTGCGGCGCGAACTTCGTGGTCACAAAGCCGTTCAGCGCCTCGACCCTGCTTGAACGAATCGTCTGGGTGGCCCGTGATGTGCGTCCGTTCCTGGAGGTCGGAGACTATTTCGGCCCGGATCGCCGCTTCCGCGAAGGGCCCCCGCCCACAGAGGAACGGCGCGCCGCCGTTATCCGCAAGGCGGCTTTTGATGCAGAACAGGCCTCGCGGGCGGCCGCAAAAGACGACGCATAAATGGCAGTCATTACCCACGCCCGGACCCGGTCCAAACTCTCGAAAATGATCGACTCGCCCGGCGGCGTCAGTGTCGGCGTGGCCCTGGCCCAGGCTCGCGCCAACATCGAATCGAAACGGGCCGAGGCGATGGCGGTCGTGGAGGTTCAGATCGCCGCCCTCGAAGCGGTGGTCCCACCCGCCAACCTCGAGGAACAGGGCTTTCGGCTGAACGAGGCCTATCGCGCGGCCAACGCCGTGATCGACGCGGCCAGTCCGTTCGAGCTGCTGGACCTGTGCAACGCCGCCAGCGGCCTGTGCGACCTGATCGACGGCGCTCCGGCCAACCAGACCTTCGACTGGCGCATCGTCACCGTTCATGCCCGCTCGCTGCGCCTGCTGCAGACCCTGCCGGTAGAGGAAGCGGCGGCCCGGGCGACGGTCCTCGACAGCCTGAAGCTGGTGGCGGACCGAAAGCTGCCGCCCAAGGCCTGACACCTCAGGCCGGGGAACGGTCGGTCTTCGCGCCGCGGGTCTGTTTGCGCCACAGCGCCGCATATTCCCCGCCCTGACGCGCGACCAGTTCGTGATGCGCGCCGCGTTCGACGATGCGGCCGGCCTTGAGGACCAGGATCTGATCGGCGTCGGCGATGGTCGACAGGCGATGGGCCACGACCAGGGTGGTGCGGCCGGTCCGGGCCCGGCGAAGCGTCTTCTGGATGGCGGCCTCGGTGCGGCTGTCGAGCGCGCTGGTCGCCTCGTCGAGGATCAGGACGCACGGATCGGCCAGCAGGGCGCGGGCGATGCCGACACGCTGGCGTTCGCCGCCGGACAGTTTCAGGCCGCGCTCGCCGACCTTGGTGTCCATGCCATCCGGCAGTTCACGGATGAAGTTCGACAGCTCGGCCGCCTCGGCCGCCGCCCAGATGGCGGCTTCGTCAGCGTCGGGCCGGGCGAAGCCGATGTTGGTGCGGATGGTGTCGTTGAACAGGGCCACGTCCTGCGGGACCAGGGCGACGGCGGCGCGCAGGGATTCCTGCGTCGCCTGTCGCGCGTCCAGACCGTCAATCAGCACCCGCCCTTCCTGGGGATCAAGCAGGCGCAGGGCCAATTTGACGATTGTCGACTTGCCCGAGCCGGAGGGGCCGACCAGCGCCGTCGTGGTGCCAGGGGGCGCGAGGAAGCTGACGTCCTCCAGCCCGTTGGCGCGGGCGTCATGGCGGAAGCCGACGTGTTCGAAGGCCAGGGAGGCGCCCTTGGCGTCCACGGGACGCGGCAGGGGGATGGCGTCGGCGGCGTCGGCGACCTGGGGCGTCTGTCGCGTCACCTTCAGCATCTCCTCCATGTCGATGAAGGATTGGCGGACTTCCCGATAGGCGAAACCGAGGATGTTCAGCGGCGCATAGAGGGAGATCATGATCAGCACCGCGGCCGTAACGTCGCCCGGCCCCATCCGGCCCGCCGCGGCCTCGAAGCCCGCCATCACGGCCATGATCCCGAGGCCGACGTTCATGATCACCGCCTGCATCACGTTCAGCAGGGCCAGGGAGCTGTTCGCCTTCAACGCGGCGCGCGTGTAGTCGCCCAGGGCGTTGTCATAGGTGCGCGCGGCCCGGGCCTCGGCTCCGAATGACTTGACGGTTTCGTAGTTCAACAGGGCGTCGACCGAGACGCCGGCGGCCTCGGTGTCGGCAGCGTTCATCTCGCGGCGGTGCTCCAGCCGCCAGTTGGAGAGGGCGAAGGTCGAGGCGGCGTAGACGGCGACCACGCCCACGGCCACGGCGCCGAAACGCCAGTCGTATTTGCCCGCCAGCACGCCCGCCGCCAGCACCAGCTCGACCCCGGTGGGGACCAGGTTGAAGGCCAGGATGCGCATCAGGAAATCGACCGAGCGCGCGCCCCGGTCCATGGTCCGCGACAACGACCCCGAGCGCTTGGTCTGGTGGAAGTCCAGCGACAGGCTGAGCGCGTGGGCGAAGGTCTCGGTGGCGGCGGTGCGCTGGGCCGCCGAACGGACAGGGGCGAAGACGACGTCGGCGGCGTTGGGGGCTATGGCCGACAGCAGGCGCACGAAGGCCCAGCCGAGGGCGAAGGCGGCGAAGCCCATGCCGAAGGCGACGCCCGCCCCCTGCCCCGCCGCCAGGTGGTTCACCGCGGCGCCCAGCACCAGCGGAGCGAGGACGCCCAGCGCCTTGCCGCCCAAGGTCATGGCGATGGCCGCGATCAGGCGGAGGCGAAGCTGCGGCGCATTGGAGCGGCCAACCAGCCGGACCAGATCGCCCAGCGCCTGCCAGGTCGGGGCCCCGTCCTTCGCGGGCGGAGGCGCCCCGGCCTGCGCCGCCTTCGCCACTGAATCGCCTCGCCGTCCGGACCGTTCACCGCGCATCGCCATGGACGGAGATATGGACCGCGCCGCACGCCGCGCAAAGGGCGCAGGCATCGGGGGGCCGATCGGATCGGGATCAGACGGCACGCGGGAGCCTCCGTGTGGACATGGGTGATCGCCGCTTCCGGAGAAGCGGTTGCGGGAGGCGTGCGGAGCGCCGGGCTTTCGCCCGGAAAAGAGAGTTGAGTAGTACCGTTTCGACGAAAGACAGACGCTCCGCGCGGAGATTGGTCGGAAGCTTGCGTCGGGTGGCGGTTTTATCGCCTTACCGCAGCGCCTCCGGCGGGCGGGCCGTGCTTGCGACACGGTCCCCGGACCGGACGAGTATCCCCCTCGTCCCTGACGTCCGTTTGGTTATCAGACCCCGGGCGTCGCTCGTCCTGCTCCCGGATCAAGTCCGGGATGACGAAGACGAACCGGAACCGGGCCCCCGCTTCTCCACATCCCGCCGCCAAAGATCGCAAGGCCTTTGCGCCTCCCCCGCGACGGGACGGGGAAGAGTCTCGCACGGGCTGTTCCTGCGGCTGCGAAATGACGCTGGTTGGTCGGATTAGGGAAGCGGGGTCAGCGGGTTAGCGATTCAAACCTGTATGGCTGGCGGCGGACTGTGCGCATGAAATCACCGTGCATCCCCGCGGAGGCGGGGACCCAGGCTTTGGCATCACCGCCGGTGTCGGACTTAGGGTCGGTTCATTCAGACAGGGTCGTCGCAGCTCAAACCTGGATCCCCGCCTCCGCGGGGATGCACGGCGGGGGGCCTTCCCGTCGTCACCCCTCGCGCTACCCGCCCCGGCCGCCGTGTTTCGCGTACTCCAGCCGCGCCACGGTGCGGTTGTGGACCTCGTCCGGGCCGTCGGCGATGCGCAGGGTGCGGACCATGGCGTACATCTCGGCCAGCGGCGTGTCGGCCGAGACGCCGGCGCCGCCGAAGGCCTGGATGGCGTCGTCGATGACCTGCAGCGCCATGCGCGGGGCGGCGACCTTGATCTGGGCGATCTCGGACTTGGCGTTTTTCGCGCCCGCCTCGTCCATCATCCAGGCGGCCTTGAGCACCAGCAGGCGGCACATCTCGATATTGGTGCGGGCCTCGCCGACGCGCTGTTCCCAGACCGAGTGCTCGGCCAGCGACTTGCGGAACGCCGTGCGCGAAAGCAGGCGCTGGACCATCAGCTCGAGCGACCGTTCGGCGATGCCGATCACGCGCATGCAGTGATGGATGCGGCCGGGCCCGAGGCGCCCTTGCGCGATCTCGAAGCCGCGGCCCTCGCCGGCGATCAGGTTTTCGACCGGGACGCGGACGTTCTCGAGCACCACCTCGGCGTGGCCGATCGGCAGCTCGTCATAGCCGAACACCGACAGCATCCGCTCGACGCGGAAGCCGGGCGTGTCGACGGGGACGATGATCTGGGACTGCTGGGTGTGGACCGAGGCGTCGGGGTCGGTCTTGCCCATGACGATGGTCATGGCGACGTTGGGATGCGCCATGTTGGTCGACCACCATTTGCGGCCGTTGATGACATAGTGGTCGCCGTCGCGGACGATGCGGGTCTGGATGTTGGTGGCGTCCGAGGAGGCGACCTCGGGCTCGGTCATCAGGAAGGCCGAGCGGATCTCGCCGGCCATCAGGGGCTCGAGCCATTTCGCCTGCTGGGCCTCGTTCCCGTACATATGGAGCACTTCCATATTGCCGGTGTCGGGGGCGTTGCAGTTGAACACCTCGGCCGACCACAGGTGGCGGCCCATCAGCTCGGCCAGGGGCGCGTATTCGAGGTTGGTCAGGCCGGCGCCGTGGTCGCCGGGCAGGAACATGTTCCACAGCCCGGCTTCGCGCGCCTTCGCCTTCATCTCTTCCATGGCAGGGGGCTGTCGGGTGTGATCCTCGCGGACCTGGGCCCGGTACTCTTCCTCGCGCGGCAGGACGTGGTCGTCGAGGAAGCGCTTCACCCGCTCCTGCCAGTGAAGGGCCTTGTCGCTGTGCCGGAATTCCATGGGAGGACCTGTCGGTTTCTCCCTCCCCCTCCGGGGGAGGGTGGTCGCGAAGCGACCGGGTGGGAGGGGCCGGGCGAGACGGACGCTGGCGTTTGTTTGCCGAGCCCTCCCCACCCCGTCGGCGCCGCGCGCCGACGACCCGCCCCCCGCGGGGGGGGGGGCTGGTGGGGGGGGGGGGGTGGTGGGCGGGGCGGGGGCGGACGACAGCTCGGGGATCGACATCGACGGGCTCGGCGAACTGCTGAACAG